>NZ_MQUC01000003.1:1829844-3187189 GCF_002994045.1 Nonlabens agnitus
GCGTAAACCTATCGTTTCTACCAGCGCAAACATAAGTGGGCAGCCCTCACCGGTTCATTTTGAAGACATTTCAGAAGAATTGAAAGAGCGCATTGATCACATCGTGGATCTACCTTTACCAGCTAAAAACGTCAAACCTAGCGCCATCATGAAAATATCCAACAATGGCGTGATCAAGGTCATTAGAAAGTAAGTTACATGCCTCAGCATAATTTTAAGGAAGCGATAAAGTCCAGCGTGTTTCAAACGCTGAGCCAAGCAGCACAAGACATAGGTGTAGATGCCTATGTCATAGGTGGTTTTGTACGTGACTTTTTACTGGAAAGAGGCAACAAACAAGACATCGACATCGTGGCCGTAGGCAGCGGAATTGAACTGGCACAAAGGACTAAAGAGCTGCTCCCACAAAGCACCAAGATTAGCATTTTCAAGAATTATGGGACTGCCATGATAAAAACCAATGATCTAGAACTGGAATTTGTGGGCGCGAGAAAGGAAAGCTATGATCGCGGCAGCCGCAATCCTGTGGTAGAAGATGGAACTCTTGAAGATGATCAAAACCGTCGTGATTTCACCATCAACGCGATGGCTTTCTCATTACAACCTGATAATTACGGCGACTTATTGGATCCATTTAATGGACTGGACGACTTGAAAAAGAAAGTCATCAAGACGCCACTAGATCCAGATATCACATATAGCGACGATCCTTTACGCATGTTGCGTGCGATACGATTTGCAAGCCAGCTGGAGTTTACCATAGAACCAGGTTCTTTTAAAAGTATTCAAAAAAATGCATACCGCATTGGGATCATCTCTAACGAGCGCATCGTCACAGAACTCAATAAGATCATGATGTGCGATGCTCCGTCACATGGATTCCTATTACTGGAAAAATCAGGTCTACTGGAACTTATATTGCCAGAATTGACCGCTCTTAAAGGTATTGAAGAGGTAGAAGGACAAACGCACAAAGACAACTTTTACCACACGCTGGAAGTGGTGGACAATATTTCCAGAAATACAGATGATTTATGGCTTCGATGGGCGGCCATGCTTCACGATATAGGTAAAGCACCAACTAAAAGATTTAGCAAAAAGGTAGGCTGGACCTTCCATGGTCACGAGTTTAAAGGGTCAAAAATGGTTTATCATCTCTTCAAAAGGTTGCGCATGCCACTTAACGATAAGATGAAGTTTGTACAGCAAATGGTGCGCATGTCTTCACGACCCATTGCGGTTATTGATGAGGCTGCCACAGACAGTGCCGTTAGGAGATTGGTACACGATGCTGGCGATCACATCGAGGATTTGATGACTCTTTGTGAGGCAGATATCACTACTAAAAACCCAAAGCGCTTCAAGAAATACCACAACAATTTCCAGAAGGTACGCGATAAAATCGTCGAGGTTGAAGAACGTGATCACGTACGTAATTTCCAACCGCCAGTCACTGGTGAGGAAATTATGCAAACCTTCAACTTGAAGCCTTGCCGTGAGATAGGAATGATCAAATCTGCGATTAAAGAAGCCATACTGGACGGTGATATTCCTAACGAGCACGATGCAGCGTATCAATTGATGTTGCAAAAAGGTGAGCAATTAGGGTTAAAGCCTCAAACCATTTAATAATTTTTCTTAACTTGGTTAGGATGAAAATCTTGATCACATTATACCTCACTATAGCGTTTATTTTCGCGAGCTGCTACATGAGTAACGCACAATCTGCGCCAGTCAAAACGACTTCTGTTTCATTAGTTCAGACCAGCTATCAGCCGCAATCTCTGCTCAATTCTATGACTAGATTACCACAATCAGGTAGGCTTCAGGTTTCCAATAGAAGTTTTGGTTGGTCACAAAACCTTCAGACTAACAACACACAGCCCATGGTGATGGTAGATCCAGACAATGACAGACTTGCCAAATTGTACGATAACTTGGTCATCAACTTTACGATTCTTGACGAATACGCCTTGAAATACAAACTTCAAAATCCAGCATTGTATGAAGCTGGAAGAAATACGATCTTTTCACAGGTAGAAAATCCCTTTTCCCGCAATCTTCAGTTTTAAAAGTGTTATGGTGTAATTAAATATTTCGCTTTCGCGAAAGCGAACTCCATTCCACTTCATACCTTCTTTAACCAGCTACACTGGCATCTGGCTTTTTGATAATTTTTAGTTCCTTTCAAGAGCCAAATCTTATCTTTACCCATCAAATTTAAGCTATGGAAAAACAAGCCATTATTGACCGGTTTGTAAGTTATATTACGATTGATACAGAGTCAGATCCAGCAAGCGAGACCACGCCCAGCACAGATAAACAGTGGAATCTTGCACGCAAACTGCACCAAGAATTGATCGACATGGGAATGAAGGATGTGAGCATTGACGAGAATGCTTATGTGATGGCGACGCTACCTACTAATGTGGATTTTGAAGTACCCACAATTGGATTTATTTCCCACTTTGATAGCACTCCAGATTTTACGGGAAAAAACATTAAGCCACAGATTATAGAGAAATATGATGGGCGCGACATTCCGTTAAAAGGTAGCGACCTGGTGCTCTCACCAGACTACTTTGACGATCTTAAACAATACAAAGGCCAGACCATCATCACTACCGATGGTACTACCCTACTCGCTGCAGACGATAAAGCAGGAATCACAGAGATCATGACGGCGATGAAGCACCTGATTGACCATCCAGAAATTAAGCATGGAGTAATCAAGGTAGGGTTCACTCCAGATGAAGAAATAGGTCGAGGCGCTCATAAATTTGATGTGGCAAAATTTGGTGCAGATTGGGCCTACACTATGGATGGCAGCCAGATAGGCGAATTGGAATATGAAAACTTCAACGCAGCTGGAGCCGTAGTGACGTTTACAGGTAAAATTGTACATCCTGGCTATGCCAAGGGAAAGATGATCAACTCGATGTACATCGCTTCAGAGTTTATCGACTCTTTGCCTAGACTGGAAACTCCAGAACATACTGAAGGTTACCAAGGTTTTTTCCACCTGCACAATATGAAAGGTGCTGTTGAAAAGACAGAGCTACACTACATCATACGCGATCACGATAAAGACCATTTTGAGGCTCGTAAGAATGTGATGCACAAACTTGCTGCAGACATGAACGCTCAATATGAGCGTGAAGCAGTAACCATCGAGATCAAGGATCAGTATTTCAATATGAGGGAAAAGGTGGAGCCTGTCATGCATATTGTTGATATTGCAGAGCAAGCGATGAAGGATCTAGACATTGAGCCTATCATAAAACCCATACGTGGTGGAACCGATGGTTCCCAGTTGAGTTATATGGGTTTACCTTGTCCTAATATTTTTGCGGGCGGCCATAATTTTCACGGACCCTATGAGTACGTACCCGTAGAAAGCATGATCGCAGCTAGTAAAGTGATTGTCAGAATTGCAAAGTTGGTTGCTAAGAAGAAGAAATAAAAAAATCACAATTTAGAATTTAAAGACGCTCTTATCGAGCGTCTTTTTTATTTTGGTAGAGTTTGCTTATCTGTATGCTGACAGGCAGGCGCGAAAGTGGATACCACTACAATTTTTATAACTACCATTAATGAGCGAAACGATTCTTTACAATTGCAAGCTGGATCAACAAGAGCAAACTTTCGATATTCACGTTGAAGATCAGGTAATTTCTCGCATAGAACATCATGCCAAGACCCCAGATGACGCCTTGGATCGCCATGGAAAGCTGGTCACCGTTGGCCTTGCAGAAAGTCACTTGCATCTGGATAAGGCCTGTATTTTGGATCGTTCGACTATTGAAGAAGGAACGCTGGAAGAGGCCGTGGAACAAACGGGTCAAGCCAAAGAAGAATTTACCGAAGAAGACGTCTACGAGCGTGCCAAAAATGTGATCCAGATGATCCTGCCAAATGGAACCACTAGCGTGAGAACCTATGTAGAAACCGACTCAAAAACAGAACTGCGCAGTCTTAAAGCTTTGCAGCAGCTTCAAAAAGATGTTTCCCACCAGGTAGATATTGAAATGGTGGCTTTTGCCCAAAACGGTCTAACAACGGCTCCTAAAACAGTGAAGCTTCTCCAGCAAGCTTTTGAATCGGGAATCAAAACCATAGGCGGTTGTCCCTATAAAGACAAGGATCCCAAAGCTCACATAAATCTCGTTTTTAAACTTGCTCAAGAATATAACTTGAATGTAGATTTTCATATGGATTTTGATCTTCAAGCCAGCAACAGTTCTATTCCATACATGTGCGAGGTGATGGATAGAACAAATTTCAAGAACAAGGTATCCATAGGTCACGTGACTAAACTCATGGCTCTAAAAACAGATCGGCGTAAAGATTTGGAAAAAATGCTGGCAGATCATGATGTATCCGTTTGTGTATTGCCTGCAACAGATTTGTTTTTGAATGGCCGCGATCATGAAAAACTCATACCTCGCGGAGTTCTAAGACCGACAGAATTTGATGATCTGGATCTCAATGCCGCGATAAGTAGCAATAATATTCTAAACGCCTTCACGCCTTATGGTGACGGCAACTTGTTGCGTATGACAAATCTGTATGCAAACGTGAGCCAATTGTCGACAGACGACGAAATGAGACAGTGCTTTGAAATGATCACTACCAACGCATTTAAAATTTTAAGAAAAACCAGAACGATTCAAGTAGGACAGCCCGCAGATCTCGTTTTATGGAATACCGATTCCATTGCTAGTGCCGTGCGCAAATTACCCCAAGCGCTTGCTGGTTGGAAGGATGGCAAAAAAACCTTTAGCAATCCAGCACCTATCATTTATTAACTCAATAAATGTCTGGCTAAAAACAAAACAGCTCGCAAAAATGATTTTTGCAAGCTGTATTTATTGGGATAAATATTGCTTTCGCGCCTGCCTTTTGTAGGCAGACAGTACAGCGGTCCACTTATTTCTTACCTACCACATGGAACTCACTAAATTCCTTGTTGACAAGCATGGTCTGTGTTTTGCGATCGTATTGTAGATCCTCCAGCGGAATGCGAACATTGTCCACCTCTACATAATCAATCTCAAACGGCATACCTATGAAATTGAAACGTAGCGTTTCATATTCTGTAGTATACTTGCCATCTTTAAATTGAGATATGGTCATTTGATCCTTAGTTCCTTTAAATCTCAAATTACGCAAGCTAAAACGGCCCTTCTTATAATCATAACCGTCTGAGGCGTCCTCGTAAACCACAGATTTATCAGATCCTAGTGTATAGTAAACATCAAGAGTAAGAAATTCGATTTTGCTCTCACCTACATATTGCATGACTGGATATCTAGGTATTATGGATCCTGCTTTTACAAACAATGGGATGCTATCAATATCGGCATCTACCCATTCTTCCTTACCACCTGTAATGGTCTCACGAGACCAGAAGTTGTACCATTCACCTTTAGGGATATACATGCGGCGGCCCTTGGCATTAGGTTCCAGAACAGGACAAACCAACATCTTATCACCAAAAATGAATTCGTCATTTCTATAGTGTGTTTGTGGATCTTCTTGATCATAAAGCACGAGTGACTTCAACATAGGTGTGCCTTCTTCGGCATATTGCCAGAAGGTTGTGTATAGATACGGTAACAACTTATATCTAAGCTCGATAAAATTGCGGGTGATGTCTGTGATGTTTTCATCAAACGTCCATGGTTCTTGATCGCCATGATCACCACTGGAATGCACCCTACAAAATGGATGAAATATCCCTAGCGCGATCCATCTGGCAAACAATTCACCTGTAGGTTGCTCTGCAAAACCACCAATGTCAGATCCTGCAAACGACATTCCTGACAATGCCATACGCTGCGCCTGGATATTTGCAATACTCAAATGTTCCCAAGTAGCAACATTATCACCAAACCAGCTTGAAGTATAGCGCTGTGTGCCAGAATAAGCTGATCTTGTGATGACGAAAGGTCGTTTGGGATAAATGAATTTCTTGACACCTTCATAGGTGGCTTTAGCCATTTGGGCACCATAGATATTATGCGCCTTTCTGTGAGAACATGGATGTCCATCAAAGTCATGACGCACATCGTCTGGAAACGTTTTGTTGGGAACCTCCATAACGGCTGGCTCATTCATGTCGTTCCAGATTCCTGCTAGCCCATTGTCTGCAATAAGTCCTTTAAACAACCCAGCCCACCACTCTCTCACTTCTGGATTTGTATAATCTGGGAAATAACACTCACCAGGCCATACTTTTCCTTTCATGTATGGACCATCTGCTCTTTTACAGAAGTAGTCCTTCTCCATGGCCTCTCGATAGACGCTGTAATCTGGATCAACCTTGATACCTGGATCGATAATGGCAATGGTTTTAAAACCATCTTCACGTAGATCGCTAATCATTTGAGTAGGATTAGGGAACTTCTCGTTATCCCATGTAAAACAACGGAATCCATCCATATAATCGATGTCTAGATAAATAGCATCACAAGGAATTTTTAAATCCCTAAACCTTTGAGCCACCTCACGTACGTTACTTTCTGGATAATAACTCCATTTACACTGGTGAAAACCTAATGCCCACAATGGTGGCAATTCTGGTTTACCGGTCAAATCTGTATAACCGCTCACGACGCTGTTTGCATCTGGACCATAGATAAAATAGTAATCCATCACACCACCTTGCGCCCAGAAACTGGTCACATGGTGACGCTCTTGAGCAAAGTCAAAGTAGGATCTGAAGGTGTTGTCAAAAAAGATCCCGTAAGACATCTTGTTGTGAAGCCCTAGGTAGAAAGGTACATTCTTATATAAAGGATCGGTTTGTTTTCCAAATGCGTATTGATCTGTACCCCAAAGTTCAAATCTCTTACCGCGCATATTATTGTCGGCTGGCTTGTCGCCTAGCCCATAATAACTCTCTGCAGGTTGCGCCTTCTTGGACATTTTGACAACCTCGCCACCATACTCATAGCTTTCTTCATAATGAAAGCCTAGTTCATCCTCACAAATGATTTTTCCATCAATGTCAAAGATGCGGCTGCGCAGATCGATTTTGGCAATCTGGCAAATGATCTTAGAAGTGGTAATTTCATAATAAGCCTCTTCTTCTGTGACTTTTAATTTGTTGTATCCTCTATTTCCATCGTCATCAATGGCATAGGAAAAATCTTCTTCCATCTTGCCGCCTGTACCATATTTAAACCTCAGGACGCTGTCTCTCAAAACCTGTACTTGAAGGATGACACCGTTGTTAGAGTTGAAAATCAATGTATCCACCACATGAGTGAAGCTGATAATCATCCCGGGAAAGACATTACCAGATTTATGTAATTCTGTATTTGTAATCATAAAATGATGTTGTTCAAATTTCTTAAAGCACTAGTATGTACCGTACAAACGTGGGAAAGTATAAAAAAACCATTGGAATTTCACGCATAAATACGTTTAGTTACGCAACCGTTTTCTTCAAGATGGAGAAGATATCGCTTTCGCGAAAGCGAAATTATTACAGTCCATATCATGTAAAAGTGAACTAGTGAAGAAATGGCGATCAGGACTTCCATTTTTTGCCAATCCTGCATTTTTTCAAAGCTTGGAAAGAAAGATTCCTACTAAAAAAGAGCGCAAATTATAGCGTAGGTGTTTCATAAAAAAAGCCCGTTAATTAAACGGGCTTTCGTTCTATTTAGATTTCTATCTATTTCAATAATGGGTATTCCTCAAAAATCGCGTTGACCAGACTGGTCATAGCAGCAGTGTCGCCACTGTTGTAGATACTGGTACTGCTTATTCCTTTCCACACCGTTTCACGTGACTCACGATCCACCAATTGAATGATCAATGTACCATCCTTATAATTATAGGTATCTGTATCGTACCCAACTACGGTTGGAAATGTGTTGTAACCATTGTAGTAGTAATTGTTGTAATAAGAATTGACTCTTAATCCTGGTCTATTATAGTATCCATATCGAGCATATACTGGATCTGTGGTTGTCTCTGTAGTTTCATCAACTTTAGTACTTACCAGTACCAACAAATCTGGTTTGGTTCTGTCTAATTCGTACCCAGCATCCATCATTCTATCGTTGATTTGCTGAATTACCAGTGTGTTCACATCATCATTCATAGCCATATCTGGCATCTCAATGGCAGAGTTAGGCAAATAGGAAAAGCTCTGATATTTTTTCAGGCTGTCGTCAGTGGGCTTGGTTGTATTAACCGCAGGACCACAGCTATAAATAAGAGCCACGGTAAGTATAAAAAATAAAGGTTTTAAAATTTTCATAGTTTTTATTTTCAAGATACGACTGCACTGCAGCGACTTGTCCTACAAAAAGCCTAATTGATCTTATATTAACAACTCTCTCTATCACAGAATAAATTCCTCACCTGCCTGTTTCATTTTCTGTTTCAAATGTCAGATTGCTTTATAAAATCCAAATTGTTAAGAGTCTCTTTATTAACAAGCATATAGGAACCCAAGCCTGAAACTTAAATTAAGTTTGAACTCCTTAATTAATTTAAAACCCTAAAAATGAAGAAACTAATTTATTCCCTGATGTTGGTTGCGATGACAACGACATTATTTTCTTGTAGCGACGACAATGACAGCACACAACCAGCTAGAGTTAACATTAAACTTGTGGATGCGCCTGGTGATTATGATAACGTCTTTATAGATGTAGAGGCCGTTGCCATCAAATTTAACGGCGATGCAGATGATGAAGAATTGGTGCTTGATATGGATAATACCGGTATCTATGACCTTCTCGAATTGACAGGTGGAAATAACGTCGTGCTAGCAGATGACGAAATCCCAGCTGGAAGAATCAACCAAATCAGGTTGATCCTAGGAGACGACAACTCTGTTGTTGTTGACGGTCAAGAATTCCCATTATCAACGCCTAGCGCCCAACAATCTGGTTTGAAGCTTAATGTGAATCAAGAATTGGAAGGCGGTATTCTTTATGAATTCATTCTAGACTTTGACGCAGATAAATCCATCGTACGTCAAGGTAATGGTGGCTATTCTTTAAAACCCGTAATAAGAACTGAATTAGCGGCCTTGTCTGGAGCGATCATAGGTGATGTGGAACCAACAACCTTTCAGGTTGAAGTAACAGCCAGCAATGGAGTCAACGAGATAAGCACATTTACTGACGTGAATGGACTGTATAGACTTAATGGTGTACCTAACGGGACTTACACCGTTACCATTGAAGCAGATCCAGCAGCCGAGTTACAAACCGTTGTGATCAATGATGTTGTCGTTGTGAATGGCGAGGTTACCGCCCTAGGCACTACTAACTTGAATTAATCACATTCAAACACACAAACATTGAGATTGGAAATTTTCAATTGAGGTTTGAATAAAAAAAAGGTCCACTTGAACAAGTGGACCTTTTTGCATTTATAGTGTTTTCACTAGATGGCTGCTGCTCCAGCTGCTGCCACCTCGTGGTCATTTTCTACAGTACTGCCGCTCACACCTATGGCTCCTATGATGTCTCCATCCTTATTTATAACAGGTAGTCCACCTGGAAAACTGATCAGACCTCCATTAGAGTGCTCGATTCCAAAAAGAGATTCACCTGGTTGTGATATTTTGCCTATCTCACCGGTCGGCATGTCAAAAAATCGAGCAGTTTTGGCCTTTTTGAGAGCAATGTCAGCACTTCCCAGCCATGCACCATCCATACGGACAAACGCGACTTGATTTGCACCAGCGTCTACGACACTGATGTTCATTTTTGTGTTGATTTCTTTTGCTTTGGCCATCGCTTTTTCAATGATCGCTTGGGCTTGTTTAAGTGTAATATTCATGTTTAATTATTTGAACATTAAACTAATAGGTTTTCCATCTTAAAAAGTATGATTGTGTGAAGTTTAACGGGAAATCCAATTAATTGCTACTTACTGTGATATTTTCCATTGTGAAATTTAAGTATAGCAACATCATTCTTGGAAATACCCGTAATCTCTTCTTCTCCATCAATCATTTTACTTTTTAAAACCACCTCTTGAATTCTAAGATCTGAATGGTGTTGTGTTAGGTTCACTGGGATAATAAGTCTTTTTAATTCTTTGTAAGATCCATTTAATCCGCCATCGTTTTCTCCAATGATCTCATGAATGACAAAGTCTTCGAGTGTTGTTTTTATTTCATTGCCAACTCGCTCAAATGCATACAAGTTTTTTGAAGAGTGTGGATTGACACGACTGCTACCATAATATTCTATGATACACTAAGGGAATCGAATCGATCAGATACCATTATTGAATTGTAATCAACCTCGGCATTATACAATCTAGTGGCATCACTTGTCAAAAAGATTTGTTTTTGTAATTGCGACAGAATAAGTCCAGTCGAGTTTTGGACTATTACCAGGTCAAATTTGTAATCAATGAATTCTTCGCTTTGCTCTACAATCTCAGGAATTAGAATTGCTGACTCTTTTTCGGAAATCATTTTAATGACAAGAAGATCTTCGGCAATATTAGATTTGCTCAGACTCAATTCCTTCAAAACCAATTCCACCAAATCTTCCCTACTGTCTTGAGCTATAGATAAAAAGGACAGAAATAAAACAACTATTATCAATACATATCTAAACCTGCCAATTTTAAACCCCATAAACCAAAACCCCAAGTGGCGGCAAGTTCAACTCGACACTTTGATCGCGATATTGCCAGTTCTCCTTTTGAGCCGTAAAGGACTTTTTTATCTTGTAGTCAGATCCGCCGTACTTTGAATCGTCGCTGTTAAATAGCAGTTTGTATTTACCTATTGCTGGCAAACCTACTCTATAATTTTCTCTAGGTACAGGTGTCATATTACAAACGACAACAATCTGAGAATCATTTCCCTTGCGCACATAGCTTATGACGCTGTTGTTTGCATCTTCATGGGAAATCCATTCAAATCCAGCGGCATCAAATTGCTTCTCGTGCAAAGCCGGTTGTTTTTTATACAACTTGTTCAAATCAGTAATCACATTCATAATTCCCTGATGATCTGCAAACTGTGTGAGATGCCAGTCCAGACTGCCATTGAATTTCCATTCATCATGCTGGCCAAATTCTGATCCCATCATCAATAAATTACCGCCAGGATGCGTGAACATATAACCATAAAGCAATCGCAGGTTGGCAAACTTTTGCCATTTGTCGCCGGGCATTCTACCTATGATAGAGCTCTTACCATAAACCACCTCGTCATGCGATAGCGGTAGCATAAAATTTTCGGTAAACGCATAAGTCATCGAGAACGTCAAATCATTTTGATGGTGACGTCTATAAATAGGTTCCTTTTTAAAGTATTCCAAAGTATCGTGCATCCATCCCATCATCCATTTCATCCCAAAACCAAGACCACCTATAGAAGTAGGTTTACTCACCATCGGGAAGCTGGTGCTCTCCTCGGCAATGGTTTGTGTATCTGGATAATTGAGGTAAACAGCCTCGTTCATTTCTCTTAAAAATGCCATGGCTTCCAAGTTTTCCCTACCGCCAAAAACATTAGGTTCCCACTCGCCATCTTCTCTGGAATAATCCAAAAACAACATGCTAGCCACGGCATCAACCCGCAAGCCGTCAATGTGGTATTGATCCATCCAGAACAGTGCATTTGAAATCAAGAAACTTTTGACCTCGTTGCGACCATAATTAAATATCAAGGATTTCCAGTCCGGATGATAACCACGTCTGCGATCTGGATGCTCATATAAAGCGGTGCCGTCAAAAAATCCCAGTCCATGGGCATCTTCTGGAAAATGGGATGGTACCCAATCCAGGATGACTCCTATTCCAGCCTTATGCATCGCATCAACCAATTGCGCAAACTCTTCCGGATAACCAAATCTTGCTGTAGGCGCAAAATATCCCGTCAATTGGTAGCCCCATGAAGGATCATAGGGATATTCCATGATGGGCATGAACTCTACGTGGGTGAATTGTAACGCTTTCGCGTAAGCGACCAACTCATCTGCCAGTTCTAGATAACTCAAACTGCGATCCTCCTCAATCTTGCGTTTCCAACTGCCCAGATGTACCTCATAAACAGAATAGGGCGCATCAAGTGCGTTGTTTTTTGCCCTCGCTTTCATCCATTTTGCATCGCTCCACTTGGGATCATACTGCCATACGACGCTGGCCGTTTTGGGCGGATGCTCACAGCGACGTGCATATGGATCTGCTTTTTCTGTCTTGATATCGTTGTGTGACGAGTGGATTTTGTATTTGTAGGTGACGCCTTGCTCCACTCCAGGAATAAATCCTTCCCATATACCGCTGCTGTCCCAACGTACCTGCAACTGGTGCTCACCTTCTACCCAAAAATTAAAATCTCCTATGACGCTCACAGCCTTAGCGCTTGGTGCCCAGACCGCAAAATAGGTTCCTTTGATGCCATCTTTTTCAAGAATGTGCGAGCCGAATTTTTCGTAAAGCCTGTAATGCTTTCCAGATTTGAAAAGATTAATGTCAAAATCTGTAAATAGCGAGTGCGTGATTACCTGGCTCATACTTTTTCTTGTTTATGGTTCATGATACTGTGGATGCCTCGCAATGGAATGATGGCCCAGCTAGGTCTAGAATTGAACTCATAGCCCAATTCATAAATGGCCTTTTCCAGCAGGCAAAACTGTAGTAAAAAATTGACTTCCTTGCGGTAGCCTATGTTCAAGTTATTATTGTGCACGTGATGCAAATACGTATCCATAAAAATGGAAATCAAATACTTATACAATAATTCACCTGCCTCGTAAAGGTCGTCTCTTGAAATTCCCGTGGTTTCTCCGTGATCGAAAATCGTGGAATAGATCGCGTAATGAAAACTGCGAAACATCCCAGCAAGATCCTTTTGTGGCATTTGCTTGACCTTGCGGTCTCGTATGGTACTTTCTGGTTCACCCTCAAAATCCAAAAGATAAAAGTCCTCGCCGTCCACCAGTACCTGGCCTAGATGGTAATCGCCATGGATACGTATGCGTTCACCTTTCATGTGGTGCCAGTCAAATTGTATAAAACGGTTGCGTATCTCATTTTTACGCTCGAGTAATTCCTGTGCTAGATCCAGCGCTTCTCCACTCAATTTATGCAGGTTATTTTCCACCGTGTTGAGCCTATTCTGGAACATGTACAACAATCGGTTTTTAAGCCAGACGTTGTAGTCGCCGTTATACTTATCTGCCGTGAATTTTAGATCGTTGCGCTCGCCGCCCATAGCCACGTGAAATTGTGCAGTGCGCAGTGCCAGGGTTCTGATTCTTTTCAAAAGGTCCAGTCCAGTCCAGTCGACCATCTCGTGTGGCACCTCTTGTAATTTTAATCTGGTAAATAGCTTGACGTCTGGTAAGGATTTGATGTCAATCCGCTTTCGCGAAAGCGTATTAAACACAACCTTCAACTCTTCCAACATCCATTCCCAACCATCACCATCATTGTCCACTAATTTTTGCATCAATGCCAGTGTGATATCGTGCTTTTTGACAATATTGAGGTTAATGGAACCTGTATACGTAGGCGAACGGTCAAACGAAGTTTGCTCTGTAAGGTAGCGCGATATTTGATAGTCTGGATTGGTACTACTATAAATCCTACGGAAAAACTTAATGATGTGTTTATCATTAAAGATGATACTGGTATTGGATTGCTCTGCGCCTAGAAAGCGGCTGGAAACGTATTGCGTTTCATCCAGTTCTTCTCCAGCATGGAAAGTGATCGTACCCAATCCTTCTACCGGTTGGGATTCAATGATTTTTTCAAAAAGTACCTTTCTAAAACTATCCAGATATAGCGCATCTACTAAATAACCATCCTGATCGCCCAGCTTGATGGGCGCGATCAAACCTTCTATTGCGGCAGATTTATCCACTACAAAACCTAAGGGCAAAAAGTAATGCTGATAAAAAGCCTCTTTAAAATTGACTTCCAGCAATAAGCCGTAAAAGTGATCGCCCTTGTGAGCAATGGTAAAAAACTCACTAATCTCAAGATATTTGAGCGTGCTGCTCTTGCCACCATACCAGCGTTGCTGTACCACATAGCTCTCTAAAATATCATGAGTCAACTGCTTTTTAAAGGCAGCATCGTCTAGAAGTTGTTCCCAGGGTTTTGGGTTTGTGAGCTTGGTTTTGGACACTTATTATCAATAAATTGAGTAGATCTCAAAAATATAAGAATCTTCTTGAGAATTTGATTTGATTACCCTATAAATATAGAAAGATTATGAGGTAATCAAACACTTATCTCTTCACCTCAAAAATATGGAATGGCAATACGGGATTGATCTTTACATAATTGTGCGTGCCGCTCCAGTGGTAACTACTATCTGTAATGACATCTCTAACGGTAAAACCATGATGCTCATCAATTCCCATCTCTTGTAAAGGCATGGGCACCCAAGTTTCCTGCTCGTAGTAAGGATCAAGGTTTATGGCCACGATCACTTCGCTCTTTCGATCATCACTCCATTTGTAGAAGGTGATCAATTGATTGTTGTCCTGGTGCAGGAACTTGATATTATTGGTTTGTTGTAGCGCCGCGAGATTCTTGCGCGCTTGATTGATCTTAGTGATGATCAAGGTAAGTTTGGTTCTCTTGCTCCAGTCATAATTAGCGATCTGGAACTTTTCAGAATCCAGATATTCTTCCTTGCCAGGAAGAGCGCTGGAGATCATTTGCTCAAACACGGGACCATAAATTCCTATACTGGAACTCAACGTGGCTGCGAGTGCATATCGATTCAAGTGAACGCTCTCATTACCGGACTGTAAATGATATGGGTTGATGTCTGGCGTGTTGGGCCAGAAGTTGGGTTGCATGTATTCTCTTTGATGGCTGGTGGTGAGTTCGTGCACATATTCCTGCAATTCATGCTTGTTGTTGCGCCACGTGAAATACGTGTAGGATTGTTGGAAACCAACCTTAGCCAGCTGATTCATCACTTTAGGTGCTGTGAAAGCCTCTGCCAAAAAGATGACATCGTCGTGTTTTTTCTTGACTTCGCCAATGAGATATTCCCAGAAATGAAAAGGTTTAGTATGCGGATTATCTACTCTAAATACCTTGATATCAAATTCTTCTACCCAATACAAGGCAACTCGCAGTAACTCTTTCCACAGATTTTTCCAATCGGTAGTTTCAAAATAGATAGGTAGAATGTCTTGATATTTCTTCGGCGGATTCTCTGCATACTGTACGGTTCCATCTGGTCGCCATCTAAACCATTCCTTGTGTTCTTTTACCCAAGGATGATCTGGTGCTGCCTGTAAGGCATAATCCATCGCTACTTCAATACCTCTGGATTTTGCCTCTTGCACCAGCTTCTTGAAATCCTTCTCATTACCTAATTGCGGGTGCAGCGACATATGTCCGCCATTTTTTGAACCTATTCCCCAACAAGAACCTACATCATCACCATGTGCTGTTGTGGTGTTGTTTTTTCCTTTGCGGTTGACCTCTCCAATAGGATGAACTGGTGGAAAATACAAGGTATCAAAGCCCATTTCTTCCACATAGGGCAATAGCTCGATACAATCCTTAAAAGTCCCGTGATTATAATTTTGTCCAGCGCTGCGTGGGAAAAATTCATACCATGTCGAGAATCTTGCCTTCTCGCGGTCTACACTACAAATGAAAACCTCACTTTCTGCGGCGATCTGCTTTGCGGGATATTTAAGGAATATGTCTTTTAGCCTATCTGATAGGGCGACCTCAACGGCCTCATCGTATCGAGAGTCGGTTTGAAATGACTCAATCCCGAATTGTAGCAAGGACTGTTCGGTTTTGTTCGCTTTCGCGTAAGCGTGCTCTAAATGAATCACTCCATCAAGCAATTCACTTTTGACGTGTTGGCCATCGGCCAGTTTTCTGGAGATCCCATGGCGCCAGTTGAGGGCATAATCGACCCAACCTTGAACTTTATACTGGAGTTTGCCCAGTTTTTCTACTTGAAAACTCGCCTTGTAATCATCGTTCCCAATGGAGTCCATGCGCTGCTCCTGCCATTTTCTCGCCTTTTCATGTTTGTATAAAACGGCACTTTGAATGACATCGTGGCCGTCAACAAGAACGGTGGCGCTCACCTGCACGGTTTCTCCTATTACTCTTTTGATGGCGTGACGACCAGCATTAATGACTGGCTGGACATTTTCTATAACTACACGTTCTTGATTCATGGATGGAAAGGTTTTTTCAAATGTAATAAAAGAGCGCAACTGCTGTTGCTCTTTTTACGAAAGCGATTGCGCGATCCCCAAAATTTGAGGTCTATCTTTACAAAAAGTCTTCATGCCTAAAATAGTCCTGCATACCAAAGTCAACGCACCGCTCGAGTTGGTTTTTGACCTGGCGCGCAGTATAGACCTACATCAAGATTCCCTACAACACACCAAAGAGAAGGCCATTGCCGGCAGAACGACTGGACTGGTAGAAGAAGGTGAAACCGTGACCTGGGAAGCGGTACACTTTGGCATCAAACAGCAACTTACAAGTTTGATCACAGACGTGCGACCGCATCACTTTTTTGCTGATGAATTGGTGAGCGGTGCTTTTAAACACTTCCGTCATGAGCATCATTTTAGCCTTCAAGAAGATGGCAGTACATTGATGAAAGACATCTTTGACTACGACTCGCCACTAGGTTGGCTAGGCCATCTTGCCGATTTCCTTTTTCTTGAGAAATATATGACTCGATTGTTAGAGCAACGCAACCACTTTTTAAAACAAACCGCCGAAGATGGTAGCTGGAAGGAGCTGCCTGGGATGTGACTTCGGCTACGCTCAGTCACCAGACTAGACTCTGGCTACGCTCAGTCACCCGACTCTGGCTACGCTCAGTCACCAGAATCTGGCTACGCCAGTCACGCGACTCTGACCACGCTCAGTTACCTGAATCTGGCTACGCCAGTCACACGAATCTGACCACGTTGAGCCACCGCTCATTCGGCTATGCTAACATAGCACTTATTGGACATGAAAATTGTCTTGCAAAGCAGGTCATTGAGCGAAGTCGAAATGATCCGGATCCAGAAATCGAATTATTTATTCCTTACGCCATTTCTCATGGGAAGTTTCATTTAAACACTTTGCCAACCTTTTCAATTCGTCAGAAAATCCATTGATGAGTGCTTCTTTCTTAGCTCTGGACCAGCCCTGAACTTGTTTTTCTCGATAGAACGCATCCTGAACTCTATCAAATTCTTCAAAATAGATGAGTTCTACTGGTAAATACTTTTTGGTATGATTTGCACCTAACCCTGCTTGATGTTTGATGATTCTGCGATTAAGATCATTGGTGCTGCCAGTATAGTAACTACCATTTGAACAAAGCAATATGTACATCCATCCTTTCATCCTCGTAATATAGTTACAACTAAGGGATGTTTTCAAAATAGAATCTATTTGTGATGGCTGAGCGGAGTCGAAGCCAAAAAAAAGCCCTTGATTTCTCAAGGGCTTGGTACTACTATAAATTCAAATTATTTCTTGACATCTGTTGGAGTGTTGAGCTTTTTAGTAAGCTCTACCGAAATGGCAGTTCTTTCAAAAAGCATCTTTCCTGCTCCAGTTTCAATCATTACGGTTCCCTTGTCTGCATTGATCTGGTTGACCTTACCGTGAATACCACTGGTGGTAATGACACGATCTCCTACTTTAAGGGATTCTGCAAATTGTTTTTCTTCTTTGCGACGTTTAGACTGTGGCCTGATAATTAGAAAATAAAATATCAGTGCAATACCTACGTAAGGCGCAAATGCTATAAACTGCTCCATAAAAGGGATTAGGCGTTAGGCGTACTGGACTTTCCAGTCACAAAACCTTTGATGACGATCACCTCTGTTCCAGCTTCAGTATTTGTAGTAATAGTTACAGATTTACTCTGTGCATTAGGCTTACCACTGGTATTGAATTTGACAAGAAGGGTTCCTTCTTCTCCTGGCGCTACTGGCTCTTTAGTCCACGTAGGAACCGTACATCCACAACTACCTTTTGCATTCACGATGATCAATGGAGACGTTCCTGTGTTTTTGAAAGTATATTCTTTTTCAACAACGGTACCTTCATTGACCGTTCCAAAATCATATTCTGGCTGGTCAAAAGTCATCACTGGATAATTTTCCTCTACGGACTCACGGTCTGCAGCAGCAGTAAGGTTAGCCTCATCAATCTTTGCAGATGCGGATTCATTACAGCTTGTAAGTGTCACGGCAGCAACTGCTGCAAACAACAAAACTATTTTTTTCATTTTATTCATTTTTTAAAGCGTTCAAATATAAGGAAATGCTTGGGGATGAACAACGACAAAAACCATTCCGTTACATGGTGCCGCGCCCTATTTTATTGATCATATCATCCTTTTGGAACTGCTTGAGCAAGTTGTCCAAAATTCCATTGATAAAGATGCGACTCTTGGGTGAGCTGTAATCTTTTGAGATCTCCAGATATTCGTTAAGAGATACCTTAACCGGTATGCTAGGGAAATACAAGAATTCACATTGCGCCATCATGATCATGACCGCATCGATTTGTGCAATACGTTCTGAATCCCAGTTGGGGGTTTTTCCTTCCAGACGGTTCCATAATTCATCATGGTTCAAGATGGTACGTCTAAAAAGGTCCATCGCAAATTTGATGTCTTCACTGTCCTTGACTAATTCTGGAAGCGTGATCTCTTTATTGACTTTTATCTTTCTTACAAATTTGATGATCTCTGTATTCACCAGTGGATAATCATCCATCCATGTGATGTTCGCATCTTCCAAATAACTCATCAATTCATCATCTGGTGCTATGATTTCAGAAAATATGGAATTGACAAAGTTTTGATCTTTCTTGATGCTATCACTTTCCTCACTGGCGTACATGACAAAGATCTTGTCATTGACGATCTGCTCATAAAGACGCTCCACATATTTTGAATCTAGATGCCAAGGATCCAATTTGCGTTTCTTGAGAGCTTCCTTAAGGGCTGGACTTTTGGCAAGCTCGATCAAGACCTTGTTTTCTATAAGTGCGCGACTAGGGTTTTTGACAGCTTCAGATCCCGTGAAGCGGTCCTGGGCCAGCTTGAAGCGCTGTTCTGCCAGTTCATGGATTTTTACCAGTAGCTGCAACATGTAAAGAAACAGTACAAAGGTTTGCGTCATACTGCCATTGAGAAATTTTTCCAATTCCTTCAAGTCATCGGGTCGTTGTCTATGAAAGACAAAAACGGCCTGCATGACCTTGATGCGCAAATGTCTACGGGTAAGCATAAGAACGTTTTTTATAAATGCAACGCGGCTGGTGTTGAGTCAGCTTTCGCGAAAGCGTAATTATCAATATCCTCACTGCAAATTACAGCTTGAGGACTGCAAAAATACTACTATTAATGGGATTGACTGCTGTGTTCTGCTCGTCTTGCATCGATACGTGCCTGAGCGATCTGTAGCGCAGCGGTGTGCGTCGTGACCCCATTATCTGCGGCCTTTTTAAGGATCTCAATGGTCGTTGTATAGATGTTTTCTGTCTTGCGCATTATTTCTGAACGGTCGTAACCCTCCAGCTCTGCAAAGACATTTATGATACCACCAGCGTTGATCAGGAAATCTGGCGCATATACGATACCGCGTTGCTGTAGCAACATGCCGTGTTTAGCCTCATCGGCTAGCTGGTTGTTAGCCGCTCCAGCGATGATTTGTGCCTGTAGCTTGTTGATAGAGTTGTCGTTGATCGTGGCACCTAACGCACAGGGCGCATAGATATCCATAGGTTCAGAATGCAGGTCTGCACCTTGATAGATGGTAGCTCTATATTTAGAGCTTACCTCTTCCAGGCGCTCGCGGTTGATGTCTGCGATGACGACTTTTGCACCTTCTTCAGTGAGGTATTCCACCAGGGTTTCACCTACATGGCCTACACCTTCTACATAGATGACTTTGTCCTCTAGTACATCACTACCATACTTGAACTGTGCTGCGGCTTTCATTCCCATAAACACACCATAGGCGGTGATGGGCGATGGGTTACCAGAGCCACCTTTACTTTCTGAAATTCCCGTGACGTAAGGAGTTACTTCACGCACCAGGTCCATATCTTCTGTATTCATCCCAACATCCTCTGCAGTGATATACTTACCGCTAAGACTGTGCACGAATTCGCCAAATTTGCGCATCATCTCTGGAGTCTTCTGGGTTTTGGCGTCCCCAATGATCACTGCTTTACCACCACCTAGATTAAGACCGGTAATAGCGCTTTTATAAGTCATGCCTCGAGAGAGTCTTAAGGCATCATTTAGAGCAGACCATTCGTTGTCATAATTCCACATTCTCGTACCGCCCAAAGCTGGGCCCAATACCGTATTATGTATACTTATGATGGCCTTTAATCCTGTATCTTTGTCGTTGCAAAAAACCACTTGCTCATGATCGTTGAAGGACAACTGTCCAAAAACTGGATCCTGATTAATGATTTTTTCTAAAGTAGTATAGTCTTGAGACATGGTGTAACCCATTAAGGGCGTTTGATTTTGCGCTGCAAAAGTAGTTTGATTTTACATAATCAACAATGGACTTATCGCCTATTTTCAATTTACAATAGTTAACAATGTACGACACGTACCTATGAAGGAATTACTGAAGCTCAATAAGCTGTTTGCCAAGTATAAATGGCAACTCATTTTTGGAATTATTGTCACGATTGCCTCCAGATATTTGTCTCTTTACTTGCCTAAGTACGTAGGTAAGATCATCAATCTTCTCAACGCCTATGGGAACGGTGAACGTACCGATCTAGAACAGGTCAAGGACGATCTACTCCTTTACATAGGCATCATCTTAGGCACTACCCTACTTGCAGCGATTTTGACGTTTATCATGCGCCAATTGATCATTGTGGTTTCCAGGCATCTAGAATATGATCTCAAGAATATCATTTACCAGCAATACCAGCGATTATCATTAAGCTTCTACAAACAGAATCGTACGGGTGACTTGATGAATCGCATAAGCGAAGATGTTTCTAAAGTACGCATGTACATGGGTCCAGCCATCATGTATGGAATCAACATGATTACTTTATTTGCTGTGGTGATTCCTGCAATGATCGACACGGCACCAACGCTTGCACTCTACACCATCGTACCATTGCCATTTTTGTCTATCGCTATTTATGTGGTAAGCCGCGAGATTCACAAGCGCTCCACACTGGTACAGCAATACTTATCCAATCTCAACACCATATCTCAAGAGGCTTTTAGTGGCATTTCTGTCATTAAGGCCTACAATCTCGCACCTCAAATGAACGTGCAGTTTGCACAAGTGGCTAATGACAGTAAGGACAAGAACATTGACCTTGCACGGGTTCAAGCCTTGTTTTTTCCTTTGATGGTATTACTAATTGGACTTAGCAATATTCTGGTGATTTATGTAGGTGGTCGTCAGGTCATTGCAGGAGAAATTGAAGTAGGAACCATTCCAGAATTCCTGATTTATGTCAACATGCTCACCTGGCCGGTTGCCGTTGTAGGTTGGGTGACCAACATGATCCAGCAAGCTGAGGCTTCCCAAAAACGCATCAATCAATTTCTGGACATTGAACCCCAGATTCAAAACCTGGTAGAAGAAACTACTCGTGTGGAAGGAAGCATAGAGTTTGACAAGGTCAATTTTGTTTATGAAGACACCAACATTCACGCGCTTAAAGACCTTTCCTTTAAGATTCACAGTGGCGGCACACTGGCCATACTAGGTAAAACAGGTAGCGGTAAGTCTACTGTTCTGGAATTGATTGGTCGCCTATACGATGTAACCGATGGCGTGATCAAGATTGACGGAAAACCTATTAAGAATTTGAATCTGGATGATTTGAGACAATCCATAGGATACGTGCCTCAAGATGCCTTTTTATTTTCTGACACTATCGGGAACAATATAGCCTTTGGAAACAAGGATGCCAGTGAGGAAGAAATTGTTGCGGCCGCAAAAAATGCAGTCGTTCACAAGAACATCAAGAACTTCACTCACGGCTACGAAACTGTGCTGGGCGAGCGAGGCATCACCTTAAGCGGTGGACAAAAGCAACGAGTTTCCATTGCAAGGGCCATTATCAAAGAACCCAACATTTTGTTGTTTGACGACTGTTTGAGTGCCGTAGATACAGAGACTGAAGAGCAGATCCTCAATAACCTCAAAAAAGTCACCCGAGACACCACGACCATTATCGTGAGCCACCGTGTGAGCTCTGCCAAGAATGCAGATCTTATCATCGTTTTAGAGGATGGTAGCATCATAGAGAGCGGTGATCATGAGTCGTTACTGGAAGCAGACGGTTATTATGCCGATTTGTATGCCAATCAAATGCTGGAACAGTAAGCCAAAATTATAGATAGGCTTTTCAAGTTTTTTCCTATTTTTGAGTGCTTAACACCCAAAAGACCGACATGAGCGATAGAGATTATCAGGAGCAGGAAGAAATTTATTCAAAAGTAGTTCGTGCAGGAAGACGCACTTATTTCTTTGACGTACGATCTACAAAGGCAGACGACTACTACCTCACAATTACAGAAAGTAAGAAGTTCACCAACGATGATGGCAGCTTTCACTTCAAAAAACACAAGATTTACTTGTACAAGGAAGACTTTGCAGAATTTGGTGATACGCTTAAAGAGGTGACCAACTACATCATTGACCAGAAAGGTGACGAGGTCATTTCAGAGCGTCACAAAGCCGATTTCAAAAAAGATGATACCGCCTCGCCAGCGTCAGATGATGCTGCAGAGCCTAATCACCCAGCAAGCTTTACCAACGTCGATTTTGACGATATTTAAAAATAAGCATATACACCATCAAGCCTTTCCCTGTGAAAGGCTTTTTATTTTATTGACCTAATCCAAAACCACATGAAGAATCTTTTACTAGTGCTGGCTGTTTTTTTCGCTTTCGCGAAAGCGATAACCGCACAAACCATTGTTGATCCACAAATGGATTATTATTTACCCACAGACGTCACCTATAATCCTAACATCCCAACACCTGAAGAAGTGATAGGATACGTTCCTGGGAAATGGCACGTGACCCACGACAAGCTGGTCCAGTACATGACGGCGCTCGCCAGTGCCAGCGACCGCATCACTATTGAGAATAGAGGCAAGACCTTTGAGGACCGACCCTTGATCCTACTCACGGTGAGCTCGCCCAGCAATCTGCAAAATGTAGAGGCATTGCAACAGGCACGCCAAGATCGAATTGATGGGAAATCCAGCGAGAATGGTCCTATTGTGATTTATCAGGGTTTTTCCATTCATGGAAATGAAGCCAGTGGTTCTAATGCTGCATTGCTTTATGCCTACTATCTGGCCGCTACACAAGGGCCCAAAATTGATGAGATGCTGGACAATACCGTGGTGTTACTGGATCCCAGTTTTAATCCTGATGGACTGCAGCGATTTGCAGGTTGGGTGAATCAGCATAAAAATGAAAACATTACTATCGATGGTAACGACCGCGAATATGACGAGGCGTGGCCTGGTGGACGTACCAATCACTATTGGTTTGATATGAATCGCGACTGGTTGCCGGTACAATTGCCAGAATCCAGAGCACGCATCGCTACTTTCAATAAATGGATGCCCAATATCTTGACCGACCATCACGAGATGGGAACCAATTCCAGCTTCTTTTTCCAGCCAGGAATTCCATCCAGAACTAATCCATTGACGCCGCAAATGAACCAAGACCTTACCAAGGAAATAGGAAACTATCATGCCGCGGCACTAGATAAAATAGGATCCTTCTATTATACAGAAGAAAGTTATGACGATTTTTACTATGGTAAAGGTTCTACTTTTCCAGATGTAAATGGTAGTATAGGAATTTTGTTTGAGCAGGCGAGTTCCCGTGGGCACGCACAGGAATCAGTTAATGGGGTTTTGACTTTCCCATTTACCATACGCAATCAATTTACCGCAGCGCTAAGCACGCTGGCTGCCGCCAACGGCATGAAAGACAAACTGTTGAATTATCAAACGAAGTTCTTCAAAGATGCTGCTAATGAAACCAAATCAGGCAATATCATTTTTGGCGATTCTAAAGACTCTGGGAAAACCGATGCGTTTGCAGAGGTTTTACTACGCCACGAGATACGATTAAAAGAACTCAACCAAGATGTCAAAGTAGACGGAAAAGAATACAAGAAAGGTTATGCATATGTCATTCCCAAGTCGCAGAAGAAAAGCAGATTGATCCAAGCCTTGTTTCAAAAAGACACTGAATTTACAGACAGTCTTTTCTATGACATTAGCGCATGGACGTTCCCACTGGCTTTTGATCTGGACTATTCCATGAATGCTGGAAATATCGCTACCGGTGCCGATGTAACCGCCACGATGGACCAAAATTCTTTTGAGGTCAATAAAGCTTCCAGTACCAAAAAGCCTCTTGCGGTTTCAGACTACGCCTACCTGATGGAATGGAATGAATACGAAACACCTAAGGTATTGAACCAACTGTTGAGGGATGAGATCATTGCCAAGGTAGCGATGCAGCCCTTCACGCTCAACGGTAAAACGTATGACTATGGTACGATCATGATACCCGTATCGAGACAGCCTTTTTCCAAAAATGAACTGCAGGAGCGTTTGCAGGAATACACTAGCGAGACTGCAGTGGTTGTGGATGCTGTTTCTACGGGATTAACGACAGGAATCGATCTAGGATCCAATTCATTTGTGCCTTTGCAAGACCCGAAAATTGCGCTAGTGATAGGCGATGGCATTGATTCTTATGACGCTGGTGAGATCTGGCATTTGATGGACCAGCGTTATGATATTGCGATCACTAAGATAGAACGCGATCGTCTAGGCCGTGCCGACTTGAGCAATTACAACACCATCATATATCCCAATTCTTATGGGTCGCCAGACAAGAGCACGATGGAAAGCCTGCAGTCTTGGGTGCGCTCTGGCGGTACCCTTATAGGTTTTGGCAACTCGCTGCGCTGGATGTCCAGTAGCAAAATTTTACCCGTGACGTTTAAGTCCACTGAAAATCCTGCCAAAAACGTGACCTTTGAGCAGCGTGGCGATTTTAACGGTGCGCAGGTCATAGGTGGAGCTATTTTTGAAACCCAACTGGATCGATCGCATCCTGTTGCTTTTGGGTATAAGGACAGCCAGCTGCCTATTTTTAGAAACTCTACCCTATTTGTAGAGGCTGATAGCACTTCCTATCGCAATCCCATCAAATACACCAATGAACCACTCATGGCTGGATATATTTCAAAACCCAACCTAGAAGCTTTGAGAAATACCAGACCCTTTGTCCACAACAACTATGGCCGTGGCGATGTTATTGGCTTTACCGACAATACCAATTTTAGAGCCTTTTGGTACGGCACCAACAAGCTGATGATGAACGCGGTATTCTTTGCAAAGGCTATGTAATGGTAGTGCAAAAAGTTTTGTGATGCAGGCTGGACTTTAGGTGATCTCGCTTTCGCGAAAGCGGAACACCACAACAGCACCAGTGCATGATACCTACATAAATCAAAAAAGCAGATTCTCACGAATCTGCTTTTTTTTAATATATGATTGAAGCTACATCTAGTTCAATTCTTTACCTCTACGTTTGCGCTCATTCTCGTCAAGATAGATTTTACGCAATCTCAAGTGGTTAGGAGTTACCTCTACATATTCATCCTTCTGGATGTATTCCAGGGCTTCTTCTAACGTGAACTTTACCGGTGGCGCAATCTTTACCTTGTCATCGTTTCCTGCACTACGTACGTTGGAAAGTTTTTTGGTTTTAGTCAAGTTGATCGCAAGATCATCTGGTCTTGAGTTCTCACCTACTACTTGTCCACCATAAATCTCTTCTCCTGGATGGATAAAGAATTTACCACGATCCTGAAGTTTGTCCATGGAGTAAGGAATCGCTGTTCCTTTTTCCATAGAGATCATGGAACCGTTGATACGTCCAGAAATCTCACCCTTATAAGGTTCAAAACCTATAAAACGGTGGTTCATGATGGCCTCACCAGCAGTGGCGGTGATCAATTGGTTTCTCAACCCTATGATACCACGTGATGGGATCTTAAATTCGATCAACATACGGTCGCCCTTAGGTGCCATACTGGTCATTTCACCTTTACGCAAAGTAACCATGTCAACGGCCTTACCGCTTACATTCTCTGGCAAGTCGATAGACAACTCTTCAATAGGCTCACATTTTACACCATCTACTTCCTTGATGATTACCTGTGGTTGACCTATCTGTAATTCATAACCTTCGCGACGCATGGTTTCAATCAATACAGAAAGGTGCAATACGCCACGGCCAAATACCATGAACTTATCTGCAGCACCGGTATCGTGTACCTGCAACGCAAGGTTTTTCTCCAATTCCTTAGTCAAACGATCCTTGATGTGACGTGAGGTCACAAACTTACCGTCCTTACCAAAGAATGGTGAATCGTTTATGGTGAACAGCATGCTCATGGTAGGCTCATCGATAGCGATGGTTTCCATAGCTTCTGGATTTTCAAAGTCAGCAACACTGTCGCCTATTTCAAAACCTTCCAGACCTACGATCGCACAAATATCACCTGCCATGACTTCTTCTGCCTTGGCTTTTCCCATACCGTCAAAAACGTATACTTCTTTGACCTTTGTTTTGGTCATAGAACCATCACGTTTGCACAACGTTACATTTTGTCCTTCTTTAATGGAGCCTCTTTTTACTCTACCTATCGCTATACGACCGGTGTAGTTTGAGAAGTCTAGAGAAGTAATCAACATTTGAGTGGTTCCTTCTTCTACCTTTGGGGCAGGAACATGCTCAATCACCATATCCAGCAATGGCTCGATATTGCTTGTTTCATTTTTCCAGTCCTCTGACATCCAGTTGTTTTTTGCACTACCATAAACGGTAGGGAAATCCAGCTGCCATTCTTCTGCACCCAATTCAAACATCAAGTCAAAAACAGACTCGTGTACCTCGTCTGGTGTACAGTTTTCCTTATCTACTTTATTAACCACGACACAAGGCTTCAAACCAAGGTCGATAGCTTTTTGCAATACAAAGCGGGTTTGTGGCATAGGACCTTCAAAGGCATCTACCAACAGTAACACACCATCTGCCATGTTCAATACACGTTCTACCTCACCACCAAAATCTGCGTGACCAGGTGTGTCGATGATATTGATTTTAGTACCCTTGTACATTACAGATACATTCTTTGCAAGAATCGTGATCCCACGTTCTCTTTCAATATCGTTGTTATCAAGGATTAATTCTCCCGTATTTTCATTCTCACGGAAAATCTCACAGTGGTGCAAGATCTTATCAACCAGTGTGGTTTTACCGTGGTCAACGTGAGCAATAATCGCAATGTTTCTAATATCTTTCATAAAAATAGCGCTTCTTAGCGGCTGCAAAAGTAGTCTTATTTATTGGTTTTTAAGCCTTTGATGCGTTAAAGTAGGTGTTGAGGTAATAATCTGATAATCAACTATTGTTTATCAACCAACACGAGTGGTAGTGTCTACGCTTTTTTGCCATTCTCCATGCGTTCTCCTTGCTTTTGCATCATAACGCCTAGTACCCAGGAAAGAAAATAATAAAGTCAAGACCAGAGCATAACTCAAGGTTACTTGATCTATACTTGATCCATACTTATTTGTCGAGAACGCCATACACTCGTCATACACTCGCCATACACTAACCATACACTAACCATACACTATCCCCTAAGTATCTCCCTAGTATCTCCCTGGTATCTGAAATGGGAAATAGCCTTAAAATTATATTTTCAAGGTCCCTAGGGATAGCTATGCTATTGTTAATGCTTAGGTAAGTTTTAAAAAATCCAGTGGGCTGGTCGTATTTGCGATATTACGGTCAGAAACCCTGGTGTAGAGCAGTGTTGTCTTAATATTATTGTGTCCCAATAAATTCTGTATGACTTTTAGGTTTGTTCCTGAATCTAACAAATGCGTGGCATAGGAGTGTCGCAGGTTATGACAGGTTACATCTTTGGTAATTCCAGCGCGTTTGCATGCATTGTTGAAAACGGCTCGTAGGGATCCCGCACTATATTGTTCCCTTTTTTGACCTTCAAAAAGATAGGTTTTAGGCTTATACTCTTGATAGTAGGCTTTTAAAATAGGCTTTAGGGAATCTGGGTATGGTACGATTCTATCTTTACGACCTTTTCACTGACTAATGAAAACGCAATTGCGGTTTTTGTCCAGATCAGATATCCTGAGATTGATAAGTTCACCACTTCTAAGCCCAAGACTATACATTGTGGCCAGCATGGCCTTGTGCTTTTTATTTTCTGTCTTATTGAGCAGTAGCGTTACTTCTTCTAACGACAAGATTTGCGGTAATACTTGCTGCGGAGCCCGAGGTTGTAACTTCTTAAAATCCACCTCTCTTTTGTGCATTTCAAACAGGTACAACCTGACGGCGCTCAACAATTGCTTTTGAGTTGTATATACGTAACTTTTGATAAGGATCAGTTCGCCTAATTTGTCAAAAAGGTAATAGTTATCTAACTTTTCTATAGGTGTTTGAAAGCCTACAAAGTCTTGAAATACGTGTAATAAGCCGATATAAGACCTGATAGTGTTATTACTGTACTTTTTAATCTGTAGTAGCGTTTTAAAGTCTTCAAACATGCTGATATTTTTGTAGGATAAATATCATGCAAAAAGAGATATATCTTATGATATTAAGTTAAGAAGGTATTGATTTAATTGGGGTTAAGTATTAACTTGCTTCTATACACTAGTTGTGTGTAATGTGACAAACGAAAATTAAATTATTAACAAATTAAATTATATAATTATGAAAAATTTATTTCTTGCAATTGCTCTGATTATTGGATTAAATTCCTTTGCTCAAGACAAAACCGAAATTAAAAATGACAAACCTGAATTCAAATGTGATGTAGTTAAATTTAATAAAGAAACTAACACAATTGAATTATTAGGAAATGTTAGTTTTAAAACTGACATTATTGAATTGGAAAAAGCAGAAAAAATACTCTTGAACAAAGAAACGAACGAAATTATTGTTAGCGGATTAGCACAGTTTACAATCGATGGAGCAATCCAGATTTCTGAAAAAGCCGATAAAAAAATTATGAGGTATAAAATCGGAGAACGAATAGCTTACGTCGAATAAACACTACACACAACAACGGCTATAGTTCATTGCGGCGGAATTTCCTCTCGGAAATTCCTGCGTATTTGCAATGTTTGGTTTACGGCGGAATAATTCTGCCGAATCATTCCGCAACGAAACCATAGCCCAAACCGTTCAGGCCAATTGCCTGCGGCCGTAGCTCTCCGCTATGAAATTTTAATTTTAAGGCTTGAGCACCAATCAATTCGAATGTGAGTATGGTTAAAAACTACTAATCAGCCTGAAGAGCTTCAAAATTTCAAGACCTGCCTGCCGGCAGGCTCCCAATTTACTCATGTGTCTTCCTCTCGCTCCTACCTCGCTCGTCGGAGACAGAAAAGGCAACCGTGATCAAACGCCTTTTCAAAAGGTTGGTGTTTACCTGGCTAGGATCTCGCTTCCTACACCAACTGGCACGAACATAGCATAAAGCGCATAAGGTATGCATTCCTCTCGCTGTGCTCGTCGGATGCAGGATGCTCCACGTGAGGCTTCTATTCAATAACAATAACTATCTTCATCCATCAAAACCAATCAATGGAAAGGTAACAGCCAAAGATGAGGGAACGCCTCACACGCATAATACCTTTGCCGTTAGGTGCAATTAGTACGCACCATTACTAAACCAATATTTCGTTTCACAATCTTCGCAACAATGTACTTCTTCCCAATCCCAATAACTACCATCCATAGTTGAGCCTTTACTTTCATTAAAGCATTTTGGATATTGCTCGTTGTTCACTTCATATTGTTCGTCACTATCATTATGCCATTTTCCACAATTAGGGCATTTGTAATCCTTAACCTTAACTGCACCTAACAATGGCTATAAGTAATTGCTTGTTCTCGCCTACTTCTGAAAATCCTCGCGGACTTTCTATTCGGTTTGTATTTGCTAAATTAGTGAATTAAAGACGCCAATAATTATACACAAACACCTTGTGCACAATTAAAAACCAACATATGAAACATTTAATTTATTTTCTTACAGTTATGACCTTTCTATTAAGTTGCCAAGAAGAAAAGTCAATTGATTTGATTATTGAGAACTTTGAAAAGCAAGTTGAAAAGAATAAATCTTGGGAATATGACATTAACTACAAGATGAAATACTTTAGTTCCGATGAAGATACTTTAAACTATAATTCAAATGTTCGATTAATAAAACATAAAAATGACACCATTTTCGGTGGAAGTTTTTGGATAAAAAACGATAGCATTGACAGATACTACGACTTAGAAAATATCTATATTATCAATCACAAACAGAAAAAGATAACTAAATTCTTTCCACACAAAGGTCAAGATTGGGCAATTAATGGAAATACAATAAGTGGTGTTCTAGATTCTTATTTTTTAAAAGCAAATCGATTATCAAAATACTGGAAAGACTCTACCACAGTTGCCAGATTAACTGATACAATTTTTCGAGATTCAAATAGAAATGCTATAAAATTCAGATTTAAAGACAACTTACCAATTGAAAAACAAAGAAAGATTTTCTTTTTCAACGAAGATGACAACTTAAAAAATATAATCTACTCAGTTAAATTTCAAAATGAGCATCAATACAATGAATGGCATTTCACCAATGAGAAATATAACAGCATAACCGATAGTGATTTACAATTAGAGTTAAGCAATCTAATTGACAGCTACAAAATCGAAGATTATAAAGAAACTGACCCAAAAGAAATGGAACCTATAGCTAACGGAATTGAAGCACCAGTATTTGAAGGCTTTAATTTTCAACTTAATGACTCCATCAGTTTAAAAGATTACAGAAACAAATATGTTTTGGTTGACTTTTGGTACAAGGATTGTTTTCCCTGTATAAAAGCAATCGCCTCATTAAATAAAATACGAACTGAATATTCAAAAAATGATTTGGCGATTCTCGGATTAAATCCATACGACAATAAAGAAAAGGATAAGGAGAAACTTGAAGAGTTCATCGAAATAAATGAAATGAATTATCCAACGATATTTGTTGATAATGAAGTCACTAAAATATATAATGTTAGAGCATATCCAACTTTTTATATTATAGATACTAATGGCGAAATTGTTTATTCAAAAATTGGACATAGTGAAAAGAATGAAAAGGAGATCGATAGTTTACTAAATAAATGGATAAAATAACTGCACACAACAAAGAACTGAGGTAAAAAACAAGCTATTTCCTAATTTAAATTAGCCCATAAGTTTCCCTTCCAAAGATTTGATGACCCTTTGGATATGTATTTCTCTCTAAAGTGAGACCTTTTAGGCTACTCGACTCACGTATGCCGGATCGAAAGGCAGGCCACTCTTACCTATCGCAAAGGCCTGTCTGAGCAGTTTGTTCCCAACAGCTATCAAAGCCAGTTTCTTGCTCTTGCCCTTTGCCGTGATGCGCTCATACATTGCCTTGCATCCTGGATTGTGCTTACAGGCGTTAAAGGCGCACATGAACATCAAATTGCGCAGCCTCCTGTTGCCCATCTTGCTGATCCTGCTGCGACCTCTCACGCTACTGCCCGATTCACGTATCACCGGACTCATCCCGGCATAGCTGATGAGCTGTGAGGCCGTTTGAAAACGGGAAAAGCCATCGGTCAGTGCCAAAAGATAGATAGCCGTGCGGTCTCCTATTCCAGGGATGCTGCACAGATGGGCCTTTTGATTGCCGTAGAGCATCTTGACCAGATCTGCCAATTCGTTTTCCAGCACTTGTATCTGTTGATCCATATGCGTAATGCTGCACTGTAGGCTCTTGACCAATACCTCGGATGGCTCACCAAGGGTCTTCTCACCGTGTAGCTTATTCTTCAGCATCGTACGCTGCTTCAGGTACACCTCCAGCATACTACAGGTCTGAAGCATTGCTTTGGATTCCACACTCTTATTCTGATAAATGGCGACCTTTTCCTGTAGGCCATAGCTGCGTATCATCTCTGCATCGCTCTTGTCCGTCTTTACACGCTTCAATCTCATCTGGATAAAACGCTTTACCGACAGAGGATTGAGAAGGGATGACGGTACTCCAAAACCATTCAGGAACTCAAGTAACAAAACGTGGTAATATCCCGTTGCCTCCATGACCACCAGGTCCGTATCGTACAGACCCTCCAGAAACCTATGGAACCCATCATCGTTGTTACTGAAACGTTCATGTCCATAACGCTCACTAAAGACATCAAAGTGGTCCTTGCTGATGTCTACTCCAAAGACTTCTGTATATTTATCCATAATAAATAGTTTTATGAAAGGACGATTCTACAGACATTACAACAACTTAAAAACGAGATCTCAAGTCTCATAGAACTGAACGTAGTACTGTAGAAAAAGGGAAGTGGTAATCAATGTTGACGAAGTCCAATGCTTCAAAGAACTGAGGTAAAAAACAAGCTATTTCCTAATTTAAATTAGCCCATAAGTTTCCCTTCCAAAGATTTGATGACCCTTTGGATATGTATTTCTCTCTAAAGTGAGACCTTTTAGGCTACTCGACTCACGTATGCCGGATCGAAAGGCAGGCCACTCTTACCTATCGCAAAGGCCTGTCTGAGCAGTTTGTTCCCAACAGCTATCAAAGCCAGTTTCTTGCTCTTGCCCTTTGCCGTGATGCGCTCATACATTGCCTTGCATCCTGGATTGTGCTTACAGGCGTTAAAGGCGCACATGAACATCAAATTGCGCAGCCTCCTGTTGCCCATCTTGCTGATCCTGCTGCGACCTCTCACGCTACTGCCCGATTCACGTATCACCGGACTCATCCCGGCATAGCTGATGAGCTGTGAGGCCGTTTGAAAACGGGAAAAGCCATCGGTCAGTGCCAAAAGATAGATAGCCGTGCGGTCTCCTATTCCAGGGATGCTGCACAGATGGGCCTTTTGATTGCCGTAGAGCATCTTGACCAGATCTGCCAATTCGTTTTCCAGCACTTGTATCTGTTGATCCATATGCGTAATGCTGCACTGTAGGCTCTTGACCAATACCTCGGATGGCTCACCAAGGGTCTTCTCACCGTGTAGCTTATTCTTCAGCATCGTACGCTGCTTCAGGTACACCTCCAGCATACTACAGGTCTGAAGCATTGCTTTGGATTCCACACTCTTATTCTGATAAATGGCGACCTTTTCCTGTAGGCCATAGCTGCGTATCATCTCTGCATCGCTCTTGTCCGTCTTTACACGCTTCAATCTCATCTGGATAAAACGCTTTACCGACAGAGGATTGAGAAGGGATGACGGTACTCCAAAACCATTCAGGAACTCAAGTAACAAAACGTGGTAATATCCCGTTGCCTCCATGACCACCAGGTCCGTATCGTACAGACCCTCCAGAAACCTATGGAACCCATCATCGTTGTTACTGAAACGTTCATGTCCATAACGCTCACTAAAGACATCAAAGTGGTCCTTGCTGATGTCTACTCCAAAGACTTCTGTATATTTATCCATAATAAATAGTTTTATGAAAGGACGATTCTACAGACATTACAACAACTTAAAAACGAGATCTCAAGTCTCATAGAACTGAACGTAGTACTGTAGAAAAAGGGAAGTGGTAATCAATGTTGACGAAGTCCAATGCTTCAATGTATATCTGTACCTTAACCTTCCCTTTTGTTCTTTCTGTTTGATTTTAAAAATAAAGAGAATACAAGATTAAGATGGCTATAAGTAATTGCTTGTCCTCGCCTACTTCTTAAAATCCTCGCGGATTTACAGTTTGATGTGTACTTGCAAAGTTAAGTGCTAAAACACGCAACTACTCATAGCCGAGACCGTTAGCTGTTCGGTGTGATTTGAGCGAAAATCGAGAAAATTTGATTTTTTACCAAAAATTGGTATGTTTGATAAAAATGATTAAAATGAAAAATACATCAATATCGCTCGGAAATTATTTTGACCAGTTTGTACAAACCCAAGTTTCTGCTGGACGGTACAAAAATGTAAGCGAAGTAATCAGAGCTGGACTTCGACTTTTAGAAAATGAGGAAAGCAAAGTAATTGCGTTAAGAAATGCTATTCAAGAAGGAATTGATAGTGGAATTGCTCACGATTTCGACCCAAAAAAAAATCTTGAGGAATTAAAAGCTAAACGCAAAAAGAATGGCTAAATACGAATTGACCAATAAGGCTGTAGCTGACTTAAATAGAATTTGGGAGTATACAGTTGAGAATTGGTCTGAAAATCAAGCTGACAGATACTACGATATGCTTCTTGATATTTGCCGAGATATAGCTGACAATCCAGAATTAGGAAAAAACTATAATGGGATTAAATCTGACCTTTTCGGATTAAAAGCAAATCGACACATAATATTTTATCGAAAAAGAATTGACCATCCGATTGAAATAACAAGAATTTTACACGGTCAAATGGATTTGAAAAACAGAATAACCGAATAAAAAAACTACACTCAACAATGGCTATAAGTAATTGCTTGTTCTCGCCTACTTCTGAAAATCCTCACGGATTTTCAGTTCGGTGTTTACTTGCAAAATTAAGTGCTAAACCACGCAACTACTAATAGCCGAGACCTTTCAGGCCAATTGCCTGCAGCCGTAGCTCTCCGCTATGAATTTTGAAGCTAAGGCTTCGAATCCCAAAACATTTGAGTGCCTGCATTAGCAAGATTTTCAAACAGTGACATTACTACAAAATTTCAAAACCTGCCTGCCGGCAGGCAGGCTGCCGATCTACTCCTGTGTCTTCCTCTCGCTCCTACCTCGCTCGTCGGAGACAGAAACGGCAAAGGTGTGAAACGCCTTGATCAATAGGTATGTCTATACTTGGCAAGGCTACGCTTCCTCCACCAACTGGCACGAACAGAGCATAAAGCGCATAAGACATACATTCCTCTCGTTGCACTCGTCGGATGCAGGATGCTCCACGCGAGGCTTCTATTCCACAACATTAACTATCTTCATCCATCAAAACCAATTAAGGCAAGGTAACAGCCAAACGTGAGGGAACGCCTCACACGCATTATATCTTTGCTGTTGTAAGTAATGAGAAACAAAAATTTAGAAAAAAATCAAATGAAAATAGCATATAAAATCTGCTGCATTTTTCTACTGTGCATTTTATCGATTAAACTAAATGCCCAAATTAATGTGCGAATAGAGAATGACGACAACCTATTTTGGCAACCGAACATTGAATTAAGCTACTCGGATTTTAAATCAAAATCAAATGAAGATTGCGAAAAATTCAACGAAAAATATGGTTGGGAAATGTCTGGCACTATCGAGTTAAAGGGAATTGTTGATGTGCCTAAATCACACCTGTCAAAAAGAATAAGAAAACGAAAGGGCGATGACAAATCTTATATCGCTCCAGTATTTTGTAAAAATTGCTCCTGCAAACTTTCTGAAAATTCATCAGAATTAGAAGTTCATAAATTGCTTTTCGATGTCGCTGAAATGTGCTCAAGAGCTTTGAGAAGAGAACTAAGTGAGACAAAAGCCAAAATGGAGATTAACAATGTAAATACTATGTTTTTCACAACGGCTAAGAATAAATGGGATGAGAGAATGAGAAAAATTTGGGGTACGATTCTTCAAGATATTCTAATCGAAAATAAAAAAGGAGCATATTTGGAATGGCGAAATCTCATAAATGAGTTAATGGAAAAAAATGAAGAGTTTGCTACAAAACCGAATGAAATAAAAAGATTGATGTCAGAAATGCCGATAGAAGAAGGTTATGTAGAAGCAGATAGAATTGTTGGAGACCTTGATAATTAAATGAACAAAGCACTGCCTACAACATGGGCTATATGTAATACGGGCTAAGTTGCTTAATCTAAAATAATCGCTAATTTGCAATGACCTCCATAACCTCATTATGGCTTTTTGAAATAATAAAATAAAATACCAGAAAACAAGGTTTTGGCTCTGTGCTCAACTGAATAGACATCGCCTGTTTGCGCCCGCACTACTCATAGCCACAAACGTTCAGGCCAATCGCCTACGGCCGTAGCTCTCCGCTATGAAATTTTAATTTTAAGGCTTGAGCACCAATCAATTCGAATGTGAATATGGCTAAAACCGCTAATCAGCCTGAAGCGCTTCAAAATTTCAAGACCTGCCTGCCGGCAGGCAGGCTCCCGATCTACTCTTGTGTCTTCCTCTCGCTCCTACCTCACTCGTCGGAGACAGAACCGGCAACCGTGATTCAACGCCTTTTCAAAAGGTAGGTGTTTACCTCGCTAGAATCTCGCTTCCTCGACTAACTAGCACGAACATAGCATAAAGCGCATCAGGTATGCATTCCTTTCGCTGTGCTCGTCAGATGCAGGATGCTCCACGCGAGGCTTCTATTCAACAACATTAACTATCTTCATCAACCAAAAACAATCAAAGGCAAGGGAACGCTTCACACGCATTATACCTTTGCCGTTACCCATATTTATGAAAAACATCTGGCTTATTATTTCTGCTTGTCTTTTTCTGACATCTTGCGCAACGATTTTAAAGAAAGAAGATTATGATTTAAGGGTTACATCGAATGTTAGAAATGCGAAAGTGAAAGTATATGATAGTCTATACGATTTACCAAATAACATAAAAGTAGTTAGGTCAAAGAAAGATTTAAAACTAACCTTGATTTCTGATACTCTAAATCTTGATTACATTGTTAAATCATCACCAAATCCTACTTTTCTTTATTTGAACTCACTTGGAATGCAACTTTCACCAGCATATTATGCTATTGATTTGACTAATCAAAAAAGGTTTTACTATGGCGACAATGTCTACCTCAATACTAATGATACAACAAGAATAATACATCCACCAGTCAGAAAATTTTGGAATGAGTATTTTGGAAAGAAATATCCGAAAAATAAAGAACATATTAATCTATCATTATCGATACCATATATCAATGGTTTTAATTTTGAACCAAATGAAATAGGAACAAAAGTTAATACTGGATTTTGGGGAATATCTGCTGGACTTGAATACTTTTATAGAGATGACAAGTACGTTGCTTTAAAATTTGTTGCAGCAACAGATTTTTTCGTTCCGATACCAGCTGCGGCAACATTGGATGATGTAAGAGAAGATTTAAGTACTACATATATTGACTTGACAGATAATTACAAGCTAGGAAGATTGAATTTTGGTTATGGAATAAACTATTCAGTAAATAACTATCGCCTTATCGACCAGACTTATCCAGACGAAAACATAGAATTTAGAAGAAAAAACCAGAGTTTTGGATTAACAGCTAACACTTACTTCCAATTTGGAAAATCCCTATTTGCTGGTGTAGTTTATAGACCTACATTCATAAGAATAAATCCTACCATTGATTTTAAATATGAGCATTTAATAAGCGTAGATTTTGCTTTTAAAATACCAATGAGGAAAAATAACTACGGGTAACAAGGTATATATCTCATATCTAGGTAGTTGTATAATAGGAAGTTGAGGTATATTGTGAAGTTCGCCATTTTTTTTAATTTGGCTTATTGAAAAGAAAAGGTAATAAGAAAATTAAAAGATTCGGCTCGTGTTTAACTGAATGGTTATGGATAATTTGTACGCTAGGAGCCATATACACAACCGTTGCCATTAATATGAAAAACACTACGATTCTAGTCATATTTCTAATTTCCATTAAAGTCTTTGCTCAAGATTTCAATGAGAAAACAAGATTTTTATTTGGAACTTTCCATACACAAAATACAACTATAAATGGAATTTCAGTTGGAGCATTTCCGCAATTCAATGACGAAAAAAGGTTTGTTAGAACAAATGGAATACGACTTGAAATCCCTGGACTTGGACTTATAGGATTATTAGCAAATGGTAGTTTAATTAGAAAAGAAGAAACTGATGAAATAATAAATGGCTTGAATATTTCAGGTGGAACAATGGGAAATGTTTCTTTCAATGGAATTACGCTTGCTTTTTTAGTTCAAAGTGGAACTGAAAATAACGGAATTGCAATTGCTGGTTTGTGGAATGGAATGGACAATTCAAACGGAATTCAAATTTCTGGATTGCTCAACGAAACAACATATAGCAACGGAATTCAAATTGCATTATCGAATTCAACTGAATATATGTCAGGAATTCAAATTGGTGGCGCGAATTATGCGAACGAAAAAATGGTTGGTCTACAAATTGGAATTTGGAATGAAAGTAAAAATACAAAAGGAATTCAATTAGGACTTTGGAATATTAACGAAAAACGTAAACTACCGATAATTAATTGGAATTTTTAGAACGGAAATAAAATACTAATGGCAACACAGTGTATAATTAATGGCTAGTTCGAACTTGCTTACGAAAATCCTCTCGGATTTGCTATCTGGTGTTTATTTGCTAAATTAGGTGCTTAAACCACGCAACAAATCATATACAAACAAGTTCAGGCCAATAGCCTGCGGCCGTAGCTCTCCGCTATAAAATTTTGATTTTAAGGCTTGAGTACCAATCAATTCGAATGTGAGTATGGCTAAAACCGCTAATCAGCCTGAAGAGCTTCAAAATTTCAAGACCTGCCGGCAGGCAAGCTCCCGATCTACTCTTGTGTCTTCCTCTCGCTCCTACCTCGCTCGTCGGAGACAGAAACGACAACCGTGATTCAACGCCTTTTCATAAGTTATGGGCTTACCTGGATAGGATCTTGCTTCCTCTACCAACTTGTATGAGGTATGCATTCCTCTCGTTGCACTCGTCGAATGCAGGATGCTCCACGCGAGGCTTCTATTCAACAACATTAACTATCTTCATCACACAAAACCAATCAATGGCAAGGTAACAGCCAAACGTGAGGGAACGCCTCACACGCATTATACCTTTGCCGTTGTAAAACATACCCAAGAAACACCTGTGATTGAAATAAAACCAATAGTTGAAGAAAAAATTAATTCACTCTGGAAAGAATTTAGCAACGAAGAATATTGCCAATTTTCACCGAATTCAATTGCGGAAATACCAAATGATGGAATTGTATTTATTGGAATCAATCCATCAATGACTGATAAAGTAAAGGAAAGATTGATTGAAAAAAATGACATCAACTGTGAATTTCATAAACTTTCTTACGATGTTAACCTTGATTACAGATACTTCAAAAAGTTTTTTGACATTGCTGAAAAAACAGGACTGAATTGGGGACATATGGACTTGCTTTATAATAGAGAGACAAATCAAAAAAAAGTCTCTAGTTTACTAAAAACTGAACGTGGTGTTGATTTCATCTATAAACAATGTATGATTTCAAAAATTATTTTGGATAAAATAATCGACAGAAATAACCCACGAATTTTTGTTGTGAATAATACTTTAGCAAGAGAACTTTTAGGAGAATATCATTTATCTGAACCGACTGAAAAAAGTAATCATTGGATTGGCTATGACTTTGTCTGGAATGAAAATTTTGGAACTTATACATATAAAAATAATGCATTTTTCTTTACGAGTATGTTGACTGGACAAAGAGCTTTGGATAATGGTTCGTATCAAAGGCTGATATGGCACATTAATTACATAAAAAACAAACAAGGTATTGAATAAAGTACGTTTTACAACAAAGAACTGAGGTAAAAAACAAGCTATTTCCTAATTTAAATTAGCCCATAAGTTTCCCTTCCAAAGATTTGATGACCCTTTGGATATGTATTTCTCTCTAAAGTGAGACCTTTTAGGCTACTCGACTCACGTATGCCGGATCGAAAGGCAGGCCACTCTTACCTATCGCAAAGGCCTGTCTGAGCAGTTTGTTCCCAACAGCTATCAAAGCCAGTTTCTTGCTCTTGCCCTTTGCCGTGATGCGCTCATACATTGCCTTGCATCCTGGATTGTGCTTACAGGCGTTAAAGGCGCACATGAACATCAAATTGCGCAGCCTCCTGTTGCCCATCTTGCTGATCCTGCTGCGACCTCTCACGCTACTGCCCGATTCACGTATCACCGGACTCATCCCGGCATAGCTGATGAGCTGTGAGGCCGTTTGAAAACGGGAAAAGCCATCGGTCAGTGCCAAAAGATAGATAGCCGTGCGGTCTCCTATTCCAGGGATGCTGCACAGATGGGCCTTTTGATTGCCGTAGAGCATCTTGACCAGATCTGCCAATTCGTTTTCCAGCACTTGTATCTGTTGATCCATATGCGTAATGCTGCACTGTAGGCTCTTGACCAATACCTCGGATGGCTCACCAAGGGTCTTCTCACCGTGTAGCTTATTCTTCAGCATCGTACGCTGCTTCAGGTACACCTCCAGCATACTACAGGTCTGAAGCATTGCTTTGGATTCCACACTCTTATTCTGATAAATGGCGACCTTTTCCTGTAGGCCATAGCTGCGTATCATCTCTGCATCGCTCTTGTCCGTCTTTACACGCTTCAATCTCATCTGGATAAAACGCTTTACCGACAGAGGATTGAGAAGGGATGACGGTACTCCAAAACCATTCAGGAACTCAAGTAACAAAACGTGGTAATATCCCGTTGCCTCCATGACCACCAGGTCCGTATCGTACAGACCCTCCAGAAACCTATGGAACCCATCATCGTTGTTACTGAAACGTTCATGTCCATAACGCTCACTAAAGACATCAAAGTGGTCCTTGCTGATGTCTACTCCAAAGACTTCTGTATATTTATCCATAATAAATAGTTTTATGAAAGGACGATTCTACAGACATTACAACAACTTAAAAACGAGATCTCAAGTCTCATAGAACTGAACGTAGTACTGTAGAAAAAGGGAAGTGGTAATCAATGTTGACGAAGTCCAATGCTTCAATGTATATCTGTACCTTAACCTTCCCTTTTGTTCTTTCTGTTTGATTTTAAAAATAAAGAGAATACAAGATTAAGATGTATAACCGCAATTACGGCGGATTCGACTACGTCCGAATCCACTCGGAATTGCTAACGTCTGTGCTAAACCGAAAATTAACGCATATTAACCCGTAACTGACGGTTATACTTCACCGTTGCCACCAATGCGAAAAATGAGAACATTAACAATAATACTGACCCTTGCGACACTCGCGACTTTTACCTCGTGTGATTGCGTACAAAATGTAACAGGGACAGTCATAGACGAACAGACTGAGCAACCAATTCAGAACGCGCATGTCCAGAAGGAAAATAAGGAAAATGACCAAGCAGACACAGACGATAAAGGCAACTTTGAAATAATGAGCATTTCAGGTGGAATTTTTGGTTGTCCTCCAATGACCATTATTGTTAGTAAAGAAGGATACGAGTCAAAAACATTAGAAATCGACAATGCCCAACACGAAACGATAAAGCTTCAAAAAATAGAATGACCATTTCGTGGAAACATATTATGCTCGGAATTGGAATAGTCATTATCGACTTGACAGTTTACATCCTACTCGGACTATTGCTCATGAACTATGACGACTTCTACACCGAAAGTGAAGGTGAATATTGGAGTTTAGCGAGCATGACAACCACAGAAAAAATCACTTATATCGGACTGAATGCATGGCATGTAATAAACATACTTGGAATTGTATATATAATCTACCGACTGACAAGAAAATTAAAAAAGCACTGGTGGCAACAACGCATATAGCTTATGGCGGGTGAACGGCTGCCAGCAAGGCTTTCGCTCCGTAGCCAACTTTGGTTTCGGTGGACAGGAAAGTGCTTCGAAACCGCCACAAGCCATATGCAAACCGTTGTACAACATACCCGAAATGAAAAAACTGCTAACAATTTTACTTCTGACTTTCTTATTTCTGTCTTGTAAAAACGACAAGAAATCTGAATTGGAATTTTACGCAGAAAACCAAACTTCGTTTTTTGATTTGAGAAATGGAGACTGGACAAAAAACTCGTGGATTAGAAAACCTGAAAATCTAAAAATGGTTCACGAATCATTTAAAAAATTTGGTTACGAAAAACTCGAAAATCTGATTTTTAAAAGCGATAACGAATTTTTAATTCAAGGAATTTACATAAAACGGAATTTCGAGAATTTAATAGACAGTTTAGAATTGACCTATAACAAACCAGAAAGACAAACAAAATATTACGCTGAATTTTGGAATCGCAGAAAAGCGGAGAAAAACGACTCAATCGTTTATGAAATTATCCGAGAATTCAACTCTATGAAATCGGACAAGAAACAGCTTAATTATGAAAATCAGTCTGTAAACGACACATTAGTTGACCTTTTGCAAATTGAGTTTGACATTGACAATCTGAATTCTAAAAAAGCGGAATTGAATTTTTACATATTAAAAAAATACGGACTTAATCAATCGGCTTATAATCTACTCTATGAACGAGCAGAATATTCTGAATTTGAATTAGACCGAGAAAAATTAAAAAAGGAATTAATAAAAACAACGGAATTTGAGCAACCTTGGCTTATTGATAATGAAAAATAAAGTACGTTGTACAACAAAGAACTGAGGTAAAAAACAAGCTATTTCCTAATTTAAATTAGCCCATAAGTTTCCCTTCCAAAGATTTGATGACCCTTTGGATATGTATTTCTCTCTAAAGTGAGACCTTTTAGGCTACTCGACTCACGTATGCCGGATCGAAAGGCAGGCCACTCTTACCTATCGCAAAGGCCTGTCTGAGCAGTTTGTTCCCAACAGCTATCAAAGCCAGTTTCTTGCTCTTGCCCTTTGCCGTGATGCGCTCATACATTGCCTTGCATCCTGGATTGTGCTTACAGGCGTTAAAGGCGCACATGAACATCAAATTGCGCAGCCTCCTGTTGCCCATCTTGCTGATCCTGCTGCGACCTCTCACGCTACTGCCCGATTCACGTATCACCGGACTCATCCCGGCATAGCTGATGAGCTGTGAGGCCGTTTGAAAACGGGAAAAGCCATCGGTCAGTGCCAAAAGATAGATAGCCGTGCGGTCTCCTATTCCAGGGATGCTGCACAGATGGGCCTTTTGATTGCCGTAGAGCATCTTGACCAGATCTGCCAATTCGTTTTCCAGCACTTGTATCTGTTGATCCATATGCGTAATGCTGCACTGTAGGCTCTTGACCAATACCTCGGATGGCTCACCAAGGGTCTTCTCACCGTGTAGCTTATTCTTCAGCATCGTACGCTGCTTCAGGTACACCTCCAGCATACTACAGGTCTGAAGCATTGCTTTGGATTCCACACTCTTATTCTGATAAATGGCGACCTTTTCCTGTAGGCCATAGCTGCGTATCATCTCTGCATCGCTCTTGTCCGTCTTTACACGCTTCAATCTCATCTGGATAAAACGCTTTACCGACAGAGGATTGAGAAGGGATGACGGTACTCCAAAACCATTCAGGAACTCAAGTAACAAAACGTGGTAATATCCCGTTGCCTCCATGACCACCAGGTCCGTATCGTACAGACCCTCCAGAAACCTATGGAACCCATCATCGTTGTTACTGAAACGTTCATGTCCATAACGCTCACTAAAGACATCAAAGTGGTCCTTGCTGATGTCTACTCCAAAGACTTCTGTATATTTATCCATAATAAATAGTTTTATGAAAGGACGATTCTACAGACATTACAACAACTTAAAAACGAGATCTCAAGTCTCATAGAACTGAACGTAGTACTGTAGAAAAAGGGAAGTGGTAATCAATGTTGACGAAGTCCAATGCTTCAAAGAACTGAGGTAAAAAACAAGCTATTTCCTAATTTAAATTAGCCCATAAGTTTCCCTTCCAAAGATTTGATGACCCTTTGGATATGTATTTCTCTCTAAAGTGAGACCTTTTAGGCTACTCGACTCACGTATGCCGGATCGAAAGGCAGGCCACTCTTACCTATCGCAAAGGCCTGTCTGAGCAGTTTGTTCCCAACAGCTATCAAAGCCAGTTTCTTGCTCTTGCCCTTTGCCGTGATGCGCTCATACATTGCCTTGCATCCTGGATTGTGCTTACAGGCGTTAAAGGCGCACATGAACATCAAATTGCGCAGCCTCCTGTTGCCCATCTTGCTGATCCTGCTGCGACCTCTCACGCTACTGCCCGATTCACGTATCACCGGACTCATCCCGGCATAGCTGATGAGCTGTGAGGCCGTTTGAAAACGGGAAAAGCCATCGGTCAGTGCCAAAAGATAGATAGCCGTGCGGTCTCCTATTCCAGGGATGCTGCACAGATGGGCCTTTTGATTGCCGTAGAGCATCTTGACCAGATCTGCCAATTCGTTTTCCAGCACTTGTATCTGTTGATCCATATGCGTAATGCTGCACTGTAGGCTCTTGACCAATACCTCGGATGGCTCACCAAGGGTCTTCTCACCGTGTAGCTTATTCTTCAGCATCGTACGCTGCTTCAGGTACACCTCCAGCATACTACAGGTCTGAAGCATTGCTTTGGATTCCACACTCTTATTCTGATAAATGGCGACCTTTTCCTGTAGGCCATAGCTGCGTATCATCTCTGCATCGCTCTTGTCCGTCTTTACACGCTTCAATCTCATCTGGATAAAACGCTTTACCGACAGAGGATTGAGAAGGGATGACGGTACTCCAAAACCATTCAGGAACTCAAGTAACAAAACGTGGTAATATCCCGTTGCCTCCATGACCACCAGGTCCGTATCGTACAGACCCTCCAGAAACCTATGGAACCCATCATCGTTGTTACTGAAACGTTCATGTCCATAACGCTCACTAAAGACATCAAAGTGGTCCTTGCTGATGTCTACTCCAAAGACTTCTGTATATTTATCCATAATAAATAGTTTTATGAAAGGACGATTCTACAGACATTACAACAACTTAAAAACGAGATCTCAAGTCTCATAGAACTGAACGTAGTACTGTAGAAAAAGGGAAGTGGTAATCAATGTTGACGAAGTCCAATGCTTCAATGTATATCTGTACCTTAACCTTCCCTTTTGTTCTTTCTGTTTGATTTTAAAAATAAAGAGAATACAAGATTAAGATGTATAACCGCAATTACGGCGGATTCGACTACGTCCGAATCCACCCGGAATTGCTAACGTCAGTTTTTAACCGAAAATCATTAACTTTAATCCCGTAACTTACGGTTATACGAGACCGTTGGCAAACATTTTGACGCAACCTTATAAATGGAATCTCATCTACAAATAAATAGAATTATGAAAAATAAATTGATTCTGATTTTATCAATATTGACATTCATTGCTTGCGATACAGCGTCTGTCGATTTAGACGATAAAAACTATGTATTTGACGGACGAGGAGGCGTGAAATGTGAGGTTAACGGTAACCTATTAAAACCATCTGTAGTAACAAGTCCAGGTGCTAGATCCGTTTGGTTCAGTATAGCTGACTATGATGATTTAAATCGTATGTACCTTTCGTTTAGGAATAGAGGTCAATCACCTGATTTCATAGACCAATTTGTAACAATAGAAGTTACTGACGTTAGCACAACGACTTCAATGGTCGGAAATATTTATAATCTTGGTAATGAACCAAATCAAGGAGAATACAATATTGATACCGCCAATTCTGTTTTCAAAACGAATGACATATATTTTGGAACTTTAGAAATTTTATATCACGACATTGATAATTATATTTTAGGTGGTCGTTTTGAGTTTGATGCAGTAAATGAAGATGGAGAAGTTATTGAAATAAGAGAAGGAGAATTTGATTTAAAATATTAATAAAAAACGATTTGCCAACAATGGCTATACGTAATTGCTTGTCCTCGCCTACTTCTGAAAATCCTAGCGGATTTTCAGTTTGGTGTGTACTTGAAAAATTAAGTGCTAACCCACGCAACTACTCATAGCCGAGACCGTTCAGGCCAATTGCCTACGGCCGTAGCTCTCCGCTATGAAATTTTAATTTTAAGGCTTGAGCACCAATCAATTCGAATGTGAATATGGCTAAAACCGCTAATCAACCTGAAGCGCTTCAAAATTTCAAGACTCCCAATCTACTCAATTGGCCTGAACGGCAAAGGTGTGAAACGCCTTGATCAATAGGTAAGTTTATACCTAGCAAGGCTACGCTTCCTCCACCAACTGGCACGAACATAGCATAAAGCGCATAAGGCGTTCCAAATGCTCCACGCGAGGCTTCTATTCAACAACATTAACTATCTTCATCACACAAAACCAATCAATGGCAAGGTAACAGCCAAACGTGAGGGAACGCCTCACACGCATTATACCTTTGCCGTTGTGCATAATATTATGAAATACAGTTTTTTAATCATAATTCTGGCATTTGGATTTAAGGCATTCGCTAACACGACACCACAAATCCCAGATAAACTCATCTATGGCGGTAAAGAATACGAATGGAGTGGTATTAGTCCAGCATATGACTATTTTGAGAAAAATAACTTTGAACCGCCAAAAGATGCATTAGAAACAACAGCAAATTATGGGATTTTCATTTACACATATTCTATTATTGATAATGCGCTTTATCTAACAGACGTTGAAATCTTGATTGAAAAACATGTCAAATATGGAGAAAATTATGTTCCTGAACTTGCTGACAAATCTGTATTTAAAGACTACTTCCCAAACTCAGATAAAATATTAATGCAAGAACATTCAAATATTCAGGTTATACCATATGGGAAAATGGTCGAAGTAACTAAAAACGGCTGGACAGATATACATAACAAAAGCTACTTAATTTTTGATTTTAAAAATGGTCTTATTTTAAAAGAGTTTGACTTAAATCACAGACGGTTTAAAAAACTTAAAGAAAAACAATTTGAGAAATTTAAGAATACGAAACTCTATCATAAAGCAAAAATTGAAAGAAAAAGTAATTTTGAGGGTTTCAACGAATTCAGACCAAATAAGTATTCAATAGATGAATATTTGGAACTGATAATTTTTCGATTGATTGAGCATTTCGTGTAAAATACTATGCACAACAACGGCTATAAGTAATGCGGGATTAGGTGCTTAACCGAAAAGAAATAGCTATTTTGCAACGACCGCCAAAACCTTGTTTTGGCTTTTTGAAATATTAAGATAAAAAACCAGAAAACAAGGTTTTGGCTCTGTGCTCAACCGAAAGGAAAGTGCGTGTTTGCGCCCGCACTACTTATAGCCACGACCGTTGGCAGTAATATGAAATGAAGAAAGACGGAATAAATATCATTGGTTATGTTGAACAGAAGTTTTCAAAACCAAAACCTGTTTTATACTCTAATGGAAAAGGATTTGAACTCAAATTTTCAGAAGAAGATGAAATAAGAATGGGTCTATGGGCAAGTGACTTATCAATCTATAAGAACGTAAAGAACATTTCAAGCCAGCTATTGACCAAAAACTTTTTAGCGACTTTACCGAATAATTACGAACCTTTCTCCAATAGTGGCAGATACTGTTTAATTCCGACTTGTCCTATTCTTGACAACCCTTCTCTTATTGTCATAGACACCGAAAATTTAACTAAAGAAGAATTAAATATAAAAGGAGCTTTAATGAGTAATCAATTTGCTCCTAATACAGAAACAGTCTTAATCTCAGGTTACACAAAAATCTTTCTTTTCGATTGTAGCAGTAACGAATCGACAGAAATTGAGATACCATATAAACCAAATGAAATTAACCATTCATACTGGATTGACTCCGTTACAATTAGATTAATGGTTTCACCCAGAACCGACAGAGTTCAAAGAATATTAAACTATAATACTGACACAAAAAAATATGAGACTTTTGAGATTATTTCTCCAGGTGAAGTATTTGGTTTTGAACCTTTGGAAGAAATTGTTACATCTGACAACTTCTGTTTGTTCAATGCAAAAGGATATTCATCTGCTGCTGTTGGTAGACTTCTAAACCAATGGACATTTATCAATTTTGATAATGAGTCAAACCTATACAAACTAAGAACGAATGTCCCAGTTTCTGGTATCTTCTACAGTAAAAGTTGGAAAATGAAAGGGATAAAGACTATTCAACAGGATGTAGAGTTCAACTTTAATGGAAAAGGAATAACTGGAAAAGAAAATACTACTGCCAACATTGGCTATACGGCAATGGCGGATGAAGTGGAAGAAGGAAAGTCAGAAGTTAAATCAAAAATTTGGTCAAAACTGAAACGCATGTGGTCTTAAACCGCCACTGCGCATAGCCGAGACCGTTCAGGCCAATTGCCTGCGGCCGTAGCTCTCCGCTATGAAATTTTGATTTTAAGGCTTGAGCACCAATCAATTCGAATGTGAGTAGGGGTAAAAACTACTAATCAGCCTGAAGAGCTTCAAAATTTCAAGACCTGCCTGCCGGCAGGCTCCCAATTTACTCATGTGTCTTCCTCTCGCTCCTACCTCGCTCGTCGGAGACATAAACGGCAAAGGTGTGAAACGCCTTGATCAATAGGTAAGTGTATACTTGGCAAGGCCAAGCTTCCTCCACCAACTGGCACGAACATAGCATGAAGCGAATAAGGCACGCATTCCTCTCGCTGTGCTCGTCGGATGCAGGATGCTCCACGCGAGGCTTCTATTCAACAACATTAACTATATTCATCCATCAAAACCAATATATGGCAAGGTAACAGCCAAAGGTGAGGGAACGCCTCACACGCATTATACCTTTGCCGTTGCCAGTAATTTAAATGAACCACTTCAACCTCATATCGAGTTTAATTTTATTAGGATTAACAGTCCTTAGTATTTGGCTTCCATTTAAAGAAGGAAATAAACGAACTGGAATTATAACTGGAATTATTTTGTTCATAATTATTGCTTGGACAATTTTAGCAGAATTGGAATTTCTTGTGATTTTTATTTGGCCATTTATTTTGGCATTTCAAATCATATTTCTGACTTATTGGACTTTTAGAGTATTTAAAAGACCGAAAATCGGAAAATATGTCTCAACTTTTTTGACTTTGGGTTTCATCTTATTATGTATGTCACCTTGGATAAGTGACTGGACTTTTACCAAAAATGATGCACGAAAATTATTAGCGCAACATAATATTGAATTGAAAGACGATTTTAAAATCCTGAATAATGAAAGTGGCGGATTTATGGACTACACACACACTCTAAAAATTCAAATCTCGGATTCTGACAAATCGAGAATTGAAAAGGAAATAAGAGAATCCAAAGGGTTTTTAAAGATTGTAGATTTTAAAAATAATTTCCCTTCAGCGGACTATGAAACTTTTGAAAAATTGAATTTTGAAACGGAGAATTATCTTAATCGAGAATACTATATAAAAGAACCTATGGAAGATGGAACTATTCACTTTCATTTTCAACTTTCAAAGACAGAAAACGAATTACAATATATAGGAACTGATGAATAAAAAACTACTGGCAACACCGTATATAATTTATTGCTAGTTCTAGCCTACTTACGAAAATCCTCTCGGATTTTCGCTTTGATAAGAAGAGCAATTAAAACCCATCCAGCACGCATTCCTCTTTTCATACATAGCAATGCCATATGTACCACATGAGTCACCATTTGAGAAAATCGCCTTACACCGTCAATTCAAAGCAGTCAAACATTCAAGTACAAGTAAACAATTACTCCATTTGAACAAAATTTGGTTCCCAATCACGCTGTCATTTAACAAACAGCGTGTTAAGCTGTTAAGTCTTTCTTAATCCAGCTGGTTATCATGGGATTAGTTTGGGTTTGGCCATTGCATTTTTCACCTTTACCACTCACACAAAAAAGTGAATTATTATGAGTCAAGTACAAGCAAACGATACGGTAAAAGTTCATTACACGGGTAAATTGAAAAATGACGGTCGTGTTTTTGATACATCAGAAAATAGAGAACCTTTAGAAGCAAAATTGGGCCAGAACCAATTGATTCCAGGTTTTGAAAAAGGACTGACTGGAATGAAAGTGAATGAGAAAAAAACAATTGAAATCCCTATGGCTGAAGCCTACGGTGATGTTCAAAAAGAATTGTTCCATAAAGTTGAACGCAATCAACTGCCAGAAGAAATCAAACCAGAAGTAGGAATGGGATTGATGGCAAAAAATCCAGATGGGTCTGAGCGTCAATTGCGCGTTGCAGATGTGAAGGATGATTTTATCATTGTAGATGCCAATCACCCACTTGCCGGACAAGACCTAGTATTTGAACTAGAAGTTGTCGGTATCAACTAGAAGTTGGATCTCAATTGAGATTTGAATAAAAAATCCCTTCTGTATAAACTACAGAAGGGATTTTTCTTTGGTCCTCAATCAGCACGGTTTTATCAATACTCGTGATGAAAAGATTATCTGATATCAAAATCTAAAACTTCAGGATTGAACTGAAATCACCTATGTGGTAGTATGGATGGCTAGATCTTATTCTAGCATGTCTTCGTCGCCAGCAGTCTTTGTACCTTATAAACATCTACTGCCTTTGAGAATTTCTTACTTACACTGGGCAAGTTCTCGCTTGAGATCCAGATTTTAAGTTCTGCATCACGGTCAAAGGTCCCAGCAGTCTCCAGTGAGAATCTTGAGATGCTTTTGTAAGGCATGGACTTCATGTCCATTTTTTTTCCCGTGAGCCCTTGTTTGTCAATCAAGATCAAGCGCTTTGTGGTAAACAGGAATACATCTCTAAAAAGGACAAATCCCATTTCAATAGTTTCGCCTTCAATAAGGAGATGTCCATATTCTTTCAACAATTCTTCTGCAGTAACTTCTCCTGCATTACCTAACATTTTATCTATAAAACTCATGTGCTATTACCTAGTTATTGATTTGTAATAAAAATAGAAATAGTTAGCAGCAAGCATGGTATAATGGTGTTAAAGAATGTCGTCCGATTCATAAATTAAAAAAGCCACTTCCCAAAAGGAAAGTGGCTCGTTTATTAGTATTTAAAAAACTTATGCGGTTTCTTTCTCCTTCATAGAGCTCGTTGCCAGAGCATAAATTACTAGACCAAAACCGATTTTGTTAATGGCATCTCCTATGTTGTACACCACATCCATAGACTCTTGAGCCGCCTTAGGATCTTCTACTAACTGTAGACCGAATAAACCACCTTCAGTTCCTAAAATGTATCCTAGTGGATAGATCGCCCATCCAACAAGAACGAACCAACAAAGTATTTTGTGCGCTTTTAAGACGGACCCACCTGCAGATACGGCAAGTTTCTTAGCCTCACCAAACCAGATGATGTAAACGATCACAAAGTATGCGATACCTGAGATCAATCCCCAAACCCATTGCGCTGTCGGGTTTCCTAAAGCTACAACCTCGCCAAAGTATCCTGTTACCAGCATGACTACAGATAGGAAAATCAACTTCCACATCAAGCCTACTTTTGCACCAGCTACCTTTAAAATAAGATAAAACTCCACACACATAAGTGGCACGGTCAATACCCAGTCAACGTATCTAAAAAACGTTGGAGACTCGTCAAATGAGGAATAATAATCTCTCATGTAGAAGTAATGCACTGCTGCAATAAAGGTTATCAAACCAGAAACTAACACAGATGTTCTCCATTTAGTATTGAAATTACTCAATGACAAAAAGAAGAATGCGCTGGCGGCCATCATGGCCATACTACCTACAAAAAAGGTAAAACCAACATAATCGTCGGTAGCCATTTGCGCTACGTCCAAACTTAAAAGTAAAGATTTCATAAAATAATAGTTTTGTTGTTATTTGGTTAATGTCGTCGTTAGCAATTAAAGCTAACGCCGTTTTGTTGAAAAAAGATAATTTTTTAGAAATTATTAATTATTCAGGATTAAGATACTGTATAAATCACGATAATCTAAACTTACACCCTGTTTTCCTACAAATACCATAAACAACCATATCTGTTCTATGATATAGCAGATTATTTTCTTGAAGCAAGATCTCGCTTTCGCGAAAGCGAACACACCCATTGCCATATCTAGTAGATTAACATTGTAAAACCTTGAACGCCATGCAACGAAATTCTATCTTTGCTATCTTCAAAAACGAGTATAGAATATGTTTGATAATTTAACGGATAAGCTGGACAAAGCGATGCACGTCCTTAAGGGACACGGTAGCATCACAGAAGTCAACGTTGCAGATACACTAAAAGAAATACGTCGCGCACTCGTAGATGCCGATGTCAATTATAAAATTGCCAAAGAATTTACCGCAACGGCAAAGCAAAAGGCACTAGGTCAAGGCGTTCTCACAACCCTCAAACCGGGACAGCTGCTTACTAAAATTGTCAAGGACGAGTTAACAGAACTAATGGGCGGCTCTGTAGAGGGCATCAATCTTTCTGGTAACCCTAGCATCATCTTGATGTCTGGTCTACAAGGTTCTGGTAAAACGACCTTTTCTGGTAAACTGGCTAACTTCCTTAAAACCAAAAAGAGTAAAAAACCTTTGTTGGTTGCCTGCGATATCTATCGTCCTGCGGCGATCGACCAGCTGCACGTTGTAGGTGAACAAATAGGTGTTGAAGTATTTTCCAATCGTGATGAGAAAGATCCTGTAAAGATCTCTCAAGCCGCGATCGCCTATGCCAAGCAAAACGGATTTAATGCGGTGATTATAGATACCGCTGGTCGACTTGCCATTGATGAGCAAATGATGACTGAGATTGCAGACGTTCATGCTGCGGTCAAACCACACGAGACCTTATTTGTAGTAGATTCCATGACGGGTCAGGATGCGGTCAATACGGCCAAGGCCTTTAACGAGCGCCTAAATTTTGATGGTGTCGTCTTAACTAAGCTTGATGGTGATACTCGCGGTGGTGCGGCCTTGTCGATCAAGTCTGTCGTGGACAAGCCTATCAAGTTTATTGGTACTGGTGAGAAAATGGAAGCGATCGATGTGTTCTATCCAGAACGTATGGCAGATCGTATTCTGGGAATGGGTGATGTCGTATCACTGGTAGAGCGTGCCCAAGAGCAGTTTGATGAAGAGGAAGCCCGCAAGCTGAGTAAGAAGATTGCTAAAAATCAATTCGGGTTTGATGATTTCTTGAACCAGATCCAGCAGATCAAGAAAATGGGAAACATGAAGGATCTCATGGGAATGATTCCTGGCGCTGGTAAAATGTTGAAAGATGTGGATATTGACGATGATGCCTTTAAAGGTATTGAAGCCATTATCCATTCCATGACCGTGCAGGAAAGAACACAGCCACAAGTCATCAACGGCTCCCGTAAAAAACGCATTGCTGCCGGTAGTGGTACGTCAGTAACAGAGGTCAATCAGCTGTTAAAACAATTTGACCAGATGAGTAAAATGATGAAGATGATGCAAGGCGGCAAAGGCAAGGCGATGATGCAGGCCATGAGTAAAATGAGGTAATTCCAGTAAATTTTAAAAAAGATCCAATGATTATTCTTGACGGTAAAAAAACTTCAAATGATATAAAGGACGAGATCACAGAGATCGTCCAGGAAATGAAGAACAATGGTGAGAAGGTACCACACCTGGCCGCGGTAATTGTTGGAAACGATGGTGCGAGTTTGACTTATGTAGGTTCAAAAGTTCGCGCTTGTGAGCGTGTAGGTTTTGAAAGTACCATGGTACGCATGCCCAACACCACTAGTGAAACGGAATTACTGCGTGAGATCCATAAACTGAACAACAATCCAGACATCGACGGCTTTATCGTCCAGTTGCCATTACCCAAGCAAATCGATACCCAAAAAGTCTTGATGGCCGTAGACCCAGATAAGGATGTGGATGGATTCCATCCTACCAACTTTGGCCGCATGGCGCTGGATATGAGCACCTTTATTCCCGCAACGCCTTTTGGTATTCTGGAATTGCTGGAGCGTTACGAGGTTTCTACAAAAGGGAAACATACCGTAGTTATAGGGCGTTCCCATATCGTGGGTCGTCCCATGAGTATCTTGATGGGTAGAAAAGGGTTCCCAGGTAATTCTACCGTGACCCTAACGCACAGTCACACTAAAAATATTACTCAGATCACCTCTCAGGCAGATATCATCATCACTGCTTTGGGAGTTCCAGGTTTCCTTAAAGCCGAAATGGTCAAAGACGGCGCCGTTATCATCGATGTGGGAATCACACGCGTTCCAGATGAAACCCGCGAGCGCGGTTATTACATCACGGGAGATGTGGACTATGAAAACGTTTCCAAAAAAGCCAGTCACATCACTCCAGTTCCTGGCGGTGTTGGTCCTATGACTATCGCCATGTTGTTGAAAAACACGCTTTTAGCTAGAGAAAGACATAGAGAAGCTGCAAAAAAATAGTGGTTTGTTGAGTTCGCTTTCGCGAAAGCGAACTAAAAATATCATCTTGCCCTACGCAACCTTTTGAGGAATGGATCATCTATAGAGAAACCAATCTATGAAAGCTGTTCGTGTTTACTCCATTCTATTGGGCCTGGTACTATTAACCACGGCTTTCCAGTGCGACGAAGATTCTGTTTTTAATCAAGACCTTGTGGGCACTTGGGAACATGTCACCACCGATGGTGATATTGAACGAAAGGAGTTTTTCAATTTTAGGGCTGATGGTACCTACATCTACAGCGTTACGGGAATCGATCTCGGCACCCAAGAGGTTCTGGGTTTCCAGAAGTATGAAGAAGGTCGATGGGTTGCCATCAATGGCAACAAACTCGAGCTTTATCTGGAGGTATTTGAGATAAGTACCGATGGTGGTTATACTACAAGGGAAAATCTTGAACGAACCAATTCTGGAGATCCAGTTTATTTCTACACTTTAAATGAATCAGGTCAAGAATTAACTCTTGAACCTGATTGCCCACCAAATGCCAGCTGTATTGGCCCTGTCACCTACCTGAGAATCGTACAAGAAATCTAGAAGCTTACCTGCCGCCATTCGCACGCAAATCTGCCAGACATTGTGCATCGAGTTGTGGTATGCTGCTCATGTTCATCATGTTTAGAACATTACCACCGTTAATTTCAAAAAACATCAAACAACCCTGTACATCGCAATGATTCTCGTTATCGGCATCTTCATGCTGGCTTTGTAAAGGTGTACCTAGATTGACTAAGCCCATAAGATGGGTAAACTCATGGTTGTAAACCGTGGTTTCCAGATTCACTCGTGATGGCTGATTCAAACCACCGCTAAAACGCTCGATGGTACTTTGATAGATGACCAGCGATGTGTTGCGATACGCGGTTCCCAAAACCACAGAATTACCTTCATCTCTTTCATTAGGTTTATCTGCCACAATGATGCTCACGGCGATAGTATTATCTCTAGTAAAACTCGTTCTGTTCGCTTGTTCCAGATCGTCAATTTCTTCTATAGTGTAGTTCTCTCCAGTGCTGTCTGTAATGTTGCGTTCAATGATGGTAATACCATCAGGTTTATTAAGTCGCTCTTGCAAAAACGTTCTTAGGTTCACTAGCGTTTCCGTTTCTGGTCTTGCACCGTTGATATAGATCACCTCAATCTCAAGTTGATCATATTCTGCAGATCTTAGTAGCTCTTCTGCACTGGCACCGGTAGCCCTTAGGTTAGCATTTCCATTGCCTGCGTTGTTACCGTTATCCACATGATTATTACCATCATCGCTGGAGCAACCCATTAGACTGATGGCGAATAAAAGCGTTATTAATTTTTTCATTTTTAAGTATTATAGTTACAAATTAGGTGGATCACACCTAAAAGCCAAAAGCTTCTTTTTAAATTGCCATAACTTTAAGAAATGGCCTTGAGCCCTGCATGATTTCACCAGAAGATCTTCCATCATTAGCTGCACAACGCAAAAAAGAGAATGTCGCCTTTTTTAAGAAATTGAAGCGCAAAGCGCCTAAGAATCTGGATTCCATTACTCAAGAACTTCACGATGAAGCCTTTGAAGAAATAGATTGCCTTACTTGCGCCAACTGTTGCAAAACCACTGGACCATTATTTACGCAAAATGACATCAACCGGATTGCAAAACACTTCAAAATGAAGCCAGCAGCCTTTATCGATACCTATTTGCGCATTGACGAGGATCAGGATTATGTGTTACAAACGGTTCCTTGTCCCTTTTTAGGCGCTGATAATTATTGTGGGATTTATGAAGTTCGTCCTAAAGCCTGTAGTGAGTATCCACATACAGATCGCAGGAAGCTTACACAGATCGCATCGCTCACCATTGCCAATACTTTTATCTGCCCTGCTGCCTTTCAGGTGGTAGAGCGCATGAAGGAATTGATTAAATCCTGATTTGTAATATTTTACCTATTAAATTCCTACAATATTTGTCACGATATAGCTAAGGTTAGTTAAATATCAATATCAAATTACACTGTTGAATTATCTTCCGCACGTGAAAAAAATAACCCTTTTATTATTGATAGCGATCGCAGCAGTTTCCTGTACAACTAGGGAGCCAAGCATTACTGAAGTAGTCCAAAGAGACTACCTTACTCAGTTGATCGATCAACCGGCAACTGATAAAGTTCAAGTGATCAATTTTTGGGCAACCTGGTGTCTACCTTGTGTGGAAGAATTGCCAGCCTTTGTTGCCATTGATGACAATGAAAAGGTCGAGGTGATTTTAATCAGTCTTGACGATGTTGAAAATGTGGAGGAATTGGTCAATCCCTTTCTACAAGAAAACAACATTACCGCAACCGTCAAATTGTTGGACGATCCCTATGCGGCAGAATGGATTCCTATGGTAGATCAGCATTGGGATGGAGCCATTCCAGCGACATTGATTCAAAAAGGCTCAAAAAAAATGTTCTATAACACTTCTTTCACTGCTACAGAGTTGGAAGAAGAAGTCAATAAATTTCTATGAAAACGCTCAAAATATTAACTGTTGTATGCTTGATTGCACTATCGGCGGCGATCCTTTTTGGTGTGATGGATTACACGTCATCAGATCAATTATACGCCGACAATCCTGAGAAGGACCGCGATACCGAAGTTGTCGATGAAGATCCCAATTATGAAATCGATCAAGTTGAGGAACTAGCAGGCTATCAAATAGGTGATGTAGCAACCGACTTTAAATTGAAAAATATCGATGGTACCTATAAATCATTGAGTGATTACCCAAAAGCGCAAGGTTTTATCGTCATTTTTACCTGTAATCACTGCCCATATAGCAAAGCCTATGAAGATAGGATTATCGCCATTGATAAAGAATACAAAAAGAAGGGTTATCCAGTGATCGCTATCAATCCCAATAATCCAGAGTTATATCCAGAGGATAGCTTTGAGAACATGAAAAAACGTGCGAGAGAAAAGGGATTTACGTTTCCTTATTTATTTGATGAAAAGCAAGACATCTATCCGCAATACGGCGCGACTAAAACACCTCATGTATTCCTGTTGAAAAAAGAAAGTGACAAAAACGTGGTACGTTATATAGGTGCCATCGATGATAACCATAAAGATGCCAGCGCGGTTAAAAACCACTTTTTGAGAGATGCCCTGGATGCACTGCTTAACAACAGAGAGATTGAGCCTAAAACTACCGTGGCGATAGGTTGTTCCATCAAAAAGTAGAGGGCTAGGCTTCTTCTCCATTTCCTCTCAACCCACAAGATTATGCGTATTTTTGCATAAACAGTTGACATGGTATTAGAGCAATATTATACAAAATGTCTGGCGCAGGGAACCTATTATATTTCTTCGGGAAACGAGGCTGCGGTAATTGATCCTTTAAGGGAAGTACAGCAATACATTGATCGCGCGAGCGAGGATAATGCCACTATTAAATATATTTTTTTAACCCATTTTCATGCAGATTTTGTGAGCGGTCATGTAGACCTTGCTCAAAAAACAGGTGCCACGATTGTTATAGGTCCCAATGCTGAGACGAGTTACGCTTTCGCGAAAGCGAGACACCATCAATCTTTCTCCATTGGAAACGTCAGTATTACCTTGCTACATACACCTGGTCACACGATGGAATCTTCCTGCTACTTATTAAAAGATAATACTGGCAAAGCCAAAGCGCTTTTTACCGGAGATACCTTGTTTATAGGTGATGTGGGAAGACCAGATCTTGCCGTAAAATCTGATTTGACCAAGGAAGACCTTGCAAGATTATTATATGATTCATTGCGCAATGTCATCATGCCATTGCCAGATCATGTTATTGTATATCCAGCTCATGGTGCTGGTAGTGCTTGTGGTAAAAATATGAGCAGCGAGACTAGCGATTCTTTAGGCAATCAAAAAGCTACCAACTATGCTCTTGCAGCAGATTTGAGTAAAGAAGACTTTGTTAAAGAGGTCACCCAAGGTATTGCGCCACCACCAGCCTATTTCCCTATGAACGTCCAGATGAATCGTGGTGTCAACTCTAGCATCGACGAGGTGCTGAGACGTGGATTAACGGCCATCAAACCCAAAGCCTTTAAAAGCCTAGCAGAAGATGAGGCTTATTTAGTCCTCGATGTTAGAAGCCCGCAAGAATTTACCGCAGGTCACATTGAAGGATCGTGGTTTATAGGACTTGATGGACAGTTTGCACCATGGGTAGGTTCATTGATTCAGGATATTGATCAAAAAATAGTTCTAGTAGCGCCAGATGGACGTGAAGAAGAAGCGGTTACCAGACTGGCCAGAGTAGGCTATGATAACGTAAACGGATTTTTGCAAGGAGGTTTTGAGGCCTGGCGAGAAGCTGGATTTAAAGTGGAGACTATTGAAAATATCTCGGCAGCTGACTTTGTTAGAAAACTAGAGCAAGGTCAGGTACAACAAGTTCTTGATGTAAGAAAACCTGTGGAATATCAAAAATCCCACTTGAAAAATGTCCCTTTGTATACCTTAGACGAGGCGCACGATAATATCAAAAAACTGAAAGCAGATACCACTTACCATGTTCACTGTGCTGGCGGATATAGATCTGTGATATATGCGAGTATGGCACAGTCTCAAGGACTTAAAAACATGATTAACGTAGAAGGTGGTTATGGAGCCATCAAAAACATTGCGGGTGCACCCGTAGAAACCCAAGCATTATGAAAAATCTAAGCAATCAAGAGTGGAAAGAGTTGACTGAAAAAGATGACAACAAAGTCATCTTAGACGTTCGTACCGATGAAGAAGTAGCAGAAGGAATCATTCCTGGAGCCCAGCAACTGGACTTATACCAGCCACAAGAATTTATGAACGGAATCCAAGAAATGGACGCCTCTAAAAATTATTACGTTTACTGTAGAGCAGGCAGTCGTAGTGTACAGGCTTGCCAGATCATGAAGCAGGCAGGACTTGATAACCTCTACAATTTAACTGGTGGTTACAGCAATTGGGATGGTGATACCGTTATTCCTGAATAAACATACCGATTCCCATTATTAATTTCTATTCCATATTGTTATATGAATCTATCTAAAATACCACAGCTTCAACATCTAGACGCTAACAACTTTTTTCTACTCTCTGGACCTTGTGCCATTGAAAGTGAAGAAATGGCGTTGCGAATTGCAGAGAAAGTGGTGGAAATCACGGCGAAGCTTGAGATACCTTACGTTTTCAAAGGAAGTTTCAAGAAAGCTAACCGCAGTAGAATCGATAGTTTCACGGGAATAGGTGATGAAAAAGCCTTAAAGATCTTGCGCAAAGTGAGCGAGACTTTTAACGTTCCTACCGTCACTGATATTCATGAAGTAAGTGATGCCGCCATGGCTGCAGAATATGTAGATGTACTGCAAATCCCTGCGTTTCTTGTACGACAGACAGACCTTGTGGTCGCCGCTGCAGAAACGGGTAAGGTCGTGAATCTTAAGAAGGGACAATTTATGTCTCCAGAGAGCATGAAACACGCCGCAATGAAAGTAACTGATTCTGGAAACGAACAAGTGATGATTACAGATCGTGGAACCATGTTCGGTTATCAAGATATGATTGTAGATTTTAGAGGTATTCCTACCATGCGCCAGTATGCACCAACAGTTCTAGATGTCACACATAGTTTGCAGCAGCCCAATCAATCAAGTGGTGTTACCGGAGGCCGCCCAGATATGATTGAAACCATTGCACGTGCAGGTATTGTCAACCAAGTGGACGGTCTATTTATCGAAACACACTTTGATCCCGCTAATGCTAAAAGCGATGGAGCAAACATGCTGGACTTAAAATATTTGGAGGGTTTGCTGACTAGGTTAGTAAGCATTAGAAAAACCATCAACTCTTTTGAATAAGATAGATGCTGGCAAAAAAGTGAATAGTTATAGGGGTTTCGTTAGACATAGTCTTGCTAAATAACCGTTTAAATAGCTTTTGAACACCTAAAATAGAGCTATTTGAGCTTCATTCACGACCATATTTTCTTCACAAAATCAAAATAATTTGAAGTAAGCTTCATTTTAACGAGTGATTGTATCGATTAAAGTTATTTTTCATAGTCCTACGTCGATTAATTAATTTTTCAAAGTGATTTGTAAGTAACAAATTTACTTTTGTAGTTACTAAATTGACCCAAATGAAAAATATCTTTACTCTAATAATGGCCGTAACCCTATCTACAGGCTTTTTTGCACAAGCGCAAATTGGGGTTAATACAAATGCTCCAACCGCAAACCTTGACGTCAATGGTACCCTAAGGGTAAGAAGCTTGGATAAGACTAACGAAAGCTTTCAGGCGACTGGAGATGTAGTTTACATCATGGGTGTGGATGCTAATGGTAAGGTAATCCCGATTGAAATTGATGAAAATATTGTGTTAGAAGGCAACAAGCTTAGAGTTCAACTTCCAGAAGTTGAAACATCAATAGCCGAATTACCTAACGGAACTAATTTAGAAGATAATTATGCTCCTGGCGAGAATGGAGTCATAAACGATTTAGATTTAGGTATAGTTATTTTACCAGGAGACCGTCGAGGTACCTGGCCGGTAATTAGACTGCCAAATGGCGATAACGATGCTAAAGTAGATATTACAGGTTTTAAAGCAGTCCCAGATGGTACTATGGCTTTTATATATCCAACCTCTGGTGATATTCAATTAAAAAAAGATAGCGATGAATCACAGCCAGAAAATAGAATTGCTGGAGAAAATGATCATAATATAAAGAAAAACGAAATGATGTTGCTCATGTATGATGGCGAGATCAAAAAGTGGATTGTTGTATCGAAGCATTAGATGAATTAACATCTTATGGAATTATAGAAAAAGCCTTGACAAAAACTGTCAAGGCTTTTTTATGTGGTGTAGTTCTTATTTGCCATTTTGATTTCATGAATAGCATCACAACTATCCTATTCCAAACTAAAGAGCTTATGTTACTCTAGTGCGATAGAAAGCCAAAATATCAAAATTGAAAGAGCGATTATAGAGCATTAGATTGATAGGTCTTTCACTTTAGTAAGCGTGGTAAATAGAAATTACGGGATGTCACCAGAGATTAAGACTTATACTATTTGCCTATTTAATATTCTTAAATATTTTGCTTAAGAAATCTTCACTCTTAAAAGGCTTGATAAGATAGTCGTTCATTGAAGAATTCTTCATACGTTCTTCAATTTCTATCTGTTCCACAGCCGTTAGAGCGATGATAGGAACCTCAGGTCTAAATTCTCTAATCTTTATTGTTGCTTCAAACCCATCCATTCCTGGCGGCATGTTGATATCCATTAATATCAAATCATATTCATTTTCCCTTGCCTTTTCAATGGCCATAGCGCCTGAATCTGCTAAATCATAATCTCCATTTAGCCCTTTAATAATCTTTTTCGTCACAAGCTGATTTATTTTATTGTCTTCAACAATGAGCACCTTTAAACCGTTCAGAGTCTTAGAGCGAGAAATATTCTTTTCAGTCTTCTTTTCTTTTATAACATCGACTCTTTGCAATCTTAGTTCGAATTTGACTTCAGTTCCATTGCCTCGCTCACTTTGAACACTTAGTTGAGAGTCTTGCAATTCTAAAATTTTATTAGAAATAGGCAACCCTAAGCCCGTTCCTTCATTTTCTTCATTGTGATTGATAAATTTATTTTCGTCAAACAAATCCTTTAGTTTTCTTTTCTCAATTCCTTTTCCAGTATCTTTTATTGAAAACTCAAGTAAATCAAAATGCTCTTCACTTCTAACTTTAGAGATATTCAACGTAACAACACCATTTTTAGTGAATTTATTAGAATTACCCAAAACATTGATAAGTACCTGCATTAGCTTGACGGCGTCTCCATTATACACCTGTTTGACATCCTGCGTAATTTTTATTTTGAAAGTATTCGTATGGTGTGGCATGATAAACTTTGCAGACTCAACCGCATGATGAGAAAGTTCTCGAATATCAAAATTCTCTTGAGCCAAGGTTAGATTGGATGATCTGTTGAGCTTATTCATCTCTAGGACATTATTTATCAGGGATAATAAATAATCTGCACTATATTTTAGAGATTGAACGTTCTTTTTATTCTCTCCCTTGATGTCTTTATCGTCAATCAACATGTTAGAAATTCCTACGATACCATACATAGGAGTTCTTAATTCATGGCTAATTCTGGAGAACAGAGCATTTCTTGCAACGAGCAATTGATCGCTTTTTTCCTTCTCCTTCAAGTAGATTGTGTTTTTGACAACTAACTCCTTATTCAATTTTTTTCGCCTATTGAATCCTATAAAGAGCGCTATGATTAGAATGATGGCAATGAATAAAGCGATCGACGACCACAGGACCGTATTTTCTTGAAGCGCCTTCGCACGAATGTTCTCTGCTTTTAGTTGTTCAGCCTCCATTTCTGCCTGCATCCTGCGCTCCACTTCGTCCACATTAAATTTAGCTCTGGCATTTTGTAATGCTTCTACACTCTCAGATTCAAATTTTTCCTTTTCAAGTATGTCTAAAGCTTCAGAAAGTTCATACGCCTTTTTCCAATTTTGCAAATTAGCTTCAGAAGCAGCCCAATTTCTGTAGGCGTCTACTAAAACCTCTTTGTTACTAGAAGCCATTGCAAAATCAACGCTTTGCTGTAATTCTTGGGAAGCTCGTGTGTATTCACCTGATTTAACGAAAAATTTTCCTAATAATAGTTTTGAGCTTGCTGCATACGCATCTATACCAATGGTTTTCGATAATTTTTCTGATTCATAAACAAATGGAGCTGCTTGGCTTATTTTATCCAACTGTATATATGATTCAGCTATATTAAAATTTGTAATAAAGAGGCCGTGTATATCAGTATCATCAGTTAATTGTAAGGCAGCCTTATACTTAGCTATTGCCTCTTCAAACCTTCCTACTAACGCACTAATATTTGCCAAATCAATATTAGCGGTAATTAAAGTCTTATATCTTCTTGCAATAGGAAATTTGGTGTCTTGAAATGATTCAGCCTTTTCCAAAGATTCTTCGAATACTTCTATTGCTTGTAATGTATCGCCAATTTGGAATAAGGCGTTTCCTAAGTTACTGGAAATACCTACATAATAATTGTAAAATCTTGGCGTATCACTTAAAGCTCTTCCTTTTTGACTTAAAGAAATGGTATTAACAAAATCCTGAGACCCATACTTCTGACGAATCTCTCCTAAAATTTCCCGCAATTGCTGCTCCTTTTTCAGTTCCTCTGGAGAATATTCACTTTGAGATTCTCCTTGAGCCTTAATCCCAAAAGGTAAGCATAGGCAAATCAACAAGAAAAACATCCTTAGGACGAGTAGATTGAAACGTGATTTGATTGTAAACAAGGATTGGATGGTTTTCAGTTATTGCCAAAAATGAAAATACAACTTTCCTAGATTTTGGTAGCTTGTAAACTACAATTAACAACTTTTTAAAGTTAAACATTATGACTTTACTCTTAGAAATCATGATTAAATAGAAAATCAGTCAAAATAATTGAATAAATCAATTATTAATTGAATCCAAAATTCGATGAATGCACCTTTCGAGATTCAAAAGATCTTTTAATTTCATCAAAAAGATACCGTTAATCGAATTTATGCCCAAAGCATCTTAATTAACCTTATTATTGTAGGTGATGGAAACCATTGATCACCATTATCTTATAAGATTTCTTTATGTTGAAAATTACTTTTCTGTTGCTATTCGCTGCAACTATCGCGACCGCGCAAGATCTGACTTTAACCAGTACCAGTAGTTTATCGATTAACGATGGTGGATCGTTATATATCAATGGTGCGGAATTAGATCCTTCTGTGAATTATGATTTGGTAGGACCCAATGAGGTGACTACAACTAAAACAGCATTGACCAGTCCCAGAAGTATTAATAAAGTTATAGAGTGGTCTAGCCCAGTTGAAGATTACCAAGGCATGATATATTTTCATTACGGCAATCAGGATCTCAACCAGCTGGAAGAGTCATCCTTAGGATTGATCATAAGAGATGTCAATTCAGAATGGATCGGCCTAGACAGTAATTTAGATCAAGGTAGCCGCACAATAGGTTTTGGTTTTTCTAGCCCAACTAACATATCTGGAATTTCTGTAAGTGAAAAACAAACAGCAAGTAGTAATAGTTTTGATTCAGCACAACTACAATTGTATCCAAACCCAACAACTTCTACTTTAACTCTTGAATATAATAGTGAAGTTGAGACAGAAATCTACAACCTTCAAGGAAGCTCTTTATTCAAAACCTCTGAGAAAAAAATTGACTTTTCAAACTTAAGTTCAGGCGTTTATTTGATCAAAATCACAGATCAACAAACACAAGACTCAATCTATAAAAAAATCATTAAAAAGTAGTTAGAGAACTCTATATCATCAAGATATTGATTCTGTTGCAAAAACTTAGTTTTACGTGATCACCTGTGATTTAGATTGACATCTGAATCATTATTCCTGCCCTATCGTTGCGATGATTTTCAGTTATATCGCTTTCGCGAAAGCGATAACATCAAATTTCCCGGAGCAAATTATTGACCGCTAAGCCCTTTAATATTGTTGGAGATATCATGACAATCCATTTTTAACCATCGAATGGAATTGCATTTTATAACCAATTACTCCTCGAATATCTACAAACCTCGGTAGTTATTGCGATAAGCTATTACCCACAATTGTTTCTCTTTTGAATTTTTGTTATTTTGATGTCATATTTTGAGTTTTGTTATTGTATTTATCTCAAATTCATATGCAATTTTTGGTAGTCGATATGATGTGCAGTTCTCATGACATTCTGGAAACGATCCCTTTAAAACGTTATCATGAAATATAAAAAGGCTTTTTTTATAATCTTTTTTATCGCAATCCAATTAGCTACACCTTTATGGGCCCAAGAAAGTGAATGGAGAAAATGCCACAACTACCTACCCTTTTATTATGTAAACGATGGAGTAACACAAGAATATGAGATGGTACCGCGTACGGCTCAGGAGCTTGGGCTTAAAGGTAACATACGTGCTCTGGAATACGATTATAAAAAAGGATACAGTCTTAAGAGTCAGGAAAACGAATACCTATACGCCAATGCCATCACCTTTGAGCGCAACGGCTACATACGTTCAAAATTACGGTTGAGGAAGAAACCAAAACAAAGGCCGCAAACCATCAAAAAAGTCAATTATGGTTACGGTAATGAAGCAATTGTAAACGGCAAGATCCTATACATCGAAAACAGTGTTTTGGACGAGTCCACTACAAATAGTTTTAAAGAAGAAGACCCTAGAATCACCTTTGATTACGATTACATTACAGAAGATGGCAAGATCACCTTTGATACCACAAGCCTGATGCAAGTCATGATTTACATAGGCGATAATTTTAAGATTCAGCGGGTGTATAATAACAAAGGTAAACTCTTCAAAGAAAGACGCTACAGCAAGGTCAGCAATAAAATTAAAAGCAACGGTTTAGCCACTGCAGTAAAAAACACTCCCTTTTATCTATCTCGTATCACGTCATTTTCCTATGATGATGAAATGAGGCTTGTAAAAACCTTTATGACAAAAAAACGTCCAGATGGGAGTTCAGAGGGATTTAATGAGGTAACATACAGCTATAAAGAAATCGGTGATAAATTACAGGTTACAAAGGAATATGAAGAAAATAACAGAGTCTATGAGGAATTAAAAATCTTTAATTCTGCTAAATTGTTGACTGAGGTCACTGAAAAAGTAAGCTATCCATCTGGTCGTACTACAAGCCAGACCTATCAATATCAATACGAGTACGACGCACAAGGAAACTGGACTGAAAGACGCGCTTATCAACTAGTTCCCAATCAAGCTAACAAATTGATTCAAACCACAAACCGCGAGATCATCTATCGCGATTAAATTCTTTGAACTGCTACGACTTAATAGCTGTTTTCAGTTACGCTTTATACATATCTTAATTTATGTTGTAAAGGGTTCTAAAATTTAAAGTGAAGAATACCGATATTATCTCCTAATACAATTTTGAAATATGTGTATTGGAATATGAGTCCAATATATCAGTTGGCTATCCTTATTCTCAGGTTCGAATAAAAATCACGAAAGAGTTGATGGTCTAGCAATCGCAATATCTTAAAAACATAAGTTTTCGAAATTTCATGAGTCATGATTCCATAATTTATTTGGATCAAAAATATCGATACGGTAATTATAATCTTAAGTAATTGCCGTATTAATAAATATATTCAGAAATAAATAGTAAATTACTGCTAGATAACAATCTTTAAATCTGCTACTTATGAAAAATCTACTTTTAGGGATCATGCTGGCTATCGCAGGCATATCCACCGCTCAAGTCTCAATGGAAATAGATGGGTTTTCTTCCATTAAAATTGATAGTGACGCCATAATAGAGATAAGGTACGCGCCAACTTCTAAGATTCAGTTCAATGGAAGTATGGAAGATATGAAATCTATGATCTCTTCCACTTCAAATAGATTACAGGTAAATGGTGGTAATTCTGCCACAAAAATCAGAATCTACACTAGAGATTTGAATGCCATACAAATATCTGGTGCAGCAAGTGTTACTGTGAATGGTTTTAACGCACTGGACAGACTTACAGTAATGACTAATGAAAGTGCAAGTTTAGATCTAGGAAATACGAGAATAAATAATCTATCCATTAACCAAAGTGGCAATAGTAATGTAACCGCTACCGGTGCAACTTCAAAAACTGTCATTAAAGATGGAGTAGTAGTTTCATCAAAATAGATGCGGTTTACCATCTTTAAATGCCTTGTTCACAAGGCATTTTTTATGACTGGATATTCCAGCTTTCCGCAATAACCCGGTACGTTATAAAATAACATTAGCTAATATTAAGAGATCGATCGACTTATTGATATGAATATTTCGCTTTCGCGAAAGCGACAACTCCATTTTAACGAGTATTGAGTATCTTAGGGTTCCCATAAACAAAGCCCATGAAATCTGTACTCCAAATCGTCCTTGCACTAACCTGCCTATTGGGATTCTCTCAAGGAACTAAATTGCTAAGACAGCCCACCATTCACGGTGACCAGGTTGTCTTTGTCTATGCAAACGACCTGTGGAAAGCTACCGTCAATGGCACCACCACCCAGCGATTGACCAGTGATATAGGCTATGAAAGCGTGCCACATTTTTCACCAGATGGAAACCATATCGCATTTACTGCAGAATATGATGGCAACATAGATGTATTTGTAATACCATCCATGGGTGGCACACCTCAGCGACTTACCTATCATCCAGGCGGTGACTTTGTTACAGGCTGGACGCCTGACGGTAAGGTATTGTTTAGATCAGATCGTGAGGGAACGCCCACACAAACTACTAAGTTCTTTACCATTGGCATGAATGATTCTTATCCAGTCTCTATGAAACTTGCCAGAGCGGCTTATGGTGAGATCTCGCCAGATGGCAACTATGTCGCCTACACGCCCATTACTTCTTGGGATCCAGAATGGCGCAATTACCGCGGTGGACAGGCCATGCCCATCTGGATCGTAAACCTGAAGACCATGGAACTTCAAACCACTTCGCAGCCCACAAAGGAGCGTCATCTCGATCCCGTATGGCTAAACGGCAAGGTGTATTTCCTTTCAGAGCGTGATTATACAAGCAACATCTGGTCGTATGACCCACAAACCAAAAAAGAAACCCAGGTAACCTTTCATAAAAAGTTTGACGTCAAAAGTCTGGATGCAGACGATAGCCGCATAGTCTATGAACATGGTGGTCACCTCAACCTATTGGATCCTGCAACTGGCAACATGAGAATCATTCCCATAACGGTAAACGCAGACCTCAACACCTCAAGAGAACGCTGGGAAGACGCTAGTGCCAGAGACCTAAACAACGCTACCCTTTCGCCCAACGGTATGCGCGCCCTTTTTGAATACAGAGGCGAGATCTTTAGCGTACCCAAAGAAAATGGAACATGGCGCAACCTTTCCAATGCACCAGGATCTGCAGAGCGTAGTCCTGTCTGGTCGTCTCAAGGGAATAGGATCGCATGGTTTTCTGATGCCAGTGGCGAGTATGAACTGGTCATCGCAGATCAATACGGCACCATTATCAAGAGTATATCATTTAACGATCCTACCTTCTACTTCAATCCTCAATGGTCGCCAGACGGCAATCACATTGCCTACACAGACACACATTATAATATTTGGATTACCAACGTCAACAGCGGTAAAAGCGTTAAAGCAGATACAGATAGCTATGCACATCCCAATCGTGCGATGAATCCCGTATGGTCGCCAGACAGCCAGTGGATCGCTTATGCGAAGCAACAACAATCCCACTTTAAGGCAGTTTACGCCTACAACATTAGCAGTAAAAATATCATTCAAATCACAGACCCCTTGGCAGATGCTATCACGCCAGTCTGGGACGAGTCCGGTAAATACTTATTCACGCTTGCAAGTACCAATTACGGCTTAAATTCGGGATGGCTGGATATGAGCTCTTTCGATCCATCCACCACACGTTCCCTTTACGCCATCGTACTTTCCAGCGATGGGAAGGCACCCAACCTACCAGAATCTGATGAAGAAACCATAGAAGGTGTCGTTGAGGAGAAAAAGAAAGAGAAAAAAGAACGCGAGAAAAAAGGATTTGACGCTGCCACAGATGAGCCTGCCAAAATAAATGTCGTTATCGACGAGAACGGCATATTTGATCGTATCGTGGCTATGAGCCTGCCCGATAGAAACTATATCGCTCTTGCGAAAGCGGAACAAGGAAATGTCTTTGTCATGGAACAAATCCAAAATACAGACGGATTCAAGCTGCATTTATATGATACCAAAAAGCAGGAAGCCACCGAATTCACCACTGGAATTCAAGGATTGCAGACCAGTTATGATGGTAAGCACGTTCTAATAAATCATGGGAACAGCTATTCCATAAACGCCACTAAGGCACCCATCAAGTCAGGAGATGGCAAAATTGACACCAATGTCAAAGTAAAGATTGATCCACGAGCAGAGTACAGGCAAATCTTTAAAGAAGGATGGCGATACATGCGTGATTTTCTGTATGTAGATAACGTGCACGGTGCCCCATGGGATGATATTTATAAATGGTACTCGCCATGGATCAAAGATGTAAGACACCGTACCGATTTGAACTATGTGGTAGATATCATGAGTGGTGAAGTTGCGATAGGACATTCCTACGTTTCTGGTGGTGACCTTCCAGATACCAAAAGAATACCAGTAGGTCTTCTAGGCGCAGACTTAGAAGTTCAAAACAATCGGTACAGAATTTCAAAAATTTACAACGGTGAGCGATGGAACCCTGATATGCAAAGCCCGTTGGGCCTACCGGGAATCAATGTCAAAGAAGGAAGTTATTTGATCTCCATCAATGGTAAAGAACTCACCGCAGACCTCAATCCTTACCAATTACTGGAACAAACCGCTGGTCGTGAGATTATGATAGAGGTAAGTGACAACGCCAACGGTACTGCCAGCAAGCGAGTCCTTGTTAAACCCATTTCCAGTGATCGTGGCTTGCGCTATATCGATTGGGTAGAAGGCAACCGCAGGAAAGTCGATGAATTATCAGGCGGCAAGCTGGCCTACGTTTACATTCCCAATACCAGTCAACCTGGATTCACCTCTTTCAACAGGTACCTCTTCAGCCAGCAGGATAAAAAAGGGATCGTTTTGGACGAGCGCAACAATGGCGGCGGTAGCGCGGCAGATTATATGATCGATATCCTTAAGAGAGAGCCTTTCGGGTATTTCAATAGCAAGGCAAATGACAATAGACCGTGGACCACACCCATGGCTGGTATTTTTGGTCCAAAGGTCATGATCATCAATGAGCGTGCAGGCTCTGGCGGCGACCTACTGCCCTATATGTTCAAACAGCAAAACCTGGGACCGCTAGTGGGCACTAGGACTTGGGGCGGCCTGGTCGGGACGTGGGACACGCCGCCATTTATCGATGGTGGTAGAATGGTGGCGCCACGCGGTGGCTTTTACGACCTCAATGGTGAATGGGCTGTTGAAGGCGAAGGCGTTGCACCAGACATCGAGGTCACTCAAAAACCTATCCTAACGTCCCAAGGTCAAGACCCACAATTGGAACGCGCCGTTGAGGAAGCCTTGAAGCTACTGCCATCTCAGGAGTTCAAATTTAAGCCAGAGCCTGCTGCTCCGGTGAGATGGAAACGCCCTGAAGGCTACGACAAGGACAATTAACATTTCACAAAAATCCTGTTATGGATAAAGGTTTAAAAGGTTTTCGCTTTCGCGAAAGCAAAACTAAATTACTGCATAGGAAAGTTGTTGTGACTAAAATTTTGTCTTAGGCTCGTATACGTAGTCTTCTAAATATTCAAACCTAGGTGTCAATTTCCCATCATGGGTTGTCATTCTAGCGCGTTCCAAGATACCGTCAGCGTCGTTATTGAAAAATGCTGGTAAGACTCGATCGATAAACATGTCACCAAAACCTTCGCTAGCATCCTTGGGCAACTCACAGGGCAAGTTGTCTACAGCCATAACCGTTATGGAGTTCTTTGTTTTAAAAGGAACTTCAGTCTCTGTAGCTGGATCATATCCATAGATGGGATTTTCAATCGTAGATGCTCGCAGCGTGCAGGCAATAGGCCCATCAATATCGCAACTTACATCTGCCACCAGTGAGATATTGAAATCTGGAGCTTTCATGTCTTCTCTGGTGAAAAAATAGGGTGCGCCGTCACCATAGAAATGACCCGTGATCAACATGTCGCCTACGGTTGCAAACTTCATGAAATCAGACTCCAGCAATTTTGGAGTATTGTAGCATTCGGTTTTTGTAGGTTTAAAGCCATCTTTTCTAGTATAGTAATCTTCTACGTCAAGCTGCGTAAAAACGATCTGATTGTTTTGAAACTGCCCCAATTGAAGGAATTCTTTGGGTAATAGTTGTTTGATTTCCAGAATCTCTAGTATTTCCAAAATACCACCAGCGACCTTACCGCTTCCCGTGATAACGATATTGATAGGCGGCAACTGATTCTTGATTTTATTAAGTTCTATCTTTACCTCATCAAAATCTGCCAAGTCATTCACCTTAGGCATTTCAAACAATCCATCTCGCAATCCCAATGCTCTAAAAGCATTGTAAGCGCCTACCAGTCCAGCATATTTACCAAAACCTATCAGCCTATTGTTGTTCTCATCCACAATGGTCTCGTGATCGTACAGCTCGATTTTCTTGTCTAAAATTGCCCGCAGCAAGTCTCTATTGTAGGGTTGCTTCTTTATGGTATGAGAGAAGAAAAAGTATTTCTTCCCAGCAATCAGCGCATCGATAGGCACTTCTTTAACGCCTAACAGAACGTCTGCATCGGTGACATCGGTGACTACTTCAATGCCCTTTGCCATGTAGGCGGCATCGTTGAATATTCTAATTGTAGAGGACTCTGCTACTAGTTCCGCTTTCGCGAAAGCGTCTTTAAAAACAGCCGCTTGAACAGGCGACAACACCACTCTTCTATCTGGTGGACTCTTGCGTTCCTGAATCAATGCGAACTTCATAACAGACAATTTTGTATTGCCGAAAGATACTAAATGAAGCCCTGTGATGGAAACTGGAAACTTTTAAAATACAGGTTTTATATAGGTGTAGCACGGCATGTGTGTGATAGGTGTTTTGGCATGGTTTTTACACAAAATCGTTGATATTAGGTTACTTTTGTCAACCCAAATCGAGAGATTGCTTTGGGATTGCTGATCAAATTTTGATGAGTAAAATGGGGTCGACTGGTTTTGACAGCGAGACTGGGTTGATCGTAAGCATGTAGAGCGCTGGGCCATAGCTCTTAAATCTCATGATTCATCTTTTTTAAACGGCGAGAATAACTACGCCCTAGCTGCATAATCCGAATCATAGTAGGATAATGCCTCGGCTCACAAGGTGAGCAAGCAGGAATTCTCTCAAAGGCCTTGGTTTATGGCACTTGATTTAGAGAATTCGTAAAAATAGACCTATCCTCATCAGGGCTTTGATGTTGAGGAGACACTTAAGCGAAGACAAGCGGTGCTTTGGTAGTTATCGACCGGTGCATTGACTGAAATTAAATGATGACTAAACATGTAGAAAGCGATGAAGTCGCTCGTTTGGACGGCGGTTCGAATCCGCCCGACTCCACAAATCAAAACACCATACGAAAAAGTATGGTGTTTTTTTTATTCATGAGCTTTTTACACTGGTTTGTAACTAAGCTGTATAAACATATGACAAGAAAAGCCCGATCATTTTGTGATCGGGCTTTTTAGATGAAATTGTAAATTCTTAAATATTACTGATTAAGAACACTTTGAACTATGCTTGTGCCATCTGCTTTTATTCTTGCATTTTGATGGTTTTTTGTAACACTTATAGTCGTGTTTATGCCACCATCCGTAGCTGGAACAATAAGTCTTCTTTTGACACCAAGATGAGTGTTTGTGCCACCAGTCCGTGATTTTACATTCTTTGTCATCGTCATCGTCATCATCGTCGCCGCTTACCTCGCACAATTCTCCGCCGTTTGTACTAGTTCCTTCCACTACGGTTAGATTACCGTATGTGCTACCTGGGCCTATAGCTTCATCACAGCTCGTATCAATTTTATCTTTACAAATGAAATTGAAATAGGTTTTCAATTCCTTACCAAACGAACCATCATGTGCCTTACCATAAATCTTAATGACTTCACCTGGCTTGACGTAGTCGTGAAATACATATTTATAATCCTGCGATTGTTTAATGGTAATTTTTGCGCCATGGCTACCCGTATATTTTAAAGAAAGGTAGTTCACCTTACCATCGCAGTCATTGCATTCTGGCTCTGGCTCTTCAGGAGCATCACATATAGGACCACCTAAAACGCTGTTTCCATCTACAACTTCAAAGTCTCCAAAAGTGTCACCCACTAAAACTGCTTCATCACAATTTGTAACGACTTTAGCAACTTTACAGTGATTCACATAGATGTAGACTTTGTCTCCAAAGGATCCATCTTCTCTAGTGCCTACAATAGTAAATTGCTCTGCTGGATCTACATGAGCGTCAAAAATGACGTGTCCATTGGATTGCTTGATCTGTACTCTAGCCGTTTTATCTCCGTTGTACTGAAATGCTAATCTATCAAGACCACCGCTACAATCAGAACAAGTCACTGGTGGATCCAAAACACCTATGTTACCTACTGCAAGTATGGTCTCCATATCCTCCATACTAAAATGGGGTCCTACATAGTACTCACGCTGATTGACCAACTCATCAAAATCTGCTACATCACCATTATCCATGTGAGTAAAATAAGTTTGGGAGATACCGGTAGTTCCATTAACAGGATTCAATGTTTTGGCACGAGCTCCTTCTTGACCAAATACGCCTTCATGGATATGAACTGGATGCATCAATCCTGGCGTTGTGTTTTTGAGTTTAATGAAGGCTTCAACACCTTTTTTTCCAGCATCTCTAATCGTTATAAAACCCGATATTCCAGGAACATCTGCCTCCTTAAGCTTATAGGTGACCCGTATTCCTTCTATTTTAGAATTTTTGGCACTTTTCATACCTAGTTCTAAGTTGGACTCCTGTACCTCAGGAGTGTTCTCAAACTCATCCAACTCTTCTGGACTACAGGCAAGCACCATTGCCAATAATCCTAAAACAAAAATTTTAGTAAAGTTTTTCATAGTATTAGTTTAGAGGAGAAAGTTAACGAGCTTTATTAAGCGTTTGATAAGAATTCTACATGAGGGAATTATATTCGACCTCTAAGAATCACATGCAGCAAATACAAGTTATACCGATCAAATTGCCTATTTCTCAATTTTAGAAATTCACTATTAAACATTAGTGCACTTAAGATTGTAAGGTCTAACGTTCTTAGTGCTCATTGTTTGACAACAAGCACCATAAAGGTCAAATAATTAAACAGAAAAACGTTTTGGAAGAACTAATAAACACTGATAATCATTTGATTAAGTAAGATTTGTTTAATTCAAAATGATTAAGGCTATTTGAAATTTGCATTTACTAACTTATTATTATTTTAAATGCAACGAAAAGACAAGGTCTTAAGACTAGTTGACATCCTTATATTTACACGTAGTTGAGCTACATTCCGTTAATTTAATATTGATGTTTTCTATCATCCCTATGAATTTCACAAAACATCTCAAAACTTCTTACACTGTTTTTACGATCACGATTACAGGTATGATCATATTGATCGCGGTAACCCTGGCATACTTTATATCGCTGCAGCAAGAAGACGCAATTCTAATTAATAAGTCAGGACGCCAACGAATGTTGAGTCAACGCATTACCAAACAAGTATTGTACAATTTGCTAGGAAATACGGAAGATTCAACACCTTACAGCAACGATATGCTACTTAAAAGCGTTCACGAATTACAAGAGGCACAACAGTTTTTATCCCAGAAAAATAAAACGAACGACCATCTCAAAAAGGTAGATTCAGTTCTTCAAATAACAAATCTTCAAATTGAAGAAATTAGCAAAGCTGTTGATAGAATCCTAAGCGCAGATTCAAAGTTTCAATTAAAGTCTCAAGTCGCCTTAATCATTTCAATTGAAGGTAAGTTCCTTGACCATATGGAACAAATTACCTTTTGGTTGCAGAAGGAGTCAGAAAGGAAAAATGAACTCGCCATGCTCATCTGTTATGTTCTGACTGGTATCGCACTAATTATTATTATGGCTGAATTTTTTCTCGTACTTCTTCCTGCACAACGTCACCTGCGTGATAAGAATGAAAGCTTGTCTGCCGCCAATAAGCAATTATCCGATTATGCTCAGATAACCGCACATAACTTGAGAGCACCTATTGGCAATTTGATTTTCCTCTCTAATTTCTACAAGGATACCGATAGCGAAGAGGAAAAGTCAGAACTCTTCCAGAAATTTGATACCGTGATTCAGTATTTAGACGAAACGGTAAATGTTTTACTAACAGGAATTAAAACAAAAACCGAAGAGCAAATTCCAACTCAAAAACTAATCTTTGAAAAGGTGTTAGGTCAAACGAAGGACTTGTTAGTCGGCGAGATATTAGACCAAAAAGCGATAATCACTGCTAACTTTTCAGATGCTCCATTCGTAGTTTATAACAAGGTATATCTGGAAAGCATTATGCTCAACTTACTAAGCAACGCTTTAAAATACAGCGATGCTAAGAGAACTCCAGAAATACATTTGAGAACCGAGAACGAAAAGAACGCAATTAAACTGTACGTTCAAGATAACGGACTGGGAATCGATTTGAAACGTCAAGCTCAAAGAGTATTCGGTTTACATCAGACCTTCCTCAGGAATAAAAATTCTAAAGGTATAGGACTGTTTATTGTTAAAAATCAAGTCGAATCTTTAGGCGGGTCGATCGAAGTGCATAGTATTCCAAATAAAGGATCTACATTTATTGTAACTTTCAAAAAACAAACCGCATGAGTGCAAAACCTTTTATTCTAAGTTTAATTGATGACGACGAAATCTATCAATATGGTTTCAAGCGCACCGTAGAAAAATCGCGATTTGCCAAAAAAGTTTTAGTGTTCTCTGATGGAGAGCAAGCCATCAATTTTATGATTGATAACATTGCCAATGCACAAGAACTTCCTGATGTAATCTTTCTAGACATCAATATGCCCATCATGAATGGATTTGAGTTTATGGAAGAATATATAAAGCTCAAACCTAAGGTAGGTAAGAAAATTACGATTTACATGGTGTCATCTTCAATCGACCCAACTGATGTAGAACGAGCTAAATCCATTAGCGAACTTACAGACTATATCATCAAACCTGTAAATGAGAGCATGTTGAGAGAAATTCTTCAAAAATTGGAACAAGAATACGACTAGTCGTTTTTTAATTCCACACGGGTTTTAGTGAGATATAAGCCATCTTCTAGATCAGCTATAAAGGCTACCAACTGTTCTCTTAGCTCACAATGTAAATCCCATGTAGTACTGGCATCTTTTCCAGAGCAAAGTGCTCGCATCTCTATGGTGTCCTCACCGGCCTCCACAACTTGAATTACTGGCTCGTGCTCACCGTCCCACAAATCGTGATTGCGCAACAACGATTCATATTTCTCTCTGACTTTTTGGACGTCAATTCTATAGTCTGCGTGTACAATTATCGGTCGTACTTGATGCGGATTTGTCATTGACCAATTTTCAAAAATATTGCTAATGACATGCTTTAATGGGATGACAAGTCTGCGTTGGTCCCAGGTTCTTACGACCATATAGGTGAAGCGAATATCCTCTACATAACCCCAATCATCATTGATGATTACCGTATCACCTATTTTTGCTGGACTGGTCAACGCGATCTGTATACCAGCGATAATATTTCCCAGTGTACTTTGAGCTGCAATTCCCAGAACGACAGTCAACACACCAGCCGAAGCCAATAAAGAAATCCCAAGCTTCTCTAAAGAACGGAACTGGGAAATGATCACCGTGATACCTATTATAATCACGACAAAAGTCACGACGCGACGAGCAACACTTACATAAGTCAACATCTGTCTAGCCTCGCTGTTTTCCTCTGGGTTGGTGTCTCCTATCCTATTTTCAGCAATGTAGATCATGAAGCTATCTATAAACTTCATAATAAGCCAAGTGATGGAAGATATGACCGTGATTAGCAGTAAAGAATAGAGCCAACTGGCAAAAGGACCACTAAAACTAATGAGTGAATTAAGAGTGATGTAAAAGAACAACACGGCGATTGCAAACCCAGAAGGTGTTGCCAGGTTTTTACCTACTACCTTTAACCACGCAAACCTACTCTTACGACACAATCTACGCACGATATAGGAACCCAATTTCCCGATCAAGAAGGAAAGTCCAATCAAAAGCAGCGTTCCTAAAATCTTCCATCCAGGTAAACCTAAAACACCAAATCGCGCCCATTCAGGTATCAATAACTCAAGTTGACGTGGCCCATAAATACGATACAACTCTTCTATATTTTCTACTGTATCAGCACTGATGAGCCAGAATGCACCAAAGTCTTTATACTTAACTCTTTGCAACCTTAGGGTCGCGTCGCGACCTTCCAGGTCCAGTTCGCCAAAATAAACACTACGTCTAGGGCTGCCCGCTATAGCCTTATTAGTAGCGGTCTGTATATCGATTTGCCCGTCAGGACGGTCAGATATGGAACCCCATTCAATATTGACGCGCTGGTTCATCACAAAATATAGCTTCTCTGCAAGTACGGCAGCATCCTCAATCGTCAGGTTGCTGGGCATCCTATTCAGGTTCAATGCATAAGCGGCATCCTCAAATTGCTCATCACGACATGCTTGGACAAATTCTTCCAGGGTCGCCTGCGGCGTTCGGTAATTGAATTTTGTAGGAGGCAGACCAATATTTTCATTGATTCTTGAAAGAATATAATAGGAGTCGTTATATTCCAGTATTGGATTACTACCATAATCTGCATTTACATCAACGATGGATTCTTTACTTGGCAGTTGCGATTCTTGTTGGGTGCTGTCCGCTGGAGTTTGAGAGTGGACAACACCTACATTAAAGAGCAAAAAACAATAAAGGAATCGTACAAAGTGCATGGATAGATCGGTTTTATTTTTAAATATATTGATATGAATCCCGTCGGCTGCTCCTTTTCCATTTATTTAAGAAGACCTATGTAACACAATGGCATTCATTTTGTAGCTTTGTAGTTATGAAATCGCTGATTCACAAGTCCGTTTCCATCACAATGGCATTATTGCTATTGCTTACCACAACGTCGTTTAGTATTGCGGCGCATTTTTGTGGTGACCACCTTGTGGACATCGCTTTTTACGATGATGCTCGCAGTTGCGAGATGCAGGACACCGATCCTGAAATGCACAATGCCATGAAGAATATGGGTTGCTGCAAGGACAAGCAGATCGTTTCTGATAGTGATCAGGACTTTCAGAAAAATACATTTGACTTCTCACTAGACCAGCTGGTCTTTATCACTGCTTTTGCACATTCTTATGCCGTTCTATTGGAACAGGATTTGGATACTGCAAAAAACAGACTCATTAAAGAGTCGCCGCCATTACCGGGTCGCGACCTCTTTTTATTACACGATTCCTTTCTTATTTAGATTGTTTTTGCCTTTCATGGAATGATTGATTTCGTTCTAACCTTAAGTCAAACTCAATTTTATACACAATGAAACAATTTTTAATGGTGGCTTGTATGGTTTTCGCTTTCGCGAAAGCGTACTCTCAAGGACCACCTATAACTGCAGATAAACCCATCATGCTAGGTGGCGGCAGTTTTACAACAAAAACATTAACTGAAATACGCAATACAGAGCGCGGTACGGCAATTTATGTGCCGCTCATGCTTCACTATTTGCCTACTTCTAATAGCCTGGTAGCGGTTCATTTGCCATACATCAATTATAATCTAGATGATGCGAATGGTAGCTCGTTAGCAGACATTAAGCTTTTAGGTAAATACCAATTTTACCGCAAGGATGGAACGGGAAAAACCTTCCGTATGGTGGCAAAAACGCTGCAAACCTTACCTACTGGAGAAGAGTTGGATCTTATGGATCTTAGTACTGGTAAATATGCAGGCTACTATGGCGTGGTCGCTGGGCTGGAAACCCTTAAGTATGGTATCTCGTCAGAGATAGGTTACAACTCCATGCCTAATGGAACGATGGATGAATTCCGCACCAAGTTAGGTTTTGGATTGCCATTACTCAAGCCACAGTATCCCAATAAACAAGTAAATCTTTATTTTGAATATACCAGCGCCTGGTTGCATGAACGTGACTGGTACCAGTTGCTCTATGCACAAGGTATCCAGTATGCGCGCAAGAACATCACTTTTGATCTTGCTTTACAATTGCCATTGGTACAAGATATTCCAGATAATAGTGCCCTAAATTATTCCGTGTTTTTGGGCACACGCTACACATTTTAATTTTAAAAAATAACAACATGAAAAATATAGCAATCCTACTGAGCATAGCTTTTAGCTTGTTCGCTTTCGCGAAAGCGGATGCACAAAAATCAAATCAAAGAGATCAATTTGAGGTACAAGTCGACGGTCTAGGCTGCCCATTTTGCGCCTACGGTCTTGAAAAAAAGTTCAAGGAATTCAAAGGCATCAAAGATGTCAAAATAGATATTGAAACAGGAGATTTCTCATTCAGCTATCCAGCAGATAAGGAATTGACCATGGACGCTGTAGTCTCTCAAGTGGAAAAAGCAGGTTATACACCTAAACTGGCCACTATCAATAGAGCCAATGGAAAAGTGGAAAGCAACGCTACCTCAAAAGATGCGGTGGCTTCAACAAACTTGACCACGATTAAAATGTACGTCAACGGTAAATGTGGCATGTGTAAAGCACGTATCGAGAAAGCTGCATCCAGTCTTGCAGGTGTTTCTACCGCAGAATGGGATGTCAAGACCTATATGTTAACCATTGCTCACGACGCTTCAAAAACCAATAGAGAGGCTGTAGCTACCAGCATGGCCAAGGTAGGTCACGACACAAAAACCGCAAAGGCAAGCGATGCTACCTATGATGCATTACCTGCTTGTTGTCACTATAAAAGAGCCATATAATGAAGAATTTGATATACATCATCCCGATATTATTCGGGATGATTTCTTGTAATGAACAAGTAAAGCAACCCAAAGAATGGCAGTTTGAAAAAACGATTGCATTAGACGGTATCAACCCTATAGGCATCACTGCAGATGGTAACGATATCTTCTTAAGTGATGGAGACCACAACCGTGTTCTCAAGGTAAATACCGATGGTGAGATCCTTTTTGAGATGGAAGGTTTTGATCGTCCCATGCACCTTGATTTTGGGAAAGCAGACCTGCAGATCACTGATAAGATGACCACTTCCATGCTCCAGGAGCGAGCCTTGTTTGTCCCAGAATATGGACGTGATTCCATTGCTGTGATGCGCGATAACAAAATGGATTATCTCGTCATTAATGATTCTCTGGACGCACCTGCTGGAATAAGTGTTTATGAAAATGAAATTGCAATCGCAGATTTCTACACCAACAGGATTCTATACTACAATGGTAGCCAATGGATCAGTTTTGGGAAAGAAGGAAAAGCCTTGGGCGATTTCTATTACCCAACTGATGTTCAAATCACGGCAGACAAGATCTTTGTAGCAGATGCTTACAACAATCGCGGGCAGGTTTTTGATAAAACTGGGAAAGTGTTGACAGAGTTTGGACAGGACCAAAACTTCAATGCAGCCACAGGAATATACGTGAGCGATTCAGAAATATTTCTAACTGATTTTGAAAATGATCGCGTTCTTGTATTTGGGATGGATTATCAATTGAAGCAAGTATTGGAATCTGGAATTGACAAACCAACAGACTTGATGGTTATCGAGGATGTTTTATACATCACGAATTATCGTAATGGTGAGATGATACGTTATGCTCTAAAACCTATTATGGAGAAATAACATGAATAACTTCCTAAAAAACTGGGGTGAGGCCGCCTACACGTCGGTAGGGTTTTTCTGGATGGCATTATGGGCTTTTGCATTGGGTTATATCATAAGCAGCATGATCCAAATTTTTGTAACTGAGAAGCGCATGCAAAAAACCATGGGCGGTGCAGAAGGTAAAGGCGTGCTCTTCGGAACTTTTTTTGGATTTATAAGCAGTTCCTGCAGCTTTGCCGCACTGGCATCTACTAAGTCCATTTTTAAAAAAGGTGCCAGCTTTATATCTAGCATGGCATTTTTATTAGCATCAACTAATCTTGTGATCGAGCTGGGAATTATCATCTCCATATTTTTGGGATGGCAGTTTGTTGTAGGTGAGTATTTGGGTGGTATTCTTTTAATCCTGATAAGTTGGTTGCTTATCAGGATTATAAACCCTAAAAAGCTTATTGATAAAGCCCGCAACAATCTAAAGGACGATCAAGACGAATCTGAAGAAGCTTCAAAAGATTGGAAAAAGCAGATTGTAAAAGAGGAAAGTTGGGCTCGCGTTTCCAAAAAATACAAAATGGAATGGCAAATGGTCTGGAAAGATGTCACGGTAGGCTTTACCATCGCAGGAATCGTGGCGGCCTTTGTACCGGATTCCTTTTTCCAAACCCTGTTCATCAATAGCGGTGCCGGCAATACTGATTTTAGTTTTTTTGAAATTTTGGAACACATCATTGTTGGCCCAGTGGCTGCATTTTTGACATTTATTGGATCCATGGGTAATATACCATTAGCAGGCTTGCTCTTTGGTAAAGGAGTCAGCTTTGCTGGAGTGATGGCCTTTATTTTTAGTGATCTAGTGGTTTTCCCGGTTTTGCGCATCAATGCGAGATATTACGGTTGGAAGATGTCATTATTCATATTATTTCTACTATTTATTGCTTTGATAGGTGCAGCGCTAACCCTTCATTATGGTTTTGACTTACTCAACATGCTACCAGATCCCAGTCAGGTCAAAATTCAAGACAGTACATATTTTAAGATTGACTACACCTTTTACCTCAACCTTGCTTTCTTGGTGATATCAGGCTATTTGGTTTATTTGGGCTTTTTCAAAAAGAAAGACGTAGATCACAAGACGAGTGAAATGGCGCCTAAAAGCGCACTTCTGGAAAGCATGATGAAATTTGCTGCACTAGCTTGTTACTTATGGCTTACCGGTGGATTAATCACCAAATTTTTTATCCTTTAGAACATTATGAAACATTCCTATACTATCAAAGGCATGACCTGCAACGGCTGTCGTACCCATGTCGAGCAAGTTCTCAATAAGGTAGAAGGTGTAACTAGTACCACTGTAGATCTTGAAAGTGAGACTGTTGGTATTGAAATGAAGCGTCATATAAATCTAGACACCTTTCAAAAAGCACTTCCAGAAAAATATACCATAAAGCAAAAACAGGAAACCAATGTTTTTACAAACAGTTCTATTGAGACCAATACCAGTGAGCCTTCAAAATTAAAGCAGCTGCAACCACTCTTTATAATTTTGGGATACATCACTATTGCTACAGTGTTACTCAATTATTCCAAAGATTCCTGGAGCACGGCAATGCTAGATTTTATGGGACTGTTTTTTATCGTATTTAGTTTTTTCAAAATCCTGGATCTAAAAGGTTTCCCTGCAAGCTTTAGTATGTACGATCCGCTGGCTAAAGTCCTTCCAGCATACGGATGGATCTATCCATTTATTGAAACCGCATTGGGTTTGATGTTCCTCATGCGTTTTGAGATCGATATCGCTTTGATCGCAACGCTTGTGGTCCTGGGAATAACGACTATAGGAGTGTCCAAAACACTTTTGGATAAAAAGTCCATTCAGTGCGCCTGTCTGGGCACGGCGCTCAAACTTCCCATGACTGAGGCTACTTTTATTGAAAATGCCATCATGATTGTCATGGCTGTGTTGATGCTCATGATGTAGAAGGTTATTTCGCTTTCGCACCTGCCTGTCGGCAGACAAGAAAGCGATAAAACTTCACACCGATTCATGTAGTAGTTTCAAATCGAGGTGTAAATATTTTAAACAAAAAAAGTCCAGCTCAATGAGCTGGACTTTAATAATATGTCAAAAAACTTAGTTTCCTGCCGCTGCTGCAGTACCGTCAGCATCAATTTTGATACCTAGACGTTTTGCAACATCTATAGAGATGTTGGCACCTGGCTCAGAATAAACTACCTGAGATGCGTTGACAACTAACTTTAATCCTTTCTCTTTTGCTACCGCTTGAATGGCTTCATTCAACTTAGTAAGGATAGGCTTCATTAAGTCATTTTCCTTAGCACCTAATTGAAGTTCTGCAGCTTTAGATGCATTGGCAAACTCTTGTTGCAATGCCTGCGCCTGCTCTGCAAGACCTTGCTTCTGCTCCGGAGTTGTTCCTGGCTTTTGTGCTTGGTACTGCAGATCTTGAAGTTTCTGTGCGGATTTTGCCTCAGCGCTCTCTAGGTCTGTACGCAATTTTGTGGTTAGGTCTCCTAATTCTTTACGAATAGGCTCTACTTCTGGCATGCTGGCTAGAATGGCTTCATACTGTACAAAACCTGTTTGTGCCATTGCAGTTCCTGCTACTAAAAATAATAATAAAAGTACTTTTTTCATTTTAAGGATTTTAAAGGCCGCAAGATAAGCAATCACTTATTTTGAGACTAATTTTCAGGGGTATTTCAAATACTAGACCACTTTTAAACGCGATCGTTTAATTATAGAATTATTTCTTTCTGCGGCGGTTGGCATTTTTGTCTCCTCGCGTCTTGGGTTTCTTATATTTTTTGGCAATTTCCCTGCGATAACTACCGCCCAGATTCTCTTTTTTATTCTTGTCTTTCTTCTCGTGAAAGGAATCGCCACGCTCCTCTTCCATGGTTTTGTGTGGATTGTGAATTTCTCTCAATACGGGACTTTCCTCTGGCGTCTTTTGCTTAGAAATCTCAACATCCTCTGGAAAAGGCAACACCTCTATAGGCTGATTCATCAAGGTTTCAATGTCTTTTTTGTTTTGTGCTTCATCTTCAGTAAAGAAAAGAATGGACTTTCCTTTTTGTTCGGCGCGACCAGTTCTACCTATACGGTGCATATAGTTCTCTGGAAACCTAGGGACATCAAGATTGATAACGTGAGAGACTTTGGAAAGATCCAGTCCACGTGCCATGACATCTGTCGCTATCAAAATGCGACAGGTACCAGAATCAAATAGCTCGATACTGCGCAACCTGTAGTTTTGCGTTTTATTGGAATGTATGACGGCAATCTCTTTACCATAATGCGGCGCCATGACTTCTTGTAAACGGTCGGCGCTTTTTTTATTGGGAACAAAGACCAACACTTTGGAAAAAACCGTAGCATCAGAAAGCAGATGCATGAGCAGGTTTGCCTTAGTATAAAAATTAGGCACCGGATAACTGGATTGCTCTATATTTTCCAAAGGCGTTCCTGAAACGGCTATGCTTACCTTTAAAGGGTTTGAGAAAAAGGATCTTATAAACTCCTCAATATCATCTGTCATGGTGGCAGAAAACATGATGTTTTGCCTTTTGGTAGGTAAATGGTCAAAAATATTATTCAGCTGGAACCTAAAACCTAGATCCAGCATCACGTCCACCTCATCAATCACGACCTTCTTGCAAAATTTAAATTTAACGGACTGTGCGACGATCAAGTCGTATAACCTACCAGGTGTGGCTACCACGATATCGCAGCCATCGCCTAGAGCCTTTTTCTGTGTATTGATGTTGGTACCGCCATACACACCTATAACACGTACGTTGATGTATTTGGCATAGGCCTCAATTTGTTCAACAACCTGTACCACAAGTTCACGTGTAGGGACCAGAATCAAATACCTTGGGTCAAGACTCTCGCTGTATTTGAGCTCATGCAACAAGGGCAACATATATCCCAAAGTCTTACCAGTACCCGTTTGCGCGATACCTATCACATCACGACCCGATAGAATCGCTGGAAAAGCCTCTTCTTGAATAGGCGTCATGGTGTCAAAGCCTAGATCGTCCAGACCGTTCTGTAAAGGTGTTTTTAGACCTAGTTCCTTGAAGTGTTTCATGACGGTAATTTTTTGCAAAGGTACTTCTTTCGCAACTCGAACCTGAACTTGAAATATCCATGATGAGTTCGCTTTCGCGAAAGCGTAACTACTAATCCACTACTATGCATGATAAAAGTTCTTCACGACCTATTCAAATTCAGGTTCAAATTCAAGTTCAATTCAGATTCGAGTTCAAATTCAGGCCCAAGTTCAAGTTCAACTTCATTTACCTTTGCAACATGCATTTAAGAAACGTTCACAGGTACGGTTATGATTTTGTCAAACTAGCCGAAGCCCATCCAGCACTGGAATCCCATTTTACCAAAACTCCTGATGGAGCCACCACCATTGATTTCAGCAAGCCAGACTCCATCTTGGAATTCAATACTGCGCTGCTCAAGCACCACTATAATGTGCGTTACTGGAAACTGCCGGCCGGCAGCCTCTATCCACCTATTCCTGGACGGGCAGATTACATCCACCACATTGCAGACCTGATAGGTAAAGGCGAGAAAACCGGGCTGGACATAGGCTGCGGTGCCAGTGCGATCTATCCCATTCTGGGAAATGCGATTTATGATTATAAAATGGTAGGCAGCGATGTTGATGAGAATAGTATCGCTCATGCAAAAGATAACACGCTTAAAAATGCCGCCATTGAAATAAGACATCAACAAAATCGATCCAACATATTGCAGGGCATCATCAAGGATGGTGAAACTTTTGACTTTGTGATGTGCAATCCACCATTCTATGCCAGCGCCGAGGAAGCTGAAAAGGAAAATCTGAAAAAACAACGTAAACTAGGTACCGTGGAGGAAAGCCGCAATTTTGCCGGTATGTCGCACGAGCTGTGGTGTAACGGTGGCGAGGCACTTTTTGTAAAACGGCTGATTAAGGAATCTGCAGACTTTAAGGAACAGGTAGGATGGTTTACGAGTCTGCTTTCGCGAAAGCGTAACTTACCAAAACTTCAAAAACTAGCCACAAAACTCAATGCTGAAGTGAAGGTCATTCCCATGCAAACGGGAAACAAGGAGAGCCGCATACTGGCGTGGAAGTTTGGTAATTAAACCGTGATGGCTGCGACTTAAAGAAAAAACCATGTTCGGATTATTCAATAAGAAGTCAGAAGCTGAAAAATTACAGGAGCAGTACAAAAAATTGATGGCCGATTATCATCGCCTATCTTCTACAGATCGTGCTGCCAGTGACGCAGCCTATGCAAAGGCTGATGAGATTTCCAAAAAACTGGATTTACTGGACAAGAAATAGATTTTTAACTCACGCGGTCACCATTCTGGGCATGACGTTCTGGTTGTAATAAAATCACTTTGTTTTTCTCATCAACGGAGCCTAACACCAGACATTCACTCATGAAATTGGCAATCTGTTTAGGTGGGAAATTCACCACGGCAATGATTTGTTTGCCTTTAAGATCTGCTGGCTGGTAATGGTCTGTAATTTGTGCGCTAGTTTTAAGAATTCCCAGCTCTTCACCAAAGTCGATTTCTAACTTGTAGGCTGGTTTACGAGCTTCTGGAAACAACTGCGCGCCGACAATGGTGCCGACGCGCATATCGATTCTAGAAAATTCTTCCCAATTAAGGTTTTTCTTCATTCATTCTTAGCTTTTCAATCATCTCTGGAGATATATAGACATCTGCTCCATAAGCGTCAACTAATAGCCCTTTATTGCCATCGTTGCATTCTATTGCATATAGAATGGTATTATCTGCAGGATCAGAAATACCTTCAAAGCGGTAGAACTTGACCACTTCAAGCTCTTCTGCTTTCCACTTCTTTTTTAAGTCTTTTGATTTGAGGCCATCCTCGACAAGATCATAATCGATAGTATAGCCCATGGACTGTAGATCTTCTACAGCTAGCGAAAGTGTGTCGTATCCGTTTTTAAACTTACTCATGTTGGTTATTTTATATAAAGCTATGAATTGAATGTCGTCCCTAGTGTACGGTTTTCAAAACTTTAATATAAGCTTAGGTTACATATCTTAGCGATATGCGACCTATACAGTAATTAAAACTATTCTATGTCATTAACTCCATCTACCATGCTGCCCTTGGGAACTATTGCTCCATCATTTGAATTGCTGGATACCGTATCTGGCAATCGTTTGAGCTATGAAGATATCAAAGGTGAAAAAGGAACCGTCGTCATGTTTATTTGCAATCATTGCCCGTATGTGATTCACGTCAATGAAGAACTAGTACGCCTGGCTAATGATTATCGTGTGACTGGTTTTGGCTTTGTGGCAATATCCAGCAATGATGTAACGACCTACCCACAAGATGGCCCTGCAAAAATGTATGAAGTAGCAGAGAAGAATGATTACCCTTTTCCTTATTTATACGACGAGACTCAAGAAGTTGCCAAAGCATACGACGCGGCCTGCACACCAGATTTTTATGTGTTTGATAACGAAGGCCAACTGGTCTACCGCGGCCAGCTGGACGATTCCCGACCTAAAAACGGCATACCTCTAACAGGAAGATCTATACGTGAAGCACTTGATGCCCTGCTGGGAAACAAAAAGGTTCCAGAAAACCAAAAACCTAGTATGGGTTGTGGGATTAAGTGGAAGTGATTTGAATGCTGAAAAATAGCATTATTTAACAAGACTAAAAACCTTAGAGTTGTAGCAAAAAAATATTCTGCTATCAATTACTTCTCTAATTTCGTCATCGACATTAGCTTTATTTAGAAAATCTTCTTTAATCGCTCTCTCGTATCTAGCTGCTCTATGACTAATTCTCTTAGGTATAGTTTCACCCTTGTAAAAAATGATTAGTCTAGCATTGCTATGCTTAAGCCTTAATCCAATTTCTTCCCACCATATTTTATCAGTATCACCAAGTGAACTTCCAAAAACACATATAACATTTGCATTTTTAATTAGATTTTGACACTGTTCCTCAACAGTATGCTTGTGGGCTATGTTACATTCATTCTTTATTAGGGATTCTAAGATATCTTTATTACTATGGAAAGATTCATTTGCAATTTGACTTTTATCATTAACTCCAAAAACCATTCTATCGTCGGTAAATCCATGAATATGATAAATGTTTTTTAGGATAACAGGATTCTTGTTTCTAAACAATCCTAGCTTTAAGTTTTGATAATTGTTTTCAAGTATCGTTTCTATAGTTTTGGTATAATTAAAATTAATAATATCCACAGCATGTTCAACGCTTCCAAATTCATTTTTAAAAGCTAAAACTTTTCGGCGATCAGAAGGTAAAAGATGCTTTTCTGCTTGACATAAATCAGTAAATAAAACTGAAGGATTTAAGGAATTAATATCTAATTCTTTTTCTCGATCAATTAAAAACTTAGCAAGGTTTTCACCTACATCATCAAATATCAAATCAAAATCTGATTGGTTATCGATATTTACAGTGTAATTACCTAGTTCTAATTTTAAATCCGCCCAATTTGATAGATTTGAATTTATCGACCTTTTCAAAGAAGCAACAACCTTTTTGTTTGATTCCTGATTTATATAAAATTTGTAGAACTCACTGTATGAAGTTTTCAAATTAAGATTTAGGTCAAATCCATTTCCTATTAAAAATACTGTCCTCATGGCCATAAAGGATTTATTCAGTAGTGCTGGTTAAATGAATCATCGCAAAAACCGCATAATTGACCATGTCTTGATAGTTAGCTTCTAGGCCTTCGCTAACGATGGTCTTGCCCGCATTGTCTTCTATTTGTTTAACGCGCAATAATTTTTGTAGGATCAAATCGGTAAGAGAGCTCACGCGCATATCACGCCAGGCCTCGCCATAGTCGTGGTTCTTGTCCATCATCAATTGCTTGGTGATCGCGACGTGTTTATCATAGAGTTCGGTGGCTTGTTCTAAGTTGAGATCTGGTTGTTCTACGACGCCTTTTTCCAACTGGATCAATGCCATGATGGAATAATTGATGATGCCAATGAACTCGCTTTCCTGGCCTTCGTCTACTTTGGATTCGGCTAGGGTTTGTAAACCGCGTATGCGTTGCGCCTTGATAAAGATCTGATCTGTAAGCGATGGCAGTCTCAAAATGCGCCAGGCACTGCCGTAGTCTGCCATTTTCTTAGTAAAAAGATCCCGACACGTGCTTATAACTTGATCATATTGCTGGCTGGTGGTACTCATAAAGACTCTATAATTTGGTGTAAATTGAGCCCACAAAATACGATAACCTATCCTATGTCCACGATAAATTGCGCCGGTAAATTGATTGATCTTTCAACACCTCACGTGATGGGCATCGTCAACATCACACCAGATTCCTTTTATGATGGTGGAGCGCTCAAATCTGATAAAGATATTTTGAATCAGGTAGAAACTATGCTGGCAGATGGCGCGACCTTCATCGATATAGGAGGTTATAGCAGCAGGCCTGATAGTGAGGATATTTCAGCCGAAGAAGAGATCCAACGTGTTATACCGGTCATTGATCTGGTCAAAAAGCATTTTCCTAGCGCAGTGATAAGTTGTGATAGCTTTCGCGAAAGCGTCATAGCAAGAGCACTACAACACGGTATTGAAATCGTAAATGACATAAGCGCAGGACATCTGGATGCCAAAATGATGGAAACCGTAGGCAACGCAGGCGTGCCTTACATCATGATGCACATGCGCGGCACATCGCAAACCATGAAATCCCTAACCCACTATGACGATCTGGTTCTAGAAATCAACCAATATTTTGCCGAGCGCGTCCACGTTGCTAGAGCTTCTGGCATAAAAGATATCCTTATAGATCCTGGTTTTGGCTTTGCTAAAACGACCCAACAAAACTTCCAGTTGCTTAAGAATCTAGATCTCTTACATTTTCACGGTCTTCCCATTCTTGCAGGTGTATCGCGCAAATCCATGATCTATAAAACCCTAGGAATTACTGCTAGCGAGGCGCTCAATGGAACCAGTGCCCTACACATGAAATGTCTGGATCAAGGCGCTAAAATCCTAAGGGTTCACGATGTCAAGGAAGCTATGGAAGTGATACAATTGCATCAATCCATTCAAAATAATTAATCCTATTTTTACGAGGTATGGAGTTACCAGAATTTAGAATCATCGACCTTGTGGATATCTTGCTTTTTGCAGCATTGATATTCTACTTGTATAGACTGGTAAAGGGCACCGCGGCGATCAACATCTTCATAGGGATCGTGATCATCTATTTGATCTATGAGGTCACGCTGTTCTTGAAAATGGAAATGTTGTCCAGAGCGTTGGGCGCTTTTACAGGTGCTGGCGTTTTTGCCTTGATCGTGGTGTTCCAGCAAGAATTGAGGCGTTTTTTACTTATGCTGGGCTCCACCCAATTCACTTCTAAAAGAAGGTTTCTAAGACAGCTGCGTTTTTTTAAGGAAGACATAGACTCCAACAGCGGCGTGGTCGATGAAATTGTGACTGCCTGCAAACGTATGAGCGCCACTAAAACAGGTGCCCTGATTGCCATCAAACGCGATGGCTCGCTGGATTTTCTTAAAAATTCTGGAGACACCATGGACATTGTTGTGAATGCACCCATCATCCAAAGCATTTTCTATAAAAACAGTACGTTACACGATGGAGCGATGATCATAGAAGGCAATAAGATTACCGCCACACGAGTCATTTTACCCGTTTCTGACAATAGAAAAATCCCGCAGCGATTTGGCTTGCGTCACCGTGCAGCTTTAGGACTGACCGAACGCAGTAACGCCATGGCGATTATCGTGAGTGAAGAAACCGGACAGGTTTCTCTGGTTATGGATGGAGCCTTTGAAAGTTATGAAGATATGGACGATCTAGCAGACAAGATCAAAACACATCTGGACTAATGGAACGAGAATGTAAGAATTGCGGTCACATGCTATATGTGGGACACACACACTGCGCTAGCTGTGGTGCCAAATGGATCCAGAACAGAATCACCATGCGCAATGTCGCTTCTGATTTTAGCGATATGTACTTGGGCCTCGATACGAAGTTTGGACATACGTTTATAGATTTATTCAGAAAACCAGAAGCCGTTATCAACGGATACATCAACGGTCGACGTGTCTATTATATGGATGCCGTTAGGTATTTATTAGTCGCCTTATTCATCACTGGTATCTATGTATTTGTTCTCAAACAAACCAATATCATGGAGGACTACATGGATATTGCCGGTATGGCAGACTCTCCTGCATTTGCTCAATACAGTCCTGAACAGCTTGAAAGACAAAAATCCTTTAGTTCTACAGCAATGGATTATCAAGGTGTTATATTACTACTTACTATTCCACTACTTGCTTTAGTAGGGCGCATCACCTTCTGGGGTAAGCAATACTATAATTTTACAGAGCAGGTGGTCTTTTACTTGTACAATTATGCGCACATGGTGATCGCGACAACTCCCATCAGTATTTTGCTTATCTATGTTTCACCGCAAGTCTTTTTCTATTGGTCTTTTTTGGGCTATCTATTTTTACTTTGGCAAAGTGCTTATTCTTACCAGAGATGCTTTCAACTGGATCTACAGCAAATTATTTTAAGAAGTCTTATTTCTATAGTAGTGTTTGTTTTCCTTTTCATTATCTCTATAATAGTCATACTGTTACTTATCATAGCAGCAACATTTATAGCAGTAAAATTAGGTTATGATGTAGAAAGTTTTCTTGCAAGTAATTTTGGCACCTAAGCCACTTCTTGCTGTAGAAACTGTACTTCATAAAGATTTTTGTAATAACCACCTTCTTTTTGAAGCAGTTCATGGTGCGTTCCCATTTCCACAATTTCTCCTGCATCCATAACGATGATCTTATCGGCTTTTTTGATCGTGGCAAGCCTATGGGCGATGACGATGGACGTGCGGTCTTTTGTAATGATATCAGTAGCGTCCTGGATCAATTGCTCGCTGTAGGCATCCACAGAGCTGGTGGCCTCATCAAGTACCAAAATACTGGGATTGGAAACGTAGGCCCTCAAAAAGGCAATCAATTGTCGCTGTCCAGAACTTAACATCACGCCACGTTCCTTCACATTGTAATGGTACCCATTAGGCAATGAATTGATGAACTCGTGTACGCCAATTTTTTTGGCGGCAGTGATCACGTCCTCTTCGGTGATGCTTTCGTCCTTTAAAGTGATGTTGTTTAGAATGGTGTCTGCAAACAAGAAAACATCTTGAAGCACCACGGCAATTTGAGCCCGCAATGATTCTAATTGGTACGCTTTCGCGGAAGCGGAATCCACCACAATCTCTCCTGCATTGATCTCATAGAATCTGGAAAGCAAATTGATGATCGTAGATTTTCCTGCGCCGGTAGCACCTACTATGGCCACCGTTTGACCGGCATTCACTTTAAAACTAAGGTTTTTGAGCACCAATTCATTCTCAACATAACCGAAATCTACATTCTTGAACTCAATGTCACCTTTAAGATTGGAGGCGATCAAGGTGCCATTATCCTCAATCCTAGAATCGGTATCGAGTATCTTGAACACGCGGTTAGCCGCCACCATACCCATTTGTAGGGTATTGAATTTGTCTGCAATTTGTCGCAGTGGTCTAAAAAGCTTTTGGGAAAGGTCAATGAACATGACGATGGTACCTATTTCCACCAGTCTGAATTCTGACCCTATATTCATGATGACGCCTATGTACACGATGAGACCTATCACGATGCTGGAAGACATCTCTGCAATAGGGAAAAAGATACTGTTGTACCACACGGTTTTGATCCAGGCCTTGCGGTGCTTGTCATTAATCTCTTTGAAGTGCTGGTACTCTACCTTCTCGCGATTGAAAATCTGGACGATTTTCATTCCTGTCACGCGCTCCTGTACAAAGGAATTTAAATTACTTACCTGGTTACGCACCTCTTCAAAGGCGATTTTCATCGCTTTTTGGAACAACCTAGTAGCGTAAAGAATAAACGGCATAACGATAAGCGCAATAAGTGTGAGTTGCCAGCTGGAAAACGCCATAAATCCTAGGACTACAATCATTTTAAGCAGGTCAGAAATAATCACGAACAAGCCTTCTGAAAATATACTGGCTATGGTTTCTATATCACTTACCGCTCTGGTGACCAATTTACCAACGGCGCTGGTATCAAAATACTTCATTTTGAAGCCCATCATGTGGTCAAACAACTTGGTTCTCAAGTCGCGTATCACTTGCTGTCCCAACCAGTTGGCATAAAAGATAAAGCTAAGTTGTAGTAGAACGTCTGCCATCAGGACACCTATCATCATATAAATGACAGTATCAAAACCTTCAAATTCTTGTGGTATGATGTGTTGATCAATGGATACCTTGATAAGATAGGGCATCCCTAGAGCCACGACCGCGATGAGTATCGCGCTTACGCCTACAAAAATGGTGGTAAGCCTATAAGGCTTAGTATAGGATAAAAGTCGCTTAAAGAGCGACAGGTCAAATGCATTACCTGTAGTTGATGCCATAAATTATTTGAGCAAATGCGCGACACTGGATCGCAATTCTTCTTCTTTTTGTGTACCTATCACGTATTCCTTAGAATCGGTTTTGAAATGGAGACCTTTAGATCCCTTGACATTGTAAACCGTTCCCATTCCTGTCCAAATTCTGATTCCCCAACCACCTACAAAACCATAGTCAATGACTTTTGCTGTTTGGATGTCGCTCCACTTCCATTCTCTATTCAAAAACGGAAAGTACCTGATATGTATTTTCTCGTCGGTAATGGTTGTTGTGAGTTTCATGTAAAAAATGGAGCCCATCAACACAATTCCCAATAAACAACTTAGCGCTGTCGCTGTCGTGACGATCATATCTGATGATTGTCCAATCTCCACAAAAGCGCTGACCGCAATTACCAACATGATACACACAATGAGCAGCTTTAACCACCACTGATCAAAACGTTGTTCTTCTTTAAATAAAACATTACTCATCGATCCAAATTTCTTGAGGATAGCGCACTCTGGTAAGATATAAACCTTGAGCCGGTGCACTGGCGCCAGCTTTGCCTCTATCTTTCGATTTGAGAATGCGATGCATATCTTCAACTTCCAATTTCCGGTAGCCTACTTCCAACAAAGTGCCTACCACTGCTCTGACCATATTTCTAAGAAAACGATTAGCGGTGATGTGAAAAATTAGTTCAAAACCATTTTGTTCAAAGCGCGCCTCACTGATGTCACAAAGATAGGTCTTTACGTCTGTGTTCGTTCTCGAGAAGCATTCAAAATCAGTATAGTCCAATAGAATGTCTGCTGCTTTTTGCATGAGTGCTATATCAGGTATTCTATATAAGATATACCTTGATTTGTTTTTAAAAGGGTCTGGTCTAAGATGAAAGCGGTATTCGTAAGACCGATGTGTTGCACTAAATCTCGCATGCGCTTTGTCGGTCACTTTTTTTATTTCAAAGACACTAATATCCTTAGGGAACCAGCGATTGAGACGATACGTCAATTGAATGGGATCCAATTCACCTTCCAAATCAAAATGCGCAAACATTTGGGTCGCATGAACTCCCGTATCGGTTCTGCCCGCTCCAGTGACATAGGTTTTCGCTCGCAGCATTTTTGACAAGCCATCTTCCAGCACTTCTTGCACGGAAATACTTTGCGGTTGTCGCTGCCAGCCATGATAGGCCGTACCGTCATAGGCAAGCTCAATAAAATAGCGCTGTTTTTGCATGACTGCAAAGGTAGTTGTTCAGAATCTGAATTCGAACTCGAACTGAACCCGAACTCAAACTCGAACTCGAACTCGAACTTAAAATTGAAATGGAAAGTTAAAAAGGGTAAAATCGATAAGCAGCTATAATCCTGGAATCATCAGCATGAAAACCAGTATCGAGCGGCAGTCGAGGTATGGTTGTCTTGACCTGACCTCGTGTTTCTTGATTTCAATCATCAATCGTGAACTTGAACTTCAACTTCAACTTCAACTTCAAAATTCGTGTTTTATAAATTCGCCATCCTAACTTCGCTTCATGAAAATTCTACTCCTTTCAGATACACACAGTCATTACGATGCCTTTATGGAAAAATATATCCTGCAGGCTGACGAAGTCTGGCATGCCGGAGATATTGGCAATCTAGAAGTGACTGATAAGATAGCTGCTCTCAAACCTTTAAAAGCCGTATATGGAAATATTGATGACGATAAGGCAAGAACCCAATTTCCTTTGCATAATCGATTTGAATGCGAAGGAATGGATGTGTGGATCACCCACATAGGCGGCTATCCTGGACGGTACAATCCCAACATCAGACAGGAAATCTATAGCAACCCGCCAGATGTGTTTATTTGCGGGCACAGCCACATTCTCAAGGTAATCAATGATAAAAAGATCGATTGCCTACACATGAATCCAGGCGCTATAGGCATTCATGGCTTCCATAAAAAACGAACCATGCTCAGGTTTAAGATTACTGCTGGGAAGATTTCAAATTTGGAGGTTATTGAAAAGGATCGGTAACTAGAAAAGCTTACAACATAAAAAAGCCGGAATTGAGCTTCCAGCTTTTTAACCTCAAACTATCAAGAAAAATCCCCCAAAATTTCTTGAACCGATTTGATTCCTCAAACCTAATTCAATTTCTTAGAGGTTTTATTTACAATACATAACTGCCGCCTATTTCAGGATAACTGCTATCGCTCTAATTCGAGCCTTACCAGAGTTCCATGTTGTGAATAGCTTATCTGTAGAGACTTTTCTGGATCATAACCCAAAAAAGATAATCGTTCCCGAACCAGTTGCGTGCCCTTGGAAACGTGATGCTTGTTATTATGGAAACTGGCGTCACCTATTCCGTTATCTGTGATCGTGCATTGATAGGTCTGCGAGTTGATGACGGCAAATTCTATTCTTATTTGCGGTGATTCTATGCGCGAGGGAAAGGCGTGAATAAACGCATTTTCAACAAAAGGTTGCAAGATCATTGTTGGTATATGCGTTTGTGTCAACGACAGCTCAGGATCAACAATGAATGTAACCTCAATACGGTCTGAGAATCTGGCATTTTCAAGATCTATGTATCTCTTTAAATACGCGATCTCATCCTCTAACGTATTCAAGGGCCGTTCTGTGTTGTGCAAATTGGACCTGATCAAATCTGAAAATGTGCCCAGGTATTTCATGGCCCGATCATTCTCATTATTACTAATAAAATACTGGACAGAGTTGAGTGAATTAAAGATGAAATGTGGGTTCATTTGAGATAACAACGCCTCCATTTTAACTTCTTCAATTCTCTTAGTGACAGACTCCTTTTCTAGAGCTTTTTGATAAGCACGTTTTCGCTTAAAGCGAAAATAAACTATCAAAATCACCATAGACACTAAAAAGATCACTGCTAGAAACAGATTGCTTTTGTAAAATGGCTTTGCGATATGAAACTCTAGGATTTTCTGATCCATTTTGTAACCCGTTGAAGCATCATCGATCTGGACAAATAATTGATAATCGCCAGAATCCAAAAAAGGCAACGTAAGTTTATTCTCTGGTAATTCTATCCACGAATTGCTCTCATATAATCGGTAACTATATTTCAGTTTTCCCGGGAACGGATGGTTGTTGGTACTCAATTGAAGATCTAGCGAATTCTGATCATGATTCAAATTGATTTTACCGTTGATCATTTCAGCTGCGTTGATCTCTGTACCATTGATCATCAAAGATTGCAGGCCTATGTGGTCTACCCTATTTTTCTGATTGAGAACTGCATCCAGTTGTATAGAATAGCTACCGTGATCACTTGCTAGATGCAATATGCCATCATTTACAAAACCATTGTAGATTTTAGAATCGACTCCTTGCTCCTGATTCATAAATATCTCACGATCACCATTGTGAAATACTATTCCTTGTGATGTGCCCAGAATGATGAAATCCTTGTAGGAAGAAAGAAAGGTGATGGTTTTACCATGTGATGGATCACGATGGATCTGGCTTGCTTTAAATGTTGAGTCGTCATTGATAATAAATACATCACCGTCTTCATTGGTGACCGCTTTCCTACCGTCGTTTAGTCGAGTAATGAACCTTAATCGTTTCTCGTTCCAAATATTGTTTTCTGCTAATGAGATAAACTGTCCATCTTCATAGACATATAAACCATTGAATATAGAAGTGAGATAGGTTTTATTCCCATTTTGAAAGTTGCCAACCACAAACCTAGGGTTCTCCATAGATTTGGACTCATCGTAGTACGTGTAACGTATGGGAGAAACACTATGATAAACCCGCGTGCCATGATAAAAATTAGGCTCTATCAATTGGCCATCTGCTGTAAAATTGAATTCCAAAGCGTGAACAGGCATATAGTTGATGAGTGCTCCAGACCCATCAAAATGATACATACCGATAGAAGTGTTTACCCAAATAGTACCACCGTTTTCTTTGATGCTATAGAAAACAATGTCCGTTGCAGGAGTATCGTACCTTAATTCATAAAAGTAATCCTCGTATTTAGGCAGATCATTAGGATTGCTCTCAACATATTCTACTTGCCATTTTTTGAATTGGTTAGCGTCAATAGTAATGCTGCCTATTCGCAACGCATCATTGTATAGGGTAATCATATCACCGTCCAGCTGCGCAAAATCGACTACCCTATCGTGATTTGATTTTTCAAATGGACTGATTGATCCAGTCTGATTTCGTAAAACCCATTATCCAAAGTACTAACATATAACAAATCAAACTCACGTTGCACCGCAAGTGATGTTACTTGAGCACTTTCAACATCAAAGAACTCATTTCGCAATTCAAACCCACCTGGCACTAACTCATAAATCCCACCATCCTTAGAATAGATTCCCCAACCAGCTGCAAAAAGCCTATCCTCCAATGGCTCATAATCCCAGAAAATAGAATTGCCTTCAGGTTTCATTTTTCTCAATGTTGTTATATCTGAAAAGCCTGCTATGGAAACAGTTTTATAATACTGCTTGCCACTTAAATAGATAGAATCTTTAAACTGAGAAGCGCCATAGAGATACTTTTCCGCCCGAACGCGATTTAATGAGATTTTATCCTCATCGAGTGCCACCTTGTGAATCCCATCATCATAGGTGATCACATAAACCTCATTTTTGAGCTCTAAAAATCCTTGAACGTTGAAGGGATCGTCAGGGTTGGAATTAGGATCGTAGGTCATGATTCGGTCAGGACGACTCATGTCGATCACCGCAAGTCCATCGCTGGTTCCTACGTACAACCATTCATCGTGAATAAATAGCTGGGTAACCTCTTGATCTGGTAATTGATCATTATGAGCGTAGGGAAGAATTTTGTTGTCCTTAAAGTAAATAACCCTTTACCATAGCTGCCTATCCAGATATTCCCATAATCATCTTGATTAATTGCCCAGATATTATTCTGGGTAAGGCCATCTTCCTTGAAATAGGAATCTACCTGATCGTTAAATTTCCTGACCAGACCGTTATCAGTTCCTATCCATAATGCGCCATCCTTGGCAATAAATAGAGTGCGCACCGTATTGTTAGGTAGGATGTCGCGATCAGAAAATTGAGTAGATGGATATTGTTGCGTAAAACCAACTAAAGAAACCAGCAGGCAACAGAGTAAATTATGCCATTTCACTAATGCGGTTTTTGAAATAAGCCAGTTTACGTTCTGATACTTTCACTAACGTACCATCTCGCAACTTCACCTCTTTATCTGCATTTACAAAAGATCGCACTTCGTTTAGATTGATGATATATGAATTATGCACGCGGCAAAAATCCTTTTCTGGAAGACACTCTTCAATAGCCTTCATGGAACTAGTCACGAGTTTTTTAGCCTTGTTTTGAAAATAGAACTGGCAATAATTTCCGGCTGCCTCCACATGTAAAATATCCTTGAGCACCACCACTTCAAATCCTGTAGGCGTATTGAATACGATCCGTTCCTTACTTCGCTTATTATCCAGATAATCTGTAAAGACATCAAATTTCTCTAGAATAGCTTGTTTGTGCTCACGTGTTTTTTGAAATCTGGTGATGGCTTGGCCTACCTTTTCTGGATCTAGCGGCTTGAGTAAATAATGTAATGCGCTGCATTCAAAGGCTCTGATAGCATAGCGATCATAGGCCGTCACAAAAATGACCTCAAAATTTATCTCGTCAAAATACTGCATGAGCTGGAAACCATCTTCTTCTGGCATTTGTATATCCAGAAAAACGAGATCCACTTTATTATTCTTGATGGCCCGGACTCCTTCTTGGACAGAGCTACAGCTTTCCACCAGGTGCAGTTTTGCGCCCAGCTCCTTTTCTAGAAGGTTGGCAAGAAACATTCTTGCGTTTACCTCATCATCGATAATTACCACATTAATCATGTTTTAAATGTAGGAAAAAGAAATGGCAGATGATGAGCTGGTAGGAAGTAATGCAGATTAAAAGTGAATTCGCTTTCGCGGAAGCGAACTCAATAAAAGCCTCATAAAACAAAAAACCTGCAGGGTGGCGCCCTACAGGTTTTCACACTAATAGTACTAAGATTCTTGTGTTTATCGTAGTCGATCCACAGATTTTACGAGTTGTTCATCCTTTCTTATAGCCCTATTTGCAAGGACCAGTAAAACGATAGATAGGATAGGAATGAACATCCCAATGCCTTTCTCTGCAACCGCCGTCGCTCCAGACATCGTTAGGGCTCGATATACGAAAACTCCTAGCAAAATGAAATTCAACATTATGTTCAAACGGTTGATCACGGTTTGTAGCTTTCTATTCTTATACAAGAAAATAGCAAAGATCGAAATTATGGCACTTGCCACAAAGGCACCAAAATAGGAATTTTCATCCATCGCCACAACTTCATTTCCCTCACCATCAATCCATAGGCTTACCAGAAATATCAAACCACCACTACAAGCAGCGGCAAGGATCAACCATATGGTCTGTATTCTTTGTATCATGGTGTAAAGCCTAAATTTTCTTTAAAGATGGACAAAAATACAGTTTACAGGCAAAAAACAAGGGTTGGTAAACTTTTTTTAGCGTATCATTGTAGGACATTTCAGTTAACCACCTCTTATTAGGTTAACTAGGGACTGAAAATTTTTCTGATAGATTCCAGTCTCATTTATCCCTCAAGAAAATTTACATACACTTTTCCATAATTACATGTTTCAAATAGCTGATTTAAAATCAAAGAAACTTCCTGAACTACAGGAAATTGCTCAAGGATTGAACGTTCCAAAATTTCGCACAATGCGCAAATTGGACCTAGTCTACAAAATCCTTGACCTACAGGCCGCTAATCCAGATGTGGTGAAAAAATTAGATACTGACGATAATTCAACGCCAGAATCTCCTAAGCAAGACGCACCTAAAGAACGTAAACCTAGACCAGCGCCCAAAAAGCGTGAACCTAAAGAGCGTAAGGCAAAAAATCAAAATGACTCAAACGATAAGTCGTCTGATCAAAACGATGCCGATTCCAAAAACGACAAGGCCAATAACAAGCCTAATCCACGTCAAGTAAAAAGCAAGGATTCTACCAACAAACCGAATCCTAGACAAAATAAACCACGCGACAACAAGGATTCTGATAACAGAAACGACAAGAACGGTAATGACAACCGTAACGATAACCGTCGTGACAACAAGAATGATAAGGACGGCAATGATAATCGCAATGATAATCGTCGTAACGATCATAATGATAAGGATGGCAACGACAACCGCAATCCACGTCAAAAGAACCAACGCAACAACAACCAAAACAATGTGCCTAAAGGCAATAAGGATAACCGTAATCGCTACCGCGATCCAGAATTTGAATTTGATGGAATCATCGAGAGTGAAGGTGTTCTAGACATGATGCCAGATGGTTATGGTTTCTTGCGCAGTAGTGACTACAATTACTTAGCATCTCCAGATGATATCTATGTATCTCAATCGCAAGTACGATTGTTTGGGCTGAAGACTGGTGATACGGTACTAGGAATGGTACGTCCACCTAAAGAAGGTGAAAAGTATTTCCCACTCATCAAGATCTCACAAATCAACGGTCTAGACCCAAGTGTGGTGCGTGATCGTGTTTCTTTTGAGCACTTGACACCATTGTTCCCAGATGAGAAATTCAACCTGGCAGAGCGACGCGCAAGCGTCTCCACAAGAGTAATGGATCTGTTTGCACCGATAGGTAAAGGACAGCGTGGTATGATCGTGGCACAACCTAAAACGGGTAAAACGATGCTATTAAAAGACATCGCTAATGCTATCGCTGCCAACCATCCTGAAGTGTATCAATTGATCCTTTTGATTGATGAACGTCCAGAAGAAGTAACCGACATGCAACGTCACGTTGACGGTGAAGTGATCGCCTCTACTTTTGATAAAGAAGCTCATGACCACGTACGTGTGGCTAACATCGTTCTTGAAAAGGCAAAACGCATGGTAGAATGTGGACATGATGTCGTGATCCTATTGGACTCCATCACGCGTCTTGCAAGAGCTTACAATACGGTACAACCAGCTAGTGGTAAAGTACTCTCTGGTGGTGTGGATGCTAATGCATTGCATAAACCTAAGAGATTCTTTGGTGCGGCTCGTAACATAGAAGGTGGTGGATCACTATCGATTATCGCTACAGCATTGACAGAGACTGGTTCTAAAATGGACGAGGTAATCTTTGAAGAATTTAAGGGAACCGGTAATATGGAGCTGCAACTGGATCGCAACATTTCCAACCGTCGCATCTTCCCAGCCATTGACCTTACTTCATCCTCGACACGTCGTGATGACCTATTACTCGATAAAGACACAGTACAACGCATGTGGATCATGAGAAAATACCTGGCCGATATGAATCCTGTAGAAGCTATGGAATTCATGTCTCAACGTATCAAGCAAACTCGTAACAATGAGGAGTTTCTTGCGACCATGAACGACTAGATTCAAATAATATCCTACCTAGAGCCTCACTTAATTGTGGGGCTTTTTTCGTGTTCGCTTTCGCGAAAGCGAATTTCTCGAAAACCTCATCCATGAACCTAATGGAATGGGTATTTGACAACATCAATTACATCCAATAAAGACTATTTTAAAAACTTCTGAAAATTTCAGGACCAGATCATAATCTGGCAGTCGTTTGTGCGTTGTTCCAGTAACTACCCTATAAAACCCTAAAGTAATTAACATGAAAAACCTCATCTACACCGGCTTGTTCATAAGCGCCATAGGCATCGCGCAGGATCAAACCATGGATCAGAATCCTATAGACAATCAGTTTGAAAAACTAATTTCTGAAAGCAATAACTTCAACAACTATAAAGTCGTTAAGGAAAGTGATCTAAAAAACTTAAGAGTAAATACCTCTACCTACATCCTAGAGCTTAATGAGAGAATTGAGCAACTAGAAGAAAGCGTTGCTCTTGAAAAGCAAGCTCAAATTCCATTGCAAGAGCAATTAACTGCCGCAAATACCAACGTCGAACAGTTAAATGCAGAAAAAGATGCCATCTCCTTACTGGGAATAGCGATGAATAAAGATGTGTACAACATTATGGTATGGTCCATCGTCGGTTTGCTAGCCATTGCTCTTGTATCAATCGTCTTGCAATATCGCAAGAGCAATGCGGTAACCCAACAAGCTAAAGCAGAGCTTGCCACTAGCGAGGCAGAACTTGAAGAATTGCGTCGCAAGTCCATAGAAGAAAAACAACGTCTGGGAAGACAATTACAGGATGAGCGTAACAAGCTGTCCCGTTTGAAAACAGCTAATTAAACTTCTTATTTTTAAAATACGAAAAGTTCCAGGCCTTAAATAGCTTGGAACTTTTTTATGAATTGAACTATGATAAAATAAAAAAAAGCTTCCCTTGATGAGAAGCTTTAAAAATTCTAATGAACTTACAATCTAGATAGAAGCAACGTGCTTTGCTAATTTAGATTTAAGGTTACTTGCTTTATTCCAGTGAATAACGTTTTTCTTAGCTAACTTATCAATCATTGAAGTTACTTCTACAAACATTTTCTCTGCCGCAGATTTATCTTCAGTCTCTTTCAATTTCTTGATAGCGTTACGTGTAGTCTTGTGCTGGTACTTGTTACGCACTCTTGCAGCCTCATTTCTACGAATTCTCTTTAAAGCACTTTTGTGATTTGCCATATCTTTTTAAACTAGGTTTCTCAAGAAACCGATTATGTTATAGTAGCCCGTAGGGGAATCGAACCCCTCTTACATGGATGAAAACCATGCGTCCTAGCCGATAGACGAACGGGCCATTAATTTTGCTCGTTAAGCGGATGCAAAAATAAACACTTTTTTTAATCCTGCAAACGTCTTGCAAATTTTTCTTGAATTAATATGCTTTTGCAAAAAGAACTCTTTGTTTAGAAGGGTTTCCTGTCAACACACATTTACCCTCTTCTTTTTTCCCATCGATTGGAATACAACGTATGGTGGCCTTAGTATATTCCTTGATTCTATCTTCGGTTTCTGCGGTTCCATCCCAATGTGCCGATATAAAACCACCCTTATTCTTGAGTACCTTCTTAAATTCTGGAAAGGTATCCACTTCAGTAATGTGTTCTTCGCGATAAGAATATGCCTTTTCAAATAAGGCGTTTTGAATCTCGTCGAGAAGATCCTTCACGTGCTGCTCAATTCCTTCCAACGCGACAGATTCCTTCGTCAACGTATCTCTTCTTGCCAGTTCTACAGTCCCATTAGCCAAATCTCTTGCACCTATTGCAATGCGCAACGGTACACCTTGTAATTCATGTTGGGCAAATTTAGCTCCAGGTCTAAAGGTATCCCTATCATCATATTTCACCGTTACTCCTAAAGCTCGCAAACCTTTCATAATGCCTTGAACTGTACTAGAAAGCTCTTCAAGTTGTTCTGCTCCTTTGTAAATGGGAACAATTACTACTTGATTAGGCGCTAGATTTGGAGGCAGGACCAATCCTTGATCGTCGCTATGTGTCATGATCAGCGCTCCCATTAATCTTGTGGAAACACCCCATGAAGTAGCCCAAACATATTCTTGTGTACCTTCACTATTGGCAAACTTCACATCAAAAGCCTTGGCGAAATTTTGACCCAAGAAATGACTGGTTCCAGCTTGTAGAGCTTTACCGTCTTGCATCAGCGCTTCAATACAATAAGTTTCATCAGCACCCGCAAAACGCTCGCTTTCTGTTTTAGTTCCTTTGATAACAGGTATGGCCATGAAGTTCTCAGCAAAATCTGCGTAGACATTGTTCATCAATTCAGCTTCAGCTAGCGCTTCCTTTTTTGTGGCATGAGCGGTATGCCCTTCTTGCCATAGGAATTCTGCCGTCCTAAGGAACAACCTCGTTCTCATCTCCCATCGCACCACATTAGCCCACTGATTGATCAACAAGGGTAAATCCCTATAAGACTGTATCCAGCCTTTATAAGTACTCCAGATGATCGCCTCACTTGTAGGCCTCACAACTAATTCCTCTTCCAGTTTCGCTTCTGGATCCACACGTAGCTTTCCTGGATTATCAGGATCATTTTGCAAACGATAATGAGTTACCACGGCACATTCTTTAGCAAAACCTTCTGCGTTTTTCTCTTCTGCTTCAAAAAGACTTTTTGGTACGAAAAGTGGGAAGTAAGCGTTTTGATGTCCTGTTTCCTTAAACATACGATCCAGTTCTGCTTGCATCTTTTCCCAGATGGCATACCCATAAGGCTTGATCACCATACAACCGCGAACAGCACTGTTTTGGGCTAAGTCGGCCTTGACCACCAGTTCATTATACCACTTTGAATAGTCTTCTGATCTACTTGTTAGGTTTTTACTCATATATGGGATTTGGCACAAAACTTGTACCTTAATTAGGGTTCTGTTAAAAGCTTTCAGCTGCTGGCAAAACTACTTATTTTTATTAAATGCTTTTAAAAATTCACACCATGAAAACAAATACTACTTTCAAAAATGCCGCAACCAAAGTCTTTGGCTTGGGTCTAGCAATTGCTTTTTTGACCTCGTGTGGTTCTTACACTGATTCTTCATATAATGATGGTATTTATGGTGGCACAGTCATTAATCAAGAAGAGGAAGTTTTAAGCGATACTTATGAACAGAACTCCTCAAACTATTACCAACAACTTTTTGCATTAGAAGCATCACAATATTCTGGCGGAGCTGAAGATGAAATATTTATCGACGTAGAAAATTATTCAGATCAAGGATATGACCAAGAGAATGGTGAATACGTTCTAGACTATGCAGCTCAACCGGCATGGGGAACTAATCCTTCTGAAACTATCATTAACTTTTATGGTAATCCTGGATTTGGTTTAGGATTTGGGTACCCATTCGGATTTGGATTCAACAATTTTGGTTACGGTAGATTTTATGGATTAAACAATTTCGGTTATGGCTTTGGATACCCATTCGGATTTGGATTTAACCATTTTGGTTTCGCTAATGGTTCTTTCTGGGGATTGCCATTTGGAGTAAGTTCTTTTGGATATGCAATTGGCGGACCGCCATTCGGTTATTACGATCCATTCTTTGGTGGCTTTGCGTTCAACCCTTACGTTGGTGGTTTTTATGGAAATAACTTTTACCGTGGAAATCGAAACAATTATGCTTATAATAATAGATTTCGCAGTAGCAATAGTAGAAGTGTAGCGAGGCCAGCGTCAAGAATTAGTAATACAAGATCAACAATTTCTCGCAGATCATCTGTACCTACTAATACCACTAGAAGAAGCACGTCTACTCGCAGAAGTGTCCCAACCACCACGAGACGATCGACTTCTACTACAAGATCGAGTTTTCCTACGAGAACTGCTTCGCCAACTAGAAGTTCATCATCTACCCGAAGTAGTTCAACGAGATCAACTCGTCCAACTACAACAACACGTTCCTCATCTCCTAGATCTAGTTCAGGCTCAAGGTCTTCAGGCAGATCATCTGGAAGTCGTTCTTCTGGAGGCAGATCAGGAGGAAGAGGATAAATTAAAGAAAAACTATGAAAAATTACATTTTAACCCTAAGCGCACTATTTGCAGGTGCGCTTTTTTGTGCAGCACAAACAGTAAATGATGGCCTAATTTATGGCCAAAATGACAACCTTTATGGAACATCAAGGTACCGCGCCTTAAGTGGTGCCTTTGGCGCATTAGGTGGTGACTTGACGGCTGTCGGACAAAACCCTGCAGGTTCAGCGATTTTTGCTAATCATTATGCGAGTTTTACTTTGGGATACAATAAAAAAAACAACGACGGCAATTACTTTGGTAGTAATACCACTGCAGATGAAAGCGACATCAACTTCAATCAATTTGGAGGTGTATTGGTATTTAATAGCGTGCAGGATAACCTATTGAACAAATTTGCAATAGGTCTTAATTACGACACTACAAGACAGTATGATGACAATACTTTTTTAAGAGGTGTTGGAGACACTTCTATCTCTCAGTATTTTTTAAACAACGCAAACGGTTTTACGGTAGATAATTTCCAAGTTAGAAATGGCGAGACAATTACTGATTTGTACCAATTCTTAGGAGAACAAGTAGGATTCGATGCGCAACAAGGATTCCTAGGTTATGAAGCGTTTGTTATTGATGCTGTTGATGATGCTAATCCTAATAATACCCAATATGTATCGAACACAGGCACAGGTGCATTCACGCAGGCATACCAAGTAGAGACTGCAGGCTCGCAAGGGAAAACGTCGGTGAATATCGCGGGACAGTTTGCTGAAAAATGGAGTTTTGGACTTAATCTTAATAGTCATTTTATCGATTATGCAAGATTTACCTCATTTCAAGAAGCAAACAGTAATGCTGATGCTACCACTACCGATGTTCGTTTTGACAACCGTCTGGATGTGGAAGGAGCAGGATTTTCTTTCCAATTGGGAGCTATAGGCAACCTAACGGAATCTTTACGAATAGGTGCCACTTATGAATCACCTACCTGGTATAGTATCGATGAAACCTTGACTCAAGATATCTCCACAACAAGAATTGAAAATGGAAATTTTGAAAATGCTTTCGTTCGTCCCAACATCATCAATATATACCCTTCTTACGAGTTGAGAACGCCAGGTAGTTTGACTGGAAGTATTGCCTATATATTCGGTACTTCTGGATTGATAAGCTTTGACTATTCCACTAGAGATTATTCCCAGCTTCAATTTGAAACTGGCATCGATGACAACTTTACCAACAACAATCTATTCATCAATGAGAATCTGCAACGTGCAAATACCATAAGAATCGGTGGTGAATATCGTATAGAGCGATTGACGCTGCGTGGTGGTTATCGCTCAGTAGAATCACCTTATGAAGATAAATCCATCATGGATGACCTTAACGGTTTCAGTTTGGGATTGGGTTACAATTGGGGAAATACTACTCTTGATGTTTCTTACGATTATTCAGAAAGAAACTACAGCCAGCAATTATTTGATACTGGCCTTACGACTAGAGGAAACATCAACAACGACACCAGTAATGTCATGGTAAGTTTGGGCTTTAATTTTTAGATCTAGGCTGGAGATAATTTCGCTTTCGCGAAAGCGAACTCCAAAACATACTTATTACAACTAAAGGCATCTATCCATTAGATGCCTTTATCTTTTTAGAGAAAAGTGCCCGTTTGCAGTGCCTGTAGTGCCTTCATATTCATATTCCAGCTTGAACCAATAGTCAGAACTGGGCAATAGCTCACCTAAATAGGTTCCATCCCAACCGGCACCAGTAGGATCCAGTTGCTTGAGAAATTTACCATACCTATCATAAATGTAAATGTTCAATATCGGCAATCGATCGCCAGCGGCTACGTTCCAGGTGTCATTGAAACCATCAAAATTAGGCGTGAAAAATTTAGGATAGCCGTAAACAAATATTTGTGTTGTCACGCTACCGCAGCCATTACGCTCTGCAATGGTTACAAAATGAACACCTGGCGAGACATTCTCAAATATATTGCTGTCCTGATACAAGCCATCATCCAGCTGGAACCAGTAATCGTCAGGTCCTGCAGCATCAATGACGATTTGTTGATTCAAGTCAAAAGGCTCACTGGTAACGTCAATCGTAAAGGTATCTGGTGCGCCCGCTAGCCTCACTACGGTCATAGCCATAGCAGAACATCCTGTAACCGCATTAAATGCCGTAACTTCATATGTTCCTTGCTGCTCTGTGATAAGTACAGAATTCGTTTCCATAGGCAATAATTGCCCGTCAAAACGCCACTGAAAATCAAAATCTGCATCGCTTAATCCAGTATCAAGTACGGCAGGTCCATTCACTAACTGCCCTTGAGGGTCACGACACAATACGACCTCATCTTCCAACTGTGGCAAGGGCAATTGACCGAATCTCAATTCTAGAATAGTTGTCGTGTAACAGCCACTACTGTTTTCCAGTCGAGCAAATAAAGTCACATCGCCACTAAAAGAGAAATTCTTATCAATCGCAGACCGATCTGCCTCAGCATCTGCTTGTGTTTGATAATAAGTGACTGTGGTATTGGTTTGACCATTTTGAATTTGCGCATCGCTATTGGCCAGATTATATACAGCAGTCCCGTCACCAGAATCGCAAAGTTCAACAGCTGCCGTGCCTGCAGCTACGGGTGGCGTAATCGTTTCAATATCAAAACTGGAAGTTGTAAAGCAACCAGTAGATGTAAATTCTGTTCTATAAAAAATGGTTTCCAAACTACTGCTGGAATAGGACTCTGCGTCTAGAGAATTGCTGCCTGATAAGGCATCTGCCTGTGAATTAAAAAATGTGACCTCAACACCAGATTGTCCGTTACGTATTTGATCCAGGCGATCGTTTAATCTAAAAATAGCTGTCCCGTTATTATCTGTATCGCAAGTTTCTAGATTGGGTATCGCTGCGACAGCTGGAACTGGATTGATGATGATCTCAAAATCTGTGGTGGAAAAACAACCGGTAAGGTCATTTTCAACTCTTACATAAATAATGTCTGTTGGAACATTACTGGTATATGAAGAAGCAATGGAATTGTTTGCCGCGGTTGCATCTGCTTGTGATAAGTAATAGGTAAGATCAAAATCTGCACTGTTCAATCCATTTAGAATGGATGTGTTGTTAGAGGTTAAGTCAAAAACTTCACTACCATCACCAGAAGGATCATCACAGCTCACTAATGGATTGGGCCTTTGCAATACTGGTAAAGGATCCACAACGAGATCAAAGTCTGTGGTTTCAAAGCAAGAAGTATTGAAACGACTGTCAATACGAGCGACAATATTTTGCGGGTTTGTGGTGTTTTGAAAACTGGTTTTGTCAATAGGATTTTGTCTCGACGCAGCGTCATTACTAGACAGATAGTAAGTCACTTCATAGTCTGCAGCGCTTTGACCCAATAAAATTTCTGAATCCCTAGTTTGCAATTGAAATACCGCTCGACCATCGTTAGATGCATCATCGCAAACCCTATAAGTAGCTATCGGGTTTGCAACAGGGTTACCACCAACAGTCAAGGTAAAGTCACCTGTAGCAAAACAACCATTATCAATGTTATTTTCTACTCTTACATAAACGATCTGCGTTGGGGAGTTTTCATTACTGTAATTAGTAGTATTAGCAATTGGATTGGCTCCACTTTGAGCATCGGCTTGTGTTCTGTGATAAGTAACGGTTACCTCAGCAGTAGATTGAGTTCCAAGGATAGTCGGCGTTTGCGCAGAAAGGTCAAAGGTTGCTACACCATCGTTGGACGCGTCATCGCAAACAGAAAGGTTACCAGGGAATGTATAGATCGCTTGATTGATAGAGACCTGAAAGTCACGAACGACAGAACAGCCACTAGTACCATTAGTGATGGACGTATAGATGGTTTCAGCAGTATTTTGTGCGGCAAACTGCGAAGGATTCGCAATAGGGTTGGTCAGGTTTTCAGCATCAGTTAACTGTCTATAGTAAGCCACCTGGAAATTGTTGCTGTTTTGACCAGCGAGCATTATCGCTGTGTTTTGGGTAAGATCTACCGTATTTACTGATCCGACAGTATCGCAAATCATTAAATCTTCGGGATCGTTAGGGTTTGGAGTTGGGTTTACTTGAATACAAACTTCTTCGGTATAAATGCAGCCGAAACTATCTTCAAATTCATACGTATAACATTTTGTGCCAGCTACATCTGGTTGCACGGTGATTTCGTTACCATTGGTAGCGATAATGGTAGGATCTGCCTGCCATTCTTCTCTCACTTTATTAGGCTCAAAAGAAAGATTTGCAGGTAATAGCGATGGATCAAAATTTAAACCCCATTCAAAAATGTAACCGTTATCAAATACTGTATTATCTGTGACCGTTAAACACCAGCTTCCATTTAGACTAGAGCCTATAAAGTTTGAAAAAGGATCGGAAGCTAAATAATCACCTGCTGGCAAGGATTGAAAATTGTTTATGGATTGTAATCCACCTTGAAAACTCTGTGTCGTACTTGCAGCTTCAGTGATTACGTAAGTAAAGCCTGTACCTGGTTCCGTGTTATCTGGTTCATTTATTGGATCGACAGGAGTTCCTAAAAACCTCTCTCCTGTCGTTCCTGCATCAAGTATTCTTATGACACTACCATTAGGAGCAGATAAAATTATATCTAGATCACCAGTGTAACTATGTTCCATATTCACGAACATAGAAATCAAATCAGAAGCATTTCTGATCACTGCTCCAGGTTCAAATGCGTCTACATCTATACAAGTTTGATAACTCACACCGGAACCATCTGGCAAAAAAGTTGTTCCAGAAACGGGTGGTGCCGTTACCACCTCAAACTCCATTGTTGATACCATACCTGAAAGAGTAACCGATTCACCTATGCATATATCGTTTGAAGAAGCCACCGTTCCTGTGAAGTCTGGATCATTTGAGACTTGTACTACTAGATCAATTGACTCTCGATCTGTACAACCCTGCGTGTCTGTAACCCTAAACCTTACTTGGTAGGAGCCCGGTTCTGTGAAAGTTGCTGAAACATTTTGCCCAGACACGAAACCATCACCTTGATTGAAATCCCATTCATAAATAGCACCAGCGCCAGAATTGCTAAAGGTCGCAGATCCTTGAAAATCGACTTCTTCATTCTGGCAGACTCTTAATATGCCATCTGGATCAATGCTAGGTACCGAATTAATATTTGGTATAATACTCTGACAGGGATCAATACAGCGTCTAAATGCTTCCCAGCCAGCTGCAGTATTATTTGAATTACTTTGAAAAGCAAAAGTCAAACAGCCCGTAGAATTGGAAGCGCTGGCTTCTATGGCGCCAGGAGCTATAGTAGTATTTGTAAAAGTGTTAAGTAAAGGTGATGCCGTTGAATCGCCGTCATAAACTCTTAAAAAATCACCAGATAAAAGTTCCAAAATTGTAAAATCTAGCACCATACGATCCGTTTCTACAATAGGACAAAATATTATCTCTGAATCTTGAGAGTTACCATAATTAGAACCACGATTACCATTATCCGTAAATATAGCTTCACCACAACCGTTATATCTTTCTCTAGTACTAAAACCACTACCTGGCATCTCGATCACGGTTTGCGCCGTGATGATAGTAGAAAACAAAAATGCAAGTAGGAGTAAAAAAGACTTCATAGAGTTTTTATCGCAGTGAAAACCGTTAGCGTAAATATCGACAATAAGACGGTCCTTAAAAAACGTTAGAATCGTTGATTTAGTCTCTTTAGATTTACAAGTGGTCTTCTCTTTGTAATTTGTAAATTTGCAGTTTAATTTTTACCGCAGGAATACTGCAAGATTTGTATGAAAGTAGAAGATTTTTTAGATAATATGGAAGACCAGGATCACTTATCCTCTAACGAGCAAACTCCTTTAAGAGAGGACGCTTTTCAATTATCTGATGCAGAAAAGATAGAATCCATCAAGAAAAATGTTCATGAGATTCTGGTCACGCTAGGAATGGACATGACAGACGATAGTCTCAAAGGCACACCCAACCGCGTGGCAAAAATGTTTGTCAATGAGATATTTGGAGGGTTACGACCTCAAATGAAGCCCAGCGCCTCTACTTTTGAAAATAAGTATAAGTACAACGAGATGTTGGTTGAAAAAAACATCGTCCTCTACTCTACTTGTGAACACCACCTATTGCCTATCGTGGGCCGCGCTCATGTTGCCTATATTTCCAACGGCAATGTCGTGGGCCTTTCCAAAATGAACCGCATTGTAGATTACTACGCAAAACGCCCACAAGTACAGGAGCGTTTAAATATCCAGATTGTACGTGAATTGCAACAGGTATTGAATACAGAAGATGTAGCCTGCGTGATCGATGCAAAGCATTTGTGCGTGAACAGTCGCGGTATACGCGATATCGACAGCAGCACGGTAACAGGCGAGTTTGGCGGTAAGTTCAAGGACCCACAAGTGAAAAGCGAGTTTCTCGATTACATTAAACTTGAAACCAAATTTTAAACAAAGCACCTGGATTTTTGAGAAGTTCGCTTTCGCGAAAGCGATATACTTCAAAATAATCCACACATCATAAGATCATGGCACTTTACAACCAGCAAAAACTGCGACTTTACAACTCCATCGCCAGTGAAAAACAGGAGTTTGTACCTATCCACGAAGGCCGCGTGGGAATGTACGTTTGTGGACCTACCGTTTACAGCAATGTGCATTTAGGTAACTGTCGTACGTTTATCAGTTTTGACATGATCTACAGGTACCTATCCCATTTGGGCTACAAGGTGCGATACGTACGTAACATTACAGATGCCGGTCACTTGACAGATGATGCCGATCAAGGCGAGGACAAAATTTCCAAAAAAGCGCGGCTTGAAAAACTAGAACCCATGGAAGTCGTACAGCAATACACGCTGGACTTTCATAACGTGATGAAGCGTTTCAACAGCTTGCCGCCTAGCATTGAGCCTACCGCTACTGGGCACATTGTAGAGCAAATTGAAATCATTAAGACGATCATTGAAAAGGGCTATGCTTATGAGCGTAACGGCTCCATCTATTTTGACGTACTTAAATTCAATGAAGATCATCAATATGGAAGGTTGAGTGGTCGCAATCTGGAAGACATGATTGCCAACACTCGTGAACTGGCGGCTCAAAGTGAGAAAGAGAATCCGCAGGATTTTGCATTGTGGAAAAAAGCCTCGCCGCAACATATCATGAGATGGCCTAGTCCATGGGGCGATGGGTTTCCAGGATGGCACCTGGAATGTACGGTAATGAGTTCAAAATATTTAGGCGAGACCTTTGACCTACATGGTGGTGGTATGGACTTGAAGTTTCCACACCATGAATGTGAGATTGCCCAAGGTGAAGCAGCGCATGGACATAGTCCCGTGAATTACTGGATGCATGCTAATATGCTCACCCTTGAAGGTAAAAAAATGTCCAAGTCGACAGGCAATTCCATATTACCAGAAGAGCTTTTTACGGGAGAAAACGATTTTATGGAGAAGGCTTTTTCTCCAGCAGTCGTTCGATTCTTTATGATGCAAGCGCATTATAGATCTGTTTTGGACTTTAGCAATGATGCGATCCTTGCAGCAGAAAAAGGCCTACACAGGTTGCAGGAAGCGATAAGCTTACTGGATCATTTAAAAGTATCGTCATCCTCCAGCATTGACATCCCAGCATGGGTTCAAAAATGCTATGACGCGATGAATGATGATTTCAATACACCTATTCTTATTGCAGAATTATTTGAAGGTGCAAAAATGATTCATTCTATTAATGAAAGTAATGAGACCATCACACAGTCAGATCTGGAACTTTTTCAAGAAACGATTCATGCCTTTCTCTATGATGTTTTAGGTGTCAAGTCGGCAAGTGAAAATGAAGATGCGACCAGCGGTAAACATATGGATGCGGCTATGAAGCTGATCATTGATTTACGTGCCACGGCTAGAGCAAGAAAAGATTTTGAAACCAGTGACAAGATAAGAGACGAGTTGGCCGCGGCTGGGATCCAATTAAAAGACGGCGCTGAAGGCACCACGTTTACCACTAAATAAATGAAGACAACAGGCGCTGCAAAACCCCTTATCTGGTTAGTCAAATTTTACCAGACTGGGATATCGCCTTTCTTGCCAACTACCTGCAGATATCAACCTACTTGTTCCCATTATACCGTTGAAGCCCTGAAGAAATATGGCCTTTTTAAAGGCACCTGGCTGGGAATCAAAAGGATTGCAAGTTGCCATCCTTTGGGCGGCAAAGGTTACGATCCAGTACCCTAACAACTCCAATCTTGACCGTAGCTTAAGCGAATTAATAATAGTATTTTAGACCCTTTTTAAACCATATACATGTTACCACTTAAAGTCATTTGGAATCCGTTAGAAGGTATAGACCTAGGGTTTTTTACCATTCATTTTTACAGCCTTTCTTATGTGGTTGCCTTTGTTTTGGGATGGTACATCATCAAGCCCATTTTTACAAAGGATGGTATCAGCCATGAGAAATTGGATCCTTTATTTATGTACACGGTCATAGGCTGTCTTGCAGGTGCACGTATAGGTCACTATTTATTCTATGAAACAGAAGTATTGTTCACAGACCCACTACACGTCTTTCTCCCTTTCAAACTGAGCCCTTTTGAGTGGACCGGTTTTGCTGGAATGGCCAGTCATGGAGCAGCTATAGGTATCATGATTGCTATGTATTTCTACAGTCGCAAGCATTTGAAAAAGCATATGTTCTGGATCCTGGACCGTATTGTCATTCCTACCGCCATAGGTGGTGCTTTTGTGCGTATGGGTAACTTGCTTAATAGTGAGATTGTAGGTAAGGTAACTGATGTGGATTGGGCATTTAAATTTGTAAGAGACACTTCAGATCCTGCGGTGCGCGATGCGCTCTACGCCACAGGAATCAAGGATACCGATAAGGCTATTGAGGCTGTGGTCAACGATCCGCAATATGCAACGTTATTGGAGTCCATACCATGGCGTCACCCATCGCAGATTTATGAAGCGTTGTGCTATGTAGCGCTTTTCGTTTTACTTTATTTTGTTTACTGGAAAACGGACAAAAAACAGAAAGTAGGCTACTTGCTAGGATTGTTTTTTGTGGGCTTATTTGTAGCGAGATTCTTTATTGAGTTTGTGAAGATCAAGCAGGTAGAAGGTGGCGAGAACTTTATTTTTGGCCTCAATACAGGACAAATGTTGAGTATCCCATTTATCCTATTAGGTTTACTACTCATGTTTAGACCTGAGAGCTGGATCAAGCGTGAGGACTAGATTATTTAGGAACCCATAAAAATATAGAAGAGCCTCATGAGAGGCTCTTTTTTTTTAGTTTTTACGCCAGATTCTTTTTCCCAAGAGAATTGTAATCAGCGTCAAAACGGCAATTAAGATTAAATGCCCAATCAAAGTGCCCATTCCGTAATCATTTAGGTTTTGAACATTGAAACTTAGCAGTCTTACTGAGACGTAAACAGATCTAAGAATCACAAAAACTAGTATAAAAAAAAGGACTCTTAAAAGCATTAATATTTAACTGTTGTAGTTGTAGGTGTATAGATACCAAAAGTTATCACATTCAACAGACCATTTACGAAAGAGTGTTTTGTCTCTACGGTATAGTCTTCTTTACCCGCTGCCATCTCCTCTGGCTTACTCACATCGATAGGAGCAAGACCACCAATTAAGTAGTGATTCCATTGAGAAACCGTCGTATTACCTTGCGCACCTTGACCCACTACCATAGTTTGGGCATAGCAGGATGATAATAAAACTACAAGAGCTACGAGTGCCAAAAATTGTTTTGTTTGTTTCATTTTAATTTAATTTTAGTTAGTCGTCAAACATAGACCCTTAAATGAAATCCTAAAAATTTTATTCTGACTTTTTTATGAATGTGCCAATAGAATTTTAGACCAGTAAATAAAAAGATTAAATCTTTATTTTATTATAGCTTAATTTAATTCGCTTTCGCGAAAGCGAACCACATCAAAACCTGTAATCAACGCATAAAAAAGCCCGAACAAGATGTTCGGGCTTTATGTATTTATAATTAGACTATTACGCTTCCTTCTCTGGAATTGCTTTTCTAGGTCTGTCTTTAGTCTTTCTCAATGAGTCATACATGATAGGAGTCGCGATGAATACCGATGAGTACGTACCTACAACCACACCTATAATCAATGCAAACATGAAACCTCTAATAGATTCACCACCAAAGATGAAGATCGCCAATAGTACGATCAACGTGGTCAAGGAAGTATTCAAGGTCCTAGAGATGGTGCTGCTTATCGCACCATTCACGGTACGACCGAATTCCCAATTAGTCTTCTCTGCAATGAACTCTCTAATTCTATCAAACACAACCACCGTATCATTGAGTGAGTAACCTATTACCGTCAGGATCGCAGCGATAAATGCCTGGTCAATCTCCATGTTAAATGGCATGATTTTATAAGTCACTGAGAATACACCCAATACGATAATCACATCATGGAATACTGCCGCTACCGCACCTAAGGAGAATTGCCATCTACGGAAACGTATCAAGATGTAAAGGAATACCACGATCAACGATCCAAAGATCGCATAAAGGGATCCTGTCAAGATATCATCTGCAATAGTAGGTCCTACCTGGAAGTTAGACATGATACCATAATCCTTGTCCACTTCACTTACATCTGCAAATTCCTCTTGGGTCAAGTCTGCTGGGAAGAATTGCTTCAAGGAGTTGAATAGCTTCTCCTCAATTTCTGCGCTTACTTCACTGTCCTCGCCATCGATCTTATACTTGGTACTGATTGCTAGCTGATTCTCTGCTCCATAAGTTTTAGCTTCGGCACTTCCAAATACTTCTGGACTGCTCAATATGCTGGTTACCTCAGTCGCATTCATATCCTGCTCAAAACGTATCGTGTACTTACGACCACCTGTAAAGTCGATACCAAAGTTTAACTGCAAGGTCGCAAGAGAAATGATACTCGCGATAATCAAGAATCCAGAAACAATGTAAGCGGTCTTTCTTTTCTTAAGGAAATCGATATTGATGTTGGTAAACCAGGTTTTAGTGAAGCTGGTTGTAAATGCTAGTGACTTACCGTTTTTACCGTAACCGTCAATAAATAATCTCGTGATAAAGATCGCGGTAAACAATGATGTCAGGATACCTATCATCAAAGTAGTTGCAAAACCTTGGATAGGTCCAGTACCAAAGATGTAAAGAATCGCTGCCGTCAAGAAGGTCGTGATGTTAGCATCTAGAATAGAACTCAAGGCATTATTGAAACCATCTTTGATGGAGTCTGCCTGTGATTTACCTTTTGCCAGCTCTTCTCGTATTCTTTCAAAGATCAGTACGTTAGCATCTACCGATATACCTATGGTCAATACGATACCCGCAATACCAGGCAAGGTCAATACCGCACCAAAGGATGCCAATGCACCAAAGATGAAAAGAATGTTGACCAACAATGCGATATCTGCATACAATCCAGCTCTACCATAATAGAAGAACATCCATACCAATACCAACAACAAAGCAATAGCAAATGACCATAAACCAGCGTTGATCGCTTCTTGACCTAATGATGGGCCTATGATTTCTTTCTGGATAATTTCTGCCCTTGCAGGAAGTTTACCAGCTTTAAGAACGGTAGCAAGATCTTCTGCCTCTGCAACACTAAAGTCTCCAGATATCTGGCTGTTACCGCCAGCGATAGGACCATCGTTGATTCCTGGTGCACTGTAAACCGTGTTGTCAAGAACAACCGCAACTTGTGTTTGGTTTTGGAAGGCTTCGGTGGTCATTTCTTCCCAAACTTTTGCACCTTCACTATTCATGGACATACTAACGATTACTTTACCGTTGATGTCATAATCTTGCTTTGCATTAGTAATAACGCCACCAGAAAGTGGAGCCTCACCTTGCGCATTGGAACGTATCGCATAAAGGTCGATCAGTTCATAACCCAACTCGTCATTCAACTCAGGTCGTCCCCAAGCAAATTTCACATAGCGTTGTGCTGGATTTAATTTTGCTCTTGCTTGTTGATCATCAAGGTAGCCTTGGATCAACTCTTGATCTGCTGCTCTAAAAGTAGCGATGATAGGACCATCAGGTCGTCCTGGAGCAAGTACTCTAGAAAGGATTGGGTTGGCATCATATTGTGCCTCATCAAGTTCATCAATAGGGTCTTCGCTATCAATCTCATTATCATTTAAAAGAGACTCTAAAGAGTTGTCTTGTTCTTCTTGTACAGCAATTGTATCAGCTACTTGCTCAACAGCCGTTGAATCTGTAACAACATCACCTTTTTCACTGGCAATCTTATCTGCCCAGTAAGTGTCTGCCGCATATAAATATGGATTTAAATCTCCAGCTTTATACACATGCCAGAATTCTAACAAAGCCGTACCTACAAGCAACTGCTCAACACGCTTAATGTCTCTTTCACCAGGCATCTCGATCAGGATTCGTCCCGTGTTTCCTAGCTGCTGGATGTTAGGCTGAGTCGTACCAAATTTATCGATACGCTTTCTCAATACATCAAAAGCACTCACCATGTATGACTGTAGCTCTTCTCTCAAGATAGGCTCAACATCACCATTTGACATATCAAAGTCAATACGGCCTTCCATTTCTTGATTGGCAAAAATATCTGGAGAAGCTAGCTGTGCACCATCTATAGCGTTGAACTCTTCAATGAAGTAGTCATAATAGCTTTGCTGTCCATCCTTGATGCGCTCATCTGCACGATCCAGTGCGGTACGGAAGTCTCCATCAGTAGAACCATCTGCCATACCTATTAATAGGTCACGAACAGAGATTTGAAGGATCACATTGATACCACCTTTAAGGTCCAGACCTTTTTTAAGCTCATTATCCTTTGCACCAGCATACGTGGTGTAGCCACCCCAAACGTCCTTGCTCGCTACAGAATCTAGATATCTCTTTCTAGCTTCCTCGATAAGCGATGAAGAATTAGGCGCGTCTGCATCCACGATTCTCTCAGCATAAGCCTCTGCATCATTCTCAACTTTGTTGGTAATAAAAGTGTACGTAAGTTGATAGATACTCACAATTGCAAAAATGATCGCAAAGAATCTGATCAGTCCTTTATTTTGCATTCTTTAAATCTTTAATTGTTGTTAAAATTTGAACGAGCAAATATAGGCTTTCGAGCATCTTCTAGCAATTAAAATTTAAATCGCAACCCTACTGGAAAACAACGTTTTAAAATTTATTTGTAGGCTTGTGTGGTCATCGCTTTCGCGAAAGCGTACATTCCACAATCCCAGCTAGTAACAACTTTCATATTACCGTCGCTCAAATCTGGACATAAAAAAACCGCCCAAAATGAGCGGTTTCAATTATTTAAGGAAAGGTCTTTACAACAATGCGTTGGTCGCCTTCACACCTTCGGCACTCTTGTGCAGGTGTTCTTTTTCTTCGTCTGATAGGTCGATCTCCACGATCTTCTCAATACCATTAGCGCCCAATACCACTGGAACACCTATACAAAGATCAGACAAACCGTACTCACCATCTAGCAACGTACTACATGGGAAAATCTTCTTCTGGTCACAGGCAATCGCTTGTACCAGTCCAGAAACTGCGGCACCTGGTGCGTACCATGCGCTTGTTCCCAATAATTTAGTCAATGTAGCTCCACCTACTTTAGTGTCTTCCATAACTTGATTCAAGCGGTCTTCACTTAAGAACTCACTTGCCGGGACACTGTTGCGTGTCGCAAGTCTGGTCAATGGCACCATACCCGTATCACTGTGACCACCTATCACCATTCCATCAACGTCAGAAATAGGAGCTTCAAGAGCTTCTGCCAGTCTGTATTTGAAACGGGCACTATCCAGTGCGCCGCCCATTCCTATGATGCGATTTTTAGGTAATCCTGTAGATTGATGTGCCAGATAAGTCATGGTATCCATCGGGTTGGAAACCACGATCAAAATCACGTCTGGTGATTCCTTTACGATACTCTCAGAAACCGATTTCACGATCCCAGCATTGATTCCTATCAACTCTTCACGGGTCATACCAGGCTTGCGCGGTATTCCTGAAGTGATGACGGCAATATGGCTACCTGCAGTCTTGGAATAATCGTTGGTCACACCAGTAATCTTAGTGTCAAAACCATTAAGTGATGCGGTTTGCATCAGGTCCATCGCTTTACCTTCGGCAAAACCTTCTTTGATATCCAGCAAAACAACTTCGCTAGCAAAATTCTTGATGGCGATATATTCTGCACAACTCGCGCCTACTGCGCCTGCTCCTACTACGGTAACTTTCATAAAATGTGTTTATTGATGATTAATTATCTCGCTTTCGCGAAAGCGAATTTCTTTTAAGCCTTAAAGATATTGAAATCGTATTTATTAATAATTAAATCTATCTCAAAGGTTGCGTCGGTCTTACCCATAAATTTTTGAGGTAACTGCTAAAATTTGAAGGCAATAGCACCGTTGACCGTATCAAACGCGCCCAGTGTGTAGCTCGCGTCGACCTGGAAAAAACCTAATGTAAGCTTAGTCCCGACCGTGCCCAGCATGGAGCTCACGTCCGTTTTTACCGTTATGGGATCTTCAAAAGTTTGGGATACCGGGAAGATACTGCCCGAATTGCGAACGGTGTACGTTCCCAGCAAATCTGTCTGTGTGGTGCCAGCGTTGTAATTGAGTCCACCATAAAAATTGAGCACTTTAAAGTCTGTTCCTGCAATTAATGATAATGTAAAGCTACCCGATTTTGTTTCCAGTCGCTGGTCCAAGCCATCGACCACGGCGCCATCCTCAAAATCATACAGGGCATCCAATATGCTGTAACCTGCCAAAACAGAAACCTCCACCGGCAGCACATCATTTTTGTCCAAAACTTCTGTCAACTGCCACTGTACAGCACCACCGTATATGGCGATTTCTGCCTCGTCGATCTGTATTTTAGGTACAAATCTGGCCTTCAATTCCAGTCCAGCGCCCAATCCATATCCAGCCTGTAAAAAAGCCGATGGTACCACGTCCACTCCAGCATTGCCCAATCCTTGCGGTAATTCAATAACCGACCGGCTGGTTTCAATGCCCGTGGTGCGATCTGTAGAAATAACCACCAGTGACTGAGATGGATCATTCTCTCCTAAAGCAGTAGCAATCAATCGTGGCGTAATGCTGCCATCACCAAAAGTGACACGAATATTTGCAGGTGGACTGTTAGTATTGTCGTACGAATTTTGAATCAGTCCTTCATACACGGCAGGATCTAATAGGAAAGATTTTTCATCGTCACTAGAAAAAGTAGCCTGCGCTCTTAAAGTGACATTGAATTTTCCTTTTGGCAAGGCTCGAGCGTCATCATACCATCCAGCAGATAGATTATAGGAAAAGGCTTTGGCAGCTGGTTCTGCATAAGAGTTGGTAAATGAGGTTGCTGCGTCCAGTCCAGCAGCAAGAACTTCAGAAAGTCCATCCTGTGCGTTGGAATACGTTGATGTCAATAAGATTGTTAGGGCAACAATATATTTTTTCATAGTGGTGGCTTGAGGGTTATTTCATAAACGAAAAAATCCTGACTCTAGTTTAGAGTCAGGATTTTTACTTTTTAAATAAGCTGGATGTTATGCGTCGATGTTGGCATAAATAGCGTTCTTTTCAATAAACTCACGTCGTGGCGGTACCTCATCACCCATAAGCATGGAGAAAACTCTATCTGCTTCTGGCAAGTTTTCAATGGTGATTTGTCTAAGGGTTCTGAATTCAGGATTCATGGTCGTATCCCATAATTGATCTGCATTCATTTCTCCTAGACCTTTGTAACGCTGTATGGCAGCAGATCCACCAAATTCTTCATTGATTTCATCACGCTCTTTATTGGACCATGCGTATCGTTTTTTGTTTCCTTTTTTAAGAAGATACAATGGAGGCGTGGCGATATAGACGTATCCTTTCTCTACCAATTCTCTCATGTATCTAAAGAAGAAGGTCAAGATCAATGTTGCAATGTGCGAACCATCAATATCTGCATCACACATGATGACTACCTTGTGGTAACGTAGTTTGTCCAGGTTCAACGCTTTGGAATCTTCCTCAGTTCCAATGGTAACTCCTAATGCTGTATAAATATTACGGATCTCTTCATTTTCAAAGACCTTGTGTTGCATCGCTTTTTCCACGTTCAAGATTTTACCACGCAATGGCATGATAGCTTGAAAATTACGGTCGCGACCCATTTTTGCCGTTCCACCTGCGGAGTCACCTTCAACTAGAAATACCTCGCAGATTTCTGGATCAGTTTCTGAACAGTCAGAAAGCTTTCCTGGCAATCCACCACCACTCATGACTGTCTTGCGCTGTACCATTTCACGGGCCTTGCGAGCTGCGTGCCTGGCGGTTGCGGCAAGAATCACCTTTTGGACAATAGTTTTGGCGTCAGCTGGGTTTTCTTCAAGATAGTCTTCCAACATGGTGGAAACCGCTTGAGAAACTGCACTAGTGACCTCACGGTTACCCAATTTCGTTTTCGTCTGACCTTCAAATTGAGGTTCTTGAACCTTCACAGAAATAATCGCTGTCAAACCTTCTCTAAAGTCATCTCCTGAAACATCAAACTTCAGTTTGTCCAATAGACCTGAGGCGTCAGCATATTTCTTGAGTGTTGTTGTCAATCCACGACGGAAACCGCTTAGGTGCGTACCACCTTCATGGGTATTGATGTTATTGACATAAGAATGTAGGTTTTCAGAATAACTGTCGTTGTAGATCATGGCTACCTCAACTGGAATGTCATTCTTTTCACCTTCCATAGAGATCACGTCTGCAATAATAGGCTGGCGTGTATCGTCTAGGAAGCGGATAAATTCCTTCAATCCTTCTTCAGACTGGAATACTTCTTCAATGATGTTTCCATTCTCATCCTTAACTCTTCTATCAATCAGAACGATGCGAATTCCTTTATTTAAAAAGGATAGCTCACGCAGTCTGTTTGCAAGAGTGATGTAGTTATATTCCGTGGTTTGTTGGAAGATGCTGCGATCTGGCAAGAAGGTGATTACCGTACCTCTTTTATCTGTAGTTCCTACTTCTCTAACAGGATACATCGCCTTACCGCGCTCGTATTCCTGTTCGTAAATTTTTCCATCGCGATAAACGGTTGCTTTCAAGTGATCAGAAAGTGCGTTCACACAACTTACACCTACACCGTGCAAGCCACCAGAAACTTTATAAGAGTCTTTGTCAAATTTACCTCCAGCACCAATTTTAGTCATTACCACTTGTAGTGCAGAAACTCCTTCTTTCTTGTGGATATCTACTGGGATACCACGACCATCATCAGTTACCGTGATGCTGTTATTCTCATTTATAATTACCTCGATATTATCACAATGACCGGCTAGCGCCTCATCAATAGAGTTATCGACTACTTCATAAACCAAGTGGTGCAAACCACGGGTTCCCACATCTCCAATATACATGGATGGACGCATGCGCACGTGCTCCATTCCTTCAAGCGCCTGAATCTGATCGGCACCGTAATTTTTCTTGTTATCCTCGCTCATAAATCCTAGTAAATTTTGCTATAATGCGTAATAAACAAATATAGTGAACCATTAGTGTTTATAGGTTGTTAGGCGCTATTCGACTGCTTAAGTTATTAACAAATTATTAATAACGGACGGCAATATTATTGATGAATTTTGGTTGTGATAAAAACGACCTCATTATGAAATATTTCATTCTGCTTTTCAGCCTATTGTTTCTTAGTCAATTATCAAATTCTCAGGACCTCGCCTTTTCCGGCTTGGACAAAAGTCCGCTGGATGTAGTGATGTATCGAGGTGATGATCAGGCAGCGATTGCCCGCATTATTTACAGCAGGCCAGCAAAGCGCGATAGAGTCGTTTTTGGCGAGTTGGTTCCCTACGGTCAGGTATGGAGAACCGGAGCCAATGAAGCTACTGAAATTACTTTTTACAAAGATGTGACCATTAATGATGAACTTGTCGAGGCAGGCACCTACAGTATTTTCACAATTCCAGGAGAAGAGAACTGGAAATTTATCTTGAACAGTCAGACTACCCAATGGGGAACGAGATATGACAATCAATATGATATTTTCACGACCGACATGAAGGTATCGCCAGCTCCAGAAACCATTGAGAATTTCTCCATCAGGATTATTGATGAGATTGACGGCGGCACCATCTTTATGGGTTGGGACGATCGCATCGCCAGTCTACACTTTGACGTGGCCGCTAACTAGGGAATATTTAAATATTTGTGCGTTTGTAGAGACACGCGCCATTCTGGGTTTTCCATGACAAATTCCGTGATCAATGGGATCATTTTTTCCCGCACGGACCATTCTGGCTGCAGGAATAATTGACATGAAGAAGTTACTTTTTGAGATTCCGCTTTCGCGAAAGCGAAATCATTCTTGTTATACACAATTACCTTAAGCTCGTTTGCTTCTTTATAGATTTCTGGAACGGGCATTTTCACCTTTTTGGGAGATAGGCAAATCCAGTCCCAGGTTCCCGTCAATGGATATGCACCACTGGTCTCGATATGCACCGTCATGCCACGATCCTTAAGCGCATTGGTCAACGGTTGCATGTTCCAAGTGAGCGGCTCGCCGCCAGTGATCACAATAGTCTTGCTCCATTTATCTGCATTTTCCACAATGTGCTCGATGGCTGTAGGTGGATGCGTTTCGGCATTCCAGCTTTCCTTTACATCGCACCAGTGGCAACCAACGTCACAGCCACCTATTCTTATAAAATATGCTGCCGTACCTGTATGGAATCCTTCACCTTGAATGGTGTAGAATTCTTCCATAAGTGGCAACATTACCCCAGCATCTACCTTATTTTCAATCGTGTCTTTCATGCGGCTGCAAAAATAATTCATTAGCTGTTCAGAAAAAACCTTCAAGCCTAAAGTAATTCATCTGTGATTAACATAAGTTAAAAAGCAAACCGACAAAATCAATTATGTTTGTTCGACGCAAACAATTAATAAACCGATGAAAAGTAAACTGCTATTTTTTTTCATATCTCTGTTTAGCCTTCTATCATTTTGCCAAGTAGGAATTAACACTGTAAATCCAGATCCGTCCTCTGTTCTACAAATTGACAGTACAACTGGAACTTTTGTTCCACCCAGAATGACTTCTGCTCAGGCAGCATTAATTACCAATCCGTTAGAAGGCTCTATTGCCTTTTTCTTAGATTTTGATTCATTAGCTCTTTATGATGGGTCCAAATGGGTTCTATTTGATACTACAAAACCAAACGCTACGGTCATTCCTAACGTAACCCTATACAGAAACATCAACGGAAATATAAGCCTGAAAGGGAATAGCACTTTTCAAAACATTCCTGTAGGTGCGACAGCATCTGACATTGAATCAATAGATACAGATGTGTTTGAAGTCCTTTCAGATGGTAGAATTCAAGTAAAGAAAGCCGGAGTATACCAAATATCTGCTGGAGTTTCGGTTAGAAATTTTAAAGCTGGTGATAACAAATATATCCTCGCGGTTTTTAAAAATGGAGGTAGGAATGGGTACTTATCTAGAGGTTATGCACGTATACCATCAGGAGATCAATATTGGGGAACCTCTGGAGTATTTCAAAATTATTATAATGCAGGTGACATTATTGAAGTTCAATATTATTTATCCAACCCGACTAATGCAGACCTAATCGGTGATTTTGTAAATATCGGTATTATCAAACTGTAAATCTGTTCCACATTTACCATTCAAGAAAAAAGAGCCTTTAAACAGGCTCTTTTTTCTTTTACTTTTGTTTCAAAGCTTTACCTATGTCCAGAAAAGTAGATTTTGTAAAAAGCATTGAAGAAGGTTATAGTCCCAAAGGTGATAGCATCATCATGGGAGCCGCGATGCTGGATGGAACCGCCATCACAGGAGCACATGTAAAAATCCCTTTAAAAACCATGAACCGCCATGGTTTGATCGCTGGTGCAACTGGAACTGGTAAAACCAAAACTTTACAAATCATTGCAGAGCAATTATCGCAGCAAGGAGTGCCATCATTATTGATGGATATTAAAGGTGATCTTTCTGGTATCGCTGCCGCTAGCGATGGCCACCCGAAGATTGACGAACGCCACGCGACCATAGGCTTGGACTTTAAAAAGAGAGCCAGCCCAACAGAAATTATGACCATTTCTGAACAGGATGGTGTGCGCATGAGAGCCACGGTGAGCGAGTTCGGCCCAGTATTGCTATCTAGAATTCTGGATGTGACAGAAACACAAGCCGGAATCATAAGCGTTGTATTTAAATATTGTGATGACAACAAATTGCCATTACTGGATCTTAGAGATCTAAAAAAGGTGCTTCAATTTGCAACGGGTGCCGGTAAGGACGAATTCCAGGCAGAATATGGACGCATATCAACCTCATCTACTGGTGCGATCATGCGTAAACTAGTCGAGCTGGAACAACAGGGCGCCGAATTGTTTTTTGGCGAGCGCAGTTTTGAAGTGAAAGACTTGGTACGCAAGGATAAGAATGGTGACGGCTATGTCAACGTCATACGCCTCACAGACATTCAGGACCGGCCTAAATTATTCTCGACCTTTATGTTAAGCCTACTTGCCGAAATCTACAGCACGTTCCCAGAGCAAGGTGACAGCGACCGTCCTGAATTGGTTTTATTTATTGATGAAGCACATTTGATTTTTGACAATGCCAGCAAGGCATTACTGGATCAGATTGAAAGTATCGTAAAACTGATTCGCTCAAAAGGCATCGGTCTATATTTTGTTACTCAAAACCCTACCGATATACCAGAAGGCGTCTTGAGCCAGTTGGGTCTCAAGGTGCAGCATGCCTTGCGTGCCTTTACTGCCAAAGATCGCAAAGCCATCAAACTCACGGCACAAAACTATCCCATCACAGAATATTATGACACTGCAGAAGTATTGACCTCACTAGGAATAGGTGAAGCCTTGATATCTGCTCTGGATGAGAAAGGACGACCTAGCCCGCTAGCGGCAACACTGCTACGTGCACCAGAAAGTCGCATGGACGTTTTGACAAATCGTGAACTGGACGACCTCATTGCAGACTCTGAATTGACAGACAAATACAATGAGTCCATCAACCGCGAGAGCGCCGAGGAAATGCTTCAGGAAAAAATGGATCAAGCCCACGAGGATGAGATCAAGGAAAAGGCTCAAAAAGAACGTGCCAGAACTTCCAGTTCAAGCTCATCAGGCAGAAGAAGCACTCGACAAAACCCCATTATCAAAGTGCTCACCAGCGCTACCTTCATTCGTGGCGTGATGGGAATTCTAGGTAAGGCGTTGAAGTAATGGTGGTAGAATATTCCGCTTTCGCGAAAGCGAAACTCTCCAAATCTTTTGCCTTAAACAAACCATTTTATAATTGGCTAGTCCCAACAGTCAACGTAATTTTACAACCTTAAAATTTTATATGAAAAAGTTACTTTTTATACTAGTTACCATTACCGTTCTAGCCAGTTGCGCGGAAGAACAGGACCCATTTGAATGGAACAAGGACCGCATAGGAATGTTGACCAAAGATGCTATGGTGTATCAAATCGACAGCCTTTTTGCAATGGACAGCATTGTAAATCCTGTTCAAGACGATGAATATGCCAATGGTCCCAACGTTATTGAGATCTATGAAAAAGGTGGCAAGCATTTATTGTCATTAACGCCTTATGAATCTGATAGCACCTCAACTATTGAAAATATTAGAGTAAGAGACAATAGATATGTCACTGCAGAAGGTATAAGCATCGACAGCGATTTTAAAACCATTAGCGACACCTACAAAGTGAGCAGTATTGACAACATGATCAACAGCGCCGTGATCTGGGTAGACGAACAAAATTTTTATTTCACAATCGACAAGGAAGAATTACCTGCGGAAGTCACTTATGACGTAAGCGCAACAATTGAGAAAACGATGATTCCTGATACCGCAAAACCAGAGTACGTTTTCATAAGTTGGTAATCTCATATTATGCTTAAAAGTTTTTTAAACAAAGCCGTACCTAAACTGTACGGCTTTTATTTTAACCTCATCTCGTTGTTCTCTCAAGAGAAAGCTGGAAAAAAGGCGTTGCACGTGTTTAGCCATCCACGAGCAGGAAAAATACAGCCGTTCCAAAACGAATTTTTAAACACGGCAAGAAAACAAAAACTGATTACAGAAGAGGGCTTTGTACAACTGTACCATTGGAAAGGTCAAGGGAAAACCATCTTACTGATCCATGGTTGGGAATCCAATTCTTGGCGATGGAAGTACTTGATTGATCCATTGCGTGAACTAGATTATAATATCATTTCTATAGATGCGCCGGCCCATGGTGCGTCAAGTGGCACAGACTTTACAGCTGTGAAATATTCTAGAGAAATTAAAAAGGTCATAGAACTATACCAGCCAGAAATCATCATCGCCCATAGTGTTGGTGCCATGGCGACAATTTATCAAGAGTCTCAACATCCTCATGATTTTATAGAAAAAATTATTTTGTTGGGTGGTCCAGATCGCTTTGACAAGATTATGAATGGATATCAAAAATTGACTGGATTCAACAATAAGGTCTATCAAGCCATTGATGACTTATTGCTCAAAACGTATGGTTTCCATATTTCAGAGTTTAATTCTGCAGATTTTGTGCAAGATATTAATGCACAAGTGCTTCTTATTCATAGTAAGCAGGACGCGATTGTAAGTTATGAAAGTATGCCATCTATTGCCTCTAGATTGAAAAATGCATCCACTTACACTTCCAAAACTGGTGGCCACAGTCTGCATACTCCAGAAGTCGTTGATCAAATCTTAGCCTTTTTATAGGAAAAATAGCTCAAGGTTCACAGTATCTTTAAAATAAAAAGATGGGCAGACCTAGCATCAAAAACGAAGACCAGTATGAAGCCTTAAGAGATAAAGGCTACTCTCAAGAAAAAGCGGCACGTATCGCCAACACGCCTGATAGCGGAGAAAAAGGTGGTGAAGCCAAGAAATACGAGGATCGAACCAAAGAAGATCTATACCAACAAGCCAAGAAAGTAGGTATCGATGGGCGTTCCAAAATGAATAAGCAAGAACTTATAGAAGCCCTACGGAACAACTAGAATGAACAAAAAAATACCAGCCAGCATCATAAGACAGATTTTTGTAGTGTTAACACTCCTGATGGCAGCAGTGTTAATTATTTATGAGATGTTGCCCTATTTAGGTGGTGTACTTGCCGCCGTAACTCTTTATGTCTTACTCGTTCCTGCGCAACGATTCTTTGAAAAAAAAGGATGGAAACCGTGGATAGCAGCAACATTATTACTCGTAGTGAGTATTATCGTCATCCTATTACCTATTGCAGGATTGGCTTTGATGTTTACCTCGCAGATCAAAGATGCGCTCGCAAACAGTGATAAAATTACAGAACAAATCAAGGCTCAAATCGTGCAGATTGAAGAATATGTTGGTTTTGATGTGATTCCAGCCATAAATGGAGATCAAGTAAAAAGTACGCTTTCTTACGTGTTTAGCAACTTTGCCAGCTCCAGTTTGACCATATTTATTGCGGTAGGTGTTATGTTCTTCATTTTATATTATATGCTAGTTGAAAGGAAAACATGGCAAAACGCTACCCTAAGATATCTGCCACTCAAAAAGAAAAACATAGAAGCTATAGGCAAGGAAAGTATTGATCTGGTAAAATCCAACGCCATTGCCATACCACTAGTAGCCATTATGCAAGGTGCTGTAGCTTTGATTGGATATTACATATTTGGAGTGGAGAATCCATTTTTCTGGTTTGGGGTTACAGTGATAGGTAGTATGATCCCTTTTGTTGGGACTGCCTTAGGTATAGGTCCAGTAGTCATATTGCTATTGGCTCAAGGAAATACAGAAGCTGCCATAGGTGTTCTAATTTACGGTGCTGTGGTAGTGGGCTCTACAGACAATCTATTTAGACTCATCGTTCAAAAAAAGCTAGCTGATATTCATCCTTTGATTACCTTAATCGGTGTGGTGATAGGTGTTCCATTATTTGGATTTATAGGACTTATTTTTGGTCCTTTATTGATAAGCTTGTTTTTACTTTTGATTAAAATCTACAAGAATGAATATGGTGACCGAGATGAAACCATTTAAGATCATTACAACAGCTGCCAACCTATATTTTCTTATTTTTATACCAAACAAAAATTGAATGAGTAAAGCGATAAAACTCCAGGATAAAATAGATGAAAAATTCATTGAGCAACGCAAGTTGTTCATTTGGGGAATGGTAGATGACCGTACCGCGAGACACTGTGTTGACAGACTATTGTATCTGGATTCCTTAAGTAATGAAGAAATCACTTTTGTAATCAACAGTCCAGGCGGTTATGTCACTGCTGGTTTTTCCATCTATGACACCATGCAACAAATAAGCAGCCCAGTAAGTACTGTTTGTAGTGGTCTGGCAGCTTCAATGGGAAGTATTCTACTTTCTGGTGGTGCCAAAGGAAAAAGATTTATACAAAAACACGGCCGTGTGATGATTCACCAACCTAGTGGCGGCGCTCGTGGTACCGGTGCAGACCTTGAAATCACAGCTACAGAGATCCTCAAAACCAAGGAACTTAGCGCACGAATCCTAGCAGATAATTGTGGACAAAGCTTTGAAAAGGTGATGAAGGACTTTAACCGTGATTATTGGATGGGCGCAGACGAGGCCGTTGAGTACGGCATCGTGGATGGCATCCTCTAATATTGAGAATACATTAACCTAAGCCGTTTCTTACAAGGACGGCTTTTTTTATACATTTAGAACATGAGTCTAACACCATTTCACCTAGCGATTCCCGTGAGGGAAATCACTACCACCAGAGCATTTTACCGTGACACCTTGGGCATGAAAGAAGGCCGCAGTAGTGACCATTGGGTGGACTTTGACTTCTTTGGCCACCAACTCGTCATTCACGTGAGCGACAATATTGCACCAGAGGTTTCCAACGCTGTAGATGGAAAGTCTGTACCAGTTCCTCATTTTGGTGTGGTACTGGAATGGGATGATTTCCACGCTTTCGCGAAAGCGTTACAAAACAAAAACATCGAATTTATAATCGAGCCCTACATACGATTTGAAGGATTACCGGGCGAGCAGGCCACGATGTTCTTCAAAGATCCTAGCGGAAATGCGCTGGAATTCAAATCGTTCAAGGATTTCAACCAAATTTTTGCAACATGAATCTGAAAGATTTTTTTACACCAGACCAAGACTATGTGCTGGAAAAAACTAATGAAACCACCACAGAAGATGTGGACGAGGTGATCAAAAGAGAAGGAAAACTGTCCTTTCTTATGTCGACGGTCAAAATGCTTAAAAAGTATTACAAACTCGTCGATGTTATGATGATGATGATCAAGGATTACCGTAAAGGTGTTTATACTGCAGTACCATGGTTTACTATTGCTGCCATAGGTGGTTCTTTGCTGTACGTAATTAGTCCCTATGACCTTATTCCAGATTTTATTCCTGGGTTGGGTTATATAGATGACATTACCGTACTGACAATTGTTGTGGGCTGGATAGATTCAGACCTACACCGTTATCTAGACTGGAAAATATCCCAAGATCACACGACTCCGGATGAAATTGACAAAATAGAAGAGGCTCAATAAACCTTTTCACCATTGATATAAGTTCCAACTACTTTAAGGTTGGGCACATTTTGAATCGGCATGTTCATGAGGTCTTCCTTAAGAATCATGAAATCTGCCGATTTTCCTTTTTCCAGACTTCCTTTTTCCTCTTCTTCAAAATTGGAATAAGCTGCCCAGATAGTCATGCCTCGCAAAGCATCTTCTCGAGAGATAGCATCCTGCGGATTAAAACCACCTTCAGGATAACCAGTGGTGTCCTGTCTGGCAACTGCGGCATAAAAAGTTAAAAAAGGATTGACCTGTTCTACAGGATAATCAGTTCCCAAAGCGAGCATTCCTGACTGATCCAACAATTTTTGATAGGCATAGGCACCTTTAATGCGCTCTGCACCTACTCGATCCTGAGCCCAGTACATATCACTTGTGGCATGAGTAGGTTGTACCGATGGTAAAATCCTATCGCGATCAAAATATTCAAAATCTGCTGGACTAATGATTTGCGCGTGCTCCACACGCCATCTTCTGTCTGGCATATCATTGAGTAATTCACGGTACGTCTTAAGAACAACAACATTGGCACTATCGCCTATGGCGTGTGTGTTCATTTGATAGTCTGTCGCGGCAATACGCTCTGCTGTTTTTTTGAAATCTTCCACACTACTAAGGAGTGCTCCAAAATGGTTTTCACGGTCAGAATATTCTTCTTTCATCGCGGCACCACGAGATCCTAGAGCACCATCTGCGTAAAACTTGATAGATCTAACATTCAATCGGTCGGTTTTGATAATGCCTTTATCCAGATAGTAATCTAGGTTTTCTGGTGTGTTGCTCACCATAGCATAAATCTTCATTTTTAAAGATCCAGCCTGTTGTAGGCTATCGATCAATTCAATGGTGTTGCGATTCAAACCAGCGTCATCTACCGTTGTCAGCCCATAGCTGAAGTTGATTTCCTGAGCATCCATCAACGCTTCGATATCGGCTTCACGGCTTGCGGCAGGAAAAGTTTTTTCTATCAATTCCATGGGATTGTCCACCAATATTCCAGTAAGCTGTCCATTGATTTGCTCAATATCACCACCTGAAAAAGCCGTTTGCTCATCAATACCTGCTAGATCAAGCGCTGCTTGATTTACAATCATCGCATGTCCATCAATACGGGTAAGAGCTACAGGTGTGTTGGGGAAAAGTTCAGTCAATTCTGCCTTTGTGGGATATTCCTTGACATCCCAATCGTTTTGATCCCAACCACGACCTATGATGTAGCTTTTATTGTTTTTGTCTTGAAAGGCTTTTACCTTATCCAGTACTTCCTGATAACTGGTCGTCCCGACCAGGTCTACTTGCTGCAATTGCTCACCAAATCTGTAAAAATGACAATGCGCGTCAATCAACCCTGGATATACATATTGACCCTCTAGATCTATAATGCTATCTGACTTCAAATTAAGAGCATCGATTTCATCTTGAGTTCCGATAGCAAAGACTTTACCGTCTTTTACTGCCATAGCCGTCGCCACGCTGAATGCGTCATCGACAGTATAGATATTACCATTGGTATAAATGGCATCGACATAATTATCTGCATTTTCATTTCTGCAGGATACCAGCACTAGAACTATTAAGAGGAAGAAGATTCTTTTCATGGCATAAAAATAAGACACAAAATTTTGAGATCTCCTATAAAATCAAAAGAAGCTACCTTAATAGATAGCTTCTTTTTTCCTTCTCTAGAGTTGTGTTATTGCCACTTTCGCGCTTTCATTTAGGCAAACAGGAAAGCCAACATATTTTTAAAAATCAAATTTATAAACCGCTCCACCCAATACCTGTAAATCCTGCACTGGATAGTCCAAGTAATATTGATAGTTGCCGCCTGTCAAGTTGTTTCCTCTCAAAAAGACCGTCAATCTAGGGTTGATCTTGTAATTAGCATCCACATTAAGGTCCACAAAACTGTCCAGAGATTCCACACCCAAACCAGTTCTATATACATCGCGTTCCCCTACAAAATAGACCGTTGTACCTATATCCAACTTATCAGTGATTTGATAGGTTCCTACCACATCTGCAGTGAATTCTGGAAGTTGTGAAGCCGTGTTCTCTATATCTGCAGCATTTGTGACATCATAATTCATGCTGCGACCGTTGAGCGTCATATTGAACTTAGAACTTATGTCTACACTCAAAGATCCACCAAAAAAGGTCGTGGCAACATCTGCATACTCCGTGAAAAACACGTTACCCAATTCATCCTTGGGAGCTTGTGCTGCAATCACGCGACCTACATCCTTAGTGTAGAGGTAGCGGTCGTTCTCTTTTTTGTAACCACCGTAAAATTTATAACCTACGTTGTTGGTGATTTTTCCTTTCAAACCTAGTTGTGCGTCGATGACGCGGTTAGTAGGTTTGATATCAATAGCTGGAGCTAGAAAAACGTTCTCGTCTGCAAACTGCTGCAAGCTATTCATGTCCAGACCACCATAAATCTGGGTGTAAGCAATAATCTGATCATCCAACAATTTGTAGGTCGCAAGAATATCTGGATAGATATTAAGTTGACCGTCGCTATTTTCAATATCAGATAAGTAATTCACGGTCGCGCCCAACTCTACTTTATAAAGATCACCATACAAATTGATGCTAGGATTGATCCCTGAACTTACATAAGAGTAATTTGTTTGTGCTGGTAAACGACCTTGATCATCAAAACTACCTGATAGATAATCTACCGAAACTCCCAATTCTACTTCAGTTCCCTCGATGTCAAAAGCAAGCTGTGGCTCAATCATCGCACGTATCTCACTGCCATCCATATTACTGGTGATCCCAGTCACTTTAGCCTGTAAACTTTTAAAAACCGAATCAAAGAAATCAAGATTACCGCCCAAACCATAAGAAAGGTAATTCACGCCTACATCCTTGTCGTCCAGATCTTGATTGATCAATTGCTGTGTAAAGAAAGGGTTCACACCATATAGATTTGCACCTTGGTATCTAGCGCCAGCCGTGATGCTATAACTAGCAGATCTAGATCGATGACCAAATGAAAGGTCCAATGCCGTATCTAGGTAAGAATCATCAAGAAGCACCTCATCAATACCACCTAGAGAGGAATTGTGATTGAGGAATATACCAAAATCACTGTCTTTATCCACTTCAATATTCCCTGCAAATTCTGCCACAATGTTGCCGTAGTTACCAAAGCCCAAACGAGCATAATTATCGTAATAGGTAGGTCGTTGTCTAGGCTTCAATCTTGACAGCTTTCCTTTTGCTGGTGTAAAGGTTGATGCCACAGGAACAGAAAATATGCTGTAGGTAACAGCTTTCTTCTGGATTTTTGTGGTGTCATTTAATTGTGGTGTACTCTTTACTTTAAAAGCATCTGCCACAGATGGATCGTAAGCCTTGACAACCGTGATCGTACCACCGTTGAGTTTGTCCTCTTCAGTTGTTTGAGCGCTTGCGATGTTTGCAATCAGAGCAACAGCAACTGCTGTCGTTATATATTTCAAGTTCTGGAACATATTAATTATTTGATGGAGCTATGGAAGAATTAGTTTTGGCTTGTACCGCTTTGATGCGGTTCAGTTCGGTTTTTGCGTTGGCAACTACTTCTCGATATTGAGAGAAATTATCGATCACGCCTTGCAGTAGGGTCACGGCATTCAACGTCTGGTTGGTCGCGTCATAGCTTTTTGCCATCACGACCAGACCTTTGGCACTCCATAATTTATAGCTACCGTAGTTTTTGGATAAGCCTTGAACGGTATTGATTGCCTGCTCGTGCTTGCCATCTTGATTCTCAAAATAGGCTTTGTAATAGGTAGCCTCTGCAGCTATGGCACCATTCGCGCTTTTCAACACCTGGGCATATCCACTTTTTGCTGCGCTCGTGTTACCGTTTTTGAAAGCAGATCTTGCGATGATCACCTCTGCATCACTGCGCACGGTACTGTCTGTGCCGCTGTCACGCAACACCTTGTTGGCATAACTTTCAGCCTTGTCGTATTGTTCGGTTTCATAGTAGGCTTTCATCAGGTTGGATTGTGCATAGGCCTTGTTTTGTGGGAAATCTGCCGTGGCTTCCAGTTTGATTAATACGGGTATCGCTTTCGCGAAAGCGGACTTTCTATCCACACCGTCGCTCACCGCATCATTGAGGAATAACTCACTCAATCGCGCCAGTGCCTGCTCGGAATACTCGCTGCGCTCGCGGTTTGCCACGTACTCATAATGCGGTATGCTGGCTTTTTTATTGCCTTCAGAAAAGTAGGCTTGCGCCAGATTGAAATGCGCCTGCAATGCATATTTCCCGTTAGGGAATTGCTCCAAATATTTGTTGAGCTCGCGTATCGCACTGCTCATATTTCCCTGTAAAAATGGACGCTCTGCACTCTCATAAGCCGTGTCGTCCAGCTCACTGTCGCTCACGTCAATGAAATCGAGACCGCGCACCCAGTTGGCATATTCCGCAGTTTTTCCCTGATCGATGTACACCAATCTGGCACTGCTCACAGCCTCAACCGCTTGCGGCGTACCTGCATATTTTGAAGCCACTTGCTTAAACACACCCAAAGCCTCATCCAACCTGTTATCATTGTAGAACTGCAGGCCTTTACGCATCATGGCTGGTGCCGTGTATCGGCTGTTAGGAAACTCTGAAATCAATCGATCATAGGTCTTGATACCATTATTGACCTGACCGTTGTTGATGTAGGTATTTCCCAACTCATACATCACATCGTCGCGATATTGCGAGGTTTTGTAATTGCTTAAGAATTTATTGAGCTCTTCAATCTTACTTTCCACGCGCTGGATAAAACCGTATGACATTCCTTTTTGGAAACTGGCATAATCTGCGCTGGAACCACCAGCTTTTATGGCTTCATTATAGGACTCGATGGCTGGCCAGTATTTTTTTGAAACAAAATTTGCATCGCCTATGCGCATGTAGGCGTCGTTTTTTCTTACAGGGTCATTGGCACTAGCCACAAATCGTTGCATGGCATTAATGCTGGCATCATAATCCTGCAATTTAAAATAGGTGTAACCCATGTCGTAATCCAACAGATCGTCCTCTTCTATACGGGCATTGCTACTTTTGACACGGTCAAATTCTGCAATCGCGCCCTTGAAATCATTCAGTTGGTACAAACTTTCGGCTCTCCAGAATCTTGCCTTTTTCTTGAGGTCGTTTTCTTCTAAATACTTGATCGCCTTATCTAGACTGGTTTGGGCTTCTTTATAATCGCCAGCCGTGAATTGATTGAGGCCGTGATATAGCGCTACTTTACCGTACACATTCTCATTACCTCTTATGCGACCATCTTCCAGAAGTTCTAGTGCCTCTGCATAATTCTTTGAGGTAAAGTACGAGTCGATGAGATAGGTGTTCATCTCGTCCTTATTGTCAGCATCTGGATAGGCTTCCATGTAATTAAGGATCACCTGTGGCACGCTTTCATAAGGATTGCCGTTCTCATAACTAAGCTTTGCATAGTTGTACATGGCATCCTTGGTAATTTCTTCGTCAAGTGCAATCTCACTTGCTTTTTTGAAGGCGTTGAGTGCGTCCTCGCTGCGGTTGAGTTTGATGTAGCTCTGCCCAAGATGGTAATAGGCGTTCTGTGCCGTTTTGTTCTCGCCATCAATAATTTTATTGAATGTGGCAACTGCATTTTCAAAATCGTTGAGTTTGTAATAGGTATAACCCAACTGATAGTAATCATTGTTGTTCCACTTACCACGAGTACCTTCATAGGCTTGTAGGTAAGGCAGAGCTTCCGCATACTTTTCCTGATTGAAAAGTGATTGTCCTATAATACGATTGAGTTGGGATTGTTCCTGACGGTTGGAACTGGACATTTGCTTTTGTGCCAAAGCAATAGCCTCATCAAAACGTCCCAATTTATAATTTAAATCTGCCTGATAATAGGACAGCTTATCGTCTGTCTCTGGCGCTTGCTCTACCTCGCTAAAGAGTTCATCTGCTGTTTCCAGATCATCACCTTCATAAGCGATGTAACCCAGGTAATATTTGGCTTGCGATCCATAGGTTGGATCGTCACTAACTCTGTTCAAAAATGGCTTTGCTTCATCAAACTTCTTGCTTTGTACCAAGGTGTACCCGTTGTTGAAGTAGAATTTTGTTTTTTGCTCACGAGAAAGGTTTCTCTCATCTACCTTTTCATACCATTGCGCAGACTTGCGGTAATCACCGTTCTCAAAATAATAATCCGCCACGTCTATAAAAGCGCTATTGCGTTTTGTGGAAGTTGGGTATTGTTCTACAAAACTCTCCACCATTTCATCTGCATTACGCTGGTTTAATCTCACGGCACAATTAGCCGCATAGTAAGCCGCATTGCCTTTGATCGTCTCGTCTGCAGACTGGTCAATGACCTGCTCAAAAAGACGTTGCGCCGCAACATATTGATCTTCCTGATAGAGATCTACTGCCGTGTTATAGTTGCGCAACTGGTCTGTAAAAATTTTGGATTGCTGGGCAAATCCAGCCGTAAAGAATCCCATTGCTAGGGCTGCGAGTGCAAATTTCCTCATGTGAGTTATCGTTAGTCTAAGTTGGTAAAATTAAAATCCTACACAATGTTAACGGCGCTTTTACGATTTAATTATGCGCGAGGTTATCCACAGCTTTGTGTATTTTTACCCATCAAATGAATACTATGTCAAACCACGTGCTTTCACTATCAGAGGTCGATATCTTCCAACGGGACAACTTGATCCTTAAAGATGTGAACCTCAACATTGATAAAGGTGAGTTTGTCTACCTCATCGGGAAAACCGGTAGCGGTAAAAGTTCCCTGATGAAGACCTTGTACGGCGACATACCGCTTAAAAAGGGAAAAGGTAGCATTGTAGATTTTGATTTATCTCGCTTACGCGAAAGCGAAATTCCCTACCTGCGTCGCAAACTAGGCGTCGTCTTTCAAGACTTCAAATTGCTTACGGACAGGACGATTCAAGACAATTTAAAGTTTGTTTTGAAAGCCACTGGCTGGAAAAACAAAACCGAAATGCAGGACCGTATCGATGCGGTTCTTGATAAAGTAGGCATGAAAACCAAAGGCTTTAAATTCCCACACGAGCTTTCTGGTGGTGAGCAACAACGTGTGGCCATTGCAAGAGCTCTATTGAACGACCCAGAACTCATCATAGCAGATGAGCCTACTGGAAACCTGGACCCACAAACCAGCGTGGAAATCATGGAAGTGCTCCAGACGATCAATAAAAATGGCAATACGATTCTCATGGCAACCCACGATTATGCCTTGATCCTAAAGTATCCATCAAAAACACTCAAATGTGACGATGGTGAAGTGTTTGAGGTGGTTCAAAAAACGGTTTGATCGATTACTGAAAAATGATCCAATCGCTACCATTTTTCAGTATAATTATCCCAACCTACAATGTCAAATCAACTATAGAAGTTGCTATAAAAAGCATTCTAGATCAATCATTTAAGGATTTTGAAATACTGATCCTAGATGGTAAATCTACTGACGGTACCATTGAAATAATCAAGGAGTTTCAATCCAAAGACGATAGAATTCGCATTCATTCAGAAGATGATACAGGCGTTTATGACGCCATGAATAAAGGGATTGCCATCAGTAAAGGTTTATTTCTATACTTTTTGGGAGCTGATGATTATTTAGTGGACCCAGAAGTTTTGGCAGATGTAAGAAGAACTCTAGATCAATCAAACATATTTGTTCTTTATGGTAACGTCAACAGTCCTGTTCTAGGACACCAATATGATGGCATTTTTAGCGACGCTAAAATCTTTCATAAAAACATCGCCCATCAAGCTATTTTTTACAAAAAGAACGTATTTGAAAAAGTTGGAATCTATCCTTTACAATTCAAAGTACATGCCGACTGGGCATTGAATCTCAAGTGGTTTTTTGATCCAACGGTCTCACATCATTATTTTGAAAGGTCGATAGCCTTCTTTGCGCCAGGTGGCTTGAGCTCGAGAAAAGTTGACAATTCTTTTAGAGTAGAGATGATAACAATGTATTATCTTTTGGCAAGATCTCGTCACAGTATTATCGGTACTCTTTCGTTAATGTTAAGAGGTTTATTCTCTAGACTTACCAGATAAATTTATGAACATACTCATTGTAATTCCACTATATAATAAAGCTGATACGATTAAAAGAGCAGTAGAGTCTGCATTAGGTCAAACGGTGGCTTGCGACATTTTGGTCGTCGATGATGGCTCAACAGATGCAAGTCTAGCTAATTTATCAGAAATTAAGAATGATAGAATTACTGTAATTCAGCAATCAAACCATGGCGTGAGTCATGCTCGCAATATTGGGATCAAAAATGCTAAAAAAAATGAGTATGATTTTGTAGCCTTTCTGGATGCTGACGATTACTGGATGCCGGATCATTTGACCGAGATTTCTTCGTGCATGGCCGCTTTTCCCAGCGCTCAAATTATAGCAAACAACTATAAGCTCAAGTTTAGCCCCAAGAAATTTTCAAAGACAAAGTTCTCCAACTGGAATGCCGACGAACCCAAGATTCTAGATTCCTTTTTTGATTATAATGGGCTCAACTCCATACTCAGTTCGTCTAGTTTCGCAATGTCTGTTCAAAATGAAGATCCTTTATTTTACGAAGAGAACCTCACACATACTGAGGATACAGACTTTATGATTAGAGCTGGTCTTGAAAAGAAGATTGTGTTTAACCCAACAACCACCGTAATCATAGATAAAACAGGAAAAAACAGATCTGGAAATGTTCCATTAAAACAAAGAACTATCACCGATTATGATCAATATGAGGAAAAATATCCTGAAGTTCCTGGTTTGAAAAAGTTTCTGGACATCAATCGCTTTTCTGTTGCTATAGGTTACCGACTTCAAAACGATATCAAAAATGCTGCGTTGTATCAACACAAAATAGACACCAACAATCTCACGGGAAAACAGCAAAATTTGTTGACCATGAGCAGCAGACAATTAAAAGCGCTCAAACGGACGCAACGTATTTTAGGAAATCTAGGGTTTAGACTAAGAACGGGTCGCTAGTTCAAATTCCTCCAATTCCCTGATATAATCTGATTCATTAAAATTGTGCGATGCGATGGATAAGCAAACGGCACCGCTGGAAAAATCTTCTAATTCTCTCCATAGCATGGTGGGAATAAGCAAACCTTTATCTGGTTTATTCAATAATATACTTTTCCATTTGTTGCCATCGTAAAGCTTGACGGTAAAACTACCGCTCAACGGTATCAATACAGATCGACAGACCTTATGCGCATGACCGCCGCGATGACTATCACTGGGTACATCAAAAAGATAATAGATGCGCTTGATCTCAAAAGGTATAGTATCACCTTCCACCACCGCTAGATTTCCGCGTGGGTCTGTGATTTTAGGTATATCGATGATTTGATAGTTCATATCTCAAATATACTATAGATCTAGATGGAGATTGCGGTGTCCCTCAAAACCGGTAGCATAATCTTCTACTCCATGATCAAAAAGCCAGTATGCCTCAATCAATTTGCTCCAGTTTTTGACATAACCCTTGCGCCATAAAAAAAAGACGTATTTAAAATTGAGAAAGATGGCTTTAAGTTGATTGCTATGCGCGGCGACTGCGCCACGGGCATAAATGGTTTTCTTACTGGTTGGATCTATTCCACTACTCACTTCATCATGTTGCACGATAAATTCAGGGATAAATCGTCCCTGCTCTCCAGCATGAAGCAAATCTGTAAACAAAACCTGCTCTTCACCTAGTGGAAATTGTGCTCCTAAACCAAATCGTTGATTGAAACGCACACCTGACGTTTGCATTCGTTTCACGTTAAGAACGATTTCAATGGATGCTGGTCCATGCGAGAGATGTGTTTTGCGGTATTCAAATTCTTCTGCGGCATATGACCTTTTAGGCTTGCCATTAGGTAATTGCATTTTGAAAGTCAAGGCAGCGGTATCAGGATGTTTATGGATCGCTTGAAGGATATGAGTCATTGCAGTCGGTAATATTTGAACATCGTCGTCCAGTATCCAGACATATTTGCGAGTGGCATTTTCTAGCGCAATGTTTCTGCTTCTGGACAATCCATAATTCGCGTCATTAATTACTCTGATAGAATCGATGTTGCTCGACAGTTGCCGCGTTTTACTTTGATTCACGATAAGTATAGGTTGCGTGATCTGACTCACCGGCAACGAAAAGATCCGCTCCAAAAAAGATAGATCCTCACGATCCATGGTCGCGATGAGAATTTCAATATCGTCTGTGGTGTAACTCGCCAAGGCCTTATCTTTAACCCAAAGGTACTTTTTATGCGCATCTTGCTGGTAGGCGAGTACAGTAATTTCCACAACTCACTCAAATATGGGTTGGAATTTTTAGGACATGAGGTCACCATCATAGGCGATGGCGATGGTTTCAAGCGGTTTCCCGTAGATATTAATATCGGGAACGATTTCTTGGAACGCTCTTGGTTCACGCGCAAGCTCAAGGTTGGATTATGGAAAATCACGGGCTACCATCTAGCAGATTATTTAAAGTTATCTCGCTTTCGCGAAAGCGAACCTCTTCTCAAGCATTATGATATCGTACAGTTCATCAATTCCAATCCATTTAATTGTGGTGCACGTACGGAGCGGAAAATGTTAGAATCGATTATCGCTCAAAACAAAAGGTTTTTTCTTGCTGCCTGCGGTGATGATCACGAATATGTAAAATACCTCACAGAAGAGCACCAAGGCTACAGCATTCTTGAAGCCGTCAAGCACGGCAAGCAGCAACAAACAGATTTTCAATACTCCTATAAATACCTGAAACCTGCCTATCGAGACAACTATTACCGCCTAGTTGATGTGGCTACACATGTGATACCTAGCAATGTGGATTATGCCATGGCGCTAACTCATAACCCTAAAGCTATTCCTATCATACCAGCGGCCATCAACTGTGGTGCATTACATCTGGATCAAAACGCAGACCTAAGCGTTATCAAAATCTTTGTGGGAATCAATAGGTCCAACTATTGGAAAAAAGGAATCAATTATTTTGAAGAAACTCTAGAAATTATAAAGAAAAAATATGGCTCTAAGGTAGAAGTCATGACAGCAGAAAATCTGCCATATAACGAGTATGTAAAGATTTACAAGAAGGCGCATATCTTACTGGATCAAGTGCTTTGCTATGATCAAGGTTACAATGCTCTGGAGGCGATGTTACAGGGAAAAGTGGTTTTTAGCGGTGCCGGAGAAGTTTATCTAACCGCGCATCAACTTACCAGTGTACCCGCAATAGACGCGCAACCAGATGTAGATTACCTAGTAGGAAAATTATCTGAACTCATTGACCATCCTATTTCCATTCTTGAAATAGGTCGTACCGCCCGCAATCATGTATTACAACATCATGAAAGTGTCATGATTGCAGAGCGCTATTTGCAATACTATCAGGAATAAGCAAAGGCTACATCCTTGTGCCTTTTGCTTTTATTTATTCTTCCACTGGATGTCGATACCTTGAAAATCCTCGGCCGCTTTTTCCTTAGCCTGGCTGGGAATCATGAATTCAAATTCCATAATAACTTCAAGATCATCGTCAAAATAGAACAGCATGGTTTCTTCTCCATCATAATCGCATATGGTCAACGCATGAACGTCATGCTCTACAAAATATTCATCCTTGACTTTTTGGGGTTCTAGAAACTCAAAGTAATGCAGGACTTTTGCGCCTTTGAAATAGTCGAAATCTTCTAGATATAATTGATCTGCCATATTGTAAAAATACGTTTTAAGCATTTAATAAAGATAAAGCCAGTCGAGTGTGACTGGCTTGTGATTCTTTATAGGTCATTGTTTCGCTTTCGCGAAAGCGAAAACAAATCATCATTAAAATTTTAAATGGATCTATCTGGATCAAATCCTTCCAACAGTTGAGCCACTCGTTGGACGAACTGACCGCCCAAGGCGCCATTAACCACACGATGGTCATAACTGTGCGATAAGAACATCTTCATACGTATCCCGATAAAATCACCTGATGGTGTTTCTACTACGGCAGGTACTTTCCTGATGGCACCAAGTGCGAGTATTGCGACCTGTGGCTGATTGATTATAGGGGTTCCCATAATCGATCCAAAGGTTCCCACATTAGTAACCGTATAAGTGCCGCCTTGAGTATCGTCTGGTTTCAATTTCCCATCACGAGCTCTTGTTGCAAGATCGTTCACGGCTTTGGCCATTCCAACAAGATTCAGCTGGTCTGCATTCTTGATGACTGGTACGATCAAATTGCCATCTGGTAATGCCGCAGCCATACCTAAATTGATGTTTTTTCGCTTGATGATCTTATCTCCATCCAGAGAAATATTTATCATTGGGAACTCCTTGATGGCCTGCGCCACGGCTTCCATAAAAATAGGTGTAAACGTGAGGTTCTCACCTTCGCGCTTTTGGAACGCTTCTTTATGTTTCTTTCTCCAGTTCCAGATGTTTGTAACATCGCACTCAATGAAACTTTGCACATGGGCGCTAGTTTGCACGGACGCTACCATGTGATGAGAAATCATTTTACCCATGCGGCTCATCTCTATGATCTCGTCTCCACCGTTGACGGATATAGGTGCAGCCTTAGGAGCTTGTTTAGGTGCTGCACTGTGACTTGCTGGTGAGGCTGGACTTTGAGGGGCAGTAGAAGTTTGCTTGACTTTACCACTTTTTCTATCGTCAACAAATTTGAGAATATCATTTTTGGTCACTCGTCCATCTTTACCAGTACCGGCAATGGATTCAAGCTCTTCTATAGAAATGTTCTCTTCTTTCGCAATATTTTTTACAAGTGGTGAGTAGAAGGATTCACTTGAAGAGTAATCATTCTTACCAGCGGTTTGCATTCCTTTATCGACTTGAGCTTCGGCAGTTTTTGTGGCCTCTTGAGCATATCCTGCTGGAGCGCCATCTTCTACTGTTACCTCATCTACCTCGCTACTTTCATCGCTGGTCTCTGATTCTTCTCCATCTGTTTCAATGATGGCTATAACTTGTCCTACTTGGACCACGTCATCAACTTCAAAAAGAATTTCTACGAGTTTGCCATCCACTTCACTGGGAACTTCACTGTCCACTTTATCTGTGGCGATTTCCAGAACAGGTTCGTCCATTTCAATGGCATCTCCTACATTCTTGAGCCATGAGGTAATGGTAGCTTCTGCTACGGATTCTCCCATTTTGGGCAATTTCAATTCAAATCGAGCCATATCTTGAAAACTTGGTTGTTTTAATATTTTGCAAAAGTACTAATAATACCCAACTGATTATGAATATCGCATTGTGATAGGAAATATTTAAGATATCAATCGTAATACCTCAAAAATCTTCCTTAATCCTTAAAGTATTCTCACCTCGCCACGTTCTGTGCTGGTATCACTGCCCGCATAAGCGGTTCTATTCCAGGTCAAGAATCGATATTGACCTTGATTATTAGAAGTTGAAGCTAGGGTTTCTATCAGCTTGTCAATTTCTAATGAGCCTAAATCAAAAATATATTTAGAGCTGCTCATGCCTTCTTGAATAAATTCTTTGAAGGAAATGGATCGTGAGGCCCAATCTGGTTGATAAGCAGCATCATTGGTAACGCAAACAACAGGTAATTCCTTTGTAATAGATGCAATATCTGTATCGCGACTTTTGAAAAATCTGGTCATGTACCGCAAAAGACCGGTCAACCATTTTCCCTTAGGGTAATGTTTTTCATAGTAAAGATGCATGGCTCCATAAAATCGCTCAAAATACTTAGCATCCTTTATGGTGCTTTCTCCTTTGAAATGAATAGCCGTCTGTGATCCCAAATAATAATTTTGAAGCCCATCTTTAATCGCAGTAAAACTTAAGTCGATATCTTCTCCATACATAAAATAACGCTCATCCAGACCTCCCAAACGATTATAAACTTCTCGTTTCCCCATCAAGAAAGCGCCTACCAGCACTTCAGTCGGGCCGTCTTGATTCTGTTCGAGTCGCTGATCGTAGTAGCTGCCCGAAAAGCCAAGGATCTTTTTTAAGATCCCAGTTCGGGTAGGAACGCGACGCTTACTTTCTGGTAAATAGGTTCCTTTTCCATCAATAAGTTGGATTCCTAGAAAGCCTATTTGAGAGTTCGCTTTCGTACCTCGACTACGCTCGGTATGAACTTCTTTATCGCTTTGCTCAAGGAAAGCGGTTTCCCCATCAACCTCCAGTGCCTTACTTTGAAAGAAATCCAGGCAATTTGCAAATACCTTTTCACCTACAATTACATCTGGGTTGACGAGACATACGTGCGTACCTCTTGCTTGTTCTACAGCGACATTGTTCCCTTTGGAAAACCCGTAGTTGTCATCCAACCGAATCACTTTTACCTGAGGAAATGCCTTGAGAAGTCGCTCTACACTATCATCTGTAGAATCATTGTCTGCAACAATGACCTCTGCATGGAGATTTTCAGTAGCTCTCAGGACGCTAGCAACGCATAGTTCCAGAAAAACCCTTGCGTTGTAATTCAATATGATGACAGAAAGGTCCATTCTAATTTTTCAATGAATTCTCATATGGGACTCTATGCAGGATACTGCGTCCCAACGTGACCTCATCTGCAAATTCCAGCTCATCTCCTACCGCAATACCACGAGCAATCGTTGACGTATTAATCTGTAAGCCATCCAGCTGTTTGAATATATAGAAGTTTGTGGTATCGCCTTCTATCGTAGGACTTAAGGCAAAAATGATTTCTTTCACTCCATCTTCTTTAACGCGTCTTACCAATGAGCCAACTTTCAAATCCTGCGGCCCAACACCATCCATCGGGCTGATTTTACCACCCAAAACATGATACAATCCACGATACTGGCTGGTGTTTTCAATCGCCATCACGTCACGAATATCTTCTACCACACAAACAATGGTCTCGTCACGGCTGTTGCTGGCGCAAATCTCACAAAGATCTGTATCACTGACGTTGTGGCATTTTTTACAAAACTGTAGATCATGGCGCATCTTAAGTAAGGCATCTGACAACAGGTCTGTATTTTGCTCTGGTTGTCGCATAAGGTGTAATACTAGTCTTAATGCGGTACGCTTGCCTATTCCAGGTAACTGAGAAACCTGATTTACGGCTTCTTCCAGGATTTTTGAGGAGAAATTCATGTCCTACAAATATACACACTCGCGCAAGTTTCTAATAGAAGGCGATTACCAATAGACGCTAGAATAATATTAATTTAGCCACAAAACCAAAACATTGACTTCTACCCAAATTTTAATCACTATCGCCGTTTATTTTGCGGTTCTCGTTGGGATTTCATTTATCGTGGGCCGCAAGAGCGACAGCGCCACTTTTTTTAGAGGTAATCGTAGCTCGCCTTGGTACATTGTAGCATTTGGAATGATAGGTGCCTCATTGAGCGGCGTAACCTTTATCTCAGTTCCTGGTGCCGTTGAAGCTGGCGCGATGAATTATTTTCAGGTCGTCCTCGGGTATATCGTGGGCTATGCAGTGATTGGGTTGGTTTTAATGCCATTGTACTACCGCATGAATCTCACTTCCATTTACAGTTATCTAGGTGATCGTTATGGCAGCGCCGCGCAATATACCGGCAGTAGCTTTTTTCTCTTGTCGCGCATCGTAGGCGCAAGCTTTAGATTGTATCTCGTGGCTGGTGTTTTGCAAACTTTCGTATTTGACCAGATGGACATAGCATTCTGGCAGACAGTGACCTTTACCGTTTTGTTGATTTGGCTATACACTTTTAAATCAGGAATCAAGACCATTGTCTGGACAGATACGTTGCAAACCCTTTTTATGCTCATTGCTTTGGGTGCCGCGATATATTTTATATCAGATAGTTTGGATTTGGGCGGTTTTAGTGGTGTCGTGAATTTTGTCAATGATAGCGACCTGTCTCAAATCTTCTTTTGGGACGATTGGAAAAGCGATCAGTATTTTGTCAAGCAATTCCTTGCAGGTGCGTTTATAGCTATCGTGATGACCGGGCTGGACCAAGACATGATGCAAAAAAACCTAACCTGTCGCAGCCTTCAGGATGCTCAAAAGAACATTTTCTGGTTCACACTTGTTTTAACAGCAGTCAACTTTGTTTTTTTAGCCCTAGGCGTGCTGCTTACCGCTTTCGCGAAAGCGGAATCCATAACAGCCACAAAGGACGATTTATTTCCTGCGATTGCCATTAACGGTGGCCTGGGAATAGGTATGGGATTGGTGTTTCTGCTAGGATTGATCGCCGCGGCCTATTCCAGTGCAGACAGCGCACTGACCTCACTCACCACATCTTTTTCTGTAGATATCGTAAAAATCGAAACCAGATTCACAGAGCGACGCCAGCAATTGCTGCGCAAATTGTTTCACATCGGGTTTTCTGTGATTTTGATATTGGTGATCGTGAGTTTTGAATATGTCATCAAGGACGCGAGTGTGATCAACAAATTGTTTGTATTTGCAGGATATACCTACGGACCGCTGTTGGGATTATTTGGGTTTGGGATATTGACAAAAAGGAGTGTTTACCACAAAATCATTCCGTTTATTGCGATTGCATCACCATTCCTCACCTACCTTATCAGTTATCTATCATCCACGTATAGTGGCTTTGAGTTTGGTTTCTTTGTGTTGCTGTTGAATGGTGCCGTTACCTTTATAGGCTTATTGGTGGCTAGTTTGTTTAGTCCTCAAGCTAACGCTGAGCCACTTGCTGCTCATTCTTAGAGTTTTAAGGGATGAGGTATTAGGTATGAGGTATGAGGTAAACTTCAATAATTGTAAATACCTGTGAAATTTACACGGCAAGATAGAGGCTGATTGCTAAAATAAATTCACTCATATCCAGCCTTTACGATAGCTTCCCCGTCATAGGATTAGTAGCTTGCTAAACTCGAGCAAATCTAGAATTGGCAATTTTTTCCTTTTCCATTACTTCTTCTTCAATTTAGAATCGGCAAAATCCAGAAGGATTTCAAAACCCCAAAACAGATAAAGAGGCACACATAGGATCAGCGGAAAGTAAAGAAAATTCAAACTCCAACCATTGACAAATTCAACACCTAGAGATATGTTGCCAAAATAGGCTAAACCTGCAGCCACTAAAGCAATTACTGTAAAGTAGAGTGTCTTGCGTTGCTCGCTGTTTTTAGTTTGCTTTTTGATTTCGATTCTAATATTGCTTGGTACTCAACATCACCAGCGTGCAAGCGACCTCAACTTCAATGTCGTTGTTCTCCAGCATCTGGTAAAACTCTGGATTTTCAGTACCAGGATTAAAAATGACACGGCTGGGTTTCAAGCTTAAAATATAATCATAGTAAGGCACCTGACGCTGCGGATTCAAATACAAGGTCACTGTATCGATGTCTGTAAAAGGCACCAGTTCTGTATGAATTTTGACGTCATCTACAATTCCAGATCGTAAGCCTATAGCTACCGTATCATTATTGAATTTTCTCAACCGGTAAATGGCAACATTTGAATAACGTTGTTCCTTAAGCGATGCTCCCAACACCAGTGTTTTCTTTGACATAATTTTAATGATCTTACTGTAACAATTGCGTTTATGACTCGTCTATTACGTGAAGGTAGTGATTATCCTTTATTGATTTATTTGATAAGTAACTAGGCATGCGTCTGATTAACCATGCCTCATGTTAATAACCAAATAACTCATAATTAATGGTTAGTGTTATTATTTGGTTACTAGAAATCCCGAGCTTGCAGGCTCGGGATTTTGTTTTTTAATCGTAATGCTCGTGAGGCTTATTACCACTTTATAACGGCACTACCCCAAGTAAACCCACTACCAAAAGCTGCTAGCACAACCGTATCACCTTCTTTAATTTTACCTTCTTCCCAGGCTTCAGTAAGCGCAATAGGAATTGATGCTGCCGTGGTATTACCGTATTTCTGGATGTTGTTGTACATCTGGTCGTCGCTCAATTGGAATTTCTTCTGAATAAACTGAGAGATGCGCAAGTTCGCCTGGTGCGGTATCAGCATATCGATGTCGCTTACTTGCAGGTTGTTTGTTTTTAAACCTTCCATGATCACTTCACTAAAACGTACCACGGCATTTTTAAATACAAACTGTCCGTTCATGTATGGATAATATGGAATATCCTCTTGCGGATCATCTTCAATAATTTGAGGCACCCAGTATTCTGTAGATGGACCTTTTAGTGAAAGTTCCAACGCGTGTTTTCCTTCACTATGAAGGTGCGTCGATAGAATACCATGACCTTCTTTTTCTGATCTGGTCAAGATCGCTGCTCCTGCACCATCGCCAAAAATTACACTCACACTTCTACCACGTGTCGTAAAGTCCAGACCACCACTGTGGTTCTCTGATCCTATTACTAGAACATTCTTGTACATTCCAGTCTTGATAAATTGATCTGCGACAGACAACCCGTAGATAAAACCACTACACTGATTACGCACGTCCAGCGCTGGACACGTGTGGATATCCAGCAATTCTTGTACTTGAACACCACAACCAGGAAAATAATAATCTGGAGAAAGTGTGGCAAAAACAATCAGATCTACATCATCCTTAGAAATACCAGCTCTTTCCAGGGCAATTTTGGCCGCTTTCACGCCCATGGTTGCCGTACTGTTGTCGTCACCTTTCTGGATATGGCGACGTTCCTTGATACCGGTGCGCTCTTGAATCCACGCATCATTGGTATCCATTATGCTCGCTAGATCGTCATTAGTGACGACATTTTCTGGAACATACTTGCCCATTCCGGCAATTCTTGAAGTGTACATATTGTATTTTTGAATGTCTGGCAAGATACGCCTAGACCCATCATTGCCCTAGAAAACCACTTTATTTTAGTATGCATGCATAACAAGTCCAACTCACTTATTGAACTCGAGATTCCTGATGCTCAAGTGTACTATGATGAAGGATTTTTCGCTTTCGCGAAAGCGAAACAACTTTTCACCACCTTGCAAGAACAAACGCCATGGCGACAAAATAAGATTACCGTTTTTGGCAAGACCTATGACGAGCCACGACTCACGCAACTCTATGGTGACGATCAAATGGAATACAGTTACAGTGGCATTACCTTCAAAGCGCTGGAATGGTCGCCATTGCTACAATCAATCAAAGAAGATGTTGAAGCTGCAACTGGTCATCAATTCAATATTTGCCTGGTCAACCTATACAGAACCGGTGCAGATTCCAACGGCTGGCATGCCGATAATGAACCAGAACTGGGCAAGAATCCGGTGATCGCATCTGTAAGTCTAGGACAGGAACGCTTCTTTCACTTGCGCCACAGTGAGAATAAGGAATGGAGGTACAAATTCCCGCTCAAAAATGGTAGCCTGCTACTCATGGCTGGTGCGACCCAACACACTTACAAACACCAGATTGCCAAAACCAAACGTGATATCCGACCACGTATTAACCTGACCTTTAGAAAAGTCGTGGATGCCAGTGTTTAAATTTGTATTGTAATCCAACGGCAGCTGCCACGACTACAACATTATGGCCAGAGCAAAAGAACTTATAGCAGACCTAGACGAACGTTCCATCGACCGCATCATTGAAATGGCGTGGGAAGACCGCACACCTTTTAGCGCGATAGAATTCCAATTTGGCGTCACTGAAGCAGAAGTAATCAAGATCATGCGCGACCAGATGAAGCCCAGTAGCTTTAGAATGTGGCGCGCCAGAGTTCAGGACAGACCTACAAAACATGTGGCACTGCGCGATCCAGAAATGGACCGATTTAAATGCAGCCGCCAACGCCATATTACACACAATAAGATTTCTAAGAGGTAGTTTTTCATAGCTTCTCCTCTTTTATCTTTCGATTCACATTACATTTATACATTGGCATAGGCATTGCTTTAAGTGATGCATCGTCATGTGCTGTTAAAAATACTCACCAATGAATAAATTAATTCTACTGTTGTTACTTCCATTTTTTGCCTTAGGGCAAAATGCCTTTAAAATGGACAAGCAGGAAACGACCACCGATCCATCTGTCGTGGACATTAATGAATTTATAAAAGGTACACTCTGGACTCCTGAAGGTGCAGATCAAGTTCCATTAGTTATCTTATTTACAGGTAGTGGTCCCAACGATCGCAACGGGAACAGCATGATGACCCGCAATGATTCCCACAAGCAATTGGCTAAAGTCCTAATGGAAAATGGAATCGCCACCTATCGCTATGATAAGCGCAGCTTTACACTAGTTAAAGAAAGAAAACCTACAGACGACATTAGCTTCAACGATTTTGTAACTGACGCTCAAACTGTCGTGGCTCATTTTGCTAATGACGAGAGATTTTCCAAGATCATTCTGGCTGGTCACAGTCAAGGGTCTCTGGTAGCCTTACTATCCATAGATAAAAATGTAGATGGCTTTATATCGCTTGCTGGTGCAGCAGATCCTATTGATCAAATCATAGTCCAGCAAATTGCGGCCCAAGCGCCTGGACTGGACAAAGAAGCAGCAGCTGTTTTTGCCCAGATGAAAACCCAAGACAGCGTGGTTACTAAAGTCAATCCGTACCTTATGTCTGTAGTTGGTCCTGGCATACAACCTTTTATGAAATCGTGGATGGCGTATCATCCTACTGATCTCATCAAAGATGTTGCCGTACCAACCTTGATCCTAAATGGAACTAGAGATCGTCAAGTAAGCATCGATCAAGCTGAAAAACTTCATAATGCATTACCAGAATCAAAATTGGTCATCATTGAAGGAATGGACCATCTTTTTAAAAAGGTAGGTAACGATGATATTGAGGCCGCCAAGAGCTATACAGATCCCAGTTTCCCATTGCACCCAGAACTGGTTGAGGAGATCTTAGCTTTTGTCAAGCAATAATGTTTTAAAGAGTTCGCTTTCGCGAAAGCGTGCCCCATTACAATTTCTACCTACTTATAGCTGGCTAAAATCGTATTTTTCCGGTTTAAGCAGATTTTTATGAATTTTCAGGACGCATTAGTGGATACATCACCCATCATTACACAAGACACGATCGTGTTTGGATTATTGATGGCGGCGCTGGGTTTTGTATTCTACACCTCATCAAAAACAACTGGATTCTGGCAGAAATTCTACAAAGTAGTTCCTGCTCTGTTGATGTTTTATTTGATACCGTCCATATTGAGTTCTACCGGGTTGATTGCCTCAGAATGGAAAACCGTTGAGGACGGACAGCTGGTTGAAAACAGTTCCTCATTGTATTTCATGGCTTCTCGTTATCTGTTGCCCGCAGCACTAGTTTTGATGACCCTAAGTATTGACCTAAAAGCTGTTTTCAATTTAGGTCCCAAAGCATTGATCATGTTTCTAACGGGAACTTTAGGAATCGTTATAGGTGGTCCTATCGCCATATTGATCGTATCTACCTTTAGCCCAGAAACTGTTGGTGGTGCTGGTCCAGATGCCGTCTGGCGTGGATTGAGTACGATTGCCGGTAGCTGGATAGGTGGTGGCGCTAATCAGGCTGCAATGCTCGAAGTCTATCAATTCAACGATGATCTTTATGGCGGTATGGTGCTCGTGGACATTGTAGTAGCAAACATCTGGATGGCGATTCTTCTATTGGGAATAGGCTATGCAGCAAGGTTTGATAAATGGACTGGTGCCGATGTGAAATCCATTGAAACGCTCAAGAAAAAAATCACTGACTATTCGTTAAGCGTCAAACGCGAGGCCACTTTAACTGATATTATGGTGATGTTGGGTCTAAGTTTCGGAGCTGTGAGTTTGGCTCATTTTGGAGGCAATTATTTATCGGCCTGGATGGAAGGCATCGATTCCATAAGTAAGAATATTTATTTAAGCTTTTTAACGAGCCAATTCTTTTGGTTGATTTCCATAGCCACTATCATAGGAATTATTTTATCCTATACACCCGTAAAGAAATATGAAGGTACAGGCGCATCCAGAATAGGTAGCATTTTTATCTACATATTGGTTGCCACCATTGGTGTCAAAATGGACCTGAGACAGATTTTGGAAAACCCTTGGTTGATCTTGGTAGGCTTGATATGGATTTCCATCCATGCAGGGTTGCTCATACTTGTCGCAAAATTGACCAGATCACCGTATTTCTTTATGGCCGTAGGTAGCCAAGCCAATGTTGGTGGCGCTGCGAGCGCACCTGTCGTCGCTGCAGAATTTCATCCATCGCTAACGACAGTAGGTGTTCTTCTAGCGGTTTTTGGTTATGTGGTAGGAACCGTTGGTGCTATTTTATGTACGATCTTAATGCAAATAGCCGCACCTGCATAAATTTTAAAAGTTTGCTGCATATTTGCAGCCCTAATTGAAAAGCATGAGATCTACCCTAATTCTATTCGTTTCCATTTTGATGTTGAGCTCATGTGAGCCAGAAACCCAAAACAACTTTGTCGTTCAAGGAACCATTGAAGGTTTGAAGGTAGGAACCATAGCATTACAAAAGGTTCAAGATTCTACATTAATCACCTTAGACAGCGTTGTTCTAGATGGCCAAAGCGATTATAAGCTTACCTACAGTCTTGAGGAACCCGAGCTTTTATATCTATATCTTGATGTCAAGGACGGTTCCAAATACGACGACCGCATCGCCTTTTTTGCAGAGGACACCATCATGACTATCAACTCCAATCTCAAGAACTATGAAAAAGATGCCGTCATTTCAGGATCCAAAAATCAGGAATTGCTGGAAGCCTTCAAGGCAAACACCTCAAAATTGAATCTCGTTTATACAGATTTGATGAGACGTAGCATGGAGTTGAGCAAAGTAGAAGATCCTGCGACCGCAGACATTGAGGCGTTGAACACAGAATACGACAAGTATCTTAGAAAACGCATTTTATATGCCCTTAACTATGCCAGCGTTCACAAGGAAAATGAAGTGGCGCCTTTTATTTTATTGCAGGAAGGCTTTGATGCCAACCCTAAATTGCTGGACAGCATCTATAATATGATGCCAAAAAAAATTCAGACAAGTTTTTATGGAAAAGGCTTGTCTGAAATGATTCAAAAAGCAAAACTTAATTAGAGTTTATTCACTCGTTCAATAAGCTTTTTACCTTCAGTTTCTAAGTCTGCACGCACTTGCTTTAAGTGGGCAGCTCTGTTTTCTACTTTCTTATCATTGACTCTCGCGATCAATTCGTCAAATGTTTCGATGCTGTCGTCAACGATCTTTTCAGCTTCAGCTTCATTCTTTTCAGGATTTACTGCCTGTGAAATAAGCGCCGCTTCAATAATATCTCCTAGAACATAATTGATGTCCTGTTTGAGGTCTCTTATACTTGCCATGGGTTTTCAAATTTGATGCAAAAATACGCAATTATTGTGCTATACAGACACAACCAATAATTTGCCTTCGCCATGAGGCGTGACGCTTATGTTCTCCACAGCGGCAGGTATCAAATAAGTTTGTACAGATTCAAATACATAGGTTTTTCCAGCGTGGACCAGCTCGCAGGACGCACCTACATTCATAAGAATCGTGAAGCTGAAACCTGTCGACAGCTCAATGGGGCACGCTTCTTTAAATCGAAGGATATCTGTTTTAAAATATATTGTTTTGACTAACTGTTGACGGTCGTATTGATCCTCGTTATAGTGCAATTGATAGTCGCTGGCCTTGCTATAATCTGCAGCGGCGATCGCTTCTTGAACGTGCAAATCGCGCTGGTTACCATGAGCATCTTCACGACCATAATCGTGGACGCGGTAAGTGATATCGCTGCTTTGCTGTATTTCGGCTAGCGTGATTCCTGCGCCGATGGCATGTACAAAACCTGGCTTGATCACAAAAGACTCACCTGGTGTAACTTGATGCCTGTTCAATAAATTAAGCAGTTGATTGGATGTTATCGCTTTCGCGAAAGCGAACTCATCACTAGCTTCTTTAAAACCCAACGTGAGTTGTGCCTCTGGACTTGCATCCATGATGTACCACATCTCTGTCTTGCCAAAGCTGTCGTGTTTATTTTGTGCCAGTTGATCGTCTGGATGCAGCTGGATGGATAGGTCCTGCGCGGTATCGATGTATTTGATCAATAAAGGAAACCTAGAGCCGAATCTTTCAAAAACAGGTTTACCCAGAAGTTCGCTACCATGAAGCTCAAGTAATTCTTTGATTGAAGTGCCGGCAAGTACTCCATTCTTTACGATGGAAATAGTATCGTCTACATCGCTTATTTCCCAGCTTTCGCCTAGGTTTGAAATAGCAGGATCAATGGATTTGAGCTCGTTAAGCTTACTGCCGCCCCATATTTTTTCCTTATAAATGGGCTCAAATATAAGCGGGTACCATTCCATCATTCACCTCTGTAAACCACAAAATTACGTGGTGTCTCGTACAATTTAACTTCTAGATCGTACTTAGGATCCAACTGCTCTTTTATTTTGTTGTAGATAACGTACGCGATATTTTCTGCCGTAGGATTCAAATTTTTGAACTCTGCAACTTGCTCGTTGAGATTTTTGTGATCTAGAGCATCCTCTACGTGTTCCTTAATGATGTCCTTGAGAATTTTTAAATCGATCAAAAAACCAGTTTCAGGATCTACCGTTCCGCTCACACCAACTTCAAGATCGTAGTTATGACCGTGATAATGTGGGTTGCTGCATTTACCAAAAACCTCTAGGTTTTTTTGATCATCCCAATCCTTGCGGTATAAACGGTGCGCGGCATTGAAATGGGCTTTTCTATAGGCTGTAATTCTCATGAGATGTGATTATAATATTGATCAAAGATGATCTTGAACCACTCGGTATAGATCTCAGGTTGTTGTTCCATATCGGCCTTAATATCACTAGCGGTCATCCATTTCCAGTCTGCCACTTCATGTGGGTTTAGATTGGGTTCATCATTAAATGTACCTACCATGACATGATCCAGCTCATGTTCTGTCAATCCATTATCAAAGGGTGCAATGTAGATAAAATGGAAAAGCTCTTTAAGCTCTGTAGTAAAGCCCATTTCTTCCATCAAGCGACGTTTACCAGCAGCTATATTTGATTCTCCTTCACGCTGGTGACTGCAACATGTGTTGGTCCACAATCCTGGTGAGTGGTATTTTTCATGAGCTCGCTGCTGGAGCATGATTTCGTTCTGGTCATTCACGACAAAAACAGAAAATGCCCTATGCAATAAAGCCTTTTCATGCGCCTCTATCTTTTCCATGAGCCCTATTTGCTCATCCTTTTCATTAACGAGTATAACTTTTTCTTCCAATGTTTTGCTTTCAGTCTCAAAAATACGAAAGGATCAACTACCAATATGTATCACTTTCCTACCATGTTGTCGAAATTTTGATTGCTCTTTACAAGATCGTGCTTTAAACGTATTTTTGCAGACGATTAAATTATCTATGAAATTCAAAGATCAAATTGCCCGAAGAAGGACCTTCGGTATCATATCTCACCCAGATGCGGGAAAGACCACGCTTACTGAAAAGCTGCTTCTATACGGTGGCGCCATTCAAGAAGCTGGAGCCGTAAAGTCCAACAAAATTAAAAAAGGTGCTGCCAGTGACTTTATGGAGATTGAGAGACAGCGTGGGATTTCTGTCGCTACCTCTGTACTTGCCTTTGAATACGACAACAAAAAAATCAATATTCTAGACACGCCAGGTCACAAAGACTTTGCTGAGGATACCTTTAGAACCTTGACAGCTGTGGATAGTGTAATTGTCGTTATCGATGTGGCAAAAGGTGTTGAGGAACAAACAGAAAAACTGGTGGAAGTTTGTCGCATGCGCAACATTCCCATTATTGTTTTTATCAATAAAATGGATCGAGAAGGTAAAGATGCCTTTGATCTCATGGATGAAATTGAGCAAAAGCTTCATTTGAGAGTGACACCTTTAAGTTTCCCAATAGGAATGGGTTATGACTTGAAAGGGATTTACAACATTGGTAAGAAAAATGTTAACCTATTCACGGGAGATTCTGTCAAACAACGCAAAAACCTTATTTCCATCAATAATCTTACAGATCCTAAACTGGATGAACTCGTAGGCAGTAGAGCCGCCGAAACCTTGCGGGAAGAAATTGAACTTGTGGAAGGAATATATCCTGACTACGATCGTCAGGAATATCTTGATGGTAAATTACAACCTATCTTTTTTGGAAGTGCGTTGCATAATTTTGGAGTGAAAGAATTGCTTGATGGGTTTATAGATATTGCGCCTTCACCAAGGCCTAAAAAAGCAGAAGAAAGAATCGTACAGCCAGACGAGAAAGAGTTCAGTGGGTTTGTTTTTAAGATTCATGCTAACATGGATCCTAGACACAGAGACCGACTTGCCTTTGTAAAAGTTGTAAGTGGAGTTTTTGAACGTAATACTGCCTACAAACATGTACGGCTCGATAAAAATTTGAAGTTCTCCAGCCCTAACGCCTTTTTTGCTGAAAAAAAGGAAATTGTTGATGAGTCCTTTCCTGGTGATATCGTTGGTTTGCACGACACCGGTAATTTTAAAATAGGTGACACGCTCACGGCTGGCGAGGATCTGCATTATAAAGGAATCCCATCCTTTTCTCCAGAGCATTTTAGATACATCAACAATGCAGACCCTATGAAGTCCAAACAACTGGCCAAAGGTGTGGACCAGCTTATGGATGAAGGCGTTGCCCAATTGTTTACTCTAGAACTGAATGGTCGCAAAGTTATAGGAACCGTAGGAGCACTACAGTTTGAGGTCATTCAATACCGTTTGGAACATGAATATGGCGCCACGTGTTCCTATGAGAATTTGAATGTCCACAAGGCATGTTGGGTGGACACTGCAGATAAAAACTCAGCTGAATTCAAGGACTTCAAGAGAGTTAAGGCTAAGTTCTTAGCTCATGACAAACGTGGTCAACTCGTATTTTTTGCAGATTCTGCTTTCTCGTTGCAAATGACGCAACAAAAATACCCAAGCATTAAATTCCACTTTGTATCAGAGTTCGATAGTATTGCAGAATAGTAGCTTGATAGAATAAGAAAAAAGGCTTCCAAATGGAAGCCTTTTTTATTTAATAAACATCTTGAAGATCACTATTCACATTCTGTATAGTTTTCCAATCCAGAAACGATGAATTCAGATCTACGGTTTAATTGGTGCTCAGCTGGAGTACATTTAACGCCATTAGAACATCTGTTCACCAGCTGTCGTTCTCCAAAACCTTTGGCTGTAATTCTATTGGCATCAATACCTTTTTCTATTAACCAGCTTCTGGTGCTTTGAGCTCTACGCTCTGATAAGGCATCATTGTAGGCATCGTTTGCACGGCTATCTGTGTGTGAACGAATCTCGATTTTGGTTTGTGGATATAATTCTAGGAACGCCTGAATTTTTGCAAGTTCTGCTGCAGCATCACTTCTGATGTTTGATTTGTCAAAGTCAAAATAGATTTGTTCGATATCAAGAATCTTAGCAAGATCATCACACTCCAGTACTGGAATCTTAGAATTAGAAAGCTCTAACGGTATGTCTAAGAAATCACTTGTTGCTGGAGTTGTAAATAGCTCTTCATCTGGAGTGTAATCTTCCTTAGCACCTCTAACAAAGTATTGTTTATCACATTCCAGTTTAAAAACATATTTACCATTAGCTCTTGTGGTAATCTGGTCTATTTGATTGTTATTGGAATCCATAATACTGACCACGGCTCCTTCTATAGGTTCATCGGTTTGAGCATCTGTTACCGTACCAGTTAGCAAAATCTCGCACATGTTACGCAGTTGCTCTGTTTGTTTGAAGCGGTAAATATCATCATCTCCCATTCCACCTGGACGATTTGAACTAAAATAACCTAAGTTGGTATCGTCATCTACAATAAAGCTAAAATCGTCATATGGTGTGTTGATAGGCTTACCTATATTAATGACTTCGCTCATTGTACCGTCTGCATTGATGGTACTGGCAAAAACATCTAGTCCTCCAAGACCTTGATGACCCGTACTCGCAAAATACAAGACGTTGTTCTTGCTTACAAAAGGAAAGGTTTCTCTACCATTAGTATTGATACCTTCAACATTTCTAGGTTCACTTAAAGATCCGTCTAAAGCTACATCTGCGACCCAAATATCAGATCTTGTAAATTCTTCATCTGGATCATAACCTATACTTCCTGGCATATCACTAACAAAGAATAATTTCTTCCCATCAGGCGTTAATGCTGGATGTGCTGTACTATACTCATCACTGTTGAAGCTAACCTCGACAGGTGTTGTCCAGTTATTTCCTTTGCGGGTAGATTTGAAAATCTTAAGCTTAGTTAGACCGTCTACATCTTGTCTTAATCTTCCTTTTTCAGAATTGTTCCTGGTAAAATATACGGTCTCACCATCAGTTGTAAATCCTGGAGTACTCTCGTGCCACTTTGTGTTTAATGTAGAGCTTAAACTACGGGCGTTATCCAACTTTCCATCACTATCAGCATCTGCAGTGTAAAGTTGAAGAAATGCTTGCTCATTCCATTCATGTACCCTTTTAATGAAAGATCCAGTATCTCTTGCGGTTGCAAAAGCTACTTGGTTTTGATCATCATAAAATGAAGGTCCAAAGTCTGCCGTAAAAGAATTGATCTCTCTAGCGTTTTGAACTTCAAATCTGCCAGATTGAAAATCTATGATTTGAAGGTAATCCGGTTGCTTGGAATAATTATCTGCTCTACTATCATAACCTTTGAAGGTGTTGAACTTAGCCATCAAGACATCTGCCTCATCATACCTTCTCACTGACTTGAGCGCCTGTGCATATCTAAAGTAATATTCTGGCTTTATGTTATCGCTGTAATTTTCAAAAAGCTGGTTATACCAATTATAACTTTCCTGCAAGTCGTCATTGAAATAGTAAGTATCTCCTAGCTTAGCCAGAATCTCTGGACTTGAGTAACCGTTTTTTACAATTCTCAAGTACAATTCCTGAGCATCTATAAAAGCGAGGTTTGCAAAGTCTTTACTTGCCTTCTCTACTTTGCGTTCTTGAGCTACACCAGTGGTAGCGACCAGCGCTAGTAAAACAATAAATAATTTTTTCATCATAGTTTCTACATACTATTATTAGAAGAATCGTGGTGTGATCAATTTGCTGTAACGGTTGAACAGTTCAAATCTAATAAAGAGTTCGTAACTACCATCGTTATATGTTGAATTTCCCAATTCAGTAGTTTCCCTATCATACGCAAAGCCTATCATAGTTTGATCACTTATTTGAAACCCAACAAGACCTGTGACGGCAGCACTCCATCTATAAGCTGCTCCCAACGTTAATTTCTCATTGATTAAAAAGTTTGCCGTGACGTCAACTTGTAGGGGTGAACCCGCAACAGCCTTGACAAGTGTTGTAGGTTTGAACTTAATGTTGTCATTAAGATCAAAGACGTATCCAGCGGTTGCAAAATAGTGAATTCGTTCGGTTGCAATAGCAGTTGAACTGTTATTATTGTTGGACGGGTCAAAATGTTCGGTCTTTAACAAGTTAGGTGTACTTAATCCCACATAAAACTTATCCGTATGATAATAAGCACCAACACCTACCGTAGGCGATAACCTATTGTCGATATTGTTTTGCAACAAGATATCAGGATCCAACGCATTCAATCTTTGAAAATCCACATTGAGGACATGTGCTCCACCTTTTAAACCTAGACTCAAATTACCATCATAGCTAACAGGTATGGTGTAGCTAAAATCTGCTGCAAAATAAGTCTCATCTGTAGGTCCCAAAGCATCATTTACAACACTTAGCCCTAAACCTACGCGGCTATTCTGTATAGGTGAATGGATGGATATGCTTTGTGTCCTGGGCGCTCCATCCAGGCCTACCCATTGACTGCGGTGTAATCCCACGATACTGGTAACACCACGGTTACCGGCATACGCTGGATTCACAACAAGCGGATTATACATGTACTGACTATATTGTGGATCTTGTTGAGCTGTTACCGCTTTCGCGAAAGCGAAAACAATCAAACCTATTAACAATTTCTTCATCTTGTATGTTTTAAAATTAATCGGGCGCTATGGGGTTTGCGCCCGATTCATTTATCTATTTATGTATAAGTAGCCTGCTAGGTCAATCGTCTGGTTATTGTCATTGACATAACTAATCACATAGTAATAGGTTCCTACTGGAAGTAAATCACCTTGTGCGACGTTAGCCCTACCTTCTGAAATACCTCTGAAGACATTGTTACGGTTGTCATAGCCGTCCACATTAAACACTTCAACTCCCCAACGGTTATAGATTTTGACATTGTTCTCAAAGTTTTCAATACCTCTTATGAATAAGAAGTCATTGTCACCATCATTATTAGGCGTCAACACGTTGAAAATTTCAATATCCCTTAAGTCTGCATCTAGATAATCTGGTGTGCCATCTGCATCATTGTCATCGTCAAGGAAGTTTCCATTGCCATTTCCATCCTCAATAGCTGTTAGGATTCCATCACCATCATCATCGATATCACGATAGTCTGGCTCGTCATCACCATCTGTATTGTTCAGATCATCTGCAGGTGAATCGACTACAACAGAGCCATTAGGATCTCCATAACCACTGTTATCACCATCAAATGCGTCATCAAGACCATCGCCGTCTACGTCGTTTCCAGATGGAAGGATATCTGCTACACCATCGTTATCAAAATCAAATCCTTCAATGAAATCTGGAATACCATCATCATCAGAATCATCATCTAAATAATCTGGCAATCCATCGTCGTCAAAGTCAACTGGATCGATTCCTTCACCGCTTCCTGGAGTTTCTTCGTAGGCATCGTCAAGTCCATTGCCGTCACTATCAACGCCAGACGGAGCAATATAATCACCTGTTGATTGTCCCTCTACATTATCTGGTATTCCATCATTATCACTATCCTGATCAAACGAATCAATAATACCGTCCATATCAGAATCTACATCACCTTCAATCGAGTCTGGTATACCGTCATTATCATCATCAAGATCTACATCATCAGGGATTCCATCGTTGTCATTATCATTTGCAATCAAATAACCATCAGATAATGTCTGCACTGTCGCTCCGGCAGCTACCGTGATCGATTCAGGGTCTGATCCTGTAGTGCTTAGGTTGAAGCCAGCGCCACCGTTCGGAAGCGTGGTCTCGTCCACGTCTACCGTATAGTCGCCTGCAGCTACATCTGCCCTCCAGATGCCGTCAGCGCCTACTGTTACCGGTGTCACCGTTCCGTTCGCATCCGTCAGGTTCACCACGGTTCCCGCTGGGAACAAGGTGTCGATCTCAGCATCATAGGTGCCGTCACCATCCACATCATTGAAGACGAAGCCGGTGATCGTTCCAGTGGCCTGGTAACCATCTGCCGTGGTATCCACTGTCGCTCCGGCAGCTACCGTGATCGATTCAGGGTCTGATCCAGCGGTGCTCAGGTTGAAGCCTGCACCACCGTTTGGAAGCGTGGTCTCGTCCACATCTACCGTGTAGTCGCCTGCAGCTACATCTGCCGTCCAGTTTCCGTCGGCGCCTACCGTTACCGGTGTCACCGTTCCGTTCACATCCGTCAGGTTCACCACGGTTCCCACTAGGAACAAGCTGTCGATCGCCGCATCATAGGTGCCGTCACCATCCACATCATTGAAGACGAAGCCGGTGATCGTTCCAGTGGCCTGGTAACCATCTGCCGTGGTTGCATTGACCCTACCGAATTCAGAAATTACTGTTTCAGGATCAGATCCTGTGGTAGTTAAAACATAACCTACTCCTGCATTTGGTAAGGTAGTTTCATCAAGATCAACTGTGTAATTTCCAATGGCAACAACTACTGCCCAATTACCGTCGGCATTGACATCTACAGTAGTTACGATTCCATCGTTATCTGTCACATTTACTTGAGTTCCTATTGGGAACAAATTATCGACAGAAGCGTCATAAGATCCATCACCATCTACATCTTCAAAGACGAATCCTGTGATTGTACCTAATGCTTCTCTGTAATCAACTTCACCCGTTGCAGGGAAATCATCATTATTGGTATCTGCCGCTCCATTTTCCAAGTTACCATTAGGATCGCCGTAAGGATCAGTAGCATCAACAGTTTCGTAGGCATCATCAAGTCCATTATTATTTGAATCTCCTAAGGCTACTTGTCCATCAAACGCCTCATCATTATCGGAATCTCCATCATTATCAGAATCATTATCTAGATAATCAGGCACATCCAATCCATCAGAATTTACTGGTGTAATTCCTTCTTCAGCTCCTAGCCCAGACTGGTATACATCGTCCAACCCATTGTTGTCTGCATCTATTCCTGATGGTGCATTGTAATCATCAGTCGATTGTGCTTCTACGTTATCTGGGATACCGTCGTTATCACTATCAAGATCAAATGAATCGATTATACCATCGTTATCTGTGTCTAAAGTACCTTCAACACTATCCGGTATACCGTCATTGTCATCATCTAAATCGTCAACATCTGGAATACCATCACGATCATTGTCTGGAAGGTCTAGATAATCAGGGATACCATCATTATCAGAATCATCATCAGCATAATCATTGTTGTTGTTTAAATCTTCATCCACGGTAGGTATACCATCATTGTCGTCATCAACATCTCTAAAATCAAGATTATTCAATGGGCCACCAGTGGCTGCGTCACGATCATTATCATTAAGGTCATTCACTAGATTTGTAACTACTTGTAATCCATTAGGATCACCATATCCAGTAGTATCGCCGTCAAATGAATCGTCCAATCCATCTTGATCTATGTCCGCTTCCGCGAAAGCGATATCACTAACACCATCGCTATTGAAGTCAAAGGCTTCTATAAAGTCAAACACACCATCGTTGTCAGAATCGATATCTATATAGTCTGGATTACCATCACCATCTTCATTATTAGGTGTGAGTCCTTCACCATTTCCAGGTGCCGTCTCATAATTATCATCTAGACCGTTTCCATCTGCATCGTTACCACTAGGTGCGATGTATCCCGTTGTAGATTGAGCCTCTATATTATCTGGGATACCGTCACCGTCGGTATCCTGGTCAAATGCATCGATAATACCATCGTTGTCAAAGTCACTGGTACCTTCTACGCTATCCAGAATTCCATCGTTGTCATCATCGATGTCGATACCATCACCTATACCATCCTGATCATTGTCGTTGAAGTCAAGATAGTCTGGCACACCATCACCATCTGCATCTCCTGGATCGACGGTGTTAGGATCGCCGTCAACATCTGGATTTTCGTCAAATGTCAGTAAACCATCATTGTCATCATCTGTATCACGATAATCTAGATCATCAGTACCGTCAGAATTATTGAGATCAAGTAAAGGGTCATTTTCAACCACGATACCATTAGGATCGAAGTAACCTGTGGTGTCACCATCAAATGCATCGTCGATACCGTCGTTGTCTATATCCGCTTCCGCGAAAGCGATATCAGGAAGACCATCATTGTTGTAATCAAATGCTTCTATGAAATCGTCCACGTTGTCATTGTCTGAATCCACGTCGAGATAATCGGGATTACCGTCACCGTCAGTATTAACCGGTGTAATGCCTTCACCTGCGCCAGGTGTACTCTCATAAACATCGTCAAGTCCATTACTGTCTGAGTCAATACCTATCGGGAAAATATAGCCAGTTGTGGTCTGTGCCTCAATATTGTCTGGTATACCATCATTGTCAGAGTCCTGATCAAATCTATCGATGATGCCATCATTATCAAAGTCACCATCACCTTCAACACTATCAAGGATTCCATCATTATCATCATCAAGGTCAAGATTGTCTGGTATGCCATCACCGTCATTATCTGCATTGTCTGGATCTAGATAATCTGGTATTCCGTCACCGTCAGCGTCATTTGCATCATTTGCTAATCCATCACCGTTAGGGTCGTTGGACTCATCAATGGATGCGATGCCGTCGTTATCATCATCTGTATCCCTAAAATCTAAATCATCTGCACCATCGGTATTTACTAAATCATCCAATGGATTAGATACCACTTGACTTCCGTTAGGATCTCCATATCCAGTGTTATCACCATCAAAGGAATCGTCAAGTCCATCTTGATCCACATCACTACCAGAAGGAACGATATCTGGAATACCATTAGAGTCAAAATCAAATGCCTCAGTAGCGTCAACAATACCATCACCATCACTATCAATATCGATGTAATCGGCAATGAGATCCATATCAGTATCTACCGTCGTCAAACCTTCACCAGAACCTGGTGTAGTTTCATAAGCATCGTCAAGACCATTGTTATCAGTATCAATTCCCAATGGAGGAAAGTATCCTGCTGTCGATTGTGCTTCAACATTATCTGGAATTCCATCGCCATCTGAGTCCTGATCCAAAGAATTAATAATTCCGTCAAGATCCGTGTCCAGTGTCCCTTCTACAACGTCGAGAATGCCATCATTATCATCGTCTATATCAACACTATCCAATATTCCATCGCCATCAGTGTCAAGGACATCAGGATCTAAATAGTTAGGTATTCCATTTGCATCACTGTCAATCGCATCATCAGGATTACCATCACCGTTAGGATCTGCATCTTCATTGACAGTCAAGAATCCATCGCCGTCGTCATCGGTATCCAAGTAGTCCGGTGTACCGTCTCCATCGGTGTCCTGGTTGGTAGGGTCCGTGTCCCCATCGTAGTCCTCCAGGGCCGTATCCACGCCATCGCCATCATCATCGGTGTCCAGATAGTCTGGTGTACCATCGCCGTCCGTATCGTCATTGGTAGGGTCTCTATCTGCATCCACGTCCTCCGTAAGGGTAAGTACATTGTCATTGTCATCGTCCGTATCACGGTAGTCCGGCTCGTCCGCGCCGTCCGTGTTGTTCAGCTGAACGCCTGGTGCCGCGTCCACTACAGTACCGCTAGGGTCCGTGTAGGCCGCGTTCGGGTCCGTATCGAAGTTGTCGTCGATCCCGTCACCGTCCTGGTCGTTGCCTGACGGTAGGGTGTCTGCCACTCCATCACTGTTCACATCGAAGCCTTCCGTAGCATCCAGTACGCCGTCGTTGTCACTGTCCGTGTCAAGGTAGTCCGGCTGGTCCACGCCATCCGTGTTCTCTGGGCTGATGCCCTCGCCGGAGCCAGGCGTGTTCTCATACGCGTCATCCAACCCGTTGCCGTCAGCGTCCACTCCACTCGGCGCCGTATAGCCCGAAGTGGTCTGGCCCTCCAAGTTGTCCGGGATCCCATCGCCATCGGCGTCCTGATCCTGGAAGTTCGGGATACCATCGCCATCACTGTCCGTTGGGTCCGTATATGGGTTATTGTCCCCATCAAGGTTCGCGTCCTCCACGCTGTCCAGGATACCGTCGTTGTCGTCATCCAGGTCGGCGCTGTCCGGTACCCCATCGCCGTCCAGATCGTCCACGTCCAGATAGTCGGGTGTGCCGTCAAGGTCGGCATCTTCAGGGTTGTTGTTGTCAATGACTTCAGCATCGGTATCAACGCCATCGTTGTCATCGTCCGTGTCGCGGTAGTCCGGCTCGTCGGTACCGTCGGTGTTGTTCAGCTCGCCTGCTGGATTTGTGGTCGTTGGGGTACCGTTGGGGTCTCCATAGCCCGTGGTATCGCCATCGAAGTTGTCGTCCAGGCCGTCCTGGTCGCTATCCACATTCGCGAAAGCGATATCTGCCACTCCATCATTGTTAAAGTCCGAGGCCTCGACCACATCTGGGATGCCATCGTTGTCGCTGTCCGTGTCAAGGTAGTCCGGCTGGTCCGCACCATCCGTGTTCTCTGGTGTGATGCCGCCTGCCGGGTAGGCATCGTCCAAACCGTCGTTGTTGGCATCCACACCGTCCGGCGCCGTATAGCCCGTGGTAGGCTGGCCCTCCACGTTGTCTGGGATCCCATCGCCATCGGAGTCCTGGTCGAACTGATTGATGATACCGTCGCCATCCGTATCAAAGCTGTCCACGACCCCATCGCCATTGGCATCATTGGTCGCTCCTACATCACTGAAGTTGGGGATGCCATCACCGTCAGCATCACCAAAGGGATCGATACCGCCGTTCTCCACAGTGTCCAATATACCGTCGTTGTCGTCGTCCAGGTCAATACTGTCAGTGATACCGTCCAAGTCGCGGTCGTTACAAGCTACGCTTATGGAGTTTTCCAAAAAGTCGTAATTGCCATTTGCATTAGAATCTACTGATTCTGTATAGCCTTGACCGTTTTCGCCAGATGTTACCAGGCCATTAACATCTACCGTGACTGGACTGGTATTACCCAGGCGTCCGTCTTCATCTGCTTTCGCGAAAGCGTCAATAAATCCTGCCTCTATACTATCGTTACAGCCGTCACCATCTGAATCAAGATCTTTGTAATCAGGGATGCCATCGCCGTCTGTATCTGGTGCGTTTGCATCTGTAAACTGGTGTGATGGGTCATTATAATTTGCCAACTCACACTCGTCAAACAACAACGAATAGTAACGTGTAATTGCGGTACTGGTATTCTTCTTAATACCGATGGTAAAATTGAGCTGGTTGATGTCTTGCTTTTGAAAGAAGACGCGATGTGCATTGTCTTTTGAAATAGCATTTGTTGAGCTTGCCACGACGGATCCTGTACCGTCTGCAATAAATTGTGTCACTCCAGACCCAAGATCTGAAGCCAATATGTTTGAAGGGTTACCGATAGTGAATCCCACAATGTTGTTGACGCGGTAAAACTCACGATCGAAGCTTTCGCCATCTACGTCTTGAAAGAAACCGCCAACACTAGGAACTACGGCACTGGTCAAGCCGCCAGCATTAACAAATCGAACATTGAAGGTTATTTGTCGATCGCCAGATGCGTTAGCATCGTATTGAATTACTGGTTGGAATGCGCTTGCATCACCTTCTGCCTGTCCGTTTATATTGACAAGTGTAGTCCCTGCTGATTTTGCTGTAATTGTTACAATAGCATCCAATCCAGGTGCTACGGTGGTAAACCTGTATCGAGCGCCTACTTGACCAGCAGTACCAGCAATCAACGCACTGTTGGTAAACGAATAACTAGAGCCCGTGCAGATGGCAGGATCATTATCTGCAATAAACTGGTAACCTTCTAAAACGTCATCAATACCATCGTTGTCGTCGTCTCGATCTTCTATATTATCAACTCCATCACCATCAAAGTCCAATGGGTTAAAAGCGTCACGATAGTCTACATTACCTCCTTGATTCAAATCGTTGTCCGAGTCTGGTAGTAATCTAGGATCATCTATGGTACCATTAGGGTCTGCATAACCATCATTACGAGTATCATATGCGTTATCAAAACCATCACCATCATCGTCTAGACCCGTTAAAGCTGCGCCTACAACGCCGTCACCATTAAGGTCAAAGGCTTCTATATTGTCTGATTCACCATCATTATCGGAATCTGTATTACGATAATCTGGATTATCTGTCTGGTCTGTATTTACAGGTAGAATACCTAGCTCCTGGCCAGCATTGTCATAGGAAACCGGCAACCCATTTGCCGTCACATCTGGTATACCGTCATTGTTACTATCCTGAGGAGCGACATAGCCCAAAGTGGTCTGTGCCTCTACATTGTCTGTAATACCATCGTTATCTGAATCTAGATCTAGATAGTCTGGAACACCATCACCGTCAGTATCAGTAGGGTTTGTTGCTGGATTGTTGTCACCATCCAGATTCAAGTCTTCACGGGTATCTATGATCCCATCATTATCATCATCAATATCTAGATTGTCAAAGACTAAATCTCCATCTGTATCTACTGGCGGCAAACAAGCATCTGCAATACCATCATTGTCCAAGTCTGGCCCTGATTCTTGGAAGTCAGCAATGGAGTTGTTATTTCGATCAGCTGGAGTAATGTAGCTGGCGGCCGTCACCGTACCATCGGCATCAGTAGGTGCAGGGTTTCCTGTACCGAATTGACCCGCGTCATTACCTTCTGCATTTATTTGATCATAAGCTTCATTTGAATCACTACAACCGTCACCATCAGAGTCGAGTACCTGATAATCTGGTTGACCAACTCCATCTGAATTCACTGGATCCTTGACAATTCCAGATTCTCCACCACCTATTTCGGCAGCATTCGGAACACCGTTAGCACCTACTGGACCATCGATCTGACCGTCATTATTAACATCAAGGTCAGATGTTCCATTTTCCACCGCGTCATAAATTCCATCATTATCACTATCTAAGTCCAAGTAGTCTGGAAGACCATCACCATCTGTATCTAAATCGCAAATCGCTCCATTCACCAATACTGTTGGGCCTGGATTAGCAAAACTTACATTATCAAATACATAACCCGTGATACCACCTCTTTTCTTGACTGTAAAGTCAATATTTGATGATTGTAGTAGGTCAACCGCAACCCATAGATTTTCGTCATCTGGCGAACCATCTGCATTACCTAAAAATCTTACAAATGATCCTGGATCAGAAAAGTATGATGAAGTGGAATTATTTAATGTGATGGAAGTTGCAGGTGTGCCTGAAAGGGTATAGGAAGAAATATCCTCTCGAGAAAATTCTATTCCTTCTCCAACGCCTAAATTATCAATATCTAGAAATGTAATTTCTACTGGCACCTCAATAAGTGTGTTGGTGCCCGATAGGAAAAACTCTATTTCAAATTCTGCAAATCCATCTGCATTTGCTCCGTCCAAAATGATTGGATAATAATAGGTAATGTTTGTAGCTGTATCAGTAAACGAAAATCCAGAAATATCTACCGTTAAATTTGCAGGGCTTGAGTTGCGCAGAACAGTCAATCTTAAGTCTACATTTTGACCATTGAATGTAGTAGCATTTGTATATGTTGTAAAAGCCCCAACACCATCACTTCCAGCGCCGTTTTGATTGAAATTAGCGTTTGCTTGAGAAAGATTTAATGTAACTGATTGTGGTTGATCTTCACATTCCTCTGTATCAAGAATACCATCGTTATCATCATCTAAATCACATATATCTGATATCCCATCACCATCATTATCTGGATTACCTGAAGCTACAGCGTCACACTGATCAACGACGTTAATTTCCAATGTTGCTCGATCAGAGTTAACCCCTAAGTCATCCTGAACAGAAAATAATATGGAGGCATCACCTAAATAATCTTGAGCTGGAACAAATGTTAGGTTACCAGACCCATCAACCGTATAGGTCCCAACACCTGGAATAATCAACGGTTATTTAAACTTCCTCTATTTGAAGTGTCGTTGGGATCAAACAGAACAATCGTTGTTGGATCAATATTGTTTTCAGGATCTGAGGCACCATCAAGTAAGTTGGCCTGATAACTCTCATTGGAGAAAATGACATTACCTAAATTGTCGAGAACCGTAGGCGGGTTGTTTACTTGAGTCGTATTTGCCACATTAAATGTGACCTCTCCTAAGAAGCTTACAGAATTCTGTCTATTGTTACTATCGTTGGAACTACCATTACGGAATCTGATCGAACTGATGTTGTTATAATTAATACGAACAACATATTCCGTATTGCTCTCACTAATACCTGCAGCAAAATCGACATCGCTTTGAAATCTTGTAAACTCTCCATTCTGTGACACTACCAATTCCGTAGCTGGATTAGTGCCACCTTCTAATGTATAAGAATCTGTGATAATGGCTTCAAAGAAACCATCCACGTCAATGGCCTCTACAGTAAACGAATCTAGTCTCGCAAGTGTCCCCACGTCATTTGCATCGACGACCGTGCCATCTATAACAAACTCAACTTGCCATTCTACATATCCAATACCAGGACCCGTGTTGATGGTAGGTTCAAACCTATTGTCAAGCCCAATTACTGAATCAACAATAAACGAATCTGCTGTAGGCTCTTCTACATTGACCTTATCAATAATGGTAACGATGGCGTCTACGACAAACCCATCTTGAGAAACCTCGACGTTTTGGTAAATATACCTGGCTCCGATCTGTTCGGCTGCTGCTCCATTAGGTAGCAGTGTTGGGCCTTGCGACAGATTAAATGTAGGTCTCGCTTGACCCAAAACTGTAGGAGGTGTTATTATCGCAATCAAGAAGAATAAGGAAAGAACGATGTTAGAAATGTAACGGCTAACAACCGTAGGAAGAGTAGGGATTTCCATTCGTATACAATTAGTTCACCTCGTTGAGGCTCAATGAACTAATAAAATAAGCTTCTCTAAATTTAATTAGCAAAGTTTTAAGATATGTAGCACAACATATCGACGAACTACACTTTATCTGGTTATTAAAGTAGATTTGTGTTATGTAAATTGCCATTGATAACAACCTCCAAAGAGGTAAGTACTATAAAATTATGTCTAAGTATAGTTGATCAATATTTGTAGGAATCTCGCTTTCGCGAAAGCGAACTTGACCAACTACTTCACTACGATAAACAAAAAACCCGATGAAATTCATCGGGCTTTTTCTTATTAGGCTTGACCGGTAGGTCCAAAGTTTAAAGGTATCGGCGGCTTATCATAATCTTTGATATCGCCGTGCATGGATTCAAACTTTCTCACGTTATCTGCAAGAGCCTGTGCCAGTCTCTTAGCATGTTGTGGAGTTAGTATTACCCGTGACTTCACCTTTGATTTAGGATTCCCAGGCATTATATTCACAAAATCTACCACAAATTCTGATACCGAATGGTTAATAATAGCGAGGTTGCTATATTGACCTTCAGCCACTTCAGGATCTATTTCAATGTTGATTTTATGATCTTTATTATCAGCCATTAGTTATAGTTCACTTGTGGTTCATCACGACGCTGTAACAATTTTTCGAACTCTTCTTTAGAGCCTACGATGATATCGTCATAATTACGCATTCCTGTTCCTGCTGGAATTCTATGACCAACAATTACATTCTCCTTAAGACCTTCTAGAGTATCTACCTTACCGCTTACCGCAGCCTCGTTCAATACTTTTGTAGTCTCTTGGAAGGACGCTGCACTGATAAAGGATTTAGTTTGAAGCGATGCTCGAGTAATACCTTGGAGTACTGGCTCTGCCGTTGCTGGCTCTACATCACGTGCTTCTACTAATGCTTTATCTTCTCTCTTCAAGATGGAGTTCTCGTCACGCAATTGACGTGGTGTGATTACTTGCCCTTCTTTAAGAGTTGCAGAATCTCCTGCATTTTCCACTACTTTCATTCCATACAAGTTGTCGTTCTCCTTGATGAAATCTTCTTTGTGAACCAATTGGTTCTCTAGGAATACTCCATCACCTGGATCAACAATCTTCACTTTTCTAAGCATTTGTCTTACAACAACTTCAAAGTGCTTATCATTGATCTTAACTCCTTGTAACCTATATACTTCTTGAACTTCATTTACCAGGTACTGTTGAACAGCACTAGGACCTTTGATCGCAAGAATATCCTTAGGAGTAATAGATCCATCAGAAAGTGGCATACCAGCACGAACGTAGTCGTTCTCTTGTACCAAGATCTGGTTAGAAAGTTTTACTAGATATTTCTTAACCTCGTCAGTTTTAGAAGTAACGATGATCTCACGGTTACCACGCTTGATTTTACCGAATGAAACAACACCGTCAATCTCACTTACTACAGCAGGATTAGATGGGTTACGAGCTTCAAATAGTTCAGTTACTCGTGGTAGACCTCCAGTAATATCACCTGCCTTAGCAGACTTACGTGGAATCTTAACAAGCACTTTACCTACCTTGATCTTCTCTTCATCATTCACCATTAAGTGTGCACCTACCGGTAAGTTATAACTGATCTGAGTTTCTCCTTTAGCATCAACAATGTGAAGCGTTGGAATCAACTTCTTATCTCTTGAGTCAGAAATTACTTTCTCTTCATAACCAGTTTGCTCATCAGTCTCTACTTGGAAGGTCGTTCCTTGTATGATGTTTTCAAACTTGATCTTACCTGCAAATTCAGATATAATCACACCATTAAAGGCATCCCATTTAGCAATCAGATCACCTTTCTTCACGGTAGAACCAACTTTAGCATAAAGTTCTGAACCGTAAGGAATGTTGTTAGAGTTCAAAAGAATTCCAGTTTTTGGGTGTAGCAACTTAGATTCTGCCGTTCTTGAAATAACAACTTCAACTGGGCTACCATCACTGCTTTCACCTTTCACTGTTTTGATATCTTCTATTTCAAGTATACCGTCATTCTTAGCAATGATTGTGTTCTCTTCAGAAACGTTACCTGCAACACCACCAACGTGGAACGTACGCAATGTCAATTGTGTTCCTGGTTCACCGATTGATTGTGCGGCGATCACACCAACAGCTTCTCCACGCATTACCATTCTATTAGTCGCTAGATTACGACCATAACATTTAGCACAAACTCCTTTATCAGCCTCACAAGTCAATGGAGATCTAACCTCTACTGACTCTAATCCAGAAGCATCAATCTGATCTGCGACTTCATTTGTAATCAACTCTCCAGCAGCTACAAGAACATTTTGAGAAGCTGGATCGATTACATCATTAAGGGCAGTACGTCCTACGACTCTTGCACCTAAGCGCTCCATCACCTCTTCATTCTTTTTCAATGCACTAACATCGATACCTCTAAGTGTTTCACAATCTACCGTGTTGACGATAACATCTTGTGCAACGTCATGTAGACGACGCGTTAGGTATCCAGCATCTGCCGTTTTCAATGCGGTATCTGCAAGTCCTTTACGTGCACCGTGAGTTGAGATAAAGTATTCAAGAATCGATAGTCCTTCCTTAAAGTTGGAAAGAATCGGGTTCTCAATAATTTCTCCACCACCAGAGTTGGATTTTTTAGGCTTGGCCATCAATCCACGCATTCCAGTAAGCTGGCGAATCTGTTCTTTAGATCCACGTGCTCCAGAGTCAAGCATCATATACACAGAGTTGAACCCTTGCTGGTCCTCTCTAATGTTTTTCATCGAAAGCTCAGTCAACTGTGCGTTAGTTGCTGTCCACACATCGATCACCTGATTGTAACGCTCGTTTTGGGTAATAAGACCCATACCGTAGTTACCACGTATCGTATCAACTTTTTTGTTTGCAGCATCAATCATGGATTGCTTTTCTTCTGGGATCATGATATCACCCAAAGAGAATGACAATCCACCACGGAATGCAAATCCATAACCTAAGTCTTTAATTTCATCAAGGAAAGCCGCTGTTCTAGGCACATCAGTCACCTTAAGAATATCACCTATAATATCTCTAAGTGCCTTTTTAGTAAGGACCTCATTGATATAACCAGCTTCATTAGGAACTTTCTCGTTAAAGATTACACGACCAGCAGTGGTCTCAATAATCTCAGCTTTATAAGAACCATCTGGTTGTAGCAAGTTGATTCTACACTTGACTGGTGCGTTGATGTCAACGCGCTTTTCATTAAATGCAATAACCAATTCTTCTGGACCGTAGAACGTCAAACCTTCACCTTTAACGATGTGGTCTGGTTCAGATCTTCTTAATTTAGTCATGTAATACAGACCCAAGACCATGTCTTGAGAAGGTACTGCGATTGGACTACCGTTCGCAGGGTTCAAAATGTTGTGTGATGCAAGCATCAACAATTGACATTCAAGAATTGCTTCTGGTCCTAATGGTAAGTGTACCGCCATCTGGTCACCATCAAAGTCGGCATTAAATGCCGTACATACTAATGGGTGCAACTGGATTGCCTTACCTTCAATCAACTTAGGTTGAAAAGCCTGAATACCTAGTCTGTGCAACGTAGGAGCACGGTTCAACATCACTGGATGTCCTTTAAGAACGTTTTCCAGAATGTCCCATACTACGGGTTCCTTCTTATCTATAATTTTCTTGGCAGATTTTACCGTTTTGACAATACCACGCTCGATAAGCTTTCTAATAACGAAAGGCTTATAAAGCTCTGCAGCCATGTCTTTAGGCAATCCACACTCATACAATTTCAATTCTGGTCCAACGACGATTACAGAACGAGCCGAATAATCTACACGCTTACCAAGTAAGTTTTGACGGAAACGTCCTTGCTTACCTTTTAAGGAGTCAGAAAGGGATTTCAATGGTCTGTTAGAATCTGTCTTAACTGCACTAGATTTTCTAGTGTTATCCAACAATGAGTCCACAGCTTCTTGAAGCATACGCTTCTCATTACGCAAGATTACCTCTGGAGCCTTGATTTCCATCAAACGCTTCAAACGGTTGTTACGTATGATCACACGACGATACAAGTCATTCAAGTCAGAAGTTGCGAAACGACCACCATCTAATGGTACCAATGGACGCAATTCTGGTGGAATAACTGGTACGACTTTCATGATCATCCATTCTGGATTGTTCTCACGATTCTCGTTAGATTCCTTAAGTGCTTGAACAACTTGAAGACGTTTTAAAGCCTCCATCTTACGTTGCTTAGAAGTCTCGTTGTTTGCTTTGTGACGCAAGTCATAAGACAATGTCTCAAGATCTATACGCTGTAGCAAGTCAATTAGACACTCTGCACCCATTTTTGCAATAAACTTGTTGGGATCAGAATCATCCAGATACATATTCTCTTGCGGCAATGTATCAAGGATGTTTAGGTACTCTTCTTCAGTAAGGAAGTCTAATTTTTGTAGCTCATCACCATCTTCATTCTTTGCGATACCTGGCTGAATTACTACGTATCTCTCGTAGTAAATGATCATGTCCAGTTTCTTTGACGGCAATCCTAATAGGTAACCTATCTTATTAGGCAAACTACGGAAATACCAGATGTGTGCCACAGGAACCACAAGGTTGATGTGCCCTATACGGTCACGTCGCACCTTCTTTTCAGTTACCTCTACACCACATCGATCACAAACGATTCCTTTGTATCGGATTCTTTTGTATTTACCACACGCACACTCATAATCCTTTACAGGACCAAAGATGCGCTCGCAGAACAAACCATCTCTCTCTGGTTTGTGGGTACGATAGTTAATCGTTTCAGGTTTCAAGACTTCACCTCTTGACTCTGCCAGAATGGATTCTGGAGATGCAAGACCTATGGAAATCTTTGAAAATTTCTTCTGCGTTTGGGTTTCGTTATATCTAGCCATATTTATGGTACTATTTTAAGTTATAATTAGTGAGGGATTGTGGATTTATTACGCTTTCGCGAAAGCGAACTCAACACAGTCCTCACTGAAAAATTAATCCTCGAGTCTTAGATCCAGTCCTAGACCTTTCAACTCGTGCATTAATACATTAAACGACTCAGGAAGTCCTGGTTCTGGCATAGGCTCACCTTTCACGATCGCCTCGTAAGTCTTAGCACGTCCTACAACGTCGTCAGACTTAACGGTCAAGATCTCTCTAAGTGTGCTGGATGCTCCATAGGCCTCAAGTGCCCAAACCTCCATCTCACCAAATCGCTGACCACCAAATTGTGCCTTACCACCTAGTGGTTGCTGGGTAATCAATGAGTATGGCCCGATAGAACGTGCATGCATCTTGTCATCTACCATGTGTCCTAGTTTCAACATGTAAATGATACCAACGGTTGCTGGTTGATCAAAACGTTCACCAGTACCACCATCATATAGATAGGTATGACCAAATCTTGGGATTCCAGCCTCGTCAGTGTACTCATTGATTTGATCAAGAGTTGCACCATCGAAAATAGGTGTCGCAAAATTCTTGCCTAACTTCTCACCAGCCCATCCTAGAACGGTCTCATAAATCTGACCGATGTTCATACGAGATGGTACACCTAGTGGGTTCAACACGATATCTACTGGAGTTCCATCCTCAAGGAATGGCATATCCTCTGCACGTACGATACGAGCAACGATACCTTTGTTACCGTGACGTCCCGCCATCTTATCACCTACTTTAAGCTTACGTTTCTTAGCAACGTAAACCTTGGCAAGTTTGATAATACCAGCTGGAAGCTCATCTCCTACAGAGATGGTAAACTTCTCACGTCTCAATGAACCTTGAAGGTCGTTTTCTTTAATCTTATAGTTGTGTAACAAGTCAGCAACCGTGTCATTAGTTTCTTGAGTGGTTGTCCACGTTCCAGAAACCAAGTGTGTAAAGTCGTCAACTGAGTTCAACATTTTAAGCGTGTACTTCTTACCTTTAGGAAGAACTTCTTCTCCTAGGTCATTAAATACACCTTGAGATGTTTTACCACTAACTATCTCGAATAACTTATCTACAAGTCTTGTTTTAAGATCATCAAATTTAGCTTGATACTCTTGTTCCAATCTTGCGATGTCTTCTTTATCCTGTACTCTCTTCTTCTTATCCTTAACGGCACGAGAGAACAATTTTTTATCGATAACTACACCACGTAATGATGGAGAAGCTTTCAAAGAAGCATCCTTAACATCACCTGCCTTGTCTCCAAAGATGGCTCTAAGAAGTTTCTCTTCTGGTGTTGGGTCAGATTCTCCTTTAGGAGTAATCTTTCCTATCAAGATATCACCAGGCTCCACCTCTGCACCGATGCGGATCATACCATTCTCATCAAGATCTGCCGTAGCCTCTTCTGATACGTTAGGTATATCTGGCGTCAATTCTTCATTACCCAGTTTAGTATCTCTAACTTCTAGAGAGTACTCATCTACGTGAATAGAAGTGAAAATATCTTCTCTTACTACCTTTTCAGAAATAACGATCGCATCCTCAAAGTTGTAACCTTTCCATGGCATAAATGCCACTTTCATGTTGCGCCCTAAAGCAAGCTCTCCAGCCTCAGTTGCGTAACCTTGACAAAGTACTTGTCCTTTACTTACACGGTCACCTTTCTGTACGATAGGCTTCAATGTAATGGAAGTACCTTGATTCGTCTTACGGAATTTGATCAAGTTGTAGCTCGTTTCATCAGGCTCAAAGCTTACCAGTTTCTCGCGATCTGTTCTATCATACTCGATAACTATTTTTTGAGCATCAACATAAACGACAGTACCGTCGCCTTCTGCATTGATCAATACTCTAGAATCTGTTGCTACTTGACGTTCCAGTCCTGTTCCTACGATAGGAGCATCAACTCTTAATAGTGGTACGGCCTGACGCATCATGTTTGATCCCATCAGGGCACGGTTTGCATCATCATGCTCCAAGAACGGAATCAATGATGCAGAAATGGAAGCAATCTGGTTAGGTGCAACGTCTGCATAGACTACCTCTTTAGGGTCTACAACTGGGAAGTCACCTTCCATACGTGCAATTACATTGTCTGCTGTAATCTTACCGTTATCAAGTGGTAAGTTTGCTTGAGCAATGTGCATTCCTTCTTCTTCTTCAGCACTTAGATAGATTGGATCATCCTTAAGATTCACAACACCATCTTTAACTGTGCGGTATGGAGTTTCAATGAATCCCATACTGTTCACTTTCGCGAAAACTGCTAGCGAAGAGATCAAACCAATATTCGGTCCTTCAGGAGTCTCAATAGGACATAGACGACCATAGTGTGTATAATGTACGTCACGTACCTCGAATCCTGCTCTTTCACGTGAAAGTCCACCAGGTCCAAGAGCCGAAAGACGACGCTTGTGAGTAATCTCTGCCAATGGATTTGTTTGATCCATGAATTGAGATAACTGGTTAGTTCCAAAGAATGAGTTGATTACTGAAGACAATGTCTTAGCGTTGATAAGGTCAATAGGTGTAAACACCTCGTTATCCCTAACATTCATTCTCTCACGTATAGTTCTTGCCATACGAGCAAGACCAACACCAAATTGTGAACTTAATTGCTCACCTACGGTACGCACACGACGGTTTGATAGGTGGTCAATATCATCAATCTCTGCTTTAGAGTTGATCAACATGATCAAGTGCTTGATGATGGTAATGATATCTTCTTTGGTAAGCACTTGCTTGTCCATAGCGATATCAAGACCCAACTTCTTATTCATTCTGTAACGTCCTACCTCACCTAAGTTATATCTCTGGTCAGAGAAAAATAACTTATCGATAATTCCACGCGCTGTTTCTTCATCGGGCGGCTCAGCGTTACGTAATTGTCTATATATGTGCTCTACCGCTTCTTTTTCAGAGTTGGTAGGGTCTTTTTGTAGTGTATTATGGATGATCGCGTAATCTGCAGACTGGTTATCTTCTTTGTGAAGAAGAATGGTTTTAGCCTGAGATTCCATGATCTCATCAATATGTTGTTTCTCTAGAATCGTATCACGATCAAGTACAATCTCGTTACGTTCAATAGAAACAACCTCACCAGTATCTTCATCTACGAAGTCTTCGTGCCATGTTTTCAAAACACGAGCAGCAAGTTTACGGCCTAGGTATTTCTTAAGACCTGTTTTACTTGCTTTAACTTCTTCCGCAAGGTCAAAAATTCCAAGGATATCCTTATCTCTTTCAAATCCTATCGCACGGAAAAGGGTTGTAACTGGTAACTTTTTCTTACGATCGATATAAGCGTACATAACGCTGTTGATATCTGTCGCAAATTCAATCCATGAACCTTTGAAAGGAATCACACGAGCTGAATAAAGTTTTGTTCCATTAGCATGGAACGACTGTCCAAAGAATACACCAGGTGATCTGTGTAGTTGAGAAACTACAACACGTTCTGCACCATTGATTACGAACGTACCTGAAGAAGTCATGTAAGGAATCGTCCCTAAATAAACATCTTGTACGATAGTTTCAAAATCCTCATGTTCTGGGTCAGTACAATATAATTTAAGGCGTGATTTAAGTGGCACGCTGTAGGTAAGTCCACGCTCGATACATTCTTGTATAGAGTAACGTGGTGGGTCTACAAAGTAATCAAGAAACTCTAATACGAACTGGTTGCGCGTATCAGTAATAGGGAAGTTTTCCATGAAGGTATTGTAGAGACCTTCTACTTCACGTCTATCAGACTTAGTTTCTAATTGAAAGAAATCCTGAAACGATTTGATTTGTATATCCAGCAGATCAGGATACTCTGCCTTAGAAGTTACCGTTGAAAAATTAATTCTTTCTGTGTTTGTTGCTAGCATCAATGCACGGTATTAAATGATTAAAAAAGCGTTATCGACGACGTCTCATCTTTATACGCAAAATGGTCTAGGCCTGTGGGCCTTGCCCACAGGTCTAAACCGATAATGTTCAGGTAAGAAGAATTACTTCAACTCAACCTCAGCACCAGCTTCTTCTAGCTGAGCCTTAAGTGCTTCTGCCTCGTCTTTAGATACACCTTCCTTGATTGGAGATGGTGCATTGTCAACAAGTTCTTTTGCATCTTTCAATCCTGCACCTGTAAGTTCTTTTACAAGTTTCACTACAGCAAGCTTAGCACCACCTGGAGCTTTAAGGATTACATCAAATTCACTTTGCTCTTCAGCAGCTTCTCCGCCACCTGCAGCTGGTCCAGCCATAGCAACTGCCGCTGCTGCTGGTTCGATTCCATACTCTTCTTTAAGTATAGTCGCTAATTCGTTTACTTCTTTCACAGTAAGGTTAACTAACTGTTCTGCGAAATCTTTTAAATCTGCCATTTCTATCGTTTTAATAAAATTTATAAATAATTAATTGCGTACTATTTTGTGCCCTACTTTTCAGAAAGGGTCTTAAGAATTCCAGCCAATTTGCCACCACTTGATTTAAGTGCTGAAACAACATTTTTAGCTGGGCTTTGAAGTAGACCGATGATTTCACCGACCATCTCTTCTTTAGATTTGATATTACTTAAGGTTTCGATCTTATCGTCTCCTACATAAATCGCCTCTTCAATATATGCTCCTTTAAGAACCGGTTTAGCCGATTTCTTTCTGAAGTTCTCAATAACCTTAGCTGGCGCGTTAGCCACCTCTGAAAGCATTATTGATGTGTTCCCTTTCAACAACTCTGGAAGCTCTCCAAAGTCTTTGTCAGAAGCCTCCATTGCTTTTGCAAGCAAAGTGTTCTTCACTACTGAAAGAGTTACGTTTGCTTTAAAACAAGCTCTACGTAAGTTCGATGTATCTGATGCATTAAGTCCAGAGATGTCTGCTAAATAAATAGTAGAACTATCACCTAACGTTGCAGTCAAATCCTGTATAACAGTTGCTTTTTCTTCTCTTGTCATGATCTAGATTTTTAGTCGTCTGTTGCGAAACGCTTCGTATCGATCTGGATGCTAGGACTCATGGTACTAGACATGTATATACTTTTGATATATACACCTTTCGAGGTAGTCGGTTTCAATTTGACTAACGTGTTGATTAATTCTCTTGCATTACCTGCAATTTTCTCTGCTTCAAATGAAGCTTTACCTACTGATGCATGAATGATACCAGTCTTATCAACTTTAAAGTCGATCTTACCAGCTTTAACATCAGAAACTGCTTTTGCGACATCCATTGTTACCGTACCAGTTTTTGGATTAGGCATCAATCCTCTAGGACCCAAAACGCGTCCCAATGGTCCTAACTTACCCATCACACTAGGCATAGTAATGATAACATCTACATCAGTCCATCCACCTTTGATTTTCTCAAGGTAATCGTCCAGACCAACATAATCTGCTCCTGCAGCTTCAGCCTCAGCAGCCTTATCCGGTGTTACTAAAGCAAGAACCTTCACATCCTTACCCGTTCCATGAGGAAGTGTAACTACACCTCTTACCATTTGGTTGGCCTTACGTGGATCCACGTTTAGACGAACCGCTAGATCTACTGACGCATCAAAGTTTACATTTGATACTTCTTTTACTAACTTAGAAGCCTCTGCTACAGAATAAGTCGTTGACTTATCGATCTTAGCATTGGTCTCCTTTTGTTTCTTTGTCAATTTTGCCATTGTTACAAGTTTTAAGCAGGTGCGTTTCCGCCCTTAACATTAATACCCATTGATCTTGCAGTACCAGCAACCATTTTCATGGCGCTTTCTACTGTAAAAGCATTTAGGTCAGGCATTTTGTCTTCTGCGATCACTTTAATCTGATCCCAGCTTATGGTTCCAACTTTCTTACGGTTAGGCTCACCACTACCACCTTTTAATTTAGTCGCCTCAAGGATTTGAACTGCTGCTGGCGGAGTTTTAATGATAAAGTCAAAAGACTTATCTTTAAATACTGTGATTGCCACTGGCAATACTTTTCCTGCCTTATCTTGGGTTCTAGCATTAAACTGCTTACAGAACTCCATGATGTTAACACCAGCTGCACCTAATGCAGGCCCTACAGGTGGAGATGGGTTTGCTGCACCACCTCTAACTTGTAATTTTACAACCTTAGATACTTCTTTAGCCATTTTTAATTTATTTCAAAGTTTGACAGAAATAAAGTGGAAGCCTTATATACTGCCTATAAACTGTAACACTTATACTTTCTCTACTTGCATATAGCTCAACTCCAATGGAGTCTTGCGACCAAAAATCTTTACCATCACCTCAAGCTTGCGCTTCTCTTCATTGACCTTTTCAATAGTTCCATTGAAACCATTGAAAGGACCATCCACAACTTTGATAGTCTCACCATTCTTGAATGGTATTGCTATATTGTCCGTTTGTTCTGCAAGCTCATCAACCTTACCTAACATACGGTTTACTTCAGATTTTCTAAGTGGAACCGGCTCACCGCCTTTTGTTTCTCCTAGAAAACCTATAACCCCATTAACTGATTTAATGATGTGGGGAACCTCGCCTTCAAGACGAGCTTGAATCATAATATATCCTGGAAAATAAACCTTCTCCTTATTGATTTTTTTACCGTTGCGTATTTGAACCACCTTTTCAGTTGGTACTAATATTTGCTGGAGGTAATCATTAAGGTTATGGTGATTGATTTCGTCCTCAATATATTCCTTGATCTTATTTTCTTGACCGCTTACAGATCGGACAACATACCACTTCATTACATCTTTTTCCTCTGTCATGTTGTAGTATTAAGCTTGTTTAACCCATTCAAAGTAATTAGTAATCGCGGTACTAAATACGGTATCAATACCGTAGATGATCAATGCAAAAACTACAGAAAAAACAGCAACTGTCACGGTAAGCTTTTGAGCTTCAGCCCAAGTAGGCCATGTAACGTGGTTGGTCAATTCATTGTAAGACTCCTTTACATATGTCGCTAATCCCATAATCTGAACGGTCTATTGTGAACTTAGTCACGTTTGATGTTGCCTTGACAACATTTAATCTTTTTAAATAACTGCTATATCATTAGCAGCGTTCCAAATTTGCGCGGATTGAGAGGCTCGAACTCCCGACACCTGGTTTTGGAGACCAGTGCTCTACCAACTGAGCTAAATCCGCAAACTAAATTGAGTAGTTTGCTGTTGATAGTTTCGCTTTCGCGAAAGCGCAATCAAAACATACTTCCCAATAAAGGGAAAGTATCCTGTCTAAAAAAACTTCAGACAGGATACTTTATTTATTAGATAGAATTAATCTAGGATCTCAGTTACCTGACCAGCACCTACTGTTCTACCACCTTCACGGATTGCAAAGCGTAGACCTAAGTTCAATGCGATAGGTTGGATAAGATCAACAGTGATTGTCAAGTTATCTCCAGGCATAACCATCTCTACTCCATCAGGAAGAGCGATGTTACCAGTCACGTCAGTCGTACGTACGTAGAACTGTGGACGGTAGTTGTTATGGAATGGAGTGTGACGTCCACCTTCTTCTTTTTTCAAGATGTAAACCTCAGCCTTAAATTTAGCGTGCGGAGTTACAGATCCTGGCTTAGTAATTACCATACCACGAGATATTTGAGACTTCTCAATACCTCTTAAAAGGATACCTGCGTTATCTCCAGCCTCACCTCTATCAAGAATCTGACGGAACATTTCAATACCAGTAATCGTAGATGTCAATTTTTGAGCACCCATACCGATGATTTCTACTGGATCACCTGTGTTAGCTACACCAGTCTCAATACGACCAGTTGCAACAGTACCACGACCTGTAATAGAGAATACATCCTCGATAGGCATCAAGAAAGGCTTGTCAACCTCACGTTGTGGCTCTTCGATCCAAGTATCAACAGCTTCCATCAACTCAAGAACTGTATTTACCCATTTTTCTTCACCATTCAATGCACCTAGAGCAGATCCAGAAACAACAGGACCATTGTCACCATCATATTCATAGAAATTCAATAGATCACGAACTTCCATATCTACTAGTTCAAGAAGCTCCTCATCATCTACCATGTCTACCTTATTAAGGAAAACAACGATACGTGGAATACCTACCTGACGTCCTAGAAGGATGTGCTCGCGTGTTTGTGGCATAGGACCATCAGTCGCAGCAACTACAAGGATAGCACCGTCCATCTGGGCAGCACCAGTTACCATGTTCTTTACATAATCCGCGTGACCAGGACAGTCTACGTGAGCGTAGTGTCTGTTAAGCGTTTGATACTCTACGTGTGAAGAGTTGATCGTGATACCACGTTCTTTTTCTTCTGGAGCATTGTCAATTTGATCAAAACTTGTTGCCTTAGAGTAACCAGCATCTGCAAGTACTTTAGTGATTGCAGCAGTAAGAGTAGTCTTACCGTGGTCAACGTGACCAATAGTTCCTACGTTAAGGTGCGGTTTCGAACGATCGTACGTTTCTTTAGCCATAATTATAATCTTAGTTTATATTAGTGTTTCAATTTAAAAACTGACACGGATACAAAACCAAATCAGCTTATACTATTTAGGGCCTCATAAAGAGACCTTTCTTTCAATTTCTATCGAGCCAATGACGAGATTTGAACTCGTGACCTCTTCCTTACCAAGGAAACGCTCTACCCCTGAGCTACACCGGCTTATGATGTTAACGCTTTCGCGAAAGCGAAATAGCCAAAGGCTTTTCAGAACACGGTAAAGAAATCTCACCTAGCCTGACACCGCTATTGCGGAATAATTAGAGCGAGAGACCGGGTTCGAACCGGCGACATTCAGCTTGGAAGGCTGACGCTCTACCAACTGAGCTACTCTCGCAATTACCATTTCTAGAATGGCTGTAATTAATGTGGGGAGAGCAGGATTCGAACCTGCGAAGGTTTCCCAACGGAGTTACAGTCCGTCCTCGTTGGCCGCTTGAGTATCTCCCCAATAATTACTTCAATTTTTCAAAAAACAAAGAGCCGATGGAGGGACTCGAACCCACGACCTGCTGATTACAAATCAGCTGCTCTAGCCAGCTGAGCTACATCGGCTTATGATAGATTTTAAGCGCACCACGCTCCCGTTATTTCTAACGGACTGCAAATGTAAGCCTATTTTTTAATTACCAAAAAATATTTGGATAAAAATATATTGCGGAGTAATAATTTATTTTCCAACTGGACCAACACGCCTGTTTACCAAATACCTTAAGACTTCTTATTGCGAGGATGCGCAGCGGCATGAACGTTTTTGAGCGCCTGCATACTGGTGTGAGTGTACACTTGAGTGCTGGCAAGGCTGGCGTGTCCCAACAGTTCCTTGATGGCATTCAAGTCTGCTCCCTTATCCAAAAGATGAGTGGCAAATGTGTGTCGCAGCACATGCGGGCTTACCTTAGTCTTTAGGCTCACCTTCCTAAAGTAATGATTGACGATTCTATATATTAAGGATGCGTAAATAGGCTTTCCTTTTTCAGTAAGGAAAAAACTTTGGTCATTATATTGATCTACCACTTCTCTTACCTTGAGATAATTCTTCATCACCTTAACGGTAGAATTCATAAGCGGTACAATTCTCTGCTTGTTACGCTTTCCTATTATGTTCATACGCGAGGCTTCCAGATCTACAGATGCTAATGTTAGACTTAATAATTCTGCCCTGCGCATCCCACTCACGTATAGCAATTCAATTAAGGCTCTATCTCTTACCTCAATAAAAGAAGATAGATCATAATCTGTATCCAGTAATTCGCTTACTTCTTTTTGAGAAAATGGCACCTGAATTTTCTTGGATACCTTTAGGCTTTTATGAAGTGTCATAATATTATGTTCCACAAAACCTTGATTGCGCAGAAATTTAAAATAGGATTTTAAGGAAGACATTTTACGGGTGACACTTCTCGGACTCATCCCTTCTTCCATGAGCTGTGCCATCCACTGCCTTACCATATTATATGTCGCAGTACCTAATGCCGAATCATAATCCTCAAGAAATTCTTTGAATTGATTCAGGTCCCGCAGATAGGACTCACTAGTATGCACGCTATAGTGTTTTTCTAGCGTGAGGTAATTTTTATATTCAGGAATGTGCATAAAAAAACGATCCGATAAATTTAATCATTTATCGGATCGTCGTAATTAGTATTCTAATAAAAGCTTACATGTTCTCTGCATCTCTCAAATGCTGGATGTATTCTGCTTTGATTTTCTGTGCTCTTTTTGCAACAGATGGTTTAGTGAACTGCTGTCTTCTACGTAGTTCACGCATCTTTCCTGTACGATCAAATTTACGTTTGAAACGCTTCAGGGCTCTGTCGATATTTTCTCCGTCTTTAACTGGTATAATTAACATAGTGTCATCACCTCCTTTCTTTGGGACGGCAAAAATACATTTTTATTTATGATCCCAAACTATTTATATGGTTTTTCGCTTTCGCGAAAGCGAAATAACTTTTTCTAATGTGCTGCAGGCTTATAGTCCTTACCGTCTAAAGTCATTTTTGCAATGATCTCTCTCATGATCTCGCTGGTACCACCACCTATTGGACCTAATCTACTATCACGCCACATTCTGGCTAGTGGATATTCCTCGATATATCCATAACCACCAAGGAATTGCAGGCAGCCGTAGATTACCTCATCGGCGACTTTAGTCGATAGAAGTTTTGCCATACTGGCTTCCTTTACGGGATACAGACCTTTATCCAGTTCCTCAGCAATAGAATAGTTGAAATTCTTTGCCATCTCTACCTCACTCAACATATCTGCGAGTTTGTGACGCAATGCCTGAAATTTATCGAGGGATTTACCAAAGGCTGTACGGTCTTTCATATAACCTATGGTATATTCCAACGCGTATTCTGCTCTTGCATGACCATTGATAGCCATGATCAATCGCTCTAGGGCAAAGTGCTGCATGATATATGGAAAGCCCTTACCTTCTTCACCCATAAGATTTTCAACTGGCACACGCACGTTGTCAAAACCTATCTCGCCCGTATCGCTGGCGCGCCATCCTAATTTGTTCAATTTTGTGGCGCTTATGCCTGGCGTTTCTCTATCCATTAAGAATATGGAGATACCACGACCTTTTGCATCTGGATCGGTTTTGGCAGCTACTACTAAATAATCTGAATAAACACCATTCGTAATAAAGGTTTTTGAACCGTTAATCACATAATGATCACCATCCTTTACGGCAGTGGTTCGCATACCTGCTACATCACTACCGCCAAAGGGTTCAGTTATACAAAGACAACCTATTTTGTCACCGGTAAGTGTAGGGACTAAGTATTCCTCCTTAATCCTATCGTCTCCTTCTTTCAATAGGTGTTGCGCACCTAAGAATGCCTGTACCCACATGGCAGCAGCAAAACCACCAGAGTTAACACGCTGCATCTCTTCTAAAAATATAACAGTGTAGAAAAAGTCCAGATCCAGACCGCCATATTCTTCAGGGTAATACAACCCGAAGTAGCCCATGTCACCCATCTTCTTGAAAATCTCGCGATCTATCTGGCCGGTTTCTTCCCAGCGATCCACATGAGGAACGACTTCTTTATTTAAAAAATCTCTGAAACTTTGTCTGAAGAAATTGTGTTCTTCGGTAAAATATTTTGAATACATAAAATGCTTTAAATACGTTTTTTTTAGTCCAACGTCAAATATAGCTGAATTAAAGCCAATTTTTCCGTTGGGAATCTTGAGGTGAGCGTTACATCCTTCCAGGTTTTGAAACCATCCCGTAAGGTGCGCTGCTCTATGAGTTTATCGACAAGGTAGTCGTTAAAATATGGGATTGTTGACAGCTGGTCGCTGGTCGCGTTATTGAGCGCTAACTTTTTAAAGCCAGCCTTTGGTGTGACATAAAAGTGTTTACGCAATTCGACCATAGTAGAATCTGAAAGTCCGTAAACATCACGTACCTGCATGATGTCAATAAAACCGTCAAGTTTTTCCCGTTCTTTCACAATCCGGCCAGATAGCGCAGGTCCTATTCCATATACTTTGCGCAAATCCTCCAGCGATGCCTTGTTAATATCCATGGCAACTATTTTTCGGTCGGAGAAGTCGCTGGAGTAGCTTTTCCTAGGCTCGTTGACCCATGATGGAAATTTGAAATAGGGCGAGATGCTATCCAGCCACTTGTCGCTTACTTTAGTGACTTGTTGAAATTGAGCAGCCGTGTTGATGAATTTTCCGCTTTCGCGAAAGCGAGACAGCCTATCCAACTCTGCTTCATTCAAACCTAAAATGTAGGCTCTATAGTCAGTGATATAATTGGGGTTGAAGGGATAAATGGTGTCCTTTCTCTTTGCCGTGGCCATCTTGATAGAATCAATTTGAGCCTGGTATTTAGAAACGTCACTCAACACGATATCTGACGTTGGTTTAGTGGCGGCATAGTATCTAATTCCCACAACGACCACCAATAAAATGAGTAAAATAAAAATCCCTCTTTGTTGTCGCCTATTGAACAAAAAGAGGGATTTGAAATGTTTCATAGCTGTTTGCTAGGCATCAGTCTTAAGACCTAAACTTCCTGATTTAAGCTTTTTCCAATAATCATTTAGATCGCGTCTCACCTCGCTAGACATCAATAACAACCCAATTATATTTGGAAACGACATAGCAAGAATCATCATGTCTGAAAAGTCTAATACAGCACCTAAAGAAACAGAAGAACCTATTACTACAAACACTAAGAAAATGACTTTGTAAACTATTTCCATGGTTCTACTTTTACCAAACAAGTATGTCCAAGCTCTCATACCGTAGTACGACCAGCTAATCATTGTACTGAATGCAAATAAGAATACTGCACCAGCAAGGACATAAGGGAACCAAGAAATAACACTACCGAAAGCATCTGAAGTAAGTTGTGCACCTGCAATGCCTTCAACCTCATGCATACCCGTAAAAATGAGCACCAAAGCAGTCAACGTACAAACTACCACTGTGTCGATAAATGGTTCTAGTAAGGCTACAAAACCTTCAGATGGTGGATGGTGTGTTTTTGCAGCACTATGCGCAATTGCAGCAGACCCAACTCCTGCTTCATTTGAAAAAGCAGCTCTTTGAAAGCCTACGATAAGAACACCAATGATTCCTCCTTTAATTGCCGACGGACTAAAAGCCCCATCAATGATCGCACTAAACGCAGGCCCGATGTTTTCAATATTAATGATTATTACTGCAAGAGCAGCGAGAACGTAAACACTAGCCATGAAAGGAACAATTTTCTCAGTCACTTTGGCAATACTCTTAATTCCACCTATGATTACAAAACCGACCAAGATCGCGGTAACCACTCCGAACCAAAAACCATATCCATCTAAAAATTCAAACTGAGTAGCTAGACCAGCAAATGCTTGATTGGATTGAAACATATTACCTCCACCAAAAGAAGCACCAATACAAAGAACAGCAAACATAACAGCCAGAATTTTTCCAAGTCCTTTTTTATTTTGTTTTGCTAGTCCATAGCGCAAATAGTTCATTGGACCGCCGTAAACGGAACCATCCTCTGCAATAAATCTATATTTTACACCTAGGGTACACTCAACAAATTTTGAGGACATACCTAGTAGTCCTGCAAGTATCATCCAGAATGTAGCTCCTGCACCACCTAAAGAAATGGCTACTGCAACACTAGCGATATTACCTAGTCCAACTGTCCCTGAAACTGCTGTTGCAAGGGCTTGAAAATGGGTTACCTGACCAGGTGCCGTTGGGTCATCATATTTTCCTTTTGCAAGATCAATCGAATGCTTAAATCCTCGAAAGTTTATAAAGCCCATTCTAATGGTAAAAAACAATGCCCCTAAAACCAACCATACAACGATAAAAGGAATTCCTTTTTGTTGAACATCACCATTAGGATGTAATAGAGGTACTTTATCACTGTACTCAACTCGTGCAAATAGATGTGCTCCAGTCTCAACGACATCTCCGCTCACAGCTCCATTATAAATAACATTGCCTTCATTAAGATCTTCACCTCTACTTTGCAAGTATTGCAACGTACCATTTGATGGTGATACTACGGTAAGATCCTCACCGCCTTCTTTTGATACGATTGCGATGGGCTCGCCTACTTTAATTTGTTTGCCGTTAGGAGCCAACCAAGTTTTAAGTATGTATTTGTTAGAGTCTCCAGCCTCCCATCCTGGAATTGCTATATTCTTTCCTTCAGCGTAAACTACAGGGTCATACAATCCAGTTGCTGAGAACGGATCCCAAAAAAGAATACTTCCCATTGCTTCTACCGCTGGTACTGCCGCACCATTAAGGATTTCGGTGATGTGTTCTGCTTCAATTTTAAACACACCAGACGCAGAAGCACCTTGTGCATCTGTCACCTCAACTGTATAATCGATTCCTTCAGTAAGACCTCTTGCCGTGCTTGCATCGATTGGCGTGGACTGATTTGACCATTTATAAGTATATGGCTCTTGACCTCCAGTTGCGATGATGGAAATCTCACCATCATTAATTTCTGTTGTTGGGTTTACTTTTTTTGCAGTCAGTTCAATTTGTTGTGCATTAGTAAATGATGCAATCAACAAAAAGCTAAATAGACTTAATAGTTTGTTCATTTGTAGAATCAATTCGGATTAAGCAAGCAAGATGCATAAAAATCTTGCCTTTTAAAAGTTTTGTTAAGAAATAGTAAAGCTATAGCAGGCTACTCGTGAATTCGATAAGATTTTTGTAGCTGGGCGATCTGTTGGGAATTTCCCACAACGATGATTTTAGACCCAGTACCAATGACGGTTTCTGGACTTGGATTTACTACATATTCTCCGTCAGGAGATTTGTAACCTATAATTGTACAGCCCGTTTTTTGACGCAGGTTGAGATCGATGATAGTACATTTATTCTGGTGGTCAAACATCTGCTCAAATGAGACCTGTTCCAGATTGACCCCATCATCACCACCATAGCTCAAATTATCCCAGAATTCAATCAGATCCGGACTTACAATTAATGATGCCATATGCTGGCCACCTATTTGGTCTGGAAGTATTACGTTGTCAGCACCAGCGAGCTTTAGTTTTTTATAACTGGTTTCTTCACTAGCTCTAGAAATGATTTTGAGATCTTTGTTAAGCTGTCTTGCACTCAAAACAATAAAAAGATTGTCTGCGTCGTCTGGAAGTGCCGTAATCAGAACAGATGCCTTACCTATCCCAGCAGATTGTAATACCTCATCCTCATTCGCATTACCGCGGTAGAAATACTTGTTATCGAGCTGGCAATCATCAATTACCTGTTGATCCTTTTCAATGATTATGAAATCACGCTTGTAATCCTGTAGTTTAGCCACTGCCTGTTTCCCATTACGGCCGTACCCGCAAACGATGATGTGATTTTCCATAGAGTTAAGATATTTTTTCTTTTCGCGAGCTCTTCTCGCCTGTAGCGAGTTTCTGGTTAGCAGATATTCGGAAATTACAGATACTGAATAACCTACAATCACCACACTAGTCAAGATGATGAATATGGTGAATAGTTTGGCTTCTGGACTAGGATCTCCTATCTCACGATAACCAACGGTGGTAATAGTGATCACCGTCATGTACAAGGCATCAATCCATGACAAGCCCAGCATGAATTTATACCCCAAACAACCTGTTACCATGACAGAGGTAAGAAGGCTTATTGCTATCGTTATTTTGTTACGCATAGTGGTGCCTATAAATCAAAAACAGAACTGCGTTTGACATAAATCAAATCCTTTATGCGCAACCAAAACGCCATGATCAAATAAACTGCAAATCCAGCTCCTAGAGTAGCAAATGTAAAGTAGATAAATGTGATGCGCACATTACGTGCACGCATGCCCAATCGGTCTGCCATTCGTGTGCTTACATAGAAACCATACTTTTCCATGTAATGTCTTAATTCTGTAACAACGCCCATATGTCAAATGTACTCTATAGAACCTAATATTTCCTAGCTATTGACCGCTCATTAATCGCACACCTATATCGCATTTAAGACATAAATTCTGCTCACAATAATTAGGTTTAAGCTGCAGCACAGCCTGAGATTCCAAAGCAGTTTTAATGCCAATCAATTTCTTGAATCCTTGTGTTATCGTATTTTTTTCCATCGGGATATCGCTTATGATTCCCAGCAATTCATCGGTATTATCTTTCCCATGATGGCGAGCATAGGCAAATTTGATGGGCACGATGCAATTGATAATTAACAGGTCGATAAAGGATTGTGTTAAGACCTTTTCTCTAGATTCGGTTTGTTTGTCAAATACATGATGCGTGTCCCAATATTTTGCAGCTTTCACGTCAAACACCGCGCTAATTTCTGCTTTGGATTTTGCCAAAATGACCTGAGCAAGCAGCATAGGATTTCTATGATACAACATAGCAAGTTGAGATAGGCGAATGGTTGGATAATTTGCTGGTCGCAACCTGAAAAACTTTAAATCTGTTGGTATAGGTTTTAATTGAAATTTCGCTTTCGCGAAAGCGAACTCCTTCTCAAGCAGGCTAAAATATCGATCTTCTCGCGGTGTGTCCAGCAATCCCAATAAGCCCATCAAAACAGATTCCAGCTGGAAAGCGTCGGCAGCCAGTTTACGCACCACAGATTGATCCATAGCCGTTGCGATTTGCTCAAAGGCATCTGCATTTACCTTAGTTCCAAAACTGCGTGCCAGCATTTGAAAAAAGGTGGCTTCCCAGTCATTATTGTTCTGTTTCAAGCTTTTCTCGATGCGCTGGTAGCGCTGCTCCAGTCGCTGGATGTAGACCTTTTCCAACCACATATCAACCTGAAAAGAATCCACCTGATGGATGAGTTTCTCACAATTGATGAATTGATCGTTTTTGTAGGCGAATAGCTTTGTGTAGGTGAGAATCGCATCATCAGGCACGTATGTCGATACCTCAAGTACTGGTATGTCGATCTCACTGCGCCTCGTGATCTCTGCATCGTGCTTCCAGACCACGTGTAGGATAACGTTGTCATAAGCTGGATCATCATCATGGCCGTGCTTGTACCAGTCGCTGGATTTTACATGCATCTCTACATTTCCAGCCCATAATTGACCATCGATCTCTACCTGTGCATTGAAAAAATCTGGTCCAGAATGGTGATTATGATGCCCTAGGTTCTTGATCACTACCAATTGATGCTTAGTGGTACGCAGCTGTAGACCACTCAACTTTTTGAACTTCCAGAGGTAATGGATAAAATCTTCCCGCATGCGCCACTAGGTGAATGGACTAAGTTAAGAAGTTTTAGGATTTACGGCTCAAGGAATAAGGAATGAGGAATGAGGAATGAGGAATGAGGAATGAGGAATGAGGAATGAGGAATGAGGAATGAGGAAAATTTAAAAAATCGTGCTCACAAACTTGTGCTTAGCTCTAGTGAATTTGAGAGTTATGCAAATTTTTGGGCTTGGGAACTGAAAATAGACAATCGGGCAACAGGTAACCGACAACTGGTAACTGATAACTAAAAACTGGCAACGGGCAACAGGCAATTAGCAACCGACAATTTACTCCAGCCAGCCTTTCTCTGCCATCCATTCATCATTAAAGAATTTACCAACGTATCTGGAACCGTGATCATGGTAAAGAATGACGACAACATCATCTTTGGTAAAGCCTACTTCTTCATGGATTTGCAACAATCCTTTGATGGCTGCGCCAGCACTGTTTCCCAGAAACATTCCTTCTTCTTTAGCCAGACGACGCGTGTAGATAGCCGCATCCTTGTCAGTGACTTTAGTAAAACCATCGATCACTTCAAAACGCACGTTTTTGGGCAAGATATCTTCGCCTATTCCTTCAGTGACGTATGGGTAGATTTCATTCTCGTCAAAAATTCCGGTTTCGTGGTATTTTTTAAATACAGATCCATAGGTATCGATTCCCCAAATCTTAATATCTGGATTCTTGCCTTTCAAATAGGTCCCTACGCCAGAAATGGTTCCACCTGTGCCAACTCCTACTACAAAATGCGTCACTTTACCATCCGTCTGTTCCCAGATTTCTGGACCAGTACTCATGTAGTGCGCTTTACAATTCGACGGGTTGTCATATTGATTCACGTACCAAGAGTTAGGTATTTCTTCGCTCAACCTCTTGCTGGTGGAATAATATGATTGCGGATCGTCTGGAGCTACATCGGTTGGGCATACATGCACCTCTGCGCCTACCGCGCGCAGAATATCCATTTTTTCTTTGGATTGTTTATCGCTCAACACACAGATCAATTTGTATCCCTTGATGATCGCAGCCAGTGCAAGACCCATTCCTGTGTTACCGCTGGTTCCTTCAATAATCGTCCCACCTGGCTTTAGACGGCCGTCAGCCTCTGCATCTTCAATCATCATGAGCCCCATGCGATCTTTGACGCTGTTGCCAGGATTGAAGGTTTCATATTTGGCCAGAACCAGACACGGTAGGTCCTCAACCAACTTGTTCATTTTTATCAAAGGCGTGTTGCCTATAGTTTCCAGTATATTTTCAGCGTACTTCATGATCTTATTTTGCGCTGCAAATTTAGGATTTTGCAGCAAGGTTTGCAGGTAAAACCTACAGCTTATTTCTATGGATAGGAAGGTTGATGGTTTCGCTTTCCTGCCTGACCGGCAGGCAAGCGCGAAAGCGAACTAAAAAATTTCTATTCAAAACGCATCGCCTTGACTGGCGAGATGCGACTAACGATATAGGTAGGAATGATAAGCACCAGCAGACAGATCATAAAAGTGCCCACGTTGAGCAACAGCACGTGCCACCAAGAGATGTACACAGGAGCTTCGGTTACGTAATAGGTCGATGGATCCAGTGTGAGTGGTGCAAAAAAGTATTGTAATCCTACCAAGCCCAACCCAATCAGATTGCCCCAAAACAAGCCTCGCAGAATCAAGGTCATAGCATTGTAGAGAAATATTTTACGTACGGTCCAGTCTGTAGCGCCTAATGATTTGAGCAATCCAATCATACCAGTACGATCTAAAATAAGCACAAGCAAAGCGGTGATCATATTGATGATTCCAACAATCAAAATAATTGCGATAATCCCGTAAACATTGCTGTCCAATAAGGCTAACCACTGGAAGATGGTTGGATATTGATCTTTAATAGTCCTGGCATCGAGAAGCTGTGGAACCTGTAAAAAGACGTTTCTTCCTATCTCATCAACGTTTCCAAAATCATCAATGAACACCTCAAATTTTCCTATCTGATTATCTTCCCATTTATTGATTTTTTGAATGTTGCGTATGTCGCCTACAATGAATTTTGTATCATATTCTGCCAGGCCGCTATCGTAAATACCTATGACATTGAACGCCCGTGCAAGAGGTTCTTCATTTTCCTTCATGAAATAGGTAGGTGCCTTGTCACCTACTTTGAGCTGTAAACGCCTTGCGATGTCATCAGAGATTAAAATATCTTTTGAGGTAGCCTCTTGAGATACATCTGGTAAAGATCCTTCAATCAGGAAATCTTTAAAGCTTTCCCAGCGATAATCGGTTCCAACACCTTTAAGGATAACACCTTCAAAATCTGTAGCCGTCCTGATCATGGCTCCTTTAGTCGCCACGGCTTGTACATGCGTGACCTGCGGTACGCTTTTAAAATCAGGATAAAATTCTTGGTTGATATCAATAGGCTTGACGGTCGTGATGGAGTTATTGCGATCAAATAGTGAGATGGTAATGTCGCCATTAAAGGCACTCACCTTTTCCCTAATCTTTTTTTGTAGGCCTACACCGGTCGCAACGGCGATGATCATTACAATCATTCCTATGGCAATGGCTGCAGTGGCGATTTTAATTATCGGCGCACTTACGCTATTTTTATATTCTGTACTATGCTGTACGCGACGCGCTATGAAATACTCTAGATTCAATACTTTTCCTTCAATTTTCAAATATACCATAATAGCTTTTGCTTTGGTGCTTACTTCCTGCGATGCGGGCATCAATAACAAGAATAAAACGCAGCCCAATGATATCGTAGATCTGGATTACAACGCCATTGATAGTACCAGATTGTTAAAGCCCTTGCAAAACAAACCTATTCCAGCCGCAGACCAGCTGGAAACCTGGATTCAAAAACTGGATGGCAAACACGTTGCCATCGTGGGCAATCAAACCAGCGTTGTTAGCAGTAGTTCCATCAAAGAGCGCCGTACATGGGATCAAGCCATTAAAGTACGCTACGTTCATCTCGTGGACACGTTATTATCGAGAGGTGTAACCGTAAAAAAAGTTTTTGCTCCAGAACATGGTTTTAGAGGTGATGCAGACGCTGGTGCTGCCATCGCAGATGGTGTGGACAAAAGGTCTGGCCTATCCATTGTGTCATTATATGGCAATAACAAAAAACCTACTGCAGCACAGCTAGCAGATGTCGATGTGATACTGTTTGATATTCAGGACGTAGGCGCCAGGTTCTACACCTACATTTCTACCTTACACTATGTCATGGAAGCAGCGGCTGAGCAAAATAAAACAGTTTACATCCTAGACCGACCTAATCCCAATGGCCATTATGTAGATGGTCCTATTCTCGATAGCGATCATAAAAGCTTTGTAGGCATGCATCCCGTACCAGTGGTACACGGCATGACCATAGGCGAGTATGCGCAAATGATCAATGGTGAAGGCTGGCTGGAATACGGTAAAAAAGCAGATCTAATTGTGTTACCCATAAAGGACTATACTCACGACACGCCATACGAGCTGCCCATTGCGCCATCGCCTAATTTGCCTAATGCGCAATCCATCAATCTATATCCCAGTTTGTGCTTTTTTGAAGGTACTGATGTAAGCGTAGGTCGCGGCACAGACATGCAATTCCAAGTGTATGGTTCACCGTCACTGGCAAAATACCGAGACTTTGCTTTCACACCTACGCCCAATCGTGGTGCTAAAAGACCATTGTTCAACGGTAAAAAATGCTTCGGTGTGGATTTGAGGGATTATCCCAAACTGGATCGATTGAACCTAGAGTTTGTGGTGGACGCTTTCGCGAAAGCGCCCTACAAACAATCCTTCTTCAATTTCTTTTTTACAAAACTGGCAGGTACCGACCTGTTGCAAAAACAGATCGAGAAAGGTATGAGTGCCGAAGAAATTGCAGCCACCTGGAAGGAAGGCCTTGCAGATTTTATGATCACCCGAGAGAAATACCTATTGTACGACTAACCAAAACCTTGTGCCAATGGAATCCTTTTTTGAAGAACCCACCTATCGAAAATTACGGGAACGGTTACAACATATAGATGCCAGCAAGTCGCCTGAATGGGGCAAAATGGACGCGGCTCAAATGCTCAAGCACTGTCAATTCCCTATTCAAATTGCCATGGGTAAGGAAAAGGTTGATTTAAAATCCAATTGGCTAGCAAAGGTGTTTTTCAAAAAATCACTGTATTCCCCAAAACCATTTCGTAAAAATCTGCCCACAGCACCTTCCTTAAAGGTGGCTGATCTTAAGGATTTTGAAAGCGAAAAGGAAAAACTGGATCAATGGATGCAGGAACTGTGGTATGATCGTCACAATGATAATCGTAGACCGCATCCTGTTTTTGGAACATTTACTAAAGAACAATGGGGCATCCTGCAATGGAAGCATCTGGACCACCATTTCAGGCAGTTTGGGGTTTAGCCTAAATATTCAATTATTCATTCAACATCTGCCACAATCGATCTTTCAATTGCTGGATGTTGTATTGGCTTATGGCACTGATAAACATATACGGCGCACCGTCAAAAGCGCCTTCATTATCTAAATGTTCCTTCATCTCTGCCATTAATTCCTCGTCCAGCATATCAGATTTGGAAATTGCAACGAAGCGTTCTTTATCCAGCATTTCTGGATTGTATTTACGCAACTCATTAAGCAGAATTTGATACTGTTCGTTGATGTCCTTAGCATCTGCTGGGATCATGAACAATAAAGTAGAATTACGCTCAATATGACGCAGGAATCGGTGGCCTATACCTTTACCTTCGGCAGCTCCTTCAATAATTCCAGGGATATCAGCCATGACAAAAGTCTGAAAATCCCGATACTCCACGATTCCTAAATTGGGCTTTAAAGTCGTGAACTCATAGTTGGCAATTTTGGGCTTTGCCGCGGTAACTACTGACAATAATGTGGACTTACCGGCATTGGGAAATCCAACCAAACCAACATCTGCCAGAATCTTAAGCTCAAAAGTTACTTCTAGTGCTTCACCTTCAGTTCCTGGTTGTGCGTATCGCGGCGTTTGTCTGGTAGAACTTTTAAAATGCCAGTTTCCCTTACCGCCCATGCCACCTTCTGCAATGATAAACTCATCACCGTCATCCAGTACTTCATGAATGATCTGACCGGTCTCGGTATTCTTGATCACGGTTCCTAACGGTAGGTCGATATATATATCCTCACCATCTTCACCTGTACGGCGCTGTTTAGCACCATTACCACCTTGCGAAGCCTTAAAATGTCGCTTGTATTTAAAGTGATACAAGGTCCATAAGTTTTTATTACCTCTAATGATAATGTGGCCACCACGACCGCCATCACCACCATCGGGACCACCTTTATCAATATATTTTTCACGGTGCAGGTGCGTACTTCCCTTACCGCCACGACCGGATTCCAGATGAACCTTAGTATAGTCTACAAAATTTCCTTCAGTCATGGTTGTTTCTTTATCGTCTGTAAACAGAACGTGTATTAGTTAGAAATTACTTACCGCAATTTCAGAGTATTTATGGTCTATAGCTTATCAAACTCCGCACTCAAGCGATCTGTGATCTCGTCTATCGAGCCTTCACCGTCTACACCGTAATATTTGTCTTGAGCTTGATAATAGTTTTTGAGTGGTGCGGTCTGTTTGTAATATACCTTGATGCGATCGCGTATGACCGTCTCATTGGCATCATCGGGACGACCACTACTTTTGCCACGTTCCAACAAACGCTGGACCAGGATCTCGTCATCCACTTCCAAAGCTACCATTCCACTCACTTGCGTATCCTTGCTCTCCAACAACTCGTCTAGCGCTTTTGCCTGTGCATCTGTTCTAGGGAAACCATCAAAAATAAACCCGGCCGCATTTGGATGCTTTTCAACCTCTGCATTAAGCATTTTGATGGTGACTTCATCAGGCACCAGATTGCCTTTATCCATAAAGGATTTGGCCAGTGTTCCCAGCTCTGTGGCATTTTTGATATTGTATCTAAAAACGTCGCCGGTAGAGATATGCACCAGTCCGTATTTTTCTTTCAAGCGCTCGGCCTGTGTTCCTTTTCCTGCTCCTGGAGGTCCAAAAAGTACGATGTTTTTCATTGGTTTGGTCTGTACGTATAATTCGGGCAGGTTGCGCCCTAGGTTATTATAATCCATGCCGTATCCCACGACAAATTTGTTCTCAATATTCTGTCCCACATAGTCAATTTTCAAGTCCCGGTTGTAAACCTCTGGCTTGAGGAACAAGGTAGCTATATAAAGAGCAGCAGGATTGTGGGTTTTCAGCTTTCGCGAAAGCGCCTCTACCGTCAATCCACTATCCACAATATCTTCCACGATGACCACCACGCGATCTGTCAAATCAATATCCAGTTCCATATCCAGCCTGATCTCGCCGGTCGATGCGGTTCCAGAATAACTACTGGTGCGCAAAAAACCTATCTCGCAGTCACCCTTGAATTTTCGGGTTAAATCTGCCAGGACCATGTAACTACCATTAAGAATCCCTAGAAAAACGGGCGTTTTATCCTTTAAATCCCTGTTGATTTGGTATGCAAGATTCTCTACGGCACTATCGATCTCATGGACGCTTAGGAACGGCTTGAAATATAGATCATGAAGTTGGATCACTGTGGTAATTTTCTGCAAAGATAATGATTTGACCGCACGAGACTTTTTGAAGCCCGCAGTATTTGTAAGCACCTTGAACTCTCTATTTATGATCGTATTTAAAAGTTTCAAGGGCGTTGCCTGCGGCCGTGCTTTGCGTTACGATCTTTTTGATAGTCATTGCATAGGATGCACGACTATCAAAAAGGATTTTCACTACAATCACTAACGCAAGGTTAGCTCGTCAAGAAATGTAGTTTAAATCCAAATCGGAACTTGTATTTTTATCCCATGGAACAAACACTTTTCTCTTCAGATTTTAGACTTGGGATTCTTGGTGGTGGACAGCTGGGCAAGATGATGTTATACACCACGCGTAAATGGGATATTCAAACCTACGTCATGGACAGTGATGATACCGCACCTGCGTTTGAGGGCTGTACCGTTTTTTTTGAAGGTGACATCATGGATTATGAAGCCGTGATGGAATTAGGCCGTCAAGTAGATGTGCTTACCATTGAAATCGAAAACGTCAATGTCAAAGCGCTACAAGATCTGGAAGATGAAGGCATAGCCGTGTCGCCCAGTGCTAAAGTGCTTAATTTGATACGTAACAAGGCGACGCAAAAAAAATTCTACCAAGAAAAGAGTTTGCCTACCGCACCTTTTGAAGCGATGGATCAACCCGATGTAAATACGTCAAGAGAGTTCCCATTTATCTGGAAGAGTGCAGAAGGTGGTTATGATGGTAAAGGCGTTAAAGTCATCAGATCTGCAGCAGACCTTAAAGATCTTCCAGCTGCGGAATGCATCTATGAAGATATGGTGGATTTTGATATGGAACTTGCCGTGATTGTCGCTCGCAATGCCAAAGGCGAGATGAAAACCTACCCAGTAGTTGAGATGGAATTTCATCCAGAGGCCAACCAGGTGGAATATGTGATTTGCCCAGCTAGAATCCCTGAAGAGGTTTCTAAAAAAGCCAGAGATCTTGCTTTAAAAGTTTCTGAAGCTTTTGATCATGTGGGACTACTTGCAGTCGAAATGTTTCTTACTAAAAGCGGCGAAATTCTGGTAAACGAAGTCGCTCCTAGACCGCATAACAGTGGACACTACTCCATTGAAGGTGCAGTGACAGATCAATTTGAGCAGCAAGTGCGTTGTGTTCTGAATTTACCTCTAGGTTCAACTGACACTGTGCTACCTGCCGTTATGGTCAACCTTGTAGGTACTGAAGGTCACACAGGAAATGTCGTTTATGACGGTATTGAGGAGATTCTCGCGATGGATGGCGTAACACCACATATTTACGGGAAGAAGCAGACGCGACCTTTTAGAAAAATGGGTCATGTCACAATCGTGGCAAAAGAGATTGAAAAAGCTCGTGAGCTAGCCGAGGTTGTTAAGGGTAAAATAAAGGTTGTAGCTCTTGCTGGTTAAGAGTTAAGAAAAAATAACAGCTCTATTGCTGTCAAAAAATCACTTTCTTGAATTCTTTGAGTATTATTTTATGCTGCTCAATCTTTTAAGTTCATCTTTCAATTTTAATCCATGCTTAGATAAATAAACGCTTAAAGTTTCAGTAAAACCCATATTGCGGCGGCGCTGCCCTACACTTTCTGGATCAACTAATTTATATAGTTTCCCATTTTGCATTTGAGTTCCATAAATTTGAGGTTGATCATTTAACAATAAAAAGCGATCTTGGAGCAACGCAAGAAAGTCTCTTGGAATGCTGCCGTTATTTACCAAATCTTTGAAATCATTGTAGTAAAAAGCAATCCACTCGGGATCTGAATGTTGAAGCACTACAAATATTCCTAGATATCCTCTAAAATCTCTAAGTTGTCCACTTTTAGGAAAACCGCATTTTTCAATAATTGACACAAGATTTTGTAGATTTTCGTGGTCAACAGTTTCCATATTACCTACACCCTCATTTCTCACTTTTTGATCCTTGTAATAAATATTTAAAAAGTCATCATTCAAATTTTTGCAAGAAACTTGTCTCAAGTTAAACTTTGAAATCGGATCAGGATAAAGGTTAACTAAACTATCAATAAGCTTATCGTATCTATCAATATTCTCAAAAGTAAATTCGCCTGTCTTTTGTTTTTCGACTTTCTCTTCTATTTTTAAATAATCTTTACTTTCCATTTGATTTGAGACAGGGTAGTCATCTTTACAACTGTAAAAAAGAAAGAATAAAATCAAGCAAAAAGTAACACGTAAAGCCTTCATAATTTTAGAAATATTTTAAAACCCTACGCTCTTTTGTGTATCATATATTAGTTGGTGGTAACTCTCGAAAAGCTCTTTTATTTACGGCGTACTACTACTTACCTCCAACGTCTTACCATTATAAAACTTATTCCCAGTAAGCGCAAAATCCTTGATGTATTGGGCCATTTCTTTGGGTTGCAGTGGTGCCTCGTAGCCTGGGAAAGCCTCTGCAAGCATTTCGGTTTGTACGGCGCCTAGGGCAAGTGTATTGAATGACGGACCGTTGTCTTTAAATTCTTCAGCAAGGAGCTCAAAGAGTGTGATAACGGCTGCTTTTGCACTAGAATATGCTGCAAGTCCAGGGAATTTTGCACTGCCTTGAATGCCGCCCATGGAGCTGATCGCGACTACGTGCGATTCAGCATTCATTAATGGTAACAAGGACTGTGTTAATAGGGAGACACCAAAAACGTTGACTTCATAGCAGTTTAGAAAATCTGCTTTGGTCAAATCTGTAAATGGTTTATTAACAAGCATTCCAGCGTTATGAACCAAGATATCGACACGATCGAACGTGTTTTTGATTTGATCCACGGCTTCTGCAATACTGGACTCGCTTGCAAGATCACAAGCAACGGCTGTGATGTTATTATTGTTGAGATCTTTGATGGAATCTCGCTTTCGCGAAAGCGCCATAACCTGATCACCATTACCAGCAAAAAGTTGTGCCAGCTCAAATCCTATGCCGCGGCTTGTGCCAGTAATCACTATGTTTTTACTCATTTGTCATTGCTTTCAATTTCAAACCTTGCTCGTTTGCCATAAAAAATATCCCAGGGAAAGTGGCATCTACGACTTGCGACATATGCTGTGCATTGACGCCTGTGATGTCGTCACCTACTTTATGGTATTCGTTGAAATTGGTAAAATCGAAGGTGCTCAGCGTTTGTGAAGGCACCTTAAACACTTCATAGAACGCATAATTATCGGATCTTGCGAAAAGGTTCATTTGTGCTGCCGCAGGAAGTTTTGCCGTTACGGTTCGGGTTTCATTTTCCTTATTGAAGATATCGCCCATGTTTGAGGTGTCGTAACCTGTTAAGTAAGCGATGTAATTCTTTCCAACCATAGGAGTTCCCGTCATTTCAAAGTTGATCATCGCGACCACATTCTCACCATTGACCTTCATTTGCTTAGCCAGCTCGCGAGAGCCTACCAAGCCTTTTTCCTCAGCAGAGAACAATGCAAAAACCACCTTGCGACGGTTAAAGTCCAGCTTTTTGAACATTTCTGCCACCGCCAAAACGCTCGCTGTTCCCGTAGCGTTGTCGTTAGCACCATTGGCGATGCTATCGCCAGCAACTGCTTGTATAATTCCTATATGATCGTAATGTGCACCTATAACGATGGTTTCTTTCATCAACTCCTTGTCAGAGCCATTAAGTACAGCCACCACATTGTTACCAGTTGCTTTATCGGTTTGAAACGGGTGCATATAGGAATCTCCGTAAGGCTCAATCCCTAGTGATTCAAAACGTTCCTTGAGATAAGTGGCTGCCAGTTCAATTCCTTTACTACCCGTATCGCGTCCTTGAAGCTCATCACTTGATAAATATTGTACATCAATCGCAATTTGCGTAGGGTTGCTCGATGGCAATTTAACACGTTGCTTTTTACTGGTCAACGTTTCCGTAGACAATTGATTGATACGATTAGAGGTTCCACAGGCAACTAAAGTTGCTGCCATTAGGATAAAAATCATTTTTTTCATGGAAAATATTTATTTGATAAAAATAAGGAATTGTAGACCGAATGAAGATATGGACGGACGGAGTCCAGAAAAGAAAAACGCTGGGCATCAATGACCAGCGTTTTAATTCTATTCTCTATAGATAATCTATACGTACATAACGATAGGGTTCTCAATATAAGATTTGAATGTTTGCAAGAATGCTGCTCCAGTAGCACCATCTACAGTTCTATGATCACAAGCTAGCGTGATCTTCATCACGTTACCTATAACGATCTGACCATCCTTGACCACTGGTTTTTGAACAATGGCGCCTACCGACATTATCGCACTGTTGGGTTGATTGATGATCGAGGTAAACTCTGTTATACCGAACATTCCCAAATTAGAAATAGTGAACGTACTTCCTTCCATTTCTTTAGGTTGTAGCTTCTTGTCACGTGCCTTACCAGCTAGTTCTCTCACCTTGCCACCAATTTGCTGCATACTCATTTGGTCTGCAAAAGGCAACACAGGTACTAGCAAACCGTCATCAACGGCTACGGCAACACCTATATTAATGTGTTTTGCAACTTTTGTAGCTGCGTCAGTCCATGAGGTGTTTACTTTAGGATGTTTACGCAACGCCATAGCCGCTGCTTTAATCACCATATCGTTGAAGCTAATCTTAGTATCTGGCAATTCATTGATCGCCTTGCGACTTGCAATGGCGTTATCCATATCTAGATCTAAACCTAGATAGTAATGTGGTGCCGTGAATTTAGATTGTCCCAAACGCTTGGCGATCGTCTTGCGCATTTGTGAGTTAGGAATTTCTTCCCATTCTTCCTGACCTACAGGCTGATAGTCTTGTGCTGCTGCAGAACCTGCAGAGGACGCACTAGGCTTGTAGTTTTCAATATCTTTTTTGGTTACACGACCGTTCTCTCCAGTTCCCTTCACAGAACCTAGGTCGATACCTTTATCTGCCGCCATTTTCTTGGCAAGAGGTGATGCAAAAATGCGACCGCCATCGTTGCTTTGAGTTGTAGACTCTTTTGAACTTTCCTTAGGTCCAGAATAATCTGGAACTGACTGCTGTTTCTTGTCTGCAGTTGGTTCTGATTTTGATTCCTTTTTAGGTTCTTCTTTTTTAGGCTCCTCTTTCTTTGTTTCCTTTTTGGCTCCACCTGAAGATCCACCTTTAATATCAATTCCAGAAACATCTGTTCCTTCTGGGCCTATGATAGCTAGTAGAGAATCTACCGCAGCGGTTTCACCTTCTTGAATACCAATCTTTAATAAGGTACCCTTATAAAAAGATTCGAACTCCATAGTAGCTTTGTCGGTCTCGATTTCAGCAAGGATATCGCCTTCAGCAACCTCATCACCTTCTTTTTTGAGCCATGATGCAACTGTACCTTCTTCCATGGTATCACTCAATCGTGGCATGGTAATGATCTCTACACCTTCTGGAAGATCGTCGCTATCTGCATCGGCAGAGCTTTCTTCATTGCTGGATTCTTCTTCATCTTGAGAATCTGCCTCAGATTCATTTGAATTCAATTCATCTTCCTTGGACTCCTTCTTTCCAGCATCTGCTGAGCCGTCCAATAAATCAGAAATATCCTCACCTTCTTCACCTAGAATACAAAGCAATTGATCAACCGGTGCAGTTTCACCTTCTTGAACTCCTATGTGAAGTAAGGTTCCATTGTAGAACGATTCAAACTCCATCGTGGCCTTATCGGTCTCAATTTCAGCAAGAATGTCTCCTTCTTCTACTTTATCTCCTACTTTTTTCAACCACGTTGCTACCACACCTTCTTCCATGGTGTCGCTCAAGCGTGGCATGTTGATTACTTCTGCCATTGATTATAGTTTTGAAGGTAAAAATGGATAGTCTTCCTGTTCATAAACAGCGTCATACATCAAGCTTTTCTCTGGGAATGGAGACTCCTCTGCAAACTTCTCACATTCAGAAACTTTTGCCTTGACACGTTTGTCGATTGCTTTGATCTCGTCTTCCTTGACATCGTGCTCTTTCATTAAACGATCCTTGATCTGTGTAATCGGGTCAATTTTTTGGTATTCTGCAACCTCATCCTTAGTACGATACTTTTGAGCATCACTCATCGAGTGACCTCTATAACGATATGTTTTAAGCTCCAAGAATGTTGGTCCACCGCCAGATCGCGCGCGCTCGATAGCTTCATGCATAGCCTCGGCTACTTTCTCGGGATCCATGGCATCCACTGGACCACATGGCATCTCATATCCTAAACCTAGCTTCCAAATATCTGTATGGTTGGCAGTTCTTGCGACACTGGTTCCCATGGCATAACCGTTGTTCTCCACACAAAATACTACGGGAAGATTCCATAACATGGCAAGGTTGAATGTCTCGTGAAGAGATCCTTGTCTTGCAGCACCATCACCAAAAAAGGTCAAAGTCACCGCATCACGATCGTGATATTTATCACCAAAAGCGATACCAGCACCTAGCGGGATTTGCCCACCAACGATACCGTGACCACCATAAAAATTAAATTCTTTTGAGAATATGTGCATGGAACCACCTAGACCTTGCGATGTACCGGTAGCTTTTCCATAAAGTTCTGCCATAACACGCTTGGGGTCCACACCCATTCCTATAGGCTGTACGTGGTTGCGGTATGCTGTAATCATTTTATCCTTGCCCAGTTCCATTGCGTGCAATGCACCTGCAAGTATCGCTTCCTGACCGTTGTAAAGATGCAGGAATCCGCGTACTTTTTGCTGGATGTACACCTGCGCCAGTTTGTCCTCAAACTTTCTCCAGAACAACATGTCCTCGTACCAGTTCAGTAAGACTTCTTTAGTTACTTTTTTCATGTAAGGTATTGGTTTTTATTTCGCTTTCGCGAAAGCGAACTAAACATCATCCATCTGGACAACCAGTTCAATCTTTTCTCAAAGGAAAACAAAAATAACTGAAAAAAGAATAAGGGAAAACCAATTGAACGGTTAAATCCCGCGGAATTATTTAAAGATAATTACGGTCAAAAATGAGTGGCAATAAATCGGCCAGCGAGTTGGATCTTGCAACCGTGCCGGAGGCTCCCATGAAGAAAATCTCAATAGGCTGTTGCTGTCTGGACTCATACTCTGCAATGGACTGACGACAGGCACCGCAAGGCGGCACTGGTTTTGCAAAACTGTCATCTATAGGGCTCGCGGTAATGGCCATTCTCGTAATGGCGACTCCTGGATAGTTTGCACCGGCTGCAAATATGGCTACTCGCTCTGCACACAATCCTGACGGATAGGCTGCATTTTCCTGATTATTACCTTTGATGATCTCGCCATTTTCCAACAATAGCGAACATCCTACCGTGAATTTGGAATATGGCGCATAGGCATTCGACCTTGCTTCAATAGCTTGCTCCATAAGCTTTTGTGCCTCTGGATCCAGCTCCTTCAAGTCATCGTAAACGTCGATGACTGTATTTATGGTGATTTGTTTGATAGTCTAGTATTCTAAGTACTCATCCCCAAAGTTGAAGGTCAACCCAAATCTTAAGGTTCCTTCAAGCGGTGATCTTACACGACTGGTTGAGAATAAGTAGGATAAATCTACATTGATTTCTGAAAACTTAAAGCCAGCTCCCAAGGAAAGGAATTTACGACCGCCCTTTTCATCTGCCTCATTAAAGTAACCTGTTCTTAAAGAAAAACTGTCATCATAGGTATATTCTGCACCAAGAGCCCAAGTAACTTCTTTCAACTCTTCAGAAAAGCCGCCTGGAGCGTCACCAAAGGACTGGAAAATCCCGCTAAAAAAGCTTACATCGTCTTCTTGACCTTCTATGATTTCATTAGGTACTCCATTATCATTTTCGTCACCATCTTCTCTAATAGGTGGAGTCGGAACCAAGAGCTTATTAAACTCTGCCGTAATTCCTATTTTACTAAAACCATCGTTGAGATAAAAGTCAACGCCACCGCCTAATCCTAGGTTAGTAGGTAGAAAATCTTCTCTACCGCCTACATCGTAGGATATCTTTGGACCGATGTTGGAAATATTAAATCCACCACGATACCTTCCATACATATCGCCTATGGCCACTTCTTCACTTTGATAATAACCAGAAATTCCAACACTAAAACTGCTTGCCGCGCTGGCATCCTGATCAGTGGCCTGGAATCTTAAATCACTACGTAAAAAACGACCGGTCACCGCCATGGAAAACTGGTCTGATAATTTAAGTGAGTAGGAACCATCAAGTATAAATTCATTTGGATTTTCTTCAAATCCAGTTTCTCCGTCTTCAGTAATAAAAATGGTTCCCAAGCCAAAGTATCTTAAACTGGCTGCAAAAGCACTTTGCTCATTGATACGGTTAGCATAGGCTAATTGACCGATTCCTATATCATTTACCAACTGTCCCAGGTAAGGTGTGTAAGCCACTCCTACCGCCTGCTCACGAGTCATGAAGGAATATTTAGCAGGATTCCATTGCTGGCTCCAAGCATCTGGGCTCGTAGCAACACCCATGTCTCCCATACCAGCTGATCTAGGATCGCCTGCAATTCTCAAGAAAGGTAGTGCTGTTGTAACTACCCTAGAATCCTGAGTTCTGACTTGAGCTTTTGACGTCAAAAGACCTGCAAAAAACATTATGACTACTAAAAACTGTAAAAAAACTCTTTTCATGAAGTTGGTTTAATATCCGTAAATATATGGTAATGATACTTTATAGAATGACGAGTTTCTCGATTTTACTCGCAGTCTCATTGGATAACGTGCTTTTTACGGTAATCTTATAAATGTAAACACCTTTTCCTAAACGTTGTCCAAAATCATCCACGCCATCCCAAGTAATTTCTCTGGAAGTAAATCCAGATGTGGTTACCGATTGATTTTGAGTCCAAACAATTTTTCCTGTAACCGTCATCACCTGCACTTGAACTTCTAAAGGTTCAAAAGGTCGATTATGGTTGAACCAGAACTCAGTGTAAGTCGTGAATGGATTAGGGTAATTGAGCACTCGAGTCAACTCGATACCATCACCACTGGCCACAACAAATTGAATTTCTTGGGTGGAGCTATTATTATAGGTATCCCAAGCTTTAACCGTCAAGGTATGTAAACCTGGAGCGATACCACGCAATGGAAAATATACCTTTCCAGATGTAAAGTCGTCTACATCTGCCTCATAATAATCATTGAGTACAAATGGATTTGTCTCGTCGCCGTCTATGATCCCTATGATATCGTGTCCTATACCGCTGGCCGTATTGATGCCACTTACATCATTTAAAAAAGCTAAAATAAAAGGATTTTCATCTGTAATACCGCCCGAAACGAAGTTGCGGTCGTTCATGAATAACTCTATTTCTGGACCCAAATCATCCTGCGGTGCATTTTCATTAATTCCACCTATACGAACATCTTCAGAAAATCCATTTTGATCTTCAGGTAGGTTGGCTCGTTTAGCGTAAAAGGAAATTCGTCCATTTCCTAAAGGAATCTGTGTATCGCGAGGCATCACAAAATCCACACTAAACAAACCATTTTCTACGGTGGCTTGCCCTCTAAAGAGCACTTCACCTTGCTGCCTAAAATCAATTTGCTCTAGGGTTCCACCTATGACAATGCCATCGTTTCCTAAGGTAGTTCGCTCAATCTCTTTATCAAAAACGGTAATACTTACTTCACCATTATAATCATTGATTAGGTTACCTGAAATTGTTCTGACCTCACCAGAAAGGCTAACACGATCCAATGCTCTAAGAGGCTCACTGGTACTAACAGGTTGCCCATTGACTTGAGTTAAAACTACTCTAGGAGTAGGAAAAGCCAATTTTAATGCTGGATCGCCTATAAATGCCACGACTCTTCTGGTCCCGTTATTAGCTAACGATGGATCTGTTTTGGCAAGACGCAAAGCTTCCGCCATAGAAATAGGCTCGACATTCTCAAACCCAAAAAGATATTCATCCAGTGTATCATTCAAAGTCACACCAGTAGATATAAAAATCAATCTATTCGTGGCAACAATAGCGATGGCACCACCATTAGGATTCAAATAGGTGCGTTCTCCACCACTTACCCGTTGCGGATTATCATATCTGGTAAACTCACAAGTTACTGCTATGAATAACGGTAAAGTGGTAGGGTTTCTAAGCTGCTCTGCCAACGTTTGAGTAATTACAAACTCCTGGGCAAGTCCATCTTCATTACCATGTCCAAAATAATTGATCACTAGCGATCCTTGTTCAAAGGCATTTTTGATATCGTCCACTGCCTCTGGATATCGTGGACCTCCAGCTGTATTGATTTGTTCATAGCTGTCCAGTAATATTTTACGAACGTTATAATCAGGCCTATTACTAAAAATATCATCACCCAGCTGATTGACACTTTTTTGCAGGATGGCATCACCAGCTTCATCTACATCATCTCCTATTAAGGTAACATTATTACGCCATCTGTCAAATGCAGGAATTGAGGTGTAGCTTTCAATTTTATCTACCATTTCTCTGGCTTCTTGTACCGTACTTACAATCATACGGCCTACGGCAAGGTCCATTAGATTATTGGTCGCCACCGTACCTTCCTGCGGATCCATATAGGTGAAGAAATCATCAGTTACGTAGGAACTGGTGAGGGAAGTACTATTTGCAGAAAGAAAAGACGGAACAATATTGTCTTCTACAGGAATGCGATCTTTATAATCATAACTAGCATCACCAAACATGTTCAAGTATTGAACTCTCCTGGAAGGATCTGATGCATTATCATAGACGTATTTAACAAAATTCCTAATGGCGCTGATGTCTTGTTTGCCTTCAGAGAACTCGTTATAAATTTGATCTAGAAGTACCACCTTTACATTTAGATTGCTTTCTCTAATATGATAATTAGCCAGTCGTTGCGCCTGACTTTGCAGGAATGGTCGTGTGATGATTAAATAATCAATATCCCTAAAATTTCCAGAAGCATCATTAAAAATCGTTCCTTTCAGGTTTTGATTAGGCACTCTTGAATCTCTTAGTGAAACTGGCGCATAAAGATCAGATCTGTCTACGGCTATAAATTTTCTTGCTGTTCCTAATGAACTGGTAAACGCGAAATCACTTAAACCTTCTGTATTCTCAATCTTGGTGATGTTGAATCTATCGGTTACTTCCCAAACTTCGCTTATCTCTGATGCATTGCTCAACTGATATCTACCTAAACCGCTTGCAGTTGCCGCTTCTGGCACCGTAAAGCTAAATTGCTCTCCAGTTCCCGTCAATGACTCAAATGCATCAATCCTGATATAATCCAGATAGCCTTGGGAGGCAGGAATGCCACCATTGTCGTAAGTCAGATTCACTGACACATTCCCACTTGAAAGTGTCACATTAGGATCGACCAACAAAGCCCTGCGAGCAACCGAATTGTTATCATTTGCCAAACCAGTAAAAGTAGAATTACCCAGCGCTTGTCCATTAATCGTGTAAGTCATTCTAGTGACTACATCGCTAATAGCAGCAGTAGCGATACGTACTGTCGCTGGACGGCTAGTAATAAGGTTATCAAATTCAAACTCAAAAGTCTGTTCTGGTTCAATCGCAAATCGTTCTCCATACCATATGCGTCCTATGAGTCCTATATTGCGTTCATCCACCTCATGAAATTTGGTTGATTGGTAATAATCATAGGTCACTGCAGGTGTACCACCAGCATTGATTTGAGGTAAAATACGTTTGCCATCACCACCACTGGCAGTGATGTAATAGATAGAATCGTCAGTGTAAGGGTTGATGAAGCTGTCATTCTCCGCCACATATTCTGTGTCGGTCGCAATACCATAAAATAGAATCTCATCTCCATTATCAAAGCTTCCATCTTCTGCTCCGGTAACAGTTATCGCAACCTGAGCAGGATCATAATGTAAATTCTCCTGATTGATAAGTGGCATGGACGTACCGCCTTGTCCGTAAATCTTAAGTTTTCTGGGATCTATTCTAGAAACATCCATTCCCAGGTTTTCCAGAAAACCGCGAGTAATGCGATGCGCACCTGTTTTTTCCACCTTGAATTTATACCAGTCACCGCTAGCAAGAGCAGAGTTGGTAAAACTGCTGTTTTTGGCAACCGCTTCCGGTGGTGCCGTCGTATAACTCACCGTAAAAGAATTGATCCTGCGATACGTATTTCCTGATCTATATATAGGGTTCATTTGAATTTGAACGTAATTACGCTTTCGCGAAAGCGCATTATTCAACATCATTTCTGCACTGGTAGGAATCTTAGACCGATCGAGATCCAGCAGCTCAAAATTAGGGATAGGTTGAGAGTCAATATTGGAAAAAACTGCCGATAATGGATCTATTTTACCGTTCGTCGATAAAAGCAGTGAAAAATTTAACTTTTCAGATTCATAGACAAATCCGTTCTCAAAATACGGCAAATCAATGCTTTGATCACCTATTTGTAAAGCGGTGCTGCCATTCCATTCAAGATTGATCGTTTGCTGCTGGGCAGTGCCCATCGCAGTAATAATAAGGAATACGAGAATGGATAAGTGCTTCATCAAGGAATAAACGTTAGGCTCGTAGAGATATTATCCCGCCGATTTCAAAAAAAATGGAATGGAATAAAATAAAGAGGCTTGTGGAACGTTTTTTATTTTTTAACAGCGCAACTTTTTTAATAAACGCAAAACCCTACTATCTAAAGAGCGAAGTTATTATATTGCGTGTCGATTTTCAAATCATAATTGTAAATGAAAAATTACTCTATAATTCATCTTTCCGCAATTGCAGTGTGCTCCATTCTTATGGTGAGCTGTGGTGGTGGTAACGATTACACTAACACATCAAGAGGTACTGGCTGGGATGTTACCGGCAAGAACGGTTTTGAACTTAAGACTAAGTACAAAGACCAGGACGCAGCTCCAGGACTTGTGTTTGTTGAAGGTGGTACGTTTACCATGGGTCGCGTTAAAGATGACCCTATGCACGACTGGAACAATACACCTAACCAGCAACACGTGCAATCCTTTTATATAGACGAGACTGAGGTAACCAATGGTATGTACCTTGAAATGCTGGATTGGGTAAAAAGAGTTTTCCCACCAGAAGATGAGCAATACCGTGGCATCTATAACGGCGCCGTACCAGATACTTTAGTTTGGAGAAATCGTCTAGGGTACAACGAGGAAATGACCAAAAACTATTTACGTTTTCCATCTTATGCCAACTATCCTGTAGTAGGTGTGTCTTGGATTCAAGCAGTAGAATTCTGTAACTGGAGAACAGACCGTGTTAACGAGAAAATATTAGTAGATCAAGGCTATGTTCCTAAAGACCAATTAGGAAAAGCTACAGCTACAGAACTTTTTAATACTGAAACCTACCTTAACGCTCCTACCTTAGTATATGGTGGGAATGACAGCATTACTCGTGGTGGAAAAAGATCTGAACAACTTGAAAAAACGAGAGGAAAACTTGCCGAGCGCCGCGATACAGACACTACAGGTCTTTACGTAAGAAGAGAAGATGGAATTCTTTTACCAGGAGCGTACCGTTTACCAACCGAGGCAGAATGGGAATATGCTGCTCTAGGCATGGGAAGCGTTAGAGAATACAATGCTTACCGTGGTAGAAAGAAATATCCATGGAACGGTCAATACACGCGTAGCGGTGACCGTAAAACAAGAGGTGACCATTTAGCTAACTTTAAGCAAGGTGATGGTGACTATGGTGGTATCGCAGGATGGAGCGATGATGGTGCAGATATTACAGCACCTATCAAGTCTTACGAGCCTAATGACTTTGGAGTCTATGACATGGCAGGTAACGTGTCTGAATGGGTTGCAGACGTTTATCGTCCTATCGTTGATGATGAATTCAATGACTTTAACTACTACCGTGGTAACGTGTATACTAAAAATAGTATAGGCCCTGATGGTAAAGTTGAAGTAGTATCTGCAGACTCTATTGACTACGACACTTTGAGTAATGGTAAATTGATTGCTAGAACCATTCCTGGTGAGATCAAGCAAGTTGCTGTCGATGATGAGGAAACTTACTTGAGAACCAACTTTGACCGTAGTGATAACAGAAACTTCCGTGATGGTGACTCACAGTCTTCTAAATATTTTGGAACGGCAGATGAACTTGATCCAGAACAAAGAATGTACGACTCACCGCAACACCGTGTAAGTGTGGATGCAGATGGTAACGTCATTAGAGAATACGACCAGGCCAATACTAGAAGCACACTTATTGATAATGAAGTACGTGTGATCAAGGGTGGTTCATGGAGAGATCGTGAATACTGGTTGGATCCAGCAACACGTAGATTCTACCCACAAGACATGGCAAAGGATGACCTTGGATTCCGTTGTGCGATGTCACGTATAGGTTCTAAATCAAAAAAATCAAAGAGCCCACGTAATTAAGAATTGAAACGAATAAATTAAAAGCCGAATTCCGTTGGAATTCGGCTTTATTATTTAGATAAAGTTCGTGTCAAGTTCTGTAATTTTATTTTATGCAAATAATAGAAGAATTATATAATCGCTTTCGCGAAAGCGAAGGTATTTCAACAGATACGAGAACACTTAAGAAAGGTGAGCTGTTCGTCGCACTGTCTGGTGATAATTTTGATGGAAATCGATACGTATCTACCGCTATTGAAAAAGGTGCAAATCACATTATCTGCACCGATAAATCCCATGCGGACCATAAGAATGTCACGGTCGTAGAGAATGCACTCAAGACCCTACAAGAGCTTGCCAACTATCATCGCAAGCAACTTAAAGCTCCCATCGTGGCTTTAACCGGAAGTAATGGTAAAACGACTACTAAAGAACTGATCGTTAGCGTTCTATCCCAACAATATAAGGTTAGTGCAACTAAAGGCAACCTAAATAATCATATTGGAGTTCCCTTGACTCTGTTGTCATTTGATGAATCTACTGAGATAGGTGTAGTCGAGATGGGTGCCAACCATCTTAAAGAAATCAAGGCCTTGAGCGAGATTGCAGCACCTGATTATGGATTGATAACGAACTTTGGTAAAGCACATTTAGAAGGGTTTGGCGGCATCGAAGGAGTTAAAAGAGGTAAAAGCGAGCTTTACGATTATATCGCTGGCAACAAGGGAAAAGTGATGGTAAGACAACAAGATGCAGAGCAACTCAAGAGAAGCGCTGATATCGACAGGCGCCTCGCTCCTATCTTTAGAATTCAATCGTCGCAGCCACTTAGTATTGTGTGGGACGAGCTGGAATTTCAAACCAATCTAACCGGCATCTATAACGTGGGCAATATGGAACTTGCCGCGGCCGTAGGTCTTGAAATGAATATACCAAAAGAAAAAATCGTTACCGGCCTAAGCCTCTATACTCCTGAAAACAACAGATCCCAAATAATCAGAAAGAATGGTCTGACGATCATTAAGGATGCATACAATGCTAATCCAACGAGCATGCGGGCTGCTCTAGAAAACCTATCGCAACAGTCTGGACATAAAACAGCAATACTGGGCGATATGTTCGAGTTGGGTATATATGCTAGTGATGAGCATCAAAATATCGCAGACCTCGCTGACGAACTTAAAATAGACAGAGTCATCCTTATAGGTGAGAATTTCTATAAGACACAAGCAGGATCCCACGAGAAATATGAGAACTTCAATACATTTTCAAAGTCCTGGACTCCACTGGATTCTTCTTCTAACAAAGTGATTTTAATCAAAGGATCGCGTGGCATGGCACTGGAACGTGTTCTGGACCTGATATAGAGCGACTTGAAAAAACCTGAAATAAAATCGCTTATTTCCTTTTGTCAAAACATAATTTATGTAAATTTGCCACCGCTTTAAAAGCAAAAGGTACCTTAGCTCAGTTGGTAGAGCAATGGACTGAAAATCCATGTGTCCCTGGTTCGATTCCTGGAGGTACCACAGTAAACCCGATCGCGATGATTGGGTTTTTTGTTGAAAGACATTGGTCTTTTTAATAGTGGGATTAGCTCAGTTGGTTTAGAGCGCTACCTTGACAGGGTAGAGGTCACTGGTTCGAATCCAGTATTCCACACGATTCAAGTTGTATGATACTGGCAGTAGACATAGGAAATACGGCCATCAAACTAGCAGTAGTTGATGACGTTTCGGTTTACGATCTAATTCGCACGTCACAAGAGGAGTTTATCAGCCATGTCAAATCCTTTTGTTCCAGTTATCCAGACCTTACCGATGCCTGTATTTGTCAAGTAGGTAAAATAGACATTAAACTTTTGGATAGTTTAGAGCGTCTATTGAATGTGACTTATATAACCAAAGACTCCAAACTACCTTTTTCCAATAACTATCAATCTGATAGCCTAGGGAATGACCGCATGGCGTTAGTTGCTGGCGCAGTAAAAAACAAAGGCCAGAACACGCTCATCATTGATGCAGGCACCTGTGTCACTTATGACTTTATTGATGATACCAATACCTATCATGGCGGTGCGATATCACCAGGATTGAGACTAAGGTTTGAATCCTTGCATAATTTCACAAAAAACTTACCGTTACTACAACCAGAACCTAATCAACAGTTAATAGGCAACACGACCAGCACATCCATTCAAAGTGGTGTGGTCAATGGTCTCACCTTTGAGATTAAGGGCATGGTCAAAAAATACAAAAAACAGCATCCAGATCTTAACGTAATTATAACCGGCGGTGATGCAGATCTGTTGGTAAAGCAAATGAAAAACCGTTTCTTTGCCACGCCTTTTTTGATGCTGTATGGCATCCATAACATTTACAAAATCAATTCATGATAAGAAGTATTTTAACCGTGATTTTCCTTCTGGCCCTAACGGGTAGCTGGGCGCAATCACGTACTTCCTCACCTTATTCCTTTTTTGGGTTAGGTCAGCAGACATTTAGAGGCACCATAGAGAATCGCAGCATGGCTGGCATACGCAGCTATTCTGACAGTATTCACATGAATCTTCAAAATCCGGCATCGTATAGCAAGCTTAGACTAACTACCTATGCCATAGGACTGGAGCACACAGAAACTTTTGCCCGTGCAGATGAAGGCGACGATCAATACGACGCCACTTCTATCGAGTACATCAGCATAGGTATACCAGTGAGTTCTAAAACGGCCTTTGGTTTTGGATTAGTCCCTTTCCAATCAGTTGGATATAGAATTGGCGGGATCGAAGACGGTGTTTACACCAATTTTACTGGAGAGGGATCGTTGAACCGCGCCTATTTCTCTTTGGGCCATGAATTGTTCAAAGGCCTGAGCATAGGTGGTGAATTTAGATACAACTTTGGGGAAGAAATAAACTCTTCAAGCATTGCTTTGAGCGGTGTAGAGCTGGGAACTAATGAAGAAAACGAAACCGATCTAAGCGGTATCTCTTTCAACTTAGCACTGAACTACGAGAGTATTCTAGCAGACGGACACAGCTTCAACGCATCCGTCGTGTACCAGCCAGAAAGTGATATCACTGCTAGAAATGTGCGCAGACTGAGCACATTTGTGTTGACCACAGATCTAAACGAGTCCATTAACAGAACCAGAGTTGGCGATGAGACCCGACAGGAACTTCAATTACCTAGCGAGGTTACTGTAGGTGTTGGTTATGGACTGCCTCGCAAATGGAATCTTGCGGCAGAATATTCTTTGCGTGGCTCAAGTTCTAGTGCTGCAAGATCGTTTGCTCCGGACAACAGCTCCTTTACAGATGCTTCCTCCTATCGTGTAGGCGGATATTATATCCCTAACTACAATAGTATTTCAAGCTATTGGGATAGAGTGGTTTATAGAGCCGGCGTGCGCTATGAAGAGAACGGTCTTATCATCAACAATGAAGAGATCAATGAGTTTGGCATATCTTTTGGATTAGGATTACCTATAGGACGTGCAGGAGCTTTCTCAAACGCAAACATAGGGTTTGAATATGGACAGCGAGGCACCCAAAACGCAGGTTTAATCAAAGAAGACTTTTTTAGCTTATCCATCGGTTTATCATTTAACGACCGCTGGTTCCAGAAAAGAAGATACAATTAGAAACCAAAAAACAACAATTACCATAAAACCATTACTATGAAAAAGAAAAGCATCTTACTAGTAGCTATAGCTGTTTTCAGTTTCGCTTTCGCGAAAGCGCAAGAAGCAGACGACTGTACGGTAATGCTTCAAATATTTGCAGAAAACGCAAAGGCCAGAAGTTATGACGAGGCATACAAGCAACTAGCACCACTAGTAACCAATTGTCCAGATGCAAGTGCCGCCATATATCAATACGGTGAGCGCATCTATGAGCACAGACTTAGAAACAATATAGGAAACGAGAACGAAAACGCAGTTGGACTTATTGCCATGTTTGACGGGCAAATTAACCGATTTGCAGATAAGGTCAACGTTAGTAAAAAGATGGTTGAAAAAGCTCGTGCGATGTATAAATACAACATCGGTACGCAAGATGAGGTATATGCTATTCTTGACGAAGAGTTTAGAGACAATCCAGAGGAATTCACAGATCCTAACGCGATGATTACTTACTTCAAACTAGCTGAAAACCGTTACAATGACAAGAAAATTGATCTACAAGGTTTCTTTGACATCTATGATGAATTGACGCTACAAATTGAGAATGTTCAAGATGAAAGAGGTATGATCCTTAACAATTATCTAGACAAAGAGGCTGCAGGTACGTTGACTGATGATGAGTTGAGCGACAAAGAGGCGCAAGAAACAAACATCAAAAACTATGGTATCGTTATGGGTAGTGTAAATGCTACTCTAGGTTCTCTAGCAGATTGTGATAAGTTGATCCCATTATATGAAGCAGAATTTGACAATAAAAAGAGCGATGAGAAATGGTTATCTAACGTATTGAGAAGACTTCAAGCAAAAGAATGTACTGATGCTCCATTATATGTTGAATCTGTAAAAGCGTTGCACGAGATCAATCCTAGTGCAAAAACAGCTTATGGTCTAGGTAACATTGCGAGTACACAATCAGAAAAATTTAAATATTGGGATCAGGCTATATCTTTAGGTGTAAGCAAGGACCTTGAGTCTAAAATTTATTACAAGAAAGGTATTGCCTACAAAAATCAAGGACAGTACAGCAGTGCGAAAAGAGAGTTTATTGCAGCAAATAATGCAAAGCCATCCTTTGGCGCACCATACCTGCAAATTGCGAGTATGATTGCTAATAGTGCCAACAGTTGTGGAACTACTCCATTTGAAAAAAGAGCAGTTTACTGGGTAGCTGCTAGATATGCAAACAAAGCTGCAGCGGTAGATCCTTCCATAAAGAGTAACGCGTTGCAAGCTGCAGCAAGTTACAATGGTAGTGCTCCACAAAGCCAAGAAATATTCATGAGTAAAGAGTATAAATCTGGATCCACCATATCTTTCAGTTGTTGGATAGGAGAATCAGTAAGAGTACCATAGGTGACAGCATTCAACAACATATTAAAATTCACGATCACGGCACTTGCCGTGATCTGTTTTTTAGCATGTACAGATAACCTGGAAGAAATTGCCAAAATGAATACGGTCTCTAACGAGCCCACTAACGAGGTAGAAAATCTATTACTTAAACATACCGATAGCGGCATGCTTAAAATCACATTGTCCGGCAAACTCATGTTGGATTATTCTAATGATGAGTTTCCTTATACGGAGTTTCCAGAAGGTCTTCAAGTTGAAGTCTACGACACTAAAAAATCACCAGCTGAAAAAACGACCATTACCTCAGACTATGGGGTGATCTATAACGATACCGACCTTGTGGATCTTATAGGTAATGTGACCATTGTCACATCTGATGGGAATACTTTTTATGGAGACCAGCTGTATTGGGATCAAAAGTCCAAATGGATTTTTACCAATGAGCCCTTCAATACAGATTTAAAAAATAGTAGCAAAACTTCTGGAGATATTATCGATTCCAACGAGAAACTGACTCAGGCACTCGTGCGTAATGCCAGAGACCAATACTACGTAAAACCTATCAATGAGTAAATTCTTCAAATATTTTGAGTACGCCTATTTATTCTTTGCCGTGCTGTTTATAGCGACCGGTATTTATGAATATGGAGACACACCGCAACGTTCCTACTTGATGTTTGGAATGGCTGGTCTAGCCGTGTTTATGTTTTTCTTCAAACGACGTTTTCGTCGTAGATTTGAAGATCGCAACAAACAATAATGCTCGAACAGATACTTCTCATCATAAGCATGCTCATTTTGAGCGCGTTCTTTTCTGGAATGGAGATCGCTTATGTTTCTTCCAATAAGATCCACATTGAACTTGAAAAGCGACAGCAGGATTTTATAGGCCGTGTACTGCGCAATTTGACCGTTCAACCTTCTAAGTTTATCATCACGATGCTTATAGGTAACAGCGTGGCGTTGGTTATTTATGGTTTTGCCATGGGTGATTTATTGACGGTACAGCTTTCAAATTGGTATCCGGCACTGGTAAACAATGCATTCCAGTTACTGTTGATTCAAACAGTGATTTCCACCTTGGTGATTCTATTGACGGCAGAGTTTTTACCTAAGGTGTTCTTTCAAATCTATGCCAACGAATTGCTTAAATTCTTTGCGATTCCAGCCTACCTTTTTTACCTACTTTTTTGGGGAGTTTCCTGGTTCTGCATCCAGTTATCAGACTTTGTGCTGAAAACCTTTTTCAAGTCCAAAGGCGATGAGGTCCAACTCTCTTTTTCCAAACTAGAGTTAGGGAACTACATCACAGAACAGATGGAAAGTGCCCAAGAACAAGAAGATGTAGACACAGAGATTCAAATTTTCCAGAACGCACTAGACTTCGGTGGTCTTAAGGCCCGCGAGGTCATGGTTCCACGCACTGAGATGATTTCGGTTCAAGAAACATCAGACATTAAAGAACTGAGCAAAAAGTTTGTCTCCACTGGCCTGAGCAAGATATTAACGCATGTCGACACCATCGACGACATAAGCGGTTATGTGCACAGTTTTGACCTTTTCAAATCGCCAGCATCCATCATAGATGTGCGTCGCGACGTGATCAATGTACCAGAAACCATGCTGGTCAAGGACGTCTTGAACCTCTTGATCAAACGCCATAAAAGTATTGCTATCGTTCTGGATGAATATGGCGGTACTTCAGGACTCATCACGGTTGAGGATATTGTAGAAGAACTCTTTGGAGAGATTGAAGACGAGCACGATTCTGACCAGCTTATCGAGAGCCAGTTGAGCGATACCTGCTTCAAATTGAGCGCCAGACTTGAGGTGGACTATGTGAACGAACGCTTCAAACTGGACCTACCAGAAAGCGAGCAATACGAGACCATAGGCGGCCTCATCGTCCATGAAACCGAAAATATCCCAGCCGAATTAGAAGAGGTCATCGTCGATCAATATTCCTTCAAAATTCTAGAGAAGTCCAACAACAAAATCGACCTGGTAGAACTCAACATTATCCCAGAAGAGTAGATCGCAAGAGCTATTTTTTAGTTCCACATTTTTAGAATTGTCTTAGAGTTTAAAATGAGTTCGCTTTCGCGAAAGCGTACCCTTCACACCTACCACAATAACAAGTAATTAGCGATCCTTTTAAAACAGGACTTTTAAAGAAGTTACGGCTTCCATAATTGGGTGGAAAACGTTATTTTCGCCACCGTTTAAATTTAAAATACAGAGCATGGCCATTTTAGGTAAAATCAGGTCTCAAGGATTGATCCTGATCATCATTATTGCACTAGCGCTTTTTGCCTTTATCATAGGTGATTTGATACGTCAGGGAAGTTTTACAAGTGAGGATCAAAACGTCATAGGTTATGTAGGCGATACAGAGCTGGATCGTCAACAATTTACCAGACAGGTAGAAGCTACCATGAACCAACGTTCTGGGATGTCCACCATCCAAGCTGTTAATGGTGTGTGGGACCAGCAGGTACGCGATGCTGTCTTGAAGCAGCAAGTCGAGGATGCCGGTATCCAGGTCACTGATGAAGAGGTTTCCAACTACATGAAGGCAGCCTATGCTAGATTCCCGCAATTTCAAGATGAAAACGGACAGTTCTCTGACGCTTTATTTGCACAATATGTGAATCAAGCCGCAACGCAAAACCCAGGAGGATGGGCACAGGATCTTGCCAGTGCAGAGAATCAAGTGCGCCAGCAAAAGTTGTTTACATTACTTAAAAGTGGTGTAATAGGTACAAGAACTGATGGTGAGTTTGCCTACAGACTGGAAAACGATAAGCGTGACTTTCAATATGTCAACATACCTTATTCTACTATTTCAGATTCTGCCGTAGAGATAACGAAATCAGACATTAAAGATTACATCAAGAAGCACGAGAAGCAGTTTCAAGCAGATGCCCAACGTGATATTGAATATGTACTTTTTGAAGACAAAGCCTCTACCGAGGATATTGCTGCAATCAATAAAGAATTGAATGCTTTGATCAACGGTAAAGAAAACCAGTACAATGAGCAAACTAAAAAAACAGAAACCGTTGCAGGATTGAGAGACACTAAAAATGTGGAGCTTTTCATCAACGCTAATTCTGATTTGCCTTACTCTAACAGATACACCATGGTTTCTAGCTTGACACCAGCGCAACGTGAACTTAACAACGTGAGTGTAGGCGAAATCTACGGCCCGTTTAACGATGGTGAGTATGCTAAAATCTCTAAAGTTGAAGACAGAAAAACCATCAACGACAGCATTAAGAACAGACATATCCTAGTTCCTTTTGCTGGAGCTTCCAGAGCTGGATCTGACGTAACTCGTGACAAGGCTGCGGCAAAGAAAATGGCAGACAGCATTCTTGCGACCATAGGTCAAAGCAAAGACAACTACGACGAGAAATATGAGTACTATCAAGAAAACGAGCCGCAAATCTTAGCGCAAGACTTAGGTTGGGTGGTTTACTCTGGTAATGCAGCGCAATTCGCTCCAGGTTACACAAAATTCTTATACGACAATAATGAAGGTACAGTTGGTGTTGCAGAAAGTTCTTTTGGATACCATATCATCAGAATTGATGAGACCGCTGGCGCTGGAGAAGCTATCAAACTTGCTACCGTTGCTAAAAAAGTAAACGCATCAAAAGCAACCAGCAAATCCTTATACACTAAAACCCAAAAATTCCAACAAGCAGCAGAGAAAGGAAATTTTGAGGAGCTTGCTAAGGAATATGAAGTGACCGCTACGCCTGTTAGAAACTTAAAGTCGCTTGACGAGAGTCTTCCTGCTTTAGGCCGTAACCGTGACATCGTGAAATGGTCATTTAACAATGAGCGTGAAGTGGGCGATGTAGAGCGTTTTGAAACTCCTAGAGGTTATGTAGTAGCACGATTGACTCGCATAGGTGAAGAAGGTCTTATGAGTGTAGAAGAAGCTAGTCCAACGGTAACTCCTATTTTGAGAAACAAGAAAAAAGCGGAGATGATCATGGCTAAAATCAAGTCTACCGATCTTAACACCATCGCTACCAACCAGAAGCAACAAGTTAGTACTGCAAATGCAGTGAATCGCAAGTCACCAGTTCTTGCAGGTGTAGGTCAGGAGCCTAAAGTAGTAGGAACTGCTTTTGGACTTAAAGAAGGTCAAACTTCTGGACCTATTGCAGGTGAGAAAGGTGTTTTTATCATCAAACTTACTGGCATTGACAACGCTCCAGATCTTGACAACTATACCAGTGATGCTAGAACAGTAGCACAGCGTACGGCTAATCAATCCACTTCTGCATTAGTAGAGGCTTTGAAAAAAGCCACAGATATTGAGGACAAAAGAGCAGTCTTCTATTAATAGAAAACTCAGTTCCATAAAAAAGCCTTTACGATTCCCGTAAAGGCTTTTTTAATTTAAACCAGATCGATTTTTAAGAATCCAATACCACTTCTTTCCAGCGATACATCTTTTGATATCCCTTTTCCTGAAAATATTTCATAGCTTCTTCATCTCCAGTGACTAGAACAAAATCGCCGCCCCAACCGCCTAGGGATTTGATGGCTCCTTTATAGTCTGGAAACAACCGTAGTTTTACTGGCTCTACTCCTATCAGTTCACCAATGATTTGTTCGTGTTTCCCAATTACCTCTTGAAAGGCCTCTAGATCGTCTTCAGTTTCTAAAAACTTTTTGGGCATTTCATTCAACCGTTCTCGGTTCTCATCAGTGAGATGTTGTGGATCAAAGCTGGCGATAGAATCGCGGCTGTTTTGCTTTTGATTGAGATAGATAAAATATAATTGATCCTTGAATGATGGCTTATAGCTAATGGGAACTTCTTGTGGCTGTCCATCATTATAATTATACACTACTGGAGAATCTGCTTGGGCACATGCAATATCATAGCCGCTACCACCAAAACATTCAAACTGCAAGGCATACGCATCACAACCCAACCATTGCGCGACCATAGAAATTAATGTGGAGCTTGTTCCCATTCCAGACTGGTAATCAAAATCCAATCGAGTCAATGCGTCAAATCCTTGATCAAAATTGGTAGCCTCTATAAGTTTTAAAGCAGTTCGTAATATTTGTACCAGTTTTTTGGTGACTTCCTTTTCACCTTTGAATCTTACATCAGTCAGCTGACTTATCAGGAAACTATCTTCAAACCATATTGAACCATCTGCATTGTAGCTGGTCCATGTAATAAGCTCGTCTGTTCGTGGATGAATCTCCAATCGTTGATCCAACTTTAGAGGTATGGCTAGTGCATCCACATTGTCCAGAACGGCATATTCTCCAGTAAGCAAAAACTTACCATGAGCAGAAAAAGATGCTTTCTTGACAGAAAACAAAGAGGCTTCGGGATTCATTATCGCAACTTTTGTAGAGATTCCTTCAATGCAGAAAAGCTAGGCGTCTTGTCTGCAAACTCCTTTCTCAACATTTTTTTCTCTGCATCTGTTGCACCTATTTGCTCCAGCATATTCGTTAAGTGCATTTTCATATGACCTGACTGGATACCAGTCGTTACCAAGGAGTGCAAAGCGGCAAAGTTTTGTGCAAGACCACATACTGCCGTGATGGACATCAATTCTTGCGCATCAGGTTGCCCCATAATCTGCAGTGACAACTTTGCTAATGGATGTAAAGAAGTTAAACCACCAACAGTTCCCAAGGCCAGCGGGAAACCTGCTTCAAAGGTGAATCTACCATCTTCTACTCGAGCTGCGGTAAGACTGCGATATTGACCACTACGAGTAGCATAGGCATGAACGCCAGCTTCCACAGCTCTGAAATCATTACCAGTAGCAAGAACCACGGCATCAATCCCGTTCATGATTCCTTTATTGTGAGTGACCGCACGGTAGGGTTCTACGGTAGCAATCTCGACCGCTTCCACAAATTTGCGTGCAAACTGGTCACCAGTGACGCTATTAATAGTACCAATTTCATCCACCTCACAAGAAACCTCAACATGCACCACACATTCTGGGACGTAGTTACTTAAGATGGACATGATCACTTCTGGTGGTGCGATGGAAAAGCCTTGAAAATCGGCAGCTTTTTGTTTGAAGGTGGTCGCGAGTTGTTCCAGCACGGTATTGATAAAATTGGCGCCCATGGCGTCGCGTGTGTCAAAGGTCGCATGTAGTTGGTAGTAACCTCTCAAGGCTTCGGTTTTATCAACCAGTTGCAGTTCTAGCAGGCCACCACCTCGAGATTTCATGCTGGCATTGATGTGCTCTACAGATTGTAGTAAGTCCGCTTTCGCGAAAGCGTAAAATGCTTCCATCTCACTGCGCAATCCATCATATTTGATATGCACTTGCCCAGATTTTGTCGTGCCCTTGATGGTCGTTTTAAAGCCACCGCGATCCAACCAGAATTTGGCCGCTTTACTTGCTGCAGCTACAACACTACTTTCTTCAATGACCATAGGGATGGTCGTGAGCTGGCCGTTGATCAAAAAATTAGGCGCCAGACCCATGGGCAAATAGTAATTGGTAATCGTATTCTCGCTAAAACCGTCGTGCAGTTCCTGCAACTTCTCATGGGTGTTCCAGTATTGTAAAATTGTTTCTCGCGCAGTGGCATCGTTGCCAAGATGGTTGGAAATCAACCAGTCTACTTTATCAGATTTGGAGAGTTTGGAAAAACCTTGAATGGGTTGGTTCATAAATGGCGTTTAAATATGTAAATATACGATGCGCAGTAGAAAGCCGTCCAGTGTATAATCGCTCAAAAACCCTCATTAATTGGGAAATTTTTACTAAAATTGAAGGCCTTGTAGAGGATTTCTACTTTACGAACAATTTAAACCTATTTCATGATTAAAAACATCGCTTTTCTACTGACCTTTTTGCTGGTCGGCGGCAATGCCATTGCGCAGCAAAATATTACGGTAGAAGATATTTACACGGGAACTTTTTCAACTAAGGGACTTCAATCCCTTAATTCCCTAAAAAACGGAACGGAATACCTGGTATTGAACTACAATGCAGATCGCAGCCAGACCGTGGATAAATACAGCTATGAAACCGGTGAAAAAATAGCAACGCTAGTTTCCAGCAATGACTTGAACCTACCTATACGCAATTACATCTTGAGCGAGGACGAGCAACAAATGTTGATTGTATCACAGCGCATCCCAATTTTTAGAAGGTCTGCCAACAGTATGGTGCATATCTATAACTTGAATACTAAAACACTCACGCCATTGAGTGAGAACCTTGTGCGTAGCGCTTCTTTCTCTCCAGACGGCAAGAAAGTAGGTTATGTTTTTGAAAACAACTTGTATTACAAGGATTTGACTAACGGTGAAACCGTGCAAGTGACAGATGATGGTGTTACCAACCAATTGATTAACGGTGTGACCGATTGGGTGTATGAAGAGGAATTCTCTCTGGTACGCGCCTATGAGTTTAGCCCAGATGGAAAACAAATTGCTTTTATTTCTTTTGATGAAACTGAAGTTCCAGAATTCTCGATGGATGTTTATGGAACTGGATTGTATCAAAGACCTTACGTATTTAAATACCCTAAAGCTGGTGAAAATAATAGTGTCGTTGCCCTAAACGTTTACGACGTCGCTTCTAAAACCAGAAAAGAGATTGATCTAGATCGTGATGGAGAATTTTACATCGCTCGCATCAACTATTCACCTAACGGCAAGCTTGCCGCTCAAGTACTAAACCGCTATCAAAATGAGTTGGATTTCTACTATGTAGACCAACAAGGAAATGCCAGCATCGCGTTCACAGAAAAAGATGACGCCTATGTTGATGTGACCGACGATCTTACATTCTTAGATGATGGCAGCTTCTTATGGACCAGCGAGAAGGACAACTGGAGACACATCTACCTATACGATGCAGACGGTAAAGAGAAAAGCCAGATCACCAGCGGCGATTGGGACGTTACCTCTTATTACGGTTATGACCCTAAGTCTAAACGCATCTATTATCAAAGTACAGAAGATGGTAGCATCAATCGTGGTATTTATTCCATATCGCTCAAGGCGAAAGGCAAGAAAAAACTATCCTCTAAAATCGGATCCAACAGTGCTTCCTTTAGCGACAACTTTACCTACTTTATCAACACCTATTCCAGCGCAAACCGACCACCTGTATATACCTTGAACCAAGCTAAAGATGGAAAGCAGGTACGCGAGATTCAAAACAACAATGATCTGTTGGTAAAGCTGGAGGATTATCAACTTTCTCCTAAAGAATTCTCTACCATCAATGTCAACGGCAATGATCTGAACATGTATATGATGAAGCCTTTGGACTTTGATCCTGCCAAAAAATATCCTGTATTGATGTTTCAGTATAGTGGTCCAGGTTCCCAATCGGTATCAAATTCTTGGTACGGCTCCAATGATTACTGGCACAGTATGTTAGCAAATGAAGGTTATATCATTGCATGTGTAGATCCTAGAGGTACAGGCTACAAAGGTGCCGATTTCAAGAAAATGACTCAAAAGGAATTGGGTAAATATGAGGTCGAAGATCAAATCCAGGCCGCAAGACAATTGGGCGCCATGGATTACATCGATGCAGATCGCATAGGCATTTGGGGCTGGAGTTATGGTGGCTTTATGAGTTCCAACTGTATTTTAAAAGGTAATGATGTCTTTAGCACTGCCATCGCAGTCGCACCAGTGACCAACTGGAGATATTATGATACGATCTATACAGAACGTTACATGACCACACCACAAGAAAACTCGACCGGTTATGATGAAAATAGCCCTATCAACCATGTAGATAAATTAAAAGGAAATTATCTACTGGTTCACGGTAGCGCTGATGATAATGTCCATGTGCAAAATACCATGCAAATGATTGAAGCTCTGGTTCAAGCTAACAAGCAATTTGACTGGGCGATCTATCCAGATAAAAACCATGGCATCTATGGCGGTAACACACGCATTCACTTATACAACAAGATGACCAACTTTATTAAGGAAAACCTTTAAAGATTCTAATTACAAATAATTATTATGGAATATAAATATGGAGGCTCAATAACGAACCAAAAGACTGTATTAGGACATCCTTCTGGATTGTTCATCCTCTTTTTTACAGAAATGTGGGAACGCTTTTCCTACTATGGCATGCGAGCCCTATTAGTTCTCTTTTTAGTAGCAAATCTTACTGGAGAAAATTCTGGTTGGGGTTGGGAACGCGCTGACGCGACATTACTTTATGGGTGGTATATTGGGTTGGTCTATCTAACTCCTGTGATAGGTGGTTACATAGCAGATAAATTTACTGGATACAGAAAGGCAATTGTTATTGGTGCATTTGTTATGACACTCGGCCACGCAGCTATGGCGTTGGAGCTTTTTGCCGATATTTTTTTCTACATAGGTCTCATCCTTTTGATCTTAGGAAACGGAATGTTCAAGCCCAACATTTCTTCCATTGTGGGTCAATTATACAAGACTCAAGGAAAAGAAAAAGATGCAGGATATACAATTTTTTATATGGGAATCAACGCTGGCGCGTTTTTAGGAATTTTACTTTGCGGCTACATAGGCGAGCAAATCGGTTGGCACTATGGTTTTGGACTTGCTGGTGTTTTTATGTTCTTTGGGATGCTCCAATTTCAATTTGGCCAAAAAATATTTGGTAAAATTGGATTATCTCCTAAAAACGCTGCAGACTATGTTGATGCCGATGCTGATAACCCAGCAGATATGACAGTAAACGCATCTTCAAAAGAACAGCAGAGGCAACAGATGGATACTCAGGATGAAGTTGAACCATCTCAGGAAGTAGTTAAGGATCGTCTTATTGTAATAAGCATTTTTGCATTATTTACCATCTTCTTTTGGTGGGCTTTTGAACAAGCTGGTGGATCCATGACAATTTTCGCCGCAGATTACACAGATAGAGCTCTACAGGGCGATGCTGCTCTTACCTTTAAAATTATCAATACGGTCATCACAATTGTTCCTCTTGCTGTGATTACAATAGTGTTGTTAATGCTTTTCAAACAAACATTTAAAAAATATGCCCTATCTAATTTATTTCTAGGAACGAGTTTTGTCATCATTTGGGGAATAGTAATTTGGATGCTTGTTAGAGAATTTAGATCTGATTCTACCGAGGTTGCTGCCTCATGGTTTTCAGTATTGAATTCACTATTCATAATCATTTTTGCACCTTTATTCTCCAAAATTTGGCAAAGTAAGTTCAATCCTTCAGGTCCCGTTAAATTTGCTTTAGGCTTGATTTTAGTCGGCGTTGGATTTGCTGCACTTGCCTATGGTTCTTTAGATATCCCACAAGGCGCTAAAACGGCCTCAGTAAGTATGATATGGCTAATTCTTGCCTTTCTTTTCCACACTTTAGGAGAGCTTTGCGTGTCGCCTGTAGGATTATCCTACGTAAGTAAGTTAGCTCCTGTGAGGTTAGTAGGATTAATGTTTGGAGTGTGGTTTATCGCTAACTTTTTGGCTGGTATAATCGGCGGTTGGACCGCAGGTTTTATGGATCCTATGCTTGAGGATTACGGTTTAACTAGCTTCTTTCTGATATTTACTTTGATACCAATAGCGGCTGGAATAATTATGCTAGCAATTAGCAAATGGGTCATCAAAATGATGCATGGTATACGATAGGCTACCATAATATAATGATTCTTAAAACGCACCTCTTTGGTGCGTTTTTTGCTTTGGTAGACTGTAAATTTGCAGCATGAAACGATTTCTTTTTATCATATTTCTTTTTTCGGCAGGGATTTGCTCTGCGCAGGTCAATTGGATGACGATGAATGAAGCTTTGGCGGCACAAAAAAAGCAGCCTCGCAAGATCCTGTTCAAGACTTATACAGAGACTTGTCCTAATTGCAAGTGGATGGATAAGCACGCTTTCGCGAAAGCGGAAATAGCATCTTTCATCAATGCCAACTATTATCCCGTGAAATTTGATGCCGAAGGAAAGGAACCGATCACGTACAAGGGCATAAGCTACGGTAACAAGAATTACAAAAAATTCCCTGGCGCGCAACACGAGTTTGCAGAAGCCATGAAGATCTTTGAGTATCCTACACTCATTTTCTTTGATGAAAATGCCGATGTAATCAATCCAGTACCTGGCAAAATGGGACCAAAAAAACTTGAAATCTATATCACCATGCTAGCCGATGATACGTACAAGTCGATCAGAACAGGTAAAGACTGGGCAGATTATCAAGCCAATTTTAATTACCAGTTGCAGGATTAATACTTTAGTAAGTTGACAGCGCCAGCCTCATAAGTATTTATAAATTCCACGTCGCGCTGCTCGCAAGTCACTTTCCACCTTTCCACAAAATTGCGGTAGTTAGACCCGTCTGAAATGATTAACTTAGGATCTAACTTAGTGATCACCTTATCCAGATTTATTTTAGGAGAATTGGAAATCAGTAAAATGGGTTCGCGGCTTTCTGTTTTTGTATAGGCTGTCGATTCATCAATGATGACTAGCGGTATTTCTTGATATTCGATAATCGCTGGCAGAGAATCCACCACGAGCTGCGTCTCCCTAAAAGTCTGGATCTGCTGTAATCGGGATAAGCTGTTCTCGCGCCTTTCTTTATCCATGCTGGGGAAATGAACCAATAATTGCGAATGCTGTGAATTGGAAATCGCCACAGCACTGCCTCGGGACTGATGCAGTACCATAAAGCTATTTTCGGTTTTATAATCAAAGATCGTATCAAGTCCTATCAAACAAATCAGCGCTATGAGCGCGAGATGTAATCCATAATTAGCTCTTTGAATCTTAAAGCGCTCTCGCCTACTGCGACGCAATACTGGTGACAAGAACAAAACAATCGATAGAATTAGAACGTAAATCAGAATCAATTGATCCAGCCTTAAGTAGAGGTCTTTCAAGACAAAACCTTTGAAACTGCTGATATAACTTACAAACGATATAATGCTTTCAAAAATAAAATTGAGCAGTTCACCTAAATAGCTTACCGGACCACCCAATTGTAAAAGCGCGATATAGCTTAATGATAATGCCAGAATAACCGGCAACACAAAAAGCAACACAAGGTTACCAACCAAAAAGGCCAACGGTAACTGATGAAAATAATACACGCTCAACGGTGCGACGCCTATTTGTGCGGCAAGAGTCACGGTAAAGATTTGTACCATCTTATTAGGCAACCAATACTTTATCCTAGGAAAAAGCCTCATGAATAATGGCTGAAGCAAGACAATCGCCAGTACTGCCGTATAACTCAACTGAAAACCTACTTGAAACAACAACCGCGGATCGTACATCAATAAACAAAATGCAGAGATGGTCAAGCTATGGAACACAGACCTATTTCGGTTAATGTTCATCCCGATAGCTACAAAAGAAAACATCGTGACGGCTCTCAAAATAGAAGGTGACATTCCAGTCAAAAAGGCAAAACACCACAGCAAAACAAGAATTACGATGGTTTGAATCCAGATGCCATAAGGCCATCTTTTTAACCACTTAAGACAGAATTGCAGGATCAATAACAATATTCCCACATGCAGACCACTCAAAGCTAGAATATGAATCACTCCAGCATCTCTAAAGTTTTGGGTGATGGTAGGATCGACATTTTGTCGCTGCCCTAACACCAGTGCTTCGACCAAAGAACGTGAGTCGCTGGTTAGGTTTGAATTCTCAAGGTCTTGAAGCAACTTATTGCGATAACGTACATACCATGGCAGCGACGACGCTCTAAAATCTAAGCTTAAGATTCTAGGTTTGTCGACATAGATTTGCCCATAAACATCAATGCCTTCCAAATATTCTTTGTAATTAAAATCACCAGGATTGCGACCATTGCTGGCATCGTTGATATCATCATAAACCAGTAAGGTGTGTCCTGCCTTGAATGCCACGCTATCAGATCTTTTGAAAAGCACCAAGACTTTACCATTTGTAGGCTGGTCATTAATGCGTTGGACCATTGCATAAAATCTGTGGTTATAGGAATTGGAACTTAATTGCTCCAGCAATTGGATTTCAACCATCGCGTCCTCGCCGTTCTTTACAAAGTGCGTGTAATGTTCATCTAATTTGATACTGGATTTAAGCGATAGCATTAAGCCACCTAATCCAGTAAAAAACAAGAGCACAAAACCAGTAAATAGTAATTTGCTAAAACTGGAAAAAGCTTTAATAAAGTAAGCCAGTAAGCAAATCGTGAAACATATAGCACTTGCAAAAGACCAAAAATCAAAAGACAGATGGAAAAAATACTGGAGCAGAATCCCCAGAATAAGGAAGGCTGTAAGCCGGTAAAACGGATAGTCCATCAATTTCATGGACTAATTTAATTAAAATAATCGGCCGCTGCTCAGGTACTTACCTAGCCAGTAAGGTTCATTTAAGGATGAAATGGTCACGCCTTGGGAAACCGTGGCGTGGATAAATCGTATTTCGGCTGGAGTGACTTCAGTCACGAGTGCGACATGATTGATTTTCTTGCGATCTCTACCTGTGGCAAAAAACATGAGGTCGCCTTTTTGGATTTCTTTGATGTCGATAGGCTGTGTCGCCTGGAACAAACTCATGCTGGTGCGTGGCACCTGCTCGCCTGCCTTATCAAAAGAAACGTTGATCAAACCGCTGCAGTCCATCCCTTTATTTGTAGAACCGCCATATCGATAACGCGTTCCTTGATACTCCATGGCATACTGGATGGCGGCATCAATAGTGGTGAGCGATTCTGTGGACTCTGCGATTTCCTCTTCGTTTATTTCTGACTCGATCTCGTCACTAGTCGTCTCCTTTCTTCTTGATCGTGTGGGAACGACATTGGTGTTTTGGGTAGTGCGGTCTTGCGAGCTTAATTCTTGAGCTTCTGCTTTTGTGGTGATTACTTGCGGCTTCTGGCTACCACAGGAAACCAAGGCTGCTGTGAAGACCAAGAGAAACGACATTCTCAAAAATGTTGACGTAGCGGTTGAGTGAGTTCGCTTTCGCGAAAGCGAAATTCTATTTACCATCTTCAATATGAATAGCTTTATAAATAAGACCTGCTGTGGTTTCACTGGCGCCGACGCCACCCAGTTTTTTCTCCAGCTGATAGTAATCGGCAAAAATGCGGTTGCGATGTGTAGGATCCAAGATGTGATCCAATTCCCGATGTAGGTCTGCGGGCTTAAATTCCTTTTGAATCAACTCTGTCACCACGGGTTGATCCATAATGAGGTTCACGAGCGAGATGTAATCCAGCTTGATAATGCGTTTTGCAATCTGGTAGGAAATCATGCTGCCTTTATAGCAAACCACCTGCGGCACCTTGAAAAGCGCTGTCTCCAGAGTTGCGGTTCCAGAGGTAACCAGCGCGGCATGAGAAAGGCTCAACAGGTCGTAAGTCCTGTTCATGATGAGCTTGACGTCATACTTTTTGAGGAAACTGGTATAGAATTGAGCTTCTTGTCCTGGCGCACCAGCGATGACAAATTGATAATCCTCAAATCGATCTACCATACGTAGCATGACGCTCAACATATTCTTGATTTCTTGCTTTCGGCTGCCTGGCAACAAAGCAATAATGGGACGATCGTCCATTCCATGTTCTCTAAGAAACACCTCGTGATCTACCTGTTTTCTCTCATGAATCGCATCGATGAGCGGATGACCTACAAAATGAACAGGAAACTGATGCTTTTGCTCATAAAAGTGCTTTTCAAATGGTAGGATGACATACATCTCATCTACATCACGCTTTATAGCCTTGATGCGGCTTTCCTTCCACGCCCATATCTGTGGCGAGATATAATAATGGTTGCGATAACCCTTCAATCGCGCCCATTTCATGATTCTAAAGTTGAATCCTGGGTAATCGATGTAAATGATCACATCTGGCGCAAATTCTTCAATATCCTTTTTGCACTCATTGATATTACGCAAAATCGTCCTGAGATTTCCCAACACCTCTACAAATCCCATGAAGGCAAGATCCCTGTAATGTCTGACGAGCGTCCCGCCAACTTGTTCCATCAAGTCGCCACCCCAAAATCTAAAACTGGCATCGGGATCGGTTATCTGTAACTCCTTCATAAGGAGTGATCCATGAAGGTCGCCGCTGGCCTCGCCTGCAATGAGATAGTATTTCATGGATTAAAATTCAAAGTATAAAACAACAAATGCGGCAAGTATGGTAGCCATGATAACGCCACGGGCTTCATAAGGTTGCACTGGCTTGCGAAATTTTCCAATTCTTCCCGTAAGGAAAAAGAAGAATAAAAGTACATTCAAAAGAGCGCCCAAACCAATGAGTGAACCCATAAAACCTTGCTCGATTCCTTTTTCAACTACATATTCAAACTGCTTGTCACTAAAAAAATATACATAAAGAAATGTACCTGTAGCGTTTGCTAACAGGCCAAGAATAAATCCTTTAAGAATCTTAATTCCCAAATTCCCAAGTATTTAGTTCCTTGATGTAATGGTGCGCCGTCAGGTCAAATTGAGTAGGTACGATAGAAATATAATTATGTTCCAGTGCCCATTCATCAGTGTCTTCTCCTTTATCATCGTTGACAAATTTACCGGTCAACCAGTAGTAATCCTTACCATAGGGATTGGTTCTTTTGTCAAACTCCTCTTCCCAATAGGCATTAGCCTGTCGGCATATCTTTACGCCTTTTAATTCTTCGGCAGTGGCTTTGGGAATATTGACATTTAGAATGACGCCTTTGGACATTCCGTTTTCCAAAACTTGTTTAATGATGTTCTCGACATAGGGACGAGCTGGTTCAAAATCTGCATCTGCGTCATAATCACAAAGTGAGAATCCTATGGCAGGAATGCCTTCTATTCCAGCTTCCATAGCAGCACTCATGGTACCGCTGTAAATCACATTGATCGCACTATTGCTGCCGTGATTGATGCCACTCACACATAAATCAGGCTTTCTTTCCAAAATTTCATGACTGGCCATCTTGACACAATCGACCGGTGTACCACTGGTCGTATATTCCTTGTGGTCATAATCGTGCATCTTGAACTCCTTAACATAAAGCGTGTCGTTGATCGTGATCGCATGTCCCATGGCGCTTTGCGGCTTGTCTGGAGCGACCACAACCACATCTCCTAACTTGCTTGCAATGTCTACCAGTGTCCTGATTCCCTTTGCGGTAATACCATCATCATTGGTTACCAGTATCAATGGTCTCTTTTTATCTTTCATAGCTTCTTTAAGGTGGTTAAAATTAAGTAAATTAGCCGTCATCTGTCCGTTTTGCTACCTACTTTCAACAATTGCAGTGTGGCACGATTTTTACATCTGAAGAAAGAGAAAATGAACAAACTTATGAGTTTCCTAAAAAATAATATTGCTATAGGTATTATCACGCTTATGGTAGCTACTGCAAGCTGCAGTTTTATAAATAATGAAATTGATCCAGGAGATAAGGAAAAAGAGGAACTTCTTATAGAATTGATCAATCACGTGTTGCGCCGCAACCACTATCAGCCCGCAGATCTCACCGATCAATTCTCGCAGGATGTCTTCAAAAATTTTGTTTACGAACTCGATCCGGCAAAACGTTACTTCCTAGCTAGCGATTATGAGGACTTCAAGACATTTGAATTTTTAATAGACGACCAGATACGCGATGGACGTGTGGACTTGTTCAACATTGTTTATGAACGTTTACTTAAAAGAGAAAAAGAATCTGAACAAATATTCAAAGAAGTCATTGACAAACCATTTGACTTTACCGTGGAAGAAAGCATCGATGCCGATTTTGAGAAAATGCCTTATGCGAAGAACCGCAAGGAACTCAAAGATCACTGGAGGAAACTGTTAAAGCGTTCTACGATTGTGATTTTCAACGACAAGATTGAAACCCAAGAAGAAAAAATCAAAAATGGCGAGTTGTCACTAGACAAAAAGAAATCCCTAGCCGAATTAGAAAAGGAGGCTCGCATGGAAGTCAAAAAATCCATGGAAGAAAATTTTGATTTGAATGATGATGTGGAGCGATTGGATTATTTCTCTTTGTTCTTGAACAACATTACGACTCACTTTGATCCACATACCAATTATTTTGCACCGCAATCCAAGGATAGATTTGACACATCCATCAGCGGTACTTTAGAAGGAATTGGTGCCAGACTTCAAAAGAAGATGGATAACATTGAAATTTTGGAAATCATTTCTGGTGGACCGGCATGGACGAGTGGTAAACTAGAAAAAGGTGATCAAATCCTAAGAGTAGCTCAAGAAAAAGATACGGTTGCCACAAGTATTGTAGGAATGCGCATTAGTGATGCTGTTGACTTGATCAAAGGACCTAAAGGAACTAAAGTTACTCTTACCCTGAAAAAAGTTGACGGTAGCATCAAGGATGTGACTCTAGTAAGAGACGTGGTTCTTATTGAAGAAACATTTGCAAAAACTGCCTTGATACAGGATGACTCGATCAACTATGGTATCATCAACTTGCCTAAATTCTATTTCAGTACAGAAAATAGTGAGGCCAGAGCCTCAGGTGACGATGTCGCAAAAGAAATTGTCAAGCTCAAGCAAGAAGGCATGGAAGGACTCATCATTGATTTGAGAAATAACGGTGGTGGATCTTTGAGAGAAGTAATAGAGATGGCTGGACTTTTCATTCCAGATGGTCCAGTAGTCCAAGTTGGCTTAAAAAATAACCGCACTCAAACTTTAAATGACGATGACAATGGTGCTGTATTATGGAATGGTCCATTAGTGATTCTAGTCAACGAATTAAGCGCTAGCGCTTCAGAAATTTTAGCAGCGGCATTACAGGATTACGACCGCGCCATTGTGATAGGTAGCAAGCAAACCTTTGGTAAAGGAACTGTTCAAAATTTTGATGATTTGAATCGTTACGTACAAACTTCAGAATTTGGTGATCTAGGTGCCTTAAAGTTGACTACCCAAAAGTTCTATAGAATCAATGGTGGTAGTACGCAGTTAGAAGGTGTCAAAAGTGATGTAGTAGCTCCAGATCGTTACAGCTACATAGAAATAGGCGAACGTGATGAGGATTATCCATTGCCTTATGATGAGATTGCGCCAGCGCAATACAAAAAGTTCAAGGGTTACCTCAATCTTGCAGAAAGCATCGCGGCTTCCCAAAAACGAATTGACAACAATGAATACTTTCAATTGATTGATAAAAACGCAAAATGGTTGGCAGACCAACGTGATGAAAATGAAATTCCATTGAGCATCAAATCCTATCAAGAGCGTTTGAAAAAATTGGAAGATGAAACTGATCAATTCAACAAACTGGATGAGTATAAAAATTCGCTAACGGTCAATTCCCTAAAGGATGAAAAACTATTGATCGAGAAAGACTCTAGCCTTGCAGACAAACGTAAGAGATGGCACGAGACTATCAATCAGGATATGTACATTGAAGAAGCCGTAAATGTCTTGAAAGACTTAAAGACCAATACCATCAAGGACAACGGCATGACCATCAAAAATTAATAATGGCGGTAAGCAATTCAGTAGCATTTAAAACGCTCCAGAAACTAAGAAGTAGTTTCTGGGGCGTTTTGAGTTTATCCATTATTTTGGCGTTCATTGCGATAGCATTGTTTGCATACGTTATCGCGCCAGATAGCAGCAGGTATGCTAACCAGATGCACATTTCCATCCACTCGCAGCCACCTGGTTTTACCGCAGACTTTATACAATTACCAGCACAAAACCAGTCCACTTCCCTAACAGACTTCTGGAATGGCCATGACGCCAGCACCACTGAAATACCATACGAGGCCCTGGAAAGAAAACCAGATGGAATTTATTATCGACCCTATGATGTGGATGGGCAGCAACAACCTTTTCAAAAGCTGGAATCTCCAGTTGCAAAAGAGATGTCGTTATCTCGCTTTCGCGAAAGCTACACTACCCAAAAAACTTTTATACTAGGAACAGATAAATACGGTAGAGACCTGCTTAGCCGCATGATTATTGGCGCACGAGTAAGCATCAGTATTGGGTTTGTGGCTGTGCTTATTTCCTTATTGATCGGAATCCCGTTGGGAGCGATTGCTGGATTTTACGGTGGTAAAGTAGACGCCGCCATCATGTGGGTCATCAATGTCACTTGGTCCATTCCAACGCTATTGATGGTTATTGCTATTAGTATTGCGCTGGGCAAAGGATTTCTTACCGTATTTATTGCCGTAGGCTTGACCATGTGGGTAGAAATCGCTCGTGTGGTGCGAGGACAAATGATTGTTGCCAAAGAATATCAATACGTCACTGCGGCAAGAGCGTTGGGATTTAACGATCTGCGCATCATTACCAGGCATATCCTGCCTAATATCTTAGCGCCGGTGATTGTCATTAGTGCAGCAAATTTTGCTGCCGCCATCTTGATAGAAGCTGGACTTAGCTTTTTGGGATTGGGCGCACAGCCACCTATACCTTCTTGGGGCAGCATGATCAAAGACCACTATCAATACATCATACTCGACAAAGCCTATCTTGCAATTGTTCCAGGCGTTGCCATTATGGTTTTGGTCATGGCGTTTATGTTATTGGGCAATTCCCTAAGAGATGCACTGGACGTGAAATCTACCTCATGAAGAAAGTCGTTTATACCATAATTGCCATTGGGATTTTGGTCGCCTTGTTTTTTGTACAACGCTATCAGAACACGAGCATTTCCAATGAGAATATCGAGAATGCTTCACAAAACAATACAGATTTATCTCACGCCGATTTCCTTCCTGTTTCCAACAACCAGATCGTACACCATAAGTCTTATAGTTTGTCCTATAATGAGCAACACGAACAAGCCGAATGGACCGTTCATATTCTAAGACCCAGCGATATCAAAGCAGTTGACTATGAAAGACCCTATTTTGAGATAGATGATATGGTCAGCACTGGTGCGGCAAGCTGGCGCAATTACAAAAATAGCGGTTATGATCGCGGCCATTTAGTCCCTGCGGGCGACAGGCGTGGATCCTATGAAGATTATGAGGAAACGTTTCTCACCAGCAATATAAGCCCACAACGTCATGATTTCAATTCGGGAATATGGAATAGGTTGGAGCAAAAAGTGAGGTATTATGCCCAACGCAATAATGCTATTTATGTGGTCACTGGATCCATTTTGGAGGATGGCCTGCAAAGTATAGGATCAGAAAATGTGAGCGTGCCCAACCAATTTTACAAGATCATTTACAAGCAACATAATGGCAAACCATCCATGCTGGCTTTCTTAATGCCGCATCAGGAAGCGTCACAATCCATATATGATTTTGTGGTGCCCGTAGATTCCATTGAGCAAATCACGGGAACCGATTTCTTTGCACAATTACCTGATGCTATAGAAAATGAGCTGGAGAAAAGCACAGACCGATCGGGTTGGTAGTTCTAATGCTGGTAACTCATCCTATGAGCATCCAACTTCACAAAAATGAACAGTAGCAAAGTAAAACCCCACAAGCTACTACCACCATAGCTTAGAAACGGTAGCGGTATACCTACGGTAGGTAAAAGTCCCAGCACCATACCTACATTTACAAAAAAGTGCAGGAAAAAGATTCCTGCGGCGCTGTAGCCATAAATTCTGGCAAACTGGTTGCGCTGGCGCTCTGCCATGATGATCAATCGGTAGATGAGTAGCATGAAAAGGATAACCACCAGACCTGCACCCAGCAATCCAAATTCCTCACCTATCGCAGAAAAGATAAAGTCGGTATGTTGCTCTGGAACAAACTGCCCTTGCGTTTGCGTTCCCTTAAGCAATCCCTTACCAGTAATGCCGCCGCTGCCTATCGCGATCTCGCTTTGAATAATATTATACTGAATTCCTTGACTGTCCTCAACCCTACCCAGCACGATATCGATACGGTTACGGTGCCGTTCACTAAAGACATTTTCATAAATAGGGCCTACGGCAAATGCAAGGCCTATACAGGCAATCATGGCTAGTAGGTAAAGCGATATTTTAGGTTTTTTGGAAAGCCTTTTTTTATATCGCTTTCGCGAAAGCGAAAAAAGTACCGCCACCACCACGACACTAGCTCCAACGATCCACCATGGACCTACTAATATAGTACCCAAGAAAACAGTGAGCCCGATAAGTCCCAACATGAGGAACCAGACCGATAAGCCCTCGCGATTTAGCGCAAAGAAAAAGGCAACGTAAATAAGTGCACTTCCAGGATCTGGTTGTGGCACAATTAAAATGGCTGGTAGCAGCACGATAAGCGCAACGATCAAAAAGTGCTTTACCTCTTTTACAGAAACATCCAGCTGACTCAAATATTTTGCCAGTGCCAGTGCCGTGGCAAACTTTGCAAACTCACTGGGCTGTAACCGCAACCCACCAAAGCCGTACCATGATCGCGCTCCAGAAATCTCTACTCCAAAAACAAACAAGCCCATAAGCGAAATCAAAGAGATGACGTAAATCACTCCTGCAAAACGTTCAAAGAACTTGACCTCAATGGCAAAAATGACAACGATCATGATGATCGCCAGTATGATACGTAAGAATTGCTTGCCGTAAACTTCGTTGATGTCAAAGATTGAACCGTGACTTTCTACGGGTGCCGCGCTATAGATACTTACCCAACCTATGAGCACTAATGCCAGATAGATCAGGATAATACTGACGTCAAACTTGGGCTTGTCACCTATGGCACTGTCTAACACTAAAATAAAATTTGGGAAGGATCTTGAATGGTAACCTTGGGACCGTCAATAGGTACTGGTGGCCCATTGATCTGGAAAGGTTTACCACTATATGGTTTTTCATATTCCTGCTCCAGCGTATGATTGAGCACCCAACTTTCTAGGTCTGTTCTAGTGATCTCGCCTTTTAGGTGTTTCTCAATCATCAAGCTGGCAATTTTTGCAGCATATCTAGAACCCCAATATCCATTTTCAATAAATACCGCAATAGCGATTTGCGGATCATCTTTAGGAGCAAAAGCGATGAATACACTGTGGTCTGTCAACTGTGTGGTGACACCGTCGATTTTGGCAAAATTTTCTGCCGTTCCTGTTTTCCCGCAAATCTCAATTCCTGGAATTTGAACGGTAGAAGCCGTTCCTGTTTTGTACACTTGGTTCATCCCTTCAATGACCGGTTCAAAATGCTCTGCATCTATGGTAGTGTATCTTTTTGAAGTGTATTTAGGATCTGAAATATCCTTTCCATCCTTCTTTTTAACGATGTGAGGTGTATAAAAATAACCACGGTTAGCGATTGCTGCGGTCATATTTGCGAGCTGTATAGGCGTCGCTAATACCTCGCCTTGTCCTATACTATTGGATATGGTCGTGGTAGCGTACCAATTACCATCTGGATACCACTTATCGTAATACTCACTATCAGGTACATTACCTCTTCTACCAGCTGGTAAATCGTAACCCAAAAAATTACCCAAACCAAAGGATTTTACATGGTCACTCCAGGCGTCCATACCTTCATGGCTGTTTTTATGTCCTTCTATAATCCTGCGATATACTTGAGCAAAATAGGCGTTGCAGGACTCGGCGATGCCTCGCTCCATGGACAATGGACTGCTATGGCTGTGACAGCCTAGTTTTTTTCTACCACCATAGGCATAACCATGGGCACAGTAAAATCGATCCGTAGGTTTTACGGCATTTTCTTGGAGCCCAATAAGGGCATTCAAAACCTTGAATGGAGATCCAGGCGCATATTGAGCTTGGAGACCACGATCATACGTTGGTCTGGTGATCGTATCTCTTATAAGAGCATTGATGTTTTTAGAACGGTCGCGACCCATGGTAATACTTGGGTCGTAAAATGGTGCTGAGATGAGGCTTAGAATCTCACCAGTTTTAGGTTCAATCGCCACAATACCACCGCGCTTATTTTGCATTAATTGCTGGCCGTACTCCTGCAACTTACTATCTAATGTGATCGTAAGGTTGACACCAGCCTGCGGTATGGTATCGTACAATCCGTTTTCATATGAGCTAATAGGTCTACCAAAGTTGTCCCTCAAGTATCTTTTTACTCCTTTTTTGCCTCTTAATTCCTTTTCATATTGAGCCTCGATACCGCTTTTACCCTTCAAGTCACCCATTTCATAGGAATCATCCCTATCGATCTCAGTTTGATTTACCTCACGTATATAACCTAAAACATTGGCGCTATGATCTACCAAATATTTTCTAAGGGATCGACGTTGCGTATAGAAACCTGGGAATTTGCGGAGCTTTTCCTGTAATGGAGCGTACTCCATTTGGGTAAGCTGTGGCATGATGACACTAGGTTTGCGCCAGGACCAATTCTTTGCCTTTTCAATTTGCTTGATCAAATCTGGTTTTTCCATTTGGAGAAGATTACACAACTCCAAGGTGTCAAAAACTTTGACCTCACGAGGCACTACCATAACATCATAAGCGGTCTGGTTAGCGACCATTAATTTCCCGTTTCGATCATATATGAAACCACGTTCTGGATAATCAAATACGGTTTTTACAGCATTAAGTTCAGATTTGAGCTTCAGTTCTTCACTAAAAACCTGCAGGTAAATCAATCTTGCTAAGAAGATGACTCCTGTGAGTGTAACAAAAAAGAGAAGCAATAATTTTTTCATATGTATTAAGAACGCTTGGGTTTAATAATAAGTAGCAATACCATTCCTAAAATTACTGATGCGGTCCCAACAGCAAACGTCATTTTAAGCCATTCCCATATTTGTGAAGCGTTAAAAATTACCAAGCCGTAAAAGACTAAGTGGTGCAGAAAAATACCAATAACAAGGAACAGAAAAATTCTATCCAGACTTGTCGTCAATACCTTGATGTTTTTCATCAAATAACTTTCTCCATACACCAATTTCAATAAGTAGGGTCTAAAAAAAGTCAAGGTGACACAAGCAGCGGCATGAGCGCCACCTGTATCCTGAAATGTATCCATAATCAAGCCGTACCCAAAAGAGATCAATAAAAATGCCAAGCGGTTATTTTCAAAGGGATAAAGGAAAATAAATAGCACGTAAATCATGGGATTGATGAATCCCAAGAAATTAATTTGATCCATGACAAAGATCTGCACGAATAGCAGCCCTATAAAACGAAACGCTATCTTAAGAAAATCATTCATTAGTCAATGTATCTATTACCTTGAGCGCCTCAGTGTCTCGATTTTTGATGACATAGACATGACCTAAATCTGTCATGTCATTGAATAACCTCACATCAATTCTATATCTGGATCCGTTGTCAATAAGCTCTGCATCTTCAATAACTCCTATTTCTATATCTGGTGGGAACGTTGTGGATTGTTGTCCAGTAATAATGGTATCACCTTTAGAAACTGTTGCCAGTCTTGGGACGTCAATCAAGCTCATCTTATAAGGATCTGATCCATCCCAAACTAACGAACCTATCGTAGCCGTATTTTTAATTTGGGCGTTGAGTGATATCTCAGAATTTAAAACCGAAATAACTCGTGAGAATTCATCGCTTGTAACATCAACGATACCTACGATTCCATTGCTGGTGATCACACCCATATCGGGCTGGATATTTTCACTGGAACCTATATCCAGCGTTATAAAGTTATCCAACTTATCGTAGCTATTCTTGACCACTCTAGCAGGCATCACTTTATAAGGAAGACCGTCCGAAAACATTAAGGTCGCCTCATCTCCTAAAAGAGTATCACCTACGGCCAGTAATCTCATGCGCAGTCTAGCATTCTCCTCGCTTAAATAGGTGTTTTGTCTGTTCAGATCAAAATAGGAATAGACATCATTTCTCACTTGGAGAATATTTCCCGTCACGTTACCTGTGGAGTGAATAAAAGAATTGCGATGATATTCATGCGACTGGATGGTAAACACCAATCCTACAGTAAACAAGAATAGATACAACAGCAAGTTTCTGTACTTGATCAGAAAATTGATGATATGTTGCATTGTGGATTACTTGTTAGCTAATACGCTTTTGTATTTATCCAGGTTTTTGAGCGTTAGTCCAGTACCTCTTACTACCGCTCGCAATGGATCCTCTGCAATATACACTGGCAGGTCTGTCTTTTGCGACAGTCGTTTATCAAGACCTCTCAACATGGATCCACCACCGGCAAGATAAATACCCGTATTGTAGATATCGGCTGCGAGTTCTGGTGGCGTTTGGGACAAGGTCTCCATAACGGCATCCTCAACACGCAGGATGGATTTATCAAGCGCCTTGGCGATCTCGCGATAACCTATCTTTACTTCTTTAGGTTTACCGGTAAGTAAGTCACGTCCTTGAACGTTCATCTCTTCTGGTGGCACTTCAAGGTCTTCAGTCGCTGCTCCTATTTGGATTTTAATTTTCTCTGCAGTGCGCTCACCTACATATAAATTGTGCTGGGTGCGCATGTAGTAAACAATATCATTGGTGAATACATCACCTGCAATCTTGACCGATTTATCACAAACGATACCTCCTAAGGCAATTACAGCGATTTCTGTCGTTCCACCACCTATGTCCACGATCATGTTCCCTTTAGGCTGCATGATATCAATACCAATACCGATAGCAGCTGCCATAGGCTCGTGTATCAAATACACTTCTTTACCATTCACACGCTCTGCACTATCCTTAACTGCACGCATTTCAACCTCAGTAATTCCTGAAGGTATACAGATCACCATTCTCAAGGATGGTGTAAAGAGTTTTTTCTTAAGAGCAGGAATTTCCTTGATAAACATGGAAATCATCTTTTCACTGGCATCAAAATCTGCAATAACGCCATCCTTCAATGGGCGAATGGTTTTGATATTTTCATGCGTTTTTCCCTGCATCATCGCAGCTTCCTTACCTACAGCAATGATCTTGCCTGTAGTTCGATCACGAGCGACAATGGATGGACTGTCCACGACAACTTTACCGTTGTGGACAATGAGTGTATTTGCCGTACCTAAATCGATGGCAATATCTTCAGTAAGAAAATCAAAAAATCCCATAAAAATCAGTGGAAAAACATTAGTTATTAGGGTCTTGCAAAACTAAAACAATTCTAGTGTTTAAAGTGTCTTGTACCCGTAAAAACCATGGCAATTTGATTTTTATTGCAATAATCGATGGAAAGTTGATCCTTAATCGAGCCACCAGGTTGGATGACCGCCTTGATTCCCGCGTTATCAGCGATTTCTACACAATCTGGGAAAGGAAAAAACGCATCGCTCGCCATGACCGCACCATCCAGATCAAATTTGAAGGATTGTGCCTTGTGAATAGCTTGGTTCAAGGCGTCAACACGTGAGGTTTGCCCAGTACCACTGGCGCAAAGTTGTTTTCCCTTGGCAAGCACGATGGTATTCGACTTGGTATGCTTGCAAATTTTAGAAGCAAAAAGAAGATCTTCAATCTCGCTATCTGTGGCAGTTCGCTCTGTGGCGTTCTTCAAATCCTGCTTTTCATCGGTTTTGAGGTTAGGATCTTGGACGAGGTAACCATTCAATGAAGCTCGCACTTCCAGCTTGTTGGTATCTCGCTTTCGCGAAAGCGCACCTTCTCCAAGTTCCAGCATGATCCTATTCTTTTTACCCATCAAAATATCCAGTGCATTAGGGTCAAAAGATGGCGCGATCACTACCTCGCAGAAGAGTTCGTGAATTTTCTCTGCTGTCGGGACATCAATTTCTGTATTGGATATCAAAATCCCTCCAAAGGCAGAAACTGGGTCACCTTCCAAAGCATCTACATAAGCCTGGTGGATCGTGTCGCGCTGCGCTACTCCACAGGCATTGTTATGTTTGAAAATGGCAAACGTAGGTTGATCATCCACAAACTCGCTCATCAGATTGACAGCGGCATCGACGTCCAGTAAGTTATTATAAGACAATTCTTTACCATGAAGCTTAGTAAACATCTCATCAAAATTCCCATAGAACCAACCACGCTGGTGTGGATTCTCGCCATAGCGCAACGGCATCACATGCGGCTCGCTTACCTTAAGGGCCTTTTCTGCATCATCGCCAGCGAAATAACTATAGATCGCACTGTCATAATGCGAGGAAATATTAAATGCCGTGGTTGCAAATTTCTTGCGTTGCTCAAGGCTTGTTTCACCGTTTCCAGCTTCTAGAACTTCCAGCAACTCTTCATAGTCGTTCATAGTAGCCACACAAACGGTGTCTTTGTAGTTTTTGGCAGCGGCACGTATCAATGAGATACCACCTATATCAATTTTCTCAATAATATCCTGCTCACTCGCGCCACTCGCTACCGTATCTTCAAACGGATAAAGATCCACGATTACGATATCGATTTGCGGTATATCGTAGTCCTCAATTTGGGATTGATCGCCATCATGGTCACGCCTATTCAAAATTCCACCAAAAACTTTAGGGTGCAAAGTCTTCACGCGACCACCTAAAATTGATGGATAGCTCGTAACATCCTCGACTGGAGTCACAGGAACATTTAATTCCTTGATGAACTTTTCAGTACCACCAGTAGAATAAATAGTGATTCCCAATTCATTCATTTTCTGGACGACTGGAGCGAGTCCGTCTTTATGAAAAACAGATATTAAGGCACTTTTTGCTTTGATTTGGCTCATGATTTTAGGCTAGCGTGTTAATGAAGCATACAAAAATAAAGCAATGACATTCTATAAAAGTCAAACTAGCGAATAAGCTTACATCTGTTTTGAACCGTTGGTTAACATTTATGCGATCCAGCTTGTATTGATCATCGATTTTTTCAAGACTTTTGTAACATATTACCAGTCACCTTGTCTAATCAACCGTAACCTGAATTAAACCGCGCGCATGCTCATCTATCTTAGAGTTCTTAAAGAGAGTTTCTTTTTTGCACTCAATGCATTGCGCACCAACCTATTGCGAACCTTTTTATCATTGCTAGGCGTGACCATAGGGATCTTTGCGATCATAGGTGTACTGGCAGCGATCGATTCCCTAGAGAATGAGATTCAGGATGGTTTGAGCTCACTGGACATTTCAACAATTTATGTGTTGCGAATATCCTTTGGCCCTACAGAGTTAGAGCCTTACCAATACCAAAAGTTCCCCAATGTTTCTTACGAGGAATACCTCATGCTCAAACGCAGCGTACCAGATCTAGCCGCCATAAGCTATACCTTCTTTACTTCTCCAGAAAACGTCAAGTTTGAAGATAATACCGTGACTGGCGTCAATATTCAACCGCATACAGCAGATTTCTATGATCTGGAAAGTCTTAAACTGGTGGACGGTCGCTTTTTTAATGAATCAGAAGACTTGAGCGGTTCTCCAGTCGTCGTTTTAGGTTATGAAATAGCCCAAAATCTATTTGATAACCAAAATCCCATCGGGAAGCGCGTTAGGCTTTACGGTAATAAGTTTACCGTTATAGGTGTACTGGAAAAAGAAGGAGCATCTGGTGTGAGCATGGGACCAGGAAAAGACGAATCTGCCTACATTCCCGTGAACTTCATACGTCGTATCTACAGCGATAAAAACCAAAACACGACCACCGCCATGATCATGAAGCCCAAACCAGGAACTGATCTTGATGAGTTCATGGCAACGGTAGAGCAACGTTTGCGTACTGCTAGAGGATTGAAAAGTGAAGACATCAACACCTTCTTTATCAATCCATTAAAGGGTTTTGCAGATTTTATTGATCAAGTCACTGGAGTCATGACCTTGATAGGTGTCATCATTTCTGGATTCTCGATGCTGGTAGGCGGATTTGGGATTGCCAACATCATGTTTGTGAGCGTCAAGGAACGTACTAACCTCATAGGAATTCAAAAATCCCTAGGTGCCAAAAGTCGCTTTATACTTTCACAATTTCTATTTGAATCTGTCATTCTTGCCGTTTTCGGTGGATTGTTTGGACTTTTATTTGTCTGGCTGGGTACTATTGTAGCAAACTCCATGTCCGAAAATTTTAAGTTTATTCTTTCTGCCTACAATGTTATTCTAGGTACTAGCATATCTGCTGGAGTCGGTTTGCTGGCTGGTATCATTCCTGCAATATTAGCATCGCGCATGGATCCTGTAGAGGCTATCCGCACAGGAATGTAAGAAACGGAATCGCGCTCAACTGCATCCATTCTTTCCTCCTAACTACTATATTTGCAGCAAACCCAACTCTCTTGGAAGAACAGTTTCAACTAACCGCAACACCTCAGCCCAAATCACAACTTAGTGCTTCCTGGCAAGCACCATCCAACATTGCGTTAGTCAAGTATTGGGGCAAGCATGGCATGCAGTTGCCTGCAAATCCGTCGATTAGTTTTACACTCAATGATTGCCGTACGATCACTACCATGACCGCTACTCAATCTGAAAAACACGGTTTTGAAGTCTTGTTAGACGGCACATCAAAGCCTTCTTTTGCGCCAAAAATCGAAGCTTATTTCGAGCGTATTGAGGCCTACTCGCCATGGATCAAAAACTATCATTTCAAGATAGAGACCAGCAACACGTTCCCGCACAGCAGCGGTATCGCTAGTAGTGCGAGCAGTATGGCTGCGATGTCGTCGTGTATTGTTGCCATGGAAAGTGACTTAACCGGTACAGCCATTGACAAGAAGAAAGCCAGTTTTTTGGCACGTTTGGGCTCTGGAAGCGCTTGTAGAAGTCTTGAAGGTAAACTGGTCGTTTGGGGTAATCATGAAGATACCGCAGGCAGTTCAGATCTATACGGTATTGACGTGAGCGAGAAGCTTCATCCTATTTTTCAGGATTTTCAAGACACCATCTTGTTAGTGGACAAAGGCGAGAAAACAGTAAGTTCTACAGTAGGTCATGAGCTTATGAACGGGCACGCTTTCGCGAAAGCGAGATTCCAACAAGCCCATTCCAACTTATCAAAAATCAAGGAGTATTTATTCAACGGCGACCTGGAAGGATTCATTAAAATCACCGAAAGTGAAGCACTCACACTGCACTCCATGATGATGACGTCTCATCCCTATTTTATCCTCATGAAGCCCAACACGCTGTCGATCATCGAGGAGATCTGGAAATTTAGATCCAGTACAAATACTTCCGTGTGTTTCACGCTGGACGCTGGTGCAAACGTACACATGCTGTATCCTGCGGCGCATAAGCAAGCTGTTGAAGAATTGATTAAGAGTAAATTAGCGCAGTATTGTCAAAATGAACATTATATTTGTGATTATATAGGCAACGGCGCCAGCGCTGTTTAGACCATATTTTATGAAAGGACCATTATTCTATTCAAAGATTCTTCTTTTTGGCGAGTACGGCATCATCAAGGATTCCAAAGGACTTTCCATTCCCTACAATTTTTACAAAGGAGCGCTTAAAATCGCCGAAACACCGGACGAAAAGGCTCTAGCATCCAACGCTAGCCTTGCCAGACTTGCAGACCATATTGAACAACTGGTAGAGAACGACATGGACTTTCCAGCGTTTGATATCAAGTCCATGAGAGCAGATGTGGATGCAGGTATGTACTTTGACAGTAGCATACCACAAGGTTATGGTGTAGGAAGTAGTGGTGCTCTTGTAGCGTCTATTTATGACAAGTATGCGATCAATAAAATCACGGTTTTAGAAAACCTAACGCGTGAAAAATTATTGATCCTGAAAGATATTTTTGGCAAGATTGAGAGTTTTTTCCACGGGAAAAGTTCTGGCTTGGATCCATTAAACAGTTATTTGAGCCTTCCTATTCTTATAAATAGTAAGGAAGATATTGAACCTGCTGGCATACCATCGCAACTTGCTACCGGTAATGGAGCGGTCTTCTTATTGGACTCTGGAGTTGTGGGAGAAACGGCGCCTATGGTCAACATTTTTATGGAAAACATGAAGAAAGAAGGTTTCCGTAAGATGTTAAAGGAGCAATTTGTAAAATACACCGATTCTTGTGTGGAGGATTTCTTGAGTGGCGATGTGAAAGGACTTTTTGGCAATGTCAAAAAACTTTCTGGAACCGTACTGGACAATTTCAAGCCTATGATTCCTGCACAATTCCACGAGCTATGGAAAAAAGGATTAGACACTGGTGATTACTATTTAAAACTATGTGGATCTGGTGGTGGTGGTTACATCCTCGGTTTTACTGAAGATTTGCCCAAAGCACAAAAAGCATTAAAGGATTATAAACTGGAAGTAGTTTATAATTTCTAAAATCAGCAACATTGATATAATCTAACTCCGATTCTTTTAAGACTCGGAGTTTTTTTGCTACAGAGTTCCATATAACTAAACAATCCATTTTTTGCGAATGTTACTTCCAGAACTTCCACCAAGGTTTGTTTTGAATTGTTCTCTCTTGAATCTCAAGTTGATTTTTCATTTCCAAATCTCCATTTAGTTTCAAAAATTCGCGGAAACTTCCACCGGTCAATTTCCTATTGGTCACATTTAAAGAAAACTTCTCCCATTGCCTATTCGGATTGGTCGGGTCAAACGATAACCCACTTAAAACTTCATTTTGAAAAAGTAAATCCTTGAAACCGTCCCATGAAATTCGTTCACTTTTCCAAATCTCTCCGCTTTTATTGTCCAAAATTTGAACTGCTGTAGAGTCAACGCAAATCAAACTGCCGTTTTCGGTTTGAAACACATCAGTTATATCTAGACCAAAGGTTAGAAGAGGTTTTGAAAATTCTGGATTCATGACATAACCTAAGCCACCAGAAAGTACTACAACTATGTTCTTTTCAGGGAAATCATAAACCTCATTTAGATTACTCCAACCTGGTTGAAAATTTGCTACCCAATCTGTCCCATCTTTTTTATAGAACCTAACTACAAAACCTTCTTGATAGAAAGGTTCTCCATTTTGTGTTACCGGAATATACATTGGTCCGTATGCAGGAAGTGATTGTAATATTTCATAACTGATCTTCACATTCAATTTTCAGAATCTTTAAAATTTACAGTCAATTTATATCATAAATATTTAATTCAGATCATTAAGAACTTGCTATTCTTATATGAGGAACAACTTTGACAGTATTATTTGAGTATCTCATATATTGCTGAAAAATCAGCTCTCAATTCAATTTACCTCTATCTTGAAATACCTAACTTTGATTCATGCCAGCAACACAAACGATGACTAAAAACAGATCCAGCACGCGGATTCTTACCGTCAAGGTATTGAGCTTGTTTTCTAGCGTTCGCTTGTATAACATAGGTCTGATAGCTATCGCGCAGCTGTTTGCCACTATTTTCATCATCGCGCCAGATACACCAGTATTAGAAATTTTAAGCGACTACAGGTTGTGGCTCATCATAATCGCATCTGCTGCCGCGATCGCTGGTGGTTATATCATCAATAACTTTTACGACCGAGAGAAGGACTTGATCAATAGGCCTCAAAAAACGCTTTTGGAAAATCAGGTAAAACAGTCCACTTTATGGACCGTTTACTTCACACTCAATGGCGCGGCGTTTGTGATGGGAATGATCGTTTCCTGGCGCGCCGGGCTTTTTTATGCGCTCTATATTACTGCCATGTGGTTGTATTCACACAAGATCAAGAAAGTACTTTTTGTAGGGAACTTGATGGCCGCAGCACTGGCTGTGAGTCCGTTTTTTGTATTGTTCATGTACTATAAAAATTTCTATCCAGTCATTTTGGTTCATGGGTTGTTTCTCTTTCTCATCATAGGTATGCGCGAATTGATCAAGGATCTGGAAAACCTGCGCGGCGATCTGGCCCAAAATTACCAGACTTTGCCTGTGGTACTGGGCGAGCGTGCCTCAAAGAAGTTCTACACGGTGCTCACCGTCATTACCATTGTTCCCATAGCGGCGCTCATATTGAGATTTGAAACCGGTTACATGAATTATTATTTTGCGTTTATTACGGGTGCTTTGCTCGTTTGTTTACCGCTATTATGGTCCTCACGACGCAAGCGCGAGTATTTACTTATTCATTTCATTCTCAAAGTGATTATTGTAGCTGGCGTCTTTTCCATTTTACTGATTGATTTACCAGCCATTGTCAATAGAATACAAACCTTTTTATGAATCTTTCTACCATCAAAGTAGCTCTCGCACAAATAGCTCCGGTCTGGCTGGATCATGCTGCCACACTGCACAAAGTTTTGGAAACCCTAAAGGAAGCCAAAACAAATGGTGCTGAGCTGGTGGTTTTCGGTGAGGCACTATTGCCGGGTTATCCGTTCTGGCTGGCCTTAACAGATGGCGCTGCCTGGAACAAAAGCGTGGTGAAGGAACTGCACAGACATTATGCGCTCAATGCGGTGGACATCGACCGTGGAGATTTGGAGGATGTTTGCGCTTTCGCGAAAGCGAACCGAATAGCAATCTATCTAGGAATCATTGAACGTCCTAGCGATCGCGGCGGTCATTCCCTGTACGCGAGCCTGGTTTACATTGACCAAAACGGCGTAATCCAAAGCGTACATCGCAAACTACAGCCCACCTATGACGAGCGACTTACCTGGTCGCCTGGTGATGGTAATGGACTGGTAACACACAAACTCGAGGACTTTACGGTAAGTGGCCTGAACTGCTGGGAAAACTGGATGCCTTTACCTCGAGCTGCCATGTATGCGCAAGGTACCAATCTGCATGTGGCAGCCTGGCCTGGCAGCGATCACAACACAAAGGACATCACGAGATTTATCGCACGAGAAGGAAGAACGTATGTGTTGTCGGTTTCCTGCATGATGTTCAAAGAAGATTTTCCTGCTGGCACTCCGCATCTGGAAGAAATTCTGGCAAATGCACCAGCCGTACTGGCTAATGGTGGCAGTTGCATCGCAGGTCCAGATGGCGAATGGATCATCGAGCCGCAAATAGGCAAGGAAGAAGTACTTTATGCCACGCTAGATCTAAATCGGGTGTTTGAAGAACGACAGAGTTTTGACGCTGCCGGCCATTATTCCAGACCTGATGTCACACAGTTAAACGTCAATAGAGAGCGACAAACAACGGTGAAGTTTAAGGATTGATATCCTGATGCGTTGATATAGTGATCGAAATAGTTGCGTTTTGAAGTTCTAAAATGGAAGTACGAAAGGAATCACAAGGACATCTCCTACTATTCTCTCCACTTTCCTTCTATTTATTTTAGGATCAGCATATTCATTTAAAATTTCTTTTGAACCTTGCATTTATCAAAAAGTTATCTTTGCAAAAAATTACAGTGATGAGCAGAGGCAATGAAGGATCTAGTGGTAAAGGCAGTGGCCGTCAAGGCGGCAAGTCTGGATCCAGTAGTAAAGGCGGAAACAGAAGAAATGCTGGTTCTCAGGACCATAAAAGCAACACCTCAGGTCGTGGTGGAGCATCCACAAAAAATACACGCGGTGGTAAAAACCAGGTGATAGGTACTTCCAGATCTGGAAATCCAGTAACCAAAAAGGAATACATCAATCGCAAGAAGAAAGAGAACTCTACCAGCAAAAAGAGCTCAGCAACTGGAATAAGATTGAATAAATATATAGCGAACAGTGGTCTTTGCAGCCGTCGCGATGCTGATATCTACATCGCTGCAGGAAGCGTAACCGTAAACGACAAGCCGGTAACCGAAATGGGTTTCCGAGTGCAGCCATCTGACGAGGTGAAATTTGACGGCCGTTCTATAGAGCCTAAAAGAAAAGAATACTTCCTACTCAATAAACCTAAAGGCTTTATCACACCTAGAACCGGAGAAAAGCAAAGCAAAACCGTGATGGATTTGATGGCAACGGCCTCATCCAGCAGGTTGCACTATATAGGACGACTAGGCAGAAAATCATTAGGACTCATGATATTTACCAACGATCTAGAGATCGCAAATATCATGAACAATCCTAAAAAGCGCTTGCGCAAAATTTATCATGTCGCTCTGGACCGCAGCTTCAAGCATGAAGACCTCATGAAAATACGCAACGGTGTCACCATCGAGGGCGAAGAAATTAAAGTCGAGGACATAAATTATGTGGAAGGCGGCAAGAACAACGAGATAGGTATCGAGGTGCACAGCGGCAAGGACAACATCGTACAACGTATCTTTGACAGTGTAGGCTATGAAGTGGTGACTCTGGATCGTGTCGTTATAGGTGGCCTGACTAAAAAAGACTTGCCTCGTGGTCACTATAGATTACTAAGCAAACAAGAGATTATCAACCTTAAAATGCTCGCATAATTTAATATTTGTATAACATAGAAGTTGCGAGCAAATAAGATATTAGCCTTTTAAATTACATTTAAAACAACCTATTGAATACTAAGTACATCGATCTCATTGATCAGACCTACCACTTTCCTACGGAAGAGTTTGACATCAAAGAAAAGCAACTGCACTTCCACGGTATTGACCTCATGAAACTGGTCCAGGAATATGGCAGCCCATTGAAGTTCACGTATCTACCTAAAATTTCAGAGAACATCAACCGTGCAAAAGGATGGTTTGAATCCGCTTTCGCGAAAGCGGACTATCAAGCAAAATATCGTTACTGCTATTGCACTAAGAGTTCCCATTTTAAGTACGTGCTGGATGAGGCGCTCAAAAATGATATCCATGTCGAGACCAGTAGTGCTTTTGATATTAATATTGTAAAGAGCCTTAGAGAAAGTGGTAAGATCACCAAGGATACTTTTGTGATTTGCAACGGCTTCAAACGTGATTTGTACATAGAGAATATCGCTAGCCTGATTGATTCTGGACAGCACAATTGTATTCCTGTAATTGACAATCATGAAGAGTTGCCATTACTTCAACAAGCGACGGAAAAGAAATTCAAAGTAGGAATACGCATTGCCAGTGAGGAAGAGCCAAAATTTGAATTCTACACCAGTAGATTGGGAATAGGCTATAAAAACATCAATGCATTTTACAAAAACCAGATTGAAGGTAACGATCAAGTAGAGCTCAAAATGCTTCACTTTTTTATCAATACCGGTATACGCGACACGGCTTATTACTGGAACGAACTTCACAAGTGTTTGAAGGTTTACATAGGTCTTAAAAAAATATGTCCATCTCTGGACAGCTTGAATATAGGTGGTGGTTTCCCTATCAAAAACAGTCTAGCTTTTGATTTTGATTATGAATACATGATTGAAGAGATCGTGAGCCAGATCAAAATCGTTTGTGACGATGCAGAAGTGCCAGTTCCAGATCTTTTCACAGAATTTGGATCTTTTACCGTTGGAGAAAGCGGTGGCGCGATCTACAAGATTCTACACCAAAAGCAGCAAAACGACCGTGAGAAATGGAGCATGATCAACAGCTCTTTTATCACCACATTACCAGATTCTTGGGCGATAAGCAAACGCTTTATTTTGTTGCCTCTTAACCGCTGGAATGATGAATATGAACGCGTCCTTTTAGGAGGGTTGACTTGCGATAGTGATGACTACTACAACAGTGAGCAAAACGTCAATGCCATTTACCTACCTAAATATCACAAGGACAAACCTACTTACATAGGCTTTTTCAACACAGGTGCATACCAGGAAACCATAGGCGGTTATGGAGGTATTCAGCACTGTTTGATACCAGCGCCTAAGCATGTTTTGATCGATAGAGATGAGAATGGCGAGATCGTGACAGAGTTGTTTAGAGACCAGCAAACCTCTGAACAGATGCTTGAAATTTTGGGATACTAAATCCTCAAGTCATATTTATTATATTTAAACCTTTGACATTAAATAATTTATCATGAGTACATCTAACTATGCCGGCATCGAGGATCAATATGCTGGATTGGATAACGCATCCATAGTTTTGATCCCTGTTCCCTATGATGGAACCAGTACCTGGCAAAAAGGAGCCGATAAAGGTCCAGATGCTTTTCTCGACGCGAGTCGCAACATGGAATTATATGACATTGAAACAGATACTGAAGTGTATCAACACGGTATTTATCTGGCAGATCCAGTTTCAGAGAACTCTTCTCCAGAAAAAATGGTGGATGCCGTTCATGCCGCAACCAAAAAATACATCAAGAGAAATAAGTTCGTAACGCTTTTTGGTGGCGAGCATTCCATCTCCATAGGTAGCATTCGCGCCTTTAACGAGATGTTTGAAAACTTGAGCGTACTGCAGATCGATGCTCACGCAGATCTGCGTAAAACCTATGATGGCAGCAGCTGCAACCACGCATGTGCTGTATATGAAGCCAGCCAAAATACAAATCTTGTTCAAGTAGGTATACGCAGTATGGACAGCATTGAGCTAGGCATCAATGATGAAGAAAAAATATTCTATGCGCATGAAATGGTGCAGGATGATTACTGGTCAGAAAAAGCAACTGAAGCGTTGACTGAAAACGTTTTTATCACCATCGATCTTGACGGTTTTGATCCATCCATTTGCCCGTCTACCGGTACACCAGAACCTGGAGGTTTGTTTTGGTACGAGACCCTAGACTTTTTGAGAGGCGTCTTTGAAGAAAAGAACGTCGTAGGTTTTGACATCGTAGAATTATGTCCTAATCCTAATGAGAAGTCGTCAGATTTTCTTGCGGCAAAATTGTACTACAAGATGCTGAGCTACAAATTCAAAGACATCGCACTAGAAGGTGAAGAAGGCTATGATGCAGACAAAGGTTTTGCAAAAGCCGGACTTAAGAAAATGAAAAATATCAACGAGGACTAGATCCTCAAAAACACATCCATGAGTAAACCAATTACTGATTTCATAGAAAAATATTTCCTACACTTTAATGGCGCTGCGTTAGTAGATGCTGCAAAAGGATATGAGGACCAACTCAACAATGGCTCAAAAATGCTGGTATCACTAGCTGGTGCCATGAGTACTGCCGAAATAGGGAAGATTTTTGCCGAAATCATTCGCCAAGAAAAAGTACACATTGTATCCTGTACTGGTGCCAACCTTGAGGAAGATTTGATGAATCTTGTAGCGCACTCGCACTACAAACGCGTGCCTAACTATCGTGATTTGACCCCTCAAGATGAATGGGATTTATTGGAAAAAGGATTGAATCGAGTAACAGACACCTGTATTCCAGAAGAAGAAGCCTTTAGAAGACTGCAAGAACATATCGTCAAGATCTGGAAAGATGCCGAAGCCAAAGGCGAGCGCTATTTCCCACACGAGTACATGTACAAGTTGTTGTTGAGCGGCGTGCTGGAAGAATACTATGAAATCCCAATCGAAAATTCATGGATGTATGCGGCCGCCAAGGCCAATTTACCTATTGTCGTACCAGGTTGGGAAGACAGTACTATGGGAAACATTTTTGCTAGCTATGTTCTTAAAGGCGAGCTCAAGGCAAGTACGGTGAAAAGCGGTATTGAATACATGACCTATCTCGCAGACTGGTACACGGACAATAGCGAGAACGGTATAGGATTTTTCCAAATAGGTGGTGGTATCGCAGGTGACTTCCCTATTTGTGTGGTGCCTATGTTGTATCAGGACATGGAGCGCACGGACACGCCATTCTGGAGCTATTTCTGTCAAATTTCTGACTCTACGACCAGTTATGGAAGTTATTCTGGTGCCGTTCCCAATGAAAAAATCACATGGGGAAAATTGGACATCGATACTCCTAAATTTATCGTGGAGAGTGATGCCACCATCGTGGCACCATTGATCTTTGCCTATTTATTGGAAATGTAGATGGTAGTATAAGTTCGCTTTCGCGAAAGCGAAAACAAAACCATCTATCATCAATTAAAAAACATCATGAAAAATATACTGACACTTTTTGCTATCGCACTCGTACTTACCAGTTGTGGTTCCAAAAAAGACACTAATAAGGTAAGCAGAGATTTCAACATTGAGATCCTATCAATTTACAACAACGAGGTCAAATTGAAATGTACCCAAGGCTGTAAATGGACAGAATTAGCGTTTGAATTAAATAATAATGAGTCTCTAGGAATTGACGCGTACGGTATCACAGATCCCATCAACACGCTAGCAGATCTAAGCGACGACCTACCCGATTTTAAATTCACCATGGTCAAAACGGACAATGGCCTAACTCTTGAACGTATACGTGATACAGGCTGGAACAAACTATCGTTTGCCTGCTACCGCGAGTGCAATAAAAGAATCAACTATGAAGGTACTGAAGACTGATGCACATCGCTCAAGCAGCAACTAGAACTAAAACAACCTGTATGTTTCAAATCCTACAGGTTTTTTTGTGCCTATTAATTAACAGCTTCTAGGTATCCTAAAAACGGCATCTACAGTACCTTTACAACCATTAATTCATATGACAATGAGCACCGTAAATATTGATAAAATTGACAATTTAACCCTTGAATTTCTCAAGTTGGAAGACTATGAGCAATTGAGGCACGCGATGATTGACTCTTATACCAATCTGCCAGATTCCATCTGGAGTAGAGAACAAATAAAGGCCTTGACCAACAAGTTTCCCGAAGGCCAGGTCGTCTTAAAAGTCAATGAAGAAATCGTGGCTTGTGCCTTGTCCATTGTCGTGAAGTACGAGGATTTTAAAGGCAATTACACCTATGAACAAGTAACGGGCAACTACAAGTTTACCACGCATGATGATGAAGGTGATGTGCTTTATGGTATTGAGGTGTTCATCAAACCGCAGTTCCGTGGGATGCGATTGGGTCGTCGATTGTATGATTATCGCAAGGAATTGTGTGAGAATATGAACTTGCGAGGAATCGCTTTTGGCGGTAGGATTCCAGGCTATCACAATTATGCCAAGGAGTTGACACCTAAACAATACATTGAGAAGGTGCGCATGAAGGAGATCAATGATCCTGTATTGAACTTTCAGCTGAGTAATGACTTTCACGTTTCCAGAGTTTTAAAAAACTATCTGGATGAGGACGCCGCTTCAAAACAATACGCTGTTTTACTAGAATGGGATAATATTTATTATACCGCACCACTTAAGGCCGACGATACTAAAACCGTTAAAAGTACCGTGCGTCTCGGTTTGATACAGTGGCAAATGCGACCCTATTCTGGTATTGAGGAATTGATGCAACAGGTAGAATATTTTGTGGATAGCCTTGCTGCCTATAGATCTGATTTTGCGTTGTTCCCAGAGTATTTTAATGCTCCGCTTATGGCTGCCTATAATGATCATAGCGTGAGCGATGCTATACGTGAACTGGCAAAATACACAGCTATGATTAGAGATAAATTCTCTGACCTAGCCATTAAATACAACATCAATATCATCACAGGCTCCATGCCTGAAATTATCGATGGGCACCTATATAATATTGGGAATTTGTGCCATCGTGATGGTCGAGTGGAACAATATGAAAAGATCCATGTCACTCCGGACGAGCAAAAAGTTTGGGGATTGAGCAACGGTAGCAAGATCCAAACCTTTGATACAGACTGCGGTAAAATAGGAATTCTTATTTGTTATGACAGTGAGTTCCCAGAACTAAGTCGCATCATGGCGCAAGATGGCATGCAAATTCTCTTTGTTCCTTTCTTGACAGATACCCAAAATGCTTATGCACGCGTGCGATTGTGTTGCCAGGCTCGAGCGGTAGAGAATGAGTGTTATGTGGCGATTGCTGGAAGCGTTGGTAATTTACCTGCGGTAGAGAATATGGATATTTCTTATGCCCAAAGCGCGGTATTCACACCATGTGATTTTGCGTTCCCATCCAATGGTGTCAAAGCAGAAACCACTCCTAATACAGAGATGATCCTAGTTGCAGATGTAGACATGGATTTACTTAAAGAACTGCACCACAACGGCGCAGTGAAAAACCTCAAGGATAGACGTAAGGATCTATATGAGGTAGTAAAGAAGTAGATTTCGAAGGAAGTTAAAGATTTTCAGTATATTTAAATATGAGAAAGAAAATTGAAAATACGGGTGCGATACTCATTACATTACTGATGATGGCCACCGCTGCGATAAAATATAACGGCTGGGAACTGGTAGGTGGAATATTCATTGCTATTTGCTTAGGTACCGCCTTGATTGGGTTCGGAAGCTTTACTTCTAAATGAATGGTTTTTAAAAGTCAATTTTCATTAATCTAGAATCCTACTATAGTTCATTTGCTAACAAACAACTCCTTCTAGACGGTGTCTGGAAGGAGTTATTTGTTTTGGCGATTAATCTGACCAGAGATAGGTTTAGAAAATTTAGAATGAATAATATTGCCAAACCTTAGAGTGAATTTTAAATTGATTTTCGTGAAAAATTGGTGTCTATTTTTGGTTGTGACCTGTTTTGTTTCAACAGCACAAGTTTATGAAACAGATCTTGTTATCGGCTTGGTAAATGGCGATGAGCTTTATGGAAGGGCTGAAATACCTAAAAAAACGAATCAACCCATAATCTTAAAACAATCAGATTTTGATTCACCACTGGTCTTGCAACCGCATGAAATTGAATATATTATCCTTGATATTTTAGTCACTGCAAAAAGTAATTTTTTCTTTCCAGAAAATCCAAAAGATGAAGAGGAGAGACTTTATTTAGTAAGTTATAATTTGGGAACAGAAGAGAGGCCAGAATGGGTGTATGTTCAGGAAATTATTTCTGGCGATCTGTCCTATTATGGCTATCACATTACCGCTAAAGAAAAGTCCGAATATATTAATTCTGTTGGTGGAATGGGCGCTGGGTCATACCCAGTTCCAATCGGATCGAGATATACTTTTGATATCGGTAGATATTTCTATAAAACTTATGATGGCACCATTTACAGAGAAAAAGGTTCCAAAGCCTCATTTTTAAGCAAAAATGCAGATGTTTTGATGTCTGACTGTATGGATTTGGTAAAATCCATTCGCGAAAAAAAACGATTTGAAGAAGGTGACGTTGATCAGTTCATTTACAAATATAATCAAGGCTGTTACTAGAGAGATTTAGGCTAGTTAAGCATTAGCTCTTTATTTCGCTTTCGCGAAAGCAACTCAAACACCAACATCCCAACAACACATAAATATTCCACCGCAATCCACCACAAATTTTCCTGATAGGTTGCGTTTGAATAGGCCGAATAACTGACGAAAACCATAAAACTCCAGACAATCATGTACCTATATCTCGTAAAAACCGAAAACAAAAGTGGTATCGTCAAATACCATGGATGAACCGTCGTGGACAGCAGCAGATAAATCGTGAACGAGAAAAGAATACTACCCAGCAAGATTTCTGGAAACTGATTCTTCCTCAATGCGGCCATCAAAATAACAGTAGCCAACGTAATTAACGGTAAAATCTTCCCGACCGTTCCTATAATGTTATAACCGGTGACTTCATAGCCTATGGCTCGAATAACGTAGTAAATACTAGCATTAAATTCAAAGCTATTGAACCATAACCCTACACTAGATCCATATTTTTCAAACAATTCTGCAGATAGAAATGGTGCAAAGCCAGCAATAACAACGATCGCCAGGATACCGAAAAATAAAAAAAGCTTACGCCACTTCAAGGACTTCAGCAGCAACGGGAAAATGATAACCGGCAATAGTTTTAAAAGTACTCCTAAACCCAAATAAATAGGACTCTTGATTCTATCGTAACAGATGAAATGATAGACTCCAATGAGCATTAAACAGGCCATGACGCCTTCCCAATGAAGGTTGCCCGTCAATTCAATCAGAATAAATGGATTGAGGTAATAGAGTAAGATCAGCTGTTCTGGTTTGCCTAGAATACGAAGTAATTTGACACCGTATAAAAAGATCAAAACCTCTGCAATAATAATAAAAACTCGCATCCAGACCACCGTCATAACAATGCTGTTGCCTCCTAAGAAAGCGGCTGAAGCAAAAAATAGCTGGTTGAATGGTGGATAATTGGTATAGTGTCCACTGGACAGTTCGCCCATGGAGGCATGCAGCAAATCTGCATTGGGTATGAAGTCTACACCAGTTGCGAGGAGCTCATCGGGCAGATATAGGTATGGATTATAGCCATTAAGTAGCATGTGCCCATCCCAAATGAATCTGAAAAAATCCTGCGACAAATTGGGTGTATCCCATAAGAAAACCAATCGCAAGGCCACACCTACCAACAACCAGGCTAGAATATGTGGCTTAGCTTGTGTTTTGAAAGAAAGCCATTCTGGAAATAACTGTAACTCCTTTTTACGGGAATAGTCAGCGATCCAGTAAAAGCCTAGGAATAAAACAAACAGTCCTGAATAAAGGAGAAGATTGTCGAGAAACTGCTTTCGCGAAAGCGAACTAAAAATAGCATAGCCAAAAAAGCTGAGGATGAGTAGGATCCCAAAGCCATTTTGCAGCCGCGTCTTCATTTACTGCTTGTCTGTTAAACTGGAGAAAAACACGAACCCAAACCCAATGACGAGCATGAGATGAAATGGAAACAGCCCGAAATCGCCACCTTGATCGCCCACAATAAATGCAGAGTACAGCCCAAACATGAAATACAGCATGAGTAGGCCTTCTATGATCACGTTGGGACTTACTTTTTTACGCAGGTATTTGTTGGTCTTCCAGTTGCTGCCTACCGCGGCCAGATTGAATTTAGGGGTGCGTACAAATTCACTGCGCTTGCCCAGATGGCCTTCTATCACGGCAATGGAATTGTGTAACGAGAAGCCCATCGCAATGCTGAAAAACGTGAAAAACATACCGATGTACGTGACAAAATTCTTGAAACCGCCGCCATAGATATTGCGGTACATGAACCAGTAGCAAATGAAAAAGATGATGGTACTAATCACAAAAAAGCTCATCACGATAAAGTAGATCCTCAAATGTTCATACTCGTTCTTGATGTACAACATTGGAATGCTTAAAATGGCAACTATGAGAACATTCAAGAACATCGTGCTGTTGAGCAGGTGCAGGATCCCGTGAAATTTAGTCTTGAAGGAAAGGTTTTTACTGGACAGCACTTTCCTGAACATTTTTTGAAAATTCTCTGCGCCGCCTTTATTCCATCTAAATTGCTGTGAACGCGCTGCACTTATCACCATGGGCAATTCGGCTGGAGTGGTGACGTCTTCTAGATAAACGAATTTCCAGTTCTTGAGTTGCGCACGGTAACTTAAATCCAGATCTTCGGTAAGCGTGTCGCCTTGCCAGTTTCCTGCATCAAAAATGGTTTGTTTGCGCCATATGCCAGCCGTACCATTAAAGTTGATAAAATGACCTTTAGAATTGCGACCTACCTGTTCTAGAGTAAAGTGAGCGTCCAGGGCAAACGCCTGGACTTGGGTCAAGATGCTGTAATCTCTATTGAGGTGCGACCATCGCGTTTGTACAACACCAACTTTAGGATTCTTGAAATGGCCAATGGTTTTGAGTAGCCAGTCTGCCTCTGGTAAAAAATCGGCATCAAAGATGGCGATAAAATCACCTTTGGCGATTTTGAGTCCTTCTTTGAGTGCGCCTGCTTTGTAACTGGTACGATTCTCACGTTGTATGTGACTAACATCAAAACCTAGCTCTTGAAGCTTTTTGACTTTTAAGGCCGTAATCTCAACCGATTCATCTGTACTATCATCCAGTACCTGAATCTCTAATTTGTCTTTGGGATACTCTAGAAAAGCCATGTTATCCAGTAAGCGTTCCATGACGTATAATTCATTAAAAACGGGTAGCTGGATAGTGACGTATGGAAGATCGTCTGTCTGTTGAACAGAAACGGTGGCTTGTTTGTTTTTCTTTTGCGCCTTGAGATAGTTGATCAACAAATTGAGCTGCGAAAAAGAATAGAACAAGATCATGAGCAATGATGCCGAATATATCACGATGCAAATCCACTCCAAGATCATTTCTTAAGGCCGTATTTGAAGATCCATGTTAAAATTTTAACACCTGCAAAGATAGCACCTTTGACCGTTCCAGACACCTTGGAAACGCCTATTCTATTGCGATACCGCACGGGAATCTCTACATAAGAATAGTTTTTTTTCAGCGCTTTCAATTGCATCTCTACCGTCCATCCATAGGTTTCATCTTCCATGTTTAAGGCTACCAACTTGTCATATTTAATCGCCCTAAAAGGACCCAAGTCTGTAAATCTTGAATTAAAAAACAGCTTCATCAATGTGGTGGCGAGCCAGTTTCCAAAAATTTGTGGGAACGTCATCGATCCGGCTTCTCTAAGTTTTTTATTACGGGCACCGATGACCAAGTCCATATTGGATTCTATGATAGGCGCTACCAGTTCTGTAAGTTGTTCTGGATAATCGCTGTAGTCACCATCTAAAAATACGATGATGTCTGGCTTATTTTTCTTCTGGGCCACGTACTCCAGACCCTTGAGACAGGCAAAACCGTAGCCACGTCTGGATTCTTTTAAAACGGTGGCACCAGCTTGGGATGCATTGGCCTCTGTGGCATCAGTAGAATTATTGCTCACGACGATGACCTCATCTACCATTGCAGGAATATCTGCAAGGACAAGACCGATGGAGTCTGCCTCGTTAAAGGCAGGAATGATAACATTGATTATCGTATTGGGATGCGGCAATAGCTGTTTTTTAAATTACAAATAAGAACAGTCCAAATTCAAACAGGAAATCGAAAAAGTAGGTCTCACTTGCTGTTGCAAATCTATGGCAAACCTATAGAAAACAGGCTTTGATAACCGGCTAATAGGAAGAATGTCCTGCTAACTGGGAACTATTTTAAAATAGTTAGGCGAATGTTGGATAGCCTATGAATGAGTTCGCTTTCGCGAAAGCGAACTAAAAAAATCCTTAATTGAAACGAGTCCTTCTATCATTAGGATCTGACCCACCAAACTTAGAGAATTTATAAGTGAAGCTGAGCATGAAATATTGTTCCAAAACCAAACTACTAGTATCTTGTACAAAATCTTGAGTCGCGACACGGCGAGTTGCAATGACCTGATCTAAAATATCATAAGCCTTCAACTTAACAATGGCTCTATCTTTTGCAAATTTGTAACCTAAACTGCCTATAAGGACGAAGCTATCGTTATCAAATTCATCAGAAACATTTCCAAACCTATTGTACTCACCACGAAGGCCTAACGTTACATTTTCTGGCCATAGCGTCAATAAATCAATATTGACATTATGATTAGTAAATTCTTGATCTTCAATACTTCCAATATCAAAAGATGTTGAGTTTGCACTTAAATTGTAGTCAAGCTCAATCTCAAAAATATCTCGTATGGAATATTCGAAAGAAACTCTAGGTGAAAAACCAAAGGTCTCACTTGTGAATCGCTGACCGTTAGTAAAAGAGACGTTTCTATCATAGTTTCCATTAAGACCTACACTACCTCCTATTTCACGCTTGTCCTTACGCCAAGTTTTACTATAATTCCCGTAGAGATAACCATTACGATTACCATTTACATTAACGTAAGTTGTAGTACGGATGAGGTCTTCGTCCGTTGTTGTTATAGCAGTTACAGCATCTTGATTGAAATCAAGGTTTCCACCACCATAAAATCCTTCTCCTATTTCCCAATTATAATTACTAGCATTCAACCGGATCGAGTGTCGAACCGAGGCATCTAAATCTGGATTACCAACCACAAGATTAAGTGGATTGGTTCGATTGACTACTGGTTGTAACTGGCGCACGCTAGGGACGTTTACGCTATTATTATAATTCATATTGATTCGACCGAACTTTCCAAGTTTCTTACGTAACTCGGCTCGTAGAAAAACATTGCCAAAGTCTTTATCAAAGCTTACGGCTTGTAAAACATCTTCACTCTTAAGAGTCTGAAAAATATAACCTGTTTGTAACTCTATCCTGTAGTCGCCCTTTTCATATTGAACTCCTACCTCTGGTCTTTGCTGGATGCTGTTCACATCAAAATCATTACTTAAGGTAGCATTGAAGTTTCGGTTATCAGTCGCTTCATCAATGTCAAAAACACTACGTTCGCTTTTCTGGCTTCGATACTGATAATTGTATTCTACTGAAGCTCGCCAATTACTATCTAGTGCCTGTCTATATCTAGGACTAAACCTAAATTCTGTATTGCGATTGTTCTGATTAATTAATTGGTTCTGGACTTCAGTTGTTGTGGTATTGTTGTTAAAGGTGTTACGCACTGAATTAAATCTATCATTTGACTCATCTTTATCATCAGATACAGTTGCAAAGAAACTTATGAAACTACCTTTGGTTTTTAATCTACGGCTTGCGTAGATATTAGCTTCTATATTCTGACTATCTGATTCAGAACGACTGGTGCTATTTAAGTTGTTAATCAAGTTACCACTATCATCAATAGACTCAGAAAACCTATCTGAAAAACTAGAATTAGTTGAGGTGTTACCACTTGGCCTGAAGGTGATTGAGGTTAAAGTGTCTGGTTTGATCTGCACACGCCCGCCATATCTGTGATTCTCTCCTACCGTGTTGCTAGAGTTGCTGGAGTTTGTTGAAAATGTTCTGTCTGGAAGAAATGTAGTTCTTCTAGTTTCAGTTGCTGACCTGTTATCCGAATTTCCATAAAAATAATTAATATCTGCCTCGACCGTTTCACCAAATTCATCGCTCACATTTAATCCAGCGGAACGACTGCTTGTAATTCCAGAGTTGCTACCAAAGTTCAAACCATTAATCCCAAAGCTTCCATTAGAATTTGTACTTACAGAATATGCAGCATTTCCTATAGCATCATAAATCTCGTCAAATGAAAATCCAGGTGAATTGATATTATTGCTACTACCTAAAACACTTACTCGCAAATCGTCTTTGAAATAGTTAGCTATTCCACTCATCGAGTAACGGTCATCTGTACCACCACCTACGGTCAACCTAGAAAACCAACCCTTGTTTTTATCTTCATCAATCGTGATGTTGATCTCGCTGGCATTATCATCTCCATCATCGCCTGACTGTCTTTGAGCATCTGTCTTTGACTCTGTTACCTGAATTTTATCAATAATTTCCTTCGGTAAATTTTTAAGGGCAACTTGCGGGTCATCTCCAAAAAACTCTTTACCATTGACAAGAATCTTAGTAACCGATTTACCATTAACGGTAATATTACCGTCCTTATCTAATTCAACTCCTGGTAACTCCTTAATGACATCTTCAAGCGTTGCATCTGCTCTTGTATTAAAGGACTTTGCATTAAATTCAAGAGTATCCTTCTTAAGTGTAATCGGTGCCTTTCTAGCAGTAACGACAACGTCGCCCAGCGATTCTATGTCGTTGCTAAGCAAAATAGTTCCCATATCGATCTGTCTACCTTTACTCAAATCGATAACCTTAGCGATCTCCTGATAGCCTTGGAAAGAGGTGTAAAAGTTTAAAAGTTCGTAATTAGTGTTCCCTGTCAGGTTGAACTTCCCATCAATATCTGTGATGGAATACGTGATTAAAGTAGAGTCCTCAACTGATTCTAGGAAAACGGTGGCGCTTAATAGTTTTTGTCTCGTAAGTGAATCGGCAATAGATCCTGTTATTTCAAATTGCTGTGCGAACGTTAATGCGCTTAAAAGCAAAAACGCTGTGGTAGATAAAATTCTTTTCATTAGTCTGTATAGTTCATTCCTTCAACGTGTAGGAAATGCAATTATTACTTCTTCCTCATATACACACTTACGGGAACACCATGAAAATCAAAGTTTTCACGCAATTTGTTTTCTAGGAAACGCTTATAAGGTTCGCGTACGTACTGCGGTAAATTACAGAAGAAGGCAAACTGTGGCTGTGGTGTAGGCAGCTGTGTTATGAATTTGATCTTTACAAACTTCCCTTTAAGTGATGGTGGTGGCGTATTTTCTATAATAGGCAACAACACCTCATTAAGCTTACTGGTTTTGATCTTCTTGCTTCGGTTTTTGTATACCTCAACAGCTGTTTCAATAGCCTTAAAAATACGTTGCTTGTTCAATACCGATATGAAAACGATAGGCACATCTGTAAAAGGTTCCATCTCTTGACGTATGCGTTTTTCATAATCACGCACGCTATTCGTTTCCTTTTCTACAAGGTCCCATTTGTTGACCAGGATGACGATACCTTTTCGGTTGCGCTCTGCCAACCAAAAGATATTCTGTACCTGTCCGTCAAAACCTCTTGTAGCATCTAGTACCACCATACAAACATCACAGTGTTCAATGGCACGCACGCTGCGCATCACGCTATAGAATTCTAGGTCTTCCTTGACTTTTTTCTTACGACGTATTCCAGCCGTATCTACCAGGTTGAATTCAAAACCAAATCTGTTGTACTTTGTATCAATAGAGTCTCTTGTCGTACCGGCAATGTCAGTGACGATATATCTATTCTCGCCTATTAGAGCATTGATAAAGGAAGATTTACCTGCATTAGGACGTCCTACAACGGCAAATCGTGGCAGGTTCTCTTCTACTTCTTCTCTAGGCTCTGGCAGGTTTTCTACAACAGCATCCAGCAAATCACCAGTACCGCTACCACTTATACTTGAGATCGAATAATAATCACCCAATCCCAAATTATAAAATTCATAAGCCTCTTGTTCCCTAGAAGGGTTGTCCACTTTATTGACGACCAGCAGCACAGGTTTTTTGACTTTACGTAGTAACTGCGCCACATCTTCATCCTCGCGTGTGATACCATCTGCGGCATCCACCATGAATAGAATAACATCTGCCTCATCAATAGCAAGTTCTACCTGCTTGTCGATTTCCTCTTCAAAAACATCCTCGCTACCTATGGCATAACCACCGGTATCAATAACCGAAAAATCACGACCGTTCCAGTCGCTTTTCCCATAATGACGATCCCTTGTGACACCACTAACCGCATCTGTGATAGCCTCACGACGCTTGATCAATCTATTAAAAAGGGTGCTTTTACCAGTGTTGGGCCTACCAACAATTGCTACAATACTCATAATCCTGCTTTTGCAGCTGCAAAGGTAATTTTTTTAAAGTGCGCAACGGCTGCAATTAACGATAGAATGCGTGGACTCTTACAGCCTATTTATTCAGGATCAAGATTGTTTTTGAGTTCGCTTTCGCGAAAGCGAAACTTATCTAACACCACTGCTACTTCTCACGGTCGATTACATAATCCACCATCGTGAGCAAGGATTGCTTGTATTCTGATTCTGGATAGGTATTGAGTATGTCCAAAGCGCGCTGTTTGTAGTCGTACATTGCTTTGACGGCATAATCCAAACCACCGGCATCCTTCACAAACTGGATCACTTCTTTAACCCGTTTTTTATCACGATTATGTCGCTTTACAGAGTTTATGAGCCACTTTTTATCCTTTTTGGAAGCATTGTTGAGCGTATAGATGAGCGGCAAGGTCATTTTTTGCTCCTTGATATCAATCCCAGTAGGTTTCCCTATGCGCTGGTTGCCATAATCAAAGAGGTCGTCTTTGATTTGAAAGGCCACACCTATAAGTTCACCAAATTTGCGCATCTTCTCAACACTAGGGCTATCAGGCGATACTGCGCAGGCGCCTAAGCTACAACAGGCGGCAATGAGCGTGGCTGTCTTTTTAGTGATGATGTCGTAGTAAACCTCTTCCGTAATGTCCAGTCTTCGGGCTTTTTCTATTTGCAACAATTCACCTTCACTCATCTCACGCACTGCGACGCTAATGATTTGCAACAAATCAAAATCCTTGTTATCAATACTTAGAAGCAAGCCTTTAGATAGCAGATAATCACCCACTAGAACGGCTATTTTATTCTTCCACAAAGAGTTGACTGAGAAGAATCCGCGTCTCTTGAGGCTGTCATCCACCACATCATCATGTACTAGGGTTGCCGTGTGAATCAACTCGATTACCGCGGCACCACGATAGGTGCGGTCGTTGACCTGACCGTTGCCTACCATTTTGGCCGTTAGGAACACAAACATAGGACGCATTTGCTTGCCCTTGCGGTTAACGATAAAGTAGGTAATACGATTGAGCAACGGTATGCGTGACGCCATCGATAAGCGGAATTTCTCTTCAAAGAGTTCCATCTCATAGGCGATAGGCTGCTTGATCTGTTCTACGATCTTCATGTTTCAAAGATAGGCGTCATTGATTTAGAAATCGAATGCTTAGCTATTTTTGCACACTTAGAAATTGTAGAAATACACTGGCAATTGTTAACCGTGATATTGCCTGACGACCCGTTTAGAAAGATGCTTTTGAATGTAAAAGGTATTCGCTTTCGCGAAAGCGAAATAAATTTTCTAGGAAGATTTGTTAGCCAATTGACCGCAAGCTGCATCGATATCCTTACCACGACTGCGGCGTATGTTGACCACGATGCGATTCTTCTCTAACTCGTGCTCATACATATCAATAGCCTTGGTAGCGGCCTGCTCAAATCGCGCGTCGTCTATACTGTTGTATTCTATAATATTGACCTTGCAGGGAATGACTTTACAAAATTCTACAAGCGCCTGGACATCTTCCATTTGATCATTGATCCCTTTCCATACGACGTATTCATAGGTGACTCTGGTGCCGGTTTTCTCATACCAGTATTTGAGGGCTTCTTTGATATCATCTAGTGGGAATTGCTCATTGAAGGGCATGATCTTAACACGTTTCTCATCAATGGCGCTGTGCAGTGAAAGAGCGAGGTTGAACTTGGGACGATCGTCTGCCAGTTTCTTAATCATTTTAGGAACACCACTGGTAGAAAGTGTGATACGTTTAGGCGACATACCTAGCCCGTCATCACCTGTGATCTTATCAATGGACCTAATGACATTCTTATAATTCATGAGCGGCTCGCCCATTCCCATGAATACAATGTTAGACAAGGGACGATTATAATAGGCACGGCTCTGCTGGTCGATTGCCACTACCTGGTCATAAATCTCGTCTGGATTGAGGTTGCGCATGCGTTTTAAACGTGCCGTGGCACAAAACTCGCAATTCAAACTGCATCCTACCTGCGAGGAAACACAAGCCGTGGTTCTCGTAGGCGTTGGGATCATAACAGATTCCACCGTTAAACCATCGTGCAGTTTTACGGCATTTTTTATAGTACCATCGCTACTGCGCTGCATGTCGTCAACCCTAATATGGTTGATCACAAAATGTTGATCAAGGAACGCTCTGGTAGATTTTGAGATATTGGTCATGTCATCAAAATCATGTGCGCCTTTTTTCCATAACCACTCATAGATCTGATTACCTCTAAAAGCTTTCTCACCACGATCCACAAAATATTGGCGCAATTGTTCTAGGTCCAGAGACCTGATATCGATTTTATTTGTTTGAGTTTGTTCCATAAAAAACGCGTCGCAAAATTAAGAAATCTCGCGACGCACTTAAGGTTTTAAAGAGCTTATTGCTTGATAATCTTTTTAGTGACGGTTTGACCGTTTGCGGTAAGCTTGATGAAATATAAACCATTTGCCGCGCTAGATAAATCCAATGTGTTGTTAGAAAGTCCTGCAGCAGACTCCACAATCAATTGACCATTCAAGTTGAATACTTGATAGGCTACCTGTTGATCGCTGTCTATGTTGAATATGCCGCTGGATGGATTGGGGTAAATTCTGATGCTTGGTTGAATTAAAACTTCTTGATTCGATAGTAAGTTTGATGCAAAAGACCCTTCAAATTTTTGACTACCAGTATTCAATGGATCCAACCAATCTCTTAGTCGAGTAGAAGCAGTTCCTCCGCTATCCCAACTTACATCAAATCGACCATACCAATCTTCAGCATTGTTGTCAAACCGACCACTACATTGTGCTCCTCCACCAGCTAATTGCCCAATTATCAAATTTTCCTCACTTAATAAAAAACTACCCGAAGACCCACCTTCTGTCACTCCATAATCCCAATCTGCTATTCGCCATATTTCAAGATTAATGCCGTCTCTAAATAAAAAAGCTGCGCTCGGTGGCAATTTTTGAGACGTAGGTGCCTGATCGTTACGGCATAGTTTCATGATATCTCCATTAGGATGATGCATTCCTAATTGTTCTGCTGGTATTGAACCAGACCAATCCCAACCAGCATAGTAAAGATTCCAAGTGGATGGTGGAGTTTGATTTAAAAGAAAAAGAGCAAAGTCACTATCGTCATTATTCGCTAATAAACGAGCTCCAGAGATTATTCTTGTCGGCTGATTGGGTCCTAGAGTTGGCGAAAAAGTAGCGCAGTCTGGTGTAGGAGTAAACCATTGAAAACCAAAAGACCAATTGCTAGAATTAAAATTTGAACCAGCTCCATTTGTTGTATCTAGACAATGGTTTGCAGTCAAGAAATAAGGTGTGTTGTTATTTGCTGTATTAGCGATCATGGAACCGGTACATACGAACAAATTGCCATTACGAGGAATTAATATTCTTGCCACAGCATTTAAATGATCCGTTCTAGTTTCTGACCAATCTTTGCTACCATTTGAATTAAAATTAGGGTTACAAAGGACATCCACATTGCATGCTCCAGATTCATTGAGCTTTGAATTAAAGCCATTAGAACTTTCAAACAAGTCAAAGAAACCATGGGTAATTGAATCAATACTAATTCGACCTAGACCTCTAACGCGAGCAGGCTCAAAATATTCAATCCAAAGATTATCTCCTTCAATCACCCAACTCCCAAGTATACCATCATCTTGGTTTTCACTACTTGTATATGGACCTATATGATCAGTTTTATCATCATTATATAGATAAAGCTCAGCACCTTCAGGAACGTTAAAAAGATCAAAATTTGCTCTTGTAAAATAAGACCCGACTGATTTGACATTCAATCTCCAAATGCGATCTCCGTTTTCTAAATTGGTCCATGTGCCTGAATTGTATAAATCAAAGGCTACTGAAATATCTTGCCCAACTTTTAGAACTTTATCTGACAATCCATTAGGCTTTTGAACATTTTCATTAATCAATCCTTGGATATCAATAGCTGGTAAAATAACTGGGGCAGGTTGTTCAGTTGATTTTTGAATCATCGACCAGCTTCTTGGAGCAACCTCATTAGTCACCTGCGCTGTAGTACAGAAGGCTATGCAGAATAGAAATAAAAACAAAATATGTTTCATGGTAATTATTTTGGGGTGATGGAAATATACGATTTGAAATTAAAAAGCCCTTTATTCAAAATGAACAAAGGGCTTTTCCTTGAAATTTTAGGTTCAATTAATCGATGATCAACATGGCGTCACCATAGGTGCTGAATCTATATTTCTCCTTCATAGCCACATCATAGGCCTTTTTGAGGAAATCATAACCTGCAAATGCTGCGGCCTGCATCATAAGTGTTGATTTAGGATTATGAAAGTTGGTAATCATCGCGTTTGCGATAGAAAACTCATATTCTGGGAATATGAACTTATTAGTCCAGCCATCAAAAGTATTTAAGTGACCATCGCTACTAACAGCACTTTCCAAAGATCGCATCGTCGTTGTTCCTACCGCGCAAATATTTCTTTTCTCGTCAATCGCTTTGTTCACGATGTTGCAAGTTTCCTGAGAGATGAAAGCTTGCTCGCTATCCATTTTATGTTTTGAAAGATCTTCCACCTCAACCGGTGAAAAGGTTCCCAAACCTATGTGCATAGTCACACTGGTTACATCAATGCCTTTGATCTCCATGCGCTTGAGCAAGTGCTTAGAAAAGTGCAATCCAGCCACTGGCGCAGCTACGGCACCTTCATTAGAGGCATAGATCGTCTGATAGCGTTCCTCATCTTCTGGTTCTACTTCACGACCCAATTCTTTAGGAAGTGGTGTCTCACCCAACTCACGCAATTTCTTGCGGAACTCCTCATAAGTCCCATCGTACAAAAAGCGCAAGGTACGCCCACGTGAGGTCGTGTTATCGATAACCTCAGCCACAAGACTCTCGTCCTCGCCAAAATATAGTTTGTTACCAATCCTGATCTTACGAGCTGGATCTACAAGAACGTCCCACAACTTAGTCGTTGGGTTCAATTCTCTTAAAAGAAATACCTCGATGCGTGCTCCTGTTTTTTCCTTGTTACCATACAATCTGGCGGGAAAAACCTTAGTGTCATTCATCACAAATACATCTTTCTCATCAAAGTAATCGATGACATCCTTGAACATCTTGTGCTCTATCTCGCCTGTTTTCTTGTGCAGTACCATTAGGCGCGACTCGTCTCTATTCTCTACGGGATGTTGCGCTATAAGCTCCTCTGGCAGCTTATAACCAAATTGTGATAACTTCATTAAATTGATTTAATTATAATTTGCAAATATACGATCCTGAAACAGGCGTTGTCAAGTAAATGAGGACTTAAATTTCTGTAATATCGACGTTTACAAGCTTCAAATCATCCCAGTAGTCGCCATAGCTTTTAGAAACCACACCTGCATCATTGATTATCAGATCTGTTTTGAGACACAAAGGCGCAAAAGCCAGTGCCATGCGATGATCATTGTAGGTGTCGATTCGTACGGTCTTGTTAAACGGACTGTCGCTGGGAAAATGAAGATGGATAGAATTAGAGGTAGAAGTTATTTCGCTTTCGCGAAAGCGTGCCCCTTCAACCTCCATTGCAGCGATACGATCTGTTTCCTTGATACGTAAGGTGTGCAAACCGGTCATTTTTAAGTCGATACCCAAACCCAAACAGGTAGCAAAAATAGTTTGCGCTTGATCTGGCTGCTCTGTCAAATCAAACTCCAGGCCGTCAGGTTGCTCAAACTCTTGAGACTTTGTTAGCGTGATCTCGTTGGTACCGTATCGCGTCTTCACGCCCATTTTTTCATAAATCCTGGCCAGCTGGGCATCGCCTTGAAGACTTATCTGTTTGTAGGCACTCAGTTTAACCGTATATCCCGCAGGCTGTAGCGCTACCCAACCATACCAGTAGCCAGCACTGCTCCAGTCTGACTCTACGGTCACTTCTACTTGATCAATGTTTTTCTGCGGCTGTATGCTTATGTGATTGTCTTCAAAGGTTACCTGCAAACCTATGTCGGTCAACATGGTGGTGGTCATTTCAAGATAAGGTCTCGAGGTGAGTTTTCCTGAAAGTCGCAAATGCAGACCATTCTCCATTTGTGCACCTATGAGCAACAATGCACTCAAATACTGGCTGGAAACGCCAGCATCCATAGTCACTTCACCACCTTTGAGCGATTTACCTTCAATTTGCAATGGTGGATAACCTTCTTCTTCAACATAATCGATCTGGGCTCCTAGGTATCTTAAAGCATCTACCAGGATACCGATGGGACGCTCCTTCATGCGCTGGCTACCGGTAAGAATGACTTTTTTTCCCGGTTGATTTGCCAGGTAAGCGGTCAAAAAACGCATTGCAGTTCCCGCGTGTCCTATATCCAGCGTCTGGGCGTCGCTTTCCAGCGCGTGCTTTAAATGGACGGTATCGTCGCTATTAGAAAGGTTTGCTACACTTAGGTTAGGGTATTGCTGCTGGAGTATGAGCAAGCGGTTGCTTTCGCTTTTAGAGCCTGTAATCTTGATCTCTACAGGTTCCTGAACTTTGGATTGAGAAGCTCTAAGTTTTAGATTCATATGGTTTACTTGAGCTTGTCATTGTTATGATGACGGTCGTGATCGCGATCTGTTTTGATTTGTAGCTTTTTCGCGAAAGCGGCTTCCAGATCTGTTCCTGTCTGGTTAGCTAGGCAAAGGACAACAAACATCACATCTGCCAGCTCTTCTCCCAGATCTTTGTTTTTATCGCTTTCCTTCTCGCTTTGCTCGCCGTATCGTCGCGCTATAATGCGGGCTACTTCACCAACCTCTTCAGTGAGTTGCGCCATGTTTGTCAATTCATTGAAGTATCGCACGCCGTGATTCTTTATCCAGGCGTCTACTTGTTCTTGTGATTGTTTGAGGCTCATTTATGCCTTTTTTTTTACGAGTAGTGTTTTTTTCTACATAGACAAAAATACAAACTTAAAGAGTATAGCTAACTTCAAAAGATGCACGGAAAGGCAAGATAAAAGTATCTGTCTGACTTATGATAAAATCCGAAACACTTGAATTACTTCTTGAATCAACATTAAAGACATTCTTGAGGTTCAAATTAAAAATCCAAGAACTGCTAGGTGGTTTGTATTGACCAGATATATCCATTAATCCGAATTGACGACTAACACCTGTAGTGAGATTCTTAAAATAGGTTTGCGAAAAATCTGATTCAACGATCCAGTTATCTCCAATGTCATGACTTAGGTTTATATCAAAACTTGTATTTAAAAATCTATTAGTATTAAATCCGTCGTATGAATTAAACTGCTGCCGAAACGAGGCGTTGAGATTTACAAACTTTTTATAGGAAGAAACCGCACTAAGTTTATATCCATAATTAAGAACATCTAAGCTTACTATGTCATCGTTGATCAAGTCGCTGCTCGATGAGATTCTAAAGTTCGGATTCAACCCAAAACGCCAGTTAGGCTCTAAGTGAAGATAAGATACATTCAAACTCACGGCGGAGTTAGGCTCTCGCAAAAATATATAGGTTGTAATTTGATCAATGCTGTCGAAATCTCTTGATGCCTGTATAGATCCATTGCTAGCATTAATAGATGCTGAACCTGTAAATAGATATCCTTTATTGCGGCCACCAGCACTGTAGAATAATCTAGTATTGTGATTATACCGTTCGTCTAGTTCTGGATTACCTCGAAAAATTCTATTATAGCCAGTCAACCTGAATCTATTCGCCAAAGCTGTACTGTTGGGTAAGGAAACGGATGTTTCATAATTAAAGCTTATTTTTTTACCACCCAGTAGTGATACTTCATAATCAATTGCAGGCAGTAATTTTGTTGCAGTCGTCTGTTGTAATGGTTGATCTAGATTTTGTGACGAATAATCATAGCGATTAAGCATAAACCCAAAAGTCAAATTATGCATCTCATTCTTAAACGTATGGTTCAGTCCAGCACCATAAGCAGTTAGTTTGTACTCAAGGTCATTATTAAAACCGCTATTTTGAAAGGAAACTTGCGTGCCATCGCTTAAGAGTTCTTGATCCAAGGTGTTATAATCTTCAAGTGTATGATCTATATTAACGCGTGCATTAATCTGGCTCCTACGACCATAATTCCAGAAATAATCAAAGCTTGAGCCTATCTTAAAATTCTCTGAATTCCTATTCTGATCCAGCAATAGGTCATTTGGATCTCCCGAGAAATCTAGTAAGCTAGAGAAGACAGGCTGATTGAAATTGTAAAGTGTAGCGTCATCATTTTTACCTGCCTTTACCTCACTTTCCCATTTAATAAAAGATTTATCAGACCATTGCGCATTGTGTGTCGCTTTGAGGTCAATGGAGTAATCTGACAAGTCGCTATTACTATTTGTAAATCGATCCTCGCGATTGGATATCTGGGAAAGTATACCATCGTTTGAGTTAGAAAATGCGGTACGCAGCAGGCCCGTAAAATCCCAATAATTCTTGATGGTCTTGCGGTACTGCCATTTTAATTTTGTCAATCCCAATAAAGCATCTACTTCACTATTATCTATCAAAACTTCATCCAACTGTTGCTGTGGATAAAATCTATTCGCAACTGATTTGAATTGTGATTGATCATCCAACCAAACGGAGTAGGCAGTAAATGTAGATCGCGGATTCACTTCACTAACCGCGTTAAATGCGCCGACTATATTTCTGTTTTGAGTGAAATCCTCTCGATTAAGGTACCGACCAAAACTTGAATTTTGAAGCGCAAAATAGGCTTTTGCATCATTCAATAGCAGTGATTGGCCACCCTCAAAATCAATATAATCCTGTAAGGTAAAGACACGCTGCCCATCATTGCTGACACCTGAAATAAAATTGAGGCCTAGCTTTTTAGAATAGTAAAACAGGTTTGCATGCGACCTATAAATATTCTCGTAACCACCGCCAACACCTATCTCACCAAAAAAGAAGTTGCGCTTATCTTCCTTCAATTTGATATTAAGCGCGATCTGCTCGCTATCTCGCAAATTTTTCATGAAAGGAATAGGGTCATAGTTTTGGACAATCTCTATCTCATCAATAACATCGCTGGGAATATTGTTAACGCCCAGTTTTTCATCACCAGAGAAAAACACCTTTCCATCCACCATCAATGTAGTCACATCTTCACCATTTACTTTTACATTGCCACGACCATCAACCTCAACGCCAGGAATCTTTTCTAGAATATCTCTTGCTTTGCGTTCATTTCCAGTTAAGAAATATTCAACGCGATAAGCAGTTGTATCGCCTCTTTGAAGAATTGGCGCACGCGCTTTTACTAGAATGCTATCAAGGGATTCAGTACTTTTTTCTAAGATGTAATTTTTTCTTCTGTCCTGTAACAGATTTACCGTGTCGCTAATTGTTATATAACCAATAGACCTTACGGTTACTACATAATCTATCGATGGCGTAAGTTGCAATTGATACTTTCCATCAAGGTCTGCACTGGCAAACTTGAAATCGTTAGTATTTATTCCTTTGGCAATAACCGTTGCTGAAGGAACAATTTCATTTTCAATGGAAATGATTACGCCAGACTGCACAACGATATTTTGTCCATGACAAAAAAATACCAGCAATAATGCTGGTATAATAGATAATAAATAAGTTCTTTTTATTAACAATTAATTATTATTTCGAGATCTGCTCCGTTTATCCTTTAATCTTTTGCTTGCTTCTTTATTTGATTCTGTAAAAGAGATTTTCTCATTTATTGGTAGAGTAATATTACAATTATCCTTTTCAATAATTTCGGAAGCGACAAATTCCCATTGCTGATCATTATAATATAATATTAAACCCGGAAGTCCAATAGCATCTCTTAATCCCGAATCCACGGCGATATCTGGCGTAAACCAAACTTCAAGATCCCTATCTAAATTTGGATATTCCGTAAAGCTTAACTTTTTAGTTGCCTTCAAGCAACTGTAACCCGCAATTATTTTAGCTTCGTTGCCTATTTTCCATTTATTCGTATTATAGTCTGCTACAACTAGACGCTTGAATCTTCGATCTACATTACCTGATTCGTCTGCAGATGATAGCCAACTACTATTTTCTATAAGCACCTTAGCTAGGACTACATTGGCCAAATCAGCTCCGTTTTCTGGTATTATAGAAAAGTAGGATTGGTTATCACAAACGTTTAAAATTCCAGAACTGCTATTTAGAACTTTAACTGATGGTTCTAACAAGTTTCGGTAATTTTCATTCTTTTCAGAATCTACCCTTTTCTTTGTAAAATATTTTACAGAGTACTCTATTTGTAATTGACTATAACAAAGTAAATTGAAAGAAAAAACAAAAATAATTGAAATGGTAAATCTCATTTTATTTTAACTTTTTTATTCAATTATTGCTAGTTCTAGCAATTGACCATTTAGAGCGCTACAGTTATAAAAAACATCATCCCAAACAGCATCAACAACATCTGGATGAAGAAAATAAGTATCTTCTCTCAAATCCTCAATAACACCATCTGCTTTAGCAAAACAATCGACATCTCCTTCTTCTATCTGAATATTTTCTGTTCCGATAAAACTCATACTTCCTAAGGCAACAAAGCCTACAAATAAAACTCTTTTCATAATAAATTGATTATAGTTAGCCATAAAGGAAGTAAAGTAAAGTAAACAAGTTTTTAAATAGAAAATTGAAAACAAATAATTTGATAGAAGATTAATATCAAATCTGACTATCAATAATTATCGTGACAGGACCATCATTGACCAGTCTCACTTGCATATCTGCCCCAAAGGAACCTGTGGGAATGGATTTATTTCGCTTTCGCGAAAGCGAACTTACAAAAGCCTCATACAACGGTATGGCAACCTCTGGTTTTGCCGCATTGATATAACTGGGACGATTCCCTTTTTTAGTTTGTGCATACAAAGTGAATTGGGATACGACCAAAATATCGCCATCGATCTCATCAATACTTAAATTCATCTTTCCAGTATTGTCGGCAAATACACGTAAGCCACAAATCTTGCGCACCAGGTAATCGATGTCCTCACTGGTGTCTGTGGCCGTGATGCCAATCAAAACCAGCAATCCACGGTTAATGGAACCTAGGCTTTGTCCACCACTATGTACACTGGCATTAGAAACTCTCTGTACGACTACTCTCATTGAACGGCGTGTTTATCAGTGCGGTAATTATCCTCATCGCCATTGACGATCTGGACATAACTTTCATAGCGACTTAGGTGGATTTCATCATTCTCGACAGCTTCTTTGACGGCGCATTTAGGCTCTTCTATATGCAGGCAGTTATGAAACTTACAGTCTTGTTGACGCGATGCGATCTCTGGAAAATAGCCACCTATTTCTTCTTTTTCCATATCCACAACCCCAAAACCTTTGATTCCAGGCGTGTCGATCAGACGAGCGCCAAAACTTAGGTCAAACATCTCGGCAAATGTCGTCGTATGTTGTCCTTGCTGGTGCTGGTCAGAAATCTTTTTGGTTTTTAAGTCCAGTCCAGGTTCGACTGCGTTTGCTAACGTACTTTTTCCAGCACCACTATGGCCGGCAAACATGCTGGTTTTTTCCTGCATTTTATCTTTGACCTGATCTATGTTCTTACCGGTTTCTGCACTTATGGCGATGCAATCGTATCCTATGGATTTATAGAGATGCATGAGGTAGCGTACCTCATCAAGCTCTGTCATCGTGAGCATCTCTTCACCCGTTTCTGGATCGATGGCAACTTGATCCTGATCGTCATTATAGGTATCAATCTTGTTGAATACCAACACTGCCGGAATATGATACGCCTCTGCCGTGACTAAAAATCGATCAATGAACGAGGTAAATGTTGGCGGATTATTTAAGGTCACCAAAAGAAAAACCTGATCGACATTTGCCGCGATGATGTGCGTTTGCTTAGAAAGGTTTACTGATTTACGGACGATGTAATTCTCGCGCTCATGAATCACGTTGATGATGCCTATTTCTTCATCACCTTTTTTTTCGATCTCAAAATCAACTTGATCACCTACAGCAACAGGATTGGTACTCTTGATTCCCTTTAAGCGGAATTTACCCTTGATTCTACAAGAATAAAAAGCGCCATCAGTTCCTTTTACCTCGTACCAACTACCGGTCGACCTGTAAACGATTCCCGTCATTTAGTTTTTGAGTAAGTTTTTCATATTCAAAATTAAGGTATTTGAAAAGAGAAAGTAAACTCTTCTCAAACACCTTTGCTTCATTGCTTCTTATTTTGAAATGTTTACAATCTTCTCTTGGTGATTGATGGATTCCTGGTGTATCGCTTTGAAAACCTTAAGAATGAATTCCTCACTTAAACCATGACCTTCACCTTCCAGGATCATTTTTCCTAGAATCTCGTTCCATCTTTTGGATTGTAAAACGGCTACGTTTCTGGATTTTTTTAATTCACCTATAGAGTCTGCCGTTTTCATACGCTTGCCCAACGTCTCGATTAGGGCATTGTCAATTACATCAATCTGTGCGCGCAACTGACCCAATTTTGCTTGATATCCAGCCTCATCGTCCATCTCTTTACGTATTTTCAAATCCTTGGTGATCTGGATCAAACTCGATGGTGTTACTTGCTGTGCGGCATCACTCCATGCATTGTCTGGATCGATGTGCGTCTCGATCATCAAACCGTCATAGTTAAGGTCAAGTGCGGTTTGGGATACTTCCAGGATCATATCACGTTTTCCCGTAATGTGTGATGGGTCACAGATAAGCGGTATGTCTGGGTATTTCGTTTGGAAATCCACAGCAATTTGCCATTCTGGATTGTTACGGTACTTTGATTTATCATAGGTGGAGAAACCTCTATGTATCACACCTAGATTTTTGATGTTTGCAGTATATAATCGCTCCAAAGCTCCAATCCATAAAGCTAGATCTGGATTCACTGGATTCTTTACTAAAACCACTTTATCAGTTCCTTCCAATGCATCTGCAATTTCCTGAACAATAAAGGGACTCACGGTAGATCGTGCACCTATCCATAGAAGATCGATATCGTGTTCTAGAGCAAGATCCACGTGGGCTTTGTTGGCTACCTCGGTTGCAGTAAGCAGTCCGGTTTCCTTTTTGGCTTTTTGAAGCCACTTCAATCCTATGGCGCCTACTCCTTCAAAGTTTCCTGGTCGTGTTCTAGGTTTCCAGATTCCTGCACGTAAATATGTAGTATCGCTTTCCTTCAATTCATGGGCGATCTTAAGGACTTGTTCTTCAGTTTCTGCACTACAAGGTCCCGCGATCACTAGCGGATGGTTCAATTGATGGGCGTCCAGCCAGTTTCTGTACTCTATCTTATTTTCCATTTTGTATTCCTTTTAAAATCGTTTTAATTCGGTTGGTTTGTTCCATATCGTCGTATATGGCTTTGTAGTTATTGGTGTTTACGCTTTCGCGAAAGCGAACTAAATTTTCAATATATCCGTCCAGACTGTCCAGTACGTGTTTCTTATTCTGCGCAAAAATGGGCGTCCACATCGCTGGCGAACTTTTAGCCAGGCGTACAGTACTTTCAAAACCGCTGCCGGCGAGATCAAAGATGTCGCGCTCACTTTCTTCTTCCTGAATCACGGTTTTTCCCAGCATAAAGCTTGAAATGTGTGACAGGTGCGAGACAAAGGCAATGTGACGGTCGTGGGCTGCCGGCGTCATATAACGCACCCGCATGCCCAAGAGATCAAAAAGCTGCTTCGCGGTTTCCTGCAATTTGAATGCGGTCTTTTCTACCTCGCAAACAATCATGGTTTTATCATTAAACAGGGATTTTATCGCGGCGTCTGGCCCAGAAAACTCTGTTCCCGCAATGGGATGTGCCGCAAGAAACTGTCTTCTATTCTTGTGGTTTTCTACCGTTTTGCAAATCGCTTCTTTAGTAGAGCCCACATCCATGACCAGCGCCTGTTCTGGCACAAGATCCAGCACCTGCGGCAATACTTCAAGAGCTGCATCTACAGGAACCGAAATCAAGACAAGGTCTGCATTAACCACGTCTTTTATACTAGCTACCTGATCCACGATACCGTTTTCTACCGCACGTTTTGCATGCGATTCATTCTGGTCAACGCCGTAAAAAACAGCATCCTTGAAATGCTCCCGCAAGTCTAGCAACATGGATCCACCTATAAGACCGGTACCTATGAGAAATACGTTTTTCATGCATTCTCTTTTTTAGATACCCTTTCAAGCATCGTAGCTATTTCCTCTTCTTTAACACAAAGAGAAAACCGAACGTAGCCAGCACCATTCTTACCAAAAATGCTTCCTGGTGTAATGAAGATGTGCTTGTTATGTAACACATCATCCACAAACTCCTTATCGTCATGCATGCCGTCTGGTAACTTGCACCATACAAATAAACCACCAGTTTGCGGTTCTGGTTTTAGTTTGAGAGCATGTGCAACTTGTAGTGTCAATTCTCTTCTTTGGGTATAGATTTCATCTTGATGCGCCAGCCACTGTGCATCTGTTTTTAAGGCTGCGATGGCGCCCTTTTGCACACCGTAGAACATACCGCTGTCCATATTGGTCTTGACTTTAAGAACTTCTTTCAATACTTCTGCATTTCCTGTCAACATCCCAACACGCCAGCCAGCCATGTTGAAGGTTTTACTGATGGAATTAAGCTCCAGCGCACAATCCAGTGATCCTTCTACTTGATGGATGCTGATCTTTTTTTCATAACCTACACAACTGTACGGATTGTCATTCACCAATAAAATGTTATGCTTACGCGCAAAAGCCACTAATCGCTCAAATACGTCAAGATTTCCTGCGGCTCCAGTAGGCATGTTGGGATAATTGGTCCACATGAGTTTGACTCTGGAAAGGTCAAGTTTTTCAAGTGCTTCAAAATCTGGCATCCAGTGGTTTGCTGCCGTTAAATTGTAGGTGACCGCTTGCGCCTCGCACAACTTTGTTGCACTGGCGTAGGTTGGGTAACCAGGATCTGGAATCAAGACCTGATCGCCTGGATTTAAAAATGCTAGTGATATATGCAAAATACCTTCTTTACTTCCCATCAAGGGTATGATCTCTGTCTCTGGGTTAAGCTGAACATGGTAGTACGACTGATAAAAATCTGCCATCGACTGGCGCAATTCTGGCAAGCCGAGGTAACTTTGGTATCCATGCGCCTTGTCATCCTGCAATGCTTCTATTAATGCTGGGATCACATGATCTGGAGGCAGCAAGTCTGGGCTGCCTATACCTGCATTGATAATAGGTTTGCCTTCATTCATCAATGCGCGTACCTCGCGTAATTTTGTGGCGAAGTAATATTCTTGAACGCTATCAAGTCTTTTTGCTGTTGCTATCATAATGTAGCGCTTTTATAGATTCCTAAGACCGTCAACTCTTTTATGTAGGGCTGGATTTGCTGTCTTGCTTTAGTAAATTGATCTAATGCCTCAAATTCTAGGTCTGCCACAAAAGAGAATAGGAAAGGCTTATCCACAATTGGAATGGATTGAATTTTAGTAAGGTTGATGCGCTGTGCGCCAAAAATCGTCAATATACGCGCCAGCGATCCAGCCTCGTGACTGCTCACAAAGTTGATGGTCGCCTTGTTGGGTTCCTGTTGATCCTCTTGTTCCTTTTCTACCACTACAAATCTGGTAGCGTTGTTTTTGATTTCTTGAATGTCACTGGCAATAATGTCCAAATCATAGATGGTCGCTGCGATGCTGGACGCTATGGCTGCAATACCTTTTTTACCATCACGCTGTATACGGTAGGCCGCTGCCGCGGTATCATCAGTTTCTACGAGTTTTATTTCAGGATAGTCTCTGAAAAATGGCTTGCATTGCAACAAGGCCATGGGATGCGATTGCACCTCGACAATGTCATCCAGTGATTGACCCTTGAGAGCCATGAGTTGGTGGTCAATATCCAGATAGCACTCTGCAGTAATGTTCAGCCCATTTTCACTAATTAGTGTATAATTAGGCAAGATGCTACCAGCGATGGAATTGCCTATGGCCATGACGCCTTTATCCACATCGCCTTGAGCCACGGCACGACTCAATTGGTCAAAGGTGCTGCACTCCAGCAGCTCAACCTCTCCATACAATAGATCTGCCACTTGATGGTGGTACGATCCCTTTACACCTTGTATTGCAACCTTCATTTGATCCTATAAAAAAAGTCCTGAATGATTCAGGACTTTATTGTGAGTGATATATTTTAAATTACTTCAATAGAGTCCGTTCTTCCATAAAATAGAAGTAGTAACGTGACCAGAAGTAAGTTGTTGAATTCATAATAAGCGGCTAATGTAAAATACTTTATTTAAAACACATAGAAAAAACTTAATATTTAAATAAAAAGATTACGATAACGTTATTGTTGTGGATAATGTTATCGCTTTCGCGAAAGCGAACTCTTCACAATTCCTATCTTTACCTTATGTCTATTGAAGTTTCCAACATCACAAAAACATACGGCAGCCAAAAGGCGCTGGATGACGTTTCATTCTCCATTAAATCTGGAGAGATCGTTGGCTTTTTGGGGCCCAATGGTGCTGGAAAATCTACCATGATGCGTATTCTAACGACTTATCTTAATGCCGATGAAGGCACCGCGACAGTCAATGGAAAAAATGTAACGACTGAATCCAGAGCGGTACAAAGTTCCATAGGCTACCTGCCAGAGAACAACCCGCTATATCCAGATATGTATGTGAAGGAATACCTCGCATTTAGCGCTAGTATTTATAAGGTTTCAAACGCTTCCCAGCGCATTGAAGCCGTGATTCTGGAAACGGGTCTGGAATCCCATAAGAACAAAAAGATCCAAGAGCTTTCCAAAGGTTACAAACAACGTGTTGGTCTGGCCAATGCCTTGCTGCACGAGCCCAAGGTCTTGATCCTTGATGAACCTACCACAGGTCTGGATCCAAATCAACTGGTAGAGATACGCAGTCTGATACGCAAGGTATCCCAAAACACGACCATCCTACTTTCCACGCATATTATGCAAGAAGTTGAGGCTATGTGTGATCGAGTGATCATCATCAATAAAGGACAAATCGTCGCCGATGATTATCTAAAGAATCTCAAAAGCGATGAGATCCAGGTAATCGATGTTGAGTTTGACTATCGCGTCGAGCCTGAATTGTTACAGCGTATTCCTCTCGTACGCGAAGTCAAAGAACTTCACGGCTTCAATTACCGGTTGCGTTTTGAAACCAAAAAAGACCAGCGCAGCGGCGTTTTTGACTTTGCCCATGACAATGAGTTAAAGATTTTGTCTTTAAATAAAAAGAATAAGAATCTCGAGGCGATGTTTCAGGAGTTGACGGGTGAATAAAAATCTAACTTTGTCCTTTGTACTTCTTACTAAATAACAAAAAACCTAAAACAAAACCTCTTCTGGCGCAAAGACTGGAATGCTGGCGTGTTTAAAATCCTTTTTGTTTCTGGTAATGAAGCCATCGACGCCTTTTATGGATGCGGCGCATTCAAATTGTACAGCGTCTTCGTAATCGCTAATTGGATGAGAAACCGCTCTACGTAACATGGAAGAATCTGCGGGAACAATGGTCAACAGATCTAGAATTTTTCCAATAACCTCTGTAGCAGATCTATTGTCCAATGATCTAGACAAGATATAGTGTGTTGTCGTGATACTAATCGCAGAGGAAAATAGCTCCCACTTTTCCTTTTTTGCGGTTTCAAATAATTGAGCAGCAACCTTTCCAAATGGCGCTCTCATAGTCACAAGATCGATTAGTATGTTGGTGTCAAGGAAATATTTCATCCTATTGCTTTGAATAACGCTCTTCTCTAATCATATCACGATCTTTCACATAATCAATATCCAAAGGAGCGACACCAGCAATTCCACGGAGAAACTCTGGTAATTTCCATTCACCACTTTTATTTTTCGATTTTCGGTTTTGAGTTCTGTATGATGTATCAGGTTCGTTTATAGTTGAGCCATTCAATATCCTTTGAAGGGTACTTTCTATCAATTCAGATAAGCTACGATCCGTTCCTTGAGCATAATCCTTTGCCTTTTGAATTACAGCTTCGTCGATACTTAATGTGAGTTTCTTTTTCATGATACGTGTACTTTATTTAAATATACGTATAAAATATTATTCCTGTTGATATAAAAGGATTCCACATCTTTGCAGCATGTTCAGAAAAGAAAGACATTTTTACATTATAAAGCTACAGTACCTAGGCTTCCGGTTTCATGGTTGGCAAAAGCAGCCGGATCTTCCTACCGTAGAACGTATGGTGCAGCGCACGTTGCGATTTGTTCTTGATCATTCCAATTTTAAAGTGCTTGCTGCAGGTAGAACAGATGCTCGAGTGTCCGTCAATGAAACGGCGATTGAATTGTTTCTTGATGACGATCCCATTGTAGATCTTGATGTCTTTCTAAAAGAATTCAACCTCAACCTGCCTAGTGACATTAGAGCATTGAGCATTGAGCCTACCACAGCAGACTTTAATATCATCAACGCGCCCAAGCTCAAGGAGTACATTTATCTTTTCTCGCATGGCGAGAAATTCCATCCTTTTTGTGCGCCGCTTATGGTGTACATGAAAACAGAACTTGACATTGAGCTCATGAAAAAAGCAGCGCAACTGTTTGTGGGCGAGAAGGATTTCTGGTCCTATACCTATAAACCTACTACGGGAACCACTACGACCAGCGTGGTAGAAAGCTGTTATATCGAAGAAAACAATCTCTTTACAGCAAACTTTTTCCCTGAGGAGAGTTTCTGCTTTCGCGTAGGCGGTAAAGGTTTCAAACGCCACCAGGTGCGACTCATGATGGGAGCACTTTTTGATCTGGGAATGGGAAAAATGAGTTGGACCGAATTTGAGCAAACGCTCGATGGCTCCAATCAGATTCATTTATCGCACATTGCTCCCAGCAGCGGGCTGATACTTTTTAGAACGGAATTAACACAGTAAGAGCGCTTACCGCTTATTATTGTACCAACAAATAATTTATCACAACATCATGAAAAACATACTTTTAGCCGCAGCTGCCATGGCGATCACTTTTACAGCAACCGCTCAGGAATTTGCTGAATTGGACAAGAGCCCGATGGATGCCGCTTATTATCCAGCACAAGCTACAAAGCGCGCTTTCGCGAAAACGGACGAGCAAAAAGCAGCCCTGCAACCACAAATCAGAGTGCTGTACAGCAGACCTAGTCTTAACGGTCGTAACGTATTCACGGCAACTGACGAGAAAGGTTCTGGTATAACAAAATATGGATCCAAATGGAGACTAGGCGCTAACGAGAGTACTGAGATCATGCTGATGCAGAATGCCGTAATCGGAGGAAAAAACCTTATGGCAGGCCGTTACACTGTGGTTGTGGTACCTCAAGAAAATGAGTGGACCGTACACATCAATAGTGAGAATGACGGTTGGGGAAACTTCAGCCATAAAAACGATATGGATATCGTGACCACAACCATTCCCGTAACTACAGATTCAGAAAGTCTCGAGAATTTGAGTATTGCCTTGTATTCTCCTAACAACGACAATGTTGTACATATGAAAATGGGTTGGGGAACTTATAGAGCTGAGTTGCCTATTACGATCGAACAATGGTAACTTAAGTACCTAATACTTTACTCATTCAAGTAAATTATCCTTCCACGCCAAGTCACATCAACGTTGACCGTTGTAGGTCTGGTTTTTAATATCACATCGCCGTAGCCATTGATGGTACCGGCGATGTTTTGTTTTACGTCCATGCGCCATTCTGAAGTTCCTCTATGGAAAATCCGGGCGTTTTGAATTTCTAAGTCTTCAGCATAGATTCTGCCATCGCCTTCTAGGAAGGTGATATCTGCATTTTCAACGGTGCCGCTTAGATAGAAATAACTCAAGTTGTTGGAAACGATCGTGAGATTTTGCGTGTCGAGTTCCAGACGCATGTCGCCATCTGTATTATAAAAATCTTCCTCAACGCTGGCGTCTTCAGAAAGCAATGTTAGGTTGGGATAATTGAGAACGCCTTCACTTTTAATGTCCTCGCCGGTACTGGTTCTGATTTCGGTAAGATTAGGTGATGTTATTTCAATTTGAGTGATCCCATAATCTCTGATCACATTACAACCGTTGTTATTGACAATTTGCAGCTGCCCGTCAATCACCTTGACATCTATGTCATTGAATAGGTTTTCGCCGGTAGTCACCACTACTCTTTGAACAGGACCTTGTTTGAAGGTGGCGCCCATGCGCTCAAAAATGACCACCTTGTCAAAAGGCTCTACTTCTACTTCAAAACTTTGAATGTCGCCAGCGGTTTGAGTGCAATTAAGGCCTTCTTCTGAATCGCAAGAGAGTGTGGTCACGATTAATACTGCAAGTAGCGATAGAATAGAAAGTTTTTCTAATGGCTTTATAAAATTCCAAATTCCAAATTCCAAATTCCAAAAATCAATACGGAATTCTGAATTCTTGATTCTTGATTCTTGACGGCTTGAACTCCCAACTCCTAAATCTGAACTCCTAACTTCCTTCATAACTCTGCTTTAGAATTAAAGACTTCTTTGAATCTATAGCCTATTCCTAGGCTCACGCCTTCTGCTTTGGCGCCGTGTGCTTTTACAGTGACGCTGGCAAATATGTTGTCTGTCAACCTTCTTTGTAATCCCAATCGGTTATAAAATTTGGATTCAAACTCGATAGGCTGGTACACATAATACCCAAATTGCGATAACACACTCGTTTTTCCTAAATGCAACTCGTGACCTATAAAAAGTCCCACTCGTTTATGATCTTCATCTCCGGTGATGCCGTTTTCTGGAAAACTATTGGCTTGATAATCTCGGAATTCTCTAAGAAACTCGGCTACAAATAATTCCACACCAGCATGCAAACTGCTTTTGATATTGATGCGCTTATCAGCATACACCGAGAAATCATAAAACGGATGCTGACCACTACCGCGGTAATCGCTCTCGTTAAAACCTAGTCGAGCCATGGCGTTGATGCCAATAGGCTCTGTATAACCACGTTTTTCCCAGATCTTATATTCTGGAATCTCGTCACGATTCAAGGTGTAATTGATACCTGCGTTAAAAAACCAGGTGTTGGTAGAATTGTTGGGCGCACGCACATTAGCATTAGAATAATGTATAATACTCACACCAGCATGAAAACCTAGACCTTTGTAGATGTTCTCCTTTCTATAGTTTGCCACCAGATAAGTAGAACTGGTGATGGTCGTTCCGTAAGCATTGTTCTGCGGATTTGTCTCCACATCAAATGGTTTAGTCATGTAGGCCAGTCCTTGACCAACCCTAAACTGCAAATTCCTGTTGAAGAAGTGAAAATTGTAATGCGCATAGGCGCTATAGGCCTCGCCCAGGTTATAATTTTTCATGTCCTGATAGGCAGCGCTGAAACCCCAATCTGGAAAACCGTAGCGCGATTCCCATTCTTCTTCTCCAAAGGTCTTGCGATTGTAACTAAGCAAAACACCTTTGGGATGCTCTGTAATGAGGTGGGAAATATCTGGATTGTGCTGCAGGATGGTCCCATGCATCAAGGATACGTCTAGGGTCGCAATCTTAGGAAATTGTTCTTGGGATTGTGCTGTTATCGCTTTCGCGAAAGCGAGAAAAACCACAAGAATTATAAAACGGTTCGTCATTAGGGCGAAACTACATTAAAAAATAGCTTTGGCAATGTCGTAAATATTATCGCTTTTTCCCATGCTGTAAAAATGCAGCACCGGTACATCGTGCGCCATTAACTCGCGGCACTGCTCGATGCAAAACTCCACGCCTACCTGACGTACGTCTTTATTTGTCTTACAGTTTTCTACCGCATCTACTAAATCTTGCGGTATGTCCAGATGGAACGTTTTAGGAAGCAATTGTAAGTGTGCCTTAGTCGCGATAGGCTTGATTCCTGGGATGATAGGTATGGTTATGCCTATGTCGCGAGCCGCTTTGACAAAATCAAAATATTTCTGGTTGTCAAAGAACATCTGGGTCACTACGTAATGTGCACCGGCTTCCACTTTATCCTTCAAGCGCTTTAAATCGGTTTTCATGCTGGGTGATTCCTCATGCTTTTCTGGATAACCAGCCACACCTATGCAAAAATCCACATCACAGGAAATTTCAATAACATCATGCAAGTAGTGTCCTTTATTCAAATCATTGATTTGCTTCACCAGATCGATGGCATATTTATGACCACCATCTGTACTCTCAAAGCGCTTTTCTTCCTTACGGGCATCGCCGCGCAGCGCCATGACATTATCAATCTCTAGATATTGACAGTCTACTAGAAGATATTCTGTTTCCTGCTGGGTAAAACCACCACAAAGCAAATGTGGCACGGTATCCACGTCATATTTATTCTGTATCGCAGCACAAATTCCCAACGTTCCAGGTCGCATTCTGGTGAGTTTTTTCTCCAGCAAACCGCCTTTTTTCTCTATGTAGATAAACTCTTCTCGAGAGGTTGTCACGTCTATAAATGGCGGCTTGAATTCCATCAAGGGATCGATATTGTTGTAGAGTTCTTGTATCGACTTGCCCTTTACTGGTGGTATGATCTCAAAGCTAAACAGCGCTTGATCTGCTTGCTTGATATGGTCGGTAATCTTCATGTAGTCCTTTGTGTATTAATCCGCAATATTTGGGTTGAGCCATTTTTCTGCTTTGGCAAGAGAGATTCCTTTCCGCTCTGCATAATCCTTTACTTGGTCATCTTTGATCTTGCCTAATCCAAAATAGCGTGATTCTGGATGCGCGATGTAGTATCCAGAAACGCTTGCTGCCGGCCACATGGCAAGACTTTCTGTAAGCGTTACTCCTATTTTTTCTTCCACTTGCAATAATTCCCAGATCGTTTCTTTTTCTAAGTGGTCTGGACAAGCTGGATAACCTGGCGCAGGTCGTATGCCTTTGTAGGCTTCTTTGATCAAGTCATTGTTTTCCAACTGCTCGTCGCTGGCATAACCCCAGAATTCCTTACGTATTTTTAGGTGCAGATATTCGGCTAGCGCTTCGGCGAGTCGGTCAGCAAGGGCCTTGAGCATGATGGAATTATAGTCGTCATGATCTTTTTCAAATTGTTTTGCTCGTTCTGGAACGCCAAAACCTGTTGTCACACAAAAAGCCCCAATGTAATCCTGTGTTCCAGAAGCTGCCGGTGCGATAAAGTCAGATAGTGCTATTTGAGGCTTTCCAACCGCTTTTTTGGACTGCTGGCGTAAGGTTCTAAAAATATATTCAGCATCTGTTCCATGTACCTCAATATCATCCTGATCGTTGGAATTTGCTGGGAACAAACCGTAGAGCGCTTTGGCATCCAGCCATTTCTCATCAATGATCTGCTTCAACATTTCCTGTGCATCTGCGAACAAATCTGTAGCCTGCTCGCCCACGATTTCATCTTTCAAAATATCTGGATAACGACCGTGCAAATCCCAACTGCGGAAGAAGGGCGACCAGTCGATATATTCTGAAATTTCTTTGAGGTCCAAGTTTGTCAATTCGTGAACACCCAATTTGTTAGGCTTTACAGCCTGATAGGTATCCCAATCTGTGGTCCATTTATTTTTTCTGGCTTGTTCGATGGTTAGAAAATCTTTCTTTTTGGCTCTACCTAGAAACTCATCACGCAGTTTTGAATACTCCTCTTTTTTCGCTTTCGCGAAAGCGAAATAATCTTCGTCCTTATCGCCTGTCAATTCTCCAGCGACCGTTACCGCGCGGCTGGCATCGTTGACGTGAACGATCGTGCCATCATATTCTGGGGCAATTTTTACAGCGGTATGGGCTCTTGAAGTAGTCGCGCCACCTATCATGAGTGGCACATTGAAGTTGCGGCGCTTCATTTCTTTGGCGATATAGACCATCTCGTCCAGTGATGGAGTTATCAAACCACTCAGGCCGATGATATCGACTTGATGCTCGATCGCAGCATCCAGAATTTTCTCTGGCGGCACCATCACACCAAGATCAATAATCTCATAATTATTGCAGGCCAAAACTACCGAAACAATGTTCTTACCTATGTCGTGTACGTCGCCTTTTACGGTGGCCATTAATACCTTTGGGGCGCTAGCCCCTAAATCCCCAAAGGGGACTTTTTTGAGTTCGTTTTGAACTTCGTTCAAAACGGACTCAATGTTGTTGAGTACTTGTTCGTTTTTGAATCTGATCACTTTGAAGCCATGATCTTCCAACCATTCTGTTCTTTCTTGATCTTTTTCTTGTTGTTCGTAGTTTTCGTGGTAGCCTCCATCAATTTCTATGATTAGATTTTTCTTTAAGCAAACAAAATCGGCAATATACATACCTATAATATGCTCACGTCGGAACTTGTATCCCTCCAATTTTTTATTGCTCAAGGCTTCCCACATTTTAGCTTCAGCAGGAGTTGGATTTTTTCGCTTTTCTTTTACCCTTTTTCGCAACAAGTCGTAGGCGATTGGGTTGGCAGTACGCCAACTGGTAAAAGTCCCCTTTGGGGATTTAGGGGCTTGGAGTCTGAGTTTCTCTTTCTCTGCTTCAATATAGGGTAACAGATATGCCACGGCCTTTTTCATGACTCGAGCACTTTTCACCACTTGTGGCAAGAACATTTTACCCGAACCAAACAGATCACCCACGACATTCATACCTGTCATTAAATGACCTTCAATCACCTCGATGGGCGCGCTTGAGGCTTTTCGCGCTTCTTCTACATCTTCAATGATAAAAGCGTCCACTCCTTTTACTAAAGCTCTTGTGATTCTATCCTGTAATGGTAACTCTCGCCAGCTATTGTCAATGGTACTCGTGCGTGTGGTTTGCGTAACGTTTTCTGCATAATCCAGTAAACGCTCTGTAGCGTCATCACGGCGGTTGAGCAATACATCTTCTACATGATCGAGTAGCTCTTTATCAATATCATCATAGACTTCTAGCAATGCAGGATTCACGATTCCCATATTCATACCAGCCTTGATCGCATGGTACAAAAAGGCGCTGTGCATGGCTTCCCGCACTTTATCATTCCCACGAAAGCTAAAACTCACATTACTCACGCCACCACTAACACTAGCATATGGCAAGTTTTCACGCACCCATCGGGTCCCTTCAATAAAGTCCAAGGCATTAAGTTTATGCTCGTCCATTCCCGTAGCCACCGGAAAAATATTAAGGTCAAAGATGATGTCTTCTGGAGCGAACTTGACTTCATTAACCAAAATATCATAGCTGCGCTTGGCAATCTCGATGCGGCGTTCATAGGTGTCTGCTTGACCTACTTCATCAAAGGCCATGACAATCACGGCAGCGCCATAACGCTTGATAGCCTTGGCATGTTTTATAAATTCTTCTTCGCCTTCTTTTAAGCTTATAGAATTGACAACGCATTTGCCTTGTACCACTTGCAATCCAGCCTCAATAATTTCCCATTTGGAACTATCGATCATGATAGGCACTCTGGAAATATCAGGTTCTGCAGCGATCAGGTTGAGAAACTTGACCATGGCGGCTTTACCATCGATCAGGCCGTCGTCCATATTGATGTCAATGATCTGGGCACCGTTATCCACCTGGTCGCGAGCAACATCCAGCGCTTCATCAAACTTCTCTTCCTTAATAAGACGTAAGAATTTTTTGGAACCAGCAACATTGGTGCGCTCACCCACATTGACAAAGTTGCTTTCTGGAGTAATAACTAACGGCTCAAGGCCGCTTAGTTTTAGTGGTCTAAATTCTTTCTTATCCATGCGCCAAAGTTTGTAGGGATGGAATAATTCTAGGCTGATATTCGGCAGCTATTTTTGCAATAGCGGCAATGTGTTCTGGTGTGGTACCACAACAACCACCTATGATATTGACCAAAGATTTGTCGAGATATTCTCTAATTTGTGAAGCCATCTGTTCTGGCGACTCATCATATTCTCCAAAGGCGTTAGGCAATCCCGCATTGGGATATGCACTTATTCCATAATTGGACTTACTAGCTACAGTCTCTAAATAAGGTGTGAGTTGTTTGGCACCTAAGGCGCAATTGAAACCAAAAGACAACAGCGGTATATGCTCAATCGAAATCATAAAAGCCTCGGCTGTCTGACCACTTAAGGTTCTTCCAGAGGCATCTGTAATTGTGCCGCTTACCATGACTGGTATATCAAGATTAAGTTCTTCTTTCAATTCTTCAATGGCAAAAAGAGCAGCTTTAGCATTGAGTGTGTCAAAAACAGTTTCTACCAACAAAATATCCACGCCACCTTTGATCAATCCAGCTGCTTGTTGTTTGTAAGCTTTTCGTAACTCTTCAAATGTTATAGCGCGATAACCAGGATCGCTCACATCTGGCGACATGCTGGCGGTTTTGTTGGTCGGACCTATAGCGCCTGCAACAAACCTAGGTTTGTGTGGTTCTTTTGCTGTGAAATCGTCGGCTACTTTGCGGGCAATTCGAGCACTTTCAACGTTTAATTCATCCACCAAAAATTCCATGTGATAATCTGCCATGGCGATCGTAGTTGCACTAAACGTATTGGTCTCTACGATATCTGCTCCAGCCGCAAAGTATTGGGCATGGACACCAGCAATGGCCTCTGGCTGAGTGATGGACAGCAAATCATTGTTTCCTTTCACATCAGATGCGTAGTCTGCAAAGCGCTCGCCTCTAAAGTCTTCTTCTGTGAATTTATGCCGTTGCAACATGGTTCCCATGGCACCATCCAGTACGAGGATGCGTTCTTGCAATGCCTTATATAATGTCGTATTCTTCAATCTTTGTGTTTATGTGATCATGCTCACCTGCATTAAGTTTGATCCATAGCATGAGCTACAGATAAACTTGATGTTTGAGTTGGATATCGCTTTCGCGAAAGCGAAAACAAATCAAATATTAAAGAAAGATGTGCGGATAATTTGCTCGTTATCTTTCCACGCAATCGCATGGTAGAATGAGGCACCTTCTACAATCGTAGGGTTGCCAAGGTCTCAACGGGTCTAATCCCTGAACCTTTCTTTATAACTCAAAATGCAATGAACTAGTACAAATATGGGCTTTGGAAAATCAAAAACAAAATTAAAGTGAAAAATAAAATTGATTTTGTCTATAGTTTAGACTTCGACCTTGTGGCACCAGCCATTTTTTAAACTAGAGTGCCTCTTTTTTAAACTTTTCTGAAACGAATTGATTTCGACAGGCTCAGCCTGACGTAAAATTCACTATTCTTCAGGAGCCAATTCAATCACCAATCCTTCTAAATTTTCCGTAATCGGGATCTGGCAGCCTAGTCGGGAATTCTCTTTGACGTTTTGGGCTTCCCAAAGCATGGCTTCTTCATCATCATTGCGCTCACCTAAATCGTGATCACTGATGATGTAGCACTGACAGGTGGCGCACATGGCCATACCGCCGCAAACGGCTTGCACGGGTAAATCATAAGCCTTGCAGACTTCCATGACGTTCATGTTCATGTCTGTAGGCGCATCGACCTCGTGGCGCTGGCCATCGCGATCGATGATGGTCATTTTGATATCAGACATTCTGCTTATTGCCTATTTTTTTAACGACTGCTTTTTCGGCTTCCTTACGTGAACCATCGAATCCATCAATACCACCAACGGTTGTGTATTTCATCACATACCGTTTGTCTGGAAAGATGCGTTGATAAGCACTCTGACACATCAAAGTGGCCTCGTGAAAACCACAAAGGATCAATTTCAATTTACCAGGATAGGTGTTCACATCGCCTATGGCATAGATGCCTGGAATGTTGGTTTGGTAATCTAAAGTGTTGTCCACTTTAATAGCATTCTTTTCTATTTCCAGACCCCAATCTGCTATTGGGCCTAGTTTAGGCGCCAAACCAAATAACGGTATAAAAGCATCGCATTCGATTACTTCCATTCGTTTTGCCTCGTCGTTGTGTTGTAGGAGCACCGATTCCACTTTTCCATCGCCGTTGATATCTAAGATTTCCGCAGGTGTGACCAATCTTATTTTATCTTGTTGGACCAATTCCTCTACTTTCTCGACACTATCTAGCGCACCGCGGAATTCCTCTCGTCTATGAACCAGAGTTACTTCGCTAGCGACGTCTGCCAAAAATATAGACCAATCCAAAGCACTATCGCCACCACCGGCAATGACTACTTTTTTGTCGCGATAAACCTCAGGATCTTTGATCATATAAGCTAGACCGTTGTCCTCGTAATTTTCGATTCCATCAATGGCTGGTTTGCGAGGTTCAAACGATCCTAAACCACCAGCAATGGCGACTACTTTAGCATGGTGCTTAGTTCCTTTACTGGTCGTCACTATAAAGCTACCATCTTCTTGTTTTTCAATGGTTTCGGCGCGCTCTCCTAAGGTAAAACCAGGCTGGAACGGTTCGATTTGCTTCATGAGATTATCTACCAGATCACCAGCTAGAACTTCTGGAAAACCAGGAATATCATAGATGGGTTTTTTAGGGTACAATTCTGTACACTGACCACCAGGTTGGGCTAGTGCGTCTATGATATGACACTTCAGCTTTAACAATCCTGCTTCAAAAACCGCAAAAAGACCTGTAGGACCAGCGCCTATGATTAAAATATCTGTGGTAATCATCTCTTTCTCCATAGCAATAAATTTCCTTTTTAAGGAATTGCAAAGGTCGTTACCAAACGGCAGCTAAACAAGTGTTTATGATGATGGTTTTGACAGAGATAAGAATCAAGAAACAGGAAACAAGAGTTTGTAGTAATTGCTTAACTAAGACCTAATAAATCATTCGATGAACCCAACCGCAGCGGTATTTCTACTTTGTGGTTCGATCAAAATAAAACGACCTAATTCTTTAGATTGATCGTAGGTTATTGCTGGAATGGGTTTACTCAATTTAAGCTGAATCCTTGCAATGTCGTTGAGTTCCAGAAGCTCGACTTCCGTGATGTCCTGGCGGAAATCGGTAGACTTTTTGGAAAGGATGTGTTCCACACGACAAGTCATGCGCTGCGTTCCATATTGAAGATGGAATTTAGTGCGTGGACGTAATGGTGTGCTATCCATCCAGCAAATGGTCGCTTGAATGGTTTTGGTCAGCTCAAAATCTGCTGGCAATTGCGTCATTAAGACATCACCACGATCCACATTGACTTCATCTTTCAACGTCACACTGACTGAACTGCCTACTGGAGCCTCATCATAACTGTCGCCATTGAAATAAATACCATCAATCATACTTGTTTTCATTGATGGCAACACGGTAATCTCGTCACCAGTGGACAAGTGCGCGCCTTTGATGCGACCCGCAAAACCACGGTAATCGTGATATTCTTCGGTTTTAGGACGTATCACGTTTTGAACCTGTAAAAATCCTTGCGTGCTTTCTTCCACTGTATCGATCTTGGAAAGGATTTCAAGTATGGTACTTCCGGTGTACCAAGGCATTGCGCCTGATATATCTACAACATTTTCGCCTTTGAGCGCACTGACCGGCACAAAATGCACGGTTCGTTTTTCTAAGGGATGTTGATCCAGCAGTGATCTGAATTGTTGTTCCGCTTTCGCGAAAGCGGACTCTTCATAATCCACCAGATCCATTTTATTTACCGCAATGATCAAATGGCTGGTCTGCAACAAATGGTTGATATAAAAGTGGCGGAAGGTCTGCTCCACAACGCCTTTTCTAGCATCGATCAAGATGATGCTGGCCTTGCTGGTGCTGGCGCCCGTGATCATGTTGCGCGTGTATTCCACATGACCAGGCGAGTCTGCAATGATGTAACTGCGGTCTGGTGTCGAGAAATAGATGTGCGCCACGTCTATGGTGATTCCCTGCTCACGCTCTGCCACAAGACCATCAGTAGCCAGCGATAGGTCGAGGTAATCATATCCCTTTTTCTCGCTGCTCTTTTTGATGGCCTCAAGCTTATCTGTAGGCAGCGATTGCGTGTCATACAACAAACGGCCTATCAAAGTACTTTTCCCGTCATCCACGCTACCTGCGGTAGCAATCTTCAATACATCCATTAAAAATATCCTTGTTGCTTACGTGTTTCCATGGCAGCCTTGCTGCGCTTGTCGTCAATGCGTGCGCCACGTTCTGAAATGGTACTGCCGCTTATCTCTTCAATAACCGTATCAATGTCTATTGCCGTACTTGCGACCGCTGCAGTACACGACATGTCGCCTACGGTTCTAAAGCGCACCCATCGAGTTGCCACCTCTTCATGATCGTCGCGATACACATGAGGTGAATCGCTCCAGATCAAACCGTCACGCTCAAAAACAGATCGCTCGTGCGCATAATAAATAGATGGTATTTCTATTTTTTCGCTTCTTATATAGTTCCAAACGTCCAACTCTGTCCAGTTAGAAATAGGAAAACAACGCACATTCTGACCTAGCTCGATCATACCATTGAGCAAATCAAAAAGCTCAGGTCGTTGATTCTTTTCATCCCATTCACCAAAATCGTTGCGTACTGAAAAGATGCGCTCCTTGGCACGTGCCTTTTCCTCGTCACGTCTGGCGCCGCCCATGCAGGCGTCAAAGCCATGTTCTTCTATCGCATCCAGCAATGTTTGTGTCTGCAGTTGATTGCGACTTGAATAACGACCGGTTTCTTCCTTAACGATTCCTGCATCGATATTGTCCTGCACATGAGCCACGATTAGATCAAGATCATATCTGGCTACCAATTCATCTCTAAAGTCAATGGTTTCGGGAAAGTTGTGACCGGTATCTACATGCAATAATGGAAACGGAATCCTAGCTGGAAAAAAGGCCTTTCTGGCAAGATGCAACAGCGTGATACTGTCCTTACCGCCAGAAAACAACAGCACCGGTTTCTCAAACTGCGCGAGGACCTCGCGTATGATATAAATCGCCTCTGCCTCTAGTGCATTAAGTGGCAAAACTTTAGGCATGGAGACCGCATTCACGGTTCGATTCGACTTTTGTAGGGTCAAAATATCTGTGCTCATTTTGTAATTGGTGTTGTTGCAAGTAATCGTCCAGCTGCGCATCACTGTAGTGATAAAAAGGTGCTACCTTCAATATGCCGTCCTTGCTATAGGACAGTACATCTATGGAGTCCCTAAAACTGGTCTGTCCCGCGCGCAAGTTGGTAAACCAAACATCTGGGCGAAACTGCTCCATAGCTCGCTGGAATGGTTCTAGTTTTACTTGCTGGGTGAACTCTGCATGTATTGGATCATCTACGGTAGGCAAGCCCATCACTTCATTTCTATATGCGACGGTCTGTTGTGGTACAAAGGTGGTCACGTCCAGTTTTAAGGTATCGATCACATAAATAGCATGTCTGTAAGTTTGTGGCGTATTATATCCTGTATCGCACCAGATGACCGGTACAGTAGCATCTACGTTTGCCACAGCGTGCAATATTGCGACCTCGTAGGGTCTGAAGTTGGTAGTCACTACCGGTTTATGCGCTTGTTTTAATATAGTTGCAATGATTTTGCTGGGTTCCGCTTTCGCGAAAGCGGAATTATATTCTTGATAATTGTTTTGATCTATCATGGTCGTCTGCCGAATTTTATGCGGTTCCATACGCGCTCGTGAGCGACATACAGCACCATTTTAGTGATCAATTCTACACCACCGATGGCAAAAGCCGTGCGCACCTCACCAGTCAAGATCCATGAAATCAATATGGTATCCATCGTCCCTACAACGCGCCAGGTGATGGATTTGATCACGCTGCGCATCGTAGAATCCTGCGACATAGCTGCGCTCACATCCTGTATTTGCTCTTGCTTGCGCGAGGTGTATAAAAACTGATCTAAGATCATAAACCGATTTGAGCTACAAATAAACGACATAATCTTTAAACCCTATATATTTACTAGGGTAATAATCACTGTTTGAGATTGTGGCGCAATCAGTTTAATTACCGATCAAGTCGGCAAGAGTTTGATTTTCTAGTATTTCTAACGTGTTATCACGCACCTTGAGCATTAATCGATTGACGGTACAGGCATCCTCGTCCGGACAGTCCTCACATTTTTCATAATAATTAAGGCTTACACAAGGTAACATCGCAATGGGTCCTTCAAGAATACGGTGTACCGTGGACATCCTGATCTGTTCTGGTGGCTGCAGCAAATAATAGCCACCACCTTTTCCCTTACGACTGCCCAGGATGGAATTTTTACGCAGTTCTAAGAGAATCGCCTCAAGAAATTTATGCGGTATATTTTCTGCCTGTGCGATAGTAGCGATCGCAAAAGTGGTCTGACTTGAATTCCTGGCCAAAAACGATAAGGCCTTAATTCCATATTTTGTCTTTCTGGAAAGCATCCCGTAAAACTAATGGATTTACGACTCATTATAGGTTGTATATTTGAATCGTATATTTGTAGGAAATTACCGCATTTTCCTACTTGGAAATAATATCTAAATTTGTAGCGCATTTCAGATAACATGGTCATTATGATCAGCATCGTTTGATAATGATTATTTATGATTATAGCCTCAAAACCTGCTAATGAAAAGGAACGTCTCAACTCGTTGCGACGTCTTAAGATCCTAGATACTATATCTGAGGATCAATACGATAACATTACAGAGTTAGCGGCTTTTGTTTGCGGTACCAAGAATGCCATCATATCTCTTATTGATGAAGATCGACAATGGTTCAAGTCCAAAGTGGGCATCAATGTATGTGAAACGGATAGAGATATTAGCTTTTGTTCACATGCAATCAATCAGCCAGATGAGATTCTGGAAATCCCAGATACCACAAAGGATGAACGGTTTATAGGAAATCCGTTAGTCACTCATCCTGAAACTCCAACGATCTTTTATGCAGGTGTCCCCATATTAAGTGTTGATGGCTATGCCATAGGAACCCTATGTGTTCTACATGATGAACCCAAAGAACTTACCAGCAGCCAGCGCAAAGCTTTGAAAAACCTCGCCCGACAGGTAGAGCAGCTTTTTAAGTTGCACGTAGCGAATCAAGCACTGGAAATTTCACAGAAGCATCTTCAAAAGCATAACACGCTTTTAAAGGACTTTGCCGCTACGGTTTCTCATGATATGAAAATGCCGCTAGCTAATCTGATTGTAACTTCAGACATATTAAATAAGAAATACAGTGCTTTAATTGACGATGATGGTAGACAGTATTTAGGATACCTCAAAAAATCATCGTTGTCATTAAGTGATTACATCACAAATATTCTTTCGCATTACGAGAGCTCGTCACATGATATTGAAGATCGTACCACCTTCAATTTAAACGATGTGCTGGAAGACATCGTGGAATTGATCAACATCAAGCATCACTGTGAAATCAACTTACCTGAAGTGAATCACACGATTTACTGCAATCAAGTGGCGCTGGAACAAATCTTCCTCAATTTGATAAGCAATAGTATCAAATACAACGATAAGGAAGAAACTATCATAAACCTAGAAGCTGATATTCACTCGAGCCATTATGAGTTTAGGATCATCGATAACGGTATAGGAATACCACAAGATAAAATATCCTACATCTTTGAACTATTCAATACTGTAGGAGAATATGACCGCGATGGCAATCAAGGCCACGGCATAGGATTATCGACCGTTAAGCAATTGGTTGAAAGCCTAGGTGGCAGCATAACAGCAAAATCCGAATTAGGAGTTTCGACCACATTTACATTTACCATCGAGCGCTAATAGCTAGTTGACACAAAATTGTGGAACTGGCTGTTGCTTCAAGGATCTACCTATCTTAACGATATCAGACAACAAACCACGTGCGGTCACTTCGCGACCAGCACCAGCACCTTTGATGACTAGAGGCTCCTTGGTGTAGCTTTCAGAATAGATCTCAAAAAAACCATCGCTACCTTGTAATTGACCTGCAGGTGAATCTTTGGAAACGGCTTGAAGGGAAACCGTCAAGGTCTGGTTTCTCACATCCAGCTGCCCTAAATGTCGCAACACCTCATTAGGTTTCAGGTCATTTTTGCGCTGCTGCATCTGTTCGTCCAGTGAGGACAGCTCTGTTAAAAACTGATTTAGAGAATAGGTCTGTAGCTGCGGTACTACTAGATTTTCTATTTCAATGTCTTCAAACTCCAGTTTTAATCCAGCTTCACGGGCGAGAACCAAAAGTTTACGCGCCACGTCATTACCAGATAGGTCTTCTCTAGGATCAGGTTCTGTAAAGCCATTTTGGAGCGCATCCATTACCACTTGGGAAAATAGTACATCTTCTTGTGAATACCGATTGAATATATATCCCAACGAACCTGAAAAAACACCATTGATAGCAAAGACCTGCTCACCACTGTGATACAAATCTCTGACCGTTTGAACGATAGGTAACCCTGCACCTACATTGGTTTCATATTCAAATTTTAGGTTTTGACTGTTCAATATCGCACGCAATTGGTCATAAAACTCCTGTGATAAGGTATTGGCAATCTTATTAGCGGTGACTATGTGAAACCCTTGTCCTGCAATCTCTGGATAAAATTTAGAAAGTTCTTTACTGGCAGTAGCGTCTATAGCTATTTTAGGAACCTGATAGTCTTCAGAGAATTCGTAGAAGCTTTTCTCTTCCCTAACCTGAGAATGCTTTGAAAATTCATTTTTCCAATCTGCAGTAATGCCTTTTGATGTGGTGTAAACCCTGCGTGAATTGGCCAGACCTACAATGCGCAAGTTTAGGTGCTGTTGTTTTTTAAAAAATTCATGGCTTTCAAGAACTTGTTGTATGAGCTTACTGCCCACATTTCCTAAGCCGAAAATATAGAGGTGTATTGTTTTCATGTTGATGTTATTTATTGGTTTCCCAATGAAAATCATGCCCTAGGTGGCATCGACTTCCTTTAAATGGTGCCTCAGGATTTTGGAAACTATAAATTTGACCTGGTCGTGTTCCATCAAAAAGGCATCGTGACCGTGCAAGCTTTGAATCTCGTGGTATTTTATTTCGTGAGACTCCTTGAGTAATGCATACGTATCGCGATCTTCCTGTGCTACAAAAAACCCATCGCTGTCTACGGCAATCAATTCAATAGATGTGGTGGATCGTCCTACCATTTCTTCAATGGAATTATCGTAACAAGCAGCAGCATCTGTGCTGGCTAGAAGGTGATTCAATAATCGATATGCGGGTAAGCTAAATCTTTGATCCAAGGCTTTTCCATGATAATCCAACCAGTTGTTCACTGCAAATGAGCCCGCCACTTTTTCACGGTGAAATTTACTGGTCAATCCTTGCGGCGATCTATAAAAAGTCATAGCATGCTGTCTGGCGACTTCCAGCGGTGCACTGGATGTATTGAGAATGGAATCCTGTACGTGGCAACAAGCCACGAGCCAATCAGTTGCCTTCCAGTCTGCGGCAATAGGTATGATGGTTCTAAATAACTTTGGTTCAATGGCGATCATTTCCCACAACAAGGCGCCGCCTATACTGCCACCTATACCTATGTCGATGGTATGGATTTTTAAGCTTTGTATCGCTTTCGCGAAAGCGAGACCTACATCTGCCAGACACCATTCTTGATAGTTATAGATCAATCGATCCACATCACCATCATAACCATTACCAGGGATATCAAAAGCCAGCAATGTGAAACGGTCTGTGTCCAGCACCTTTCCAGCGCCCACCAGAGGTTCCCACCATTGATCAATACTGGAGTTTCCCGTCAAGGCGTGATTGACCAGAATAATGGGCGCGGTATGCAACTCACGCCCAAAAACCTGGTACGAAACACTAATATCCTGGACTTTACCTGACCTAAGCTTTAGGTCTGGAATAGATATGTATTGAAGCTTTTTTGACATCTAGGCCGTCACCGTGGATTTGATGCTCTTGAAAGCGTTAAGCAAATCAGACTTCAAATCTTCAAGATCCTCAAGTCCTACAGACAATCTGATCAAGTCCTTAGTCACACCAGTGCTCAATTGATCTTCATCTTTAAGTTGCTGGTGAGTAGTACTTGCCGGGTGAATGATGAGAGATTTTGTATCTCCTATGTTGGCTAGTAACGAGAATACCTTGGCGCTATCCACCACTTTCTTGGCATTTTCATAGCCACCTTTAACACCAAATGTAACGATACCACTTTGACCTTTTGGCAAGTATTCTTGAGCAAGATCGTAGTAATCGCTGGACTCGAGTCCTGGATAATTTACCCATGCCACATCGTCTTGCTCTTTAAGCCAGGTAGCCAGTTCAAGAGCGTTTTGACTATGTTGCTTGATACGCAGTTGCAAGGTTTCCAATCCTTGGATGATTTGCCATGCATTGAATGGTGAAATAGCGCCACCTAGATCGCGCAGGCCTTCTATTCTTACCTTGGCGATAAACGCCGCAGCTTCTAGAGCCTCGCTATAAACGAGTCCGTGATAACCTGCAGACGGCTCTGTAAATTCTGGGAATTTACCGTTAGTCCAGTCAAAGGTTCCTGCGTCAATGATGATACCACCTAGAGCCGTACCGTTACCATTGATGTACTTTGTCAAGGAGTGAATAACGATATTGGCACCATGCTCAATTGGATTTAACAAGTAAGGCGTTGCGACAGTATTGTCCACGATTAATGGGACTTTGGCATCTTTGGCCTGAGCGCTTATTTTTTTAAGATCGAGTACATCCAGTTTAGGATTTCCTAGAGATTCTACAAAAATGGCGCGTGTGTTTTCTTGTCTCGCTTTCGCGAAAGCATCGTCATCATTAGGATTCACAAATGTGGTTGTGATTCCCAGGCGTGGTAAGGTAACCGAAAGCAAATTGTAGGTGCCGCCATAAAGCGAATTACTCGCAACGATATGATCACCAGCTCTAAGCAGTGTCAATAAGGTAGTAGAGATCGCAGCCGTTCCAGAAGCTGTAGCAACTGCGGCGATGCCACCTTCAAGTGCAGCGAGGCGTTGTTCCAGCACATCAACGGTTGGGTTATTGAGCCTGGTGTAGATCCAGCCTGGTTCTGACAATGAAAAAAGGTTTGCAGCGTGATCGCTGTTATTGAATACATAAGCAGTGGATTGATACAATGGCACTGCTCGTGTACCTCCATTCTTTGTTACATCGTGACCGGTGTGTAATGCTTGGGTTGAAAATTTTTGATCTGACATTTTGTTTCTTTTTTAAATTAGAAATTAGATTAATGCCCAGAACCAATAGAAATACGAATTTGCCCTATCGCTTGCGCAATAAGGAAAAATCAAAAAAGAAACTTGTGGTAGTGTAACCTACTTACATGTGTATCATCTTGTCTCGCGAGATGCGAGCAGAAATTAGCACCTTCATCACTTATGGATCACATAAATGAAGGGTTGCTAAGGAGTCGATGGGTCTGTTCCCTCGTCCTTTCTTGATAATTTCAGTATGGTTATGAACGTGAATGTAAAGATTCAATAAATAAAATGGTTAATCCAAATTTTTAACAGATTATTTACCTACTAAATTACTAGGGTAATAAAAATACTATCCTTTTTCTTGTGAAAATTTACCCCTAATAACTTGACCTACAGTCATATTTGAAATTTTACTTTCCAGCCAGGAAATAATGTCGAGGTACAAAAAAGCACGGCGCTCAAATGGGTGATCTTCATAAACTTTAAGTTTTTCCAACAGCTTTTTAAACGCAGATTTCAAATCTTGAGGATAAATATTGCCTAAATCCCGTATAAATCTAATAAGCTCATTTTGCACCTCATGCAAGTCGTTCATCTTGATCAGGAACTTGTAGGTTTCCCTCAAATCTGCCTCGAGGTGTTCGTCTTTACCAGCTTCATAATGTGCAATGACACTCAAGATTCTGGAAAAACACAACAAGTCTTCTCGCATGGTCAATGATTTGTTATTGATGATTTTCTCCAGGTAATAAATGGTTTCAAGATTGTTCCCAGCACCAAAATGCATACTAGCAAACTTGTAATAGAAAACCATTTGATGGTGTTCATCAATCTTGCTTTTGAAAGATTTTAATTCCTTTTCAATCTTAGGAATCAAGAATAACCCATCACTAAAACTACCGTCAATAAAATAGGCATTTACCTTATTCAAGTTGAGGTATAAGAACGAGAGCGCAGCCACATTTTCATTGTCTGGGAAATTGCCGTCGTTGACGGTTTCTTCAAGTATGGCAAGCCTTTTATCAAATTTTTCCTTTCTTCTTAAAAAGAAAAGTGCCTCCAGTAAATAATTGTTTCCCTTTAGAAAAAACACAGGATTCAGCTGGATCATATTAGGATGCTCATAGAACAGCTCGACCCATTTTGTCGCATACTTATAGCAACTCAAAAAATCCTGCATCAGAAAACCGTACCATAAATAGGCCTTGTACAACCACAGTTTTTCTCTAAAACCTAAATCTGCGATGTCGTACTTGGGCAATCTTGCATTGAAGTATTCTGTGATTTGCTGGCTTTCTTCCTCGTCCTTGACATAACCTGTTTTGAGTAATAGTCCATAAAGCTGTAGTGAAAGATTGGACAATTTACTGGTAAGGACATTGGCAGTGCTCAACTCTTTGGCCTGTATGGAAAGCTGGTCTGCACGGTTGCTAATGCTTCTAGTGATATACTGTGATTCAATCACCTTTTCTAACTCGACGATCTCATAGGCCAGGTTTTTTTCTTCGTTGTTAAGAGCAAGTTCCTTGGCTTTATCCAGAATTTTCAATCCTTGATTATACAAGCCTTTGTGATAAAGTATAGAGGCAAAATCAAGCTGTTCCCTAATTTGTGATCGTATGTTTTGGTGCGCTGGATTGAGCTTGAGGCTTATCAATACTTGTTTGTAAAGGTGTGCTTTTACGTTTGCCAGTTGCCTCTTATTGATGTCGGTAGAGCTTAAGATCAGCTTTTCAGTGTACGTATTTGCCTTGTCCAAAACGTTGAAAAGATTCAAAAATTTTGAATCTGCATTCACACCCAATCTACCTACATAGAGTTTGAATTGGCGTTTTTCAGACTTAGTCAAAGACTTAATCAGTACAAATAAAGGGTCTTTTTGGTCCTTTGTCATCAATTAATTACTATTTCAACTTACAGTATTTCAGATAATTAGACATCCTAGATGTGGTTTGAACATCGTAGGTTGGGTTGTTTCGCTTTCGCGAAAGCGAAACACTAAAGATACATTAGTGTAACAATAGTAATATTTAAGTAGCCCAAATGTCAAAAAACAACGTTCAAATCTTTGATACGACTTTAAGAGACGGCGAGCAAGTTCCCGGTTGCAAGCTCAATACTGACCAGAAAGTACGCATCGCACAACGACTGGACGGTCTAGGTGTTGACGTGATCGAGGCTGGTTTCCCAGTATCAAGTCCTGGTGATTTCCAGTCTGTCGTTGAGATTTCAAAAATGGTTCAAAATGCTACCGTTTGCGGCCTTACCCGAGCGGTGGAAAACGACATCACAGTCGCAGCAGATGCTTTGAAGCATGCCGTAAAACCCAGGGTCCATACAGGAATTGGAACGTCAGATTCCCATATCAAACACAAGTTCAAGGCTTCCAGAGAGCAGATTATTGAACGCGCCTTTAAGGCCGTAAGCTATGCCAAATCATTTGTGGAAGACGTGGAATTCTATGCAGAAGATGCCGGAAGAACCGATAATGATTATCTAGCCAGAGTTTGCGAGGCCGCCATTAAGGCTGGTGCAACGGTGCTCAACATTCCAGACACAACTGGTTATTGCTTGCCTAGCGAGTATGGAGCGAAGATCAAATATCTAAAGGAAAACGTCAAAGGTATTGACAAAGCCATCCTTTCCGTTCACTGTCACAATGACTTGGGACTTGCCACGGCAAACTCTATTGAAGGTGTGATAAATGGTGCCAGACAAATTGAGTGCACCATAAATGGTATAGGCGAACGTGCTGGAAACACCGCGCTGGAAGAAGTCGTCATGGTGCTTAAACAGCATCCATACCTAGACCTAGATACGAATATCGACACACGACAACTGTTTGGAATTAGCCAGTTAGTCAGTGATAGCATGGGCATTTACACACAACCCAATAAAGCCATCGTAGGTGCCAATGCTTTTGCACACAGTTCAGGAATACATCAGGATGGTGTGATTAAAAATCGCGCAACCTATGAGATCATCGATCCTAAGGATGTAGGTGTAACTGAATCTGCCATAGTACTCACCGCACGTTCCGGACGAGCTGCCCTAGCCTACCGCGCTAAGATTGTGGGTTATGAGCTTACAAAACTGCAGCTGGATGTGGTGTATTCCAAGTTTTTGGAGTTTGCAGATCGCAAGAAAGAAATTAAGGATGATGACATCCATCAAATTATTGAGAAGAGTCACTTGTATAGAGAGATTATTTCTGCTTAATTATTTCTATTAAGTATTGATATAGATCTATTGATCAATTTCCCGCTTGCCTGCCGAATAGCTAGGAAAGAAGAAAACGAATAAAACCATTCATGAAAAAAACATTATTTGATAAAGTCTGGGACACCCATGTGGTGGACGCCATCGAGAATGGACCACAGATTTTATACATTGACAAACACTTGATTCACGAGGTGACCAGTCCGCAAGCTTTTAATGAATTAGAAGCCCGTAATATTCCTGTAGCGAGACCTGATCAAATCGTCGCCACGGCAGATCATAATACACCAACCCAAAACCAACATTTACCTGTTAAGGATGAACTGTCCAGAAACCAATTGAGACAATTGACAGAGAATTGTGCAAAGAACAATATCACTCTTTACGAACTAGGCCATAAATACAATGGAATCGTTCATATTATGGCTCCAGAACTGGGAATCACCCAGCCAGGAATGACGATCGTTTGCGGTGATTCACATACCTCAACGCATGGTGCCTTCGGCAGTATAGCTTTTGGGATTGGAACCAGTCAGGTAGCTCAAGTTTTTGCCAGTCAATGTTTGTTGTTGACCAAGCCAAAAAGCCTGCGCGTTACGGTGAACGGTGAGCTTAAAAAAGGAGTTTTGCCTAAGGATGTTATTCTCTATATCATCTCAAAATTGGGCACCAATGCAGGAACCGGATACTTCTGTGAATATGCTGGTGATGTGTTTAAAAATATGTCCATGGAAGGTCGCATGACCGTTTGTAATATGAGTATAGAAATGGGTGCTCGTGGCGGCATGATTGCTCCAGACCAAACGACTTTTGAGTATGTGAAAGGAAGAAAATTTGCACCACAAGGAGAAGAGTTTGAAAAAAAGGTAGCTTATTGGAAAACACTTCCCACTGATGATGATGCTGTTTTTCATAAAGAATATTTCTTTGATGCGGCAGACATAGAACCTATGTTGACCTATGGTACCAATCCAGGAATGGGAATCAAAGTCACTGAAACTATTCCAGATACGGATGATACTTCTTTTGAAAAATCCCTTGAATATATGGATTTCAAAAAAGGAGAGTCTTTGATAAACAAGCCCATTAACTATGTTTTTATAGGTAGCTGTACCAATTCAAGAATAGAAGACTTTAGGGTAGCTGCAAGTTTTATCAAGGGAAAACAAAAAGCCAGCAATGTAACAGCTTGGTTGGTTCCTGGAAGCAAACAGGTCGAATCCCAGATCATTGAAGAAGGCTTGAAAGATATTTTTGATGCTGCAGGCTTTGAACTGCGCCAGCCAGGTTGTAGCGCTTGCCTTGCCATGAATGATGACAAAATACCTCAAGGTGAATATTGTGTAAGTACTTCCAATAGAAATTTTGAGGGAAGACAAGGCCAAGGTAGTAGAACGATTCTAGCTAGCCCATTGTTAGCTGCTGCTACGGCTGTAGAAGGAAAGATTGTGGACTTTACAAAGATGATGAACTAATGGAGAAATTTGCAACACTTACCTCTCGAGCGATACCCCTTAAGATTGAAAATATTGATACTGACCAGATCATTCCTGCTCGTTTTTTGAAAGCGACCCATCGTGAAGGATTTGGTGAGAATGCTTTTAGAGACTGGCGTTTCAAAAAGGACGGATCTATTAATGAGAATTTTGCCTTGAACGATGACAGGTACGAAGGAAAAATCTTAGTAGCTGGAGATAACTTCGGTTGTGGCTCTAGTAGGGAACATGCCGCATGGGCATTGACTGACTATGGTTTCAAGGTGATCGTATCCAGCTATTTTGCAGATATTTTTAAAGGTAATGCCCTTAATAACGGTTTGTTGCCTATTCAGGTAACACCAGAATTCTTAAAAGTCCTGCTAGATACCATCACCGCAAATCCAGAAACATTATTACAAGTAAACCTAGAGAAGCAAACCATAAGTGTAGAAGGAACTTCCTTTCAAGAATTTTTTGATATCGATCCCTATAAAAAAACCTGTATGATTAATGGGTATGACGATATTGATTATTTACTGAGTAAAAAAGAGGTGATCGAACAATTTGAAAAAGAGAGACCATTTTAAAGAGTCATTGGTCATTAATAACTATTGAATGAATTTTTGAAGTCATTGCCCTAGCGAGCATCAAACGCTTATTATACATTATCAACAAGATTATATGAAATTAAATATTGCAGTTTTATCGGGAGACGGCATAGGACCCGAGGTTACAGCTCAAGCTGTAAAAGTGTTGAAAGCGATAGCGGTCGAGTTTGACCACCGGTTTGTGTTCAAGAACGCGGCTGTAGGCGCTACAGCCATCGATCAATTTAACGATCCGTTGCCTGAAAAAACTTTGGATCTTTGTAAATCTACAGACGCCATTCTATTTGGAGCCATAGGTCATCCCAAGTATGATTACGACCCTACTGCCAAAGTACGACCTGAACAAGGCCTACTCAAATTGCGCAAGGAACTAGGCCTATATGCCAACGTGCGACCTGTAAAGGCTTATGAAGCTTTGCTAGAAAAATCACCGTTGAAACGCGACATTATCGCGGGCACGGACATCTCTATCTACCGCGAGTTGACGGGTGGCATTTATTTTGGCGAAAAGCATTTGAGCGAGGACGGTAATCACGCCTCTGATTTGTGCGCTTATTCTCGCGAAGAAATTGAACGTATTGCCCATCAAGCTTTTAAAGCGGCCCAATCCAGACGCAATAAAGTGACGTTAGTAGACAAAGCCAATGTACTGGAAACATCAAGACTATGGAGACGTGTCGTTACAGAACTAGCCACCCAATATCCTGACGTACAACTGGATTTCCTTTTTGTGGACAATGCTGCGATGCAAATGATCTTGAATCCATCGCAGTTTGATGTGATTTTGACTGAAAACCTTTTTGGTGATGTCATTAGCGACGAGGCGAGCGTCATAGGCGGTTCCATTGGCCTTTTGGCCAGCGCATCCGTTGGTGATAAGTATGCCATGTTTGAACCTATTCACGGTTCCTATCCAGAAGGTGCTGGAAAAAACATCGCGAACCCTATTGCTTCCATATTGAGCGCTGCGATGTTGCTGGAACACTTTGATCTTCATAACGAAGCTGAATTGATTAAAATGGCTGTTGATCGATCTTTAGAACTTGGTATAACAACACCAGATTTAAATGATAACTACAACAACATTACCACCAGTAAAGTAGGTGACTTCATAGCAGATTTTATTGCACATCCCTACGATACCAATGCAAACTTCAACAACATTCACTTGGGTCAATCCACTATAATTTAAGGTCCCTAGATCTATGATTGAGAAAAGCGCCTTTTGGGGCGCTTTTTTTTGTTTGGGGAAAGTTCGCTTTCGCGAAAGCGAACTATTATCAAATTCTCAATAATTTAAATACCTAGTTTTACCGCATTGTGCAAACTTTCCATCACTTTGGTAAGAGATACTATTAATTATCGCAAAATTTGAAATCAAATTTGAAAACTGTTCTTTATTTTCAAAGCTTATGCTTTCGTTGATAACGTTAAAAAAATAGTTTTCAATATTACCCTCTGAATCAAAGTAGAATTTATGTACCACTGTAATAGTACTATCTGTGGTTTGCCATTGAAAGTCATTTTCATCCATAAAATCACCAATATTTTGATGTAGATCAACCCAGGCGGCTTTTACATCATCATAATCAGAGTTAGAAATTTCAGGATTTAGAAGATTTGGATGCGTCTCATCTAATTTCAACTTTCTATATTGGTTTAATTGTTGCTCGTCATCAAAATTGTATACAGATATCTTATTTGCCTTTGCATTTTCAATAGTATTCTTTGCCTTTTTTTCCCCACATCCAATGATTAATATTGAAAAGAAAAAAATGTAAGCCAGTTTTATTGAGATATTTAAGTTCATGCGTTTATAGTAATGAATTCAAATATAACTAAAAAATTAGTTAAACTAATCGTTTAGTTATATTTAAAGTATATAATCCGTACTCACAAAATTAGAACTTCTGGATTGCAGCAGTTCCTGTAGAATCGCATTGTTGGCCTCATTATCCTTTGAAGCTACAAAAGTTCGAATCGAGAACGAGCGTAATGCATCGTGAACACTCAAGGTAGCCACAGCACTGTCCTTTCTACCAGTAAATGGATACACATCTGGACCACGCTGGCAGGAACTATTTAGATTCACACGGCAAACTAGGTTCACCAATGTATCAATCAATGGCGCTAGCGTCTTAATGTCCTGACCAAATAAACTGACCTGTTGCCCGTAATTGGAAGCTGCCATATCATCCAACGGCTCATCAATGTCCTTGAATGAAACTACTGGAATCACTGGCCCAAATTGCTCTTCTTGAAAAACGCGCATGTCCTTAGTTACTGGATATAGCACGGCAGGGAAAATGTAGTTCTCGGTGGTTTGTCCACCTTTTTTATTAATGATTTTGGCTCCTTTGTTTGTCGCATCATCGATCAATTCTTGTATGTAAGCTGGCTTGTCTGGTTCTGGCAAAGGAGTTAATTTGACGCCACTTTCCCATGGATTCCCAAACTTCAAGGCATCTACTTTAGCCGCAAACCTTTTGTTAAACTCCTCAACAATATCTTCATGAACATAAAGAATCTTGAGTGCGGTACAACGTTGACCATTAAAGGATGTAGCACCTGCGATACATTCCTCAATAGCAAGATCTAAGTTGGCATCCTTTAAAACGATAGCGGGATTTTTGGCTTCCAACCCTAATACGAGTCTAAGTCGGTTACTCTTAGGATGTTGGTTTTGTAGTGCATTGGCGCTTTTGCTGTTACCAATCAATGCCAGCACATCCACTTTTCCTGATTGCATGATGGGCGATGCCACTACTCTACCACGCCCGTAAATGATGTTGACCACGCCCGCTGGAAAGCTGGATCTAAATGCTTCCAGCAAAGGTGATATAAGTAACACACCATGCTTGGCAGGCTTAAAAATGGCCGTGTTTCCCATAATCAATGCAGGAATCAATAATGCGAAGGTTTCATTTAATGGGTAATTATAAGGTCCCAAACACAAGACAACACCTAGTGGTCCACGTCTTATGTGGGCATTGACACCGTCGTGCTTTTGAAACTTGGCACTGTCTCGATCCATTTGTTTGTAGTCTTCAATGGTATCATATATGTAATCTACGGTACGATCAAATTCCTTTTCAGAATCAGGAAGGTTCTTACCTATTTCCCACATAAGCAGATTTACAACCTCATCGCGCTTTGTTTTCATTTGTGCCACAAACTTTTCCATGCAGTTGATGCGATCCACTACTTTCATGGTAGGCCACAAACCTTTCCCTTTATCATATGCCACCACTGCGGCATCAAGTGCGTCCAAAGCTTCCTTTTCTCCTAATGTAGGAATCGTACCTAATAACGTAGGTTCATAGTTATCTGTAGACGATATGGTAGAATATACCTCAGAAACTTCGCCTTGCCATTCTATAAGTTGACCGCCTACCAAATAACTGTTTTGGTGCAGCTGTGACGTGATTTGAAATTGTTGTGGTATTGTTGTTTGGCTCATTGGTTAGGTTTTAAATATTGAAGATAACACCTCATTATTCATACAGTTTTACGCTGATGTTATATCAAACCAAAAACTCGAATAAGGTTGGGTTATCATTGATGTAGTCCCCATAAAAATGGAGTGCTTTCATTCGCTCTAGGAGTGAATCAAAATCTTCGGTAGATTTGAGTTCAATGCCTACTACGGCACTTCCATTAATGCGATTGGTTTTTTTAGTGTACTCAAAATGAGTGATGTCATCATTGGGACCTAGTACTTTTTCAACAAATTCTCGTAAAGCACCAGCTCGTTGCGGGAATCGCACGATAAAATAATGTTTGAGTTGTGATTGCAGTAAAGCACGCTCTTTAATCTCTGCCGTTCTAGTGATATCATTATTGCTACCGCTTACCACGCAGACCACGTTCTTGCCTTTAATCTCGTCCCGCAATTGTTCCAATGCGGTGATGCTCATAGCGCCTGCAGGCTCTACTACAATAGCTTGTTGATTGTATAGATCTAAAATCGTCTGGCAAATAGCACCTTCTGGAACGTTGATAACACGTTCCAGGTTTCTTTGACAAATTTCAAAGTTGCGTTCACCAACTCTTTTAACAGCGGCACCATCCACAAAGCTTTCTATGTTATCCAGTGTAGTGTTTTGTCTATTAAAAATGGAAGTACCCATGGAAGGTGCTCCTGTAGGTTCTACACCTATGATTTTGGTAGCTGGTGAAAGCTCTTTAAATACCGCAGAAACACCAGCTGATAAACCACCACCACCTATAGGCATGATCAGGTAATCAATATCCACTGCAGTCTGTTCCATAATTTCAAGTCCTACGGTCGCTTGACCTTCAATCACCTTTTCATCATCAAAAGGATGGATAAAACATTTGCCTTGCTTCTCATTTTCTGCGACTGCAGCGGCGTATGCATCATCAAATGTATCACCGTGCAGGATCACATCGACAAACCTACCGCCATGCATCTTTACCTGATCAATTTTTTGAACTGGTGTGGGCGACGGCATGTAGATCGTTCCATGAATTTGCAACACTTTGCAAGACATTGCCACACCTTGCGCATGGTTTCCCGCACTTGCACAGACAATCCCATTAGGACGTTGGTCTTCCCTTAAGGTAGAAATCTTGTTGTAGGCACCTCTTATTTTATAGGAACGTACCGTTTGCAGATCTTCTCTCTTAAAGTACACCTGGCAACCATACTTGTTGGAATACAATTCATTCAATTGTAGTGGCGTCAAGGAAGCCACGTCCTGTAAACGGTTTGCGGCAGCCTTGATGTCCTCCATTTTTGGATAATACACCTGCGTTTCAATCATCTTAGATGGATTTCATAGCGGTCATGGAGTCGCGCAACTTTGCGCCTACGCTTTCAATAGGATGGTTTCTAATGGCTTTGTTTATGGCTATGAGTTTGTGATTGTCGATGCGTTCCGCTTTCGCGAAAGCGTTACCTATAAGAGCTTTATCCAGTCCATTGACATAATCAGACAATAAAGGTTTTGCAGCATGGTCAAACAAGTAGCAGCCATATTCTGCCGTGTCAGAAATGATGCGGTTCATCTCAAACAGCTTCTTTCTAGCTACCGTGTTTGCGATCAATGGCAACTCGTGCAAAGACTCATAGTAAGCGCTTTCCTCAACGATCCCAGAGGCAACCATCGTCTCAAACGCAAGTTCTACACCAGCTTTTATAAAGGCTACCATAGCAACACCGTTATCAAAATATTCCTGCTCCTTGATATCGCCCGTCGCTGTGGATTTCTCAAATGCGGTGTTTTCAGTTTCGGCGCGCCATTTCAAGAGGTTCTTATCATCATTTGCCCAGTCTTCCATCATGGTTTGTGAAAAATGACCCGACATGATATCGTCTTGATGCTTGACAAATAGAGGTCTCATGATGTCTTTCAATTCTTCAGAAAGCTCATAGGCCTTAATCTTTGAAACATTGTCCAGCCTATCCATCATGTTGGTAATACCACCATGTTTGAGTGCCTCTGTAATACGTTCCCAGCCGTACTGGATCAAGTTTGATGCATAGCCTTCTGGCGTTCCCTGTGCGACCATTTTATCGTACAATAAAATAGAGGCCGTTTGCAACACACCACATAAAATGGTTTGCTCGCCCATCAGGTCGCTCTTCACCTCTGCCACAAAAGAAGATTCCAATACACCAGCTTTATGACCACCAGTGGCGATCGCGTAAGCTTTGGCTTGATCCCAACCTTTGTTTTCTGGATCATTTTCTGGATGTACGGCAATCAAGGTAGGAACCCCAAAACCTCTCTTATATTCTTCTCTAACCTCAGATCCTGGACATTTAGGTGCTACCATGATCACGGTAATATCTTCCCTGATTTTTTGGCCTTCTTCCACGATGTTGAAACCGTGCGAGTAGGAAAGCGTGGCACCATTTTTCATGTGCGGCATTACCGCTTTTACCACAGCACTGTGCTGCTTGTCTGGCGTTAGATTGAGTACGAGGTCTGATTGTGGTATCAGTTCTTCATAGGTCCCAACGGTAAAGCCGTTTTCTGTAGCGTTTTTATAGGATTGTCTTTGTTGTTCTATAGCTTCTTTTCTAAGTGCGTAAGAAATATCAAGACCAGAATCACGCATGTTCAAACCTTGATTCAATCCTTGAGCACCGCAACCTACGATGGTTATTTTTTTTCCTTTAAGGGCATCGACACCATTTTCAAATTCTGCCTGCTCCATGAAGCGGCATTTGGAGAGTTGTTCCAGTTTTTGCGAAAGCGATAAGGTGTTAAAGTAATTTGACATTGTTTGGTTTTTATGAGTTTAATGCGGCTAGCATTTTAGTTATTTCCATGGCATCTTTAGTGACGGCAATGCGTCCAGAACGGTTGAATTGAAGAATGCCAAAAGCACTCAATTCTCGATATAATAGATCGACCTCGCTGCGCCTGCCAGATTTCTCCAACACAAAATATTCTTTATTCACCGTCACGATGCGTGCGTTGCTGTCCTTGATGATATTTTGTATTTGACGCTCTTCAAAAAGAAGGTCTGATTTGATTTTAAAAAGACAGGATTCCTGATAGATGGTCTCATCCTCAGTATGATAAAATGCCTTGATGACTTCTACCTGTTTCTCAATCTGGCCTATGATCTTTTTGATCTGGACCTCAGTCATCTTGACTAGAATCGTCCATCTAGAAACATCCTCAATCTCTGAAGCACTGGTATTTATACTTTCAATATTAATATGGCGACGTTGAAATATGGCAGATATGCGATTCAACAACCCAATATTATTCTCGGTATAAATGGATACGGTATATAGTTGTTCTTTGTTTTCCATACAATTAATGTTTTCAAGGCGTGACGAGACGACCTTACTGACTCTCTTTTACTCGTGCATTTTGATGGGTTCGCTTTCGCGAAAGCGATATATCGTCCAGCTTTCCTTCTTTGCTGTTCATCCTTGATGTGTTCAAGCTTCTCTTACTCCAATCGAATCTCTGAAACCGCAGCACCAGTAGGAATCATAGGGAAAACATTCCCTTCTTTTTCTACTCGTACTTCAAGGAAATAGGCCTCGTCACATTTCATCATTTCTTCAACGGCACTAGCGAGATCCTTGCGGTCTGTCACGAGTTTTGCCTTGATGTTATAACCTTCTGCAATCTTGATAAAATCTGGATTGATCATTTCTGTACTGGCATAGCGCTTGTCAAAAAACAGCTGCTGCCATTGACGCACCATGCCCAGGTATTCATTGTTGAGTACGACGATCTTGACCGGCACCTTAGTCTGGAAAATAGTTCCCAGTTCTTGAATGGTCATTTGGTATCCACCATCGCCTATCACGGCCACCACTTGACGATCTGGCGCGGCCATTTTTGCACCTATGGCTGCTGGCAGGGCAAAGCCCATGGTTCCCAAACCTCCAGATGTAATGTTACTGCGCGTCTGTTTGAAGTCGGCATAACGACATGCCACCATTTGATGCTGTCCTACATCAGTAACAATGGCTGCTTTACTCGCAGACTTTTTATTGATCTGCTGGATCACCTCTGCCATGGTCAACCCTTCGGTTTTTGGGTTCATGTCGTCGTTTATGACTTTATCCAGCTCTACTTGATACAAATCAGCAAATTGCTGGCGCCATTCTGGATAGGTTTTTTCTTCCAATAGAGGTAACAGTGCGGCCAGTGTCTTTTTGGAATCACCTAAAACAGGAATATCTGCGTGGACATTTTTACTGACCTCAGCTGGATCAATTTCAAAATGAATGATTTTGGCTTGTTTTGCATATCGCGATAAGTCGCCGGTCACACGGTCGTCAAATCGCATACCGATGGCGATAAGCACATCGCACTCATTGGTCAATAGGTTAGGTGCATAATTGCCATGCATTCCTACCATTCCCACGTTGAGTTCATGTGAGGTTGGAACGGCACTCGCTCCCAATATGGTCCAGGCTGCTGGAATACCACCTTTTTCGATAACTGCTAGTAATTCTTCTTCTGCCTCGCCCAACACAACGCCTTGACCCCAAACGATCAGTGGTTTTTTGGCTTCGTTAATGGCTTTTGCAGCAGCTTCAATAGATCCTTGCGTGGTTTCTGGAACAGGTACGTAGCTTCTGATTGAATTACATTTCGCGTAAGCGAAATCAAACTCTTCAAACTGTGCGTCTTTAGTAATATCAATCAAGACTGGACCTGGACGGCCACTTTGTGCGATATAAAAGGCTTTGGCAAAAACGGTTGGGATATCTGCCGCCTTGGTGATTTGTGTGTTCCACTTAGTAACTGGTGTGGAAATACCAACAATATCAGTTTCCTGAAACGCGTCGGTTCCCAGCAGGTGTGACCCTACCTGACCCGTGACGCAAATCAATGGTGTGGAATCGATCATGGCGTCTGCCAGTCCAGTGATAAGATTAGTAGCTCCTGGTCCAGAGGTTGCAATGGCAACGCCTACTTTATTGGAAATACGTGCATAGCCTTGTGCGGCGTGTGTGGCACCTTGCTCATGACGTGTCAAAATATGCTTAAGCTGATCTTGATAGCCGTAGAACTTGTCGTAGAGCGGCATGATGGCACCACCAGGATAGCCGAAAACGGTATCCACACCTTCGGCAAGGAAGCATTTGATAATAGCTTCTGCCCCAGACATTCTTTCTGTCGTGGTGGCGCTGGGCGCGGTTTGAGTTGCTGTTTGTTCTTTCATAATCAGCTATTTAAAATTCGTCAGTCACACAGCCTTTTGAGGCATTTGAAACTGTTCGTGCATATTTATAGAGCACACCTCTTGAAAACTTGAGTGGTGGCTGTTTCCATTGTTTTTTTCTTTGTTCCAATTCTTCATCTGATACTTCCAGAATAATGGAATTGGAAACGGCATCTATGGTAATGGTATCTCCATCTTTTACGAGGGCGATGGTGCCACCTTCCTGAGCTTCTGGAGTGATGTGTCCCACCACAAAGCCATGCGTACCGCCAGAGAATCGACCATCAGTTATCAAGGCTACTTCCTTACCTAAACCCGCACCCATAATGGCCGCTGTAGGTTTAAGCATTTCTGGCATTCCCGGACCTCCTTTAGGACCTTCATATCTTATAACGACAACATCGCCTTTATTTACCTGGCCATCACGAATGCCGTCGTTTGCGGCATACTCGCCATCAAAAACTTTGGCCTTACCTGTGAATTGCAACCCTTCTTTTCCAGTGATTTTTGCAACGCTACCATCGCTTGCCAGATTGCCGTACAACATCCTCAAGTGACCGGAAACCTTGATGGGTTCTTCTACCGTTTTGATCACATCTTGATCTGCTGTTAGATCTGGCACATCTCTCAAATTCTCTGCAACTGTTTTTCCAGTTACGGTCATACAGTCGCCATGGATCAATCCCTTACTCAACAAATACTTCATGACGGCTGGAATACCACCTATGCGGTGGATGTCTTCCATCAAGTATTTCCCGCTAGGTTTTAAATCTGCTAAGAATGGTGTGTTGTCACTAATATTTTGGAAATCCTTAAGTGTAAAATCAATTTGTGCCGCTCTGGCAATCGCAAGAAAGTGAAGTACGGCATTAGTAGATCCACCTAAAATAGTTACCAATCTTACCGCATTCTCTAATGATTTGCGAGTTATGATATCAGATGGCTTGATGTCCTTTTCCAACAAGTTGAGCATTGCTTTTCCTGCGTCAATGGATTCTTGTTGTTTATCCTTGCTCAATGCAGGGTTGGATGAATTGTAAGGCAAGGCCATCCCAAGTGCCTCTATAGAACTGGCCATGGTATTTGCCGTGTACATGCCACCGCAGGCACCAGCGCCAGGACAAGCTTTCTTCACAATACTTTGATATTCTTCTTCTTGCATGGTACCAGCAACCTTGCTGCCCCAAGCTTCAAAAGCAGATACTACATCCAGCTTCTGGCCATTGTGGCAACCAGAATCTATGGTACCGCCGTACACCAAAATGCTGGGACGATCCAATCTTATCATCGCCATCAATGCTCCTGGCATATTTTTATCACAACCCACCACGGTTACAAGTCCATCATAGCTCATGGCCTGTACGACTGTCTCCATGGAATCTGCGATGATATCTCTGGAAGGTAATGAGTAACGCATTCCAGGTGTTCCCATAGAAATACCGTCGCTAACACCAATGGTATTGAATATTAAACCAACAAGGTTTTTTTCCAAGGTTCCTTGCTTTACCAGTTTTGCCAAGTCATTTAAGTGCATGTTACAGGGATTTCCCTCATAACCTGTACTGGCAATCCCGACAAAAGGTTTTTGCAAATCTTCCTTAGATAGACCTATGGCATGCAACATGGCTTGTGCAGCCGGCTGCGTTGGATCCTGTGTTACGGTTTTACTGTATTTGTTTAAAGACATACGCTTGGTTTAAACGAAGTCTTGATACTTCTTGATGTATTCATGGGTAGTGTTTGCATACTGTATTGATCAAAGTTATTGAATGCGTTTTCTCTAGATATCTAGTGTCATACGGTTCAAGTTCGTTCAAACTAGGCAATGTTTAATTATATCATTGTTTTACAGACACTTATACCATTTCAATGTATGATGTTCAATCATTTCATTTCAAACTATTTTATATATAAAATAGCCATTCCCAACTCGTTTAGGTTTGAATAATAATAGAAATGACGTTATTGCTACTGGATGGCTTCATAGTGTAGAAGTGATGACAATATTTCGCTGTTAAAAATTAGGAGTCCAGATTTTCACTCAGGAACAACCTACTGCAATTGAACTACCTTAATGAATATTACATAAACCTGTCATAAAAAGTATGATGAGTTCCATGGTGGCCAACTGCTAATATGTATATTTGACTCTTGAAAGAGGATTGATTTGACTGATTGCAACCTCGTCTTATTTCAGTAAGACACAAATGCTAAACCAGAAGTATTTCCCGCACAGTCTACCTTCCTTTATATTTATTAATCAAACGTTAGAGAACTTATAGTGAGTTCGCTTTCGCGAAAGCGTAATACTTATATGCCTTATTTATTTACATCAGAATCTGTGAGTGAAGGTCACCCAGATAAAGTTGCAGACCAGATTAGTGATGCCTTACTGGATCACTTTCTCGCTTTTGATCCTGAATCCAAAGTAGCATGTGAAACTCTAGTTACCACGGGACAAGTCGTACTTGCAGGCGAGGTGAAATCTGATACCTATCTGGATGTTCAGACCATCGCCCGTGAGATCATCAATGAAATAGGATATACTAAAGGTGAATATCAATTCTCTGGTGATTCCTGTGGCGTCATTTCTTTGATACATGAGCAGTCACAAGACATCAATCAAGGTGTCGATCGTGAGAGTAAAGAGGAACAGGGTGCCGGTGATCAAGGTATGATGTTCGGCTATGCGACTAACGAGACAGAGAATTACATGCCGCTGGCGTTGGACATCTCACACAAAATCTTGATCGAGCTGGCAAAGCTACGTCGTGAAAATAAGGACATTACCTATCTAAGACCTGATGCAAAATCACAGGTCACCATTGAATACAGCGATGATAACGTCCCGCAACGCATTGACGCGATCGTGATTTCTACGCAACACGATCCATTTGACGCAGATGATGATAAAATGCTTGCCAAGATCAAAAAGGATCTTGTAGAGATTCTTATTCCTAGAGTTCAGGAACAGCTTCCTGCCTATGCGCAAAAACTATTTAATGACGATATTACCTACCATATCAATCCAACCGGTAAATTTGTAATAGGCGGACCTCATGGTGATACCGGACTAACCGGTCGCAAAATCATCGTGGATACCTATGGTGGCAAAGGAGCGCATGGTGGTGGTGCCTTCTCTGGTAAAGATCCATCAAAAGTAGACCGCAGTGCAGCCTATGCTGCGAGACACGTGGCCAAAAACCTTGTTGCAGCAGGACTTGCCACAGAGGTGTTAGTTCAGGTTTCATATGCGATAGGCGTGGTTGAACCTACTTCCATTCACGTGGATACTTACGGAACCGCAACTGTAGATATGACAGATGGAGAGATTGCAAAAAAAGTAGCCAGCATCTTTGACATGCGACCTGCATCTATTGAATCCCGATTGAAACTACGCAATCCTATTTATAGAGATACCGCAGCTTACGGACACATGGGACGCGAGCCCAAAACGGTGACTAAAGTTTTTGAATCCCCATACAATGGTAAAATCACAAAAGAGGTAGAGCTATTTACTTGGGAGAAGCTTGACTTTGTCGACAAGGTAAAAGAAGCATTCGGCTTGTAATTGATGGTCGACCAAAATAAAAACCCCAAGCCAAGGCTTGGGGTTTTTTATTGATTCCAATTTGATGATGAAATTATGATTTGCGCATCTGTCGCATCGCAAACCACAAGGCCATCAAAAACAAAAAGAGATACCATATATAACCACGATCTCTATCTCCAGTAGCCATAAGGAAAAGAACGTAGCCACTTCCCACACAACTAGTGTAGAATAAAATCTTCCAGAACCATTTGGGGATTTCCATAGTGTTAGTTCTTACCAGTTAACTTGTTTCCCGTTTTCAAATATTTTGCCCATGCCTTTGAATACGTATGAACATTCTCAGTCGGTTTGCCCTGTTGATCTACTACTTCATAACCGGCATCCTTCCAGGCAAATATACTTCCGTAAAGGTTTTTGACATCGCTAAATCCAGCTTCCTGTAGTTTTTCACCGTAATTCTCGCTGCGCACACCTACTGTGCAATAAACCACGACAGGTTTGTTTTTATTTGCCGTGTTTGCCAACCCTTTCCAATCCTTCAACGATTCACCAGCCCAGATGGCATTGGGCAAATGACTTACTTCAAATTCCTCGAGTTTTCGAGTATCCAATATGATATAATCTTGATAGTTCATCTTGAGCTCTTGTACGCTTATGTAGGGAACGCTTTGGGTATTGTATTTCTTGAGAACCTCATCGATGGACTGCGCCGCGCCTATGGCCACACCCATAAAAAACATCACAGCTACCAGAATCTGTTTCTTAGTCGTCATTTTAAAAGTGCTGTGTGATTTCATTCAATACTATTTTTTTGCCCTGCAGTTGCTTTTCGGCAGGTGGAAGAATTTCCATATTGTCCCAAATTCCTGTAGCGAGTGTAGCGGCATATTCCATAGGTAGCTCATTTTTTTGCATCTGTTGCATGGCCGTTTGATAATCATAAGAAAGCTGAACATGCTCAAATTCAAAACCATTGCTGTCATCAATGATCATTGCCCAGGTCTGCGCAGAGCCATCATTTGCCGGCATACCTATCACTCCAGCGTTGAGCCATAGCTTTTCCTGATAATCATCTGCAAATGGCAAGCCACAATGGCCTGCGATGATCACATCCGCTTTTAATCCATCAAAACTTGTCTGTTTTTGCGTCCAGTCTGTGGACTTGAAAACGAATTGGGACACGTGATCATAACTTCCATGAACCAACGCTATCTGTTTGCCCGCGTAGTTAAATGTTATGTGGTCTGACAAGGATTTGAAATAGTTTTTTGAGCTGGTGTGAAGATTCGCTTTCGCGAAAGCGAACCATATCTCACTAAATCCATCGCATCTAGAGCCTGTGGTAAAATCGCAACCGCAATCTTCCTGATCGTCGCGCAACTGGATCTCTACATTACCCAGAATGCTATGAGCGCCCCATTTTTGAAATTGCTCCAAGGTTTCCTGTGGCTGCCCGCAGTAACCTATGATGTCGCCGGTACAGATGCAGTTCTCTGCCGTGATACCTTGACTTTGTGCCAATTCCATCAAACTTTCGAGCGCTTGTAAATTGCTATAAACGCCACCGAATAGTAGCATCCTGCCGGTCTTTTGACCTAACTCTATGATCTTCTTATCCATGTGGGCAATAAGAATAAGATGAAACTAAGAAGAACTCCATAAATGTTGATCCATAAAAGGGATGCATATTTTCCTGTTGTGTAGATGAGTGATTCTGGGAACCATTCAAATACTAATAATAGTCCGAAAATAAGGCCGCAAATTACGGACAAAAAATAACTGATCTGTGGCACTTTCATCTTCCATAAAAGAAAGACTGGTGTCAATCCTATCACCATGGTTCCGCTTATGGTTGTAGCGCTCAGGATTTCGGCGTCCAGAAATACAGGAATAGTTCCCAACAATGCTACTAAAATCATCATGAGTCGTCCAAAACTTACGGTAGTACCCAATCCTAAATCAAGCGTTAACAGCTTAGAAAAACTGGAGAACGTGCTGTCCAGCGTACTTGCAGCGCTGGTGATCATGATAAAATTGATGATGAGCAACAGAACGACTCCCAACTTTTTAGCCACCTCAACAGCCGCTTGACCCTGTAATCCTGCTTGTTGTGCATAGACACCAACTAAACTAAAAAGAACAATACACAAACCGCCTAATAAAGCTGCCCACAAGAAACTTTTTCTTGTGATGCGTGGACTGGTGATAAATCCGCGATCTGTCAAAACGGGATCATGAAATGGATAGCTAAAGCTTTGCAGTCCAGCCGCAAAAAACAAGTTCAACCCCATTTCCATGGACCAGGTACCGCTGGTCATCATTTCGCCTACATCAGCAGACGGCTCGGCAAAAATGACTCCGAGAATGATCATAAGTAGCACCGAAAATAGTACCATCTGTATCACGTCTGTAAATATGGAACTACTCAAACCACCTTTTAAGGTATAGGCCAGCGTTAGCAATGTAAAAACAATGATCGCTGTATAGTATGGCGTGCTGCCCATATCACCGAAGTAGGTTCCTATCACCATCGTGTTGGACCACACTTCATTAAACAACCTAAAACTGATCAATATGGAAAACAAACCAACAGCTCTGCGCCCATATTTATCAGTCAGAAAATGATGTATGCTGGTATAACCACCAACCGTACGCAGCTGATAAATAATAAGTCCAGCTACCGCAAAAGACAAATAATAGCCTGCATAAGCCACACCGCCAACCAGACCAAATTCCAATCCAAGATTAGCCGCATTGGTAATACTCTTTGCAAAAATCCAAGAGATAATTAAACTACCCGTCAACATCAACATATTGGGTTCTTTACCGCGATGCTGTGCCTTAAAAAAGGTCGCCACATCTTTGGCGTAAGGTGCCAATATGAAAAACACCACACTACTGCCTATAATAAGCAGCCATTGTAATGTTGATGTTTGAGTGAGGAATTCCAAGTTTAGTAGTTAGTAGTTAGTAGTTAGTAGTTAGTAAAATGTCAGTTCGAGCGCAGTCGAGAACAATTAGCGTGTTAAAATCTTCAATTACTGTTCAGTCTAATATTTGTAAAAGTTTATCCGCTCCTTCTCGACTGTCGCTCGAAGCAGCTTGCTTCCAATTTTTAAAATCTTCAATCAAAAATTTGGGACGTTACATCTTACTCGTCCCACCAGACTGGTACGTTAATACTGTTGTCATTTGTTGCAGTGGCAGCGGTGCTATAATTATCAGCATTCAAGGCAGCTTCCTCTGCAGGATAAGGCATTCTTACCGGAATTAAACCGTTATTCAAGCTGGCAGAAACATTTTTCAATGCAGGAAAACCTGTTCTTCTGTATTCAATCCAGCCTTCATAGCCATTGATCATATTGGCAATCCATTTTTGGGTGATGATTTGCTCAATGGGATCGTTGCCATTAGCCGCATACGCACCTGTTGTGGCGAGGTAGTCTGCTGGTAAAGGCGTATTCCAATATTCATAGGCTTGTGCCACTCCAGTTTCGTACAATTCTTGTGCTGGTGCCGTGATGAGTCCCTTTTGAGCAGCTTCGGCTAAAAGAAAGTTAGTTTCCCATGCCGTCATGTAATTGGCATCCAGCATTCCCGTATTTTCTCTAAAGATGGTGCCTGCAAGAGAATAATCTGCAAGACTTACTGAGGTAGAAGAGGCATCGATACCGTTGATCAATCCTTCAAAATCATCACCGTTGCCATTATTGGCTCGCGGTCTAAAAAGCACATTGATACGATCATCATTCAAACCTTCCAGAACCTCTTCCATGGTTTCGCTCATCACAAAGTTATTGAAGTCACCAGCTCTCAATCGCGCCATACGAAAGTTGTTAGGCTCACCATCGGTAAAATTGAATACTGCATTTTGATCGTTGGAACTAATGTAATTCTGTGCCGCATAAACAGCTTGTAACCTTGCGTTCACATTCTCTTTTGAAGAGATACGCACCAGTGCCTTTATCTTCAAACTATTGGCAAATCGCACCCAAGCATCCAGATCGCCATTAAAAAGCACATCACCTTCTAATGCAATCGAACCGTTGTAAGCTTGAATGGCTGCAATACCTTTATCTAGATTATCCAGAATTCCGTTTTCCTGGAGATAGATATCTTCCTGTAGATCATAAGCCGGTTGCACCGTGCCGTCCAGTCCTTTAAAAGCTTCCGTATAAGGCACGTCTCCAAAAATATCTGTCAAGCCAGCGGTCATGTATGCTTTGAAAATCAAGGCTGGACCTTCATAAACCGCAAAGGCAGGCGTGGTTTGCGACTGCTCGATAATGATTTCATTGTCTCTCAAATTCCTATAAAAAATAGGCCATGGATCACCACCTAGTTGTGGACTTTTCAACGCATGGCGGTCAAAGAGATTAAAATCCAGTGCAGTCAAGTGCTGGCTTAACAAACCACCAGCCACAAAACCTTCATAGGACATTTGCTCGCCGTAGTCGTAGATCACCTGTCTCAACAGCAAGCTGGGCTGTACGCTTACTGGAGCGTTAGGATTTGTATTTAATTCTTCAAAATCGTTGGTACAGGACACAATGGCAAGACCTAGAAAAGCCACCATCATAAGGCTGTAATGTTTTATATGTTTCATCTTCATGGATGTATTATGGGTTGAGTTCGCTTTCGCGCCATGCCTGACGGCAGGCAGGAAAGCGAAAAAAATTTAAAAATTGATACCAGCTTTCAAACCGATGCTTCTTGTCGATGCATAGGACATGTCCTCGACACCATTGACGAAGCCTTGGCCTTGCACGGCCAGCTGCTCTGGATCAAAATGTGGAATCTCACTAAAGGCAAATAAGTTTCTACCTATCAAAGAAATGCGCAAATCTGCACCATCGCCGAAGATGCCAAAAGCACCTTCCTTCAATTCAAAATTGTAACCTATAGAGAACTGACGCAGTTTCAAATAACTCGCATCGTACACATTGTTCTCTTCATGGTTACGGTCATAAAACTGACGGTAATAACTCTCTGCAGTGACCGCTGTGGTATTTTGAACATACACTGGATTCTGCGCTGTTCCTGTATTGACTACTCCATCGGCAACAATTCCAGCTTCTGGCCTAAACGAGGTGTCGTTCAACTGGCCACCAACAGCACCTAGTGCCAGCGTTCGTGAAACTAAAATCCCACCTTGTCTCCAGTCCAACAAGAACGATGCATCAAAGTTTTTGTATTGGAATGAATTGGTCAACCCTACAGTGAAATCTGCATTGTAGTTACCTAATTTTTTAAGTTCTGGATCTGCGATAAAACGACCTGCTGGAGTCAAAATAAACTCGCCGTCTTCATTGCGTGTGTAACCGGTTCCATATAAATCGCCCACGCGACCACCTTCTTCCACTTGATGAAAAACGGTCTGGTCGGCATTGTCATAGACTCTGGAAAAGCCCAAGGTCAAACGACCATCTTCCTGCGGCAGGCTCTCAACAATGGCTCTACTGCTGGCAAAATTCACGGTGGAACTCCACTGGAAATTGTCATTTTGAACAGGAATGGCGTTCAAAATAATTTCGACGCCTTGATTTCTAACCGAGCCTCCATTGACAACCTGCTGGCTAAATCCAGATGAGATGGCAATAGGCAAGGAAAGTATCTGGTCATCTGTCACGGCATTGTAATAGGTGAAATCAAGGTTCAATCGCTGTTTAAGCAAACGCACATCAAAACCTAACTCGATGCTTGAGGTCGTCTCTGGCTTCAAATTGGCATTTGGGATAAAATCCTGGTTGGTAAACGTAGGCTGTGAATTTACAGGCGTTTGCGACAGGAAAGTTCCTTGAGTCTGGTACGGATTGGTATCGTTACCAACCTCTGCATAACTGGCGCGTATTTTGGCAAAATCAATCACTCTAGGTAGTTCAACCACATTGCTCAAGATAAAACTGGTCGATATGGATGGATAAAAGAATGAAGTATTATCTGCCGTGAATGGTGTTGCCAGCGCGCTGGACCAGTCGTTACGGGCTGTGATGTCCAGATAGAGGAAATTTTTGTAGCCTGCTTTCGCGAAAGCGTACAAACTATTAATCCTTTTCTCTGAAGTAAACCCAAAGGTTTCAATAGGGCTCGCTGCATTGTTCAAGGAGAAAATTCCTGGTTGTGCGAGGCTAGTGGTTTGTACTTGAGTGGTTTGCGCCGTCTGGTTCAAACGATTACCACCAACACTGGCATCAAAACTAATGTCACCAAATTGCTTTTTGTAATTGAGCAGGAAGTCTGTGTTGATCTCACGGTAGAAAACGTCATGTTCTGCATAGGCTCCATTTCTAAACCTATTGGAAGAATAGTTGCGCAGGAAACGTCGCTTCTCGTTGCTGTAATCCATTCCAGATCGTATGGTTGCGGTTAGCTCTGGAGTTAGCTTTCGCGAAAGCGATATGTTTCCAAAAAGCCTGTCCCGACCAAAGCTGTTGCGGTTTTCTTTGAGTATGAAATAGGGATTATCAAAAAACGTATAGTTGAACGAGTACTGCTGCACGCCTTCCAATCCAGGCTGCCAGTAGTCGCGCAAACTGTCAATGTTTAAAGAACGTGGTCCCCATGCGACCAATGAGTAGTTGACGTTCTCACTACCATAACCGTTGGACGGCCTATTGTCTGATGCACTATTCACATAGTTGATGCTGGCGTTGATTCTTGTACGGTCGTCAGGTCTAAAATTAAGTTTTGCAGCAACGGTCTGACGGTCCAGATTCACACCAGGAATAATGCTCTCACTGCGCAGATCTGTAAAGCTCAATCGATAGTCTCCTTTTTCAAAACCATTGCTTACCGATATATTGTTGATCGCAGTATAACCAGTTTCATAGAAATCCTTCAAATTATCTGGATGGCTCACAAAAGGAGTAGGCGTGATGTCCAGACCGCTGTATAAAGCGGTATCACCACCGCGAACTACCGTTCCATCTGGCAGAGTCACTGGACTATCAAATTGTGGGATCAACGTGCCTTGATCCAATCGTGGTCCCCAAGAATAGGATATGTTATCATTGATACCACCACCTAAACCATCGACGTATTCAAACTGACCGCTGTTTCCCTGACCGAATTCATTCTGAAATTCTGGGAGTTTGAAGGCACTATCCACAAAGAAGCTGGTATTGTATGAAACACCCAATCCTCTTTTTTTGCCGCCGCTTTTAGTTTCTATGATAATGGCTCCATTGGCAGCTCTTGTGCCGTAAAGTGCTGCGGCTGCAGGTCCTTTGAGTACAGATACACTGGCGATGTCATCTTGGTTGATCTCACCTGCTCCGTTCCCAAAATCTACTTCTTGAAAACCAGCAGCGGCTTCATTCGTAAAATTAAAAACCGAGTTGTTATTGACTGGCGTTCCATCCACGATAAATAACGGATTGTTGTTAGAGAAACTCGCCTCGCCACGTATGGTTATTTTAGACGAAGAACCAACGCCAGTCGCGCCAGGTGTGACGGTAATACCAGCCACCTTACCTTGAAGGTTATCGACCAGATTGACCGACTTTACTTCTTGGATATCTTCTGTATCCAAGGTTTGTACGGCATATCCCAACTCTCGTTCTTCACGTTTGATTCCTAAAGCTGTAATCACAACCTCATCAAGCGCATCGCCTTCTTGTAGAGTGATGTTCAAAACAGTAGAACTGTTAATTGGAATCGTCTGACTTCGATAGCCTATGTATGAAAATACCAGAACAGCATCATTAGCTACGGTAATGGAATACCTTCCATCTACATTAGTTGTCGTACCATTTTCAGTACCGCGCTCTGCAACGTTTGCAAAGGCTATGGGAGTTCCTGTCACATCGTTGACGGTTCCCGTAATTGTAATTTGCGCCCAACTCGTGATACAACACAGCAGGAGCATGACAAGAGTAATTCTCTTCATGTAATCAATAAAAAAAGTGAAATAAAAACCCTGATTAGGGTAACGAATCTTAAGCTGCGATAGAGATAGGCGAGCCTTTGTTCAATGGTGATTCCAGAGAAACTGATTCGGTATTTGAGAATTCTAAAGAAAATGTGACAGGCTTGAAATAAAGTGTTTCAAGAATGAGTTGTGCCAGGTGCCATCTTAGATCCTTTCCCTTAAAAAGCTGATGGATATCGTCCTCATCATCTAGGTCATGAAGGTGTTCCAGTACATCGACTGATTTAGACTGCCGTTCCAGCAGCTCCATATAACTTGTTGCCAGATGACCGGTTTGCCATGGCAGGTTTTCAAAACTAATAGCATCAAAAGATGAAGCGTGAATACCCATCAAATAAAAACCACCATCCAGCGATGGACCGTTGACCGCTTTACCTTGATTCAATGAATCTGCAGCTCTTAAAAGATGGTCGCAGGAAAGCTGTGGTGTGTCGTTACCTACACAAATAACTTGATCGTATCCCTTTTTGATTACCCTTTGAATGGCATTTGAAAATCGCTTACCAAACCCAATACCTTCTTGTTCCTTCTCTGTAAAATGGAAGTAATCAAGACCACTCTTTTCCACCTGCTGAATGACTCTACTGTTCAAGACATCCATCAATTGCTGGTTAGCAGCAAGTGATTTGTATTGAGCATCTGCCTCTGCATTTTGTGCAAAGATGAGAATAGCAGTATTTGAATGACTTGTAATGATCTTAGATACCAGGATTAGAGGTGAAATATACTTTTATTCAAGTTCTAACAGCAACCGCCACCATCATAATGGTACGTGGACTCGCTAAAATAGATATCGTCACGGCCTAAATCCTTTAGTGCTTGTGCTGTTTTATCGCAAATAGCCAGTGGTTGATTCTTTAACAACACATGTCCCTTACCGTCGTCAAACTGGCGATCGTCACCATAGTAAATAGCGGCTTTACCGGTGAAGATACATGGTCCATCTTCTGGCATGGGATCCTTTATCGCTGCCACCTCAATGGATTCAATGTAGATCAATTCGTCTGTAGGGTAATTTTTAGGATCGAGAATACGATACGGTTTGCGCGCTCTTATTTCAATCGTTCCAAAGCCTACATCTGTCAAGGCTTTTACATATTGATCGATAGGCAATGAACCGCTTAAGCATAAAGCTCTTAGACGATCGTCATTTCTTAAAGCATCGTTCATTTCCTGCTCGCATGTTGGGTCGCTCATGACCAATCTACCATGAGGTTTTAAGACACGGTACATCTCTTCAATTGCCTTTTTCAAATCTTCTTCCTTAAAGATATTGAACAGGCAGTTTTGCGCAGCGACATCGATGGAATTATCGGCTACTGGTAGGTTTAAAGCATCGCCTTTGTGAAGTTCAACAAACTCACTTTTAAACCACGGGTTTTCCTCTTCGGCGATTTTGAAATTTTTGCGGGATGCCTCTAGCATTTCTGGAACCACATCAACACCTACAACACCACCTTTTTGTCTAGAGAAATAGGCAAACTGCAATAGTTCCATACCACCACCAACGCCCACGTATAGTATTCTAGGACTGTTCCCTAAGTCGCGCGCATGCACAGTAGAACCACAACCGTAATTCATTTCCTGCATGATCTTAGGAATCTTGAGACCAGGCAATTCCCAAACAGGATTGGTCGTACAACACAGCCCAACATCTGGCACCAATGCGGCATCTCTATAAAGTTCTTCAGTAGCGTTTAGGTAGCTCATGGTTTAGGAAATTTGTTGGTTTGTTCGCTTTCGCGAAAGCGAAATAAAAATAAATTAGTTAATTAGTCACAACACCTTGACAACTGCTTCCCGCACCAGCCGTACAGCCATAACAGTGTTGGGAAATCTGAATCTTACGGTCGTTGAGAAGGTCCTCATTGTAATCTTTGATGTGCTGGATCTTGTTGTCCACTTTCAAATCAAGCATCTGGTTAAAATCGCAATCGTACAACCAACCATCCCAAGAAATGGAAATGGTATTGGTACACATGACATTTTGAACCGCTGCCGGGTTGTAGGCCTCTACGAGAGCGTACATATAGTCCTCGTAATTTTCACTGGCTACCAGATAATCCAGGAATCTTGCGATAGGTAGATTGGTAATCGCAAAAAGGTTGTGAAAGTGAATCCCGAAATCTTCCATCAAGGCAGCTTTCATTTCCTTTTCCATACTGGCCTGATCACCGGGCAAATAAGCACCGCTAGGATTGTAAACTAAATCAAGTCTCAAGTTACTGTCTGGCATGCCATAGCCACGCTCATTGAGTTCTTGTAGGGCTTTAATGGATTTATCAAAAACTCCGTCACCACGCTGCTTGTCTGTTTTTCCCTTAGTCCAGTGCGGCATGGAAGAAACAACGTGAATGTTGTGTTTTTTGAAAAAGTCTGGCAAATCGTGATACTTGGGATTTGCTCTTATAATAGTCAAGTTCGATCTAACGATAAAGTCCTGGATTCCAGCTTTAGCAGCTTCTTCCACAAACCAGCGGAAATCTGGATTCATCTCTGGCGCGCCACCGGTAAGGTCTAGCGTGTGCGCTTCAGTAGTTTTGATTACGTCCAAGATTTGCCTCATGGTATCGCGGGTCATGATCTCCTTGCGATCTGGTCCAGCGTCCACGTGACAGTGCGCGCAAACCTGGTTGCACATATAACCTACATTGACCTGAAGGATTTCCAGCTTTTTAGGGCGCAAGGGAAACTGATTTGTTTCCTTGATCTTTTTTGCAAAGGATGGCAACTCACCATCTGAAAACGGTTCGCCGTTCAGGATTTCAAGTTGCTTATTGATATTTGCGAGGTCTGAATCTCGTTTGTGAAGGGATTTCTTTGTATTAACTGCTACACTCATGCGTGTGTTTCTAGTTTTAATTTTGATGTTGTCCAAAGGACATTACATAATTACGATAAAAATGTCACTGAAGTTTTGCAATGACCCTGCCATTATAGTTTAAAATCCTATTCTGGACTGTAAACCAATTCTCTAGCGCTTAAGATCCAAACAAAAACGGATCTTACAATGAAATGTTAGTCATTAATGATGGATGATCTTTACATTCCAAGGAATTCTTTGATAGACTGGCTCAATGAAACCACACTTACATAACAAGAAGATCCATTAGTATAAGCGTGTCTTCAGGTTTGCTGTAAAGCTTATGAAATGCTGTGTTGAAAAATCACTGGGTTTGCTTTGCAAGAATCTCAACGATCTTACATTTCCAGCTTGTTGACCTTATTCATCATCTGGACACCGTGAACTAAGGTAGCGCCGCCTTTTATAGCGCCAGCAACGTGAATGGCCTCCATCATTTGTTCCTTAGTCACACCTCTTTTTAATGAGTCGCTGGTATAAGCATCGATACAATAAGGACATTGAACGGCGTGCGATACAGCTAGTGCTATAAGCGATTTTTCCCTTGCGGTGAGTTCTCCTTCTTCAAAAACGCTCCCGTAATAGTCAAAAAATTTGGTTCCCAATTCCTCGCTCCACTCAGTGATCTTACCAAATTTTCTTAAGTCTTTTGGGTCGTAATAGGTCTTATCCATGTCTTTGTATTTTGTTGGACAATTTACGATAATGCCGCTTTCGCGAAAGCGAACTCTTCTTAAAATCTAATAATTCTATTCATCATGTCGGTGTTAAAAGCTTCCATGTGCTTTCATTAAAAATCAGTTAAACGCGTGAACGACTAGAATTGATTCTTATACATTTACCCAAAAATCAACCATATTATGATCAAGATATTTTGATTAATTATGACTGTAGGCGGTGCGATCGCCCTAATTTTAGGAACCTTATCTGCCTTTGGTAGTCTTGCGTTGGGAGCTGGCCAGTGGCCATCCATTATTTTAGGAGTTATCTTCTTTTTTGCAGGGATTTCCCTAATCAAGTACCGCAAGGATACGGATCAGGTCTAGTCCATTTTTACCATAAAAAAAGCCGCATCCATGGATGCAGCTTCTTATTTTGTGATATGTCCTAAATTATTCTGTCGGTTCCAGTAACATGTAAGCATACGGGCTCATGGCCGTCGCCTCGCCTTCATTAAGATTTACGGTGGCGCCAGACATTAAATCCCTAAAGGAGCCATTCATTCCAGTTACTGACATTTTAGTAGGATTTCCAGATAGGTTAGCGATATAAATTACTTTCTTACCATCTTTAGAACGCTGGATGGCATAAACATTTTCATTTTGTGTTTCTAAGCGTTTATAGTCAGCTGCATTTTTACCACCATGAAGTGCTGGGTTGTTCACCTTGATCTCACCTAATTTTTCCATTTGTTCCCATACACGACCTTTAGTTTTTGGGATGGAATCCTTTTCAAAAAACTTTAAGCGCTTATCCATGCCATATTCCTGACCTGAATAGATCAAAGGCATTCCCGGAATTACATACTGAAAGGTCAACATGGCGTCTTGAGCATCGCCCATGCGCTCGGTCACCGTTCCATTCCAAGAGTTCTCGTCGTGGTTGGTGATGAAATTCATAAGGATATCGTCCTTTTGATAGATCGTATCAATCTTTTTCATGTAAGCATCCCAATCTGCCACATCCATTTTCCCTTGGGCAAGTTCATTCATGATATGATGACCTTCCCAATTGTATCCCATATCAAATGCCGATTCAAAAAGGTCTTTTTTCTCACTTTCGGCAAGCATGAATAGTGGTTTGATGGTCTCGAGTTCTGCGTTGTTAGCATTCCAGAAGTCGGTTGGAACTTCATGAGCGACATCACATCTAAAACCGTCCACATCATGCTTTTCTACCCAGTATTTCATGGAAGCTGTCATCGCCTCACGCAACTCTGGATTGTCATAATTTAAATCTGCCGTGTCTGTCCAGTCTGTTCCTGCTGGATGGATGATCTCTCCAGCTTCATTTTTTGTGTAGTATTCTGGATGTTCTGTAATCCATTTGTTGTCCCAGCCCGTGTGGTTGGCAACCCAATCCAGAATGACAAACATGCCGTTCTCATGAGCCGTTTCAATAAGATTATCCAGATCTTCTTCATTGCCCAGGTCTGGATTGATGGCCGTATAATCTGCCACGGCGTAATAGCTGCCCAAGTATTTTTTGCGCTCATTTTCATCTTCAATATCTTCTACCATAAGATCACCTTTGGCCTTTCTGTTTTTCTCAGAAATAGGAAAAATAGGCATCAACCAGATGATTTTTACACCCAACTCTTTAAGCTGCGGGATGTCTTTTGTAAACTCATTAAAGGTACCAGCATCAGAATATTGTCTGATGTTGGCTTCATAAATAATCGCATTCTCCAGATCTTCATCGGTGATGGCCTCATTGGTCACGATGGTTTCTTCCTGGACGGTTTCTTCTGTTTTAGGCGCCTCTTTACAAGCGACTAAAAAGCTCACTATAAAAAGTGACCAGATGTATTTTTTCATGATTAAATTTATTTATTGATACTTCGATTTCTGATATAGATAATTTTAAATTTTCTTGCCTGCACTTACCTGTTGATTGTCGTGTTTGGAAGTGATTGGATTATTTCGCTTTCGCGAAAGCGTGCATTTTTCATCTACCATTTTTGACATTGCCCGATTCTCGATGGAATAGGCTTCAAAATATTTATCAAATTAGGTCCGAATGAAAAATCAGTTTACTATTATGACAAATGATAATTTGAATAGCACCCCATAAAGCTGCATCGGTAAATACTAATTGTCCAAATCGATAACATGACTCGTTTTTCCAGCTACTTGCAATGTTCCCGACAGGTCAATTTCAGAATCTGACAAAATATCCAAACCGTTTTTTGCTTTACCTAGACCTTCAGCAAAACGGCTCATATCTAAAGAAACCGCTTCGAGATTATTGTTGATGATCACCATCACACGGCTATTGTCATTATGTCTAAAATACACGTAGCAATTTTGCTCGGGAACGTATTGTAGGAGCTTTCCTGTGTGCAGGACTGATTTATTCTTGCGGTAGTTTAATAGCTTTTTGGTAAAAACTTGATATTCATTTTGCTCGGCTGTTGGATTTATAAAGGCATTTTGTGCATCACCTTTCCAGCCACCAGGAAAATCACGGCGTATATCACCATCGCCCAACTTAGACTTATCGCCCATCATTCCTATCTCATCTCCATAATAGATTTGTGGAGTACCGCGTGTAGTCAATATTAAGGTTAATGCAAGCTTATAGTTTGCCTCATTATTGTTGTAAACACCAGAGCCACTAAACCTGTTGGTATCGTGGTTTGCCATAAACACCAGCAAGTTATCTGTGTCTGCGTACAAGAAATCATTGACAAAATTCTCATACATGCGTACCATTCCTTTGTCCCAACCTTGTTCTTCTTCTTTAAAGGCTTCCATGATTGCATCATGTAATGTAAAGTCCATCACACTGGGCAGCTCTGTATTGTAGTCTTGGATGGCCGCCACTGGCGAGTCTTTTTGCCAATAGGAAATTTGCGCCTGATCATGCAACCATGTTTCTCCCACAATATTAATATTCGGATATTCCTTCATGATGGCTCTGGTCCAGTCCGCAATACCTTGCTTCTCATTGTAGGCATATGTATCTACACGCAACCCATCCAAACCGGCATACTCTATCCACCAGATGGTGTTTTGGATCAAGTAGTTCAATACCAATGGCTCTTCCTGATTAAGGTCTGGCATCGTACTTACAAACCAACCCTTTTCTGCATACCGCATATCATATTCACTAGCATTGGGATCCATTTGAACCGACTGTCGATAAGAAGAGTTTGCATAACCGTCCACTGGGAAATCACGGTCGCTGTCTTGATGGTCATCAAATTGATGGATCCATGATTTCATGGGTAGATCCTGCATCATCCAGTGTGTGGCGCCCCAATGATTGGGAACCACATCCATGATCAATTTCATCTCACGCGCATGCAATTCATCGGCAAGTTTGCGATACAATTCGTTCGTTCCATAACGTGGATCGATGTTATACAAATCACTTTGCGCATAGGTATGATAAGAAGTTCTAGCGTCATTATCTTCCAGCAATGGCGTGCTCCAGATAGCGGTAGCACCCAAGTCATCAATATAATCCAGATGATCTATAATCCCTTGAATATCGCCACCATGACGGCCGTTTCTATCAGATCGATTCAACTTATCTGCCATTGAATCTACTGAATCATTGCTGGGATCACCGTTAGCAAATCGATCTGGCATGACTAGGTAAATCACATCGCTGGAATCAAATCCTTCACGTTCTTTGGATCCAGACTCTCGATTTTCCAACCTAAAGGTCTTGGAATTGGCCTTCTTTTTCCCGACTGATATTTTATAATTCCCAGCAGATTTACCTGCGGTTTCCACGGTGATAAAAAGGTAATTGTGATTTTCGGGTTTGGTGATATTAACGATAGGCAAATCAGAGGCGACTTCGCCTTGATTGGCAATATCATTTCCGTAGAGCATGACCTCTACTTGCGAGTGCTCCATGCCGGTCCACCAATTGGGTGGTTCCATACGTTGGATTTGTGCGGTACTCGCTTTCGCGAAAGCGAAAAAAATCAATCCCAATAACCAATATCTCATCATCATGTTTTTCTATTCAACCTCTACGACACTAATACCAAAACCGCCACCAGGTGCTGTAAACACATCCAGCTTCGTTTTATGGGTCACATTTTTAGTGGTGATTTTATACGCCTGCGGATTGTTCTTGTAGTGAGCATCCTTTGCATCTGCGTAAATCGTGGCCTTGTATTTTTTTCCCTTTTCCAGAAATTTAAAATCAACTGTAGCCGTTCGTGCGGTTGTGCCGTTAGAGTTTCCCACAAACCAGCTGCTGGAATTCTTATCCTTTCTTGCAATGGTGATGTACCCGCCAGGTTCTGCTTCCAGGTATTTTGAAACTTCCCAATCTACGGGAACCTCCTTTATAAATTGAAAAGCATCCAGAAAGCGATTATAGTTTTCAGGAAGGTCTGCTGCCATCTGTAGTGGACTGTACATCACCACATAAAGTCCCAGCTGATTTGCCAGCGTGAAATTCCCATGAGAATCATTGTCTGGATTGACTTTAGAAATATCCATTTCAAAAATTCCAGGTGTGTAATCCATAGGTCCACCTATCAATCTTGTAAATGGAAGGATGGTCGTGTGATTGGGTTTTGACCCGCCAAAAGCTTGAAATTCTGTACCGCGAGCAGATTCATTTCCTATCAAATTAGGGTAAGTGCGTGCGATTCCCGTGGGACGCACGGCCTCATGCGCGTTGATCATGATCTCATACTCTGCCGCCTTTTCCAAAACGTGCTGGTAGTGATTGACCGTCCACTGGCCATAGTGATGCTCACCTCTAGGCAAAATGTTGCCTACATAACCCGTCTTGACGGCATCATAACCATACTTTTTCATAAACTGAAAAGCCGTATCCAGATGACGCTCATAATTACGGGTCGATCCTGAGGTTTCATGATGCATGATCATTTTGACATCTTTGGATTTGGCATATTCGTAAATTCCTTTTACATCAAAATCTGGATAAGGAGTTACAAAATCAAATACGTAATCCTTTGAGTGCCCAAACCAGTCTTCCCAGCCTTGATTCCAGCCTTCTACTAGGACAGCATCAAAACCATGTTGTGCTGCAAAGTCAATGTAATCCTTTACGTGGGCCGTTGTGGCTCCATGTGTATCATTGGGCTCGAGCGTTGAGTAGTCGGTTTTACCCAATTGGATGGCTGGTAAATCGTTAGTGTACGACCAGGAACTTTTACCAGTAATCATTTCCCACCAGACACCAATATATTTTGTGGGTTTGATCCACGATGTATCTTCAAGCGCGAGTGGCTCGTTTAGGTTATAAGTCATGCGAGACGCCAGGATATCAGTAGCATTTTTACTGGCGATAATCGTGCGCCATGGCGTTGTAGTGGGCGCTTGCATGTAAGCCATATCACCATTGACATCTGGTGTCAACTTAGATGTGAAAACCATGGTCTCCTCATCAAGGTTAAGGTGCATGGCGCTATAATCCACAAGGGCAGCCTCGTGAATATTGATGTACAACCCATCATCTGTTTTCATCATGAGAGCGGTTTGAACGCCTGTAGGTGAAAACGGAGTTTGTGAAGCATTATCTGAAATAGCCGAATTATGCAAAGCTCCTATTTGGGATAATCTAGAAGTGGTATAATCATACTCTTGTGTATCATAATCACCAGCAATCCAGTAAGCCGTGTGGTCGCCGGTCATGGCAAACTGCGTCAACTCTTCCTTGATAACAAAATAGGTAAACTCTTGTTGTGGAAACTCATATCTAAATCCTAGACCATCATCAAACAATCTAAACCTGATTACCATAATGCGATCTGTACCAGCCTGTTTCAGGGTAACGGCCATCTCATTATAATGGTTGCGTATTTGTGATTCTTCACCCCAAACCGGCTGCCAGGTTTCATCAAAGCTACTACGGTCTGTCGCCACCACTGAAAAATCATTTTTCAGTGACTTTTCATCGTTCTTAAGCTCAAATCCCAAGCTGCTTTTCTTGATGACAGGTTCACCATTAAGCTGCAATTGATATTGCGGTGTACCGTTGCTGTCCAAGGTAAACTGCATTTCAAAAGCTCCATTGGGTGATTTGAGGGTTTGTGCTTGTATCGCTTTCGCGAAAGCGAAACCCACTAACAACACCACTACAAATTTTGACATTTTCATATGTTATATTTTGACCGTCTCTGGTTCTAGATGTATTTGCTTACCATTGATAATGACGTCTTGAGTGCTTTCGCCCTCTAGAGTTACGGTAGTTTTATCTGCTGTCACGTGCACTTTTAAGATTTGATCCCTAAAGTTGATTTTGAAGCTAAAAGAATCCCATTGCTCTGGCAATCTTGTAGTGAAACTAGGAATATCGTTGATGATCTTTAAGCCACCGAAACCTTCTACAATACTCATCCATGTTCCCGCCATACTGGTGATATGACAGCCTTCTTCTACTTCATGGTTATAGTCATCCAGGTCTAATCTAGAGGTTCTTAAATAGAACTGATAGGCTTGATCCATGCGACCCAAATGGGCTGCCTGTATGCTGTGAACACATGGCGATAGCGAGCTCTCATGCACCGTCAATGGCTCGTAGAAGTCAAAATGCTTTTCTAGTTGTTCCCTGCTAAAATGATCTTCAAAAAAGTAAAATCCTTGAAGTACATCTGCTTGCTTGATATAACAGCTGCGCAGGATTCGGTCCCAAGACCATTTTTGATTGATAGGTCGTTGTGAAGGTTTGAGGTCAGAAACTGGAATGATTTCCTTATCCAAAAAGCCGTCTTGCTGTAAGTAAACGCCCAACTCTTCATCATAGGGTTCGTACATATTTTGTGCTACTTCCAGCCATGATGCGACCTCGCCATTAGAAATTTTAGTCAAGCCAACGATGCGCTCATAGTCCTTTTTATGACCGCTCTTTACTTTGTCCAAATGATTAACTGCCTGCTCAATACACCATTTTGCTAGATAGTTCGTGTACCAATTGTTGTTGACGTTGTTCTCATATTCATTGGGACCTGTAACGCCCAGAATCATGTATTTCTTAGCACGCTGGGAAAACGTTGCACGCTGGTGCCAGAATCTGGCAACGCCTATCATGACTTCCAGACCCATTTCTGGAACATAGGAATAGTCGCCGGTATATTTAAGGTAATTGTGGATTGCAAAAATCATCGCACCGTTGCGGTGGATTTCTTCAAAGGTAATTTCCCATTCATTATGGCATTCCTCGCCATTCATGGTTACCATAGGATACAGAGCAGCTCCATTGGAGAATCCCAATTTCTCGGCATTCTCAATGGCCTTGTCTAGCTGCTCATACCTATATTTCAGTAAATTTCTGGCGACCTTTTGATCTTTGGTAGCCATGTAGAAAGGTATGCAATATGCCTCAGTATCCCAATAGGTAGAGCCACCATATTTTTCACCTGTAAAACCTTTAGGGCCAATATTTAAGCGTGCATCCTTTCCAGAATACGTCTGGTTGAGCTGGAAAATATTGAATCTTATACCTTGCTGGGCCTTCAAATCTCCTTTTATCGCAATATCTGCCATGGACCAGATTTGAGCCCAAGCCTCTTTTTGATCCTGCAATAATTGAGGATATCCTTTTTCTACCGCAGTGTGAAGAACACGTTTTGCGGCGTCCAAAATCTCAAAATGCTCATAGTTAAGACTTGATGTATAACCCGCATATTTGATCAATGTTGCTGTTTCTCCTTCAGAAATCTGCGTAGCGACTTTATGTCTAACAACGGTGTCATTTTTATCAAAATGATCTGCATACTGGACATGCTCTCCATTTTTATACAATTCTGATTGCATAAAGGTACAGACGTAGAAGTTGGTTTTATTCGTACGGCTGCGTATAAATCCTTGATGATCTGTAGATTGTAACTCTTCTATATCCCAGAACTTGTCGTCCCAGTTGGAATCTTCATTGGTGATGCCAGCATCAATGTAAGGTTGGAAAGAAATGCGCATTTGACCTTTAATGGCCTTAACGCTGTAATTTATAGTGGCAAGCTCATCAAGATTCATGCATAAGAATCTGCGCGCAATCACCTTGATCGTTTTTTCTTCAGACAGATCAATTTCGAAGGTTCTCTCATACCAACCTTCTTTCATGTTGAGCTCGCGACGGTAGTTGCGAATGTCTTTCCTGTCAAATGCGGCAAGATCGAGCGTTTCACCGTCGATGAAAATATCAATACCTATATAATTAGGTGCGTTAAGGACTTTGGCAAAATATTCTGGATAGCCGTTTTTCCACCATCCAACTCTGGTCTTGTCTGGATAGTAGACACCTGCGAGGTAACTTCCCTGGAAGGTTTCTCCAGAATAGGATTCTTCAAAATTTGCTCGTTGTCCCATCGCTCCATTACCTATGGAAAATAGGCTTTCACTAGATTTTACTAAATCTGGATTCCAGCCTTCTTCAATGATGGACCACGCGTTTGGTTTGATATACTCTCGACTCATTACTTCGTTTTATTCAATAACTGTTGTTGATAATCTTGAGGCATATCTAGGAAGCTCTCAAAAACTTCATCTGCCTCACTTAAATTTTGTGCTTCGCCTAAACCTATACTAATCATTCCAGCATTATTGGCGGCCTGGATTCCTGCGATACTGTCCTCAAAAACGATGGCGTTTGCTGCTGGCATGTTGAGCAGTTCACAGGCGTTAAGAAACACTTCTGGATCTGGCTTTGCCTTGCTTACATCAGTACCATCTACGATGGCGTCAAACAAATCATGGATCCCGAGTTTTTTGAGTATAGGTCTGGCATTTTTACTGGCACTACCTAGGGCGATGGGTTGTTCGCTTTCGCGTAAGCGTAATAAAAATTCATGCACGCCAGGTAGGATATCATCCTGGGTAAGCGTTTCTACCATCTCGAGATATTCCTCATTTTTCTGAATGAGTTTTCGATCAAAGGTCTCTTGATCGATGGACTTGTTTCCCCATTCGAGGATCTTTTCAAGGGAACGAACTCTGGATACTCCTTTGAGCTGTTCGTTTTCCGCTTCCGCGAAAGCGATACCTAATTCTGCCGCCAGTTTTTGCCAGGCAACAAAATGGAATTTCGCGGTATCGACTACGACTCCATCCAAATCAAATATGAATGCTTTTTTACTCATTACTGTGGTCTTAATGGGGTTTCAGGAATATTTACGGTTCTGGCGGTAGTGACATTTAAGGTAAGCAAACCTGCGAGAATCATGGAGCAACCGCCAATTAAAATGGCATAAACAGGTTGCTCATTAAAGACAGTTCCTACTAAATATCCCAATATACTGGCGGCAACCAATTGTGGTATCACAATGAAAAAGTTGAAAACTCCCATGTAATAACCCATCTTATTTGACGGCAATGAACCCGACAACATAGCGTATGGAATGGAAAGAATACTTGCCCAGGCCACGCCTACACCTACCATGCTCATGACCAATCCTATGCGATCGCTCACAAAATAAACGGATATCAAGCCTAATCCACCTAAGATAAGAGCCAGCATATGCGTGACTTTATTAGAAGTTCTCTTTGCCACGACCGGCAATAAAAAGGCTACGGCCGCCGCAACGCCATTATAAACACCAAACATTACGGGTACCCAATCTGCCGCATCATTGTAGCCTTGAGAGGTCTTGTCAAAAAAGTTGAACACGTGACCCGTGACCGTATCATTCATATAGATCCACATGGAGAACAGTGCAAACCAAGAGAAGAATTGGACAATGGACAACTGCTTCATAGTGATGGGCATGTTTTGCATATCTGTGATGATGGTGGTGAAGCCGTTTTTGATATTTTGCTTTCTAAGCAGTCCAACGACTATAAATAGAAGTCCAGCAACTACTAGACCTACCGTAAGAATGTATAGGTCGTTTTTAAGTTCATTAAAGTATACCCATGAGGCACCAGCAATACCTATTAATAACATAATCACACCGTTGATAAATTGCCAATTGATATTGGCTCTTAGATCTTCTGGCGTGTCTCTAGAAACTTTTTTGGCAATATCAGATTGCTCAAACTGTGCCATTTCTTCTGGAGAATACTCTTTGGAATTAAATACGGTCCATAGTACGGCGATCAAAAAAACTGCTGCGCCTGCATAAAAGGAATAGGTAACTGAATCTGGAATGACACCTTCTGGCGCAGTGTTGCTTATTCCCATCCAGTTGGTAAACATATATGGCAATAGCGAGCCCACTACGGCGCCTATACCTATAAAGAAGGATTGCATGGAAAAACCTAGGGCTCGTTGACGTTGCGGTAAATTGTCACCTACAAAAGCACGAAAAGGCTCCATACTAATATTGATACTGGAATCCATAATCCACAACACACCTATGGCCATCCATAAGGAACTGGAATTAGGCATGGCAACCAAGGCCAGTGAAGATAAAATGGCTCCTACCAGAAAGTAGGGTCGTCTACGCCCCAATCTTGTCCAGGTACGATCACTAAAATAACCGATTATAGGCTGCACAATCAAGCCTGTCAATGGCGCTGCTAACCAGAAAACGGCTAAATCCTCCACAGGAGCATTGAGCGTGGAAAAGATTCTAGAAACGTTGGCATTTTGCAAGGCAAAACCAAACTGAATACCGAGAAACCCGAAACTCATGTTCCAGATATCCCAGAAACCTAACTTAGGCTTTTGCATATCGATAATTGTTAATTACGATAAGCCTTATGACTTATCAAAACTTGGTGTGTGAGAAGAAAACAAGTTTTGGATAAGTGTTGTGATTCTAAAAATCACGATTCAAATATAAGATGATCAGGGCGTAGATTCACGTTCTACCAGCGAAGTTTTTACGATAACGGTTTCGTAACTCTCCTCCATATCGTGCTTACTTTCCAGTCTTTCGATCAATTTTGCAGCGGCAAGGCCGCCCATATCTTCACCTTTTTGACCTATGGTAGTTAATGTTGGACTGGCATACTTACTTAACATTCCATCTGTAAATGCGATGATGGCAACGTCGTCAGGAATGGATTTACCCATTTTTTTGAGTGCCTTGCTAGCCGTGACGGCAAAAAGTTCATTGACCGCAACAACGCCATCATAGTTACCTTGCTTCAGGAATTTTTCAATACTTTTCGTACAGTTTTCAGCATCCTCGATCCTTAAAACGCTGGACTCTTTGAACTTGATACCTCTTTTGAGCAGCGCATCCTTAAACCCTTGAGTCCTTAATTTACCTACGTTTACATAATCAACGGTAGATATGATTCCTAGGTTTTTCTTGCCCTTGCGCAGGAGAAAATCGGTGGCGCTTTGAGCGGCCGCAACGTCATCGATAATAATCTTATCGCAAGCAATGGAATCCACAACCCTATCAAACATCACGATAGGCATACCTTGATTGAGCACTTCCCTAAGATGGTGAAAGTCTTGTCTTTCAAGCGTTTCCTTTGATAGACTCATGATAAAACCGTCGATACTACCGTTAGCCAGCATGTCCATATTGACAACTTCCTTATCAAAACTTTCTCCAGATAGACAAATTATCACTTGATAGCCCTTTTCATTAGCCACCTTTTCTATGCCAGAAATCACGGTGGCAAAAAAGTGGTGAACAATCTCTGGAATAATGATTCCTATTTTTTTAGTCTTCTGATTCTTAAGACTTAAGGCGATGTTGTTGGGTTTATAATTATATTTTTTAGCATAGTCCTTGATTTTATCTCGAGTCTCTACACTTATTTCGTGAGAATCCCTCAATGCTTTGGAAACGGTAGAAATAGACACATTCAAGTCCTGTGCAATTTTCTTTAGGGTAAGTTTTTGAGCCATTATTAGTTATTGGGATTTTAAGGAGTTCGCTTTCGCGAAAGCTAAATATACTTCAACTATAATAACTACAAAAAGCCGAAAACGTTTTCGTAGAAACAGGTATTCAAAACCTTCCCTTAACGTTTTGTTTACATAGTTTTATCCCGTGTGAGAAGAAGACCGTTTTATAATCATTAACTCAAACTTCAGAAATGAATCAAAAATTAAAAATTGCAACCTTACTACTCTTATTACCGCTATTTGCCCTTGCGCAAACGGTAAAAGGAACTGTAACGGATGGCTCTACCAACCTACCGGTTCTGGGAGCATCAGTAGTTGTCAAAGGAACCAGTAACGGTACCTCAACAGATTTTGACGGGAATTATACCCTCAACAACGTCCCAGAAAACGCGACCATTGTCATAAGTTATCTAGGGTATGCCACTCAAGAAATTCCTTACACGGGCCAGGAAACACTAAATGTTGCCCTTGCTGAAGATACTTCCCAACTTGATGCTATCGTTCTTGTTGGATATGGTTCAACCACGAAAGAAAATGTTACTGCGGCACAAACTACAATTAGCGATGAAGAATTTAATAAAGGTGCCATAGTATCTCCAGGTCAACTTCTTGCAGGTAAGGCAGCTGGTGTTCAAGTGACCGCAGCTACTGGAGAGCCCGGCGGAGGTCCAAGAATTAGAGTTCGCGCAGGATCTACGCTAAGCGCAAATGCAGATCCCTTATATGTAGTAGATGGAATACCACTTGACGCGAGAAATGCAAATTTAAATTCTATTAACCCTGCAGAAATAGAGTCTTTCACAATCTTAAAAGATGCAAGTGCTACAGCGATTTATGGTAATCGTGCCTCTAATGGTGTGATTTTAATCACTACCAAAAAAGGAAAATTGAACAGTGATCTTAAAGTGGGTTACAATGTACAGTTTGCCATTAATAAAAATACAGACCAAGTTGATGTTTTGAAAGCTGATGAGTTCAGAAGCATAGTCAATGAATTTGGTTCACCAGCTGATATCGCACTTTTAGGAGATGCGAACACAGACTGGCAAAACCTTATCTATCAAAACGGGACACAAGTGATTCATAACTTCACCTTTCAAAAAGGCTTTGAGACAACGGCGTTAAGAGCTAATCTAGGATACACCAATCAGAATGGAACCTTGAAAAGCTCGGGATATGAACGAGCTAGTATCAACGCTAGTGTTATTCAGAATCTTTTAGATAGAGACCTTAAACTTACTTTGACAGTTCAAGGGGCTATAGAGGAACGTCGTTTTGCAGATCAAGGTGCTATTGGATCTGCGATAGGATTTGATCCAACACAACCAGTTTTTGACCCGAATGGGCCCAATGGATTATTTGAGTACTTCCAAAATGGTCAAATTGATGGTCTTGCACCTAGAAACCCAGTAGGTCTACTGGAAAGCCTAGACGCTGAAAATGATAACAATCAAATTAGAACAACATTACAGGTGGATTATAACATTCCAGGTCTAGATGGATTGAAATTTTCTGGAACCGCTGGTATAGATTACAATGAATTTGATGAATTCTCGAGAAGAACAACAGGTTCTGCAGTTTTTTTAGCCAGCAGCAATCCATTCCTAGGAACTAGCGCTAATGGGTTTAGAGTAAATCAATTATTAAATGGTAGACTGGATTACAAGACAGATCTAGAAAATATCAACTCAACCTTAGAGCTTACGGTTGGTAGCAGCTACCAAAACTTTAGAAGAGAAAGTGACAATTTTAGTAGAAACAATCAAGGCGAAGATGTAATCATCGCTGGCTTCAATCAAAATCGATTGATTTCTGTATTTGGTAGAGCAACCTTTGATTTAAATGATCTACTAGTCCTTTCTGGAAGCATTTCACGTGACGGGACTTCTAGGTTTTCTAGTGAGAACAGATGGGGAACCTTTGGTGGCGCCAGTGCTGGTCTAAAACTTACAAATCTGGATTTTATTCAGAACAGCGCTATCGTATCACAGCTTAAGCTACGTGGTGGGTATGGTGTAACTGGACAGCAAGACATAGGACAGGACTTTTTGTTCCTGCAACGTGCCACACCTGGTACCGATCAAGTTCGTGTGCAGATAGGCAACCGTTTTGTTACTACCATACGACCAGAACTAGTCACGAATCTTAAGTGGGAAGAAACCAGCCAATGGAACGTTGGACTAGACTATGGATTCTTTGACGATCGTTTAACAGGATCTGTCGACTTGTATACAAGAGACACCAAAGATTTATTACAATTCGGTCCTCTTCCAGCCGGATTCCTAGGCAACTTTTCCTTGCAAAATGTTGGTTCTACAAGAAGTAGAGGTATTGAATTAGCCGCAAATCTTGAGCTTGTAAGATCAGAAGATTTTAATTGGGATGTAGGCGGGAACCTTACTTTTAATGAAATTGAGATTACTGATTTGGCTCTAGGAGACAATGATGCACCTGTACCTCAAACAGACATAGGCTCTGGATTTAACAACTTTATACAAGAATGGGCTGTAGGAAGCGACCCAACGGCTTTCAATGTGTATCGCCAGGTTTATGGTCCTAATGGAGACCCGCTTGATGGAGTTTTTGTAGATAGAAATGGTGATAACGTGATCAATAGTCAAGATAGGGTGCGTTATAAAAAAGGGAATCCAGATGCATTTTTTGGATTTACTTCAAACATGAGCTACAAGAGTTTTGATATGAACTTTACGTTTAGAGGATCTGTAGGTGGCTACAATTACAATGGTGTAAGAGCGGCTAGAGAAAATGCAGATAGGATTACTGAAAATCCGTCTCCATATCTTAACAATGCCACTTCTGGAATTCTAGAGGATAGGTTTCAGAGCGCTGCGCAACCTTTGCTTTTCTCAAGTATATATATCGAAAAATCAGACTTTTTACGCTTAGACAATTTATCGTTGGGTTACACTTTTAATACCAAAAGCATTGACATAAGAGCTTCCGTTACAGGCACCAACCTCTTCACTATCACAGATTATAGTGGTTTAGATCCCGAGATAGGTAACGGTGTAGATTTAGCGATATATCCAAGAAGTCGCGGGTTAATCTTTGGACTCAATTTTGATTTTTAAAAAAAAGTAATTATGAAAACATATAAATTTATTTTAGTCTTATTCATTGCAGCTACTGTCTTTGTGGCATGTGATGATGCACTTGATCTAGAACCTAGAGGTAACACGACAAGCGGTGAGATCCAGTCCTTTGAAGATTTTGAAGGAAGATGGGCAAAACTCTATGCAGGTTTAATTGTGGGTGGACAAGAGCGTGAAGATAACAATGCTGATATTCAAGGTATCAACGGTGGTTTTTCTACGTACATGCGTTTGTATTGGAAACTGCAGGAATTAACCACAGACGAGGCGATCATAGCTTGGAATGATGGAACCATCAAAGATTTACACTGGCAAAACTGGACAGCTGATAGCGAGTTTATTGGTGCCATGTACGCTCGTTTGAGCTATCAGATCGCTCTATGTAATGATTTTTTACGCAATGCTTCAGAGTCAGGAATAGCAGGTGCAGGTCTAAGTAGTTCTGAAGCAGATATGGTACGCAGCTACGCGGCAGATGCTCGCTTTTTGAGAGCCCTATCCTATTATCACGGGATCGATCTTTTTGGTTCCATGCCTTTTGCTACAGAAGAAACTGCTGCGGACGGCTCTGCACTTTTACCATTGATCACACGAGAAGATCTTTTTACTTTCATTGAATCTGAACTCCTCGATGTAATAGACGATTTACAGTCAGGTCAAGGCACAGAGTATGGAAGAGTTAATGAAGCTACGGCACAAATGTTACTGGCAAAACTTTACCTAAATGCTGAAGTCTACACAGGTACGCCACGCTATACAGATGCGCTAACTTATGTACAGCAGGTGATTGGTAATGGTTATACTATCGATACCTCAATCCCATATTCCTACGGGTTTTTAGCTGACAATAATTCTAATGGAGCACAATCTGAATTCATCTGGACCTTAAACTTTGATGGAAACAGTACTCAAACCGTAGGGGTTGCCACATTCTTAAATCATGCTCCAGTCGGTGGCAAGATGGTTCCTGCAAATTATGGTTTGGACTTTGGATGGGCCGGTTTAAGAACTACACCTGAATTTGTGGAACTTTTTGAAGGTGAGGAAAACTCAGCGGACCAAAGGGAAAATTTCTTTACCGACGGTCAAAGCAAAAGCATTAGTGACGTGGGAGATTTTACCGAAGGGTTTGCTATCGTGAAATTCCAAAACATCAAAAGCGACGGTAGTCCTGGTGCTAATGAACTATTTGTTGATACTGATTTTCCTATGTTTCGTTTAGCAGATGCTTATCTTATGTATGCCGAAGCTGTATTGAGAGGTGGCGGCGGTAGCATGACTCAAGCGGTTGATTATATCAATACTCTTCAAGAGCGAGCTTATGGAAATTCCAGCAATAACATAAGCACAGCTGATCTAACGCTTGACTTTGTACTGGAAGAAAGAGCAAGAGAATTATATTGGGAGGCACACAGACGTCAGGACCTGATCAGGTTCAACCAATTTTCTACCAACGGTATATGGGAATGGAAAGGTAACGTTCAATCAGGTGTAACCACTCCTGCATTTAGGAATTTATTTCCAGTACCTACAACAGAACTAAACTTAAACTCAAATCTAATCCAGAACCCTGGATACTAATATCATAAATTAAAATCATGAAAAAAATCTATAGCTTATTGATGGGGCTTACAGTTATTGCTGGCGTCATCGCAGGATGTTCTGATAACGATGAAGAACTGTTTTTAAACACAAATTCAGACGCTCAATTAAAGCTTTCACCATCCTCAGGAACTTTTGTAGTGACTGAAACTAATCAAGATCAACTTGCAGAGCGTTTTAATTGGGATGATGTTGAAGGAAATGTTCCCGTAGCCATCAACTACACCGTCCAAATGGATGTAATTGATGGGGATTACTCCGCACCATTTGTTCTAGCACAATCACCTGGAGTTGACGCTCCAATTACCTACGGTAAATTAAATGATGCTGCATTATCCTTAGGCGGTGAGAATGGGACTGCTGCATCATACAAAGCAAGAGTAATTGGTACAACAGCAGACGTGACCATGGAACCTATCGTCTCAGAGGATGTTTCAATAACTATAACTCCATTTGTAGGTTATCCATTTGACCCACTTTATTTTGTAGGTGAATCTTCACCATTAAGAGAGTGGAATAATGGTGATAGCAACAGTGGTATCAACCCTCCATTGTTCATAAATCCTGATGATGCCAACGTATACAGCTTTACTGGTAGATTTGCTGCTGGTAGCGGTTTTAAAATCTTACCTCAAGTAGGAGCATGGCAACCACAATATGGTTCAAGAGGTGCCGCAAACCCAATCACGCTAAATGAAGGAGGTGACGAGCCCCAACCATTTACCGTACCTTCTGATGGTTATTATACTTTGACTATCGATATCTCAGGTGTTACAGGTACATCTACTGGAGATGGAAGCTACAGCTTGGAGCCTGCCAGCAATGCTGCTAGTGCTCCAACTTATACATCAATTGGTATGTTGGGAAGTTCGTTTTCAAATGCCCCTTTTGATACGAGTGAAGACATAAACATGGAATTGTTTGTACCACAAGGTCAGTCAAACTTTGATCCACACCTTTGGGTTGCAAGAAGTGTTGTAGTAGGTTCTGGAGAAATGAAATTTAGAGCTAATGATTCATGGGATAACAATTGGGGATCAGACACCATTTATACAGGAAAGGGTTCTATGGGCGGTCCTAACGTTCCCACGAGTGCTGGTACTTATGATATTTTCTTCAGTGATTTGGATGGTAGCTACCTATTCATTCCTGTAGAAGAATAGATTGAAATTAGTCAACAAATTAGGGCTGTTCGCAGCCCTTTTTTTTGCTTAACTCTTAAAAAAACAATATGAAATTTAGAATTTTACTCACTGCTCTATTGGTGTTCGCTTTCGCCAAAGCGCAATCACCAGTAACAACAGTTCCAGCGACACCAACCCAGACAGACGCTGTGAAGCTAGTGTTCAATGCGGTAGGAACGGAACTTGAAAACTCTACTACAGACTTATATGCTTATACTGGGCTCACCATCAATGGAGAAAAGTTCCAGAATATTATAGTGGACGATTTTTTTGAAAATAATGGCGCACCTAAATTCACAAAGACCGGTGCAAATACCTACGAACTTGATATTACCCCAAGTATTAATGAGTTTTATAACGTCCAGCAAGGTGATGTTGTAACAGAGATTTTCTTGGTGGTAAGAAATTCCAATGGCTCACGCCAGACAAGGCCAGATATCTTTTTGCCTGTTTTTGAACCAGGTTTGAATGCCTTGATTACCTCACCAGAGAGAAATACTATTTTTGAGGTCAATCAATCTACCACCATAACCGCAGAGAGTTCTCAATCAGCAGACCTAACATTGAGTGTTAACGGTAACCAGATTGCTGCGGTAACTGGAACATCCATTTCTAGCTCCTATACTTTTCCTGCCACTGGAAACTACACTATTGAGTTCGCTGCCACGACTGCAAGTGAAACAGCGACCAATTCTATTAGCGTATTTGTACCTAATGAAACGGTAAATAAACCAAGACCTACTGGTCTAAAAAATGGAGTTAATGAAAATGCAGATGGAAGTGTGACGTTTTTACTTGCAGCACCACTCAAAAGTGATGCGGTTCTTATAGGTAGCTTTACCAACTGGGATTTGAATACGGACTTCCAGATGAATAAAGATGGAGACTATTTTTGGATTACGGTGCCTGCAGACAACTTTACTGCAAACACTTCTTTTCAGTACCAATATCTAATCGACTATGATATTAGAATAGCAGACCCTTTTAGCACGTTGATCTTGGATCCATTTAATGATTCCTTTATTAGCGATAGTAATTATCCCAACCTTCCAGAATATCCCACGGGATTAACGGTAAATGACGTGACTTTGTACACTTATCAAGCCACACCCTACAACTGGACAGTCACTGATTTTCAAAGACCTGATAATGAAAACTTAGTGATTTATGAATTACTGGTGCGTGACTTTTCAGAAGATGATAGTTATCAATCCATCATTGACAACATTGATTATATCGTGGACTTAGGGGTAAATGCCGTAGAGTTCATGCCTCTCAACGAGTTTGAAGGCAATGATAGTTGGGGTTATAATCCTAAGTTTCATGGTGCACTAGACAAAGCGTACGGACCGCCAGCAAAATTGAAGGAATTGATTGATCTGTTACATGCTAATGGTATTGCAGCTATTGTAGATGTGGTTTACAACCATTCTTTTGGACAAAGTCCATTGGTACAGATGTGGCCAGATGGCGGCGGCTTTAATGCTGGACCAACCAACCCATATCTTAATCAAAATGCAAGACACCCATTTAATGTAGGTACAGACTTCAATCATGAAAGTCCATGGACCAAACAATACGTTAAGCAAACCATGCAATATTTTCTAGATGAGTATAAGTTTGACGGATTTAGGTTTGATCTTTCTAAGGGTTTCACGCAAACTAACACCGGCAATGATGTTGGCGCTTGGGGACGTCGTGATGATTCCAGAATCGCTATTTTAAATGAGTATAAGTCTTTCCTGCTAGCAAACAATGATGATGACATCTACCTCATTCTGGAACACCTATCTGATAACGAAGAAGAGAAGATATTAGCAGATTCTGGATTTATGTTATGGGGGAAAATGAGTGAAGAATACAAGCAGAACTCTTTAGGTTACTCCAGCAATTCAAGCTTACAAAGGGCTTATTTCACATCTCGTGGATTCAATGAGCAGCACCTAGTTTCTTATGCAGAGAGTCATGATGAAGAACGCATCATGTACGAAACCTTAAGAAACGGTAACAATGCCTTCTCGAACTATCAAGTTCGCAGTTTGCCCGTAGCATTAGACAGACAAGAAGCCATTGCTGCCATTCAGTACAGTATTCCAGGACCTAAAATGCTATGGCAATTTGGAGAATTGGGCTATGACATTTCTATTAATGCTAGTGCTTCAAACCCAACTTGTACTACTTGTCGTACCGATAGAAAACCTGTTCCTTTTACTAATGGCTATGCATCTGATGCACAGCGATTGGATTTGTATGAGAAGACCAGCGAAATGATCAAGCTAAAAGTGAAATATTCAGAGACCTTCAACAGTACGAACAACGTTTTGGAATTAAGTGGAGGCCTAGTAAAGCGCATTGAATTACGAGGCCCAGAGTTTGATGCTATCGTGCTAGCAAACTTTGACGTAATGCCTAAGCAGATCGCTCCTAAGTATACTAAAACGGGAACTTGGTACGATTACTTTGAAGGAACCAGCTCTAACGTGACCAACCAAAATGCGACCGTAAGTATTCCTGCTGGTGGTTATAAAATCTTTACCAGCAAGGAGATCAATACCACAGCAAGCAGTGGCGATACCACAAGAACGGTATCTAACATACAGCTGTATCCTAATCCTACTCAAGACACATTTGAATTCAATGTGCCTGTTAAGAAAGTGATAGTAAGATCTATCACAGGACAGACCGTAAAAATCTTTGATAAAATGCAGGCTCGATACGATATCTCCAGTCTGGTTACTGGAATGTATATTATTGATGCGTTTGACCTAGAGAATAACCGTTCGTCGATAAAATTGATTAAAAACTAATGTTATTGCATCGTTTCTAAAGGGTTTGTTTGCGGTAAGCGATATAGTCATTATTTTTATCGGCATGTAAACGTTATAATCCCTAAACGTAGCGTTTATCAAACAAGTAACCTTTACTCTTTTCAACAAATTACGGTTACAAAACCTGTCTTCTATAAGACAGGTTTTTTGTTTTATTTATGATGTACAAATAACTGAATCATATACTTTTACAGCCTAAATCAAAACGAAATGAAAACTCTTTTAAAAGTAACTTTTATCGCAGCTGCAATGGTTGTATCCTTTGCTTCTTGTAGAGAAAATGAAGAAATGACTACTGAGGAAACTGCTCAGGAAATGATTGATAATGGAGACAATGTCGAAGTTAAAGAAGACAAAGTCAAAATTGAAAACAATGATGGAAGCGAAACCAAAATCAAATATGATGATAATGGTAACGTTGAAAAAATCAAAACAGACGACAACTCTTAATCCCTAAGATGCCCTAGACGATAAAACCGATTTGCTTCCCAGCAAATCGGTTTTTTTATTTGAAAAGTTGACGCTCCAATAAAAATGTGGTCAAAATCACATTGAAGTCTTTTTGAATGTCGACAGGTATATATTTGATCCTATACTGACCGCACCTGATTCTGAGCTGCTCAAAATAAAGACCTACTGCTTCTTTATAGCTTTGTTTCACATTATCTGCATAAACATTGATGTGATCTCCAGACTCAACATCAATAAAACGAGTAGGTCTGTTTTCAAAATCAAAATCAACTTCGGTATCGCTATCGTAGGTGTGGAATAATACAACGTCATGCTTATTGTATTTCAAGTGTCGCAAGGCCTCAAAAAGCTCTTCTTCCTGCCTATCATTTTGAAACATGTCCGTGAAAAGAATGATTAGGGATCTTCTTTTAATGTTTTCAGCAATCTCGTGTAGATAGGTATAAGTATCTGTGGATTTTCGGGTGCCCTTTTCCACGCTTATGGAGTTGAGCTGATCCAACAACATAGCATGGTGACGATCACTACCCTTTTCTGGTGCATAGTACTCATATGAATCAGAATAAACGCTCAAGCCAACCGCATCGCGTTGCTTCTTGAGCAGATTCATAATACTTGCTGCTGCAAGGGTTGCGTATCCTATTTTATTCAAACTTCCCAACTCCTGCTTTTTTACTTCAGGATAATGCATGGAAGCACTATTATCAACAATCAGGTGACACCTTAGATTGGTTTCTTCATCATATTTTTTAGTGTAGTATTTGTCGGTCTTAGCATAAAGTTTCCAGTCGATGTGTCTGGTACTTTCACCTTGGTTATAGATCTTATGTTCGGCAAACTCTGCACTAAAGCCATGAAAAGGCGATTTATGCATACCACTTATGTAACCTTCTACGATCTGACTGGCGAGCAAGGCGAGGTTTTTAAATCCGGATGTTTTATTCAGTTCTTTTTGAAGATCCATGTAGTGAAGATAAGAAGCAGTTTTCAGTATTCAGTATTCAAAATGAGGATCTTTCGATGTTTAGCTTTACGGTAGAAAAACTTCATAGGCCATGCAAATCCCTTTGTCGGTAGATATTGAAAACCTACATGGCTCTTTTGTTTTTGCCACTAGACTTTCACTACCATTTTACCTTTGTTTTTCCCATCAAAAAGATCGATAAATGCCTGAGGTATCTTTTCAAAACCATCGACGATAGTCTCTTCGTGCTTTAATTTTCCTTCTTGCAGCCAGCTTCCCAATTGCTGTATTCCTTCCTGAAAATCTTCTTCAAAATTGCGCACGATAAATCCTTGCATCTTGATACTCTTCTTAACAATAGTGGTTTCCAATCGCGGTCCCGTGGGCTGCTCGGTTTCATTGTAAAGCGAGATGGCTCCGCAATTTACGACTCTACCAAATCGGTTGATGTTATTCATGGCGGCATCCAGCGTATAGCTACCTACATTGTCAAAATAGACATCAATACCATCAGGCGCGGCCTTTTTGATGGCAGCTGTCATATCATCGGTTTTGGAATAATTGATGGCTGCGTCAAATCCGTATTCGTCGGTAAGCATGGTGACCTTTTCATCAGTTCCTGCAATTCCTACAACGGTGCATCCCATTATTTTTCCAATTTGCCCAACTACGGTACCTACAGCGCCGGCAGCACCAGAAACAAGTAAAGTTTCACCATCCTTAAGCTCTCCTATTCTCTTGAGGCCAAAGTATGCGGTCAAACCCGTCAAACCTAAAACACCCAGATAAGCACTTAACGATGCCTTGTCTTTATCGACCTTACGCAATCCTTTGCCTGTATTGGTTTGAAATTCCTTCCACTGTAGCATTCCCGTTAGAAAGTCGCCTTTTTTGAATTTCTCGTTTTTACTTTCCACAACCTCAGCTACCACAGCAGATTCCACCGGCTCATTCAATTTAAAAGGCTCTATATAGGACTTCTCATCGCGCATGCGTCCTCGTAAATAAGGATCTACCGACACATATTTTGTCTCCAGCAATACCTCACCATCCTGTGGGACAGGCTTTTCAGATTCTGTAAATTCAAAATCAGATGTTTGTGGTTTTCCCTTCGGTCTATTTTTTAAAAGTATTGTTTTCATCGTCTTCGCTTTTTTATGAAGTTAAGACTTACCCTATTCGCCATTCTTAGAACGGTCTTAAACTTGTCACGACGTACGTTAAAAATGATGTATAGATGAACAATGCTTGATGATAGTTCGCTTTCGCGAAAGCGATACAAATTAAAAGCTGCTCATTTACATTGAAATATTCGGCTTTGATATAGAACTTGAGTGAAATTAGAATGAAAAAAACGTCGAAAAGTAAATGCGCGTTGCCCTTGTTTTTAACTCCAGATTAACGCAGGAATGTATTACGTTTGATGGATAATTAGAAGGCTTAAAATGATAGGGCTTAGAGTTCTTATCCTGATGATGTTGTTAGGCAGCAATGCGCTGGCGCTCGCATCTACAGTCACGGTCAGTCCTATTATTGTCGCTAGCGAGCAAGGCGCTGGCGAGAGTTTAAGCGATAACAACCACTATCAGCATCTGCTAGGTGACATTGAAAAAAGCGTGGAAAGCAGTACGCTTTCTACCTTTTTAAGATCGTTCCCTAATCCTATATTTTTAGAACCTACTAATGGCAAATCTAGCTTAGGTCTAGACTGTGCCATACTAGGCTCCTATCTTATCTATGCAAGCCGTATAGAATTGAGGCTTGACAGTCATCGCATAGGTTTCCCTTTTCATCTTTTTCCCTGATTTAGGACTTACTAGGTCATCCTTTGGAAGGTTAAGACTTTCCTAGATTCTCTATGCCGTACTTCGAGCATGTAAGAGAGTCGTTTTCAAAAAATATCAATTTTAAATTATATCAAATGGATCATTCATTCATTATCGTGAGCCTTATCGTTGTAGGCTTAGTTGCTATTCCCTATTACCTATTTATCAGCGCAGGAACTAGCGAGACCAAAAAAATAGCATTAAAAATCAGAAAAGTGGTTTTAGAAAACAACCTGCAAATCAATCAAGACGAGCGCTGGAACCATAAATACATCGGGATCGACACACAGCAAAAGGTCTTGATGTTTCTAAAGTCTGCAACTGCTGAAAACGCTGTATCTCAAGATACGGTTCAGACATTAAACTTGGCTCATGTCAAAAACTGTCTGGTGATTGAACATAGAAAAGGGAATAAAGCCAATGCTGTTTTGGAAAGATTGGACCTTCAAATCCATCTTAATAATGGAACTTCTCAATTATTGAACTTCTACAATCTGGACGACAATGACGCAGAGGATTATGAAGTGCAACGCGTAGAAAAGTGGAAAACGATCATCACCACTCAATTGCGTGCTGGCGCTAGTGTGAAAAGAGCGGCTTAACTGTTCTATTGTCTGATTAATGTCTGCAATCGATTAGCTCCGTCGCTTGATGAAAGACATGGTTTATATTTTCTTTTCCTGTCTTGCGATAGGCAGGCGATTAAGAAAGATATCCTAATTGATATTGCATAAAAAAGCCCGTTTTGAAAAAAACAAAACGGGTTTTTTATTGTTATGCAGAAACTTCTACAAAAGTGCGTCTAATGCGTCTGTGTAGGCATTCTTAGGAGCAACTCCTACTTGACGACCTACCACTTCTCCATTTTGGAATACCAAAACTGTTGGTATGTTACGTACACCATATTTTGCTGCAAACTCTTGATTTGCATCAACATCTAGTTTACCCACAACGGCTTTGTCTGTATATTCAGTAGAAACTTCATCAATGATAGGACCTACCATACGACATGGTCCACACCATGCTGCCCAAAAGTCAACCAAAACAGGTTTGTCACTTTTAAGGACTGTTTCTTCAAAATTTGCATCTGTTATCTCTAATGCCATGATTTCTATATTATTAATTATTTACAAATTTAGGCAAAACTCGCGCCAGTTTTCTTAAACCTATATTAGAGTTACTTATATAAGTATGTTATTATGTGATTATCCTTTGACACCATAACTTATCTCTGCCTCGTCCAGCATGGAAAGTAGCTCTGCATTGACATTTACCTTGTGCAACCTACTGGACATATCCAGTGATATTTTCTCCTCATGATCCTTGAGGTTGAAGTGCAACTTGTGATCGCCTTTATGTTTTTCCAATACTTCCTTGAGCAGCTCCACGCGTTTTTCCATAAGCTCTGTCACGTGAAATTCTATGATCAAGGATTTTGCACTGGTGGCCATGACATCCTGCAATTGTTGCATGTGGGTGAACTGGATTCTAGGATCTCGCGGTTTACCCGTGTTCTTATCCATCCAGCCTTGCTGGATCTTGATTTTAGCATACAAGAATGTATTGGGAACCAGAAAGTGTCTAAACTTCAAGTATTCTTCACCAAATAGTCTAAACTCATAACTATCGTTGTAATCTTCAAGAATAAAACTACCAAATGGCTTGTTTGCCCGGCTCACAAGATGTTTGCACTCTGAAATCACACCGCAAAAGCTGAGTTCTTTATTGACGAGTGATTCAAGATCATTAAGCGCCGACAAGTTAGAGTTACAGAAGAAGTCGATTTCCTTTTTGTAATCATCTAGCGGGTGACCAGAAATGTAGATCCCAACAACTTCTTTCTCGCGCTTTAGTTTTTCCATGGTGCCCCAATCCTCACAGACAGGTAATTGTGGCTCAGGAATCTGTACGTCGCTAGCCTCACCAAAGAGACTTACTTGCGCGCTGTTCTCATTCTCTTGGAACTTCTGGGCATACTTTACTACTTGTTCCAGGAACATCTGGCCGTTATCTGCCTCGTGAAAGTATTGTGCTCTATTCTCTCCATTGAGTCCATCAAAACCACCACTCAAGGCGAGTGCTTCAAAGGATTTTTTATTGGCTGCTCGTAGATCGATACGTTTTGCCATATCAAATATGCTGATATAAGGCTTTTCTGATCTGTTCTCAATAATGGTCATGACGGCATTATATCCCAAACCTTTGACAGCGCCCATTCCAAAACGTATGGCTCCTTTAGGGTTTACCGTAAATTTATAATTGGATTCATTCACATCCGGTCCTAATACTTCCAGTCCCATGCGACGACATTCATCCATAAACTTAGTGACGTCCTTGATCTGGTTCATGTTGTTGGACAACGTGGCCGCCATGAACTCTGCCGGATAATTAGCTTTTAAGTAGGCTGTTTGATAAGCAATCCAAGCATAACAAGTCGAGTGCGATTTGTTAAAGGCATAAGATGCAAATGCTTCCCAGTCTTTCCATACTTTTTCCAAAATGGTTCTATCATGACCATTGCTTTCTCCTGCATCCAGAAACTGAGGTTTCATTTTTTGCAGGGTTGCCATTTGCTTTTTACCCATGGCTTTTCTCAAAACGTCTGCATCACCTTTAGAGAAGTTGGCCAGCTTTTGGGATAGTAGCATTACCTGCTCTTGATACACGGTAATACCATAAGTTTCCTTGAGGTATTCTTCCATTGCATCTAGATCATAGCTTATTTCTTTACGGCCATGTTTGCGGTCAATAAATTCTGGAATGTATTCCAATGGACCTGGACGATACAATGCGTTCATGGCAATAAGGTCGGCAAACTGGGTAGGTTTGAGTTCACGCATGTATTTTTGCATCCCAACACTTTCATATTGAAATATTGCGGTGGTTTCACCACGCTGGAACAGCTCATACGTTTTATCATCATCCAGAGGTATCGATTCTATATCCAATGAGATGCCATGTCGCTCCTTAATGATGGCCACTGTATCCTTGATTTGACTCAAGGTTTTCAAGCCCAGAAAGTCCATTTTCAACAACCCGGCACTTTCCACGACTTCATTGTCAAACTGGGTCACATATAGATCTGAATTCTTTGCTGTGGCAACAGGAACAAAGTTGGTCAAATCATCTGGTGTAATGATCACACCACAGGCATGAACTCCTGTATTCCTTACAGATCCTTCCAGGATTCTAGCTTGCTTCAACATCTCGCCTACTGGATCATCACCTTCGGCCAGCTCGCGCAATTCCCTAACCATGTCTGCATCATCACCTCTAAATTTCCCACTAATTTCATTGTCCTCGAGTGCAAATATCTTCTTGAGTTTTGCAAAATCCGGAATCAATTTAGCAACGCGATCGGCATCTTGAAGTGGTAAATCCAGAGCTCTGGCACAATCCCTTATGGATGACTTTGCCGCCATGGTTCCATAAGTAATGATCTGTGCAACTTGTGAGGCACCATATTTCTCGATAACATAATCCATGACTTTATACCGATTCTCATCATCAAAGTCAATATCAATATCTGGCATGGATACACGATCCGGATTCAGGAACCTCTCAAAAAGTAGATCGTAGTGGATAGGATCCACATTAGTAATCTTCAAACAATAGGCTACGGCACTACCAGCAGCAGATCCGCGACCTGGGCCAACAGCAACATCCATCTCACGCGCGGCTTTGATAAAGTCCCATGTGATCAAGAAATAACCTGGGTAACCGGTATTTTTGATGACCTCAAGCTCAAAATCCAGTCGCTCACGTATCTCATCACTAAAATCTTCTCCATAACGCAGCTTAGCACCTTCATAGGTCAAGTGCCTTAAATAGGCGTTTTCACCATTTTTGGTTTTGTTCACCGCATCGTCTGGATCAACAAATTCTTCAGGAATTTGGAAGGCCGGCAATAATACGTCACGGGCAAGTTCATAAGCTTCTACCTTATCAATAACTTCCTGAACATTTAAGATCGCATCTGGTAAATCCTTGAAAAGCTGCTTCATTTCATCGCTGGATTTGAAGTAGTACTCTTGGTTAGGCAATCCATAACGGTAGCCGCGACCGCGACCTATAGGCGTTGCCTGCTTTTCATTATCCTTGACACACAATAAAATATCATGCGCATTAGCATCTGCCTTATCGATGTAATAGGTATTGTTGGTAGCAACAATTTTTACCTCGTGTTTTGAAGCCAGCTCGAGCAAGACCTGGTTACAACGTTGCTCATCTTCTTGATCGTGACGCATTATTTCTACATAGAGATCATCGCCAAAATGTTCCTTCCACCACAGCAATGCCTCTTCGGCCTGCTTTTCTCCTACATTAAGAATTTTGGATGGTACTTCACCATATAAATTTCCCGTCAGGACGATAAGATCATCTTTATACTGTTCCACCAATTTTTTATCAATACGTGGCACGTAGTAAAATCCTTCTGTATAGGCCTTACTCGCCATTTTGGCGAGATTGTGATACCCATTTTTGTTTTTGGCGAGCATGACGATCTGGTAGCCGTTGTCTTTGACCGACTTATCGTTCATGTCCTCACAAACCTGAAACTCACAACCTATAATAGGCTTGATGGGTTTGAGGTGTGTGTCTGGATCACCAGCAAGACTGGCATTATGGGCTTTTACCGCACGTACAAAATGAAAGGCGCCCATCATGTTTGCATGGTCTGTCATGGCCACGGCAGGCATATCGTTTGCCGCTGCTGCCTGTACCAGATCCTGAACACTTGCCGTGGATTGTAGTATGGAAAACTGACTGTGGTTGTGCAAATGAGCAAAAGGCGCACTGCTCAATTCATCCAGATTCTCCTTGATCTCTGCTTTTGAGATTTCCGGCTCATCGTTGGAGACCAGTCTAGCCGATGCCTCTTTTAGGTTGGTATGCGGGATACCTGCAGGTTGGATGGTGGTTGGGTTGCTTTCGCGAAAGCGAACTAAATAATCTGCATCCTGCTTTAATTGTGCCACCGTGTATTGCTGCAGTCTTACCAGTTCAAAGAAACAGCGAGTAGTGGCCTCTACGTCTGCCGTGGCGTTGTGTGCCTCGCCGAAGGGTTCTTTAAAAAGAAACTCGTGAAGCTCTGTCAACGTGGGCAGCTTGAACTTACCGCCGCGTCCACCAGGAATCTGACAAAGCTGCGCGGTATGCTCTGTACAGGTGTCCAGCACCGGGATTTCCTGCAGGTTGTTCTCCATTTGCGCACGGATGAACTCTGCACCGGTCACGTTAAGGTCAAACTGTAGATTTTGTCCCACGACAAAGTTGGTCATCGCCAGCGCATTGTTGAATTTCTCCAGCACTTCCAGCAATGGTTTTCCTTCCTTTTGAGCTAGCGCGGTAGAGATACCGTGGATGCGCTCTGAATCGTAGGGAATATCATAACCATCGGGCTGGATCAGGTAATCCTGATGGTCCACCATGTTGCCCATATCGTCATGCAACTGCCAGGCGATTTGCACCACTCGTGGCCAGTTGTCAACATCTGTATAAGGCGCATCCCAACGTTTAGGTAATCCAGTGGTTTCAGTATCAAATATTAAGTACATAAGGCTGTGTGGCGTTTGAACGGTGATTTACAAATAACTGATTATCTGTATTTTGAATTATCGAAATTGAAAAATTCGGGAAGTTTAAATATAGTTCAAATGCTTGTTTCTAATCAGATCACTTATCCACAAGTATGCTTGATTTATACACAATAAAAAATCCCATCTCACAATTGAGATGGGATCTAAATTTGTAGAGTAGTTCACTTAAATTCTAGTGAGCTGCTTCCAACATATTGATCGTTTTCAAGGTTTCTTGAATACGGTTTCTATGATTGGTCAATATATTTTTTGTGGAAATTGGTAAGGTCGTATCGTTGATAATCTCATTATACTCTTCAACCGCTTTTTTCTCGCCTCGTATGGCCTCTTCTAAAATGGCCTCTTCATTATCATTAGAAAATGTGGATTTGATATTCATCCATGTGCGGTGTAAATCACCTTTAATACTGGCTCCTTTATCAGGTTCTTGTCCCCATGTTTTCATCTCGGCTTTTAATTGATGTCCAAAATCATAACGTTCCTTTTGTTGTGTATCAAAAAAACTTTTCAATCTGGAATCTTCTACTTTGTCTTTGGCCAGCTTATAACCAGCTTCGGCATCATAGTTTTTTTCCAATAACTCATTTAATTTGTTTCCTATCTTGTCTGTGTAATTCATAATATTAGTTTGTATGGTTTGTAATTCGTAATACTATAATATAACAACATAACACCTTAAAAAAAACACCGATTACCAATACTTTAATTTAATCTTACCATCGACTTAACGTTAGAAGACCTAATTACCTGACTCTGTTAATTTAATTAACGAGCACACTGCTGCGATATTCCGAAACACAAAAAATCCCAAGAGTAATTGGTCAAAACCAACACCTGTTGGGATTTGATTAGCGTGTCTTTAAAAAGACGTCGCTTAACTTGTTACCAAGTTTTCTCCATTGCCTTTACATTAGTTAGAGCGGTCTGGATATTATCACGGTGCTTGGTCAACACACTTTTTGTAGATGGAGGTAATGTACTATCGTTGATAATCTCATTGTACTCTTCCACTGCAGACTTCTCACCGCGTATGGCTTCTTCAAGAATACTGTCTGCACTGTTTGCAGAAAATGTGGATTTGATATTCATCCATGCACGGTGTGCATCACCTGCTAGACTGGTTCCTTTATCAGGTTCCTGTCCAAAGCTCTTCAACTCGGCTTTCAAATCATGACCAAAATCATAACGTGACTTTTGCTGCTGGTCAAAGAAATTCTTTAAAGCAGAGTTTTCTACTTTCTCTTTAGCCAGTTTGTAACCAGCTTCTGCATCATAGTTCTTTTCCAATAATGCGTTTAATTTTTTTCCTACTTCATCTGTATAGCTCATGATAGTTGTTTTAAGTGATTAATTATGACTCTAATTTACTGCTATGTGGGTTGTTTCGTACGTCGTTTGGGATTGGTTTGGCTTAAGTTTAGGCCGCTATTAACGATTGTGTAAAGCAACTATTCAAATACGTTAAGATATTAACGGTGTACGTTTGAGAGCGACATGATAATTCCTATCAATAGAAACTGACACAAAAACGACTCAAAAAACACGGTTTTTCTGTTTCAAGTTTTTCATTCCTGATTTGTAAAAAGCATACCCGTTTTTAGAAGCCTTTTTGAGGTTAGAAGAAGTTGAAATGACGCTTTCGCGAAAGCGAAAACCGCAAAATCATTTTAACACCCAACGAACTTATGGGACTTTCAAGAGTAGGAATTAGCTTACTTATCGCTGTTTTTTTCAGTCTCAATCTGCTCCTAAAACGATGTTAATAACCATGTGGAGAACGTCCCAAGATTTCACTGAAAATTTCCCTGATCTATGACGACTTTTAAATTATTCAAGTCATTTAAAGTTTGCCCATGGAAATCACTCACATCAGAAAGAGAGACTTCAGCGTTAAGCCGTTCGATCTCAACAACATAACAAATGCAGTATTTAAGGCACTATCTGCCGTAAATTCTGGAACCCAAGAAGACGCCCAAAACGTTGCCCTAGCGGTATATAAAACCCTGATGAAAAGGAAGGATATCGATCCTAATTATATTCCTACCATCGAGCAGGTTCAAGACATCGTCGAGAACAAATTGATGGAAACCGAATTTCACGAGGCGGCAAAAGCTTACATCCTATATAGAAATCAGCGCGCCATGGAGCGCAAGACGGATATTTTTGAGAAGCGCGTCAACTTGAAGCCTTACGAGTATCCACAACTATACGAATATGTTCCAGCGATACGTCATTCCTACTGGATCCACACAGAGTATAATTTTACCAGCGACATCCAGGATTTCAAATCCAGATTGACACCGGTAGAACAAAGTGCCATCAAAAACACGATGTTGGCCATTTCACAGATTGAGGTAGCCGTGAAATCATTCTGGGGTGATTTGTATCACCGTATGCCTAAACCAGAAATAGGCGCTGTAGGTTCCACCTTTGCAGAAAGTGAAGTACGTCACGCAGATGCCTACTCGCACCTTATCGAGATCCTGGGACTTAATGAAGAATTCAAGGCGTTAAAAAAGAAACCTGTGATCATGAAGCGTGTGCAGTATCTGGAAACTGCGTTGCGCAATTCTAAAGCAGACGACAACCAGAGCTATGCAGAAGCTGTATTGCTTTTTAGCCTTTTCATTGAGCACGTATCCTTGTTCTCACAGTTCTTGATCATCATGGGCTTTAACAAGCACAAGAACATGTTGAAGGGAATTTCTAATGTGGTAGAAGCTACCAGTAAGGAAGAGCAGATTCACGGTGATTTTGGTATCGACTTGATCAGAATCCTACGTGACGAGCAGCCAGGCTGGTTTACAGAAGAATACCACGAGCGCATCCAGAACATGTGTAGAAGATCCTTTGAGGCAGAAAGCGCCCTTGTGGACTGGATCTTTGAAGAAGGAGAACTGGACTTCTTGCCTAAAGCCATAGTCAACGAATTTATCAAAAACAGATTCAACAACTCGCTCGCCAGTATAGGCATCGAGAAGGTATTTGAAATTGACGAAGACCTCATCGCGCAAACGGAATGGTTTGACGATGAAATTATTGCCACTAAACATGGAGACTTCTTTGTGAAGCGATCCATCAACTATACCAAGAGAGCCCAAAGTGTAACCAAAGACGACCTATTTTAATTATGAAAGAACAGAATACCACGACACAAGTAGAACAACAACAAAAGGTTGATGCCAACCAGAAGTTGGTTGACGCAAGAAAAGAAGCTCTCAACTCTGCAAAACCATCTAAGGAAGGTTTTGAATGGTTGAACGAGAACAGCCGCAACTTTTTGGAAGCTGGATACCTAACACCTGGCGCAACACCAGAAGGGCGCATACGTGAAATAGCAGAGCGCGCAGAGGCTATCCTGAAAATTCCAGGCTATGCAGACAAGTTCTATGGTTACATGAGTGAAGGCTTTTACTCACTGGCATCACCAGTATGGTCTAACTTCGGTAAGCGTCGTGGCTTGCCCATCAGTTGTTTTGGTTCCCACATTGATGATGATATAGGTAATATCCTATACTCACAATCAGAAGTTGGGATGATGTCAAAACTAGGTGGTGGTACATCTGGTTACTTTGGTAAAATACGTCATCGCGGTGCTGCCATTAAAAATAATGGAGAGGCCTCTGGAGCGGTTCATATCATGAGATTGTTTGAATCTATGGTAGATGTAGTAAGTCAGGGATCTGTACGTCGTGGACGTTTCTCTCCTTACCTACCTGTAGAACATCCAGACATCAACGAGTTTCTGGAGATAGGAACTGAAGGAAACCCTATCCAGGAATTGACGCACGGTGTGACCGTGACTAATGAATGGATGGAGCAAATGATCGCTGGTGATGAGCAAAAGCGTACCATCTGGGCACGTGTACTGCAGTCTCGTGGTGAGATGGGCTATCCATACATCTTCTTTACAGACAATGCCAACAACAACGCGGCAGATGTTTACCAGGATAAAAAGATGCCTATCTATGCAAGCAACCTGTGTACAGAGATCATGTTGCCATCCAGCGATGAATACTCTTTCGTATGCGTATTGTCCAGCATCAACCTTTTGCATTATGACAAGTGGAAGGACACAGACGCCGTAGAAACTATGGTATACTTCCTTGACGCTGTGATTACAGAGTTCTTGGAAAAACTGGAAGCATATCGTGACTCTGATAAATTGGACGACCGTCAGACGTTCCTGTTTATGGAGCGCGCGTATAAGTTTGCAAAAGACAACCGTTCCCTAGGCTTAGGAGCTTTAGGATGGCACTCTTTACTCCAGTCAAAAAGATTGGCATTCAGCAGCCAGGAAGCCTTCAATTTAAACAGCGAGATCTTCAAGGCACTGAAAGAAAAGAGTTACAAAGCGAGCGAAGAGTTAGCGCAAAAATTCGGTGAGCCAGAATTGTTAAAAGGTTATGGCCGTAGAAACGCGACGCTTAATGCGATCGCTCCTACCACTTCTAGCGCATTTATCCTGGGTCAAGTATCCCAAGGTATTGAGCCTATATGGTCCAATATTTATGTGAAAGACATTGCCAAAATCAAGACCACTATCAAGAATCCTTACTTAGTGGAATTGTTGGAAGAAAAGGGAATGAATACTCAAGAAGTATGGCATGACATACGCAACCACGATGGTAGCGTGCAGCACCTGGATTTCTTGACAGAGAATGAAAAAGCCGTTTTCCAGACCTACAGCGAACTCGACCAGATGGACATCATCTATCAGGCGGCAAACCGTCAGAATCACATTGACCAAGGTCAGTCCGTGAACATCATCGTTCATCCAGACATGGCGACTAAAGATGTGAACAAGATCCACATTACCGCATGGAAACTGGGATTGAAATCCCTGTATTACCAGCACAGTATGAACGCCGCACAAAAGTTCAAGCAAAAGAAAGAGTGCGTGAGCTGCGAGGCGTAAAGATCCTATTATAATAATGTTGGAAAGCCGTCTGGTCACTATTGATCAGGCGGCTTTTCTATTTATTCTGTTGCGGTTAAGCTTTAGGGCGTGACCTCGCTTGTCGCTCGGTCGGGCTATACGTTGCAATCTTTTTTCCCGCTATCGCGTGACAAAAAGGATTTCCACTACTATCCCTCACGCAACATAAAAAATTGTCATGCTGAAACATCGATCATCTACTTGAAAAAATCGCATTACAATAACCTGCTAAAAGGTCATTTCAACCAAGTTTAGACTACTGAAATAGAAAAAACAGAAGATCCTGAAACAAGTTCAGGATGACAAAAAGTTACGTATAATGATGGGTTGGTGACGCCCTAGTGATTATAATTTGATTGGTCTCGAATCTATTATCTTAAAGCGCAGCGGTCTTGGATCTTACTTATGTGATTTCATTTCGGCAATTTCTTCAAGTTCTGCGTACCACTTCTTACCGAATTTTCGCGTAAGCGATTCCTTCAAAAATTTATAGACAGGAACGCCCAGCTCCTCACCTAGCTCACAGGCGTCATCGCAAATTTGCCATTTATGATAATTCACCGCTGTGAAGTCAGTGTATTCCTGTAGGCGCACTGGATATAAGTGACAGGAAATAGGCTTGTAAAATTGGGTAGCTCCATCACGATATGCAGCCTCAATACCGCAAAGCGCGGTGCCATCATCTTTAAAAGTGGCGTAGGCGCATTCCTTATTGTTGACTAGAGGCGTTTCTAGTTCGCCGTTCTCGCGCTCGATCCAGGTGCCTTGGGATTCAATCGCTGTGATACCTTCTGGTCTTAGGTAAGGCTTGATCTTCTCATACTCCGCATCAAGGATGTCGGGCTCCTTTTGTTCCAGCGGTGCACCAGCCTCGCCAGCAACGCAGCAAATGCCCTTGCAAGCTGTGAGGTTGCATACAAAATCCTTATCCAGAACATCATCAGACACGATGGTTTTCCCTAACTGAAACATATATCATTTATTGAGGTTGCAAAGATAACAGCTACTGACATACTCGCCTTAAGAAGCTAGAGAATCATTGGATAGCGTAATATGGATGAGATAGATGTTCTACCTATTCCTCCAGAAGAACGGAGTCAATAATATCAAAACAGTAAACAACTCCAACCTTCCTATGAGCATTAAAAAGGCGCACCACCATTTCCCTAAATCAGGTAAGCCGGCAAAGTTGTTAACGGGTGACAGATCCCCAAAAGCAGGACCTACGTTACCTAAACTACTAAGCGCTCCACCTATTGCCGTGTCAAAATCCAAACCTAACGCTGCTAATCCAACAGAACCCACTATAAAGGAAAGCATGTAAAGGATAAAGAAGCCCAGAATGTTAAACACAATATTGTTGGACAACGCCTTGCCGTTGTAACGTACCGGTAAAATAGCATTGGGATGTAAGGTGCGTTTGAACTCCATAATACCATTACGTATCAAGATGATGTGTCGCATCACTTTAATACCACCTGAGGTGGATCCTGCGCTACCACCTAAAAAGAACAACCCAAAGAACATGATGGTCAAAAATGGCGTCCACATGGTATAGTCTGCAGATACAAATCCAGTAGTGGTGATCACCGCGAGCACTTGAAAAAATGAATGCCTCACGGCGCTTTCCAATTCACCCCAAACCATAGGATGCGCTATGGACGAGATTGAAACATCTGCCTGTAAATATATCAGCAGTGCTCCAATGATAGAAAAACCTAGAACAAAGCTTGCGTACCATTTGAATTCTGTATCCCTAAATATCTTTTTAAACTGACCCTTAAAGCCAAAATAGCTTAATACAAAGTTCATCCCAGCAATAAACATAAATAGTGTAATAATCCACTGGATCCATGGATTATCATTCCAGTAAGCAATACTGGCGTTTTTTGTAGAAAAACCACCAGTAGAAAGTGTACTCATGGCGTGATTCACAGCATCAAACCATCCCATTCCCGCTACTCTAAGAAGAACAGTCTCGATCCCTGTAAAGCCAACGTAAATAAGCCAAAGACGTTTGGCAGTATCAGTAATTCTTGGATGAAGTTTATCTGCGCTGGGACCAGGCGCCTCTGCAGCAAAAAGTTGCATACCACCTATTCCTAATAAAGGTAGGATCGCCACCGCGAGTACTATAATTCCCATTCCACCTATCCAGTGCGTTGTGCTGCGCCAGAAGAGTACACCTTTAGGCATGATCTCAATATCGTTCATGATACTGGCACCTGTGGTGGTGAAACCACTCATGGTTTCAAAAAAAGCATCGGTATAGTTACTTATGGCACCTGTAAATAAATAGGGCATGGTACCAGCAAAAGCCATAAACAACCAGCCCAAGGTAACAATGAGGTATCCTTCCTTTTTTCCCAATTCCTTAATGTGGTTTCTGGTTAACAACATCATCAACGATCCTAGAGTGATCGCCACTACCGCTGCCAGCAAAATTTCCAGCGATTCATTCTCGCTGTAGTAAGCGCTTACCAGCGAACTAATAGACATAAAACCACCGTTGAAAACCAACAGTAATCCCATGATATAAGTAATGATCTTGTAGTTGAGTCTTGGCATTATTGGAACAGTTTTTCCACTTTGGAAATAGAGCGCGGCAAACAACAAACCACTACTCTATCACCTGCTTTTATAGTAAAGCTACCTAATACAATGTTTCCTTTACCTTCACGTATGACACCACCAATGATAGCGCTGCGAGGCACATTGATATTCATGATTTTCTTATTACATAAATCGCTGTTTTCCTTCACGATGAATTCAAGCAGCTCGGCATTCATGTTGTTGAGCTTGGTCATCGCGACCACTTCTCCTTTACGTATGTATCTAAATATATTGTTTGCCGCAAGAAGCTTTTTATTGATCAAGGTGTCGATCCCTATGCTATGTGACAGCTGGAAGTAATCCATATTCTCCACCAGCGATATGGTCTTGCGCACGCTCTTGCTTTTTGCCATAAGGCAAGAAATAATATTGGTCTCGCTATTACCGGTAACTGCTATAAAAGCATCCATCTCGTGAATACTTTCTTCCTGCAACAATTCCACGTTGCGTCCATCACCGCTTATCACAAGAACCTCTGGTAATTTATCCGCTAGGTCAAAAGCCTTTTCAGGATCGATTTCTACTAGTTTTACGTTCATCCCAGCAGCTGATAGATTACGGGCACTTTGTTCACCTATATTGCTACCGCCTAAGATCATAACGTTTTTCATGGTGCGTCGTGTCTTGCCGGTAAGTTTATAGAGCTCGTCCACGCCACCAGTGGTGGTAATAAAATAAACTTGGTCACCTTCCTTGAATTGGGTATCACCACGTGGTATCAAGGTATACTGGGTCCCAAAACGCTGTATGGCAATAGGCATGAAATGAACTTCAGGGAAAATCTCGCCAGCTTCCTGGACAGACTTACCTACAAATTGTGCGGTACGGGTAAGGTTTACTCCTACCATGGTAAGCGCTCCATCTTCAAACTCATAACTATCATTAAAGGCACTTTGATTGAGAAGCAGCTCAATCTCTTTACTGGCAAGCGATTCTGGTGAAATCAATTCGTCAATACCAAATCCCTTAAAACCTATGGCTTGTTGCTCCTCGAGGAACTCTGTATTTGAAATTCTAGCGATGGTCCTTTTGGCTCCCAACTGCTTCGCCAGTACCCCAATCGTAATATTGATCGCCTGACTGCTGCTTACAGCAATAACTAGATCAGCTTCATCTACATTAGAATCCTTGAGCGTTTTGATAGATGTGGCGTCGCCTCTCATTGTCCTTATATCCAGATGGGTATCTGCATAATGCAGGTTCTCCTTTACGGGATCTATAAGGGTGATATCTTGAGATTCATAAGAAAGCAGCTTGGCCAAATGAAATCCTACCTCGCCAGCGCCAGCAATAATGATTTTCATAAAATCGATTCTGTGGAATTCAAATATACCAATAAGGTCATAATAAGGTAAGAAAGTCGCTCTAATATTGATGGGATGGTTGATAAATACGCTTTCGCGAAAGCGAAATAACAATTACCTCAACGCTCCATTGTATCTTTGACACAAACCACAAACCGTGTCTGAACAAGTAAAACCAAATCAGGACGATGCCGCCGGAAAAAAGCAGCAAGTCACCGAAATGTTTGATACCATAAGCGGAGAGTACGACGGCCTGAACCGTCTGATTTCTCTAGGACTGGATCAAAAATGGCGTGACAACGTCGTGGATATGGTCGCCGCGCACCAGCCTGATACAATCATGGATATCGCAACAGGAACCGGTGATCTAGTGATCAAAATGGCTGAAAAAACTAAGGCTTCCAGACTCGTGGGTCTAGATATTTCCAGCGGTATGCTTGAAGTGGGAAAAATCAAGGTGAAACAGGAACAACTGGACGATCGCATTGAAATGGTGCTGGGTGATTCTGAGAACCTACAGTTTGAAGACCACACGTTTGACGCAATAACCGTATCCTATGGTGTTCGTAATTTTGAAGACCTTGAAAAAGGCCTTTCTGAAATATTGCGCGTTTTAAGACCCAACGGGATCTTAGTCATTCTTGAAACCAGCGTGCCTCAAAAATTTCCCTTTAGACAAGGATATTACGTGTACAGCAATTTAGTAGTACCAACGCTGGGCAAAATTTTCTCTAAGGATCGCAAGGCATACGGATATCTTTCAAAAAGTGCTTCAAAATTCCCTTATGGAGAGCGTTTCAACAATATTTTAAAGAAAGTTGGGTTTAAGGATGTGGAGAGCCATTTACAGTTTCACGGCGCCTCAACCATTTACAAAGCCATTAAATAATTACCGTTGAGAACTACCTTTTTAATTCTTGTTTGCCTCACAGGTTCATTTGCCACTGCACAACTTTTCACAAAGGAGCGCCTCAAAAACCGTGAGAATTTTGACAAGCAGATCTTGACCTTTGGTTTTTATATGGGTCTTAATACCTATGATTATAAGTTTGACTACAACGAAATTGTAGATGAAATCCAGACCGAGACAACCGTTGGATTTAATGTAGGTGTTTTAAGCGATTTAAGAATCAATGAATATCTCAATTTAAGATTTGAGCCTGGAGTTGCTTTTGTACAACGTAATCTTATGTTCACCGATCCTTCTTTTACCGCTCCAGAGCAGTCCATAAGAGAAGTGAGTTCTACCTACATTCAATTACCCTTATTGCTCAAAGTCTCCACAAAAAGATTGAACAACTGGAAGCCCTTTGTAATTGGCGGTGCGTCATACTCGCACAATCTTTCCAGTAATGAAGACAATCCTGATGACAACAGCGCTGGTCAGTTTAGGCAAACGACTGGAGTTTTCAATTATGAAATGGGATTAGGAGTGGATATTTACCTGCCTTACTTCAAGTTCACACCATCCATAAGAGGTGTATTTGCCATTAGTGACGAGCTGGTGAGAGATGAAAATCCAGACAGCCCATACACGGGTAGCGTGGATAGCATGCTCTCTAGAGGTGTGTTTTTAAACTTTACATTCCAGTAGATCGACGCCATTCTGCTAACAGTATTCCGGTTGCGGTAGCAACATTGAGACTTTCCGTTTTATCATTTTCAGGACTATATTGAGGTATTGAAATCGCAGAACCTAGATTCAAGAGTTCTTCAGAAATTCCATGAGACTCACTTCCCATTACAAGGATGGCATTATTAGGCAAGCTCATATCGTAGACACTAGTCTTACTCATGGTGGCAATCATTATAGGCAGGTCGCTTTTTTGAAGGTAATCTTCTAGATCTGTATAATGCACATGGACTCGAGCAATAGAGCCCATAGTAGCTTGAATGCATTTAGGATTGAACAAATCCACCGTTGCAGAACTACAAACCACATTCTTGACATTGAACCAATCTGCTAGCCGAATAATAGTTCCCAAATTACCTGGATCCTGAACATTATCAAGGGCGAGAATCAAGCCTTCATTGGGTAAAGCCTGCGGCTCAGGCATTTTTACCACGGCGAGATATCCTGGCGGTGTTTTCAAATTAGAAATGGACTTCATCTCTGCTGCGGTAATGGTTTTTGGGTGAAGGTCATCCAGCTTTTGTGCCTCATTGGTAACAAAGATTTCTTCTATACCAAGTCCAGCATTTTTGAGTTCTCTTATGGATTTATAGCCTTCTACAATAAATAGCCGCAGCTCATCCCGATGCTTTTTTCTTGCCAGGCTTTTGATCTGTTTAATTTTATTTTTGGTAATCATTATCATCGTATTTTTGAGCCGCTACCTATGGGAATAAAACGACTTCACGCAAAAATAGGCTTAATTGTTACGCTTATTATTTTTTCAGTATCGTGTAGCACGATCAGAAGAGTTCCCGATGGTCGTAAGCTTCTTTTAGAGAACAACATTATCGTGGACAGCCTTGCTCCTGAAGATGACCGTGTGGCAAATCTACCTATACAGCAGCCTAATCAAGGCATAGGGTTTTTCCCTTTGAGACTTCACATTTATAATCTCGCCAGACCGCACCGTGATTCCATATACCTTAAATGGATGCAAGAAAATCCTAAGCAATTGGAGAGAAGAATTGATTTGTTATCTGAAAAACAAACCATGCAACTGGGTGAAGGGCTGGTTGCTTTTAACCAGTGGTTGAAGCGTACAGGTCAAGCACCTGTGCTGGTGGATGAAAATACAAGTAAAAAATCGTCAGAGCGTCTCAGACAATGGTATTGGAATCAAGGTTGGTTCAACACAGAAGTTAACGAAGAAACCGTTGATGCCAAAAGAGAAAAACGAGCTCGTGTCAATTATTATGTACAACGTCACCAACCGTATATTGTTGACAGCATCAACAGCAAGATCTCCACTCCTGTCATTGACTCTTTATATGAAGCCAATAAGAACATTAGCTTACTGGAAAAAGGAAGGCAATATTACACAGGAGACATCAATGCAGAGCGTGATAGGCTTTACAAACTGTTCCGTAACAATGGCGCCATCCATATGGAAAAGGAATTTATCAAATTTGAAGGCGATACCGTAAACACAGATCACAAAGCCAATCTTACCTTGATCATCAGAGATCGCGAAATTGAAGATGCTGATTCCACAGTAAGAGTCCCTTTCCAACTACATAAAATAAGTCAGGTTCACATTCTTCCCGATTATCAAAGGGAACAAGACAGTATTATACCAGATACTGTTCATTACAAGGGTTATAAAATCATACGCAACAGCAAATTAAAATATAGCAATCGTGTGTTGACAGACGCTGTTTTCTTTGAGCCAGATTTTATTTATAGAGACCTAGATAGAGACCGCACGTACAAAAGAATAACGGAACTGAACAGCTTCCTATATCCCAGTATTACCTATGTAGAGGATCCAGCAGATTCTACTGGAAATAATCTGATCGCAAACATATTACTTACTTCAAAGAAAAAGTATAACCTCGTTTTTGGTACTGAGGCTTCACACAGTAATATCCAATCTTTTGGAGTTGGTCTTAATTCATCTTTTTTAGTTAGGAATGTTTTTAAAGGCAGTGAGTTATTGAGCATCACATTTAGGGGTAACATAGGGGCAAGTTCCAACAATGCTACCGGCGATTCTAGGTTTTTTGACCTTCAGGAATTAGGAGCAGATGCCAGCCTTATATTCCCTAGACTATTCTTCCCACTGGAAACTGATGGAGTTATTCCTAAATACATGTCTCCTGCCACCAATCTTTCCCTTGGTTTTGTTTCCCAAACCAATATTGGTCTGGACCGCCAAAGCGTGAACGGCGCTTTGAGCTATCGATGGCAGCAAACACCTATCAAGAGTACGAGGTTTGATTTGATCAACGCCCAGTATGTACGCAATCTAGATCCGCAGGATTTTTTCAACGTTTATCGCAGCAGTTACACCAGCCTTAATGATATCGCCATGGATCTCAACATTACAGATCCTACTTATGTAAATGATGAAAATGACCTCAGCGTTCCTGAAGGTACTAACCAATTCATCAACGATGCCCTGCAAGGAAACTTCAACACAAACGCATCACAGCTGGAAGACATTAGAAATATTAATGAGCGACGTGATCGATTGGTACAGAACAATTTGATTATAGCAAGTTCCTACAACTGGATAAGAAACAACAAGCAAGGAATTTACGACGAGGACTATTCAAGATTTAGCGTGCGTCTGGAAAGTGCAGGTAACCTGATTGCTGGAGTGTCGAGCCTACTCAACGCAGACCGCAATGAGAATGGGAATAGACGCGTTTTTGGTGTAGAGTTTTCGCAATATCTAAAGCCTGAAATTGAGTACATCAAGCACTGGGAATATGATAATAAAAACGTTTTAGCTATAAAAGCTTTGGGCGGTATCGCTGTGCCTTATGGCAATTCAGACAACATTCCCTTCATTAGGTCCTTTTTTGCTGGTGGTCCCAACGATAATCGCGCCTGGCAAGCGTATGAACTAGGTCCAGGAAGCACTGGTGGGCTCAACGATTTTAATGTTGCCAATATGAAGCTCGCCTTCAATGCAGAATATAGATTCCAGCTGTTGGGAGCATTTAAGGGCGCCATTTTTACTGATATTGGAAACATTTGGAACGTGGCAGACAGTGAGGAAGATCCGCGAGCTGTATTTAACGAGTTTCAAGATCTGGAGAATCTAGCGATAGGATCTGGATTTGGAGTGCGATATGACTTTGGGTTTTTCGTACTGCGATTTGATATAGGATTCAAAACATACAATCCAGCGCTATCTAAGGATCGCAGATGGTTTACAGAATATAATTTTGCCAACTCTGTTCTTAACGTGGGAATCAACTATCCTTTCTAGTTGCGAATATTCGCAGCTTTTATAATTTGCTTACTTTTGTTAGTCCAACAAATAAAACTATGAGCCACAACATCAAGCCAGGCGTTGCCACAGGCAATCAAGTTCAAGAAATATTCAATCATGCAAAAGCAAATGGCTATGCATTACCAGCGGTAAATGTGATAGGATCCAGCTCTGTAAACGCGGTTTTGGAAACTGCTGCACAACTTAAGTCACCTGTCATTATACAGTACTCCAACGGTGGTTCTGTATTTAACGCCGGTAAAGGCTTGAGCAACGAGAACCAGCGTGCGGCCATTTTGGGTGGTATTGCCGGTGCTAAGCATGTACACGAACTTGCAGAAGCTTACGGCGCAACGGTAATTCTACACACAGACCACTGTGCAAAGAATCTATTGCCATGGATTGATGGTTTGCTGGATGCTAGTGAGGCACGCTTTCGCGAAAGCGGAAAAAGTTTATACTCCTCGCACATGTTAGACCTAAGTGAAGAACCACTGGAAGAGAACATCGAGATTTGTAAAAGATATCTGGAGCGCATGTCAAAAATGGACATGACGCTTGAAATTGAGCTAGGGATTACTGGTGGTGAAGAGGATGGTGTTGATAACAGCGATGTTGACGAGTCAAAATTATATACCCAACCAGAAGAAGTCGCTTATGCTTATGAAGAGCTAAGCAAAGTGAGTGATAAGTTCACGGTGGCAGCAGCCTTTGGTAACGTTCATGGAGTTTACAAGCCAGGTAACGTAAAGCTTACTCCTAAAATCTTGAAGAACTCTCAAGAATACATCACCAAAAAATATGGTGTGGAGCACAATCACATTGACTTTGTATTTCACGGTGGTTCTGGTTCTACAGTAGAAGAAATACGTGAAGCAATAGGTTATGGTGTAGTCAAAATGAACATTGATACAGATCTTCAATGGGCATTTGCTGACGGCATCAAAAAATATATGGACAGCAACGACGACTTCCTAAAATCCCAAATAGGAAATTCAACAGGTCCAGATTCCCCTAACAAGAAATATTACGATCCACGCAAATGGTTGCGCGTAGGAGAAGAGTCTTTCAAAGAGCGCTTGAAAAAAGCCTTTGAAGATTTAAATAATGTAGGAACACTTTAAGAAGAAACAAAAGTAAAAATAGAGCATCGCAATCTTACACATTTGCGCTACTCTATATTTTACTTCTAATTCATTACAATTCATATGGCTTGGTTTAAAAGAGAGAAAAAGGGAATTACCACACCTACTGAGGCAAAGAAAGACACGCCTAAAGGTTTATGGTATAAGTCACCTACCGGTAAAATCGTAGATTCTGAACAGCTTAAAAACAACTTTTATGTGAGTCCAGAAGACGGGTATCATGTTAGAATAGGCAGTAAGGAATATTTTGAAATCCTTTTTGACAACAACCAGTTCAAAGAGCTCAACCCTAACATCACTTCAAAAGATCCATTGAAGTTTACCGATACTAAAAAGTATACGGACAGACTTGACGCTGCCCAGTCCAAGACAGGATTGAAAGATGCGGTACGTACTGCTGTAGGTAAATCAAACGGTCATGATCTTGTGGTGGCTTGTATGGACTTTGCTTTTATTGGTGGATCCATGGGAAGCGTGGTAGGAGAAAAAATAGCCCGTGCTGCAGACTATTCGCTTAAAAACAATATTCCATTTATGATCATCTCTAAATCTGGAGGTGCTCGTATGATGGAAGCAGCATTGTCTCTGATGCAACTGGCTAAAACCAGCGCAAAACTCGCCCAGCTTTCTGACGCTGGCATACCATACATTTCATTGTGTACTGATCCAACTACTGGTGGTACGACAGCATCTTTTGCGATGTTGGGTGACATAAACATAGGTGAACCTGGCGCATTGATTGCTTTTGCTGGACCACGTGTCGTTCGTGACACTACTGGTAAGGAATTGCCAGAAGGTTTTCAAACAGCAGAGTTTCTTTTGGAAAAAGGCTTCCTAGACTTTATCGTACCACGCCCACAGTTAAAGAAAAAAGTAAATCAATATCTAGACTTGATCTTGAACCGAGAGGTTAAGGTGGCTTAGAGAGGTTTTTAGTCGCAGCTTGCAGAAAGATGTGAAATCATTCTTATGAATTAAAAGTTACTACTGTCTTACAACGGTTGACTTATCTTAAGTTTGATTTTCTTTTTCGGTTTACTTTTATTTTTTAAACGTATCTTTGCAGCCGCTAAGAGAGTGAATCTCAAAGCATCGTCAGATCGACTGACATACATAATATTCATTATTCAAATAATTTTGGCATGTATTTAGCACCAGAAAAAAAAGCTGAAATCTTCTCAAAGTACGGGAAATCAGCAAACGATACCGGTAACACAGACGCGCAAATCGCATTGTTTACCTACCGTATCAACCACTTGACAGAACACCTTAAGAACAATCGCCACGACTACAACACAGAGCGTAGCCTTGTGAAACTCGTAGGAAAGCGTCGCTCTCTTCTTGATTACAAAATGAAGAAAGACATTGTTGCTTATCGTGAGTTGATTAAGGAACTAGGTATTAGAAAGTAATAAACTGGGGACTGCGTGTCCCCTTTTTTATTTTATATCGCAGCGGTTCATGCTGTTTACGCTTTCGCGAAAGCGTAATAAAAATAATTATCGCGACATAACAAAAGCTGGTTTCTCAGTAAGTAAACGCCTTCTCACCACACACAACTTGAGATTAACGTTTAACAAATCAAAATGAAACCACAAGTTTTTAAACAAGTGATTAAGATGGCCAATGGGCCAGACATCACTATTGAAACTGGAGCGCTTGCAAAACAAGCACATGGATCTGTTGTGATCACATGTGGTAAAGCAATGCTTCTAGGAACTGTAGTGTCCAGCTACAAATCTACTGGACTAGATTTCCTTCCACTTACCGTAGACTACCGTGAGAAATTTGCCGCAGCTGGTAAATATCCAGGTGGATTCTTTAAACGTGAGGCACGTCCCAATGATGGTGAGGTTCTTACCATGCGTCTTGTAGACCGTGTATTGCGCCCATTGTTCCCTAAAGATTACCATGCAGAGGTACAGGTAATGATCCAACTCATGTCTCATGACGATGAGGTAATGCCAGATGCTATGGCAGGACTTGCCGCTAGTGCTGCAATTCAGCTTTCTGACCTTCCTTTTGAATGCCCTATTTCTGAAGTACGTGTGGCACGTGTTGATGGCGAGTTCGTGATCAACCCAAGCTATGCACAACTAGAAGTAGCAGATCTTGAAATGATGATAGGTGCGAGCGCAGACAGCGTGATGATGGTAGAAGGTGAAATGGAAGAGATCTCTGAAGAAGATATGATCGCTGCCATTAAAGCCGCTCATGAAGCTATTAAAGACCAATGTGCTGCCCAAGTTGCCCTTGCTGAGCAAGTAGGCAAAAAAGAAGTACGTGAGTACGAAGGCGAGCGTGAGGATGCAGATATCGAGGCTAAAGTAGCAGAACTTGCCTACCAAAAAGTCTATGATGTTGCAAAACTGGGAAGTGCTAAGCACGAGCGTAGCGCGGCCTTCAGCGAGATCAAGGAAGAAATCAAGGCTCAATTCTCAGAAGAAGATCAAGAAGCTAACGGTGATTTGATCTCTAAGTATTTCAATAAGACCCACAAGAAAGCAGTACGTGATGTATTGTTGAATGAAGGTATACGTTTAGATGGTCGTAAGACGACAGACATACGTGATATCTGGTGTGAGGTAGATTACCTTCCATCTACTCACGGTAGTGCGATTTTCTCTCGCGGAGAAACACAAGCTCTAGCCACAGTAACACTGGGAACTTCAAGAGATGCCAATATCATTGATATGGCTTCACAAGAAGGTGAAGAGCGTTTCTACTTACACTACAATTTCCCACCATTCTCTACTGGAGAAGCTCGTCCACTACGTGGAACTTCCCGTCGTGAGATAGGTCACGGTAACTTGGCGCAACGTGCATTGAAAAGAATGCTTCCATCAGATCTACCTTATACGGTAAGAGTGGTGTCCGAAGTTTTGGAATCTAACGGTTCTTCTTCTATGGCAACGGTTTGTGCTGGTACCATGGCATTGATGGACGCTGGTCTACCTATGAAGAAACCAGTTTCTGGTATTGCCATGGGATTGATTACAGAAGGTGATAAGTATGCGGTATTGTCTGACATCCTTGGTGATGAAGATCACTTGGGTGACATGGACTTTAAAGTTACTGGTACTGCAGACGGTATCACGGCTTGTCAAATGGACATTAAGGTAAAAGGACTTTCCTATGAAATCCTAACCAATGCACTGATGCAGGCTAAAGAAGGCCGTATGCACATTCTAGGAAAGCTGACTGACACGATTGCCGCTCCTGCTGCAGATGTGAAGCCACACGCTCCTAAGATGGAATCTATGGAGATTGAAGGTAAGTACATTGGTGCTGTGATAGGACCTGGCGGAAAAGTAATTCAAGAATTACAGAAAGAAACCGATACGGTCATCAACATCAAGGAAGAGAATGAGATGGGTATTATCGAGATCGCTGGTACAGACCGTGCCAAGATCGAGGACGCTCTTGAGCGTATCCAGAACATCATCTTTGAACCAACAGTTGGCGAGACGTACCATGTAAAAGTGGTGAAGATGTTAGACTTTGGTGCAGTGGTAGAATTCAAGCCTGGCAAAGAAACGTTACTTCACGTGAGTGAGTTTGATTACAAGCGTATTGAAGATCCTTCTACGGTACTTAAAGTAGGCGATACTCTAGATGTTAAATACATGGGTGTAGATCCACGTACCAAGAAGCAAAAAGTTTCCCGTAAGGAAACATTACCTAAACCAGAAGGCTGGACAGAACGTCCACCACGCAAGCGTGACGACAGTCGCGGTGGCCGTGATGATCGCCGTAGTGGTGGCCGTCGCGATGACCGCAGATCTAACGATCGCCCACGTCGCAGCAATGATGACGATAAATCTGAGGATTAATCCATCCTTGTCATCCTGAACTTGTTTCAGGATCTGCTTGAATGGAGCACAAATGCAAAACCGCCGCTAGAGATTCTAGCGACGGTTTTTTTATTGGCGGTTTTTAGCCGTCTTGAAATGAACTCCATCCAAGGCGGGTTTGTAAAGTAATCGCTCTAATTTTGCCATAAATTTTGAAGATGATGATAGAATATAGAAGATTCATTTATGACTGGCTCACAGAAGATCTAGGTTGGGAAAAAAGCCTGGCAGAGTTGGGTAACATTCTCGTCTTGGGATTATTATTTACCATTGTTTTATTTGCCATCTACTGGGTCACTAGACGTGCCATCATTACAGCATTCAAAGCCTTTTCAAAACGCACCGAAACTCAGTTTGATGACCTCTTAGTCAAACACGGCGCACCTCGCCTGGCCTCTTTGGTGGTTCCTGTTGTTTTATTAAATAGAAGCATTCCTTACTTGTTTTTTGATTACCCAAGGTTGGAAAGTGGTTTTCAAACCTTATTGTGGGTCATTTTTGTGTTCTTGATCATTTTCATTTTCAGGAGCGTTTTACGTACTGTCAACGAGTTTTTGAAACTTACCGTACGATTTAGAGATAAACCTATAGACAGTTACATTCAAGTGATCATGTTAGTGCTTTGGGTACTGGCTTTTGCCTCTATACTTGCGATCGTGGCCAATATTGAGTTTATCAAGTTTTTCACTACGCTAGGAGCGGCATCGGCGATTTTACTGTTGATTTTTAAGGACACGATTCTGGGTTTTGTAGCCAGTATTCAAGTTTCTATAAATGATACGGTACGTATAGGTGACTGGATCACGATGGAAAAATATGGCGCTGATGGTGAGGTATTACAGATCAACCTCTCTACGGTCATGGTGCAAAACTTTGACAATACGATTACCAACTTACCAACTTATGCGCTCATCTCTGATGCCTATAAAAACTGGCGTGGCATGACCGATTCTGGTGGTAGGCGTATTAAAAGAGCCATCATTATCAAATCTAGGAGCATACGTTATCTAGAAAACAAGGATCTACAAGGATTGCAAAAAATAAGTCTGATTACCGATTATCTAAAATCAAAGCAAGAAGAAATAAACACCTTTAACGAGCAGAATGCAATAGACAAAAGCGTCTTGATCAACGGTCGCAACTTGACCAACATAGGCGTTTTTAGAAAGTACCTTCAGGAATATGTGGGCAGCCACTCTGCCATCAATAAGGAAATGATGATCATGATCCGGCAATTGCCGCCTACTTCACAAGGCATGCCGTTAGAGATCTATGCCTTTAGCAGTGATAAACGCTGGGCAAACTATGAATACATCATGGCCGATATTTTTGATCACGCCATGGCAGCCGTTCCCTATTTTGATCTCGAGATCTTTGAGTTTGATACTCATTTCACATCCTTGAATGCAGATTCATGATTGAGTAATGATGACTTTTTGTTCGCTTTCGCGCCTGCCTGCCGGACAGGTAGGAAAGCGAACTCTCATTCCAATCTTTTTAAAAGTGTAAATACCACCAGTAACCAACGAAACCTGTTACCATAAGTGTGGTCACTATCCTGACGAGCAAAAGCTTGCGATGTCCCAATTTGTAGACTTCCCTAATTCGTAATACGTCCACGACAATGAGCAAAATACCCAAAATGAGGTAAATCCATTTTTGAGTTTGGAACGGAAACGTATCCTTAAGCACAAAAAATATCAGGATGATGAGCAAAATTACCATGGAGGCAATGTTCAACTGGTTGATGCGGGATCTAGATGCTGGTCTGGAGCTCATGGAATAAATTTAATCCAAAAATTACGAGGACAGAATTCGGTTGAGGCCTTTTCAAAATTTTATCTTTGCAAAAAACATACTTCATCATGTCAAAACTTATTGCTCCATCTGTCCTTGCTGCCGACTTTGCCAACCTTCAACGCGATTGTGAAATGTTGAATCGCAGTGACGCAGACTGGTTCCATATCGATATCATGGATGGTGTTTTTGTACCCAACATCTCTTTTGGGATGCCAGTTTTGCGTGACATTGCAAAACACGCGACCAAAACCATCGACTGCCATCTCATGATCGTTGATCCAGATCGTTATGTAAAAACTTTTGCAGATCTAGGTTGCGATATTCTCACGGTACATTTTGAAGCTTGCACTCACTTGCACCGCACTCTCCAAAACATCAAAGCTAATGGCATGAAAGCTGGTGTAGCGTTGAATCCACATACGAGTGTTGATCATTTGAAAGATACTATCAAGGATATTGATCTAGTCTGTTTGATGAGCGTGAATCCTGGTTTTGGTGGACAAAGTTTTATTGAGAATACCTATGATAAGGTCAAGGAATTGAAAGAATTGATCAAAAGTAAAGGTGCCTCAACACTGATCGAAATCGATGGTGGCGTGACGGACAAGAATGCGAAACAATTGGTAGAAGCTGGCGCAGATGTACTAGTCGCAGGTTCTTACGTATTCAAATCGGCAGATCAAGAAAAGACCATTAAAGAATTGCGTGAACTAGCAAATTCTTAAAGCTCTGTAAGTAGACCGTCAAATGTGATGGGTAGACTGCAATACATAGTAAAACAGTTGATCGTGATCTATTCAAGTTCAAACACTCCTCTGATTACTACGCTTAATCCAATTATATTTGTGGATAAGTAACTTTTTCTATGCAATTCCAACTTACAGACGATTTTATCGAGAACCTACAGCACCTCATTGAACAGAATGATGCAGAGCAGGTAAAATCGATTCTAGAAGATGTTCACTTTGCAGACATTGCAGAGATCATCGACGATCTCAATCTGGAAGAGGCGATTTTCATTATCAAGTTACTGGATAGTGAGACGACCAGTGAGGCTTTGATGGAACTGGACGAGGACCAGCGTGATCGGGTCCTGGGCGCCTTGTCGCCTCAAGAAATTGCCGATGAGTTGGAAGAAATGGATACTGATGATGCTGCAGATATCCTTAACGATCTATCAGACGAGCGCGCACAGGAAATCATAAGTGCGATGGCAGATGAGGAACACGTGGAAAACATCGTGGACCTCTTGCGTTATGATGAAAACAGCGCTGGTGGATTGATGGCCAAAGAATTGGTAAAGGTCAATGAGAACTGGACGGTTACCGGTTGCGTGAGCGAGATGCGCGCACAAGCCGAAAACGTCACCAGAGTCCACTCTATTTATGTGGTGGACAACAACCAAAAACTGAAAGGCAGACTTTCCCTAAAAGATCTACTCACCAGTGCAGAAAACACGCCCATAAAAGAAGTGTACATCCCTAAAGTGGACTACGTCACCGTCAATACATCTGGTGAAGAGGTTGCACGTATCATGCGTAAGTATGACCTTGAAGCCATTCCAGTAGTAGACGAGTTGGATCGTCTGGTAGGTCGCGTTACCATTGATGACATTGTAGATTTTATCACAGAAGAGGCAGAAAAAGATTACCAGCTCGCATCAGGTATCTCTCAAGACGTAGAGGCTAACGACAGCATCTGGGAACTGACCAGAGCACGATTGCCGTGGCTGGTTTTGGGACTTTTTGGCGGTATAGGGGCTGCGTTTATCATGGGGCTTTTTGAGCCGCTCATGGCCCAACATGCAATTTTGTTCCTCTTTACGCCACTTATTGCGGCAATGGCCGGTAATGTAGGTGTCCAGTCCAGCGCAATTATCGTGCAGGGAATTGCTAATGATGACTTGAAAGGAAGCATCAGCAATCGATTGATTAAAGAAGTGCTGCTGGCCATGCTCAACGGTTTGATTCTGGGCATCTTGCTATTTGCCTACACTTATTTTTCTAAGGGTGACCTGCTGGTATCAGTAGCTATTTCAACGGCTTTGTTTGTGGTGATCATTGTGGCTGGTCTCATAGGCACCTCGGTTCCAATTATTTTACACAAACGCGGCATTGATCCTGCACTGGCGACAGGTCCTTTTATCACGACTAGCAACGACATTTGCGGGATCTTGATTTACTTCATGCTCGCAAAGGCGATTATAGGCATTTAGAATTCCAGGCGGTATATTGATAAGTTCGCTTTCGCGAAAGCAATATTAAATAAACGTCAACGCTGCTCCTGTACTAGCTTGAAAGCTCATTTCCCATTATCTTCACTACATGAAAGCTGCAACAGCCAAAGAAATACGCGATGAACTCAAGGACCGCACGGAAGCCGAGCTGCGCGAGATCGTATTAAGGTTGTCCCGATTTAAAAAGGAAAACAAAGAATTGTTGTCTTACCTGCTTTTTGAGGCGCATCATGAAGATGAGTACATACAGACCATTAAATCGTACATCGATGAGAAGTTGCTGGAAATCAACACCAGTAATGGATATTATGCCAAAAAAGGAATACGCCGACTTCTCAAAGAGACCAAGAAATTTATAAGGTATTCTGGCCATAAAGAAACTGAAGTCGCCTTACTGATTCATTTTTGCAAAAGCCTTCAGGAGACACATCCTAAATTGATGAGTAACAAAATCATCAGGGACGTTGTGAAGCGACAGATTGTGCTGGTAAAAGTCCGGATTTCTACGCTTCATGAAGATCTACAATATGACTACCAGCGTGAGCTTAATGACATTGACTACTAACAATTTTTCCTAAATTATATTCATGAAAATCCTTCATTTAGACAGTAATCACGAGATTTTGGAACAAAAACTAGCCGATGCTGGTTTTAGCAACCACCACGATTACACCTCTAACAAGGAACAAATTGAAAAAGTCATAGGTCAATATGATGGCCTCGTGGTGCGTAGTAGGTTCCCAATAGATAAGCACTTTCTTGAGCAGTGCAGCAACTTAAAGTGCATTGGACGTGTAGGCGCTGGTCTGGAAAACATCGACCTAAAGGTGGCAGAAGAACTAGGCATTTCTTGTTTTAATGCTCCTGAAGGAAATCGCAATGCGGTAGGCGAACATGCACTAGGAATGCTGCTCTCTTTGTTTAATAAGTTGAACAAAGCAGATCAAGAAGTGCGTCAAGGTATATGGAACCGTGAAGGAAATCGCGGACTAGAATTAGACGGCAAAACGGTAGGTATCATAGGGTATGGTAATATGGGGAAAGCCTTTGCCAAAAAACTCAGAGGTTTTGATTGCACTGTTTTATGTCATGATATTAAAGATGGTGTAGGCGATGAAAATGCCACTCAGGTTTCGCTAAGCGAGCTGCAATCTAGAGTAGAGGTGCTTAGTTTACACACACCACAAACTCCTGAAACTATTGGAATGATAAACACTGCGTTAATCTCAGATTTTGCTAATCCATTTTACCTCATCAATACAGCTCGAGGATCTGCAGTGGTGACTGAGGATCTAGTGACCGCCATGGAGAATGGTAAGGTGCTGGGTGCTGGATTGGATGTTTTGGAATATGAGAAAAGTTCTTTTGAATCACTCTTTCGCAACCGCATGCCGGACAGGCAGGAAAGCGATATACCAAAAGCATTGAACCAATTGATGCAAATGGAAAATGTCATTTTGAGTCCGCATGTGGCGGGTTGGACGGTAGAGTCAAAATTCAAACTGGCCGAAGTCATCGCAGATAAAATGATCAAACATTTGAAATCATGAAAAAAGTAACAGGGATAGGCGGTATATTTTTTAAATGCAAAGACGTGCAGGCAACTAAAAACTGGTACCAAAAGCATCTAGGCATTGATCATGACACGTATGGCCACACATTTTGGAATAGAGATGTGGAGAGACCTGAAAACAAGACGAGCCAGCAATGGAGCCCGTTTAAGAAAGACACGGATTATTTTGAACCATCGCAACAGGAGTTCATGATAAATTATAGGGTTAAAAACCTTAGTAAATTGCTCATCGATTTAAAAGAACAAGGTGTGACGATAGTCGGTGAACCCCAAGAATTTGAGTATGGTAAATTTGCGTGGATACTCGATGCTGATGATAGGAAAGTTGAGTTATGGGAACCAAAAAACGAATCGTTATTTGAAAAATAAATTTATTTTTATTCCAACCAATCAAAAATAAAACACATGAGTACAGAAGGTTATGATAGCACCAAAAGAAACGAGAGTTTTGAGGAAGCTAAAGAGGCTGCCAAGGAAAGCGCCAGAGAGTTCCAGCGTGGCGTTAATGACATTGTAAACGGTCAGGAAAACAAAAAGGTTCTCGCAGGTTTGCTGGGTATCTTTTTAGGGTATTTAGGGTATCCATAAATTTATTTTAGGATACACTCAAGCAGGAATTATTCAGATCGTGATCAGTGTTTTAACCTGTGGATTTGGAGGTATCATTGGTCTTATTGAAGGTATCATCTATCTGACTAAGTCTGACGAGGAGTTCTACCAAACCTATCAGGTTGGAAAAAAACCTTGGTTTTAATCTTTAGAAATTCACTTCCACTCAGTCGCTTTAGGGCGACTTTTTTATTCGTCTGAGTTTGTGTTGTAATCCAATGGCAGCATGCCGCCAACACCTAGCTGAGGCAAATATCCTGATAACATCAATTCTCTTGCAGATAGATTATTACCAAAAGAATCCACATAAATAAAATGGTCGTGCAGCGTCAAATCGGTTTGATGTCCATCACGATCCCTAACGGAATAGTTGAGATGTCTAAACGTTATTTTATAAAGACCGTTTTCTTCTCGAACTCTATAATGATCTTCTGGATTCACCCGGAAGCCTTTATGATAGAGCTCAAATTTGTTTTCGCTTAATGATTTGTTGATCAAGGATCGAAAGAAAAGCAGCTGTGATATTTCAAAGGCCTTCTCACGACGCCTATTTCTCCTTCTCTCACTAGGTCGATCCTTTTCAAGCTCCTGATAAAAAGAACTTCCCGAAACAAAGGAACTTTCAACCCTATAATTTTCCCTAGCGTGTTCGATCTCAAACCTACGCTCTATTCCTTGTGTAGGTTTGAAAAATCTAAAATTAATTTCGAATTCGATCAGATCATACTTAATGCGGTATCCCAAATGTTTATTCACGATAATGATGGGATTGCGAGAGCTGGCTGTGAGTTGTTTAGAATCTGTATTAAACCTTAATCGTACATCTTTCAAATTGAGTATTTCAGAATCCTCGAGGCTTCTAAGGCCTAAAAAATGATCTAGAAAAAGACCTTCTTTGGTCGCACGATCCCATGGATCTGGATTAATCACCACGGCTTCCAATTCATTTTCCTGCTGAGCTAACAAAACCAGTTTTAAATCTTCTTGTAATGGATTGACAAAGGTGCGCGTCTCGTATCCCAAATAAGCGAAAACTAAAGGCGCTTTCATTTCCTGATCGTACTTGATGGAATAGCTACCATCTAGAGCAGTTACCACACCAGTAGAAGTTCCAGACAGATAAACGCCAACTCCCATCAAGGGCTCTTTAGTAATGGCATCTACCACTTTACCTTCTATCAGTTGCTCTTGGGCACTTACCTGGGTAATAGTGAAAAAAGAAAGGAAGAACACCAAAATGACCTGGTGGAAAATACTATTTTGCTGCAGAGGCATCGTCGTTGGATTTGAAATATTTCTCTTCCATTTCGGCTTGAAACTCTTCCATGACCGGTTTTACCGTACTTTCTGGAAGGTCTGCTATCCTAATGTACATCAACCCGTCAATCGCATTATTAAATAACGGATCTACATTAAAAGCAATGACCTTGGCGTTTTGCTTGACATACTTCTTAATCAAAACAGGTAAACGCAATTCATTTGGCTCCAGCTCGTCTATAAGACGATCAAATTTGTTCAAGTCAGCTTCTGAGGCGTCAAAAATGAAGTCCTTATCGGCATCTTCCAGCTTTACTTTAAAACCTTTTTTAGGCTTGATAAACTGGGCTAGATAAGGATCATAATAATTGGACTTCATGAATTCTATCATGAGAGACTTAGAGAAATTGGAGAACTTATTACTTATGCTCACGCCACCAATAAGATACTTATGATTGGGAAACCTTAACGTACAATGCACGATGCCTTTCCACAATAAGAATAATGGCATCGGCTTTTGCTGATATTCTGGAATGATGAAGGCGCGTCCCATTTCAATACTTTGAGACATCATCTTATGGGCATCCACATCTATGTTGAAAAGCTCATTGAGGTAAAAACCTTCAATACCATATTCCTTAAAAATCTCTTCACCCATTCCCATGCGGTAGGCGCCGGCGATGCAATTGGCATCGCTGTCCCATAGAAACATCTGGTGGTAATATTCATCATATTTATCCAGATCAATGGACTTGTTAGTGCCTTCTCCTATCTGTCTAAAAGTGATCTCTCTCAATCTACCCAATTCACGTAAAATGTTCGGGATCTTGTCGGCCTTGGCAAGAAATACTTCGTAATTTTTGGAGATGAGCAAGCGTTTTTCATCCTGGCGCAATTGATCCACCTCTTTGATCATTTTGGCGCTATCGCCAGTCTCTATGATTTTTTTAGGTGGTGGTTTAGGCAGTTTGATATTCTTGGGAATATCTCTAAGCTTGACCGTTTCCTTATCGTAAGCTTTGGAGAGTAAATAGGTTTTCTTTCTCAAAAACTCTGTAAAATCATCAAGTGAAGAGTGCTCCTTTTGCGCTGCGACGTTGATTGGGTTTCCAATCCTAACAATGATGGTTCTGTTTTTTTGGGTCAATAATTCTGACGGTAATTTTGCGGTCCTGAAAGTGTCAGAAATCTTGGCCAGTCTATAAAATAACTTACTATTCTTTGCGTGAAAATAAATGGGAATCACAGGAACCTCAGCTCGCTGTATCAATTTCATAGCGGTTGGTTCCCATGGTTTGTCTACCACAAGTTTGCCATCGCGATAGGTAGACACTTCGCCAGCAGGAAAAATTCCTAAAGGTAAATCGCTTTTTAAATGACGCATCGCCTGCATGAAACCCGCTGTTGATGATTTGGCATCCTTATGATCCTCAAATGGATTTACAGGTAAAATGTATGGTTTAAGTGGCTCAATTCGGTGCAACAAAAAGTTTGCAATGATCTTAAAATCAGGTCTTCTATCCAGCAATAGCTTCAGCAACAAAATTCCATCAACGCCGCCTAATGGGTGATTGGAAATAGTAACAAATCCGCCAGTTTTTGGAATGCGTTTTAAATCGTCCTCTGGTATTTCAAAATCAATTTTTAAATCATCCAGGATCGCATCCAAAAAAACCGTGCCTTGTTTATCCTTGTTGCGTGTGTAAATTTTGTTGAGTGTAGAAATGCGTAGCAACTTCATAAGCGACCAGCCGCCTATGCGTCCCAGCACACCATATTTGTCGATATGGATTGCTTTTGCTACTTCATTTGCATTTACCAGACTCATAAATCAATTACCTACGTTTACCAACAAATATAACACAACGACAACGCATCATTCCCTGACGACCAGTTGGAGCGTTTCCTGGGTACGTTGTTTTAGTAAAACATCCTTGCCGTCTTCCATTTCCTGAATGGTATCACCAGCATAGTGGCGTATGGTATACAGCGACACACCACTCACGTGACTGACCTTAAAATCCTTTTGCAGTCCATCGAGTAATTCTTCCAGCTTGGCATATTTATCTTCTACACAAAGGGAAAAACTAATTGCACTGTTTTGTAAAAGTCCTACCTGTATTTTATTCTCACTAAGCTCGTCAAAGATCTTTGAGATACTCTTTTCACCAATAAAGCTGAAATCCCTGGACGCGATACGTAGGAACACCATATTCTTCCTCACGATAAAACAAGGTGTAGTAGGCACCAGGCTTTCACTGGAAGTAATGGTGGACCCATCTGCTTTAGGATCTATAAACGACTTAACATTAAGAGGTATGCTTTTCTCTTGAAGTGGCTGCAGTGTTTTAGGGTGAATAACACTGGCGCCGTAAAAAGCCAACTCAATAGCTTCATCATAAGGTATTTGTTGCAACAATACGGTATCGTGAAAGACACGTGGATCTGCGTTGAGAACACCTGGAACGTCCTTCCAGATCGTTACCTCGCTAGCGTTGAGACTATAGGCAAGAATCGCCGCCGTGTAGTCACTACCTTCACGACCTAGGGTTGTGGTAAAGCCGTTCTCATCAGATCCTATGAATCCTTGTGTAATAAACAATTCCTCATTACATTCTTTTTGGATTTGCTCCTCGGTATGCTCCCAATCTACCGTGGCGTCCCTATACTTATTATCAGTCATGATAAGTTGACGCGCATCTTTCCAGACCACGGGAATATCGCAGGAATTCAGATAGGCGGCCACGATTTTAGTAGACATTAATTCTCCATGACTCACGACTTGATCGTAAAGAAAACTGTAGTTGCGGCTCTTGTTGCGCAGCATTTCGCCTTTGAGTGACTCTACAATAGCTTTGAGGTCTTTTTTTATATCGCTTTCGCGAAAGCGAACTACCCAACCGTCCTCAACACCATCCGCATTCTTCTCTAGGTCTTCAATGATCTCCAAGTGTTGCTCCTGCAAATGATCAATAAGCTTGAGATAGCTGTTGTCATTAGATTCATAGCTGGCAATGACCGCCTCCAGCGCATTTGTAGTCTTGCCCATCGCTGAAACCACGATGCCCAGATTTTGGGTTCCCATGGTTTTTAAAACCTTAGTAACGTTGCGTACTCCATCGGCATCTTTTACTGATGCTCCTCCAAATTTGTAAATTCTCATTTTCCTAAATATTCTGCTAGTGATGTTCCATCCATTTGCGCCAGGTGCCATCCAGGAATGATGGTGGCGCCTGTGCTTTCATAAAATTCGACCGCATTTTTGTTCCATTCCAGAACCACCCATTCCACGCGTTTGACTTTTTGTTCCTGCGCGTGAGTGAGTACGCGATCATACAATGCCTTGCCTAGGCCTTTGCCTCGCATCTTTTCCGTAACGATCAAATCCTCTAAGTGAATCGTTTTTCCTTTCCAGGTTGAGAACCTTGGGTAGCATAAGGCGATGCCTTCTACCTTGCCATCATACTCACCTACAAAACACGTGAACAACGGTGGTTTTGTAGAGGCGTGATATTGCAACTCTTCTACCGTCACCTCAACGGCATCTGGTTCCTTCTCAAAAATGGCTAGTTCTGTAATAAGTTCCAGAACTCTAGGATAATCCTCACTTCTTGCTGGTCGTACGTGTATCATGACAACAAAGAAAAGTCAAAAAATATTAGAGGCACACAACAGAAGGCAAAAAGTGGGTAACGATAACGTTATAGTTTAACCAACGCTATATATTTGTGCAAACCAAAAGCTACATGGCACGTATCAACCAATCCCTAGGAGAATTTATAATTGAAAATCAAGGTGAGTTCGCTTACAGTAGCGGCGAGCTTTCAAGACTCATCAATTCCATACGTCTTGCCGCAAAAATGGTCAATCATGAAGTTAATAAAGCCGGTCTGGTGGATATTACTGGTAGCGCTGGTGAGATCAACACTCAAGGTGAAGATCAGCAAAAACTTGATGTATTTGCCAACAACGTATTTATACAAACCCTAACCAATCGAGAGATCGTTTGTGGAATCGCCAGTGAGGAAAATGAAGATTTTATCACCATTTCTGGATCCAATAGTGATCACAAGAATAAGTATGTGGTGTTGATCGACCCGTTGGATGGAAGTTCTAACATAGACGTGAACGTGTCCGTTGGAACCATTTTCTCGATCTATCGCAGGGTAACGCCATTAGGAACACCAGTACAAGTAGAGGATTTCTTGCAACCTGGTAACCTGCAGGTAGCCGCAGGCTATATTGTTTATGGTACATCCACCATGCTGGTCTATACGACTGGACATGGTGTCAATGGTTTCACACTTAACCCAGCATTGGGTACCTATTACCTATCGCACCCCAATATGAAGTTTCCTGAAGAAGGTCACATCTACAGTGTGAATGAGGGAAATTATGTACACTTCCCACAAGGGATCAAGGATTATATCAAATATTGCCAAAAGGAAGAAGGCGACCGACCATATACCAGTCGCTACATAGGTAGCCTTGTCAGTGACATACACCGTAATATGATCAAAGGCGGCATTTATATGTATCCTAAAAGTTCTAAAGCCGCCAAAGGAAAACTAAGATTGCTTTATGAATGCAACCCAATGGCATTTATTGTAGAACAAGCAGGTGGCAAAGCCAGCGATGGTACCACACGCATCATGGAACTAAAACCTACCGAGTTACACGAGCGCGTGCCTTTTATTTGCGGCAGCAAGAAAATGGTAGAAAAAGCCGAAGAATTTATCGCTAGGGCAAACAGTTGAAAATAGACTTCAAAAAAAAGAGCTTTTCCATCTGGAAAAGCTCTTTTTTTATTCAAGGGAAAAATTCCTATCTATTTTTATTCAAAAGATACCTGTAATCTTCCAGATTTAAGTGTCCGTTGAATATTTCAATCGAGCGTTCTACAAGGTATTCTGCATCTGCATCATTGTAACCTAGAGCGACCGCATACTTGCGCAACAGTCTGTGTTCTGGCTCGTCCATTCTATGGTCTGCAAAAACAATTTTGAATAGGTCGTGCAACCACTGTATGCGTTCTTCAGTTGTGTTAGGTGGCGTTACGGGATATTTGCTGGGATCCTTCATGATATCCTCAAAATCAGCGTCTGAAATGTCCAGCACACTCTTGAATCGCTGTAACATCACTTTCTCCTCATCCTTTAATCCCGAGGAGTGTGCAAGGGAAACAATTGTTGCAAAATGACTTTTATTTCTGGCGCTTTCTCCAGATTCAAATAATGATGAAAATGACATAATTCGTTTTTGATAAGTAGGTACAAATATAATAATATGGAGCTGCTATCAGATTTTTCTAGGATAGATGTTGCAGCATTTCAGCAACTGTTTTTTCAAGGTCATAAGCCGCACTCCAGTTCCAGTCGGCACGTGCCTGACGGTCATCAATGGACGATGGCCAGCTGTCAGCAATCTGCTGCCTGGAGTCTGGCTCATAAGTTATCTCAAAATCTGGCAGGTGTTTTTCAATGAAACGAGCCATTTCTTGAGGTGTAAAACTCATACCGCTTAAATTATAGCTGGATCGTTCTTTGATGTTCTCTGCTGGAGCTTTCATGATGTCCACAGTGGCTCTTATGGCATCCTCCATATACATCATAGGCAAAGCTGTGTCTTTGGACAAAAAACAGGAATAAGTACCTTCTTTTATGGCTTTATGAAAAATCTCGACGGCATAGTCTGTCGTGCCACCACCTGGCAAGGTCTTCCATGAAATAAGTCCAGGATAGCGTATGCTGCGCACATCAACACCATATTTACGATGATAATATTCACACCAGCGCTCACCGGTTTGTTTGCTTATGCCATAAACCGTGGTAGGCTCCATGATGGTATGCTGTGGCGTTTGTTCTTTGGGCGTTGTAGGTCCAAAAACCGCAATACTCGATGGCCAGAACACTTTCTTGATCTTTCCTTCTTTAGCCAGATCCAGAACGATAAACAAAGAATCCATATTGAGCTTCCAGGCTTTATCTGGAAACTTTTCACCAGTAGCGCTTAGCATCGCCGCCATAAGGTACACCTCATCCACCTTCTGGGATTCACAAACCTGGCTTACCTTTTCTCTATCCATCGCATCCAGTATCTCAAAAGGACCAGATTGCATCAACTCTTTATTTCCTTCCCTAATATCTGCGCCTATGACGTTGTCGTTTCCATAGAGGGAACGCAACTTCATGGTTAATTCAGTTCCTATCTGCCCGCAGGCACCTATGACTAGAATTTTATTTGGCATTATGCGATTAAGTTTCCTGCAAATATAGTGGACACCTACAAGCTATGGATGATAGGTAGCGATGGTTATACATATTTCGCTTTCGCGAAAGCGAACTCATCAATCATCCATGTATTCTCAACAACACTGTTAAGAATCGGTCTTTTACACATAGTATTTTAATTTTGGTTGCGAATGATAAAATGGGACTACTCAAACCAATCAGCTTTTTAAAGTGGAAATCTGTCACTATTTCCAAAAATGGGCTTTTCACTAGCCTAGAACTTACAACAATAAAGAGGTGCTTTTTTTGTTTAATTTTGACTTGTCTATGCGTTATATCCTTTTCCTATTTTTCAGCCTAGTATTAATTTCCTGTCAGGAAGAAGAACGTGATACGGTCAAGGCAGACAAGGTTGATGTTTCTCAAATCCAGTTTCCAGAAACCCAAGTGGCGCTCGTGGGCGAGGCACAAGGAATCGCCTCGCAATGGGAAGCCTACACGACCTTCCAAACTTCTTTTGAGAATTATGATCACAGTAAAGCGTCCACGCAGCGTCTGGCAACGCTGGCTGGTAATTTGCGTGCGAACATGATACCAGAGTTTGACAGTCAACCCATACGCTCCAGAATCCTGGTACTGGAGACCAGATTGAGGCGATACGCTTCCTTTTTAGGCTACACCAGCAAATCTGCCAACGAGTACAAGGAATATTACAGCAACATTATAGATGCACTGGACAACCTCAACGGTCAGCTCAACGAGAAGTCCTATGTCGACGACCTTGAGCAGCAGCTAATAGAAGAACTGAAGTCAGACCTGCGAGATCTGGATGGCGTTCCCAATGATTCCATCGGCTTATAAACTTCTCTTAAACGATCGATAATTCACTGGTAGGCGCCTAATTTTAGGCAATGAGCAAGCCACTACTACAATTTACAGACAATGGTATCTACTGTGATGCTGCAGGTGTTTATCTAGATCCATGGAAACCGGTAGACAAGGCGCTCATCACTCATGGCCATGCAGATCACAGCCGTTGGGGCCACAAAAAATACATCACGCATCACGACAATGTGCCTATTATTTCCCACAGATTGGGAGATATTAATGTTTCTGGTGTAGCTCATGGCGAAAGCCTGCTCATCAACAACGTCAAGTTTTCATTCCATCCTGCGGGACACATTCCGGGATCTTGCCAGATTAGGGTGGAACATAAAGACGAAGTCTGGGTTTTTACCGGCGATTATAAAACGGAAGATGATGGGATTTCCACACCTTACGTTCCCATTAAGTGTGACACCTTTATAACGGAATGCACTTTTGGGTTGCCAGCCTTCAAATGGCGACCACAAAGCGAAGTCATGCACGATGTCAACGAATGGTGCGCTCAAAATCATGCCGAAGGTAAAACCTCCATCCTATTTGCCTATTCCCTAGGGAAAGCCCAGCGACTGATCAAGCACTTAGACACATCACAAATGAAAATATACTGCCATGGCGCGGTCTATAAAATGACTGAAGTATTGCGCGAACTCATCGATTTCCCAGAAACAACCTTGGTTACTCGAGAAACTACTAAAGAAGAACTGAAAGGTAATATCGTGGTGGCGCCACCTAGCGCTCATGGATCTGCATGGATGCGCAAATTTGTGCCTTATGCTACGGCTAGTGCTAGCGGCTGGATGACTTTTAGAGGTGCTCGCCGCAGGCGAGCCATTGACAAAGGTTTTGTTTTATCAGATCATTGCGATTGGGATGGTTTACTGGAAAGCATCGATGCCACTGCTTGTGAGAATGTGATCACGACACACGGTTATCAAGATATTTTTGCCAGATACCTACGTGAAGAGAAAGGCCTCAACGCCATTAGCGAGCGCACGCAGTACGAAGGCGAAACGGTCAATGAATCTGAACCTGAAATCGAGGCCGAAACTGAATGATAAATTTAAATCCAAACTTAAATTCAAATTATAGAACTACTCATGCGCTCATCTAAAACATCAAAAACCAACTTATCCAAGTTTCAAAGTGCATTGGTCGCGACCGATAATTTAAGTTTTGATTTTGACTTAAGTTTAAATTTAGGAACGTGAAACAATTCGCAGAACTCATAAGAACCATCGATGGTACCAACAAGACCACGCTCAAAGTCGCTGCCTTAACCGAATATTTCAACACGGCACCTGAAGAGGATAAATTGTGGACCATTGCGATTCTTTCCCATAGGAGACCCAAACGACCGGTCAATACCACGCTCATGCGGGAATGGGCGACAGACATTAGCGGTGTTCCCATATGGCTGTTTGAAGAATCCTATCACATTGTAGGTGACCTCGCGGAAACGATCGCGCTCATCCTACCTACGACCAGCGAACCATCCGATAAATCCTTATCGCAAATCATTCACGAATTGATTGCCTTGCACAAAAAAACAGATGAAGAAAAGAAGGAATACTTACAGGAAAACTGGCTCAAACTGAATTACTATGAGCGTTTTGTTTTCAATAAAATCATGACTGGCGGATTTAGAATTGGCGTCTCACAGAAATTAATGACACGTGCACTCGCAGCATCCACAGGTATTGATCAAGGTGTTTTAGCGCATAAACTGATGGGTAGCTGGACTGGTGAGAATACTACCTTTCAAGAATTGGTTTATGAAGATAACGAGGTCGCCATGCGCGGCAAACCTTATCCGTTTTATCTGGCTTATGCGGTAGAAGGTGATGTATCAGATTTAGGCGATGTTGCCGAATGGAGTGCAGAACATAAATGGGACGGCATACGTTCTCAAACCATCATTAGGGCTGGCGAATTATTCGTCTGGTCACGCGGTGAAGAATTGGTCACCGATAAATATCCCGAGTTTCAAAAATTCCTCGATGTGATTCCCAACGGTACCGTTATCGATGGCGAGATATTGCCTTACAAGGACGGCGAGATCATGAACTTTAACGACCTTCAAACTCGGATAGGCCGCAAAACAGTCGGTAAAAAATTACTGAAGGACGTTCCTGTGGTGGTCGTTGCCTACGACTTGTTGGAATGGCAAGGTAAAGACATTAGAGAATTGCCATTCATAGAACGCAGGAAGTTGTTGGAGGAATTGGTGAAAAAAGTTCAGAAAAATAATCCGGTATCGAGCGATAGTCGAGATACGGATGGTGATACTACTAAGCATTCTGGTGGCGACCAGCAGATCCTGAAACAAGTTCAGGATAACAAGTCTAGTTCGAAATCAGTATCGAGCGACAGTCGAGATATGGTTTTGAATGAATCTATACCTCTCATGCTCTCAGAAACCATGCACTTCAACTCCTGGGAAGAAGTGGCTGCAGAACGCAACAAAGCAGAAGAGCGTCGCTCTGAAGGATTAATGCTCAAAAAGAAGGACAGTCCATATTTAGTAGGTCGCAAAAAAGGCGACTGGTGGAAATGGAAGGTTGACCCATTTTCAGTCGATGCTGTATTGACTTACGCCATGCGAGGTCACGGTCGCCGAGCCAATTTATTTACCGACTACACCTTCGGGTTATGGCAAGATGGCGAATTGGTCACTTTTGCGAAAGCTTACTCTGGACTCACGGATGCCGAGTTTAGAAAAGTGGATGCGTGGATCAAGAAAAATACCTTGGAGCGTTTTGGACCCGTACGATCAGTGACGCCGCATCACGTGTTTGAGATTGCCTTTGAAGGGATCGCACCCAGCAAAAGACACAAGTCTGGCGTGGCGACAAGGTTCCCGCGCATCGTGCGCTGGAGAAAAGACAAACCCATAGAAGAGGCCAACACGCTAGATGATTTAAAGGCCTTGATTCCTACAGATGGCGAATTTTTGTAATATGAAAACAAACCTAATTATGAAATATTTGTTCACTATAGCTATATCAACTCTTGTTGCATCTTGTGCTTCATCATTTATTTCAAAAACTAAAGATTACCAATCGATGACTGATCAATTTGATAACAATGAATTACTTGGTAAATGGCTAACTAATTCTCGACGAGAAACATATTCCTACATAAACTTCAAGTCTGATGGCCATTTCAGCACCGCTGATACGAGCAATGGTAGGTATACTATCAACAAGGATAGTATTTGGTTGTATTATCCAAACACGCAGCCCAAAGGCAGACTATTAAAGCAAACCAAGGATACATTGCTAATACTTTGGGGAGACAAGGAGGCTATTTCATATGTAAGACCTGAAGGAGTTTGACCAAAAAAGAACTCTTCCATATCGCCGAAGATTTTTTCCAGCAGCAAGGCTGGGAAGCGTTCCCTTTCCAGAAAAAAACCTGGGAAGCATTTTTGGCAGGCAAACACGGTTTACTCAATGCGCCTACTGGTAGCGGGAAAACCTATGCCTTGTGGGTCGCTATCGTTCTCAACTACATCAAGCAAAATCCAGATTACAAAACCAAACCCAAAAAAGGCTTGAAAGCGATCTGGATCACGCCATTGCGGTCGCTGTCCAACGAGATTGAGCAGACGTCCCAGCATTTTGTGGACGCGATTGGTTTGCCATTTACGGTTGGAATTAGGTCTGGCGACACGTCTACTAAAGAGCGTGCGGCACAGATCAAATCCATGCCAGATCTGTTGATCACCACGCCAGAAAGTCTGCATTTATTACTGGCGTCCAAGGATCATCAAAAGTTTTTTGGCAACCTCAACGCCATCGTGGTGGACGAGTGGCACGAGCTGCTAGGCACCAAACGCGGCGTGCAAATGGAACTGGGCATCTCGCGATTATTGGGCTTGAGCAAAAAACTTCGGGTTTGGGGAATTAGCGCAACGATCGGCAACCTGGAACAAGCCCGTCAAGTGTTGTTAGGTGTGGATGAAGTTCGCTTTCGCGAAAGCGTACTCATCAAAGCACAATTGAAAAAAGATATCGAGGTCAAGTCCATAATTCCGGCCTCAATGGACAAGTTCCCGTGGCGCGGTCATCTGGGATTGCACTTGATGAAAGAAGTGGTGGAAATCATTAACAACAGCAAGTCCACGCTCATTTTTACCAACACGCGGGCACAGTGTGAGCTTTGGTTTCAAGGCCTGATGACCAATTTCCCAGAGCTTGCCGGCGAGGTCGCCATGCATCATGGATCGATCAATAAGGAAACAAGGATTTGGGTAGAGAATGCGATCAGAAACGAGAGTTTGAAGGCTTGTGTGTGCACCTCATCGCTGGATCTAGGTGTGGATTTTGCACCTGTGGAAACCATTATTCAAGTAGGTGGACCCAAAGGTGTTGCCCGATTTTTACAACGTGCCGGTCGCTCTGGCCACCGACCTGGCGAGACCAGTGTGATTCATTTTTTACCGACGCACGCGCTGGAATTGATCGAGGCAAGCGCGCTACAAAAAGCCGTTTCCACTCAAGCCGTAGAAGATCGATTGCCGTACATTTTATGTTATGATGTGCTCATACAGTATTTGTGTACGCTCGCCGTTTCTGGCGGATTTTACCCTAGCGAAATTTATCCCGAAGTCAAGAATACCTTTTGCTATGCCAGCATAACTGATGAAGAATGGGACTGGTGCCTGCGATTGATCTTTCACGGCAGCTCATCGCTACAAAACTATGATGAGTACAAACGCGTGACGGTAGAACCCGATGGGAAATATGTGATTACAGATCGCAAGGTCGCCATGCGCCATCGCCTACAAATGGGCACCATCGTCACAGCAACTGATGTGACAGTGAAGTATGTGACTGGTGGTTATATAGGATCGATTGAGGAATACTTCATAAGCAAACTTTCTCGTGGTGATGTTTTTGTTTTTGCTGGACGCACGCTGGAATTCATTCGGTTGAAAGGCATGGTCGCGCAAGTGCGTAACTCCACGAGAAAAAGAGCTCAAGTTTCCAACTGGCAAGGCAGCAAGCTGCCTTTGAGCGCCCAACTGGGCGAACTGCTGCGTGAGGAAATGATCAATTTCCAAACGGGCAAAAAGCGTACACCAGAAGTCAAGGCGTTAAGAGATATTATTACACGCCAGCAGCGCGAAAGCATCATCCCGCAACGAGATCAATTCTTGATTGAGACTTTCAAAACCCGCGAAGGTTATCATGCGGTTTTTTATCCGTTTGAAGGCCGATTTGTGCATGAAGCGATGGCCGGTGTAATTGCCTATCGCATCAGTTTATTGAAACCTATCACGTTCTCGCTCGCCTTTAACGATTACGGCTTTGAAATCTTGAGCGATCAGGAATTTGACATGCAGGAAGTACTGGACAATAATCTGCTCACGCCAGAAATGCTGTCGCAAGACCTGCAATCCAGCATGAATGCTACGGAAATGGCAAGGAGGAAATTCCGCGATATTGCGGTTATTTCTGGACTGGTATTTACGGGTTATCCCAATAAATTGATCAAGACCAAGCACCTTCAAAACAGCAGCCAATTGTTGTTTGAAGTCTTTCGTGACAACGAACCCGAAAATTTGCTGTTCAGACAAGCGTACACAGAAACCTTTGAACAAGCAATTGAAGAGTACCGATTGTTTGATGCGCTACAGCGTATCCAGAATCAAGAAATTGTCTGGAAAGCTTGCGAGAAACCAACACCATTTTCATTTCCCATCATCACAGACCGCTTACGCGAAAAATTAAGTAGCGAGAAGCTAGCAGACAGGATTAAAAGGATGCAGTTGCAGTGGGAATAAGCCTTAACTAAAGTCTTCTACAATTCTGAAAAGCGCGTTAGTATCTGTAACCTTAATTTTCTTTCCTTCTGTTTCTATCCATCCCTTTTTTTTGAACATCATAAGCTTGCGTATGCACACTTCTTTTGCTGTGCCAACTATGCTAGCAATATCTTGTCGGGTTAGAATGAGAGATAAGTATCCGTTTTGATCAATACCATATTGATCTTTTAGGTATAAGAGAGCAGACGCTAGGCGTTGTTCTACATTTTTTTGTGCCATGTCTGCAATGATTCCATCTGCCATTTTAAGTTCCGTGGCCATAAATTGTAAAGCCGCTTTCATGAACTGTGCGTTATTATCAATGGACTGGTCCATAACATATTTAGGAATAAAACACACTTCCATATCATCAAGCGCAACAGCTCCAAGGTTGGAGTTTTCATCTACAACCATGGAGCGTTGACCTAGCAATTCCCCTTTACTCGCTAGTTTTATAATTTGATCCTTGCCGTTAATACTGGATTTTGTCACCTTAGAAACGCCATTGCGCACACAGTAAACACCATCAACACGATCGCCTTCTTGAAAAATAGGTTCTCCTTTTTTGAGCGACCTGGTAGTTTTACTCTCTGAGATCTTAACCAACTCGTCCTTGCTCAACACTTTTAACGAGTTAAGTTGTCTAACGATACAGTTTTCGCAACGTGAATCTTGGTTTTTTAATGACATAAATGACCATCTTTCAATGGCTACAAGATAAACAAGTTAGTCAGGATAACTACGATGCTTATGACCACACTTGCAATAAGCAATTTTAAAACGGTATCTGGTTTTTGAACCGTCAAGATGGATGCGTTATGAATGCTACAAGCAGCGACCACTATGAAAACCAAGAACATTTGAAGCTTTCCCGTTTCACCCATCATACTGGTCATGATGGCAAATGCTCCCAGGCAAGTTGATACAATGATTGCGATGGCAGAGTAGCCTACAAAGTTCTGGTTCCAGTCCTGATTGATTTTTAGATACAAAGTGCTCATGATTTTTATTTTAAAATGATGTTCAAAGGTATCGGTAGCTCCTCGCTGCAAACGATGACAAAAGTCATCGTACGTCATATTTTTTGATCATCCATTCAAGTAACGGTCAACTATGAGTCTTGCTTCATATTTTGGAACAAAAAACTTCCCTTTTTTCCTTACTTTTGCCAGCCGTAAAACAGCAGTAGAATGAGTACTAAATTCAAGGAATACAAAGGGTTGAACCTACCAGAAGTTGATGAACGCATTAAAGCCTTTTGGAAGGAAAACGATATTTTCAATAAGTCGGTAACGACTCGTGAGGGAAATGAACCTTTTATTTTCTTTGAAGGACCACCATCTGCTAACGGCCTTCCTGGGATCCATCACGTGATGGGTCGTACCATTAAAGACCTCTTTTGCCGCTTCAAGACGCAGCAAGGTTATCAAGTCAACCGCAAGGCTGGTTGGGATACGCACGGTCTACCGGTAGAACTAGGCGTTGAAAAAGCACTGGGAATCACTAAGGAAGACATCGGTACCAAAATAAGTGTAGAAGAGTACAATGAGGAATGTAAAAAAGCCGTTCTCAAGTACACCGACATTTGGAGCAAACTCACTGATGACATGGGCTACTGGGTAGATATGGATGATCCATACATCACCTACAAGTCTAAATATATGGAGTCTGTATGGTGGTTATTGAAAGAGATCTATTCCAAGGATTTGATCTATAAAGGCTACACCATCCAGCCCTATTCTCCAGCCGCAGGAACCGGTTTGAGCTCGCATGAGTTGAACCAGCCTGGAACCTATCAAGATGTTACAGATACCACTGTAACTGCTCAATTTAAAGTGGTAGACCCGTCAAAATTGCCGTTTGCAGCGAGCGGCGAGGTCTTTTTCCTCGCTTGGACGACCACGCCGTGGACACTGCCATCCAATGTAGCGCTTACAGTTGGTCCCAAGATCGACTACGTGCTGGTGGACACTTTCAACCAGTACACAGGCGAGCCTATGCAAGTGATCCTTGCCGAAAAGCTCGTGAGCTACCAGTTTGGTAAAAAGTACCAGAATGTGGAAGATGAGTCCGCTTTCGCGAAAGCGAAACAAGCCTACCAACTTTCTGACAAGAAAGTACCGTACAGAATCCTAGGACGCTGCCAGGGAACCGATCTGGTCAACATACGCTACGAGCAATTGTTGGATTATGCGCAGCCTTATGAAAACGCACAGGACGCTTTTAGAGTCATCGCAGGTGATTTTGTAACTACAGAGGACGGAACCGGAATCGTACACACGGCACCAACCTTTGGAGCAGACGATGCGCTGGTTTCCAGACAGGCCAACCCGCCTATTCCACCTTTGTTGGTGCTCGATGAATATAAAAATCCGGTACCACTGGTCACCCTTCAGGGAAAATTCCGTGATGAGCTGCCGTTTATAGGTGGAAAATACGTGAAGAATGAATATTTCGCAGAAGGTGAAGCACCAGAGCGATCTGTAGATGTGGACATTGCCGTCAAATTAAAAGAAGACAACCGCGCCTTTAAGGTCGAGAAATATGTGCACAGTTACCCACATTGTTGGAGAACGGACAAGCCTGTATTGTACTATCCATTAGACAGTTGGTTCATCAAGGTGACCGAGTTCAAGGACCGCATGCACGAGCTGAATAAGCAAATCAACTGGAAACCTAAATCTACCGGAGAAGGACGTTTTGGGAACTGGCTTGCCAATGCTAACGATTGGAACCTTTCAAGATCCAGATTTTGGGGAATCCCATTACCTATCTGGAGAAACGAGACCGGAACCGAAGAAAAAATCATCGGCTCCATCGAGGAATTAGTAACTGAAATCGAGAAATCCATCGCTGCTGGTTTCATGAGTGAAAATCCGTTTGCTGGATTCAAGTCAGGCGATATGAGCGATGCCAACTATGATCTAGTGGATCTCCATAAAAATGTGGTGGATGCCATTTATCTCGTTGGGCAAAATGGTGAGAAATTGACCAGAGAAGCAGACCTGATTGACGTCTGGTTTGACTCAGGTTCCATGCCCTATTCCCAGTGGCATTACCCGTTCGAGAATAAAGAAGAAGTAGAAAACCAACTGCGCAAGGCAGATTTCATTGCCGAAGGTGTGGATCAAACACGCGGCTGGTTCTACACGCTACACGCGATCGCTACCATGATAAGCGACGATGTAGCCTATAAAAATGTAGTGAGTAACGGTCTTGTACTGGATAAGAACGGGCAAAAAATGTCCAAACGTCTAGGCAATGCCGTGGATCCTTTTGATACGCTAGGCAAATTTGGTGCAGATGCCACGCGCTGGTATATGGTGAGCAACGCCAACCCTTGGGATAACTTGAAGTTTGACCTTGATGGGATTACTGAGGTACAACGCAAGTTCTTTGGGACCTTGTACAACACCTATAGCTTCTTTGCCTTGTACGCGAATGTTGACGGGTTCCGCTTTCGCGAAAGCGAAATACCTCTAGCAGATCGTCCAGAAATTGATCGTTGGGTTCTCTCAGAATTGAACACGTTAATCAAAGACACAACGGCATTCTATGAAGATTATGAACCTACCAAAGCAGCAAGAGCGATCACGACCTTTGTGACCGAAAACCTGAGCAACTGGTACGTGCGTTTGTGTAGAAGACGTTTCTGGAAAGGTGATTACCAACAAGATAAAATCGCTGCCTATCAAACCTTGTACACTTGTTTGAAAACCGTAGCGCAGCTGGGAGCACCTATTGCACCGTTCTTTATGGACCAATTATACCGTGACTTGACTAGTGTTTGTGAAGAAAATGCGGTCGAAAGTGTGCATTTGTCGAAATTTCCTTCTTTTGATGCAACCATCATCGATCCTGAATTGGAAGAAAAAATGCACAAAGCGCAAGTCATCTCAAGTTTGACGCTTTCTTTACGTAAAAAGGAAAGTATCAAAGTACGTCAACCGCTACAGCGCATTATGATTCCAGTTTTGGGAGATCACGATAAAAAGCAGATTGAAGCCATCGCAGACCTGGTCAAAAGCGAGGTAAATGTCAAGGAAGTAGAGCTCATCGACGACGCGAGCGGCATACTTGTGAAAGAGATCAAGCCTAATTTTAAGGCATTGGGACCACGTTTTGGAAAAGACATGAAACTGGTGGCTGGATTGATAAATAGTTTTCAACAAGAAGACATCGCTTTGTTAGAAAAAACTGGTGAAAAATCTATTGAGGTTGATGGAAAACAAATTACTTTGGGCCTCGATGATGTAGAGATAACGTCCAAAGACATAGAAGGTTGGCTAGTTGCTAATCAGTCAGGAATAACGGTCGCTCTCGACGTATCTATCACTCCAGAACTCAAAAAAGAAGGGATTTCTAGAGAACTGGTCAATAGAATCCAAAACATCAGAAAGGATTCTGGACTAGAGGTTACGGACCGCATCAATATTGAGTTGCAATCGCAGGAAGAAATCGATGCAGCTGTTCACAGTAATGAGCAGTATATCAAAGATGAGACGCTTGCAGATCGCATTGAAATTTCAAACCAACTGGATAACGGTACGGAAATTGATTTTGACGAATTAAGAACGGTTATTCGAATTAAAAAGATTTAACTATGAGTACATCTACAGATGAAAAAGTAAGATACAGCGACAAGGATCTAGCTCATTTCAAAGAAATAGTAAAAAACAAAATCGCTGAGGCCACTGAGCAGTACGAATTGATCAAGAGCGCCTACATGAACGATGCAGACAACGGTACTGATGATACGGCACCGCAGTTTAAAGCCTTTGATGAAGGTAGTGCCGTCATGAGTAAGGAAGCTAACGCACAGCTGGCTATACGCCAGGAGAAATTCATCCGTGACTTGAAAAATGCCTTGATTCGTATCGAGAATAAATCTTATGGTGTATGCCGTGTTACAGGAAAGCTTATCGCAAAAGCTAGACTAGAACTGGTACCTCATGCGACCTTGAGTATCGAGGCAAAGAACATGCAGGATTAAGCAACTAATGAATCTAAAGAATAGCATTGGCCATTCCTTCCTGGTATGGATGTCAATGCTATTTTTGGCATTAGGCCATTCTCAAAAACTAGAAACCTCATTTCATACTGTTGTGGTATAGATGTCTCACTTCGTGGAGTTGCGTTTGGATAGTAGCAACGAGTTAGACACCTATTCCATCAACGAAAAACAGTCTGGAGAATACAGCGATGCCGTGATATTTAAATCCTTTATTGCCAACGACACCTTGTTTTTTGAGGATGTGATGAGTCCTGTATTTGAACTGCCACAGGATAAACTAAGTGCTCATAAAATCACGGATTCCAAAGCCAATATCAAAATCCCAAAAAATAAGTCTGTCTTGATTAGCATGGCACATTCCAATGCGGAAATAACAGGAGATTACCAGCTATTGAGAGTCAACGTAAGTAATGGTTCTGTCTGGCTAGATTCCGTTTCTGGAAACGTAGAAATCATTACAATCAATGCTAATGTTGCAGGTTTCCAATTGGGAAACTATGAAGTCACCGCCAGCAGCAGAAATGGTAAGGTTTCTGCAAGCTCAAAAAAGAATCATCCAGCCTACACAATGACCGTTGAAAGCGTGAATGGCAATATAGAAATACAATGACTTTTTTAAGTATATTGTACCAAAACAGTCCCTATTAATGAAGTTATACAAAGCAATACTCATTATTGTTGTCGTTCTATTTATAGATCAAGCAAGTAAGATTTACATCAAGCTTAATTATATGCTTAGGGATTCCAGAAATCCCATAGTAGATTGGGATAAATTCCAGCTTTTATTCTATGAAAACCCAGGTGCTGCTTGGGGTTTTGAATTGCCAGGAGATTATGGCAAGATTATCTTAACGGTATTTAGAATCTTTGCTATTTGCGGCATAGGATACTGGTTATGGAAAAGTGTTAAGGAAAAAAGTCACTCTATATTAATTGTTTGTATTTCCCTAATTTTTGCTGGAGCATTTGGTAATATAATCGACAGTGTTTTTTACGGGAAAATATTTTCCAGCAGCACCAATAGTGTTGCCACATTCCTACCCGAAAATGGCGGCTACGGAACCTGGTTTCATGGAGAGGTTGTCGATATGTTATATTTCCCATTGTTTGACGGCACATGGCCAGAATGGGTACCTAGTGTTGGTGGACAACAGTTTACCTTTTTCAACGCCGTATTTAATGTGGCAGACAGTGCCATCACAATAGGCGTCATCCTTCTGATTCTTTTTAGCAAGAAAGCTTTCCCTGACAAACGTTAATAAGAGGAATTGATTTAGTTAAGGAAGGCCTCAACAATGGCCTCTTTAGATATTGGCTTTGTGATAAAGTTGTGCACGATATCGTGATTTTCAGCGCGATTGACCTCTTCTGGATTTATAGTAGAACTCACAATGTTCAATTTTATATCACGCTCTAACATCTTGTCTGCATAAGGCTGAATTTCCTTTAAAAACTCCCAACCATTCATGATAGGCATATTGAGGTCTAAGAGAATAATACTTGGTAAGATCTCATTAGGGTCGTCGATGGCATTTTTAAAATAATCGAGAGCCTCGCGACCGTTTTGAAAAACCAACAACTCGTTAGCAAAGGAGTTCTTTTTGATCATCATCGTTACTAAACTCACATAGAGGCGATCATCATCAATAATACAGACCTTGCGTACTAACGTTTTTTCCATGATTATAGCTTGATGGTAAACGTGGCTCCTTGATCCTTCTTGCTTTTTACCACAATATCGCCACCCATTGCCTCTACCTGATTTTTTGCCAAGAATAAGCCCAATCCTTTGGTCTTACCATCTGGATGCTCTTTATGATGTACTTTAAAAAGACTTGAGCCAACGCCGGTCAAATCCATTCCTGATCCATTATCGCGAACGACAAGTAATTTTTTGTCTTTAGAAATTTTTGTGGAAATACTAATTTTCAATGATCGTGCCTGAGAACGATTTTCGATCGCATTAGAGACGAGCGTTACCAAGATACCGTGTAAAAAAGCAGGTACATATTCAATAGAGTTAAGTTGATCAACGTTTATTTCTACCTCAGCTAGAATTCGATGTAATTCCGTTTTATAGATTTCCAGCACTTGATTCACGATTTCGTCAATCTTGACTACGGTTCTATTGGTAGCTTGGGAATTTAAAGTAACAACCTGATTCAAATGCTTTAAGGTAGCACTTAGGTTAAGGGAAACTTCTTCTAGATAAGAATAAAATACAGAGGACCTGTCGTCATGTTTTATATCGTTAAAGAGTTCCAATGTTAGTTCTAGATTGCTACTGTGAGATCTTAAATTATGAGATACAATATGGGCAAAATGCAATAGTCTCTCATTCTGCGCTTCAATCACCTTACTGTGCCTAACGACTTCTTCACGCTCTCTTACGTATTTATCAATACTGGTGAATATTCCCCTAATACCTACTATTTCATGATTGTTGTTATACTTGGGTTTACCTGTAAATCGCATCCAAATTTTTTCCTTGTTACAGGATATCATCTGAATATCAGCTTCTAAAAATTCTCCCGCTAGACAAGTCTCTAATAAATCTTTAAAATCTTGCTTTTCAAAAAACAGCTTTGAAGCTTCTGAAATGGTTGGGTTTAGCGCATCTGGAATATCAAGAATAGATCTTCCTATAGCGTCAATAAAGAATTGGTTCTCTTTAAAATTAATTGCATATACCCCAGTTTTAGTGGCTGCAGCAACTTCTTCTAGAAAATAGGCCTTGTCTTCAAGGCTGGATTTGAAATAATCAGGATTATCCAACATCTTAAGGGAAGTATGTTAGTTTAGTTTTGGGTTGAAATGTGAAAATAAACTAAAAATCGATTAAAGGATCATATAAAATTAATTGCAATAAAGAATTTCTGACAACTAGGTTAAAAGACGGAGACCGAATTAGGTGTAACTAGTTGATCTATAGAAACATCATTTTGATCAATAGGAATTTTTTCGTCTAGCGGCTCAAAAAACGAAACACCAATTTTTAATGCATTTGGCCGACATAGATGTAAAAACCTATCGTAAAAACCTTTACCGTAGCCTATTCTGGATCCGTTATGATCTACTGCAAGAAGAGGTACGAAGATCACGTCCAATTGTTTCGGATCTACTTCAAAATCGTCTCCTTCTGGTTCTGGAATACCATAATTGTTTTTTTTAATAACCGTTTGATCTGTCAGCAGGAAGTGCCTCATTTCCATGGTTTTAAAATCGCTTCTGGATAAGACTATATTTTTATCTCTACCTTGAAGCACCTGCATAATATATTCTGTCTGCACTTCCTTTTTGTTTTCTATAGGTAGAAACAAATGAAAATTTTTATAACCCCAGATATCCAGCTCCAAGATATTATTTGCAATATCTAGACTAAGCTTGTGAATATCATCATCCGTTAGCTGTTCTCGTTTATCTTGATATTCTTTACGAAGGCTTCTTTTGCTTTTCATCCTTGCTTATATGGAAAATAGCATCACCTTGATACACTAGTGGGCTGTGATTCACATTGAGTATATATCCTGCATTTGGCGACTTTACCTTATGACGCATGGTACCGTAAGGATCTGTTATAACCGCCAAAAATTCGCCCTTTTCAACTCGTTTCCCGTGACTTACCTTAGGATGCAGCAAACCGCTATATTTTGCCCTGAGCCAGCTAGACTCCTTTATAACAATGGTTGGAAAATTAGGTTCTACTAATAGATCTGGTTGTGATAGCATTCCCAGATGATTTAGAACTCTAATCGCACCGTTCACCGCGACTCCTGTGATTCCTTTATCGCTTTGTTGAGATTTACCACCTTCGAACAAGAGATACTTCTTACCCAACTTACCACAACTTTCCCTGAAGGTTTTGCTTAAATTTCTACTGTGCATCAAGAATGGCGGATGAAAAATTTTGGCTAGTTCTAGGCTTTCCGTCTCTGATGGGTCCACTCTTATTTGAGGTGCGTTGAACCTTTGCGCGCCACCCGTATGGAAATCCATAATAAGATCTACATGAGGCAAAATATTGGTAGTAACTTGATAGGCAAACCTACTGGCAAGGGAGCCGTTCTTAGTTCCAGGGAAAACTCTGTTTAAATCACGACCGTCGGGAAATTCCCGTTGCATGTTTAGGAAGCCAAATATGTTCACCACTGGCATCGCGATGATCATTCCTATTTTAGGCTTGGCCACCTTTTTGGAGATTAATTGTCGTACCGCTTCTACACCATTGAATTCGTCGCCATGCACGCCACCGGTCAATAGAACCACTGGTCCATCCTTCTTAGACCTATGAATAATTACCGGTACATCCACTACTGTGGTGGTGTACAGCCTTGCCATGTTAAAATTGAGCGTATGACTGGTGCCTGGTTTAATGATGGTATCCAGAATAACGATCTCCTTTTTCATATCTAGGTACTTTTTTCTATGTATTTGATGATCTCCTTAGCGATATTGTGTTGTGTAGCCGCTTCAATGCCTTCCAATCCTGGAGAACTATTGACTTCCAACACTAGTGGACCACGACTGCTTTGCAGTAAATCTACTCCACAAACACCTAATCCTAAAGACTTAGCCGCCGCGATAGCGGTGTATTCTTCGTCTTTGGAAAGTTTGATTTTAGTTGCCGTTCCTCCACGGTGCAGGTTGGATCTAAATTCTCCTTTTTGCGCCTGTCGTTTCATCGCGCCCACGACCTTATCTCCTACGACAAAGGCTCTTAGATCCGCACCGCCAGCTTCTTTAATAAATTCCTGAACAATCACTCTGGATTCCATGGTGTTGTAGGCTTCCATAATGGCTTCGGCACTTTCAAAATTTTCTGCGAGATTCACGCCTATTCCTTGGGTACCTTCCAGGACCTTGATGATACATGGCGGACCATCGACCATTTCAAGAATGGTAGACGTATGTTTTCCAAAGTTGGTGAATACCGTTTTAGGCATTCCAACACCAGAACTACTCAATCGCTGGAGACTTTGCAACTTATCACGGCTGCGCACCAATGATTGCGAGCTAACCGTAGTAAAACAATGCATGGCTTCAAACTGCCGCACGATAGCCGTGCCGTAAAATGTAATGCTGGCACCTATCCTAGGAATGATCGCATCTGGTTTTTCCAGACGGGTTCCTTTGTAATAAACGGTAGGCTTTTGTTTCTCTAGTTTTATATCACACTTGAGTGGATCTACCACTCTTACCAGGTGTCCGGCCTTAGTAGCCTCTTCCACCATGCGGGCAGTACTGTATATGTTTTTACTTCTTGAAAGTATATCAATCTTCATGATTCGTCTGTAAAAATGAAATATCCTGCAGCTCAGGATCTACTATAAATTTTTTGGATAAAAACTTGCGACCCAGCAGTACGGGAAACCTCATTTCTTCCCTATTGTTAAGCGTGAGCGATATTTTGAACAATCGGTTGAACAATCTGATGTTGGACTGCACTTCATAGCGCTGGTCCAGCATACCATTGCTACTGCGCACCGTAGTGATCTGGTAATCGTTAAACTCTATCTTTTGCCCGTGAAACTGTGGATGGGATTCATCCAGAAATATGGCACACAAAACGCCATCGTTCTCTTCAATGTCCTTGCAGTGAATGCTGGATGTGTAGGCACCAGTATCGATCTTGATATCGATATTTTCAAAGTTGAGTTTTGGAAAATCAGCCTTATCGGTGCGGCCTATGATAATTTTATTGCTTTTGATCGCCCTCGTTTTTAAAGGCGAAAGGTACAAAGGTTTCTTGGGTAAGATTGCCTATGTATTATTAAAAGGATGTGTTGGTATTTCGCTTTCGCGAAAGCGAACTCCATTAAAAACACGATCACTTTTATATGGCATCAATTACTCATTCATGAAATCGCGCACCTCTTTAAACCTATCATTCCATGGCCAAAACAGTTGGGACACCATGGGAATGTGGGATTTGTCCAGCCATTCTATGCTGGCGTCAGGTTGATGCTCTTTCAACTTTTCCAGAAATCGCTGGTTACTGGAGATGATGGAATTGTACGTGTTGCTGCCGGCGTAGATCTTGATTCTAGGCGTTTGCTCATTGATAAAATTGATGGGCGACACTTGTTTCCAGAACTCTGGATTGCTGGTCCAAGTCGTGAGATAGTCGTCATCTGCCGTTGGTGGATGGTTTGCAAGATAAGTTGCCATGTCAAGTCCTGCAGCATCATTGAGAATGATGCCCTGGATCGTGCCTGCCTCGATACCGTATTTGGGATTCATGGCGGCGAGCGCTACCAGATGACCACCTGCACTGTGACCCGTGAGGTAAATTTTTTCTGGATCGCCGCCGTACTTAGCAATATTATCGCGCACCCATTTGATACTTGTTGCAATTTGTGTGGTCATTTGATCCACATTGACTAGCGGACTTTTTGTATAATCTGGTAGGACCGTGATCATATCCTGTTTGGCAAAGTTTCTACCTACATAATTATACAAGCCTTTCCTACCGCTATTCCAGTTGCCACCATAGACAAAAATCAAGACAGGTTTGAGCGACTCTGTATCATTTTTACTGGAGAAAATATTGAGATGTGGATGGTCTTTCACACCGCTAATGCGGCTGCCGTAATCAATGTCTGTATGCTTTTTGATCGCACAGGAATTCATGCCCAAAAATAGAAAAGATAGCATGGGATAAATGATAAGGTAAACTGATTTTAATTTCATCGTCATCAATATGTCGATAATCTACGTATTTAATCGCTGAATGGTTTTGCCTAGTTTTACTTTTTTAAAATATTTTTAGGTTTTCCCTAGTTATGACGGCTTTAACGTAATGGTTGACGTTCGTCACTATTTTTACCATATGTCATTTTTAACCTCAACCTGGAGCTATCTTCCTTTTGCAAATTATAAAGTGCCACCGGCACTTTTAAAGCCCTATCTACCCAAAGGCACTCAACTGGACCTGCGAGGCGATCTGGCAGATATTAGCCTGGTAGGCCTGCGTTTTGAAAACACGCGCATCCTTAATTTACCTGTTCCATTTCACATCAACTTTAGCGAGATTAACTTAAGATTATATGTGAAACAAACGGGAACCAACAGGCGAGGCGTGGTTTTCATTAAAGAAATTGTGGACAAACCTTTGATCACGCTAGTGGCCAACAAACTCTACAATGAACGCTATGACACCATGCCGCTGGACTTCCAGCTTGAAGAGGATAAAGAGTTTCATCACGTGCATTATAAATGGAAGCCCAAAGATTGGCAGGAAATGACCGTTAATTACGAGCCAGCTGCTCTTTCTATTGAAGACGGCAGTAATGAGCAATTTATCCTGGAACGATACTTCGGTTATTCATCTTATGATCCACAGACCACCTATGAATATGAGGTGCGACACGCCAGCTGGAAGCATTACAAAGTCACTGACTATCAGATCAACGTCAATTTTGAACAGACCTATGGTAAAGAGTTTGCCTTGCTGGACACTCTGGAACCCGATAGCGTGATGATGGCGCACGGCTCCAGAATCTCAATTGAAAACAAGAGGAAGCTGTAAACCTAGTTCTCGAAACAGTTCGCTTTCGCGAAAGCGAAATAAAAAAGGGCACCAAATTGACTTGATACCCTTTACAAAAAATGATATTTCTAAACTTAAATATCGTACCTCACCTGAAGGTAAAAGTATCTAGGCAATACAAAGTTTTGATTGACACTGGTTGTAATCTGTCCAAAATTAGCGTTTACAATAGCCTCAGTATTCAATAGGTTCGTAGCAGCCACTTTGTATTCCCATTTAGAATCTGGCTTCTGGTAAAACAAACTAGCTTCTAGAAAGTCAAAGTTCTGATTCCCAGCATCTGCATCAAAAAGACTTAAGTTATAGTCTGCTTCCAATCTTAAAGATTTTCCTATTTGCCAGTCTGCATTGATATCAAATCGTTGTGTCGTGAATTGATTTTCTATAGTCCCGTTTTCTGTGTCTTGAAATGATATAGAATAACTCACATCAAAATTGACACCTTTATCAAAATTTGATCGTGTGCTTAAAGTATAACTATGTATTAAGTTATTAGATTCAAGAACTTCATCATTGATGATGTTATTTGAGGTCGAGTAAGTTATCGAACTAGATATACCTGTTCGTATTCTACCAAACTCTCTGCTAAATGTTCCACTACCACTTATATTCTCCTGGTCAAATATGGAGTTGATGGGCGCAGAAACTTGGTTGATACCATCTAAAGTAAGGTTGTTCTGGATGGCATCGCGCTGCTTAGTATAGCTTATTCTACCGAAGATGGTCGTATAATTAAACATATTGAAGTTGCGATAATTCAAACTTAAAACGTCATCGATAGCGCCTTCCAACTGATTGTTACCTCTATTCAAACGGTCAAAATTATTGAATACGAGTGCCTGTGCATAATTCTCCACATCTGAGAAACGTATGGTTTGTCGGTAATCAAGATTTAAGCTCTGTGAAGATTTGATATCGTATCTCACATTGAAATCAGGTAAAAAGGCTGTTGTTTGAATTTCGTTCACTATTCCATTTTGCTCATCCCTAGTTGTGATATCATGAATATGAAAACCAGGTGTTACTGTAAATTTTCCCTTGATGATCTTATAATGTAATCCAGCATATAGATCTGTATAGTTATAATCTACATTATTAACCGCTTCTTGTTGAGTTAGATTGTTTGTGGTACCATCTTCCAGGACTTGAAAGATATTTGAGTTGTAACTCTGGTCTGTCAATATTGTTCCCACCGTTAAGTTGATGTTACTGATCTTATTAAGTATGTACCAATAATCAAGTTTTGCATCCAACCTCTTTGTATCCACTAAATTTCCTTGATTGATATTATAGGGATCTTGTTGTGCTAGCCCTAATCTACCATCGAAAGGCTCTGGATCTTGAGTGTCACGTATATTACGTATAGCTTGGTAAAACGGGTCTTCTTCTTGATCAACATAACGACCTTCAAAAGAAAATATGCTGCGCTCACCGCCAGTATAATACATGTTTAGGTTTTGGTCGATAACAATAGGACGTTGTGAGTTCACTTGATCAATGTCCTCAACAATATTATTGATACTACCGTCTTCTTGTGGCTCTGCTCTTAATGATAACCTGTCCGATAATTGTTCTACATCAGTGATGTTTAACTGACCATTGTAATCTAGTGTGAAGTTAGCATTAGGCTTATAATCAGCACCTAATTTGAAAAGTGCCTGTTGATTGCGTTGTGTGGAAAAAGTTTCTGACTCATCCACTAAACCTGAACTGATAAATTCCCGGCGAGAATCGGCTCTATCTTCAGTATCTGTGCTAGAAAGGATGACATAACCGTTTAAATCTAGAGTTTCGCTAGCTTTTAAAGAGGTATTCAATGCAGCAAACTTACTTTCAATATTTACGGCCTGATTTGCTCTAAACAAAGAAATACCTTGACCACCAGTATCTGTATCAATGTTAGATCCCGTATTTCTTGTGTTGCTAAAGCTCCTACCTGTAAATCGCGAGAAGTCTCTAAAACTAAATGCAGGAATACCTAAATTATTAAAGTCTGTCAGTACGTTTATAGAAAGATCTGGACTGTAATAAAAAGCTTTGGGTTGGACTTGATAACGAGCTTCATCATTCCCATATCCGCCAGCGGCAGTAATTTCTCCAAACCAAAATTTCTCTTTTCCTTCCTTGAGTCTGATATTGATGGCCACACGATCCTGGTCATTCCCAATGCCTTTAAGCTGACCTACATTATTGAAGTTTTTCAATACCTCAACTTTTGAAATAGCATCTGCAGGAATGTTTTTGGTAGCCAATCTCGTATCTCCTTCAAAAAATTCCTTTCCATTTATGAAAACCTTTTCTACAGTATTACCTTCTACCTGAACATCACCGTCTTCATTAACCTCCATTCCTGGTAGTTTTTTCAATACATCTTCCAGCTTTTGTTCAGTGCCATTAGTAAAACTATCACTATTGTAAACTATCGTATCACCTTTGATGGTTACCGGCATTTCATAAACCAGGTTGATGGCGTCTAATTGATCTGCTCCATCCAGCATGATGAAGTTTTTGACCATATCTGCCTGGATCTTACTTACCGTTTCTTCAATAGGTTTTAGGCCTAAAAAGGAAACTTTGAGAACGTAGGTACTGTCCTTTTTAAGATTGAGAAGCTGGTATCTACCTTCTGTATTTGTAATACCAAAAGCTCCCATGGTATTATTGGAGCCATAGGCAATAATATTTGCCATAGGTACTGGTGTACCTAGACTATCCACAACGGTACCCGTAATTTTTACTGATTGTGCATGCGCCACTATTGCGGTAAGAAAGAGTGATACAATGAGAAGTATTATTTTATTCATCAGTTGGTTGAATTATTTTAGATAATGAAAAGCGAGGTATGACAACCTCGCTCAACTGTTTGTAGGTTTATTTTATAATGTATTTAGTTTCTACCGCGACTTCTACCACGAAAACGCTGCGACATCTCTTCCATTTTTTGCTGGAAAGTGGCGTTATATGCCTCCAGTTTGATTTCTTCACCTTTAGTCGCCGGCTCAATATCGCTGCGATCTTCTGGGTTCAAAACAATTTTTGTACAAAGCATTGTTGTGTTATTCGCATTTAGCTCGAGAATAAGTCCAGGAAGTCCACCATACTCTGCTGGACCATGCTGTACTGGAATTTGAGGTGTGAACCACGCCGTTACCGTGGTGTTCTCATCCTTTTCAATCATGTCTGTAAGTTTAGTCTCGCCATCTTCTTCCTTCTTCTTGTTATCGTCACGTCTTCTTCTAAAGGCGCTCATGTCCAAGGCGTCGTTTTTCTTTACAGCAGTGGCCTTAATGGCAGTATAGTTTCCTATCTGGCGTGTCTCTCCAGTAATTTGCCAGTCCAACTGCGGCAAGTCATCCTTAATCAAAAAAGTCTTACCCATCATATCACGCTGCTCTGTGAACGTGTTGGATGTCATGTCCTTGTACTTATCACCACCCATGGAACTTCCCATGAAATTTCCCCATCCGCCACTTTGACCTGGTGTTGCAAGAGCCACTTCTTCTGTCCACAAGGATTCACTTCTATTGAATTTTAGGATGAACGTTTTCTCACTTGCCTTTTTGAGGTTTTCCTCGATGCGTTTGCGCTGCTCTGGACTTATGTCTCTATTGCCTTCGAGAAAGCTTTTGTCTATGGAAGCTTTTGAGAAGTATGTCGCCTCGCCATAGATATCTTGAGCAGTAGACCAAGAAGTCACGGCTATCAAAGCGACAAAAAGTATGATGTTTTTCATTTCTATTTTTTTGAGTTAGTAACTTATATGATGGTTAAGTTACAGTTTGCGCTTTATGACTTTAAAAAACAGATATGGTTGCAATCGCGTTGATAGTATTAACGTTTTTATAACAATTAAGGTTAGTGATTCCTAGCTGTGAACCTGTGGTGAAATAATGTAGAACTAGTTGCTAGTGGTTCTAGTGATAATGAAGCCTTTATTTCCATTTCGCTCCATGCGTTCTTGCATTTTCTTTTCCCTTAACTCGTCAAAATCCTTTTGATTGATTTTCTTACCAGATTTAGGTTTTTTCATATCAAGATCTTTTTCTGGATTGATCTCAATTTTGGTACATAGCAATACCGTATTAGCTTCTTGTACCTCGAGAATTAATCCGGGAAGCCCTTGATATTCTCCTGGACCGTTGCTTATAGGGATTTCTGGAGTGTACCATGCCGTGATCGTTCTGTCTTGCTCAGGAATCATGGCCAGCAAACTACCTTGCGAGGCCTTTTCCATCTTTTCTTCCTGTTCCTTTTTTTCTTCTTCGGTAAGGACAGGTGTGTAGGTGGCTTTGTAGCAGGTATAGTTTCCTATTTTTTTAGTTTCATTGACAGGTTGCCATGCATACGATGGTATATCATCAACGATCAGGAACTCTTTCCCCATGATCTCATCTTCCTTATAATACTTTTGCTCTTTTAAGTCTTTGTAAACACTGCTCGTGGATCCATTGTTGACGGTAAAGCTCACGCTTATTTCACCAGCTTTTTTAGGTTTGGCAAGTTCTACAACCTTATTATAAGAAGATTCAGTTGGGGTGATTTCCATTACATATTCCTGCTGGTTACCCTTAGCCATAGCCTCTCTTAACTTAGCCATGATTTCAGAGGTTCTGGCGTCTTCGGCTTCATCCTTTGCCTCCTTTTCCTTATCCTCATCGTCCTTAAGGTCAATTTTAGTTTGAACGATGTAATGTGCGATGGCCTTGAAGTTTTCTTGGGCTTGTAATGTATTCGCTTTCGCGAAAGCGATACAAACAACAATCAACGCGGTCCATTTAAAATTCTTCATGATATATTGGTTTTGTAATTCTTTCCAAAGATGCCAAGATTGTGCGTTGAACTAGGTTAACGAGCGTTAACTAGTGTTAACCGGCTTTCCTGTAATGTTTTAAATGAGCACCTTTACCTTATGAATCATCATAAATATAGATTTTTATTAGTGCTGATAAGCGCCGTGATCCTAATAACTCTAGGTATCCAATCCTACTGGGTATTCAAAAATTATAAGGAAAGTGAGCGCCAACTAGAACGTGATATTAGAACGTCATTTGATTTGAGTGTTGAGGATTACTACACTACCAGCGCTAAAAGAAATACCCTTAGTTTTTTTAACGAGGCCAATGAAAAATGGAGTGAAAGTGAGTTTGACTCGCTGCTAGGCAACATTACCACTTTTGCAAAAAAGGCGAAGTCTTCAAAAAAGAACAATGTGAAAATTGACAGTATCATTCCCTCGCAAAAAGGTAATGACTGGCTGTCAAAAACTCCTGCTGAAAATAATATAAAGGCGATTACCGTATTCAAAGGTCTTGATGCAGATACTGCGGTCTACAAAAAGAATGAGGATCTAAATTTGACTAGGTTCTTTAAGTCAAAATCCAATGGTGACTCGACCTCAAACGCTAAGGTCACCAACATGAGTTTTACAGACGACTCTGAAGGCCTACTTTCTGGGCAATTAAAAGAGGTGTCTGACAAGATCATATTTTCATTCACCACTAATGTATTAGATCTTGAATCGCTGGACTCCTTGATGAGCGAGTCGCTCGAAAAAAATAATATCGACATTGAGTATGGTTTTAAATACAATGATGGTGAAGATGATTTTGAGGTAGGAAATATTGCAGGCTCACAGGTCATGGACAGCAAGAGCCCACAACTATATAAGAATACCAATCTCAAATTGATATATCAAGGACAAGAGGCTACTCTATTCAAGCGCAACCTGGTGAGTATTTTGCTTTCCTTCATTTTGGTTTGTGGGATCATACTCTGCCTATTTTACCTATTATTCATCATTAGGAAACAAAAGCAATTAAGCCTGATCAAAAACGACTTGATATCCAACATTACTCATGAGTTTAAAACGCCTATTGCCACAGCGAGCGCTGCCCTAGAAGGCGTACAGAATTTTACAGTCTCTGGAGATACAGAAAAATCCAACCGATACCTGAACGTTGGGCGCGAGCAACTAGGGAAACTTAATCTTATGGTGGAAAAGCTCCTAGAAACTGCTATGATTGACAACGAGCGACTGGCCCTTCAAAAAACGAGATTTGACCTTAAGATGTTATTGAAAGAGTCTGTCAAGCGTTTCCAGTCGCAAACTCAAAAGAATATCCAATTTGAAAGCGACATGACCCAAATAGATTTTTACGGAGACGAGTTCCATATGGAGAATGCCATCAACAACTTAATGGACAACGCCATTAAATACGGTGGAAATAACATTACCGCCACCATATCTAAGAAAGGGCAATCCCTTATCATAAAAATCATTGATGATGGCACACAACTCAACAACAGAAATGCGAAGAATCTTTTTGAAAAATTCTACCGCGTGACAGATGGCAATAAACATCATACTAAAGGTCATGGCATAGGTCTCTTTTACACTAAAGCCATCATAGAGAAACACAACGGAACCATAAATCTAACCCTCAAGCCTACTACTTTCACCATAGAATTACCGCATGAATAGTTCAAAAATCAAAATACTTCTTGCCGAAGATGAGCCCTCGCTCGCCATGATTGTAAAGGAAAGTCTCGAAACCAGAGATTTTGAAGTCACTCTTTGTGAAGATGGTCAGAAAGCCTACGACTCCTTTTTAAGCGATGATTTTGATCTATTAGTACTGGACGTTATGATGCCCTTAATGGATGGTTTTGAACTTGCGACCAAAATCAGAAAAAACAACCCGTCGATCCCTATCGTTTTTCTAACGGCTAAAGCACAGACAGAAGATGTCCTTAAAGGTTTTCATGTAGGAGGTAATGATTATTTGAAAAAACCATTTTCTATGGAAGAATTGATTGTACGCATTCACAATCTTCTGGAACGTAAAAATGTACAGCAATCAGCTGATACGTTTAGTATAGGCAAATATCTTTTCAACTTTCCGCAGCAAAAGTTGAGTTTTGAAGAGAACGAACCCGTGAAGCTTACACATAGGGAATCCCACTTACTCTATCACCTTATACAGAATAAAAACAAGGTACTGGATCGCAGTTATATCTTACAAAAGCTTTGGGGCAGTGACGATTTTTTTACTGGCCGCAGCATGGATGTTTTTATCACAAAGTTGCGCAAGAAGCTTGCTAAAGATGAAGCTTTGGAAATCGTGAACGTTAGAGGTTATGGTTACAAATTGCTGTGCCGATAGATATAAGCATCTTATATGATGATTGTTTCATATTTCGCTTTCGCGAAAGCGAATAAATTAAAATCAAGTACTAAACGCTTACTCTATTTAGTAACCTCAACACCTTTCCAAAATGCCACATGTCCCTCAATTTCTTTGGCGGCCATTTTAGGGTCTGGATAATACCATGCGGCATCCTTATTGGTTTTATCCTCAACCTCTAATGAATAATAGCTGGCTGTTCCTTTCCAGGGACAAGAGGTAGTTTTATCGCTGGGTTTGAAGAACTCTTGTTTTAATGAAGATTTTGGGAAATAGTGGTTGTTCTCCACCACTACGGTTGTATCACTTTCTGCTATGACTTTATTGTTCCAGATGGCTTTCATAAACATAAATATAATTCAAAATCAACTATATACGTTTAAAAGAAAGTATGAATAGGAAATTACGAATCTCTTTTAAAAAGATAATTCTTGAAATATTCACGATCGTCTTCGTAAATACCTGCGATAGACAGACCTGCCTTCTGCGCAAGCCACTCCACAGTATCATCATCATATTTTTGAGAAATCTCGGTATGAATGGTTTCCCATTTCTTAAACTCAACTTGTAGGTTTAAATGCCTCACGTCAACCGTACAAGGTTCCGTGGCAAGTAGATAGCTCTTTGCCGTTCCTGTTTGTGGATCGTATGCTTCCCAATGTTCAAAAACATCTACTGGAAAATCAGCCTGCATTTCTTTATTGATGCGGTGCAAAAGATTTCTATTGAACTCCTGTGTGATGCCCTGGGAATCGGCATAAGCATTTTGAATCGTTAACGGATCTTTCTTTTGATCAAACCCCATAAACAAGACATCCTTATTGCTCATGATTTCTCTTAGCTTACTTAAAAAATCAATGGCTTCTGGATGTTGAAGATTCCCTATGTTGGAGCCTAGGACAAAAATCGCTTTGGGTCTTTTGTTGTACTGGGCAAGTTCTTCCAGCACCTTAAAATAGGTTCCTTGCTCGCCTTGCACATCTAGATTGGGAAACACTTGCAATAAATCCTGTGCCAATTGATCAATCGCATTTTGGCTAATATCGATGGGTTTATATGTAAAATCAGTTTGATGATCACACAATTCCTTGAGCAACACTTTTGTTTTTTTACCATCACCGGCACCCAACTCGATCAAATCAAAGCCGCCATCAATGGTTAATAGTTTGCGTAAATCTGTTTTATAGGAATCTATAATATTATACTCGGCTCCTGTGAGATAGTATTCTGGTAACTCCATGATTTGTTGAAATAGACGGTCGCCTTTATCATCATAGATATATTTTGAACTCAAGTATTTAGGAGATGAAGTCAGTCCTTTTTTGACATGGTCTTCAAATTCCTTTTGAAAGGTCTCTTTTTTAGTCATAAAGATTGGGCTAGTCTTAAGCCTGTAAATTGCCATCTCAAATAAGGATGGAAAAAATTGCGGTAGGTAGGACGTGCATGGTTGGCTGCAGTGGCAATGGAACTACCTCTTAATACTTTTTGATTGACCATGAATTTACCATTGTACTCGCCTAGAGCACCATCTGGTTTCTGGTAATTGGGATAAGGTAGGTAAGCACTTTCTGTCCATTCCCATCGTTCACCCCATTTGAATTTATCTTGAGCTATTTCCCATTCAAATTCAGTAGGTAGTCTCAAACCTTTCCATTGTGCAAAGGCATAAGCTTCATAGTAGGAAATATGAGTGACGGCTGCATTCTTATCTATTTCTAGGGATCCCGAAAGTAAATAGTTGTTCCATGTACCGTTGTCATTAAACCAGTACATAGGTGCGTTTATGTCGTTTTTTTGAACCCAATCCCAACCTTCTGTATGCCAAAGCAAAACCTTGGTATAGCCGCCATCTTCAATAAACTGCATCCATTCTCCATTCGTCACCAGCTTATTTGAAATAGCATACGGCTCTACAAAAACCCGATGCCTAGGCAGTTCATTATCATAACAAAAAGTGTCTTCGTCATGCCCTATATGATAAATTCCATCATCAATGGGAATCATTTGTGCAGGCTGGTGCTCTACAAAAACCTCATTCTTTTGCGCTCCATAAATAGGCTGCAATGGGTTGTTGCCTAAAATGTATTTGATATCTGTAAGCAACAATTCTTGATGTTGCTTCTCGTGATGGATCCCTATTTCTATCACCTCTAGAACCTCTGCAGCTGGCTCGCTGTACAACAACTGTATCATTGCATTGGTGACATGCGCTCGATAGCTGTAGACATCAGAAACGCTGGGACGTGATAGATTACCGCGATCTGTTCGCACGACACGTTTTCCCATGCTTTCATAGTAACTGTTGAATACATAGGCATATCGCTCATCAAATCTTCGGTAGCCCGATAGATATTTGGTAAGCAGGAATTCTTCAAAAAACCAGGTCGTGTGTCCCAAATGCCATTTAGGTGGTGATACATCTACAATAGGCTGTACCACATAATCCTCTGTAGCCAGCGGTTTACAGATGTTTTCAGAGTCGGCTCTGGTTTGATTGAAAAGTTCGAGAAGTGGTTGATCTTGATTCACTACTCAAATTTAAGTGGTTTTGATTGTAAGCAGATTCCTGTTTGAGTTAACTTCTAGTTAAACAGACCGCTGAAACCAGCAATTTATAAAATATAAATGATGTTTTTTGTGATTTCGCTTTCGCGAAAGCGAAACCTCCACCAAAATATTTCTAACAATATTACACCGCCACAGCAGCCTTGATCGCCGGATAGGGATCGTAATTTTCCAAGGTAAAGTCTTCGTATTTGAAATCAAATATGTCTTTGATTTCTGGATTGAGTTTCATGGTAGGCAAATCGCGTGGTGTTCTGGAGAGTTGCAGGTCAATCTGCTCGCGATGGTTGGAATAGATGTGCACGTCACCAAAAGTGTGCACAAAATCACCGTAATCCAGCCCGCAAACCTGAGCAACCATCATGGTAAGCAAGGCGTAGCTTGCAATGTTGAAGGGAACGCCTAAAAATACATCTGCACTGCGCTGGTAGAGCTGGCAGCTCAATTTACCATCTGCCACATAAAACTGAAAGAAGGCATGACATGGTGGTAATGCCGCTTTGCCATTGGCAACGTTTTCTGCAAAACTCTTGCTGGTATCTGGCATTACACTGGGATTCCATGCGGTGACCATCATGCGACGGCTGTTGGGATTGTTCTTGATGGTATGGATCACGTCCTTTATCTGGTCAACACCTTCACTGTTCCAGTTGCGCCACTGGTGCCCATAAACAGGACCTAAATTTCCATTTTCGTCTGCCCACTCATTCCAGATACGCACGCCATGATCCTGTAGATACTTGATATTAGTATCTCCCTTGAGCAACCACAGCAACTCATAAATAATGCTTTTGAGATGTACTTTTTTTGTAGTTACTAAAGGGAATCCTTCTTGAAGGTCAAATCGCAATTGCTGGCCAAAAACACTGCGCGTACCAGTGCCCGTACGGTCACCTTTGTCGTTACCATTATCCAGTATGTATTGTAAAAGGTTGTGATATTGCTTCATGAGAAATGCTTGTCTGTTTCAGCGTAAACGAAAACACTTTAACTAAAGTTGAAAAATAAGAAATAGAATGATGAACCAAATTGAATAAAGAATTTGATCCAGCTAATTTTTCAACGTGTTATTAGAATTAGTCTTCTTGTTCTTCAAGAAAGGACTTTGCCCAGGAAACAGCACTTTCTATAGAATTGAAGACTCCAAATGAACCAGAATACACTTCTTGCTCCTTACTAACCGATCGCACCAGTTCTTCTCGCTGGCTAGAAACCATAGCAATGCCCACCATTTTTTTAGGGTTCACCATTTTATAAACTGAAAGATCCACTTCATGGCCAAATTCCCGATTCGAGATATATACCATTTTTTTGTTTCCAAAATGATCCTTGATGGATGTTAAAATAGCCTTAGCAATAGAAGTGGTAACCGTGGTATTAGGTAGGAGAGTGCTAATAACATAGTTGTCATAAAACTCTATCTGTCCAAAATCAAATTTTTTCACTTCTACTTGAGACATATTTCTCCTTAACTAATTATTGGGTAAATGTATAACGTAATACTAAATAAAGGTTAAATGGAAACCAATTATTTGTGATAAACTTGAAAAAGCAAAGAAATATTAGTCACGTTTTGACTATCCAAAAAGCATCCCAGCAATGGTAGCAGTAAGTAGCGCAGCACAAGTACCACCTATCAAAGCCTTAATTCCAAACTTTGCCAAAACATCGCGTTGCGATGGTGCCAGAACTCCTATTCCACCTATTTGAATACCTATCGAGGCAAAATTTGCAAACCCGCAAAGAGCGTAGGTAGCAATCACTATAGATCGATAATTTACAAGAACACCCGTATTTTTTAGGGTACTTAATGATGCATAGGCAAAGAATTCATTGAGAATTGTTTTTTCACCTAACAATTGACCTACGGCAACAATGTCTTCAAACGGCACACCGATAAGCCAGGCTACAGGAGCAAATAGATTACCCATGATGTATTGCATGGAAAAAGACTGGTATCTACCATCAGTCCATTGAACAATCTTGTCGTTCAAGCCTGTAGGATCGCCTATTAGATCACCCAGCATCCAATTCAAAACTGCCATGATCGCTGTGAAAACAAGTAACATCGCACCAACGTTTACCGCGAGTTTCAATCCATCTGTCGTGCCTCGAGAGATGGCATCCAGAACATTGGATCCTATTTTTTCCTTAGAAATATCCAATTCTCTATTGATGTCGTCTTTGTTCTCTTCTGGGAATAAGATTTTTGCGATGATGATAGCTGCTGGCGCACTCATGATGGACGCCGTCAACAGGTGTTTTGTGAAAATAATTTTTTCAGCATCACTATCGCCACCTAGAAAGGCGATGAATGCAGCAAGAACACCACCGGCGATGGTTGCCATACCACCCACCATAAGACAAAGCATTTCTGACTTGGTCATTTTATCCAAGTAAGGTTTCACCACTAACGGTGCCTCTGTTTGACCTATAAAAATATTTGCAGCAGCCGCTAAGGATTCAGAACCACTTAATCGCATGGTTTTACTCATCACCCATGCAAAACCGTAAACGATTTTTTGAAGGATGCCTAAGTAATAAAGTAGCGAGGTAAATGCCGAAAAGAATACAATAGTAGGCAGGACTTTGAAAGCAAATATGTAGCCTAAACTGGAGTTGACATCGATTAAATCGCCAAAAACGAAGTCTGCTCCAGCTTCTGAAACATTTAAGAAATCTACTACTTTATTAGAAATCCAGTCAAAAACGTAGGCTACTGCCGGTACTTTCAAGACTAATACAGCGAAAACCACTTGCAAGCCCAATCCAGTAGCGACCAGTTTCCAGTCGATTTTCTTTTTGTTCGCACTCAATAAAAAGCAAAGTCCTATAATAAAAACGATACCAATAAGGCCGCGGTACAAACTAGTGAACGTAAAACCAAATCCTTTGGATGGATCCACAGCAAAATCTTGCTGTACGGTATCATCTGGAGCAACCTCAAGTGGTTCTGTATTTCTGGAAAAGTCAAAGGATTCTGTATCGCTGGAATAGACCAGCAGATCATTGGTTAAATTGTCAACCTTGTAACGTTTTGCATTATCGTTTGGCTCTACAAAATATAGGGTCAACTCGTTCTCGTCATAAAAATAATTACCCGCTGCTTGTTGTAGGGAATCTGACGCCAGATAATAGGTGAAATTGTTTTTCCCGAATGCTACCGAATCAATCGCAGCACCCTTAAAAGTGGCAGGCTTATAATTTTGATCTGTAGAGTTGATCTTCCAGGTTCCCTCAATTGAAATCTGGTCTGTCTGCGCAGTGACAAGAGTAGAGTATAATAAAGAAACAAACAGAAAAAAGCCGGTCAGCGCAGGGTTTAAAATCTTCATATAAAATGATAGGTTATCTTTTTGAGATCTCATCTCTAATGCTGGCAGCCAGCTCATAATTCTCATTACTCACTGCTTCCTGGAGCATTTTATTGAGTTCGTCCATGGACAAACTGCTGTAATCGTTTTGCTCACTTATAGGTGTATTGATCAATTCTTCTATAAGCTCATCACTATCTTCATCTTCATCCACCAAATCCTTGTCTGCTGAAATTTGCTGTTGGATTCCTGCCTCGTCAAGAATATTCTCATAGGTAAACACAGGCGCCTTAAAGCGCACTGCTAGAGCGATAGCATCACTTGTTCTCGCATCAATAATTTCTTCAATTTTGTCCTTTTCACAAATCAAACTACTGTAGAACACACCGTCGACCAATTTATGAATGATAACCTGCTTCACGACGATACCATAACGCTCTGCAAAACTTTTGAAAAGATCGTGGGTCAAAGGTCGTGGTGGGCTTATTTCCTTTTCCAGTGCTATAGCAATACTCTGTGCTTCAAAAGCACCAATCACTATAGGCAACTGTCGATTACCACCAGATTCTTTTAGGATCAACGCATACGCACCATTTTGTGTCTGGCTATAGGAGATTCCGCGTATGTTAAGTCGTTTTAGACTCATTATTTATAAATGGACTTAAATAGAAAAAGGCTGTGCAAAAATGAGCATTTTCTCATATTGCACAGCCTTAAATTTAATATTTCTTTAGGTATTAGGCATTAGCTGCCTTAAATGCCTTCAATTTCTCAATGAGTGCAGGTACCACTTCAAAAGCATCACCAACGACTCCATAGTCTGCTGCCTTAAAGAACGGCGCTTCTGGATCTGTATTGATAACTACTTTTACTTTAGAAGAGTTGATTCCTGCTAGATGCTGGATCGCTCCAGAAATCCCTATCGCAATATATAAGTTGGAAGCTACAGGCTTACCAGTTTGTCCCACGTGTTCTCCATGTGGTCTCCATCCCATATCGCTTACTGGTTTGGAACAAGCGGTGGCTGCTCCCAGAACATCTGCAAGTTCTTCAATCATTGCCCAGTTTTCTGGTCCTTTCATACCACGACCAGCACTCACGACAACCTCTGCATCTGCAATAGTTACTTTGTCGGTAGCCTTGTCGACAGACTGCACTTCTACTTTAAAGTCATCATCGTTAAAGGATGGTGCAAAGTCAACTACGGTACAATCAGTTGGGTTTTCTTTAAGGCCATATGCGTTTTTGGACAATCCAACTAACTTACGGTCGGTGGAGATTTGTGTGTTGCTAAAAGCTTTATTGGTAAAAACAGATCTCTTAACAGTAAACGGATCTGCACTTGAAGGCAAAGCCACTACGTTTGAAACGTATCCAGCGTCTAAATGGACGCTCAATAGAGATCCCAAATACTTGGAATCTGCACTGGAACTGATCACGATCACTTTTGCATCTTCTGCCTTGGCAGCTTGAGCAATGGCGTCTGCATAAGCGCCTGCGTTGAATTTGTCAAGCTTGGCCTCTTTGACATTGTGCAATTTGCTTACACCATAAGTTCCCAGCTCGCCCGCGTCTGTGGCGTTAAAAGAGATGGCCGCAACGTCTGTTCCCAGCATGTCTGCAATTCCTTTGGCATAACTCGCCACTTCATAAGCCGTTTTTTTAAAGGCTCCGTTTTCTGATTCTGTATATACTAAAACTGACATATCTTAAATTTTGATGTGGAATCTAATATAAGAAGGTTCCACTGTGGTTTATAATTGGTTCGCTTTCCTGCCGCATCAGGTGCGGCATAAACTTCTTTTTAGTTCGCTTTTGCGAAAGCGAAAAAAGAGAATCTCTAGATCGCTTTTGCCTCGTTGTGCAACAGATCAATCAGCTTATCAAGATTGTCTGCGTCTACCAAAGTAACTTCTCCTTTAGGTGCAGGCTTTTCAAAAGAAACCGTACTGGTCTCTGTACTCGCACCAACAGGAGCCTTGACATCGAGTGGCTTTTTACGAGCCATCATGATTCCACGCATGTTTGGTATTCTAAGGTCGCTCTCTTCAACCAGACCTTTCTGGCCACCTATCACAAGTGGTAGACTTGCTTTTACTGTTTCTTTACCACCATCAATCTCACGGGTTGCAGTCGCGGTATCACCATCAATTTCTAAGGAAATACAAGTGTTTACAAAACTGGATCCAGTCATGGCAGCTACCATTCCTGGTACCATACCGCCGTTATAGTCAATAGACTCACGACCAGCAATAACAAGATCGTAACCACCGTTTTTTACAACATCTGCGAGTTCTTTTGCCACGGCATAACCATCCACGGCTGGCGTGTCCACTCGTATTGCTTGATCTGCACCTATAGCTAGGGCTTTTCTCAAGGTAGGTTCTACTTCCGCACCACCTACAGTAACCACATCCACACTCGCGTTTTGCTTTTCCTTGAACCACATGGCTCTAGTTAGACCAAACTCGTCATTAGGATTAATCACAAACTGCACACCATTAGTATCAAACTGAGTGTTATCGTCTGTGAAATTGATTTTTGAGGTTGTATCTGGCACATGGCTGATGCAAACTAATATCTTCATTTTATGAGGTGTTTTATTATCAATAATTCAATGTCCACGAAATTAATTAAAAATCACACAATAAACTATGCGTGCATAATAAAATTTTGTTAGACTTTTTAAGCAGATAGTTCTTTAAGGCCTATTTTTGTTCGTAGTACAAGATCAATAATTTTATGAAGACAATACAATTCCGCGAGGCGATTTGCGAAGCGATGAGTGAAGAAATGAGACGTGATGAGTCCGTCTACCTTATGGGTGAGGAAGTTGCGGAATATAATGGTGCTTATAAAGCTTCAAAAGGAATGCTCGATGAATTTGGCCCTAAGCGCGTTATCGACACTCCTATTTCTGAGCTAGGATTTGCTGGTGTTGCCATAGGGTCTACCATGACCGGCAACCGTCCTATTGTGGAATATATGACATTTAACTTCTCGCTAGTTGGAATCGATCAGATCATCAACAACGCAGCAAAAATACGCCAGATGTCTGGTGGACAATTAAAGTGTCCTATCGTCTTTAGAGGACCTACCGCAAGTGCTGGACAGCTAGCAGCAACGCATTCACAGGCTTTTGAAAGCTGGTTTGCAAATACACCTGGACTTAAGGTCATCGTACCTTCAAACCCATACGATGCCAAAGGATTGCTTAAAGCCGCTATACGCGACGACGATCCTGTAATCTTTATGGAGTCTGAGCAGATGTACGGTGATAAAGGTGAAGTTCCTGAAGATGAGTACATCCTACCTATAGGTGTGGCAGAAATCAAACGTGAAGGTACCGATGTGACGATTGTATCTTTTGGTAAGATCATTAAAGAAGCCTATACCGCTGCTGAAGAATTGGAAAAAGACGGCATCTCTTGCGAGATCATCGACTTGAGAACCGTGCGCCCTTATGATAAAGAAGCCATCTTAAAATCTGTCAAGAAAACCAACAGACTTGTTATTCTTGAGGAAGCGTGGCCATTTGGTAATGTATCGACTGAGATTTCCCACATGGTGCAGGCAGAAGCTTTTGACTATCTGGATGCTCCTATCTATAAGATCAACACCGCAGATACTCCAGCGCCTTATTCTCCAGTATTACTAGCAGAATGGTTGCCTAACAGTGACGATGTCGTAGAAGGTGTCAAAAAAGTAATGTACAGAAAGTAAAAAAACTTTCTTCCCATATATTAAATCCCAGCTCCTGCGAGTTGGGATTTTTTGTGTTGTAAAATTGGAGTTAGATGAGTTCGCTTTCGCGAAAGCCTGCCGGTCAGTCAGGGAAGCGAACTTGAAATAACGCAGATTTCTTCCTTAACTCATCCGCTTCCCGATTAACCTATTTCCATTTTTTGGAACAGATAATTTCAGTTTCAATACGATTAAAAACCAGTAGTTCCCATTTTACGTAAGTTTTGAAAATTAATAAGGGTTTAATCCTTATTAATAATCGAGTCTGCTTGTAGGGAAGCTGGCTCGATTTTTTGTTTTCATAACACTAAGATTGGTGGAGTCGTCATATCTTCGACTCTTGTAATCCACGCAATGACAGATAACTATTATCTATTTAATTTGAAATCGTTTCTAGCGATTTTTACCGTTTTACTTTGCTCGTTCACATTGACGGCACAAACTAAAGTTGGTGGTGTTGTCTATGACACAGATGGCGTGACGGTTCCCTTTGCAAATGTGATCTTTCCTGGAACTTATGAAGGTACGATCACCAATGATGACGGTCGATTCTATCTGCAGTCAGACGAGTCCTATAACCAGATCGAAATTTCCTTTGTAGGCTACAAAACCAAAATTATAGATCTGGAGAGTAGTGTTAAACTAGATTTTAACATCACACTGGAAAGTGATGAAGCGCAACTTAATGCAGTCGTCGTTTACTCTGGCAAGACCTCAAAGAAAAACAATCCAGCACTGGACATCCTGCGAAAGATCTGGGAAAATAGGCGTAAGAATGGGTTAAGCCAATTCAAACAGTACCAGTATGAGAAATATGAAAAGCTGGAGTTTGACTTAAACACCATCGACAGCGCCATGATCAATTCAAATCTTTTTAAGGGAATGGAGTTTGTCTTTGATTATGCAGACACAAGTGCTGTTAGTGGTAAGACCTATCTACCCATTTTTATCAATGAATCCCTTTCTACAGTATATGGAGACAATTTACTGAATAAAGAAAAGGAGAATGTAAAGGCCAATAAGAACTCTGGATTCTCCAATAACCAGACTTTAATTGCGCTGGTAAAAGACCTTTATACAGATATTGATATCTATGATCGACACCTTAAATTTTTTGATAAAAGTTTTGTGAGTCCCATAGGTCGAGCTGGAATTGACACCTATAATTATGTACTGCGTGATACAGCAAATGTAGATGGTGTGCGTGCCTTTAATATCGTATACTATCCACGTCGCAAGGGCGAGCTTACCTTTAAAGGAGATTTCTGGGTAGCCGACTCCACTTTTGCCATAAAAGAGATTAATCTGCAGGCCACTAAAAGTGCCAACGTCAACTGGGTAAAAGATATTTATATCGAACAGGAATATGATGTTCTAGGCGACAGTTTGTTTTTGATCACACGCGATTATTTTCAAAGCGATTTTTCTTTTAGAAAAAAGGAAGAAGCCAAAGGTGTGTATGGAAAACGCACAACACTGTTCGATAAATATCAATTTGATATCGCTAAAAAAGAAGATTTCTACCGTCGTCGCGTCAATGACTACGATCCAGAAACCTATAACCGTAGCGAGGCATATTGGGATGAAAACCGTTTGGAAAAACTGAACAAGGATGAAAAGCAAATCTACACCATGCTGGACACCTTGCGCCAAAACAAAAAGTTTAATCGCCTTTACAACATAGGTTCTATTCTCGCTTCTGGTTACTATGAAGTGGACAATTTTGACATAGGTCCGGTCTTTTCAATTTTTGGATTTAATGATGTGGAGGGTTTACGATTACGCGGTGGTGGACGCACCTATTTTACGGCAAATGATCCATGGCGATTAGAAGGATATCTTGCCTATGGTTTTAGAGATGACCAGGTCAAGTATGGAATTTCTGGAAAATACCTACTGGATAAACGCAGTCGCCTTACCGTACAAGCAGGAAACCGTAGAGACATTGAACAGCTTGCCGCAAGCTTAACCAATACCAATGACGTACTAGGTCGTAGTCTTGCGTCTAGTGCATTGATCAGTACAGGAAATAACGGCAGGTTATCTTCGATCAACCTATCGACGGTAAGTTTGAGTTTTGAGCCATTGTACAACTTGGAGTTTCGTTTAGGTGGAAGTTATAGAACCATCAAAACCGCAAACCCAGATTTCTTTAGTCTCGATTATCTCGACGATAACGGTATGATCAATGGACAGGTCAATCAAAGTGATATTGGACTTTCCATGACCTACACACCAGGCCGCAAGACCTCCAACTATGGCGTGGATAGAACCATTATCAACTCGTTTCAGTACCCTATTCTATATGCCAATTACACTAGAGGTCTGGAAGGTGTTCTCAATAGTGACTTCAATTATGACAAAATGCAATTCTATTATGAACATCCTTTACAAATAGGTGGTTATGGTAGATTGCGAGCGCGTGTCGAGGCTGGAAAAACCTTTGGAACCGTTCCATTAGCATTACTGAATGTAGTTCCAGGTAACCAGACGCTCTTCAATATCTCTGGAGCATTCAACACGATGAATTTTTATGAATTTGTAACAGATGAGTACGTGACCCTACATCTGGACCACAATTTCAATGGACGCATTTTCTCTCGTATTCCTAGATTGCAGCAACTCGACCTGCGCGAGTTGGTAGGATTTAAAGCCGTTTATGGTACCATAAGTGATGATAATATTGCCATCAACCGCAGCAGTATCGATTATCGAGCACCAGAAGACATCTACTACGAATATAGTTTTGGGATAGGTAACATCTTTCGCATCTTGAGGATTGACGCAAGTTTTAGAGGCAACTATCGCGAGCTTCCAGATGCACGCACCTTTGCCATTACTGGCAGCTTCGGGTTTAGTTTCTAGGTTCCTGTTTTGTACATATGTTTTTTTGAGTTCGCTTTCGCGAAAGCGAACTGCACTAAAACCCACAGCTTTTTCTATTTAAGCATGTTAGGTTCATCAAAATCTTGCTGGTTTATCTTGTGGTAGCCAAAATCTCTTCCTTTTACTCTAGAATTATCACAATCCTATTTTTTTATGGCTGGAAGCATCGTTTTCTTAGATATTGACAGTTCATATTATCGTTAACAGAATTTTATTACATTAGCGACAATTAAAAACAATCAATTAACACATGGAAGAATTAGTTATTTATGCGCCACTCGCTCTGGCCGCATTAGGATTTGTATTTATGCTGACCAAGAAGTCCTGGGTCATGAAACAAGATGCCGGCGACGGCAAGATGAAAGAGATTTCTGATCATATTTATGAGGGCGCGCTGGCATTCTTAAAAGCAGAATATAAACTGCTATCCATATTTGTTGTCGTTGTAGCCATACTACTGGCGGTAGTATCCTTTGTAGTGCCTACCACACACTGGATGATTTTTGTGGCCTTTATTTTTGGAGCCTTGTTTTCTGCCTATGCAGGAAATATAGGGATGAAAATTGCTACCAAAACCAATGTTAGAACCACACAAGCAGCTAAAACCAGTTTGCCTAAGGCTTTAAAAATCTCCTTTGGCGGTGGTACGGTGATGGGATTAGGTGTCGCAGTTCTTGCGGTTTTAGGATTAACGGCATTCTTTATCATATTTTTTCACGTTTTCATGAATGGTGAATGGGCTCCAGCAGAATTTGGCGGAGTCATGAAAACACCTGGCGAGTTAATGACTATAGTGCTTGAAACTCTTGCCGGTTTCTCACTAGGTGCAGAAAGTATTGCACTTTTTGCCAGAGTTGGCGGTGGTATCTACACAAAAGCAGCCGACGTAGGCGCTGACCTTGTGGGTAAGGTAGAAGCTGGAATCCCAGAAGATGATCCTCGTAACCCTGCAACCATTGCAGATAACGTAGGTGACAACGTAGGTGATGTTGCTGGTATGGGCGCAGACTTATTCGGTTCTTATGTGGCGACTGTTCTTGCGGCGATGGTGTTGGGTAATTATGTGATACGTGATATGGGCGGCGATATTGTAAATGAAGGTTTTGGCGGGATAGGTCCTATTTTGTTACCTATGGCGATTGCCGGTTTTGGGATTATTATTTCAGTGATAGGTACGATGCTGGTGAAGATTTCCAGTAACGATGCTAAGGAAGCTCAAGTGATGGGCGCTCTCAATGTAGGGAACTGGACGTCGATTATTCTGGTAGCTCTCTCTTGTTTTGGACTGTGTTACTACCTACTTCCAGAAACCATGACCATGAATTTTTATGGAGAAGGCGCAATGACGATTTCATGGCTTAATGTGTTTTACGCAACGCTCGTAGGTCTTATCGTAGGAGCCGTAATCTCATCAGTAACTGAATATTACACAGGACTAGGTAAAAAACCTATCCTTAAAATTGTACAGCAATCGTCTACTGGTGCTGGGACTAACATTATCGCTGGTCTTGCAACGGGTATGATTTCTACTTTTCCTTCGGTAATTCTTTTTGCTGGTGCTATTTGGGCATCTTATGCTTTTGCAGGATTCTATGGTGTGGCTCTAGCGGCCAGCGCCATGATGGCAACCACGGCGATGCAGCTGGCCATTGATGCCTTCGGCCCTATTTCTGACAATGCTGGTGGTATTGCAGAGATGAGCGAGCAGGAACCTATCGTGCGTGAGCGTACGGATATTTTGGATTCTGTTGGAAACACGACTGCGGCAACGGGTAAAGGATTTGCCATTGCTTCAGCAGCCTTGACATCCTTAGCGCTTTTTGCAGCCTATGTGACGTTTACGGGAATTGACGGTATCAACATTTTTAAAGCGCCAGTTCTTGCGATGTTGTTTGTAGGCGGTATGGTGCCTGTAGTTTTCAGCGCACTTGCGATGAATGCGGTAGGAAAAGCAGCCATGGAAATGGTGGAAGAAGTGAGAAGACAGTTCCGTGAGATTCCTGGTATTATGGAAGGAACTGGAAAACCACAGTATGATAAATGTGTGGATATTTCAACCAAGGCATCTTTGAAAGAAATGATGTTGCCAGGTCTACTGACCATAGGTTTCCCATTGGTGATTGCTTTTGTGCCGATGATTTTTGGTATGAATCCGCTAGCGATTGCAGAAATGCTAGGTGGCTACATGGCTGGTGTTACCGTGAGTGGTGTGCTATGGGCCATCTTCCAGAACAACGCCGGTGGTGCCTGGGACAATGCTAAAAAGTCTTTTGAAGCTGGTGTGATGATCAATGGCGAGATGACCTATAAAGGATCTGACGCGCACAAAGCGGCCGTTACCGGTGATACGGTAGGTGATCCATTCAAAGACACTTCAGGTCCATCCATGAACATCTTGATCAAGCTGACTTGTTTGATAGGACTGGTGATTGCTCCTATTTTAGGAAATCACAGCGATGAGGTAGAGACTGCTGTTGTTCCTACGGAGATTCAGCTAGAAAATCAAGACGAACTGGAAACTGCCCAAAACGAAGAATTATCCATCGCCTGCGATGCTGGTATGTATTACTTCAAGCCAGCAAATGCGGCAGAGCGCGCTCTAAATCCTTTGGCACTACGTTAGACGACTTCATCATACAAGATCTAAAGCCGTTCTGTTTTCAGGACGGCTTTTGTTTTTAAGAGAATCTACCGCGAACTCATTTACATAGATTGTATATTTCAATTTCAAATTAGTTTATGGCATTATTCCAGCGCGATCCATGGATCATCGACGTTTTCCGTACATATAGTGGTGATTTTCACCTGTACGTTCGTGGTCGGGCGCTTGAGGACCAGCCGTTGAAACTTTATGAGCAGCAGACCTTCTATCAAACCCTGCGCAACACCTGGCGCGCCTTTAAAACGGACGAAATAAGAAGGGTTCCCGTCAGACTCACGTTGCCAAATGGAAACTTTTTTGAAGCTATTACGGATAGCGAAGGGTATTTCCTTTTTGATATACAGACCAAAACCGACTTGCAGGAAATCGCAGATGAGGAAGGCTATGTGCCAATCACTATTTCTTTTGATGAGAAGAATTCCGCTTTCGCGAAAGCGAAATCCGAACAAAGAATATCCATCAATAAATTCACCGGTGAGACACTCGTGCCGCCCAGCACGACGGCCTATGGCGTGATCAGTGACATAGATGACACGATCATGAAAACCGGTGTGACCAGCTTCTTGAAATTGCGGGTGGCCTTCAATACGTTCTTTAAGAATTTTGACCAACGATCGCCGTTTAAGGATGCCGCGAGTTTTTACCAATTGTTGCATCGTGGGCCATCTGGCAAGGATCAAAACCCCATGTTTTATTTGAGCAATAGCCCATGGAATTTATATCGTTATCTAGAAAAATTCGTGGATTTTCACGGATTCCCAAAAGGACCTATTCTCTTGCGTGATTTCCCAACACCGTGGGATCGTACACCTAAAAAAAAGCGACCACACAAGGAACACGAACTGATTAATATTTTAAAGCATTATCCAGATCAGCAGTTCATACTTATAGGCGATGCCGGTGAGCACGATACCACCTATTATACCAATGCCGCGACAGAATATCCTGAACGCGTTAAAGCGATCTACATTAGAGCGGTGAACCATTCCAAAAAAATGGCGGCGATCAAAGAAATGGCAGATGCCTTTGAAATATGTCCGGTTTTACTAGTAAAAGAGTCCAGCGAGGCGATTAAACATGCGCGTGGAATGGGATGGATTGTTTAAATACTTTATTAACTAATATAAATTTTAGTGAATTTTTTTTACATACCTAGACCATAGTTAGGTAGCATCAAGGATCAATTCTAAATTATGTATCGCATAAACGATCTCATTAACACGAGTACGTGTGATAGGCGACCTTTTTTAGCAAGTTATTCTTAAGAACAATACTCATCTGAAATAAGCATATTTATAGAGGACGACGGTACTAAAAAATTATCATCTATAGTAAAAGCTAAAGATTTATTTTGTTGACCCAGTCGACTAGATACTCCTTAAATGATGGATCAACATCGTATATGTCATTTGTGGATTGGTCAGTCTCTATGTCTGTCATAAAATGACCTAATTCTTCGATTTGTTTGAAGACTATATTTGGATTTTCAATTTCTAGCAAGTCAGCTTTACTTTGTTTTGGGTCAACTAATAGATCTTTTTGACCAATGATAATTAAAGTAGGGAGATCAATATTTTTATATGTATTAGTGTTGTCAATCTTTGCAAAATCAACAAAGTAGTTAGAGATGTAGTTTTTAAATTGCTTTCTTTTAAATCCCTTTTTTCGAGCCTCTTTGAGCATCGTTTTCCACATATCCCATGTCCCTAAATCAACGTTTTCATCTACAACTCCATGCACGAATTCTAAAATCTCTGTTTTCTCTTTGATGGATTTAGCCGAAATATATTTATCATAATTATTAAAACCATTTTCAATCTGATATTTTGCTATTTCCCTAGGCTTTCCAATTGGTGAAGCCCATTGTATTAAAAAGTTGGGTTTAACACCATTTTTAATAACTTGAATAGTGACCAAACCACCTAAGCTATGTCCTAAAAAACCAATGGTTTTATTTTGGACAGAATTAACCGCCCTTAATTCATGATATATTGCCGTAAAATCATTGGTGTAAGTTTCCAGGCGGTCATCATAAGTACCTGTAGATTTTCCAACACCTCGTTTGTCAAATCGAAATACGGCGATATTATTTTCTAAAAGATACTCAGTTAAGTAATTGTGAGCTTTTTGGGAGATCTCTCCAGTCCCAGATACGATGATGAGTAATTTTTCAAATTCCGATTTTGGTTTAAGTAGCGTTCCGAAAATTGTAATGTCATTATCAATTTTAGAGCTTACCTCTATTAAATCAAAGTCCGAAATATTTTTTATCTCTTTTTCATTATTCAGCGTTTGACAGAAAATCAATTTGGCTGCAAATACAAATGAGATTAACAAAGTATTTTTCATCGGGTTGTTTTTTACGTTTTAAGAAGCAATTAATTCCGGTTAATTTTATTCGTGATAAAACATTTAAAAAGCTATGAAATCCTTTAAAGCTTATCCTCCAAAAAGTAGAGATCTACTTGCGGTGTACTTTCTTTTGATGGTACTTTGAGACTAAAAGTTTAAAGAGTTTTAATTTATTTGTTAATAAAGTGAAATCCTTATTACTTCAACTACACTTTTATTGAATCATGCTAAAAAAGCCGACATCAAAGAAATGGCAAATGTCTTTAAAGTATTTACGGTACTATGAGTAAAAGAATCCAGCGAGTCGATCCAACATGCGCGTGGAATGAGTTTAACTGTTTGAAGAAACTCAATCTTCAACTTATGAAAGTGAACCACCTAATTAAATAAGTAACCTACGGTTAAGAATTATTTATCGCCGTATAAGAAAAGTAGAGATGAAATTGAGCTACAGCTTTTCGGAATAAAAACAATCCAAATTTAAAATTTGGCTACTTGCAATGAACGCCCAAACCTTGGTGTTAGAAACAACTTGCACTATTTTCGATATCCCATGTTGACCCACAGTTATTTTTCCGATGTCCAATTAATAATCAAATTGAGCGGTTCTTTATCCATTTCGTAAAGTGACGAGCCAACTTTGCCATTTCTATCGGTTAAATAATGATTTAGACCATCAAACACTCTTATATCAATATTAGGATTTTTAAAAGATTTTACTAAATCGACTTCTTGCGCGTGATTAATAATTTTATCTTCTGTTCCCGTAAGGTATAAAGCCTTTAAAGAAAGATTCTTGAGCGTATCTTCTAAATTAGTTCTTGCCATTTCTATTAAAAAAGTGTCATCCAATAATAAAATATATCTTTTTTAAATTCTTTTTCTTTAATGTACTTTTTTACTTCTTTTTTAGTAGCATTAGGTTCACTTTTACTTATTATATCTATGTATCCTTCTAGGAATGACGTGATTTCTATTTTGGTTTTTCCCTTGCGCATTACTTCTGGAAGGCTATTTTCATAATTCATCTTGAATTGATTGACCAGAAACGCTCCGTTTTTGGCGATAGGAGTTTCAATCAAAACGATGAAATCTATATCATCATTAATAGCATTAAGAGTTGCAATTCCTCCAATGCTGTGTCCGATTATTCCAATTTTTTTATCTAAGTACGTTTGTTGTATTTTTTTTAATGCAAATCCCAAATCATTTGACAGGTCTCTAACTAATTCTGAATATTCCCCTTTTGATTTACCAACTCCGCGTTCATCGAAACGGTAGACAGCTATTCCGTGTTTAAGTAACTCTTCCGCTAAAACAAAATGTGTGTGTCGAGAATCACGACCACTTCCAGCAACAATCAAAATTATTGTATCAAACTTGGTTTTAGGTGTTATTAAAGTTCCTGATAGTTTTATATTTTCATCTTCGTTTTGAAAATCAATTTCGCTAAAAATATAGTTTTCCCGATTACCTATTTCTTTCTCGTAATCATAGATATTTTGAGAATTAGCGATTATCGAAAGAGTCAGAAAAATTATCGTAAACGTTCTTTTCATACCTATGGATAACTCTATTTACTAGACAAAGCCGATTATATTTCCCGTATCGCCAACTAAATATCTAATCTATAGGATTTGTTACTGTTTCAACTTCCAAGTTATTAAAAAACAAACCCGTCCAACCTCCATTTAGTTTTAGTATTTCACCTGTGTTCATTTCCTTAAACGTAGCTAAAAAACTAGCTTTATTTTCTCGGAGGAATACAGTATAGTTTGAAGTCAATTTTGAGTTAGGCTGAAGATTAGTAGAGTTTTTTACTGTCGTTGAAAATGGAAAGGATGACTTTTCATTAGTTAAAGGAACTTTGATGCCTCCAATTAAGTTTGAATATCCTTCAGATAAGAAACTAATTTCCTCTGGAATGGATACTTTAATTTCTTCATAATTGATTACTGAAAATGCTTCTGAATCTTCAAACTTAAATATTGAAAAACCTTTCAGGTCTTTAAGAGGCTCAATCACTATTTCCATCACCGTATCTGAATTATTTTCAAAACTAAATTCAGGTATCTGTTCTTCTATTATTCTTTGACCGTCCGTTTCTGTTAACCTCCATTGTATATCAACCAATTCGTATGATTTCAAATCTTGATTGTTGTCAATGATAGCATCGTCATCACTACAAGATGTAAAAGTTAAAAACATCAGTAGTCCAGTAATTATCTTTGTAATTTTCAACATATTAATTTTTTAAGTTGTGTTTAACTTGCTCATGAAAGGTATAATTAAATAGGTGCAGAAATTATTAGCTAGGTACTCAGAGACTGTGCAAAATGCTTTAACCGCTATGTTAAGCTCTTGAGTACATTATTTTAATACATCTCAAGTTTACTTGACGCTATTATTTTACTTATTCCTGGCTTTCAATTAATTTTATTTTTTTATCATCCCAATTGATAACAGTGCGATAGTTTTTGAAAAAATCCAAACCGAATAAATGCTCTAGATACTTTTCGGAATATACTTTTTCCTCTCCTAAAGCAGAATTTCCAAATTCAATTTCATTGATTATTCCTTTATAGGATTGCCTTGACAAATCTTCTGCGCCATAAATTCCAATTACACCATTGGTTATCGATTTTTTGAATTCCGTTATTTTCCCATCTTCTATTTGTTTTTCAAATTCAGAAAACGGTATCACTATGCCACCATTAAATCCTAAATCCACAGTAAAGTTCCAAACTCTTTCATTATTTATTTTACATGCTATCGAGGGTATACCCGCATAACCAACAAATAATTTATTCTCAATTGTTTGTTTTGGTAAGTTCAATTTCAACTCATCGTCAGTTATAGTAATTTGACCTTTTTTGAAATCAATATCCCAAATGGCGTGTTGCATCAAATTAGAACCAATGAATCCAGAGATATTCATAGAAGACCAAGTTGGAACAGAGTTAAAGTCAAGGATAGCTCCAATAGTTTCAACAAATTCTATTCCTCCAATCTGGATTGTGTCTATTCTGCAATATTCTTTTAGTTGAGATTTGTTGTAAACATCGTATATGTTTTCTCTACCAATAATCTCTAAATTTAAACTTTCAGCGAATTTTTTGGATATTACATTTGATGATCCGGTATCTAAAATAAAATCGTAATCTTCATCCTTTATTTTTGCTTGTACAATTATAAATCCATTTTTTATCTCGAATGGAAAAGTTTCTTTGAAGTTTTCTTGTACTGTTTTTCCTTGTTTGAGATATTTCTCTGCTTTGTTAACGGCGCAGCTATTAATTAAAATGATAATTGCAAAACAAATAAACACTCTTACTATTTTCATTTTATCGCTTTTATAAATATCGCTTTTTACGTCTTTTCACAACATAATTTGGTATGGGATTTCGTAGCTTAAAAATCCGATAAATTTACAAACCCAAGAAAATGCTTTAGATTGCCACTCAACTTTTTAGCAGAAATTCTGAGACAACAGATAATATGTGTCGTTATGAGTTTACCTTTTGATACTTAAAAAACCAAAAAGTTTATTCCGTTAATATAATTTTACTGTTTTCAGATTTTTATATCCCAGCAAACTAGCAAAAATCTTTAATTGATATTATTAAAAAGTAAGAAGTTGCAGCTCTGTTCAATTGAACAAAGAATGAATATATTATCAATTTCATTTTGCTTTTCAACAAATTACATGTTGTTGAGAGTGTGGTTTTTGATCCATTTTGCGTTGCGTTACTTTGAATTGCCAGATTTTTCCGCTTTTTGTTTAATTAGCAGAAAAACATAGCTAATATTATTTCAAGTTGAATGCAAAACAAATTGACTAATAAAATTTTTTTAGCTAAATACTTCACTCTAAGCAAACAACCCAGTCATCTCTGCATCGATCCTGTTGATGATATCTCCTAGATCCTCAGGGTTATTGACAAAGTCGATGTTATCCACATCAATAATCAACAGATTCCCTTTGTCGTAACCATGGATCCATGCTTCATAGCGCTCGTTCAAGCGGCTTAAATAATCAATAGAGATAGAATTCTCATAATCGCGGCCACGTTTGTGGATCTGGTTCACAAGGTTTGGGATAGAACTGCGCAAATAGATCAACAAGTCTGGAGCTGCCACTAATTTTTCCATGAGGTTGAACAACCTGCTGTAGTTGTCAAAGTCACGCTGGGACAACAATCCCATAGCATGCAGGTTAGGCGCAAAAATGCTCGCATCTTCATAAATCGTACGATCCTGGATGATCTTCTTTCCACTCTCACGTATTTCCAACACCTGGCTAAAACGGCTGTTCAAGAAATACACCTGCAGGTTAAAGGACCAGCGCTCCATATCCTGATAAAAATCTTCCAGATAGGGATTTTCAAGAACGTCCTCAAATTGCGGTGTCCATTTATAGTGTTTGGCAAGTAGTTTTGTGAGTGTAGTCTTTCCTGCTCCTATGTTTCCTGCGACGGCGATGTGCATGTTTAGTTCTTCTTCTGGTTAGTCGTAAAAACGCTCAGGCGAGCGCGGCTGTAAAGATAGAGTTTTCCGTTCTTTAGGTAAAGTGATTTTGGCGGCTCTTGTGGTTCAATGTTCAGGTCGTTTTCCATAGGAGTGAACTTATAATCTGCGGTGAATTTAAAAATCTTGAAGGCATCGTCTTGTTGCACCACCAGCTGTTCAAAATCATAATCGGCAAGATGGATGTTGTCAAGTTTCAGTTCGCTGGTCTTGCTCGCATAATTGTTATAGCTGGCGACTCCTTTATCGCTTACTAGATGACAGTAGTTATAATCGGTCAACATTTGCGTGACCTGGTTTTGTATAACTGGCGAACTCACCACTAGTTTGTCATTGATATAGTCGTACAATTCCAATCGCTGCTGATCCAGGTTGTAAAGCCACAAACGACGCTCACCAGCGAGACCGGCAAAATCAAAATACCGATAAGGTTGCAATTGATTGAGTTCCACACGCTGGGTTTCATTGAGCCGATTATCCAGCAATACGATGGTTTGTGTGTCCTTATAAAATAGTAAAATCTTAAGCGGATTGATCAAATCCACACTGGTCAGGTCGCCCAACTGCACATCATAAAACTGTTGTTTTGGGACACTGGCACGGCCATCGATGGGTGATTTATAGAACACGTTGTCTTTGCCGTAGTACAGGTTTTCAAAATCATCGACACCATAGAACGCATCTGCCTGCAGGGAATATGCTGTAGTACTGGTAGATGGTATGGATTGCGCTTTCGCGAAAGCGAAAAAAAATAAACTTCCCAACAATGTGAAAACCAACTTCATATAATAGGTATCTTTGCCGCCGGTAAAGCGATGCCTTAAAAATACGACTTCCAAAAGTCGCGAGAGTCACAGTGCCTGTAAATAAGTTGTGTAAAATTATTTGCTAGGGCTTGTCAATCAAATTTTTAATAGTACATTTGCGGCCCGATTTTAGTTAGTAAAATCGCCTAAGAAATTAAAACTATTTCACAGTGAATACTTTAAGTTACAAAACCGTATCAGCTAACAGCGCTACCGTAAACAAGGAATGGGTACTGATAGATGCTGCTGATCAACCATTGGGACGCATGGCTTCCATCGCCGCAAAGTTCTTGAGAGGTAAATATAAGACCAATTATACACCGCACGTTGACTGTGGTGATAACGTGATCATTATAAATGCTGCTGGAGTACAATTAAGCGGTAACAAATGGAACGATAAGAGTTACATACGCCACACGGGTTACCCAGGTGGACAGCGTAGCCTTACCGCAAAGGAGCTTTATGATAAGGATCCCGCAAGAGTAGTAGAAAATGCCGTAAAAGGTATGTTGCCTAAAAACAAGTTAGGAGCTGCTATCTATCGCAACCTTAAAGTATATGCTGGTGCCGAGCATGAGCAAGGTGCACAACAACCTAGAACAATCAATCTTAACGAGGTAAAGTAAACCTATGGAGACAGTACACAAAATAGGTAGAAGAAAAACTGCCGTAGCAAGAGTCTACCTTACAGAAGGTAAAGGCGCTGTAACGATCAACAACAAGCCATTAGATCAATATTTCACAACTGGAATGCTTCAATACAAAGTGAAGCAGCCGTTTATGTTGACTGACGATGTGGATGGTTATGATGTTCGTGTAAACGTTTTCGGCGGTGGAATCACTGGACAGGCAGAAGCTGTACGTCTAGCGATCTCAAGAGCCCTTGTAGAAATCGATGCAGACAAGAAAACATTATTGAAAGCTGAAGGTCTTATGACTCGTGACCCAAGAATGGTAGAGCGTAAGAAATTTGGTCAAAAGAAAGCGAGAAAGAAATTCCAATTCTCCAAGCGTTAATACAACACAATCTTTATCGTCCCGCAACTGCGGGACGATACTTTTGTTCTTTATTTATTATTTTAATTTGCTGTCAACTCGATTGCCGTCGAGTGCTAGTTTAGCATCTAAATGGGTCAGGCGATTTCCTTATGGAATGACCACTAATCCATTGCTATCTGACAGAACGTAAACTATTTAAGAAATGGCAAATACTATTGAGGTCAAGGATCTACTTGACGCAGGTGTACACTTTGGACACCTAACCCGCAAATGGGATCCCAACATGGCACCATATATCTATATGGAACGCAACGGGATTCACATCATCAACCTTTACAAAACCAGTGCAAAACTGGATGAAGCTAACGCTGCATTGCGCAAGATCGCTGCATCTGGTCGCAAAATCCTTTTTGTAGCTACTAAGAAGCAAGCCAAGGACATCGTTGCAGAACATGCAAAAGATGCTGGCATGCCTTACATCACAGAAAGATGGCCTGGTGGAATGTTGACCAACTTTGTAACTATCCGTAAGGCAGTTAAGAAGATGGCTACTGTTGACCGTATGAAAAAAGATGGTCGCTATGAGACTCTTTCTAAGAAAGAGCGTCTTCAAGTAGACCGTATGCGTGCAAAATTAGAGAAGAACTTAGGTTCCATCTCTGACATGTCCCGCATGCCAGCAGCTCTATTTATCGTTGATACCGTACGTGAGCACATCGCTGTTGCAGAAGCCTTGAATCTAGGTATTCCAATTTTTGCAATGGTAGATACCAATGCAAATCCACGTGATATCGATTATGTGATCCCATCTAATGATGATGCATCCAGATCTATTGAAATCATCATCAAATCTGTTACTGATGCTGTAAAAGCTGGATTGGAAGATCGTAAGAACGAAAAAGGTGATGACGATCAACCAAAAAAGAAAGAAGGTAAAGCAGACAAAAAGGACGCTCCTAAAAAAGCGGCCAAGAAAGCTGTAGCATCTGAAGAAGAAGAATAAATAACTCTGTAAATACAGAATTAAAAAAACGTACAAAATGGCAAAAATAACCGCCGCTGAAGTAGGTAAACTAAGAAACACTACCGGTGCTGGTATGATGGACTGTAAAAAGGCCCTTGTAGAAGCAGATGGTGATTTTGATAAAGCAATTGATATCCTTAGAAAAAAAGGACAAAAAGTTGCTGCAAAGAGAGCAGACCGCGATTCATCTGAAGGTGTGGTTGTAGCAAAAATCAACGACGACAATACAAGAGGTATCTTACTTTCCTTGAATTGTGAGACTGACTTTGTTGCAAAAAATGACTCTTACGTAGAGCTTGCTGATAAAATCGCAGAAATCGCTTTGGACAAAAACTCTAAAGAAGAAGTTCTTGCAGCAGACTTTGATGGGATGACCGTTGAAGAAAAGTTGATCGAGCAAACTGGTGTCATAGGTGAAAAACTAGAAATAGGAGGCTTTGAAGTTTTTGAAGCACCTTATGTTGGAGCTTATGTTCACGGTGGCAAGATTGGTGCATTAACCGGTCTTTCTACAGAGAGCGAAAACAAGGAAGAAGTTGCAAAATCTGTAAGCATGCAGGTAGCTTCCATGGGAGCAACTACATTGTCTTATAAAGATTTTGATCCAGAATTCGTAAAGTCTGAAACTGAAGCTCGCATCGCTGCGATCGAAAAGGACAATATTGAAAGAGGTCGTCTAGGTAAGAACTTGATCAATGTACCATTGTTCATCTCTAGATCTCAATTGACTGACGCTGCTATCGCAGATGCCAAAGCTAATTTTGAGCAAGAATTGAAAGCAGAAGGAAAACCAGAAGCGATCTGGGACAAAATTATTCCAGGTAAAATTGAGCGATTCATTTCTGACAACGTTACTCTTGATAAGGAGTTGGCACTTTTGGACCAGAATTTTATCATGGATGACAAGAAAACAGTTGCAGAATATGTTGATTCTAAAAATGCAGATGTAGTAGGCTTCAAGAGAGTTTCTCTAGCTTAAGTCATACATTCATAAATATTAAAATCCCGTTCCTTTTGTTAGGAACGGGATTTTTTTGTAGCCGCTTTCAAGTTAAATTAACATCTATCATTTCAAGCCGTCCTATCTTGCGGTATGATGTATAGACTATTCTTTTTTATAGCCTTAGTTGCCAGCTGTGAGTCTGATGAAAAGACCGCACAGGCTATCATTGAACCTGTTTTCAAAATAGATCAAATTGCAACACTTGATTCCAGTATTACAGAATCTTCAGGGATTGTGGCCATTGATGATTTGCTATATACACACAGCGACATTAGAGGCAAGGCAGAATTGATCCAGATCCTCAAGGACGGCTCTATAAGTAGTACAACAACCTATCAAAATATAGACATACGCGACTGGGAAGACATCACCATCGATGAAGAATTTCTGTACATAGGTGACATAGGCAATAATCTAGGCAATAAAACCGACCTCAAGATTTTTAAGATCAAAAGGGCAGACTTGAACAACACCAATCCAACCGTAGAAACCATCACCTTTTCCTTTGCAGATCAAACCAACTTTGACAATACAGAATTGAACCAAACCAGCTATGATCTAGAAGCACTGGTTGCCATCGACAACGATTTGTATATACTCACTAAAGATTGGCTCAACTTAAACAGCAATATCTACAAGTTAAACAAGGAACCAGGAACCTATGCCCTACAGCCGCTGGCAACATTGAACGTAGGCGGCCTGGTAACCGGTGCGACCAGCAGTCCAGAAGGTGACATAATTATTACAGGTTACAGCCCAACCCTTTCACCCTTTGTGGGACGCGTCAACATTCAAGGCGAGACTCCGGTTTTGGAACGCAAAATCAATCTGACCAGCATGCTTGCTAATGCTTCTCAAATTGAAGGCATCACCTATTTTGGAATGATCGATAACGTCGCGACCTATTACTTGACCAGTGAGCAGTTCACGAGATCCTTTGCCGGCAACCAGATCGTACTACCAGCGCATCTTTATGAATTGAAGTGGAATGAATAAAATAAGTTCGCTTTCGCGAAAGCGAAATACCTATAAATCGTAGTAACTATATGAAAATCCCGAATTTTCTCAAACATATGGTAACGATGGGATACACGAATTTGAAAATGATTTTTCTAGTTGTAATCCTTCTCTTTATTTATTCTTGCAGCACCATCGATAAGGCTGTTCCATCATCAGCGTCCACGACCATTTTATCATCGTTTGAAGTCGTGTCCAATCTGAATTTAGAAATCACCGAAACCTCAGGTTTGGAGACTTATAACGGTCATCTTTTAACCCATAACGATAGTGACGCAAAACCCGTCATCTACTTTCTAGATACTAATGGAATTATTAAGTCTCAAATCGAGTATCGGGAAATGACAAACATCGACTGGGAAGACATCGCCATAAGTGACACAGATTTGTACATCGCTGATATTGGTAATAATTACGGTGACCGTAAGGATTTGAAAATCTATAAAATCCCCATCTCAGAAATTCAAAATCCAGCCGTACAGCCAGAAATCTTGGCTCTTGAATATGATGGACAGCAAAGCTTTACACGCCAGAACCAAAGACATTCTTTTGATGGTGAGGCGATTGTTTATGCGAAAGATCGGCTGCTGCTGTTTTCTAAGGATTGGATCAATTTCAATACAGATGTGTATGCAATCGAGCCCATAAAAGAAAAACAGAACGTTACCAGCCTTCAAAATCTTGATGTGAATGGATTGGTGACAGGTGCGACGTTTAATGGATCCAATCGCGTCGTTCTTTGTGGTTATAATAGTAGCTTGAATCCCTTTATTGCCATTTTGAAACTGGAAAACGGCACCTTGCAAATTGTGCAGCGTATAACATTACCGGTGAAAAATGGAGCGCAAATAGAAGCGATCACCTATTTTGAGACGATAGGCAATGACGAAGTTTATTACTTGAGCAGCGAGGCCGTCAACTTGAAACTGGGTGAAGACGAGGCCAAAACCAATGGCCAACTTTATAAAATGACGCTCAAAATTGAATAAGTCTAGTTTGAATTGATTCTGTACGATTAAATTATATTTGCAGCGCACACAACACATCCTATGAAATACAAACGCATATTACTCAAGCTATCTGGAGAAGCCCTTATGGGAAATCGTCAATACGGTATCGACCCAGAACGCCTCGCAGACTATGCCCATGAAATTAAGGAAGTAGTAGATCAAGGTGTAGAAGTAGCAATCGTGATAGGCGGCGGTAACATCTTTAGAGGTGTCGCAGGAGCCAGTAATGGTATGGATCGCGTTCAAGGTGATCACATGGGAATGCTGGCGACCGTCATCAATGGTCTGGCATTACAAAGTGCCTGTGAGGACGCTGGCATACCTACCAGATTGCAAACCGCCATTCAAATCAATGAGGTCGCAGAACCTTTTATTAGAAGAAAAGCAATGCGTCACTTAGAAAAAGGTCGTGTGGTGATCTTTGGTGGTGGAACTGGAAACCCTTATTTCACAACAGATAGTGCCGCAGTTTTAAGAGCTATTGAAATAGAAGCAGATGTGATTCTAAAAGGTACCAGAGTTGACGGTATCTATACAGCAGATCCTGAAAAGGACAGTTCTGCAACTAAGTTTGATTTCATCTCTTTTGATGATGTGCTTACTAAAGGTCTTAAAGTGATGGATACCACAGCCTTTACCTTGAGTCAGGAAAATGAGTTGCCCATCATCGTTTTTGATATGAACACACCAGGGAATCTGGTTAAATTGATCAAAGGAGAATCCATAGGAACTAAAGTACAGATGTAAAAATGGCAAAGCTTTTGCCGCAGGTTTTATAAAAAGAATAACATGAACGAAGAAGTAGATTTTGTTTTGGATAGCGCCAAAGAGGACATGGATAAAGCTATCGCTCACTTAGAGAAATCATTATTGAATATACGCGCCGGTAAAGCCAGCCCAGCCATGCTAGGTGGTGTAATGGTAGATTACTATGGTAGCCAGACGCCACTTTCCAGAGTAGCTAACGTGAACACTCCTGATGCTCGCACGATAAGTGTCCAGCCTTGGGAAAAAGGATTGATTCCAGAAATCGAAAAAGGAATCATGATTGCCAATCTAGGTTTGAACCCTATGAATAATGGCGAGAGCGTGATCATCAATGTTCCTGTATTGACAGAGGAGCGACGCGTACAGCTCGCAAAACAAGCAAAAGCTGAAAGCGAAGAAGCAAAAATAGGCGTGCGTAACGACCGCAAGGTGGCTATGAATGAATTAAAGAAGCTGGACATCTCTGAAGATCTTTTGAAGAATGCAGAAGACGATGTTCAAAAATTGACCGATAAATACATTGCCAAGATCGATGAGATGTTCGTGGTAAAAGAAAAAGAGATCATGACCGTATGATTTTTTAATATTCATCAAGTAAAAGCTGGCTGTCGCCAGCTTTTTTTTGGTCATGCCACATCACAATATCTTCCTATAATAAGCCGCTGATCCTAAGCGTTTAATTAGCTTTGATCACATTTGTAAATTTCCCTATGAAGTTCTGTTTTTTGTTTTTCAGTCTACTGGTGAGCTGTTTTTGTATGGGTCAACAAGATCTCGCTTCAAGTTCTGAAATTGGGTTTATCAACGACATCATTAAGGCAAAGGCGAGAAACAATCCACAGTTACGCTTTTCTGAGTTTCAATATGAGAGCTATGAGAATCTAAAGATCACTGGTGACCCAGAGGCCATCACTGGTCCAGGATACAAGAAAACCGAACTGCGCAAAACCATCAAGCAGACTAAGGTTTTCTATGCAGAAAAGACATCCAGCTACATCTACTCTCAAAAATACGGCCTTAAAGAACAGATCACCGCTGCAGATATGCCCGGTTTTGCAGAGCCTGTCTACCCTATTTACAACATCAACTTTCAATCGTCCAGTGCTTACCAGTCACCATATATCATCTTTGACAACAAGTACATCAACCCTATAAGTGCAAAAGGCCTAAATAATTATCTATATGCCATAGGCAACGATTCCACCATCCACAATCGCCCAGTGATAAAACTTAGTTTTATTCCAGCAAACGAGCGTAACAAAACAACACTGGAAGGCCATCTTTACATTGATAAAGAAACTCTTGCAATTGCAAAAGCGGTTTACAGTATTTCCAACGATCTTAACGTACAGGCCATTCACAATTTTGAATATCAGGAAGATCTGGACTTGTGGTTCAATACAGAGCGTTTTCTATCAATCAAGAAGGAAAAGGATAAAAAGGAACTGGAATTATTCGGTGCGAGACTAGAAGTTGGGATAGAAAAAACCGACAAGGCCAAAGCGAAAAATGAAGACCTCTATGTATTCATCAAAGCCATCAATTACAACTTCACCAACCAATTGAACCAAGATTACGGTCGCCGAGGTCTTACCAAAGAAGTACTCGATGAAGCTATCGATAAGTCACCAGAATATTGGGAACCCTACAGAGATAGAGCCAATAATACAGATGACGAGTTTGCCTCTTACAAAAACATCGATAGCGTCGTGGTGGCGACAAACATTACCAAAAAACTGGAAACCCTAGATAAGTTCAAAATAGGCTACTATCCCGTTGGATTCTTTGACATTGATCTCAAATACCTCATTAAGTACAACAATTACGAGGCCTTTAGATTAGGAATAGGTGGAACGACTAACGAAAAGTTATCAGAGCATTACCGCCTAGGTGGCTATGTTGCCTATGGTACAAAGGATCAGACGTTCAAGTACAATCTCAACGCCGGTTATAGAATCAATAAGGAAAAAAATACCTGGCTTAACGTTTATCGCACAGATGACATTACAGAGTTTGCTGCAGAATCCTTCCTGACAGATGCTAGAGTTTATTCGCTCTTTGAACCGCGATTGGTCAACATACCTACTTTTTACTTGTATCGCGAGTATGGTTTATCCCTACAGCAACGATTGTTACCATCAGTGATTAGTGAAGTTTCGCTTTCGCGAAAGCGAATAGATCAAACCACAGCCTACATTTTTCAGCCTGATGATGTACCCTTTGATCGCTATGCATTAACAGAGCTGAAAGTTGGGGCGCGATGGAGTCCGTACAGTGAATTCATGCGAACACCCAATGGCTATGAAGAAAGCGTCAAAGGTTTCCCGGTATTAAGTGCACAACTCACTAAAGGATTTAAGGACGTGCTGGAATCTGATTTTAATTATGTAAAGGTGTCAGCAAAAGCTTCTTACACTAGGCTGCATTCCAACAATTCCAGTACAGAATTTTCAGTGGAAGGTCACTATGCCAGTGGCGAGGCTCCTTTAACGCATTTATTTCACGCCTATCCTAACGCACCTAATAAAGATGCTCTTTTCCAGCGATTTTCAGTAGCGGGTCGCCGCAGTTTTGAGACCATGTATTTCAATGAGTTTTTCTCTGATAAAATCGCGATAGGACAAGTCAAGCATGAGTTTGCGGCGTTTAAGATCGCTCCTTACCTACAGCCAGAACTGGTGTTGATTACCAGATATGCCATAGGCCAATTAAATGATCAACAACAACATCTCAATATTGAGTTCGACACTTTGGAGAAAGGTTATCTGGAAAGTGGATTTGAACTTAACAAGCTCTTATTTGGTTTTGGTCTAAGTGCCGCCTACAGGTATGGCGCCTATCACCTACCAGAATTTGAAGATAATCTTTCCATCAAATTCACCTTTTACCTAGAGCTCTAAGCCTAGTGGTAAACCTTATAATTCTGCCAGTCGTACTACACTAGCATTGCTTTAAGCAGTACCTTTGCATACTGCTTTTATCTATGCATAAGTTATTAAGTTTTGGTTTTTGGAATTATGTCGCAAGACTGATCCTGCGCAATAGAATCCTTATTCTAGTGGTTCTAGGAATTGCCACCATTGCATTATCCACGCAATGGAAAAACCTGCGATTCACTCATACTGAAGCCAACTTATTACCCGACGATCATCCTGTAAATGTGGAGTACAATCGATTTTTGGCACAATTTGGTGAAGAAGGCAATCTCATCATCTTGGGTGTGGAAAATTCCCAACTGAATAGCTTTGATAAATTCAACGCTTGGAACCAGTTAGCAGATAGTATCGCTACATTTCCTGAAGTAGATCTCGTACTTTCCACCGCAAATCTTCCAGAGCTCGTAAAATCTGAAGATGGATCCACCTTTGAGATACAACCCTTTGTCGATCGCAGGATCACCTCTAATAAGGAGCTAGACACCATCAAGAAAAAGCTTTACAGTGAGCTACCCTTTTATAAAAATCTGATTTATTCTGAAAAGGATAGTGTCATAAGGACAGCGATTTACCTTAAAAAGGAAATCGTCAACACGCAGGCACGCAAGGATTTTGTGCTGGACAACCTACAACCGCTTATAGACGCACAAAATCTGGATATTAAGGTTTCTGGTATGCCGTACATTAGGACGCTTAATGCAAAAAACATCGTTGATGAGATTGGCATTTTCCTTCTGGCGGCATTGCTGATTACATCGGGTATTTTCTTCTTTTTCTTTAGGTCCTGGCGAGCCACATTTATATCCATCATTACCGTAGTCATAGGTGTGATGTGGGCATTCGGGATACTTGGATTGCTGCAATACGAGATCACCGTCCTGACGGCTTTGATACCACCGTTGATCATCGTGATTGGAATTCCCAACTGCATTTTCCTGATCAATAAATACCAGCAAGAGATCAAAAAACACGGGAACCAAGCAAAATCTCTACAACGCGTAATTACCAAAATTGGTAACGCCACGCTAATGACTAATATCACTACGGCCAGCGGTTTTGCCACCTTCATCTTTACAGAAAGTACACTGCTTAAGGAATTTGGTGTCGTGGCCTCGATCTGTATTATTTCCATATTCCTTATTAGCTTGATGGTGATTCCCATCATCTACAGTTATTTACCATTACCTAAGGAACGCCACTTAGAACATCTAAGAAAAAGGTGGATAGGTGCCTTTGTAGACTGGATGGAAAACATGGTGCGCAATCATAGAATCGCCATTTACATTTCCAGTGTGGCCGTGTTGATTGCCAGTTTTATAGGAATGTATCAGATTAGAATATCTGGTAGCTTGATTGAAGACATGCCTAAAGGCGCACAATTTTATAAGGACATCAAATTCTTTGAAGAAAGTTTTGACGGCATCATGCCAGTGGAAATATTAGTGGACACTAGATCCAAAGAAGGTGTTACCAAATCCAAGAACCTTAAAAAACTTGAACGTCTCGAGGAACATATCATAGAAACTCCAGAACTTTCCAGACCATTGTCCGTAGTAAGTCTCGTTAAGTATTCCAAACAGGCATTCTATGGTGGTGATCCAGAATTCTATGATTTACCTACCAGCAATGAACGTATGTTTATGGCGCCATTGATGCAAAGCAGCGGCACGGACATCGGTCTTATGTCGAGTTATGTGGACAGTACAGGCCAAATCGCTAGGGTGACCACGTTTATGAAAGACATGGGCACCGACCGTATGGAACGTGTGGAAGAAAACCTGATTGCACAGGTGAACACCATTTTCCCAGCAGAAAGCTACGATACGCTAATTACCGGTAAGGCGCTGGTTTTTCAAAAAGGAACCAATTACCTGATCAACAACCTGATCATTTCTCTTTCTCTTGCGATTATTTTGATCGCTGTATTTATGGCATTCATGTTTCGTTCGTATAAGATGATTTTGGTATCGCTCATTCCCAACCTATTGCCGTTATTGATAACCGCAGGTTTGATGGGCTTTATAGGCGTTCCCATAAAGCCATCGACGATTCTGGTTTTCTCTATCGCGTTCGGGATTTCTGTGGATGATACCATTCACTTTCTGGCCAAATACCGTCAGGAACTCATTGCCAATGACTGGAAAATCAAGAAATCGGTTTACGGTGCCTTGCGGGAAACTGGCGTGAGCATGTTTTACACGTCCATCGTCTTGTTCTTTGGGTTTAGCACGTTTACAATATCTAGTTTTGGTGGTACGGTAGCTTTGGGTGCTTTGGTCAGTGCCACGCTCCTATTTGCGATGCTGGCAAACCTTCTGCTTCTGCCCAGTATGCTGCTTTCCTTTGAGCGCCAGTTCAGTAATAAGGAAACCATCAAAAAGCCGGCATTTCCCATCATTGCCAAGGATGGTGATGAAGAAGAATAGCCGCTGAGTGAGTTCGCTTTCCTGCCTGACCGGCAGGCAGGCGCGAAAGCGAATACATCATCCACCTCATTACTCTTTTACAGGATCCCATCGCAGGATTTATAGCTTTCTACGTTGATTATAGCTTTCATAAAATTTATATTTGTCGGCACGAGAAAAATCAACCATGAAGAGAATAGACGCGCTACTTAAATCAGATCCATCATTGCACGAGATAACCGTTAAAGGTTGGGTGCGCAGTTTTAGAAACGACCGTTTCATCGCCTTAAATGATGGCTCCTGTCTGGCAAATCTACAATGTGTGATCGAGCCAGATGATTTTGATCGCGAACTGTTGGATCAAATAAATATTGCCGCAGCGGTAGCTGTGACAGGAACGCTGGTAGAAAGTGCCGGTAGCGGCCAGAAAGTAGAGTTGCAGACCACAGCAGTCAAAATCCTGGCACCTGCAGACCCAGAGGATGTCAAGAAAACCGTGCTGTCGCCTAAGCGTCACAATCTGGAGACCTTAAGAGAACAAGCCCACTTGAGAGTGCGTACCAACACCTTTGGTGCCGTGATGCGCGTGCGTGCAGCGTTGTCTTTTGCCGTTCACAGATACTTTCAGGAAAAGGGTTTTTATCAAGCCCACACACCTATCCTAACCGGTAGTGATGCCGAAGGTGCTGGCGAAATGTTTAGAGTAACGACGCTCGATCCCAAAAACACGCCACTGACTGAAGATGGCAAGGTGGATTACAAACAAGATTTTTTTGGCAAGGAATCCAACCTGACCGTTTCTGGACAGCTGGAAGCCGAAACCTATGCGATAGGATTGGGACAGGTATATACTTTTGGGCCAACCTTTAGAGCAGAAAACTCCAATACTTCACGCCACCTGGCAGAATTCTGGATGATTGAGCCAGAGGTCGCCTTCAATGACTTGCAGGACAACATGGATCTTGCCGAGGATTTTATCAAGGACGTCATAGAATACGCCATGAAAAATTGCGCTGAGGACATTGAGTTCCTGGAAAACCGTCTGTCGCAAGAAGAAAAATCAAAACCAGAAGCAGATCGCAGCCCGATGCCATTGCGTGAAAAACTGGAATTTGTCCTTAAAAACAATTTCAAGAGAGTTTCCTATACTGAGGCCATCGAGATCTTAAAAAGCTCTAAGCCCAACAAGAAAAAGAAGTTCCAATACCTAATTGAAGAATGGGGCGCAGACCTACAGTCTGAGCATGAGCGTTTTCTTGTAGAAAAGCATTTTAAGTGTCCGGTGATTTTATTTGACTATCCTGCCAAAATCAAAGCATTCTACATGCGATTAAATGAGAAGGATAAAGATGGACGCGAGACTGTAAGAGCTATGGATATTCTATTCCCAGGAATAGGAGAAATCGTAGGTGGCTCCCAGCGTGAGGAACGTTATGATGTCTTAAAGAAGAAAATGGAAACCATGGGCATTCCAGAAGAGGAATTGTGGTGGTATCTGGAGATGCGCAAATTTGGTAGTGTGACACACAGTGGTTTTGGACTAGGTTTTGAACGATTGGTGTTATTCGTGACTGGAATGACAAATATCAGGGACGTGATTCCTTATCCGCGTACGCCTGGCAATGCTGCTTTTTAATAACGAGAAACGAATAGAAATAATAGCCTGTCAGTGACAGGCTATTTTTATGTTGAGCAATTCCATACCTTAACATTTATAGTTTCAATGGGATTTATAAAACTGGGTTTCTTTATTTTTACTAGTCAAGTACATCTATCATGCTTAAACAGTCCTTAAATTTTAAGCTTTCGCAAAAGCTATCGCCGCAGCAGATCCAACTCATGAAGTTGATCCAGCTGCCCACGCAGGCTTTTGAACAACGTGTCAAATCAGAGCTGGAAGAGAATCCTGCGTTAGATAATGGCAAGGAAAAAAGCGAAGATGAGTATGATGAATTTTCCAACGAGAATGAATACGATGATGCTCCAGAGCCAGACATCAATGTGGATGATTATTTGAGTGACGATGAGATTCCAGAATACCGCACGAGAGCTAACAACTACAGCTCTGATGATGAGGAGACCAGCATACCTTACGCTTCAGGAAAGTCCTTTACACAGTCTTTAAAAGATCAGCTCAATACAAGAAGATTGAGTGAAGAAGATCAAGGCATTGCAGAGTTTCTCGTGGGAAGCATTGACAATAGCGGATATATAAGACGCAGCCTCGAGGATATTACAGATGATCTTGCCTTTACCATGAATATTTATACTACGGTAGAAAAGGTGGAGAAAGTGCTCAAGATTGTTCACCAGTTAGATCCTGCCGGTGTTGGTGCTAGAGATTTACAAGAATGTCTGGTGATTCAGCTTTCGCGAAAGCGTAACAACCCAGCTACCGAACTTGCTCTTAAAATCGTTAAAGATTCCTTTGATGCTTTTAGCAAGAAACACTACAAAAAACTGATCGCGAAATATCATATCACAGAAGATGATCTGCGCGACGTGATTGAAGAAATAAGTCATTTGAACCCTAAGCCTGGTAGTTCCTACGCTGGTGGTTCCACTCGTATTGTAGAACAAGTCGTACCAGATTTTACCATAAGAATTAAAGATGGTGAGCTGGAACTGACCCTTAATGGTCGCAACACTCCAGAATTGCATGTGAGCCGCGATTATTCCAATATGTTGAAAGGTTATAAAGAAGCAAAGGAAAAGACCAAGTCGCAAAAAGATGCGGTCATGTTTATCAAGCAGAAACTTGATGGCGCAAAATGGTTTATAGAGGCTATTAAGCAACGTCAAGAAACCTTGTTTATGACCATGTCCTCCATCATGAATTATCAAAAGGAGTATTTCATGACCGGTGATGAGCGTAATTTGCGACCCATGATTCTCAAGGATATTGCAGACGAGATTCAAATGGACGTTTCTACCGTTTCTAGGGTTGCAAACAGCAAATATGTGGACACACCTTACGGAACAAAATTGATTAAGGAATTCTTCTCCGAGTCCATGACTAACACAGATGGAGAAGAAGTCTCCACTCGTGAGATCAAGAAAATACTGGAAACGGTCATTGGTGATGAGAGTAAAAGAAAACCTCTAACCGATCAACGTCTCGCCGAAATACTCAAGGAAAAGGGATATCCCATTGCCCGTAGGACCGTTGCCAAGTATCGAGAGCAGCTCGATATTCCCGTAGCGCGTTTACGCAAAGAAATTTAATCTACAATGAAATGGTTCTTGAGGGTCTGGAGTTTTATTTCAAGTCCATTGTTAGTGCCACTGGCAATCTCCATTTGGTTCTTGAGTTATGCAGGTAGTTTTTCAGATCCTGTTATAAAGCTTAAGCTTTACATCATCGCCTTATTTACTGTTGGCATACCATTACTTTTATATGCCGTATTATACTCCTTAAAATTAGCAGATAGCATTCATCTATCTTCTACAAAGGAGCGTTTGATCCCATTACTGATATATGGAATATTAATTATTACCATTGTAAAATTAGCTTTCGACGATGGTATGTTCATGCCTCTTTACTTCTTTTTTATTGGCATCTTGATGTCCACCATTATCGCGCTTATTTTGGCACTATTCCAGTTTAAGATCAGTTTGCACATGATGGGAATGGCTGGAGCGTTGGCATTTGTAATTCTATTGGGATTCTATCTTAAAGTAGATTTGATCTATTATGTGATAGGCCTCGCAATTGCTACAGGATTGACAGCAACCTCAAGACTATCCATGAAAGCACACACTCCAGCAGAATTGATTTTTGGTACCGTGATGGGTATTGCGGTTCAGGTGGTGGTAGCCGCATATTATGTTTAAAGGAAATAAAACTCGATACCAAATTTGATGATCTGCAGTCCTACATCGTCTCCATCAACAGTGACTGCATTTTTATCAAACATATCATTGAGGCTATAATTGACAAAGGCATTGAAACTTCCATTACCTATAGCCAGAGTTGCATGGTATCTCAATCTATTAAGTTCTGGAACATCAGTCTGACGAATTAACACATCGCCATCTTTAAAAGTAGATCTAAAAAAGTACATGTAACCTACTTTAAAACCAGGATAGATACGCCAAAAATTAAATGTCGTAGGAGTGGATGTACGCCACCTAAATTGAATGGGAACTTCTACCAAATTAGTACTGAACCTATTGGCATCAGAGTTGTCCTGAATGTTTTCAATCGTCCTGAACACGGTTCGCTCGTTGATGGTCTCACAAATAACCAAGTTGGAGTTATAGGTGTTAGAAGATAAACCCAACCCAACTCCAAGAGCAACATTACGTCGTTGATTGATGGGCATATCTCTAATAAAACCCAAGTGCAACCCACCAGAAAAACCATTTTGGGAAAAACTAGACGGGTCATTCACCACCAGATTGAACGATAGTCCTAAATAGAATTGATCTTCTCGATACAAACTATCTACCACTTCTGGAATCGCATTCTCATCGCTAGGAAGATCTGCTGGCTGCGCCCACGATAGGCTGATGAAAAGAAACGAGAATGTAAACAGTAGTGACTTCATTACTTAAATATAGACTAACTCGCAGTTACTTTAAACAAAAAAACCATCCTGAAAATCAGGATGGTTTTTTAATAATTGAATCACTATTTATTTCTTAAGGTTACGCATAGGATCACCATTCTTTGCGGTGTAGTTAATTTTTAACGCCATAGCCTCACGCAATTCCTGTTTCACATCGGTAAGTACTCCAACTTTAGAGCCACTATCTACCTTAAGAGAAACCATCATTTCATCCTGAATATCTTCAGGCATATCGTTACGCTTTGTATTTACATACGTTTGAACCTCTTCAACTGTAGAAATCTTGTCTCCTAATTGAATTACGTCAGTAACACCATAGGTTTTTTGGTATTGTGCACTAGGCTTTCCTATGTAGATGTATATCAGTTTATTCTTGCTCTCTAGTTTTTCAACCTGATTAGCATTAGGCAACTTATTCTCAATCTTCAACTCATCTTCTCTCATCACGGTTGCTACCATGAAAAAGAACAAAAGCATGAAAACGATATCTGGAAGCGATGCTGTAGAGATCGCAGGTAAGTCACCACTTTTTTGTTTTTTAAATTTTGACATAATTTATGATTCTTGTGGTTCAGCTTCAGACAACTTCAATGGAAAAAGATCACGGATCAAGTTGACTTGCTCTTCTAACTTTTCGTATTCTGGAGTTTCCTTTTCGGTTTCAGGCCATTCCTTGTAACGTAGATACATATCCTCATAAGATTCGTTGTATCTCTTGTTAGACTCTCTATTACGTAAGATTGTGTAAGCACGAACCAATTCGTTATATACAGTCACGTACGTGTTATACGTTGCTTGACGGTCATTTACCAAAGAAATTACAGCCTTATCTGGATTGTCTGAACTTTCAGGATCACGCTCACCTTCACAATAAGCACATCCAGCAGGTCCTTCACCACCACCGTTATCCAAAAACTTTACTGCAGCAGCAGTTAAATCTTTGATCTCCATGTCCTCATTTTCAACCAAAAGACGATTGTCTTGGTTAACTAGAACTTGGAAGATATTCTTCTGCTTGATCTTAGGTGGAGTAACCTCATCCGGCACAGGTGGCGGTAGTTTACTCTGAATACCACTATCTACTTCAATGGTTGTAGTAACCAGGAAGAATATCAATAGAAGAAATGCGATATCTGCCATAGATCCAGCATTAACTTCGGGTGCAGATCTTTTAGCCATAATTTATTTTTTTACAAGTTTAGTTGCTCCAGCCCACAAGATCGATCCTATCGCTAGGATACCGATAATATAGAATGTCCAGAGCGCAGCGCCGATCCATTGTGAATCGCCAACGGTAAGTGCTTCACCGTCATCAAGCATCACTTGTTTTCCTGTTGCTGGATCTAGTGTGCTATTATCAGCAAATACGAAATACGCCAATAAAATGATAACAAGCATTATGCCAACTGATACGGCAGCACTCTTAAGAGCACCAGGTTTTGTAAATAAATTGATGACTACAAATGCTGCAACCAAGACCAAAATAATGAGCATCACCAAATAAGCAATGTACATCATAGGGACTACGGTCATACCTTGAACGCCGTCTTCGTCCATCTGGATGGGATCGTCACCTACACTAAGCGCGTATATAAAGAATACGGCTGCGATAAGGCACAACGCCATTGATAAATATTTTAATACTTTATGTAAAATCATGATTAAGTATTGATTAAGGGTTAATTACAGCTTACCGTTCTTGTAATCTACAAGAATATCGATAAGAGTAATAGAAGCATCTTCCATATCGTTCACGATACTATCGATTTTAGCAACGATATAGTTATAGAAAATCTGCAGGATGATCGCAACGATCAAACCAAATACAGTCGTCAAAAGTGCTACCTTAATACCAGTTGCAACAAGTGCAGGTTCCATAGTTCCAGCCTCTGCAATACTATCAAAGGACTTGATCATACCTATTACCGTACCCATGAACCCAAGCATAGGAGCAAGAGCGATAAATAGGGATACCCATGATACATTCTTCTCTAGTTGTCCCATTTGAACACCACCGTAAGCTACAACTGCTTTCTCAGCAGCCTCTACGCTTTCGTCAGCTCTATCAAGACCTTGGTAATAGATAGATGCAACAGGACCCTTTGTGTTACGACACACATCTTTGGCAGCTTCAATACCACCGCTTTTAAGAGCCTCTTCTACATCTGCAGCTAATTTCTTAGAGTTTGTAGTAGAAAGGTTTAAGTAGATAATTCTTTCTATAGCTATAGCAAGTCCTAAGATCAAACAAACTAGTACGATAGACATAAATAGAGGTCCACCTTCTATAAATCGTTTTTTAAGTTCTTGATGAAAACTAACTGTTTCCACAGTTTCTGGTTCATCTTGGGCTGCTACAAGTGCAGTAACCGCTGTGTTAGTAGTCGTTGTAGTTGCCGTTGCAGTAGTTGACATTCCTAGTATCATTACAACTGCCATGAACAAAATTGAAAGTGATCGTTTCATTTGAAGATTTATTGATTATATGATTTTTCTAATAAAGGGCTAAATATATAATTTATTGTGGTAAAACCGAACCGCAAACCTATTTCTATAAGATTTTAACCAATATTTTTTTGAGGTCAGATCTACTAGGACAATCCTTAATAATTGCTTACGAGGGTTAAGAAATCGGCACTTTCACTGGCCTTGCTGTTCTAGTTTGCTACATATCAATTAGAAAGAACAATTTGTGATTATTAGCGACTTTGATTTTGAGGTATTCGCTTTCGCGAAAGCGAACTAGACACCAACATATTTCTGCAAAAAACTTGGGACTGTTTAGTACAACGTCATTAGTTGCCTTCTAGTGTTCGCCTAAACTTTATGAATCATACTATTTAAGTCTTTTGAATCAAGTCTAACTTCTCAAGCCAACAGCTACTTAAGATCGATGTCGTATCCACCATTGTTATCCTACTAATTTCTGGCTGCGCGTTTTACAACTTTGGCTATAAAAAATGAGCGCAGGATTCAAGCCATCGTAAGTGTCTGGGCAGCTTCATGGAAACTGAAATGGGCAAAAAGCCTAGGTCATTTTTATGTATCCAAATAGGTCTTGGAGTGTTGCCTGGCCTCTGCACTATTCTCAAAATAACACACAGGCGTACCGGCAGCCATTATCTCTTCAAGTAAAGAGGAAACTTTTCCTCTTTTAGATTTACTTACCTGTCGAATGTAAACGGCTAAGATCCTTTTGGGATGTTCTTTAAAAACCTCACTGTATATATAAGGATCCTGTTGGGTGTCGTCGCCCAACAATACAAACGACCGATCTGGATAGAATTCCAGAATATCATTTATGCGATGTAATTTATGATCGTGATTGCCGCCGCCAGAGGCCAGTAGATCAAACACACCACTTTTTATCGACTTTAGAAAAAAAACAGCTTTAGGAAACTGATGGAGAATGGTGAATTTTTCAATAAAACTATATAGATTCCATTCACTACTGGAAACATAAAAGAACAGTGCTGGTTGCAAATCTGGCTTATCGATGTGTGCAAGTTCCCTGTAATGCTGGACCACACCTTTGAAGAAATTACGCTTGTTGATATTTCTGGTCAATAGAATGTAGATCTTCTTAAATATATTTCCAGAATGGGACACTAAAAAGGTATCATCAATATCTGAAATGATCCCATAACCTGACGCGGCTTTCAATAAAGAGCCTTTGGAAACTATTCTTTCAGAACCCATATTCACCGTAACGGTGGCTTCGTGCCATCCAGCCTCAATGTCCAGTTGATGCTGCAGATTGAAAACGTAAAACCCGTTTTTGTCGGTTTCAACGGTTTGCGTGATGCCTTTAAATTCAAGAGTGACAGAAATACCTGATAAGGTCTTTATACTTAAAGTACGCCACATATAGTAGGCATATCTTAACCAACTGTGTTCAAGATTAAAACTGGACGGATCGGTTTTCTTAAAAACGTGTCCACTGGTATAAAGGTGATTATCATTGACAAAGCCTCTATATACTTTAAGTTTTAATTTCATTGACGGTACCGCAATTTATCTACTTTTAAATATAAGTACTCTACTTATGAACACGCTTTCTTCTCAAGATAAATTGTTACTCATTGTCAACCCCATCGCCGGCGGGACAGATAAAGCTGCATATGTTGATACGGTAAAGAAACTGATAGAGCATCGGTGGACCCTTGAGGTTTTTTACACGACTGGAGAGAACGATGCTTCCAGTATAAAAGATGTCATCGATAATTATCAGCCAGATCGCATCATGGTTATGGGTGGTGATGGCACCATCAAACTAGCCGCTGAAATTGTTACCAATAAAATCCCCATTGCCATCTTGCCTGCTGGATCTTCTAACGGTCTCGCTACAGATCTTGATATACCCATGGAAGAAAGTGCAGCGATCCAGATTGCGTTGGGCTCCAATGCTAAGGTTATCGACACACTATACATCAACGATGGATTAGGCCTGCATATAAGCGACATAGGACTCAATGCAGAATTGATTAGAGAATATGACAGCGGTACCATTAGAGGTCATCTGGGATATGCGTTACAAGTCATTCCTACTTTATGGAAAAGTGAGACGCCTTGTAAATTCAAAATCATCACTAAGGATGAAACCAGGGAAGTGACGGCCGTCATGGTTGCCTTTGCAAATAGCAAGAAATTTGGTACCGGTGTTACCGTCAATCCTAACAGCAGTATGGAAGACGGCTATTTTGAAGTACTTATCTTCAAAAATCTAGACCCTATAGATGTAGTCAAAACTATGATGGGCAGCATACCACTGGATTCAGAATTTGTAGAAATAATTAAGACCCAAGAAGCCATTGTTACTACTGAGAAACCAGTGAGTTTTCAAATTGACGGAGAATACTGCAGCGAGAAGACCAAAGTTAAAGTTTCTATTCTACCCGGCAATCTTTGCGTGATGGTGCCCTAATAGCACTAGTGATCAAAAAATAAAAGCCCGAATTCACAGTTGGAATTCAGGCTTTCTTGATGCAGTGAGGAAGGGATTCGAACCCTCGAAACGTTGCCGTTTACACGCTTTCCAGGCGTGCGCCTTCGACCGCTCGGCCACCTCACTAATTTAAGATTGCAAGATTACGACTTTATGTCGCTCTGTGCAAGAATCAATTTATACAGTTAATTCACCTCGCAAGGATTTTTCAAAATAATGTTTGAAATCTTCCAAAGTGCTGGTATAGTTGAGCAAGTACATCATTTTGGCCAGCGCAGATTCTGTCGTGATGTCCTTTCCAGACACCAATCCTATTTCTTTAAGCTGGATACTGGTTTCATATTTCCCCATATCAACGGCGCCTCCACGACATTGGGTGACGTTTACGATGTAGATTCCTTGATCCAGCGCTTTTTTCATGAGAGCTACAAACCAAGGTTCACTGGGCGCGTTTCCGCTACCGTAAGTTTCTAATACGATACCTCTCAACCCAGGAATGTTACATATAGCCTCGACTACGGTTTGGGTAATGGCTGGAAATATTTTGAGAACCACTACATCCTTGACAAAGTCTGGACGGTAGTTCATGCGCTGTTGCGTGATGGACGTTTTGGATGGTTTCGCTTTCGCGAAAGCGAACTCATCATAGCCCTGCTGCCACAATAAACCGCGATCCACCTTCAAATGCACACCGCTCACTGCCAGTGGCGGATAGTTAGGCGATGCAAAGGCCTCAAAGCGGTCTGCGCTTACTTTAACCGTACGATTAGCACGATACAGCTGGTATTCAAAATAGATACAAACTTCCTGGATGATAGGCCCGCCCTGTTCCCTTTGGGAAGCGAGTTCTATGGTGGTGATGAGATTTTCTTTAGCATCTGTGCGCAGATCGCCAATAGGCAACTGGGAGCCGGTAAGGATGATAGGCTTAGTCAAATGCTCAAACATAAAGCTAAGGGCGCTACCGGTATATGCCATGGTATCACTGCCGTGCAAAATGACAAACCCATCAAAATCGTCGTAATGTGTATTGATGGTTGCACCCATTTCTTGCCAGTGCGACAAGTTCATGTTTGATGAATCAATTGGGTGGTCGTAAGATAGTGTGGTAATCTCGCATTCCAACTGTCTAAGCTCTGGAATATGTAATAATAATTCCTTAAAGTTGAAGGCTTTAAGCGCTTTGGTAGCTGGATCCTTGATCATTCCTATGGTTCCACCCGTATAGATGAGTAGGATCTTAGGCTTCATAGGCTAGCTCCAATTTTTGCTTGTTGATCACTGGTCGTGCATACATGTTCAAAAAGCTTTTTACGGCTTCGGGATCTTGCATGTCCACACGCATGCGCAACCTGCGCTCAAACTGTGCCTGGTCCTTCTTGCTATAAAATTTCTCGTATTCTCTCGTATCACGCAATAGGTCGTATGCAATGTAATTGGTAGGCCACAGCTTATAATTGCTCTGGATAATGTCATTCAGTTTTGTGACCAGTTGCTGCAGCACCTGGTTGGTAGCCTCATCACTGCATTCTTCCAGCGATAAAGGCTTTGAAGCCGTGATGTGAATGTGTTTCTTTTGACCCAATGCTCCTTTAAGAATGCTATTGAAGTCTTCATTTTCTGATTTTATGTATTCTGTTTGAGCTTTTTTGGCAAGCAGCTCTGGCACTTTTAGTATATCTGTAGGGTCATATTCATAGGAAATGGAAACCGGTACGATCTTAAGCGAATTCAAATATTCTATGACAGATCTTTTACCTGCAGCCAGTGCAATCATTTTAAGCACACCTTGCTCGGTAACGTCATTACCGTCTTTGGTACGTCCTTGACGTTGGGCAATCCAGACACTTTGTTGCTGGTCTTTGAGCAAATATTCTATGTATTCACTCAACTTCTTACTGCTCATTAAAGTCTCGCGAGGTGTGCCACCACGCTTCACGATAAAATTACGGGTAAGTTTACTCAAGGCGTTCACAAAAGGTCGTTGCACCAGATTATCGCCTATGGCGCTAGCTGTGCGTATCAAATTATGTTTGAACAAAGTAAGATTAATCAAACAAGTGTCCAGAACAATGTCTCTATGGTTGGAAATGTATAGATAGGATTGTGACTCCTCAAGATCTTCAAAACCTGACGTCGTCAATCCAGCACTGGTTTCTTCCAGAATGCGTTCTACCGTTACAGAAATCACATCTCGTTGAAAATCGTTGATAGATCTGCAAGACAAGACAATGTCCTTAATCTCGTCTTCTGTCTTGTCAGGAAACGTGTATTTAAAAAGGGTTTTAATCATTGGGTGACGCACCGCACTTTGCAACGCAATGGAAACCTCTTCATCATTAAAAAACCGTATATCGTCGTAAATCGCCAAATCTCAATATTCTAGAATTTCAAAAGTAAGCATCTTAATCGCTAGACACCGAACACTTCACATGAATTTGACGTTGTGATCCTAGCAATCTCCTCAACGCTCTTGTTGAATAACTCGGCGACCTTCTCTGCGACCAATTTTACGTAGGCACTTTCATTGCGTTTTCCTCTATAGGGAACTGGTGACAAATAAGGAGCGTCAGTTTCCAGAACAATGTGCTTTAGATCTATTTGATTTAGAAACTGGTCAATTTTACCGTTTTTAAAAGTAACAACGCCACCTATTCCCAGTTTCATACCGCATTTGATGGCACGATGTGCCTGCTCCAGCGTACCTGTGAAACAATGAAAAATCCCTTTTAAACCTTGCCCGTCAAAACGTTCCAATACCTCAAAAACTTCATCAAAAGCATCTCTACAATGGATTACAATAGGTAAATCCCGCTCGAGCGCCCATTCAATTTGCTGGTGAAAGGCACGCATCTGGATGTCCTTAGTAGATTGATCCCAATACAAATCCACTCCTATCTCGCCTATGGCGACATACTTCTCTTTATCCAACTGCTGAAGCACGTGATCCAATTCTGCTTCATAATTTTCTTTAACATGCGTAGGATGCAGGCCAGTCATTAAATGAATGTGCTCTGGAAAATCTCGTTGTAACTGCAGCATTGCTTCTGTAGTTTCAGAATCTATAGCTGGTAGAAAAAAACGATTCACGCCGGCACCCATGGCCCGCTGGATCATGGCATGTCTATCCTCATCAAATTGCTCACTATATAAATGCGTATGCGTATCGGTCAAATTCATGCGGCAAAGGTAGCAAGCTCAAAAAGAAAAATGGCGTGAGTATAAAAATTGGATTTCTCTCTCTTTAAAGATGGACAATGACTGGTTTTCATTTCGCTTTCGCGAAAGCGAACCTATCTTTGATCTCTTAACTAGCGCCATGGCATCGATCAAGAAAACACTTTTGGAACAAGGATATATCGCACATCGGTTGCGCATAGCAAAAAAAAGTGGACATATTGTAACCAAAGTATCGCTCAACGGCTACTCAGGTAGATTCATCATCGACACTGGTGCAAGTGCTACCTGTGTGGATCAACTGCTTTATAAGGAGTTCCAGTTGACGACAGAGTTTATGGATAAGCAAATAGGTACAGCTAGTGGTTCTTTACGGCCTCGTATTTCTCACAATAACACCTTAGAATTGGGCGACTGGAGTGATGAAGATACCACCGTACTTTCCATGGACATGAGCTTTGTGAACAGCGCACTCAAAGCCGAAGGCATGAGATCGATTCAAGGTTTACTGGGAGCAGATTTTCTCATTGCCAGCAAAGCGGTTATCGATTATCGCGGCAAATGGATCTTCCTTAAATTATAGGGTCACGGTAAATGAGCCTTGGGTCACGGTGACGTTTGATGGCGGTCCAGTTACAAAACTAAAAATCCCACTATACTGTCGTCTTGCAGCATTCACAATGGTAATGTCTAATGTACCATCAATGGCATCTGCCGTGGTACCATTATTAGTGACGCTTGCACGATAGTTTCCTGTGGCTGTTATGTCATAACTTCCCACGGTAACGTTTTGAGGAAAGCTCAAAAGAAGGGTTGTGTTGGAATTATTGGCATTTACAATTACAACTCCAGATGCCGCATTAGTTGCTACTGTTGTCGGGTTAAGCGCGGTTCCATTGATCATGGCGCGAACGGTATTGACAATATCAGAGCCTACCTCAGTACCAAACGGCACCTGATAAATGACACCTTTACGCATGGTCAAGGTATCTTGAGCGTTAGGCGTATAACTAACAAAGCTAAAATCACCACTCACGGTTCCTTCTGGGCTATTGGCAGATAAAACCACAGTACCATTGCTCTCACCTGTACGAGTGCTAAATTGTTGCTGGTTGTTAAAAGTATAAATCGCTTCGTTAGGAGATCCTTGGCCTAAAGGATACACTCCAGGATTGGAAGATGTCAAAACAAAACGAAGTCTCTCCAGCGGATTCTCACCAGCGATAGTAACAGTACCGTCTGCATTATTCGTCACACTTACTTGATCACTTCCAAAGAATTCTCCATTACGGGAAGCCTGTAGTGCCGGGACATTATCCTTATCCAGATTCTCCTCGCAAGATATGAATAGACCCAAAGTGATCAATAATAATAGGTATGTCGCTCTCATAGATATCAACTCGTTGTTCCAGGTTATAACTCAAAAGTAAATAAAATAGTACTGCTGGTTGCTCATAATTAAATTAATAGTATTTTTGCAACCTCAAATTAATAACCAGGGTCGAGAACCCATAAAATTAATGTTATGCCTGTAAAAATCAGACTTCAAAGACACGGTAAAAAAGGAAAGCCATTTTTCTGGATCGTTGCTGCAGATGCACGTTCAAAAAGAGACGGTAAATATCTTGATAAGATAGGAACCTATAACCCTAACACCAACCCAGCTACAATCAACCTTGATGTAGATGGTGCTGTAAAATGGTTGGAAAATGGTGCACAGCCTACTGACACTGCTCGTGCGATCCTAGGATACAAAGGTGTGTTGTTGAAGAGACACTTAAAAGGTGGTGTGAAGAAAGGCGCTTTCACTGAAGAGCAGATGGAAGAGAAATTCAACGCATGGATGGAAGAGAAAGAAGCTAAGATTGCTGCAAAAGCATCTGGTCTTTCTAAAGATGAAGAGAAAAAAGCTGCTGAGGCACTTGCTGCAGAAAAAGCAGTAAATGAAGCTCGTATCGCTGCTAACGCTCCAGAGCCAGAAGCTGTTGAAGAGCCTGCTACTGAAGAAGCACCTGCTGCAGAAGCTGATGCTTCTAAAGAAGAGGAATAAATCAATAAGCCATGCGTAAAGAAGATTGTTTCTACGTAGGCACTATTGTCAATAAATTTAGTTTTAAAGGCGAACTCCTAGTCAAGCTTGACACAGATGAGCCAGAACTTTTTCTAGAAATGGAATCAGTTTTTATCGAGATCGGTAAAAACTTGGTTCCATTTTTTATTGAACGCAGTCAACTACACAAATCCTTATTGTTACGGGTCAAGTTTGAAGATGTCGACGATGAACCCATGGCAGACAGTCTCATGAAAAGAGAACTGTATCTACCATTGACGGTTCTGCCTAAATTAGAAGGGACTCAATTCTATTTTCACGAGGTGATAGGTTTTGAAATCATCGACACAGAGTATGGAACTGTTGGGACCATCACTGGTGTGAACGACACCACATCACAAGCTTTGTTTGAAGTTGACCATGATGGTGACGAGGTTCTTATTCCTATCAACGATGAGTTTATTGAAAAAGTAGATCGTGAGAATAAAACCATCACCGTTAATACTCCAGAAGGTTTGATTGACCTTTACATCTCCTAATACTTATTCAGCGGTTATTTTTATCTCAACCGCGCTGGCGGAGATCATATAAACTCCATATCACTTCCCAAACCTTTGATTCATGAGCGTTTTTAAATTCAAACAATTTGAAGTTGCTCAAGATCAATGCGCGCAAAAAATTGGAACTGATGCTGTGCTGTTAGGCGCTTGGGCAGATCCAAAAGAGCAACCTTTTTCCGTGCTCGATGTTGGTACTGGTACTGGAGTAATTGCTTTGATGATGGCGCAGCGATTCTCCAGCTCTCAAGTCGATGCGATAGAGATTGACGATGCTGCCTTTGAGCAGGCGACCTTTAATTTTGAGAACAGTCCTTATGGAGATCGACTGTTTTGTTATCATGCGTCATTTCAGGAATTCTATCAAGAAGTTGAGGAACGTTATGCTCTCATCATTTCAAATCCGCCATTTTTTGATGGTAATCTAGAGCGTGACGACCAGATCGTGGATCAAAAACGCCAGCAAGCGAGATTTGACGACGCCTTGCCCTTTGATGAATTGGTGTATGGTGTTTATCAACTACTGGAGAATGATGGGACTTTTGCCTGCATCATTCCGTCAGATCGTGAACAAGCCTTCCTTAAAATCACAGATCATTTTCAGCTTGTGCCAGTTCGCAAGACTTATGTGAAAGGTACGGCAGATGCTCCTGTCAAGAGAGTTTTGATGGAATTTCGCTTTCGCGAAAGCGAAAAGACTACCAGCAACCTGCCAACCGTAATAAGTCATCTCATCATTGAGAAATCCCGCCATTACTATACCGATGACTACGTGAATCTTACCAAAGATTTTTACCTGAAAATGTAGCTAGGGACGATCAACAATTACGACCAATTGTACCAGATTCCTTGTTAGGATTGCTATTTTTACCTTGATTAGCGATTTAGCAATAACTTATATTTCAAATTAAGGAAATCACAATATATCATTCCATCTACCTATGAAACCAGATTTATTTGAAGCACCGGATTATTATCAGTTAGACGATTTATTGACTGAGGAACACAAAATGATACGCGATGCGGCTCGCACATGGGTAAAACGTGATGTATCGCCTATCATCGAGCAGGCTGCCCAAGATGCCAAATTTCCTAAAAGTATCATTCCTGGATTGGCTTCCATAGGCGCTTTTGGCCCATATATTCCAGAAGAATATGGCGGTCCTGGACTGGATCAAATCTCTTACGGATTGATCATGCAGGAACTGGAGCGTGGCGATAGTGGTGTAAGATCTACAGCATCCGTGCAGTCATCACTAGTGATGTATCCTATCTGGAAATATGGTAGCGAGGAGCAAAAACAAAAATTCCTACCCAAACTTGCCAGCGGCGAGTTTATGGGATCCTTCGGATTGACCGAACCTGATCATGGTTCTGACCCTGGCAGTATGGTGACCCGATTCAAAGACGCTGGCGATCACGTGATCCTCAATGGTGCTAAATTATGGATCTCCAACAGTCCGTTTTGTGATGTGGCCGTAGTCTGGGCAAAAGATGAAAACAATCGCATTCACGGTGTGATCGTGGAACGTGGCATGGAAGGTTTTAGCACGCCAGAAACCCATAACAAATGGTCGCTGCGTGCCAGTGCCACCGGTGAGCTGATCTTTCAGGATGTCAAGGTTCCCAAAGCCAATATTTTACCAGGTCGCAGCGGTTTAGGCGCTCCATTGAGCTGCTTGGACAGTGCTCGTTTTGGCATTGCATGGGGCGCCATAGGTGCTGCGATGGACTGCTATGACACCGCATTGAGATATGCCAAGGAACGCAAACAGTTTGGGAAACCTATTGCAGGATTCCAATTGCAACAAAAGAAACTCGCAGAAATGATCACAGAGATCACCAAAGCCCAACTACTCGCTTGGCGATTAGGCGTACTCCGTGAAGAAGGAAAAGCCACCAGCGCACAAATCTCTATGGCCAAAAGAAACAATGTCGAGATTGCCATCAATATTGCTCGTGAAGCCCGACAGATTTTGGGAGGTATGGGAATTACTGGCGAGTACAGCATCATGCGCCACAGTATGAATCTAGAAAGTGTGATCACTTATGAAGGCACGCACGATATACATTTGCTTATTACAGGACTGGATATCACGGGTGAGAATGCGTTCAACTAATGCTATTTGGTACTATAGTTGATGAAATTTTTCCCTAAACTAACCTTCCCAACATGAAACAAATTCTCTTTACGGCAACAGCATTGTTGCTGTCAGCTTTTACTTTTGCACAGATTCCAGATCAAAATCGCTCAAAGACCGATTTTCAAAATGAAACGATTTACAGGGTCAACCTTCTTTTAACACCTAACCTAGAAATTGAAAAAGATGTCACAAAAGATATTTCAATTTTAGCTAGCGCTGGTTTCGGTATTGGGTATTATAACTCTTACAGATTATCTGAACGAGAAGGTAATTTTATATTCCCATTTCAGATCGAACTAGCCACAAGGTATTACACTAACTTCAATCGCAGGTTAGAAAAGGGCAAAACCATTGAAAATAATAGTGGTAATTATGTCGCTTTGAGTTTTGCTAATGTTTTTGAGGCAGAAAATGATGACGTTCGTGTAGAGCCTGGCTCAGCGTTAATAGGTGCCTATGGCATCCAGCGTACCTACTGGAAACATTTCAACCTCAACTTCCAGACAGGATTGGGTTATGATTTTCAACAAGAAGAAGTCGCTGGACAGTTGATCTTGAAGTTAGGGTACACCTTCTAGTTAATCCTATCCTAAACTTTTTTGAGGCTGGTTGTTTGTTACAACCAGCCTTTATTTTTGTAAAAAAAAAGATGATACAAGAGCCCGTTAATCAAACAGTTCCAAGTTCTAGTAGTGATGCTATGAAAATGTTGAATGAGGCTATCTCGCTTTCGCGAAAGCGATTATTACAACATCCGCTTTACACCTCGATAAACACCACTTCTCATTTACAGACTTTTATGAAGTCTCATGTTTATGCGGTATGGGATTTCATGTCGTTGTTAAAGGCGCTCCAGCAACAATTGACGTGTACGACCTTGCCATGGCGACCTGTGGGCGACACCCAATTGCGATATTTGATCAATGAAATAGTACTCGCCGAAGAAACCGATGAAGACATGGATGGCCACCGCTTGAGCCATTATGAAATGTATATTGACGCCATGCAGGCGGCCGGCATCACTACCGAAAAGGTAGAAAACCAAATCTCCAACTGGATGTCTGTCAATCAAGTTCTTGAGGTTACAGAAACAGATGAGTTACCAGCACATGTGAGCCAATTTTTAAACAACACTTTTACAGTCATCAAACGAGGCAAGGCGCACGAGATCGCTGCCGCTTTTACCTACGGTCGCGAGGATCTTATACCAGAGATGTTTACTGAAATTATTGCTGGCCTGGAAAAATCTGAGGTCTCTATTGATCTCTCAAAAATCAAATACTACTTTGACCGTCACATAGAACTGGACGGTGATGAACATGGACCCATGGCGCACAAGATGGTCGCTCTACTTTGTGGTGATGATGAAACCAAATGGAAGGAAGCCACGGCCGTGAGCCAGCAAGCTTTGGAAAGTCGATATGAGTTATTCAGTGGTATTCTAGAGCGTCTGGACTAATTATCTAGTTTTCTGCATCAAGATTATCGCGATAATCTTCTTTTTCTACCATATTTGAAACGTCGACCACAGTTTGTATCTGTGGTGCGTGTTTCTTAATGGTAAGCTCGACACCAGACTTGAGGGTCATTTGATTGACATGACATCCCACGCAAGTACCCAGTAAGCGCACTTTTACATTCACGCCATCGGTAATGCTGATTAATTCTATGTCGCCACCATCTCTTTGTAGAAAGGGTCTTATTTCTTCAAGTCCTGCCTCGACAGCTGCTTTTAATTGAGTTGCGTTCATCTATTTTTTATTAACGGGACTGCATCCAGCCATGGTGGTGATCTTTACGGCTTCAGTTGGAGGCATTTGATCATTGCGACGTACAGTTTCAGTTACCACATTCCTTGTAATATCTATAAAGGATTTTTCTATCATAGTTCCATCCTGCATAGCTGCTGGTCGGCCTACATCACCTGCTTCGCGTATGCTTTGGATAAGAGGCAATTCACCTAGAAAAGGAATGTCCAAATCTTCGGCAAGATGTCTCGCGCCGTCCTTCCCAAAAATATGATATTTATTTTCTGGCAATTCTGGTGGTGTGAAATACGCCATATTTTCAATAATTCCCAGAACAGGCACATTGATACTTTCCTGCTGGAACATGGCAACCCCTTTACGAGCATCTGCAAGCGCAACATTTTGCGGTGTGCTAACCACAACGGCTCCAGTTAACGGTAAGGCCTGCATGATACTCAAGTGGATATCACCGGTTCCTGGTGGCAAGTCAACCAGCAAAAAATCCAATTTTCCCCAGTCAGCATCAAAGATCATCTGGTTCAACGCTTTAGACGCCATAGGTCCACGCCATACGACTGCCTGATCCAGCTTTGTAAAAAAGCCTATGCTCAAAATCTTTACGCCATAGCTTTCTACAGGCTTCATTTTTGACTTGCCATCAATATTGACAGACAGTGGTCTCTCGTTGACCACATCAAACATAATGGTAGCCGATGGACCGTAAATATCTGCATCCAGTAAACCAACTTTAAAGCCCATTTTAGAAAGGGTCACAGCAAGATTTGCGGTCACTGTAGATTTACCAACGCCACCTTTTCCTGAGGCTATAGCAATAATATTATCAATTCCAGGAATGGGTTTTCCCTTAATTTCTGGAGCATTGTTTGACTTTACAGGAGCTTCTACCTTGAGGTTCACTTTTACCTGAGCCTTGTCTGTAATCTTTTCTTTGATGACCTGCTGGATGGAGCTTTCCGTTTTCTTTTTGGCCTGCAGTGCAGGATTTGTAATGGTAATATCCACGATAACCTCATCGCCAAAAACCAGAACGTTTTTAACCGCACCACTCTCTACCATATTCTGACCTTCGCCGGGAACACTAATGGTTTCCAGAACTTTAAGGACTGCGCTTTTTTCTATTTTCATGTGACTTTCAATTATTACAAAGATAAGGTCTAGAGAGACGTATTGGAAATGATTCTAAATTATATAAAGAGGGAAATAGGTAGTGATTGATGATGTGGTAGTTTCGCTTTCGCGAAAGCGAACTCTACACTATTCCTCTTAATTATAAATAGATATGGTAATTATTTCACTGCATATCTAAAGATTTGCTAACTTACTGGTTCTGTTTTTAAATAATTCATTATGGGTATCAAAAGTTTTATGGGCCGTAGGTCTGAAGTCAAAGAAGATAAAAGAGAAGCGATACGTGTCAAGGATTACATGAAACGCAAACTGATTACCTTTTCTATTGACCAAAGCATTAACGAGGTGATGGAGATCATTCTCAAACAACGCATCACTGGTGGACCAGTGACAGACGATAACGGCAATCTTATAGGAATCATAAGTGATACAGATCTCATGCAGGTCATAGGCGACAGCCGCTACCACAATATGCCTGTAGGCGATCGTACCGTAGGTGATCTCATGAGCACTCAAGTAGCGACCATAGATGCCGAGGCTGATATTTTTGATGCCGCTGGAAGATTTCTTAAATCTGGGCACCGCCGTTTTCCCGTTACCGAAAACGGAAAATTGATAGGTCAAATCTCTAGGATGGACGTGATTATCGCCGCCACAAACCTAAAGAAGAACCACTGGAGATAATTTCTAATAGTTAATTTCCAGCACTTTTAGTTTACGAACTTCATTGCCTAGTTTGAAATCCACTTCTTGGCCTTCTTGTGCACCAGCTAGCGCGCGTGCGATAGGTGTGGTAAATGCAATTTTGCCTTGGGAAACATCTGCCTCGTCCACGCCTGTAATGTGAATGGTTTGTACAGCATTACCAGATGTATTTTTGAATTTTACGGTGGCTCCAAAACGCACTTCATCCTGTGCCTGATCTTCTGGTTTTAAAATCCTAGCGCTGGCGATACGTTCTTTGAGCAATTTGATCTTGCCGTGAATCAAAGTTTGAGACCTGCGTAGGTCGGTTTCATTTTCATTAGATAAAGTGCCCAATTCATTTTCCAATGCTTCCAACTTATTTAAAAGCTGTTGATGTCCATAAGGTGTAACATAGTTAATGACGCCATCTGGTAAAATCGCTCTTGGCGGGATTACTACTGGCTCTTCCTGGTCACCTTCTTTTACAAATCCGCGGCTCATTCTGCATAGGTTTTCAAGACGTTGATGTCTGTGTATTCCAGTGCTTTTTGATCTGTTGCGTTTAAATCTACCAATGGTGCTACACCAGCTTTTTCTGCCTCTAGCCAGCGGCTTATGCACAAACACCACTTATCACCAGGCACAAGTCCAGGAAATTGATAAGCCGGTATAGGCGTGGATAGATCGTTGCCTTGAGCTTTTGTATACTCCAGGAATTCTGCCGTCATGATGGCGCAGACGACATGAGTTCCTGTATCTGCATTTGAAGTTCTACAATAACCATCGCGATAGAATCCTGTCATGGGATCTGTACAACAGGCCATAAGCGGTTCTCCTAGAATATTTTTCTTTTGGTCCATTTTTATGCCTTTTGTATTTGATGTTTTAATTCGGTAATGGGTTGTACGCCACTACCACGCCAGACTTGCTTTCCATTTTTGAAAATCATAAAAGCTGGAACACCGCGCACGTTAAATTGAGCGGCAAGCGGCTGGTTTTTATCTACATCAACCTTAATGATTTTGACCTTTTCACCTAGGTCTTTTTTTAATTGCTCCAGCACCGGCATCATGGTTTGACATGGTCCACACCAGGTCGCATAAAAGTCCACGAGAACAGGAACGTCATCTGCAATTATTTCGCTGAATTTTGCCATAGCATTGTCATTTTACACAAAATACACAAAGCCAGACTCACGACTGGTACTAGTAATATTTATTTAAGAATTAAAAGTTCATCCTAATAGAAGTTGTGAATGCATATGCCATTTCAAAACCACAGCTTAGTAAAAATTTAAAAGCCCCAGTAATTAAAATTGATACCTTTACCATGCTATGGAAGTACCGCCGTTAGAGGTTCAAATAAAAACCTTGCCCTTATCGCCAGGAGTCTATCTGTATTTTGACAAAACAGATCGATTGCTTTATGTAGGTAAGGCAAAAAAACTCAAAAAAAGGGTTTCCTCTTATTTTACCAAAAGTCATGACAGCTATCGTATTAGGACGATGGTCAAAAAAATAGCACGCATCGAGCACATCGTCGTCCAGACAGAAACGGATGCGCTTCTTCTAGAAAACAGTCTTATCAAATCCAGATCTCCTAAGTATAACATCATGCTTAGGGATGACAAGACCTATCCATGGCTGTGTATTAAAAACGAACGTTTTCCTAGAATCTTCTTGACTCGCAAAATGATCAAGGATGGCAGCGAATATTACGGGCCATATACCAGCGTACGTACCGTACGTACATTATTGGAATTGGTCAAGAGTCTCTATCCCATTCGCACCTGCAAATACGACTTACAAGAAGAAAAGATTCAGGCCGGCAAATACAAGCTATGTCTAGAATATCATATAGGCAATTGCAAAGGTCCTTGCGTTGGGCTGCAAAATGAAGCGGCCTATAATCGCAACATAGAGGCGATACGCAACATTGTGAAAGGTGATTTTAAGGATGCGGTGAACCACTTTCACAACTCCATGAAAGAGCATGCAGAAAATATGGAGTTTGAAGATGCCCAACGCATCAAAGACAAGCTCGATATTCTAACTCGATACCAGACTAAATCAACGGTCGTCAATCCTAACATTTCCAACGTGGATATTTTTACCATCGTTAGTGACGAGGCTGCCGGTTATGTCAATTACATCCAGATCAATCACGGTTCCATTACGCGATCGCACACGATGGAACTCAAAAAGCAATTGGACGAGACCGATAAAGAGCTTTTAGAGCTTGCCATTGTAGAATTAAGAACCCGATTTGATTCCCAAAGCACCGAAGTGTATACTCAGTTTCCAGTAGATCTAGGTGATTTGATAAAAGTGACCGTACCTAAACTGGGCGATAAAAAGCGCGTGGTAGAATTATCAGAGCGCAATGCAAAATTCTTCCGTCAGGAGCAGTTCAAAACCATCAAAATAGTGGATCCAGATCGTCATGTCAACCGACTCATGGCACAAATGAAGGCCGATTTACGTCTGGATGAGGAGCCACGACACATGGAGTGTTTTGACAACTCCAATATACAGGGAACAAATCCTGTGGCTGCCTGCGTGGTTTTCAAAAACGGAAAGCCCAGCAAGAGCGACTACCGTCATTTCAACATTAAAACCGTTGATGGTCCAGATGATTTTGCCAGTATGGAAGAAGTCGTCTATCGCCGTTATCGCAGGTTACTGGAAGAAGATGAGCCTCTACCACAATTAGTTATTGTGGATGGTGGTAAAGGACAGCTTTCCAGTGGCGTGACTGCCTTGGAACGACTGGGCTTGAGAGGCAAGGTGCCGATTATAGGTATTGCAAAACGCCTGGAAGAACTGTTTTATCCCAACGATCCCGTACCTTTATATCTGGACAAACGCTCTGAAACATTGAAAGTTATCCAGCAAATGCGTAACGAGGCGCACCGTTTTGGTATCAATCACCACAGGAACAAACGCAGCAAGCAAGCCATAGAGACAGAACTGGACGAGATTCCAGGAATAGGTGAGAAAACCACGGTAGAACTGTTGAGACACTTTAGGTCTGTCAAACGCGTTAAGGAAGCTACTAAGCAAGAACTGGAATCTGTAGTGGGAACCATCAGGGCACAAAAAATAATTAACTTCTATAGTGAAGAAGAGTAGGATAGCATTATTGTTGATGGTTCTCGCTTTCGCGAAAGCGAACTACCTACAAGCGCAACAATCCCAGTCTTTTAAAGAACAAAAAATAGGCCTTGTACTTTCTGGTGGTGGCGCCAAAGGACTCGCTCACATAGGAGCGCTTAAAGTCATTGACTCTTTGGGAATCAAAGTGGATTATGTGGCTGGAACCAGCATGGGCGCCATTGTGGGTTCATTGTATTCCAGTGGCTATACAGGTCACCAAATTGATTCCATATTTAAAGTCACCAACTTCAACAACCTGATTGCAGACGAGATACCTCGCAGCGCCAAAACTTATTATGAACGCAAGCAAAATGAGCGTTATGCGGTGACCTTGCCATTTAAAGATTTTAAAGTTAGTCTTCCCAGCTCGCTTAGCAAAGGGCAAAATGTCTATAATTTAATGTCGCAATTGCTGTCGCACGTCAATGATGTAGATGACTTTTCACAATTGCCCATTCCGTTTTTTTGCATCGCAACTAATATCGCCACTGGTGAAGAGGTGGTCCTTGATTCTGGATACTTGCCTAGAGCTGTAAATGCCAGCGGCGCTTTGCCATCACTATTTGCACCGGTACAAATCAACGACCAGATGTTGATCGACGGCGGCGTGACTGATAACTACCCAGTGGAGAAGCTTAGGGCCAAAGGAATGGACGTTATCATAGGTGTTGATGTACAAGATGATTTGAAATCCCTGGACGAGTTGAACAGTGCCTTTAGCATCCTTACGCAAATCAACAACTTTAGGACCATCAACGACATGAAGGTCAAGGCACCCAAAACAGATGTCTACATCACACCTAATATTAAGGATTATAGTGTCATTTCTTTTGACCAAGGTGCTGCTATCATTAATGAAGGAGCTATCGCAACCAGAAAAAGTATAGATACACTCACTACGCTGGCTACCGGTGGTTACAAACGTCCCGCTTTAAAGGTCCAGTCTCAAGATCGATTATACTTGTCTGGTATCACTATTGAAGGCAATCATCGCTATACCAGGTCTTATATCATAGGTAAATTCAAGATCAACACTCCAGGTTTTACCACTTATGAGAGTATCAAAAATGGTGTGAACAATCTGCAGGCCACCAATAACTTTACAAAAATCAATTACGAACTCAAACCAGACATCAACGGCATCCAACTAGCCGTAATGGTAGAAGAATCTACGGTGCGTAATTATTTGCGCCTGGGTCTGCATTATGACGAGCTGCTGCGCAGCGCGGCGTTGGTTAATTTGAGTCGCAAGAGTGTTTTGTTTAGCAACGATCAGGTTTCTTTTGATGCCATACTTGGTGACAACCTGCGTTACAGTGCAGACTATTATATTGATAAGGGTAAATACTGGTCTGTTGGATTACACAGTGAATTTACCCAGTTTGAAAAAGGAATCCCTACCAGCTTTCTTGAAACGGTAGGTCGTCCCATACCACCCAACATCAATAGTCTAGACTTTGAATACAATGACTGGACACAACAATTCTACCTCCAAACCCGATTGGATCGTGGTTTTAATGTGACGGCTGGAATCGAGGTTAAGGCTTTGGATATTTTTACCAATACACTTACCACTGGTAATGTATTGACCACACGTACCGATTTTGAAAACAGTACCACCGGTAGCATTTATGGGAAGCTATTGCTAGACACTTATGATAATGCCTTTTTCCCTTCATCAGGATGGTTTGTGGATGGTGATTTTCACCTGTATCTCTATAACGATATGTTTCAAGAAGAATTTAGTGAATATTCCATCGCACAACTGCAGGTAGGTCATGCGAGATCCTTTGGGAAGCTTAGCCTCCAGGCGATGGCTCACGTGGGCGTCTCGATAGGTAACCCGCAAACCTCATCACTGGATTTTGTTCTGGGTGGTTATGGCGCTAGACGCATCAATAATATCCTGCCCTTCTATGGCTATGATTTTATAAGCCTTAGCGGCAATTCCATGATCAAATCCTTATTTGAGGTGGATTATGAGGTGTTTCGCAAGAATCACGTGACCTTGAGTGCCAATTTTGCCAGCCTGGACGATGATCTTTTTGAAAAAGACGACTGGTTTAGCGAGGCACAATACTCAGGCTATGCGATTGGTTATGGCATTGAAACGTTTCTGGGTCCGGTAGAGCTTAAATACAGCTTTAGCCCACAACGAGACGATAGTGAATTCTATGTACGACTAGGATTTGCGTTCTAATTTTAAATGAAGTTCGCTTTCGCGAAAGCGAAAAAACCCTTCCCATCGTAACAAATCATAGACTTTTGCATCTAATTAGCAGTCATTTCTATGGAATGGTCTGGAGAATTTCCGAAATTTACGTATAAACATTGTCCTATGCCTTTCTATCATAAAATGGGTTCCATACCGCACAAGCGTCACACGGTTTTCAAAAAACCAGATGGCTCGCTGTACTATGAACAGCTTTTTGGCACGATAGGTTTTGATGGAATGTACACTAATTCCTATCATGAACATAGGCCAACGATGGTCAAGGAAATCAAAGGAAGCTACTCTGTAAAGCCAGAAATAGCCCTTGAAAACCACTTGAAATCCTATCGCCTTAAAGGTTTTCAAGTGCCGCCACAACCAGATTATCTTGATAGTAGAACCTGCATTTTAATGAATAGTGACGTGCAGATTTTACTGGCAGCGCCCCAAGAATCCTTAAGGGATTACTGGTACAAAAATGCCGATAGTGACGAGCTGTTGTTTGTGCACCAAGGATCTGGAGTATTGCGCACACACCTGGGCAACCTTAAATTTTCTTACGGTGATTATTTATTGATCCCTAGAGGTGTGATTTATCAGATTGATTTTGACACAGCCGTGAATAGATTGTTTATCGTAGAGAGTCGCAGACCTATTTATACGCCTAAACGTTATCGCAATTGGTTTGGTCAACTTCTGGAACATTCACCATTTTGCGAGCGTGATCTGCGAAGACCAGAAACTCTGGAAACACACAACGAGAAAGGTGAGTTTTTGATCAAGATCAAGAAACAGGATGAAATATTCAATATGGTATATGCATCACATCCTTTTGATGTGGTGGGCTATGATGGTTATAATTATCCCTATGCGTTTTCCATTCATGATTTTGAACCCATAACGGGTCGCATTCACCAACCGCCACCAGTACACCAGACCTTTGAAACAGATGCTTTTGTTGTGTGTAGTTTTGTGCCTAGAAAATATGACTATCATCCAGAAAGTATTCCTGCACCATACAACCATAGCAACATCGATAGCGATGAAGTTCTTTACTATGTAGATGGCGACTTTATGAGCCGTAACGATATTGAAAAAGGACACATTTCATTGCATCCTGCGGGCATACCGCATGGACCACATCCTGGAGCTGTGGAGCGCAGTATAGGACAGACAGAAACTGAGGAGCTAGCCGTTATGGTGGACACCTTCAAACCCCTGAAGGTTACCAAAGCCGGCCTAGAAATCGCCGACGATTCCTATCATAAAAGCTGGCTAGATCATGAATAGCAAATTAATAACCAACCATAAATAAACTACGTGAACGACATTCAAAGAAAACTATCAGCTGATCCAGGCGCCACCGTCTTGGGAATCATCGCATTGCTCATAAGCATTACAGGATGCTGTTGTGGTATCCTTGCCATACCATCGGTCATTATGAGTATCATAGGTCTGGTTTGGGCCGTAAAAAGTGGTAATACCTATAAACAATCACCAGAATCCTATCTTGCCAAAAGCTACAATGCCATCAAAACCGCCAAGATTTTGAACATTATAGCTCTTGTACTTAGTGCCATTGCGCTAGTAGTATCCATGATTTGGTTCGGTAGTATGTTTAACAATCCAGAAAACTTCTTTGAACAACTTGAGAATGGCGAATTCAATGTTGAAGTGGATGACATGAATGAAGATAATTCTTTTGATGATACTACTACCGACGAAGAAATCGACACCTGGAGATATGAAGATGCTGTAGATAGCACTACCGCAGGTGATGAGGTCATAGAAGTAGAGGAATACGAACAATACAACGATTCCATTTAATACATGATAGAGGTTAAAACATATATGGCATTTCAAACAAGAGCGATGTGGTAACTGCAATTAAGAGTATACCATATCAATTCTAATTTTTAAAAAACACATCATGCCAGCAGAAATCAAAAACCTCAAAGATTTAAGTAATACAGAATACAGCTTAAAAAAGCTATTCAAGGAAGCCGAAGATTTTTTGCCGCTTCTAGGTACAGACTATGTAGAGCTTTATGTAGGTAATGCAAAACAGGCGGCACATTTTTATAAGACCGCATTTGGCTTTCAATCGCTCGCCTATGCAGGACTGGAAACAGGAATAAAGGATCGAGTTTCCTACGTGCTTCAACAAGGAAAAATACGTCTGGTCTTGACCACACCACTTCAAAAAGGCGGTGACATCAATAGACACATTGATGAGCATGGCGATGGCGTTAAAGTCGTGGCCTTGTGGGTTGATGATGCTACAAAAGCTTTTGAGGAAACCACAAAAAGAGGCGCAAGACCATACCAGGAACCTACTAAGGAAACAGATGAACATGGTGAAGTAGTACGTTCTGGAATCTACACCTATGGTGAAACCGTTCACATGTTTGTGGAGCGCAAGAATTATGAAGGTCTTTTTTTGCCAGGATTTAAAAAATGGGAAAGCCACTATAATCCAGAACCGGTCGGTCTTAAGTTTATCGACCACATGGTAGGAAACGTAGGCTGGGATCAAATGAATACCTGGTGTAAATTCTATGGAGAAGTAATGGGCTTTGCACAAATCATTTCTTTTGCAGATGATGATATCTCTACAGAATACACTGCTCTTATGAGCAAGGTGATGAGCAATGGCAATGGTCGCGTCAAATTCCCGATTAACGAACCCGCCAAAGGAAAAAAGAAGTCCCAAATAGAAGAATATCTAGATTTTTACAATGGACCAGGCGTACAGCATATCGCGGTCGCTACAGATGATATCGTAAAAACAGTAAGCGCTATGCGTGATCGAGGCGTTGAGTTCCTGTATGTTCCAGACGAATATTACGACGATCTGTTGGAGCGAGTTGGTGAGATTGATGAAGATGTTGAGGTACTTAAAAAACACGGCATCCTGATCGACCGCGATGAAGAAGGTTATCTTCTACAACTGTTTACCAAAACCATTGTAGACCGTCCTACCATGTTCTTTGAAGTGATCCAGCGCAAGGGTGCTCAATCTTTTGGCGTAGGGAATTTCAAAGCGTTGTTTGAAGCTATAGAACGTGAGCAGGCATTGCGAGGCACACTATAATAATTTTGGAATGGCATTTGTAAATGATAACTTGTAGCACCATAAACGGTAAGTTGCAAAACACCATGAAAAAAATTGTACTCTTATTAATGACGATCTCTTTAGTGAGTGTTGCTTATATACCACCTAGTTCCAACAATAAAATAGAACAAGCCTATAAATCTGGTGAGTGGTTCAAGTTTCGTATTCATTATGGGATGTTCAACGCCAGCTTTGCCACATTAGGAGTAGAAAGTAAAACCCTTAATGGCAAACCAGTGTACCATCTTAAAGGAAAAGGTGAATCTACAGGTTTACTCCACCTATTTTTCAAAGTAGATGATCGCTATGAAAGCTATGTAGATCGCAATACGGGAAAACCCTATAGGTTTATTCGCGACATAGATGAAGGTGGACATACCAAGGATATCCAGATCGACTTTAATCACGACACACGCAAAGCGGTCGTTAATGATAAAAAGCACAAAGAGATCAAGACTATGGACATCAAACCTGGTACCCAGGACATGGTTTCCTCATTTTATCACCTGCGCAATATTGTAGATCACAACAGTCTAAAAGTAGGAGATGAATTTGTATTGCCTATGTTTTTTGATGATGAGAACTATGATTTCAAAATGAAGTTTTTGGAACGTGAAGTCGTCAAGACAAAATTTGGTAAGATCAAAGCACTTAAATTCAGACCTTATGTACAGTCAGGCCGTGTGTTTGAAGAAGAAGAGAGTTTGACCGTATGGATTAGTGATGATGAGAATAAAATCCCTTTAAAAATACAGGCAAAACTAGCCGTAGGTTCATTAACAGCTGATTTAGATGCCTTTAAAGGATTGAGCCATTCCTTTCAAAAAATCGTTGACTAACAGCAACAGGTTTAAAAATTAGGATTAAACGCAAGGTAATGGACTCAAATCCCTTATGTTGTTTACATTTGCCAGCTTATAAAGCCCATAAATGCCGGACAAGATCTCTCCAGAAATTGCAGAACGCATCCAACTGCTAGAAAAGAAGTTCAAAAACTCTGGGCAGGACATGCTTTCCTACCTTGACGGCCTTCTTTACGATCAATACATTACCTACTGGGATTACATAAGACTGGACACTTTGCTTAGTTTACAAGTGCCGTCCACGCCATTTCCAGATGAGATGATTTTCATAGGATATCATCAAATCACAGAACTGTACTTTAAACTCGTAATCCACGAGCAGCTTCAGGTAATCGAGCAGGAACAGCTTACGGGCACTTATTTTTTGGAAAAAATCAAGCGCATCAATCGGTACTTTAATGTGATGATCAACAGTTTTGAGGTCATGATCAAAGGTATGGAGCGCGAGCAGTTTCTTAAATTCAGGATGTCGTTGTTGCCAGCGAGTGGTTTCCAGAGCGCACAGTTCCGTATGATAGAGCTGTATGCAACAAATGTGGATCATCTGGTGCATTATGATGATAGAGTTCGCTTTCGCGAAAGCGAAACAACCACAAGCATTCCAGAATTATTCCAACATATTTACTGGAAAAAAGGCGGCATTGACAAAACCACCGGCGAAAAGACACTTACACTAAAACAGTTTGAGAAACGTTACACACCTAGGTTCCTTAGAATTGCAGAGCAGGTCAAACACAGCAATATCTACCAGCGATACCTACAACTTCCTGAATCTGAGAAATTACCAGAACTAAAGGAAGAATTACGTAAAATGGATCAAAACGTCAATATTAACTGGTTACTCATGCACATGGGAGCAGCCCACCGCTATCTGCGTAAGGAAAGCGGTACGGTTCAAGCTACAGGTGGCACCAACTGGAAGGAATTTCTACCGCCCAGTTTCCAGCGCATCTCATTTTTCCCTTCATTATGGTCTGATCAAGAGCATGCAGAATGGGGAAAACAATGGGTTGACCACACTTTTAATACCTCTACCATAGAATGAAGAAATTAATTGCCCTAGCAACTGCATGTCTATGTCTATTTTCATGTGAACAAGTAGATGAACATACAGACCTAGCAATTGCAGACCCTATTAAAATCGTACCCAAAGTTCTTTATGGATACGACCTCAATAATTACACGGTTGTAGAAGATACCGTAGAATCTGGAGATACCTTTAACGACCTTATTGCCTCGCATCTGGTTCAAGGTCAAAGTGCTTATGAAGCTGCCATGACCATGGATAGCGTTTATGAGTTGCGCAAGATTCAAGCTGGCAAACCCTTTAAGATCTTGAAGCGCAAAGATGCGGCGCGCACACCAGAAGCTTTTATTTATGAACCCAGTCGCCAGGATTTTGTCATTCTTAAATTGACTGATGGCATGCAAGCCATCAAGGATGAACATCCCGTAACCATTAGACGCAAGACGGCTACTGGTGTTGTGAATTCCACATTGTCTGAAGCTATGGAAGAAGAAGGCCTAGGAATGAGTGCTATCTGGGAATTGAGCGACATTTATAAATGGACGATTGACTTTTTTAAGTTACAACAAGGTGATCGATTCAAAATGATCTATCAAGAGCGTTATATCAACGACACAATTTATGATGGAATTGAAGCCATTGACGTTGCCATTTTTGAGACGCGTGGCAAGCCGTATTATGCGTTTAATTATGTAACAGATTCTATAAAAGGAGTTCGCGACTACTATGATGATGAAGGTAAAACACTGCGCAATTTCTTTTTAAAAGCTCCAGTGAATTATACCCGTATTTCTAGCCGTTATAGTGGCAACAGATTCCATCCCGTACAAAAGCGCTGGAAGGCACACTTAGGAACGGACTATGCTGCAGGCTATGGGACACCTATTGTTTCTACTGCAAATGGTGTGGTAACAAAATCTGGATACACGCGTGGTAATGGGAATTATGTCAAGATACGTCACAACAACACCTATGAGACACAGTACCTGCACATGACCAAAAGACTTGTTACAGTAGGACAACGCGTCGATCAAGGACAAACTATTGGTACCGTAGGTAGTACTGGCCTAGCGACTGGACCTCACGTGTGCTATAGATTTTGGGTAAATGGAAAACAAGTAGATCCATACCGCCAGAAATTGCCTAGCGCAGATCCATTGCCAAAAGATCAAATGGATGTTTACAAAAACTTCATTGAACCACTCAAAAAAGAAATTGACAGTCTATCCTATAAAGAAGAAGATTCCGTCTCATGAAAAATATCAACCCAACCACTACTACTTCTTGGGAAACCCTGAAAGAACACTATAAAAACCTCAAGGATTTTGACCTTAAGCAATCCTTTGTAAAAAACCCTAATCGGGTCGATAATTTCACGATCATCAACGATGATTTTTATGTAGACATGTCAAAAAACCTTTTGACCACCTCTACAAAAGATGTATTGACCCAACTGGCTAGGGAATGTGATCTGGAGAAAGCCATTGAGTCCTATTACAGCGATCAACCTATTAACGTTACAGAGTATCGTGAGGTTCTTCATACAGCTCTTAGAACGCCTCTAGACAAAGCAAATGATAAAATCAAAAGCTATGTAAAAGATGCGCTGGCCAGTAAGGAGAAAATGTTTGCGTATGTCAATGAGATCTTAGATGGCTCTCGTACCACCCATGATGGTCAACCATTTGACACAGTCGTTAATATAGGCATAGGTGGTAGCGACTTGGGGCCTATGATGGTTTATACCGCTTTAGAAGCCTACCACAATCAGGTAAAAGTCCATTTTGTCTCCAATGTGGACGGTGATCACGTAGAGGAAACGCTCAAAAAGATCAACCCTGAAACCACGTTGTTTATCATCGTATCTAAATCATTTACCACTCAAGAAACCTTGACCAATGCTACGACCCTGCGGGACTGGTTTTCAAAAGAGGTATCCACAGATGCTGTAGGCAAACATTTCATTGCAGTGAGCAGTAATGTAGAGCGCGCGATAGAATTTGGTGTGGAGAAAGAAAACATCTTCCCTATGTTTGACTGGGTAGGTGGTCGTTTTTCTTTATGGAGCACCGTTGGGATGTCCATCGCATTGGGAATAGGTACGGCCAACTTTCAGGCGCTATTAGACGGCGCTCACGAAATGGATGTTCACTTTAGAGATGCTAAGCTGGACGACAACATCCCAGTACAGTTAGCGCTGCTTACCATATGGTACAACAACTTTTTCAAGGCAGAAAGTGAGGTCATCATTCCTTACACACAGTATCTGCAACAACTGCCTGCCTATTTGCAACAAGCGATCATGGAAAGTAATGGGAAGAGCATCGATAGAGATGGAAAACCCATTGATTACCAAACAGGAAATCTTATTTGGGGAGCACCTGGAACCAATTCCCAACATGCTTTTTTTCAATTGATTCACCAGGGAACTAAACTTATTCCAGCTCATTTTATCGCTTTCGCGAAAGCGAAATACAATCATCCTGATCACCATCAAAAACTCATGGCAAATTTCTTTGCACAGACCGAGGCGCTTATGAACGGCATGTCCATGGATCAAGTGAAAGAAGATTTAGAGAAAAGTAAATTGACTGAAAAAGAGCAGAAGTTACTGGCTCCTTTTAAAGTTTTTGAAGGTAATAAGCCTACCACCACTATTTTAATCGATGAACTGACTCCAAAAAGTCTAGGCAAGCTCATCGCGATGTACGAACACAAAATTTTCACGGAAGGTGTGATCTGGAACATCTACAGTTACGATCAATGGGGTGTCCAACTAGGTAAAGTTCTTGCAGATAGGATAAACGACGACCTAAAGTCCAAAAAGTTTAATGGACATGACGCCTCAACCACTGCGCTTCTTAAGCGCTTTGACTCTAAATTAGGGTAACTCAAAGTTTATCAACACGTTAAGGTTCATAAAAAAACGAATACTTAATGTTATCTTAATGTTGGAAATGTTTTAAACGGATTACTTTTGCCGCATCTAAACTAAAACGTTTCAATAATGAACAAATCTTTACAGATTTTCCTATTTCTAGGAATTATTTTAAGCTCGATGGCCTCGATGGGACAAGGTGTTACAACATCTTCCATAAATGGTCGTGTTCTTGAAGGAGAAGACCAACCTCTTTTAGGAGCAACAATTGTTGCAGTTCACACGCCTACAGGTACAAAGTACGGTTCTGTAACAGACATTGAAGGTTACTACCGTATCAACAACATGCGTGTAGGAGGTCCTTATGACATCACAATTACCTATGTAGGTAAGCAGGATCTTGCTCTAAACAATATCTTCCTACAGTTAGGAGAATCAGAGCAAATCAACGCTACCCTAGCTGAGTCTACCAACGCTCTTGACGAGATCGTTATACAGGCGCAGCGCAACGGTATCTTTGACAGTGGTAAAACAGGTCCTGAAACAAACATCTCAACTCGTGAGATCAATACATTACCTACTACCACTCGTAACATCTCTGACTTGTTGAGAAAAACTCCACAAGCTGATGTTAGTGAAGGTGGTGCCATAACTCTAGCTGGACAAAACAACAGATATAACTCTTTTTATATCGATGGTACAGTACAAAATGATGCTTTTGGTTTATCCGGAACAGGAACGAATGGAGGACAAGTAGGTGTCAACCCTATTTCCTTGGATGCTATCGAATCTTTCTCGGTAAATCTTGCTCCATTTGACGTACGTCAATCTGGTTTCGCTGGTGGTACGATAAACGCAATTACTCGTTCAGGTACTAACGAATGGTCTGGATCTGCTTACGGTTATTACCGTAATGAAGATCTTGCAGGAAAAACTCCAGGAGGATTTGATCTTGATGAGCGTGAAAAGTTAGACGAATTCACAGCTACTTTGATTGGTGCCAGAATTGGTGGTCCAATCATTGAAAACAAACTTTTCTTTTTCTTGAATTATGAGAGACAAGATGAAGAAACCCCTAGGTTTTTCAACTTTGATGATTACCAAGGAAACGCTTCTTTAGCAGATATCCAAGCTCTACGTCAGGGCTTGATCGATACATACGGTTATAATCCAGGGACTTTTGGGAATAGCACAGAGACTTTGACATCTGATAAATTTACTATACGTCTTGATTATAATCTGGATGACAAAAACACTTTTACATTAAAGCATAACTACGTAAATGCGGAAAACTCAAGTCCGAGCTTAAGCAGTCCACGTAGTATTAACTTTAGCAACGCAGGTGTCTTCTTCCCGTCAGAAACTAATTCTTCAACACTTGAATGGAGAACCACCAATGGCTCAAATCTGTCTAATAATTTGGTTATAGGTTATACCACTGTAAATGATAACCGTGATCCACTTGGTAATCCATTTCCACGTGTTTCAATAGGCGATGGTCCTGGCGGAATCAATTTAGGTTCAGAAGCATTCTCAACAGGTAATATTCTTGAACAGGAAGTATTTACTGTTACCAATAATTTTGAGATCCAATCAGGAGCTCACAATATTACCGTGGGAGCTAACTTTGAAAACTTCGATGTAAGAAACGTATTTGTTCGTGAAAATTTTGGAAGTTATAACTTCAGCAGTCTAGCAGATTTCACCACTTATCTCGATGGTATACCAGGAAACGAAGCTAACGCAAGATTTTATGACTACAGTTATTCTTTGCTAGATCCAATAGGAACTTCTGGTGACAATATTCAGGCAGCCGCAGCAGCTTTCAATTATTCTCAAATAGGAGTTTACGCTCAGGATGCATGGAACTTGACTAACAACTTCCGTTTAACTTATGGAGTTCGTTTTGACGTACCATTCTTCTCTGACGGAACGGTAAATGAAGACTTCAACAACAATGCCGTTACAGTACTTGAAGCTGCTGGCAAGGACCTTCAAGGTGCTAGAGTTGGCAAGCCTATCAAGAGTCAGATTCATGTGGCTCCACGTCTAGGATTTAACTGGGACGTAAACGGTGATAATTCAACTCAAATACGAGGTGGTTTAGGTGTATTTACTTCTAGAATCCCATTAGTATGGCCTGGTGGGACATACAACAACAACGGTATTTCTGTAGGTGGTGTTGATGAAAGAAACTTCCCTGGAGGTGTTCAATTCTTAGCAGATCCTGCAAATCAACCTATTGGTAATGGTGCCGCTCCTGGTAGCGGACAGTTAGGTGGTCAAATTGATCTTTTTGCACCAGACTTTAAATTACCACAGGTGTTGAAATACAACATAGGTGTTGATCAAGAAATAGGAATTTGGGGGTTAATTGCTTCAGCAGATTTCCTTTATAATGATGTATTATCCAACGTTCAATACGAAAACATCAATATAGCTGAACCGATTGGGACTCTTAACGGCGCTGATAACCGTCCATTTTATAGTAGAAATAGAATTGTTGGAGATTATACAGCAATCTATCTGGGAACCAACACTGACAAAGGATATTCCTACAACGCGACATTTACATTGACTAAACCAGTACAAAATGGTTTTGGCGCTAGTGCTTCTTACACTTATGGTGATGGTAAAGAATTATTTGACAACACATCTTCACAAAACTCTAGTCAATGGAGAAACCTTGTCACAGTTAACGGTAAAAACCAAGCTAGCTTAACTAACTCTCAATTTGCCACAGGACACCGTATTACGGCAAGTGCAACCTATGAATTAAACTGGAATGAAAATATCCGCACTCAATTTGGATTGTTCTATACAGGTCAGAATGGTGCTCGTATCTCTTACATCTATGATCAAGAGAACACCTTATTGCTAGGTGATGACTCTAGAGATAACGCTTCTATCTATGTACCAGCTAATGCTAGTGAGATCAACCTTGTTCCTTTGGTATCAAACGGTCAAATCTTTACTCCAGCAGATCAGTATGCTGCTCTTGATGCTTTTATAGAGAATGACGAGTATTTAAGATCAAGAAGAGGTCAATATGCAGAGCGTAACGGTAGTCGTGCTTCCTGGAATCACTCCATTGACCTTAAAGTTCTTCAAGACTTCTCAATTTATACAGGTGCAAATAAAGACAAGAGAAACACTTTACAGCTTTCTGTTGACATCTTCAACGTAGCAAACCTAATAAATAAAGATTGGGGTGAAATCACACAGGTTCCTAACTTCAACGAAGTTGAGTTGATTAGAACTGAATCTGGTGGTCCAAACCCAACATTTACATTTGACCCTAGCATCAATAATAATAATGTTGAGCAAATAGATGATTTTGGTACCAGATCTTCAAGATGGCAAATGCAAATAGGTGCTAGATACATTTTCAACTAGTAACTATTTACAAATAAAGATTAGAACCCGATGCTCGCGCATCGGGTTCTTTGTTTTTGGACTATTTTTGTGACCACAAATATTTACTATGTACAACATTCTTAAAGCTGCTCACTCTGGATGGGCTTATTTACTTCTTATCGTTCTTTTCATCGCGACTGTTAATGCGCTTATAGGTTTGTTTGCTAAAAAGGATTTTGGCAATAAGGACTTTAGTCTAGCTCTTGTCGGGTTAATTGTTACGCACATTCAATTGCTCTTAGGACTTGCCTTATGGGCTTTATCGCCTTACAGCAGCGCGCTGTTTTCAAATCCGTCTGAAGTTATGGGAAATGATAATTTAAGGTTGCTCGCTGTGGAACATCCATTAATGGTGATTATTGCAGTTACACTATTGACTATAGGATATTCAAAGCACAAGAAGAAGATAGTTAGTCACGGCAAGTTTAAAATGCTTTCAATATTTTACACACTAGCATTCTTGGTAGTGCTAAGCAGACTTCCATGGGATCAGTGGATGTAGAAGATTTAACTACATGAAACAAAAGCGGCGGAATGTAATTCCGCCGCTTTTGTTTTTAATACGTTACTGTAATTGGAGTTCGCTTTCGCGCCTGCCTGTCGGCAGACAGGAAAGCGAAACAACCACTAACCTATTCCTGCTCCACCGTTGCAGTTTCTAACGGCAGCACGTCGTTCATGATCTTAAACGCCTTATCGACACTTGTGATGTGATCCATTTTTAGCAACAGTCTCAAACCAGACCTAGTTTGTTTTTCTTTCATGTGCATCTTACTGCCACGTTGGCTCATGGACTTTATCAAGAAATTGAAGGTCTCACTTTGATAAAACTTGCTGGTTTGATCTGCGATAAAATATCCTACAAACTTGCCTTGCTTCATGACGATTTTCTCAAGTCCCATACGACTCGCAATCCATTTGAGTTTAATGCTGGTGAGCAAATCTTCTGCTGGATCAGGCAACTCGCCAAAACGGTCTACCAACTCCTTTCTGAACGTATCAAGCCCAGCCTGATCCTCTATATCATTAAGCTTAGAATATAGTGCCAGTCGCTCTGTCACACTGTTGATGTAATCATCTGGGAACAAGAGTTCAAAATCAGTATCGATGGTAACATCACCAACGTGTTTCTTTTTAGTCGCATCAGTAGGGTACAAATCAGCAAACTCATTTTCCTTGAGTTCTTCTATGGCTTCACTGAGAATTTTTTGATAGGTATCAAATCCTATTTCATTGATAAAACCACTTTGCTCACCTCCTAAAATATCACCTGCACCGCGTATTTCAAGATCCTTCATCGCGATATTAAAACCACTACCCAGTTCTGAGAAACTCTCAATGGCTTGCATGCGCTTCCTGGCATCGTCTGTCATCATATCGTAAGGTGGAGTTATGAAGTAGCAAAATGCTTTCTTATTGCTACGACCTACTCTACCACGCATCTGGTGCAAGTCAGATAGTCCAAAATTATTGGCATTATTGATGAAAATGGTATTGGCATTAGGTACATCAAGTCCGCTTTCAATAATGGTGGTACTCACAAGTACATCAAACTCGCCATTCATAAATGCGAGCATCAATTCTTCCAACTTTTTACCATCCATTTGTCCATGACCTATGCCTACTCTTGCATCGGGTACTGATCGCTGGATCATTCCAGCAACTTCCTTAATATTTTCGATACGGTTGTGAACAAAAAACACCTGGCCGCCACGAGAAATCTCATAGCTAATCGCATCCCTAATGGTCGCTTCAGAAAAACGAACAATTTGCGTTTCTATGGGATGCCTGTTAGGTGGTGCGGTTTTGATCACACTCAAGTCACGAGCTGCCATTAGAGAGAACTGCAGGGTTCTAGGAATGGGCGTTGCCGTTAAGGTTAACGTATCTATGTTCTCTTTGAGTGTCTTGAGCTTGTCCTTTACGGCAACCCCAAATTTTTGTTCCTCATCAATAATCAACAATCCAATATCCTTGAATTTGACCGAGTTATTGACCAATTGGTGCGTACCTATAACAATGTCAATAGAGCCATCTGCAAGCCCATCCAGAACGGCGCGTCTTTCCTTTGCCGTACGGAATCGGTTTAGATAATCCACCTTCACAGGCATGTCTGCCAGACGTTCCTTAAAAGTCTTGGCATGTTGAAAGGCTAGAACCGTAGTAGGAACTAAAACAGCTACTTGCTTGCCATTAACAGCGGCTTTAAAAGCGGCACGTATGGCTACCTCAGTCTTGCCAAAGCCTACGTCACCACAAACAAGACGATCCATAGGGCGCTCACTTTCCATGTCATTTTTGACATCTTGCGTGGCCGTGCTTTGGTCTGGCGTGTCCTCATAGATAAAGCTGGCCTCAAGTTCATTTTGTAAGTAACCGTCAGGCGCATATTGAAAGCCTTTGTTGGCACGACGCTTAGCATATAGTTTAATCAAGTCAAACGCAATTTGCTTGACTCGTGTTTTTGTTTTGGCCTTGAGCTTTTTCCAGGCCGGACTTCCCAGTTTATAGATCTTAGGAGTTTTACCGTCCTTAGCGGAATAGCGCGTGATCTTATGCAGTGAATGGATGGAAACATACAAGATGTCTCGCTCGCCGTAAAACAGCTTGATTGCCTCTTGCATCTTACCGTTAACATCGATTTTTTGAAGCCCGCCAAATCTTCCTATTCCATGATCAATATGGGTCACATAATCACCTTTCTCGAGCGTGTTGAGCTCCTTGAGCGTGATGGCCTGCTTTTTAGCATAACCATTCTTCAACTGGAACTTGTGGTAGCGATCAAAAATCTCGTGGTCTGTGTAACACGCGATGCGCAAATCGTGATCCATAAAACCACGATACAGTGTCATGATAACCGTTTCATAGGCGACATTAGCGCCCATGTCGTCAAAAATATCCTTGAATCTTTTGGCCTGCTGTGCCGTGCTGCAAAACAGGTAGGTTTTATAACCGTCAGCTTCATTTTGCTTCAGGTTATCGATAAGCAACTCAAACTGTTTATTAAAGGATGGCTGCGGTACGGTTTTAAAAGTAATGTCTGGCTGATTTCCAGATAATTCCACTAGGTTGAATTCCGCGAGTTGCTCTTTTAGCAGTGCCGATTTGCTAAAAATATCTTCTGGTTCCAGCTGCTTAATTTCTCCTTGCAACTCGCTGTATGCTTGTTCCGCTTTCGCGAAAAGCGAATCTATCCTACCATACATCATCTCGACATTCCTCGCGATCACGACTGTCTTGGATGGAAGATATTTTAGAAAACTCTCTCTTTTTTCTGAGGACTGTTTGTTCTCGACATTAGGTATAATGGACAGCTTCTTAATTTGATCCTTGGACAATTGTGTCTCCACGTCAAAAATGCGGATGGAGTCGATCTCGTTTCCAAAGAACTCGATACGATAAGGCTCATCATTTGAAAATGAAAACACATCCAAAATACCACCACGCACCGAAAACTCTCCAGGTTCTGTCACAAAATCAACGCGCTTAAAGGCATATTCAAAAAGCACTTCATTAGCAAAATCGATGGAGATCTGGTCACCTACGCTTATTTTGAGCGTGTTGCGATCCAGCTCTTTTTTAGTCACCACCTTTTCAAAAAGAGCATCTGGATAGGTAACGATGACCGCTGGTTTTTTACGGGAATTGATGCGGTTGAGTACCTCAGCTCTCAATAGAATGTTAGCGTTGTCTGTTTTTTCTATTTGATAGGGCCTGCGATAACTGCCTGGATAGAAAAGCACGTGATCTTCACCTATCATTTTTTCCAGATCGTTCAAGTAATAGGCAGCTTCTTCCTTGTCATTGAGCACAAAAAGAAATGGCTTATCAGTGGACCCAAACATATTTGTGAGTACCATGGACAAGGCGCTTCCCATAAGTCCCTTGACCTCGCACCTACCGTTAGGTAATGATACATGATCCCTAAGTTTGAGGGATGGACTTGCGTTACTGTAAGATTCTAAAATTTGTGGATAAGACACTTGCAATGCAGTTAGCTGCAAAGATAGACTGCGACACTACCTGATCCCAAATATTGAGAATTCTTTCACAGCCTAAAGATCTTAACCACCTATTTTTAGAACATGAAAAAATATGATGTTTTTGTTTTAGGAACTGGTACAGCTGGCAAACTGGTTGCCAATAGATGTAAAAATGCAGGACTCAAGGTCGGCATCATAGATAATAGAGAATACGGTGGCACTTGTTCACAGCGAGGTTGTGATCCTAAGAAGTTATTGCTGGCCAGCAGTGAAGCCGTGGATTATGCCAGAAACATGCAAGGTGACGGCGTGGAAGGAGAAGTAAACATCAACTGGAGAGATGCCTACAATTACATACGACGATACACCCAAAACATCCCTGACAATACAGAATCTAGCCTGAAAGAAAACGGTATCGATTGCTATCACGGTGACGGTAGTTTTGTAGATGAAAAAACGTTTGTGTTTGACGATACCACCATAACAGCAAATTACTTTGTTATCGCTACAGGCATGCAACCTAGACCGCTAACCATTCCAGGTGCAGATCATCTTCTTACCAGTGAGGATTTCTTTAAAATGAAGGATGTTCCAGAAAAGATGGTTTTCATAGGTGGTGGTTATATAGGTATGGAATTTAGTCACATGATGGCCAGGGCTGGCGTCAAGGTGACCATCATTGAACAAGGCGACCAGATTTTATCACCCTTTGAAAAATTTGTGGCAGATTATTTAATGGAAGATTCTATCAAATTAGGTATCGACATTAAGTTGGAATCTACCTTATCATCTGTAGAAAAGAAAGATGGCAGGTTTGTGGTCCACTATGGAAATGAAGGTTCCATCCATCAAATCACTACAGATGTAGTATACAACACCACAGGTCGTGTACCGTCCACAAAATCTTTGCACCTTGATAAAGCTGGTGTGGTAACTGATCAAGGTAGTGTGGTCGTCAATGACTGTTTGCAAAGCACTACCAATGAGCGATTCTATGCTTGTGGAGATGTCACTAACATGAATCTACCTTTGACGCCGTTAAGCAACCTAGAAGGCGCCATCGCCGCAAAAAATATTATTGAAGGCAAGCATCCACTCGTTCCCGTAGACATTCCTAGCGTTGCTTTTACCATCCCGCAAGTGGCCAGCATAGGTTTGAACGAGGCGCAAGCCAAGAATCAAAATAAAAAGTTCAAAGTCCTTAAAGGCGATGCCAGCGGCTGGTTCAATACACGCCGTATGAATGCAGGCACTTATGCTTATAAGGTTTTGGTAGATGATGAAACAGGAATGGTTCTAGGTGCGCATATCGTTTCTCACGAGGCTGGAGAAACTATCAATCTATTTTCTGTCGCAATGAATCACGATATCACGTTCCAGCATTTGCAGCAAACGGTATTTACCTATCCCAGCTGGGCTAACGACCTCAAAAGTTTTTAAGCTTTACTGGCACGCCACTGCTGGAATTTTAGCATTGGATTGGTAGCTCTATTTTGATACCCATGAATCATGCAATTGATCGCTATCAATATAGCTGCGCCTAACGCTAGATAGGCAATATCATCCATGGTTCCCGTGTGTCTCACATAAATCGCCACCAGTGCCCAGACGGTAACTCCTGCAAATTCACGCATGTTTCGATACCAAACCATCAGTAAATTGATAATCGTTGCAACCACAATAATTCCTATCGTGGCAAGTACCTGTTGATTTTCTGGTATATCAAACATACCATTCAAATAACTCGCGACATTTGCAATAATTGCGACACTTATCCATCCAGAGTACAAGCATAAAGGCCACCATACAAAGGCGATAATTGGAAATGGCGCATCCCATAATTCCATGTCCAGCTGCTTGACGCAAAGCAGTAAACAAACCAGTATTCCTATCATACAAAGCACAGATGCTCCGATCATTTCTTCCAGCCACAAAGCGACCCAAACAGAACAAAATATATTGGCCGCTAGAAAATAAGGGAAAGTGGTGATCACAAAGTTGGTCCTATAGCTGCGAGGTTGTAGGGATTTCGCTTTCGCGAAAGCGGAATACACACCATATCCAGCAAACACCAATAGCATTAAGAAAATAAGACCCCAAATCGAAAAGGCATAGCTGGCTGGAGTAAACAGGTTATTGTACTCTGCACTTAGATCACCTACGGTTCTACCGTTGAAGTTTCCCGTGTTTGCGTAGCCATTCCATGCAATAAGAACGATAACGATGAAAAGGTTGAGTATGCTGATCAGACGTTTGTACATGGCTAGGTTTTGTGGGAATAAATATACAGTAGTTTTTAGGATAACTCTACCACTTCATTCTCCACACAAACGAAAATGCGATTGCCCTTTTGAGGTTTCATGGCATAGGTTCCCGTAAAATCCCCAAAAGCTGGTACTATCATACCATAATCTGTACAGAAAAAACAAGGCATTTTTAAACGTTGCCTACCTATTCCGGTCAATTTTACCGCAGGATGTATGTGCCCAGCAATGTTGAAGACGTTTTCCCTTTCTAAGGGATGATGGGTGAGCAGTACATCGCCCATTTGTAATTGCTGTACCGTTTTTATTCCCAGCATATTGAAATGATCGCTTGATATAAGGTCGTGGTTTCCCATGACCAGCGTGAGCTCAATACTTTGCATGCGGGACCATTGTTCAAAAAAATGCCACTCTGCATTTTGATAAGAGTGAAATAAGTCTCCTAAGAACCAAAGCCGTGAAGGCTTGAAATAATCGATCACAGCATTGAGTTTATCATATTCATTGTCATCTGCCTGCGATGGCACGGCCATTCCATGCTTTCTAAAATGGGCGCTTTTACCCAAATGAACATCTGCCAATAAAACAACATCCTGTTCCTGCCAGTAGCAGGCACCAGTGCTATGTAAATGAAAGGTCTGATTGTGAAGAGTTACTTGGAGACTATCACTCATTGTTCTAAAAAGAATAATTAAGAGCGAGAATCAAGTTGCGCCCGGCAGCCGCTATTCCAGAAGAGTACGTTCTATAGCGCTGGTCTGTGATATTTTCTAATGTCGCAATCGCGCTTAAGCTATCCGTAAACTGATATTGCGATCTTAGGTTGACCGTGTACCATGAAGGAGAAAACGGATTCCCATTCACATCACTGGCATATAGATAATCCCTATCCTGTTGGTCTGGTGCCAACTCGTCAAAATCAAACTGACCATTGAAAATAGTAAACGCGTCCAGCTTGAACTTGCCTTGATCATAAACCACGTGGGCATCACCAAAAGCTGGTGCCACATGTCTAACGGCAACCTCACTGCCATCTTCTTCTTCCTGCTTTCCATCCAGCCAGGTGTAGTGACCGTACAGCTTAAAATGATCTGATAATTTGTAATCGACACCTAATTCAATTCCGTAAATTTCAGAGCGTTCTGAATTTTGAATGGCTCGCACTTGGCTTAATTCTCCTTGATAGACAATCATGTCCTCACCATCGAGTGTAAAATCTCTGGGAACCAAAGCATCCTTTAAAATAGTGTAATAGCCAGCTACTTCTACCGTCAAATCATTGCCTATGCGTTTCTTGAGACCTAATTCTGCATTATAGGAATATTCAGATTCTAGGTCTGGATTGGGTACGATCACCGTGCCTGGACTAGGATCAAAAATCTTACCTACATCATCAATATTAGGCGCTCTAAAGGCTGTGCTTAAATTGGCTCGCAGTTCGAGACTAGGATCTGGCAGGTAAGTTGCGCCTATGCCACCAGTCAATGCACCAGTGTTGACCATGGCATCATCAAATGGGAAATTAAAAAAAGTATTGTCAAAGTCTGCATCTAGCCAGATGTGATTATATCGAGCGCCAGATTGTACGGTGAAATTAGAAGCAACTTTCCATTGATAGCTTACGTAAGCGGCGAGCGATTGCCATGTAGAACCGTCTGGATATCTGGTGGCTGCATCTGTTCTTTGTCTGGTCTCAATGTCAAAGACACTGCCTGTAGAACCGACTTTGTTATGAACATATTCTGCGCCATAAAACAAGATGTTATCCTCACGATTACGGCGCTCAAAATCAACAGAAGTGCTCCAGGCGTCGACTTGTTCGTCATTTTCAAAAAGATCAGGCGATTGAAAACTGCGGGCATTGCGACTCTCATCAAACCTTTGGAATGCCTGAGTAATGACCATTTTATCATACCAGGTACCACTACCGCGGTGCTGGGCTTTGGCATTGACCATAAACCACTTTTGAGGTCCATAATACCACTCTGCATTTCTTGGGTTTCCGCTTTCGCGAAAGCGATCTAAAGCATCATAGCGGCTGTAGTCTGACGTTGCTGTATAAATCAATCCTAGATCCAGTTTCCAATACAGACTAGGCTTGTAACTGAATTTTTGCAGCAGGTTGATCTGGTCATAACCCGTGGGCACCTGCACCTCAGGATCTTTATTTTCTATCACAACATCTTGACCGTTGCGACGTGCGGCATAACGTTCTCGCAAATAGTCATCAGGACCGTTGGACCCCATTTTTAAATCATCAAAAGAATTGATGCTAATGCTGGTGGCACTTGCAAAATTTGAAGTGCCGTAATTAAAATCTACGTGACCTGTCTTTTCATTGTTTGCGGTTGCAAAGCGTAAAATGCCGTTTCCTGTAAAGTCAGCAGCAGTTTCAGTATCTGAAAATTGAGGTGACAGCGTGAAGAAATTCATGACGCCACCTATAGCATCGCTACCATAAACAACACTGCCTGGCCCTAGAATCACCTCAGTCCGCTCCACGCTCAATGGATCTATGGAGATGATGTTTTGAAGATTACCGCCGCGAAAAATGGCCGTATTCATACGCACACCGTCAACCGTGAGTAGCAATCTGTTGGTAGAGAAGCCTCTTATCAATGGGCTGCCGCCACCTTGCTGGCTTTTTTGAACATACACTTGACCGGTTTGCTGTAACAAATCTGCACTGGTTTGTGGGTTTTGGAAGACGATCTCTTCCTTGCTAGCACTCACGACCGATTGTGGTATATCCTGTTGTCGTTGTTGGAATTTTGAAACCGAAAGAACCACGGCATTCATCGCTTCAGATCTAGGCTCCAGTTTTACCTTGTAGTCATTAGTAGACAGTTTTTCCTTTGTGGTTTTCAAAGTTTTGAAGGCGAAGGTTTGAAAGTAGATGCTTTCTGTTTCAGAAAACTTGTCAAGACTTGCAAAACCATCAATGTTAGTGATGATGGATTTTTGTTTGTCTTTATTATAAATCGCGACACTGGCAATAGGCTCACCAGAGGCGGCATCTAAAACTTGTATTTGCTGTGCGTTGAGCGTTGATGCTGTGACTATAAGAAGAAGAAGGAAAGTAAAAATTTTCACGAATCGAAAAGCTGTTTCAAGATGTCTAACGAGTTGGGTTTTTTAAAGCTGTGCAGGTGAATTTTAAAGTAATCCAGTACAAGATTAAGAAGCGCCGTACGTTGGTTTCGGTTGATTTTGATGGAATGGATAGCATCAAAATTTGTACCAATGAACAGCTTGAACAAAGAACTTTCTTCCTCATTTAAATGATGCGGTTGCATTCCATGATTGTCAAAGCTGCCGTCCAGCATATTAAAGTATGGAAAATCCATAGTCGATCGATCCATACCAAATCCCATTAACTCGGTCATATCCAGCAAGGTTTTGATCGTAAAGTTGGCCACATGATCGGTCTGATCCAGATACTCAAATATGGTACTTAGGTAATCAAACAGCTGCTCATCTGGCTGTTGTTCCGTCAACAATTGTGAGAGTACTTCTCCAAAAAAAAGGGCTACACAACTTTTTGCCACGTCAACCGGAATATTCACATAAGTATAGGCGGTTGAAGCTTCCTTGATATATTCCAAAGTTCCTTTTCCCTTATGTTGCGTCTGAATCTCCAGTTGCGTCAATGGCTGAAACAGAGAAACTCGCAGCTTTCCCTTACGGGATTTACGAATTCCTTTGAGCATATAACTTTGGGTTCCTAGCTTCTTGGTATAGATTCTCGCGATAAGATCTGCCTCACCATATTTGATGGTTGACAACACAATAGCTGGTGTGCGAACGATCATCTAGCGAATAATCATGATTTTGGAAACCGTAGTTTCCACATTATCATCAGTAGAAATGAGCAGCATATATACTCCAGAAGCAACGCGGTTGCCGTTAAAGCTCGTGGTATCCCACTGGACACTACCACCTTGTGATACGACTTCAAAAACAAGATTTCCTTCTATATCAGTGATCTTGATGCGTGCGCGATCAGTTAATCCATCTATGGTAACATTACCATCAAAACCAGGTTTTACAGGATTAGGAAATGCAAAGACATTTTCTAGATCCTCTGCTGGCTGGCTGGTGCGATCACCTTGAAATGCTACAATACCATTATCTGTTGCAAAATAGACGCGGCCCGTTGTATTATCAATAGCAATATCATTTACACCATTGGAAGGTAGCGGTGAGTTATCCTTAGTAAATTGAAAGATAGTTTCCTGGCCTGATGGTGAGAATAAAAACGCACCAGAGCTTGCAGTCGCAACCCATTTTCTATTATTCCCATCCACCTCAATATCTAGAATTGCCTCATCCTTAAGCAATTCCCGTGGGATTCCATTCTGATCCTCAATGATTATGGGTCTTGCATCTGGTGGGTTCTCAGACAATATGCTATTAGCATTAAAGAGTACACGCAATCCTCGATTACTACCTATCCACAATTGCTCGTTTAAATCTAGAGTCACCTCGCTCACGTAATTGCTCACAAGATTGCCTTCCTGAATATCTTCTCTAAGGTCACCAAATTTATTCTCCGCAGGATCAAAAGCAATAACACCAAAATCAATAGTGCCGAATATGATATTACCAGCATTAGTGATTGTCATTTTTGTCGCACCACCGGTTTCACTAATTGTAGGAACAAATTGAGAGACGTCGATGGCAGTCCATTGACCTGTTGGAGAACGACGATTGAGTGTCTCGTCGACAAGACTTGCAAGAACCCAAAGATTACCTTCTCTATCAAACCTGCTATCTGGAATACGTACAAAGTCGGTCGCTGGTGGCAATATGCTGGTCAAAGAACTGTTGTTAACTCCATACAATGTTTCTGCCATGCCGTCCACAAACTCCAATACACCATTGTGCATACTGTTGATATATACTTCATCTTGAATTTCTGGATGGATCGTGATGCTGGAAATACTATTGATGTTAAGTACCTCATCAAATGTAAAATTAGTCCATTCTTCTTCTACTAATCTACTAACACCAAACTGCTCTAACGGGAACGGGTTAAAAAACAAATTATAATCACCATAACCTACCCATAAGGTATTAGGCGCTGTGGTAAGTGAAAAAGCACGATTGCGTGATGGTCCATCTGCCACAATAAACTCGGCAGTTGAGAAATCTGCACGGTCCAATCGTACTAATCCGTTTGTAGTCGTTCCTATATAAATAGTATCTCCATTAGAATCTCCTGCGGTAAAGACATAGGCGTCACCATTAATATCTCTAACATCATTTAAGAGGTTCTCGTTGACATCAATGATTTGTAAAAAATTGGATCCAGTCACGGTGAGCTGGTTATTTGTCACTGTCGCGTCAACACTGCGTGATGGAAAACGGTATCCTGTAGAGACAAAAGAAGTCGCGGCAAACCTGAAGAGGGCACCTGCCGTGTCAATGGCATAAATCTGAGAATCCAGCGCTACAACCTCATCATAGGAACCCATGTTGGTTTGGGACCAATTGGTAAAGTCAATCAAAAAAGGGTCTGAAATATCAGCGCGACGTATACCGTCACCACTACTTGCGGCATATAGAAACCCATCAAAAATTTCAATGGACTTAATGCGCAATTGGGCGCCATTGTCACCTATGAAATAGGTGTCATTAAATTCCAATCGATCTAGATCGTAAATGGCGATGCCAAAATCTGTAGCGATATACAGCAACTGGTCATTTGCCTTAAATTCATTGATGCGTTTGCGGTCAGGATTGATGACCTGTTTATCTCTTATCGCAACTATATCCAGAACGACATCGTCTTGTACGATTTGCAATAAACCATCTTCATACCCTATGACCAATTGGTCATCGCTTTCTCGATAATAAATTTGCGAAATAGGGTCACCACTTAAACCATTTACCGTGGTGATCTTGGTGAACGTACGAGAAAGAATATCATAAACGAAAACCGCATTCTCACTCGCCGCATAAATACGTTCATCCGTTTGCTCAATATCTATGATGCGAGTAAAGGAGAAAAGTCCCGTCCATTGACTGCTAAAATCCTGTGAAGAAGCAAGGCTGGTAAACAGTAATAAAAACAGTAATCTAATTTTCATGATCTTATAACGTATAATTACTGGGCATCTGATAGGACGACAAAAATAGGTCGAATTTATTAGGACATATAAAACCTCTGAAATTCTCCAGAGGTTATGCTAATTCTCAAATTATATATTTCATTTACAACAAACGTTTGCTTTCATAATCTATGGTGATCCATTGAAAAATAATTTGTCAATCTGTATTATGCTGAATCCTGTAGATTTTATAAAATACATGATCACCAACAGTTCAAACTCAATTACAAATAGTAATATTATATTCGTTACAATGATAAACAATCAAAAGATAGTTGTGGTGCTTCCTGCTTACAACGCAGAAAAGACTCTTGAAAAAACATTCAACGAAATTCCATTTGACATTGTTGATGAGGTCATATTAGTGGATGATCATAGTACTGATAGAACGACTGACTTTGCTAGAAAATTAGGAATTAAAAATATACTAAGACACAAGCAGAATAAAGGATATGGTGCTAATCAAAAGAGTTGTTACAATGCCGCTTTAGAACTAAACGCTGACATTGTTATAATGCTGCACCCAGATTATCAATATACACCTAAGCTTATTCACTCAATGGCTTTTCTTATAGCAAATGACGTTTATAAAGTAGTATTAGGATCGAGGATTTTAGGGAAAGGTGCTCTCAATGGCGGTATGCCTTTGTATAAATATGTCGCAAATCGATGGTTAACTCTATTTCAAAATATTTTGATGAATCAAAAACTTGCCGAATACCACACTGGTTATCGTGCCTTTTCAAAAAGTATCTTACAAAAGATAAATTTCGAGAAAAATTCTGATGATTTTATTTTTGATAATCAGTTGTTAGCACAAATTTGCATGATGAATTATGAAATAGCCGAAATAACCTGTCCCACAAAATATTTTGAAGAAGCATCCTCAATTAATTTTTCAAGAAGCGTCAAGTATGGAATAGGTGTAATTGAAGTATCTATAAGGTACTTTTTACACCGTAATTTTAAAGTAAAATCATTAATTTTTTTAAATGATTAAATACTTATCATTTGCTGTATTAATCTTTATCAATTGCCTTTTCTGTTATAAATATTCTGAAAGATATACTGATCAATACGAACTCCTAACTTTATTTTATTTGATAGGTCAAATTACGATCATTGTTTTCATAAACAAAATTACGGCCTTTAAAACGTGTCAAAGCATTGTTATCAATACATTGATCATTATTCCGTTTTTTCTAGCTCTATTGAGTTATGTGTACATTTCTCCTGAGCAATTAAATGTTGATAGATGGAGTGTGATTAATTCCTTTTTAACAAACTTGTTAAATGGAAGATATCCATATAGTGCCATATCACACGTTGGAAACCCTCCTGGGCCAATGCCTATTTATTTTCTTATCGCGTTACCATTCGATTTTTTCAAAGCCTACAGCCTATTAAGTGCTTTAGGATTCATCGCATTAGGGTTTTTTTACAAACGTTTCTACTGTGAGACCTATAACTCAAGTTATTTAATCTTAACTATTATTTCCATCTTTATGCTATGGGAAATATTCTCATTGAGTAATATCATTAGTTTTTCAGTATTAGTAGCGATAGCTCTATTATATTTTGAAAAATCGATAATGAAACCTGAGAAGAGAATGATTCTGATTGTTGTAGCTCTAGGTCTATTACTATCAACACGCAGTGTTTATTCCTTAGCCTACATCGTATTCTTTTTATCCTTAATAAAGACTTCAAGTATGACGTTTTTGAAAGCTTCATTTCTTGCAACAATGATTCTCGCAGTATTTACACTTACGTTTTTGCCTTTTATAATTTTCTTCCCCAATGAGTTTTATGAAATAAATCCGTTTATAATTCAATCCTCATTTTTACTTCCTGCGCACTTTGTGCCTATCCTTTTTATAATTGCGATAGGATTTGGAATTTTCGCTAAAAATTTGTCAGAAAGATTTATCTACGCTGGCTTTACTTTATTTCTTTCTATATTTTTTTACTCTGGTTACATGGTGACCCAGCATGGTTATAGTAATGCAATTTTTGAGAGTAAAATAGATGTCTCCTATTTTTTATTCTGTATCCCATTCCTATTTATTGGAGTTCTTGAGCATACAAAACATAATTCATTACTTACTACCACTTCTGATTCATGAGTGATTTTCTTTATAACAAAAGCCTCTGAAATGATCAGAGGCTATTATTTTATTACGCTTTCGCGAAAGCGAAATCTTTATAATCAGAATGCTACTATACGACTCCTTGAGCTAACATTGCATCTGCAACCTTTACGAAGCCAGCGATATTTGCGCCTTTTACGTAATCTGTAAAACCGTCCTCGTCAGTTCCATATTTTACACATGCCTCGTGAATGTCGTTCATGATTGTATGTAATCTATTGTCAACCTCCTCGGCAGTCCAGCTGTATCTCAAAGAGTTTTGAGACATCTCTAGTCCAGAAGTAGCAACACCACCAGCGTTACTGGCTTTTCCTGGGCTAAATAGGATTTTCTTGTCTAGGAAGTGTTCAATAGCCTCTGGCGTACAAGGCATGTTAGCGCCTTCACCTACACAAATACATCCATTTTCAACAAGTGTTTTTGCCTCGTCACCATTCAACTCATTTTGAGTGGCACATGGTAAGGCGATATCACACTTGATAGACCACGGTCTTGCATCTTCATGGAATTTTGCATCTGGATATTTATCTAGGTATTCCTTGATACGACCACGCTTCTCATTCTTGATATACATGATGTGAGCTAACTTCTCTCCATCGATTCCAGCCTCGTCGTGGATAAATCCATCAGAGTCTGACATGGTGACTACTTTACCACCTAATTGTATGATCTTTTCTGCAGCGTATTGCGCCACGTTTCCTGATCCAGAAATGACGACCGTCTTGTCCTGGATTTTTTCGTTTCTGGTCTTTAACATGTTTTCTGCAAAGTACACGTTACCGTAACCGGTAGCTTCTGGTCGTATTAATGAACCACCGTATGATCTTCCCTTACCGGTAAGAATTCCAGTGAATTCATTTCTGATTTTTTTGTACTGGCCAAACATGTAACCTATCTCACGACCACCTACACCTATATCTCCAGCGGGTACGTCAGTATCGGCACCTATGACACGTTGCAGTTCTGTCATAAAGGACTGGCAAAAACGCATCACCTCACGGTCAGACTTCCCTTTTGGGTTAAAGTCAGATCCACCTTTACCACCGCCCATAGGTAGCGTTGTCAAACTGTTCTTAAACGTTTGCTCAAAGGCAAGAAATTTAAGAATGCTCAAGTTTACCGATGGGTGAAAACGCAAACCACCTTTATAAGGACCTATTGCGCTGTTCATCTGGATGCGGTAACCACGGTTTACCTGCACCTCGTTATTATCATCTGTCCATGGCACTCTAAACATGGTCACGCGCTCTGGCTCTGCCATGCGCTCCAGTAACTTGTCTGCACCATATTCTGGATTTTCTTCAATAAAAGGAATGACAACCTCGGCCACCTCAGTGACGGCTTGAATAAATTCAGGCTCGTTGGGATTCCTTTTTTCTACTAAATCGATAAAATCTTGGATGTTTTTTTCCATTATTTATAAAATAAGCGTTTCAAAAAACGTTTTCGTTAAAGCTACAAAGATAAAATTATCCAATTCACTTAACTTTTAATTACCATTATTTTAAGCATGCCTACATCGCAATAATTTATAGGTGTAATTAACGAGTAGACTAAATCTGATATTCCTGCGTTTCATCGTAGGGCAAGAAATGTAATTTGTTATATTTGGCGCTGCATCAAACAATTAATCGATGAATAGCAGGTTTGCTGGAATACTTTTTTTGCTCTTCTTGAGCACCTGCATGAATATTTCACAGGCGCAACTAGGTTTTTCTCATGAAGTAGGCGTTATCGCCGGCCCAGTTGCTTTTCAAAGCGATTATGGTGAACGTTATGACTTTGATACTAATAAAGGAAATGTTGGTATAGGAATAGGGCTGGTTCACTACATCAACTTTGCCTACCGTGCAGACTGTAATTGCTACAGCCGTGACACCTACTGGAACGACCATTTCAAAATTAGATCCCAACTCGCCTATCACGTGACCACCTTAAATCACTTGAGCGAACTTTCAGAACGCAACAGTATAGGTGGTTTACAGCTACGTTCTATGGAAGGTAAGGCTAAGGTCTTTGAAGCCGGCGCACACCTAGAGTATTATCCTTTTAGCATTCGTGATTTCCAAAATGGCGGTTACAAATGGGCTCCATATATAGGCTTAGGCTTGCACTATGCCAACTACAAACCAGAAGCGGAAAGTTCTCTAGGACCATTAGGCAACAGTATCACTACATTTCCCACGTTCATCGATCGTATCGATACCGATCGTGGCAGCACACTGGCTTATGTGGCAGATCTAGGCGTGAGATACAAATTGACTCCATTGAGCGATTTGTTGATCTCCTCTGCCTGGCATTATTATGATGACAACTATGTGGACGGCTTGAGTCCTAACAATCCCAACAATCGCAATGACGACTGGATCTGGTGGTTCAACATAGGATTCATATATTATTTGTAGATAGCTTTTAAGATTGTAGTAGTGCTTTTAGAGAGTATCGCTTTCGCGAAAGCGAATCCATTAAAATCCACGTACTTCATTATTAATTTGATCTAGGCCAATGCCTGTTTCAAATCATCAATTAGATCGTCAATATCCTCAATTCCAACAGACAAGCGGATCAAGGAATCCACGATTCCTGTTTTTTCACGCTCTTCTTTAGGAATACTGGCGTGCGTCATTGTCGCGGGATGACCAGCAAGCGATTCTACGCCGCCTAGGCTCTCGGCCAGCGTAAAGACTTTCAAACGCTCTACCAACTGGACGGCGCTTTCTCTGGCACCTGTTTTTGTGGTGAAGGACACCATACCACCATAACCCGTCATCTGTTTTGAACAAATATTATGGTTGGGATGGTCTTCAAAACCTGGCCAGTACACTTTATCCACTTTGGGATGAGACTTTAGAAAATGAGCTACTGCTTTTCCATTCTCACAATGACGCTGCATTCTTACGTGAAGAGTTTTTATACCTCGCAACGTCAAAAAACAATCTTGAGGTCCTGGAACGGCACCACTGGCGTTCTGGATAAAGTATAGCCTATCTGCAAGAGCTTTATCCTTTACCACTAGCGCACCCATGACTACATCGCTATGGCCGCCCAGATATTTTGTAGCACTATGCATCACAATATCTGCACCTAAGTCCAGTGGTTGCTGTAAGTATGGAGTGGCAAAGGTGTTGTCAACCGCCAGCAACAATTTATTACGTTTAGCGATCTGAGCTACTGCGGCGACATCAATGATATTCATCATGGGATTAGTAGGTGTCTCGATCCAGATGAGCTTTGTACTTTCATTTACAAAAGACCCTATCTTGCTCGCATCACTCATACCCACAAACCGAAACTTGATCCCAAAATCCTCATAGATTTTAGTAAACAATCTATAGGAACCACCATATAGGTCATTCGTACAAAGCACCTCATCGCCTGGCTTCAATAATTTGAGTATCGCGTCAATCGCTGCCAATCCAGATCCGAAAGCCAATCCATACGTGCCATTTTCCAAACTGGCCAACGATTTTTCCAAAGCTGCTCGTGTGGGATTACCACTGCGTGCATATGCAAACTCTGGATGTTGGCCTATTTTCTCTTGTTTGAAAGTGCTGGTCTGGTAAATAGGTGGCATCACACTATGGTAGGCTGGATCAATATTTTCTTGACCGCCGTGAATCGTCTTGGTGTTAAATTTCATCGTTTTGTTTTTCATGGTATTGAAAATACTCGCTGCAATCTAGTTCATTTAGTCATCTCCTTAGGAGCCCAAAATCTCAATACACCATTCTTTAGGAAAACTGAATCTTTAAAGCTTTTCAAAAAAGTTCAAGGGATGCCTTAAAATTATGATTTCTATAACAATGAATCGTGTTTGTTAAATTTTGATTAGCGACTAATACTTTCAACATATAAAAGCAATACTATGAAAAAAATATTAATCCTAGGCACAGTAAGCTTGTTTCTAACAAGCTGTGCTGTGATCAGACCTGGTGAAGCAGGTATTAAACAAAAATTGGGAGAACTAGATGACAAAGTAATCACCCAAGGAACAGTAACCTTTAACCCTTTTACTACTAAGGTTATAAAGGAATCTACCCAGACAAACAATCACAAGTTAGCATTGAGACTACCAAGCAAAGAAGGATTGAGTGTAGATTCTGAAATATCAATTCTTTATCGCCTTCAGGTTGATAAGATACCAACGGTATTAAGGAATATTGGTCCTGATTATAAAGATGTAATGTCTGCTGTTTTTAGATCTGCAAGTTCTGATGTTTGCGCACAATTTTACGCAAAAGATATGCACTCTGGAAAAAGGGCAGATATTGAGAAGGCCATCAAGACAAAAATGGAAGAAACTCTCACACCTCAAGGTATCATCATAGAAGCGGTATTAATGAAAAGCATACAATTACCTGCCGGACTTTCCTTATCTATTGAGCAAAAGCTACAAGCAGAGCAAGACGCCATGAGAATGGAATTTATACTTCAAACGCAACGGCTAGAGGCTGAAAGGAAGATTATTGAGGCAACTGGTGCAAGAGATGCTCAAAAAATACTTGCGGAAGGTCTTACACCTGAAATAATCAAAATACGTAGTATTGAAGCTTTTTTAGAATTAGCTAGATCCAATAATAGTAAAGTCATTATCACAGATGGTAAAACTCCTTACTTAATTAACGGGACAGATCTATAGAACTTATATATCAATATCTAATGGGTGGCCTTCTCAAGTTGGCTACCCATTTTTATTTCGATGTGTTCGGGTTTAGGATTGGTGTTAGCTTATTGCATTTAAATGTGAGTGCTGTCGTAATTTTGCCATATGGAAAATCTATTTATCTATTTAGACAGCTGCAATACCTGTCAGCGTATTTTGAAAGAATTGGAGTTGCCAGATACTGTGACTTTACAAAACACAAAGGAACATCCTATCACAAAAGAGCAACTCGAGTACCTTAAGGAACAAAGTAATTCATATGAATCATTGTTTAATCGTCGCGCCCAATTGTATCGCGGTCGCAACTTGCATGAAAAAGACCTGAGTGAAGCTGATTATAAAGATCTATTACTGGATCACTATACATTTATCAAGCGCCCTATACTTATTTATAAGGATCAAGCATACATAGGTAATTCAAAGAAAGTTGTAGCAGAAGCAAAAAAGGCATTAGCTAATGACTAAACGCCAGGTAGCGCTCGTTTGCGCCACACTCGTCGCGTTATTCTATGCGATTAATTTTTCATCTGCTAAAGAAGTCACGCCAGAACATATAGGTCCGTTTGGATTGACTTGGTATCGAGTGATTTTTACCTGCGCGATATTCTGGACCATATCTTTATTTGCTGGCCCCAAAGAAAAAGTGCCTTTTAAGGAGTTGCCTCTTATCGCATTAGCTGCGTTTTGTGGTGTAGGATTCAACATGGTGACCTTTATGTGGGGTTTATCGTTAACCACGCCCATAACTGCATCTGTATTAATGGTCACTACTCCTATCATCGTAGCAGTGTTGAGCGCTATTTTTCTAAAAGAGCATCTACACTTCTGGAAAGTGTTGGGAATAGGACTCGGTTTTAGCGGTGCTGCATTTTTAATATTTCTTTCTTCAACGCCCAATCAGGTGGCGGCAGATCCCTTTTTAGGGAACATTCTTATTTTCTTGAATGCGCTGTCTTACTCCTTCTATATTTTACTAGCCAAAAAACTCACCAAAAAATACCACGTATTCACGCTAATGAAATGGCTGTATCTGTTTGGCGTGTTATTCATAACACCATTTGGGATCCAGCAAGGTTTAGGTTTTGATGTTTCTAATGCCTCCAGTCACGTGATTCTCAATATCGCCTATGTGGTCATCTTTGCGACCTTTGGTACATATATGCTCAACATAATTGCCATACGCACGCTCAAACCTAGTGTTGTTGCAGTTTTTGTGTATCTGCAACCCTTACTTGCGGCACTTATAGCAGTAGCATTGGGAACTGATGAGCTTACTTGGGTGAAAGCGGCAGCTGGTGCCGTAATATTTTTGGGTGTGTATCTGGCGGGAAAGAAATCCAAAAGAGAATTGTCTGAAAAACTCTTAAGCAATTCAAACGAGAATGTTGGAGTATAAATCAAGAAACGGTTATTGTTTCTGCTTTGCTTGAATAAGTGTAGCCCATTTTATGGCCTCTTCTAAATCTGTGACTGACTTAAAATTTATAGGAACAAATCTTGATTCTAAAATTGCATTAGTGATTCCATTGGTCGTATTATCTACCACACAATAACCGCTTAAGTACTTAATAGCAAGATTTTTTAGCCGGATCCATTCGACCGGTTTGACAGAATACTTTCGTGTACGATTGGCGATCCATACTCTTCTCTTCACCACATTGTATGTTTCGTAATATGCCAAGGCTTTGTCAAGAACTTGGTAAACTTGCTCTGCTGATCCTACTACACCTTCTTTAAGCTCTGTGAGTAGAATATCTTCCATCAAATAAACGTTGCCAAAGTCAAATTCTAACTTATGTAGAATCAAGTGGCGATAGTCGGACTCTTCAATAGAAATCATTGGTCAAAAATAAAAAACCCTTTAAAATAGCAGCTTCTATGTGTTATTTATTGTTTAAAAACACTGAACAGCACAATTCTCCAGTTATTTTATTAAAGATCAATATATTGGCTTTTATTTTACGTGTCGTGCATGTGCCCAATCAATAGCATCACTCAAGCTTGTTACAGATTTAAACGCTATAGGCACAAATTTAGACTCCAGAATAGCACTCATGATACCATGTTGCGTGTCATCAACGACGCAGTAACCATATAAGTATTTCCTAAGGTGACCAAATTTGAGCCAGCCAGTAGGTTTTACAGAATATTTTCGGATGCGGTTAGCGATGTACAGCTTTTTATGGAAGAGTTCCATTTTATCGTAATATGCAACGCTCTCATCCACCACTTGCGCGGCCTCTTCTGCGCCAAAAACAAAACCTTCATAAACTTCAGACACGATAAAATCCTTACACAAGTAAAACTCACCAAACCGAAATTCCAGCTTCTTCAAGATATGTTTACGGTATATGGTGTTCTCAATGGATGGCATAAGAAAAATCCGGTTTACGATTTATAATCTAAATCTTCTGGCAATTGACCGTGAGACCTGGTTTCTTTAAGGTGAATTTCTTTAAAATCGTCAGATTTAGGTAAATGATCAATCATCCTATAAAGATCTTCATGCAGCGCTGTGATGCGGCGTTCCTTGAGATTCATCCAGGCACCAGTCATCAATCCGCGAGCCAGATTCTTTCCTTTATGATCATAAAAATTATGCCTAAAGCTAAACAAACTACCGTCTTCACTCATACCAGTTAACTCACAACTTACAGTTATGGGATGACCCTGGTGGATTTCCTTGAAATAATATATGTTTTCGTTAAAAATGACAGGTCCAGTTTGATATTCCTGCATTTGCTGTTGACCAAAACCATTCTCTATCAAATACGCCATACGGGTATGGCTCATAAAATTTTGATAGGCACTGTTTGCCATATGACGGTTTGCATCCAGATCACTCCAGCGTACGTCAAACTTTTTGGTATACATAAAATTGAAATAAACGCGCAAGGTAGAAAAGGTGCGCTTGACAGCTGGTAATTTTTAAAAAAGCTTATGATAATTACGCTTTCGCGAAAGCGAACTCTTCTTAAACTTCTTCAGTATCTAGAGGATTATTCTTCTCTGGAGCCTCGTACAATTTTTGCATCGCCTTCCATAAAAAGTATGCGGTAATGATCGTGCTGGAAATGTCTGCAATAGGAAAACTGATCCACACGCCGTCAATCCCATAATAATGACTGAGCAATAGCAATAAAGGTATCAAGATAATTCCCGTGCGCAGTGTGGTAAGTAAAAATGCTGGCAGGGCTTTACCTATCGCCTGGTAATAAGCAGCACCTATGAGCTGAATCGCAATGATGGGAACCGCAAAAAACACGATGCGTATCGCTACTGTGGTTTGATCAATAACTACCTGATTATCGATAAAAACTCCAGCAATTTCACTGGCAAAAACAAATAGCAGCACAAAAATTAACACCCCTAAAATGCAGGCATATTTTATAGACGTGTAGATCACGGCACGCACGCGTTTCCATTGCTGTGCCCCATAATTATAGCCTGCAATAGGTAGGAAACCCTGCGTGATTCCTAGCACCGGAAAGATCGCAAACATCATCAAACGACCTATGATCCCAAAGGCCGATACACTGTCCTCGCCGCCCAGTTCAAACAGAATATTATTCAAAATGAGGTACAAAACACTTGTGGTTGCCTGTCTACCTAAAGTGACAAAACCTAGACCACCTATTTCCTTAAGAATCACCCAGTCCGGCAAAAGCTGTTTTAAAGATGGCATCAACTCGCTGCGACCGGATAGAAAGAACCAGGCGATATATATAAAACAGAGACCGTAACTTACTGTGGTAGCCCATGCCGCACCTTCCATGCCCATATCCAGCCTGTTGATCAATATGTAATCCAGCAGCAAATTCCCGACAGATGGAATCATCATGGCGATCATGGCGTGTTTTGGAGCGCCTTCGGCACGTATAACGTTGTTGCCCATCATGCACAACGCGAGAATGGGAACACCATAAAGAACAATGCGATAGTAGATTTTGGCAGGTTCAAAAATATCTCCTTTACCGCCAAATGCCGGAACCAGATCATTGATAAAAAACAGCCCCAAAATCACCAGCACCGTCGTGATGACAATCGTCAAGGATAGCTGGTTACCAAAGGTGCGCTTAGCCTTAGCACGATCATCAGCACCTAATGCTCGAGAGATAATACTCGCACCGCCTATTCCTATTGCCATACCTAAGGCGGCAATAAAAAACGATACGGGCAAAACCACATTGATGGCTGCGATGGCTACAGATCCTATCCAGTTGCCTACAAAAATGGTATCCACTAAAATATTAAGGGACATGACCAGAATACCTATCGAAGCCGGCACGGCTTGCTTGACCAGCAAACTAGGAATCGATTCGGTTCCTAGAAGGGCGCTTTTTTCTTGGGATAGATTGGGTGTGGCCAAAAGATAATCTTTCCGCAAAGCTAATTACAAAGCAGCAGTATATTAAGGATTAACGGTTCTTTAAAAACTGTGCCTTTTAAAAATGAATATCTTGAAAATAAAAAGATGAAAAATAAAAGCGAACTTCAAGGGATTCAAATACCCTATGAATATAAGGATCAGAAATATGTAGGATACCTTTCCCTACCAGATGACGCCGTCGCACCTAAACCAGGTGTAATGGTATGTCCAGAATTTTGGGGAATGACAGATTACATCAAATGGCGAGCAGATGAATATGCCGCTCTAGGTTATGCTGCTCTTGTCGTTGATTTTTATGGAAATGGCATGGTCGCAAAAGATGCCGAGGAAGCTACAAAGCTTTCAGAAAAAGTAAAAAATGATCCAGATCACGCAGTGGCTCTATTTCAAGCAGCCATGGATGCTTTCCATAGGGAATCCATAGTAGATGCAGGAAACACGGCTGCTGTAGGCTACTGTTTTGGAGGTGCGATGGCATTGAGCATGGCCAACGCAGGATTACCACTTAAAGCTGTGATGGCCTTTCATTCCAAAGTCGAGCTTCCCATTATGCCTAACGAGAAGCTTACGGCAAAAATCGTCGTTGCAAACGGCGCTGAAGATCCTTTTGTATCAGAAGAAAGTATTGAGGCCTGGACAAATGCCATGGATGCCATCGACGTGAACTATGAATATGTCACCTATCCTGGAGTCAAACATGCCTACACCAACAAAAACGCAAATGCCAAGGCTGAGAAATATGACCTGCCGCTAGATTATGATGCAGAAGCAGATAAAGATTCTTGGAACCGCGTTCAAGACCTATTAGCCGAGGTGTTTTCTAAGGATTAAACCGCGACTGGTTCGCTTATGGCCCATTCGTCAATCCAGCGGCTCAAGACTTTGACCCAATCTTCTCGCGTGTTCAAACAAGGTATGACGTGAAACTCCTTACCACCTACCTCGTGAAAGATTTCCTCGCCTTCCATAGCGATTTCTTCTAGTGTCTCTAGGCAGTCACTTACAAAAGCTGGCGTGACTATCGCCAGTTTTTTTGTTCCGCCTAGTCCCATGCGTTCTATGGTACGGTCAGTATATGGGGTCAACCATGGATCAAAACCTAATCTGGATTGAAACGTGGTAGAATACGTGCCATCTTCCATCTCAAGATACTCACCTACCAGCCGGGTCACTTCCTTGCACTGGTGGCTGTAACAAAACTGGTGTGCCGGTGATGGCGTTGCACAACACTTGCCGTCCATTTTACAATGTCCATTAGTAATATCACTTTTTCTAATGTGCCTTTTAGGAACACCGTGGTATGAAAACAATAAATGTTCATAGTCCTTTCCTTCGAGAGACTCCTTTATGGATTCCGATAGCACGCGTATATAATCTGGATGATTATAGAAAGGTGGCATTTGGGTAAAGTTCATGTGTGGGAACTTTGCCTTGCGCAATTCTTCGGCTTTTACCACAATAGTTTCTGTAGTGGCCATTGCAAATTGAGGGTATAGAGGTACTAGCAACACCTCAGTAACTCCTTGATCATGCAATTCCTGCATTCCTTTTTCTATGGTCATGCCGCCATAACGCATGGCCAGCGCAATGGGAACACTAGTATAGGTATCAATTTTCTCCTGTAAACGCTCAGACAAAACAATTAATGGACTGCCTTCTTCCCACCAGATTTTTGAATACGCCTCGGCACTTTTCTTTGGTCTGGTGTTGAGTACGATTCCCTTAACCAAAATGGCTCTTAATATATAAGGAAGATCAATTACACGCTCATCCATAAGAAATTCATCCAGATAACGTTTCACGTCCTTAGGTTCTGGTGTGTCTGGCGATCCTAGATTGACAAGTAAGACTCCTTTTTTCATAAGCTGTGTTTGTACAAAAATAACTGTTTTATGGTCGGTGTTTAAGTAGATTCATTACCTCAATGTCTATGGTTATATCAAATGTTATTATGGATTTTGCTTTCGCGCCTGCCTGCCGGTAAGGCAGGAAAGCGTAACCAACCTCAACCTAATGCACAAAAACAAGCATCCAGATCATGTCAGGAACAGAAACCTTCATAAGCTGCCATCTCAAACACGCATCTACGATTTTAAACTTGATTCTTTTAATTTCCGTACGGCATCAAACCGTTTACAAATAGTTGAGTACATTTAACCAAACAATTCCCATGGCAAAACGTGCATGTCCAGAATGTGGTGAAGAAGTACGAGGTCGTGCAGACAAACGTTTTTGCAGCGATTATTGCCGCAATGTTGCGAACAATAAACTCAATCGCGACAGCAGTGCGCTCATGCGCAATATCAACAACAGGCTGCGCAAGAACTGGCGCGTGCTTAATGAGCTCAACCCATCTGGCAAAATAAAAACGACCCGCAATAAGTTGTTGTCCAAAGGTTTTGACTTCACTTTTTTTACCAGCATTTATACGACCAAAAAAGGTGCTACTTACTACTTTATATACGACCAAGGATATCTAGCCATGGACGAGGACAACTACCTGATTGTAAAACGAGATACTTAACTCCAACCAACTATTATGCGAGCCAAATCCCATGTGACGTCTGCTTTTTCCTTATTTGTACTTATCGCAATGATCTGGTATGCCTTTCATAGCCAGACGCCCAACGGTAGTGTTGAGAACAACCTTCCTGCAAATGAATGGTCTACCGCCAGAGCACTGGCTCACGTCAAAGAACTTTCCAAAGCACCTCACTACGTAGGCAGTAAAGCCCACGAAGAAAACCGCATCTACATCAAACGTCAGCTGGAAAAAATGGGGCTCAAAGTAGAGATCCAGACCGGTTTCACTATTGATGAGTACGGAAATCTAGCACGACCCAGCAACATCATTTCTCGCATTCCTGGAACCGGAAACACGGGTGACGCCATTGCCTTGATGACGCATTATGACAGCGATCCGCACAGTTCTTTGGGTGCCAGCGATGCCGCCTCTGGAGTTGCGACCATTCTGGAAGGCATTCGCGCCTATCTCACAGATAAAAAACCCGTCAACGACATCATCATCATCATTACAGATGCTGAAGAGTTAGGCCTTAACGGTGCTGATTACTTTGTAAACAACCACCGCTATGCAAAGGATATCAAAATGATCCTCAATTTTGAATCTCGTGGTAGCGGCGGTCCTAGCTATATGCTGGTAGAAACTAATGGAGGCAATCGCAAAATCATCGATGCCTTTAAAGCGGCTGATGTTGAATATCCTGTAGCTAATTCACTCGCTTACAGCATCTACAAAAAACTACCCAACGATACAGATCTTACCGTCATGCGTGAAGATGGTGATATCAACGGTCTCAACTTTGCCTTTATAGGTGATCATATCGACTATCATACACAGTTGGACAATTATGAGAACCTCGATCGCAATACACTGGCTCACCAGGGCAGTTACCTCATGCCGCTGCTGGATTATTTTGCCGCCACAGACTTAAGCGATGGTCTCAAGGCACAAGTAGGTATGGATGATATCTATTTCCCATTGCCGGTTTTGGGAATGGTTAGTTTTCCCTTTTCATGGATGTCCATCCTGATCATCGTTAGTGGGATTTTATTATTGGGTTTAATCATTTACGGCATTTCCAAAAAGCGCATTTCCTTAGGTCAATTGTTGGTTGGGTTTATACCGTTTTTGGGAAGTCTAACTTTAGGTTATCTGGTACCAACCTACACCTGGCAAGCTATAAAGACCAGTCCTTTTTATGTAGAGCAATCCAGTGTTTTTCCCGCAACAGGATATTTATGGGTGGCAGCAACCGCATTTTTTGGAATCGCCATCGCCTTTCTACTCTATCATTTCTTTTATAACAAGACACGAGTGGCCAGTCATAGCGTGGCGCCGCTGATCTTTTTATGGATTATCTGCCTACTCGTAGCGTTTCCCATAGGTGATTCTGGGTTAGTGCCTGCGGCCTATTTGCCAGGCGCTGGATTCTTTATCATTCCGTTGATCTGTGGCTTGTTTTTGCTATGGCTCAACATCTACCAAAAACGTCCCAGCTACCTCATCATGCTGCTACTCGCTATTCCAACGATCTTTATTTTCGTGCCTTTTGTGGTGGCCTTTCCTGTGGCGCTGGGCATGAATATTCTTTTTGTCGCCGCCGTTTTGAGCGTTCTGGTATTTGGCCTGCTCATTCCTATTTTGGGACATTACCGCAAGAAAAAGTTGCTGGCTATGCTGTCATTTTTGATATGTGGTGTTTTTGTTTATTTCGCTTTCGCGAAAGCGGAATTCTCTCCAACCACTCCACAAAAAACCAGCTTGGTCTATCTTCTTGATGCAGACTCACAAACCGCGCAATGGGCTACCTATGACCATCATTTGAGCGACTGGACCAAGGAAAAAATAGGTGACGACCCGCAACCAGCAGATGCCGGCGATGCCAAAACCATTGATTCAAAATACAATGGCCGATTCACCTATGTAAAAGAAGCCGCAGCGATCAACTTGCCACCCGTAGAATCCCAAATCACGGTAGACACCACAATCAATGATTTGCGAACGATCAAACTTCTCGTACGTAGCGTTCGCAAGGTAGACCGATGGGAAGTTTTTTGTGATCCTGAGTTTCAGTTTAGCAAGGCGGTCGTCAATGGCGTAGTGGTTCCCATGGATGAAAATGGGATGCCTTTTACCTATAGACGAGGCAACAGAATCATCTCCTATTATGTTTCCAATCAGGCACCGCTAGTGATGGAATTGACTTTTGACGCCTCGCAATCTCCAGAATTTGATGTGTATGCCGCCAGTTTTGACTTGTCGGAGCAACCTGTTTTTGGAGTATCACAACGACCTGAAAATACCATGCCTATGCCTTTTGTATTGAACGATGCGGTAGTTGTTCAAAAACATATCACCACAAACCCAACGCCAGCTGATGAGTAAATTGATAGGCATTATGGGCTGTGGCTGGTTAGGAAAACCTCTAGCGGTTCAGCTCCTGAAACAGAATTTTGAAGTTAAAGGAACTACGACCCGTATTTCCAAACTAGAGGAACTACGAGACGCAGGCATCGATCCTTATGTAGTGGATCTAGGAGAAACCTATATCGATGGTGGCATTGAAGCTTTTTTGGAAGGGTTGGAAGTCTTGGTGGTGAACATTCCGCCGGGTTTGAGGTCCAGTCCGCAAAGTGATTATGCCGGTAGGATTCAATTGCTGGTTAGAAATATTGAAGCATATTCCAGCATCAAACAACTGATTTATGTTTCAACGACTTCAGTTTTTGAGGATCAACTGGACATTCCCGTATATCATGAAGATGCAATACCTAACGCCCAAGATTCAAAAGGTAAAAAACTCATTGCCGCAGAAAAGGTGATTCAAAAAGCTAACGCCAATACAACTATCATAAGACCTGGCGGACTCATAGGCGGCAAGCGCCATCCTATCAAGATACTGGCTGGCAGAAACAATGTATCCAACCCAGCTGCGCCAGTTAACATGACTGATCGGGATTATTTGATCGATGTGATTTCTAGCGTCATAGTAGGTGACCTACACGCACCTATAATTCACGCCATAAGTGAACCTCACGAGTCAAGAGAGTCCTATTACACAAAAATGGCTGATACCTTCAACGTGGAAGCACCTACTTTTGATGAAGGTAATTCTGCTGGGAAGAAAGTAGTTTCTACCATTTTGTAAATGGAGTACTTACTAGATAGGAATTATAATACCTCACATCGCCTGTGACTTCTTGACCTAGCCATTCCGGTTTTTCAAAAGGTTCATTTTCATTTTGCAGTTCTACCTCTGCGATGATGAGTCCGTTGTTTTCACCATCAAAAACGTCAACCTCAAAGATGTGTTTACCTACAGGAATTTCAAATCGGGTTTTATCAATCACGCCTGGCAAGCATAATTTTAAAAGCTGCTGGGCGTCTTGAATATCAATTTCCTTTTCCCATTCAAACCTGCTGGTACCAGAATCATTTGAAACTCCTTTGATGGTAAGAAAGCCTTGATCGCCTTTGATGCGCACGCGCACATTGCGTTCTGGGTTATCGCTCAAATAACCTTGTACGATTTTAAAGCCTTTTAAGCCCTTCAGGAAATCGGCGTTCTCAATCAAGAATTTGCGTTCTATTTCTTGCATTTACTTTTTGAATAAATCCTTTCCAGCAGCCTCAAAGCCTTCATCTATGAGATGATGCTCTGGATGCGTTGCCGCATAAACAGCAAGTTGATCACAACGCTCATTTTGAGGATGGTCGTTGTGTCCTTTGATCCAGACAAATTTGGCTGGCGCCTGATTATAAGCCTTTATAAATCGTTTCCAGAGGTCGACGTTCTTGACATTCTTCCATTTGCGTCTTATCCAGCCGTCGATCCACTTTTTATTGACCGCGTCACTTACATACTTGCTATCTGTAAAAACAGTGATGGGAATTTCTGGCTTTTTGATTTTTTCCAAAGCTACAATCACGGCCAGCAGTTCCATCCGGTTGTTGGTCGTCTTACGGTAGCCTTGAGCAAATTCCTTTTTAAAATTGCGTCCTACCTGTTCCATGACAATGCCGTAACCGCCAGGTCCTGGATTACCGCGTGAGCTACCGTCTGTATATATATGTACCTGATCCATTAGCTCAATAATCCTTCGATAGTTTTGGGAAAATGCTCATGCTCCAGCTCGAGAACCTTGCGGGCTACATCCTCAGGTCCATCTGTGGAATCGAGTCGGCAGACCGCTTGATGGATAATGGCGCCTTCGTCATAGTTCTCATTGACGTAATGAATGGTGATGCCACTCTCATTCTCTTTATTTTCCACCACGGCTCGATGCACATGGATTCCATACATGCCTTTACCTCCATATTTAGGCAACAATGCCGGATGGATATTGATGATTTTATTGGGGAAATCGATCACGAGATGCTCTGGGAACTTCCATAAAAATCCAGCGAGGACGATCAGGTCTGGATCTATACTTTTAAGTATTTGATGAATGGAGTTCGCTTTCGCGAAAGCGAACTTATTAAAACTCATCGCTGCAACACCAGATTTTCTAGCGCGATCCAGTACACCAGCTTGAGGGTTATTTGTTAAAATAAGCGACACCTTTATTTTTGCAGAGTCCTTAAAATAATCCAGTATGGCCTGCGCGTTACTGCCGCTACCACTTGCAAAAATTACGATCTTCTTCATTTATCAAATATAGGAATGTGGTTCATTAGGCATAAATGAAATCAGTATTTGATCTTCACATAATTTTAATAACCGTGGTTTTGTCGCAAAGTTTGTTATTTTTGCCATTCATTAAAAATTAAAACAAGATTATTATGTCTGACATTGCATCAAGAGTAAAAGCGATTATCGTTGACAAACTAGGCGTGGACGAGAATGAGGTTGTAACTGAGGCTAGCTTCACAAATGACCTGGGCGCTGACTCACTTGACACCGTTGAGCTGATCATGGAATTTGAAAAGGAATTTGATATTCAAATCCCAGACGATCAAGCAGAAAACATCGCTACTGTAGGTCAAGCTGTTTCCTATATAGAAGAAGCAAAAGCTTAATTAAGAGTACATGGAATTAAAGCGAGTTGTCATTACAGGAATGGGCGCCCTAACACCTATAGGTAACAACCTACAGGAGTACTGGGAAGCGTTGAAAGCAGGAAAAAGCGGCTGTGCCGACATCACCTATTTTGATACGGAACATTTCAAGACAAAGTTCGCTTGTGAACTCAAAGACTTCAAAGTCGAAGATTTCATAGACCGTAAGGAAGCTAGACGCATGGATCGTTTTGCCCAGTATGCGCTGGTAGCAGGCGACGAGGCGATAGCTGACTCCGGACTTGATACCGACTCTATTGATAAGAATAGAGTCGGTGTTATCTGGGGCGCCGGTATAGGTGGCCTGGAAACTTTTCAAGAAGAGGTTAAGGCGTTTGCAACCGGCAACGGTACGCCACGTTTCAACCCTTTCTTCATCCCTAAAATGATTGCAGATATCGCTCCGGCCCACATTTCCATCAAGTATGGCTTTATGGGACCTAACTATACTACGGTTTCTGCATGTGCATCGAGTGCAAATGCTATGCTCGACGCCATGAATTATATACGATTGGGCCACTGTGACGTTATTGTCACCGGTGGATCAGAGGCTGCGGTAACGCAGGCTGGAATGGGTGGTTTCAATGCCATGCATGCCCTATCGACTCGCAACGAGAGTCCTGAAACAGCAAGCAGACCTTTTGACGCGACCAGAGATGGTTTTGTTCTGGGTGAAGGCGCTGGCGCATTGGTTCTTGAAAGTTATGAATATGCCAAAGCTCGCGGAGCAAAAATCTATGCTGAGGTCATCGGCGGTGGATTCTCCAGCGATGCCTACCACATTACCGCACCAGATCCAGAAGGAAAAGGAGTGATTGCCGTAATGAAAAACACATTGGAGAATTCTGGCATCAAGCCAGAAGATGTCGATCACATCAATACACATGGGACTTCCACACCATTAGGTGATGTGGCAGAACTTAAGGCGATTAAAGCCGTATTTGGTGATCACGCTCCCAAAATCAGTATCAATTCTACAAAATCGATGACAGGCCACCTACTGGGTGCTGCTGGCGCCATCGAGTCTATTGCCAGTGTAATGGCGATCAATCACGGCATTGTGCCACCTACCATCAACCACACGACGGTTGATGAAAACATTGATCCTAGCCTACACCTTATTCTTAATCAACCAGAACAACGCGAGGTGAAAGTTGCGTTGAGCAATACCTTCGGTTTTGGAGGTCACAACTGTTGTATTGCCTTTAGAAAAATCTAGAATCTGAAACGATCAGATGAATAGAATTAAAAGTCTTTTTTCCTCTCGTAAAACAACACCTTTAATATTAGATACAGAAAGGCTACAAAAAGGAATTAAAGCAATTACAGGACTTACTCCTAAAAACATCAATATCTATCATACTGCTTTCACGCATAAGTCCATGGGACTCAAATGCGAGGATGGCAATGTCATAAGCTATGAGCGCCTGGAATTTTTAGGCGATGCCATTCTGGGTGCCATCATCGCAGAGTACATCTACAACGAGGTTCCCAGTGGTGATGAAGGATATCTAACAAAGATGCGTTCCAAGATAGTGAGTCGCGAACATCTCAATGAACTGGGACAAGATTTTGGCCTGCTCGCGTTTGCCAAAACCCAAGTACCGCCTAAAAATTTTGGGAACAACATCTACGGGAATCTTTTTGAAGCTCTTGTAGGTGCGGTTTACCTGGACAGAGGTTACGTATCTTGTAAAAAGTTCATCTGCAAAAAAGTGGTTGAGCCTTATGTAGATATCCATAAACTGGAAGGAAAGGTCATCTCATATAAAAGCTTGTTGATTGAATGGTGTCAGAAAAACAAGAAAATTTTTGACTTTGATGTCTATGAGGATACGGGCTTTAATGAAGTAAGACACTTTGCGGTTAAATTTTCCATTGATAAAAAAGTCATTGCAAAGGCTCGAGCAACATCAAAGAAAAAAGCAGAAGAAAAAGCCAGTAAGCGAGCATTTTTTGCATTGCAGGACCGTATTGCGAAGAAATAACCATAACGGATCTTGTTCATCAAGTTTGTGATTATTCCGCTTTCGCGAAAGCGAAATCCATAAAAATCAATGTTTTACTTATTAACGAAAACGTTTGCGTAATTAAACTTACCATCTTCAACGTCACCTTTCAAGCAGTGTTAGGTTATTTTTGTAGATTGATTACTATGGGCACTCACAAATTAGTTGATTGGGATATGGAAGATGAGCCGTTTGTGCTCATAGGCATCCATTCCACTTGTGAACCCTACAGGATGGCTTATTTTATAAATAAGTACCTCAAGGTTTCTTTTAAGAGGCAAGAAAAGGATCAAGATATCACGTTACAGGAATACATTGCCAGATTTCCAGTGTATCATTACAAGGATGTGGATCAAAATGCTTCCTTATATTTGATTCCCAACCATTGCCGGGCTCAAATCAAATCAACATCCAGTGCTGGTTTGTTTGCTACCCATCAAGTGGACGAGATTAAAACAACATTGATAAAAGAGTATCGAACAGTGGATTTTTTACTTAAGATTGAGAAGGATCCAGAACATTTCCCATTAAAAAAATTGCTGAGCGAACTTAACGAGATACCACAAGTTATATCAGTCTATCAAGCTGATGCAACCTCGATTAAAAATACGGATTATTTAATTTTCGAATAATGAATAGTACCCTTAAAAAGACCAAAATAGTTGCTACCCTAGGGCCTGCAACAGCGACAAAAGAAGTTTTACTCGACATGATACGCGCTGGTGTGAATGTCTTTAGAATCAACTTCTCACACGCAGATCACGAGGCCGTTAGGGAACGTGTTCAAATGATACGTGACCTGAACAAAGAGCATGGATTTGCAACCGGAATTTTAGGAGACCTACAAGGCCCTAAATTGCGTGTAGGTGTCATGAGTGAAGAAGTAGTCGTCAAGGCTGGTGATCAAATCACCTTCACGACCGGTAAACCTTTTAAGGGAACGGCCGAGAATGTCTACATGAACTACGATCAGTTCCCAAAAGACGTTAAGGCTGGTGAGCGCATTCTATTGGATGACGGTAAATTGATTTTTGAAGTGGTCAAGACAGACGGTGAGAAAAACGTACTGACTAAGGTGATTCAAGGTGGCCCACTAAGGTCCAAAAAAGGTGTCAACCTACCTCAAACCAATGTTTCCTTACCAGCGTTGACTGAAAAGGATATCATTGATGCAAAATTTGCCTGTGAACTTCAAGTAGACTGGATGGCACTATCCTTTGTACGTCACAGTCGCGATTTGATACAGTTGCAAGATCTGATCAAAGAGCACTCTGAACATAAAATCCCAATCGTTGCCAAAATTGAAAAGCCTGAAGCCGTAAGAAACATCGACAAGATCGTTGCTTACTGTGATGGACTCATGGTAGCTCGTGGTGATCTAGGTGTTGAAATTCCAGCGCATGAAGTACCACTTATCCAGAAGCAACTGGTGCTTAAGGCTAAAAACGCTAGAATTCCTGTGATCATTGCCACGCAAATGATGGAAACCATGATCACAAGTTTGACACCAACCAGAGCCGAGGTGAATGACGTAGCAAACTCCGTTATGGATGGTGCTGATGCGGTAATGCTTTCTGGTGAAACATCTGTAGGGCAATATCCGGTTCAGGTGATTGAAAAGATGGCGAGCATTTGTCGCGCTGTAGAAGATAGTGAGCTTATCAAAGTCCCACATGCGGCACCTCATATCAAGACTAAAAGGTATATCACCAAATCTATCTGTTATCACGCCGCTAAAATGGCTGACGAAATTAGCGCCAAGGCCATCACAACCATGACCAATTCTGGTTACACCGCATTCCAGATCAGTGCCTGGAGACCAGCGGCGCATATCTTGACCTTTACCAGCAACAGCCGTATTTTGACACAACTTAGTTTGCTTTGGGGTGTTCAAGCGTTTAACTATGATCGATTTGTAAGTACAGACGAAACGATTGAAGACGTGAACAAGTTTGCCAAAGACAAGAAATTTGTAGAAAAAGGAGATTTCCTTATCAATCTAGCTGCTATGCCAGTGACAGAAAAAGGAATGGTAAACACTTTGAGAGTTAGTGAGGTAGAGTAATCATCATCTCATTTCATATATTTAAAAAGCTGGAAAGACTTTATTGTTTTTCCAGCTTTTTTAGTTTCTGATAACAACAATCAAAACTCAAACTCCAGCTGTACCTCAACCGGCTCTTCTTCGTCCTTGTCCTCTGTATTAAGATTGCTCAAGGACAATCCTAGCAAACGTACGCTTTCGCGAAAGGATTCCTGACGCACCAGCTCTGTGGCAATTTCTAAGATCTGTTCTTTCTTATCGACGTAGTTGGAAACCGTTTTACTACGCGTTTGCATTTTGAAATCGCTGTACTTTATTTTAAGCGTGACCGTCTTACCGGCAACATCGCTTTTTGCCAGACGCCTTTCAATTTCTTCGGCAATCTGGTCCAGGCGTTCCATCATAAAGATCTCACTGGAGATGTTATCAGAAAAAGTACGCTCTGCTCCCAATGATTTTCTAATTCGGTCTGGTTTTACTGCGCTTTTGTGAACGCCACGTACGATGTCATAATAGTACACACCACTTTTGCCAAAATGCTCTGCGAGAAACTCCTTGGATTTTGATTTTAAATCAGCACCGTTGAAGATGCCGTGTTGGTACATCTTCTCTGCAGTAACCTTGCCTATCCCATGAAATTTACGAATGTCCAACTGCTCCAGAAATTCTAATACCTCATCTGGAGTGATGGTCTTCTGTCCGTTAGGTTTGTTGTAATCGCTGGCAACCTTGGCTATAAATTTATTGATGGAGATTCCAGCACTGGCAGTTAGACCAGTCGTCTCATAAATCCTACGGCGTATGTCGTAGGCGATGATGGTTGCGCTGGGATAATTCAGTTTGTTCTCAGTGACGTCCAGATAGGCCTCGTCTAGGGATAATGGCTCGACCAGATCGGTATAGTCCAGGAAAATCTCTCGTATCTGGTTAGAGACCTCGCGATACCTTTCAAAACGAGCTTTGACAAAAATCAAATCTGGACACAATCGCGCAGCGGTCACGCTGGGCATGGCACTGCGCACACCGTACTTTCTCGCCTCATAACTTGCTGCTGCCACGACACCGCGCTTACTGCTGCCGCCTACAGCGAGAGGTTTGCCTTTCAATTCTGGTGCATCGAGCTGCTCTACTGATGCGTAAAAGGCATCCATATCCACATGTATGATTTTGCGGTCTTCCAACTCCATAATGCAAAATTAGTGGATTGTTTTGCGGTGCTATCTTAAAATCTTAGCTAAAATCTAAGAAACAATTCCTTCGAACTATGGTAATTTACCCAGATGAAAAAACAAGGATTAAAGGCCGTTATAATAGGCGCCACTGGACTCACTGGATCTGCATTATTAGAACAGTTGCTGGACGATAGTAGATATGATGTGGTGATTACGCTTTCGCGAAAGCGAGTTCAAAAAGAGCATCCCAAACTACTCAATTTTGAGGCAGATCTTTTCGATCCTGTTACCTATGAGCATCACTTAAAAGGCGATCATTTGTTTATCTGCACTGGTACGACCAAAGCCAAAACGCCAGATCCAAAAAAGTACTATCGCATCGAGCATGATCTACCACTCACGGTGGCTCGCGTGGCACTTAAGAATGATGTTGCTACTATGGTAGCCATATCGGCTCTAGGTGCAGATCCAGATAGTAGGTTCTCTTATAACAAAGGAAAAGGCGAGATGGAGAGTGACCTGGAGCAACTGGGTTTTGAACAGGCCTATTTTGTCCAACCGGCACTTATAGGTGGTGAGCGTGAAGAGAAGCGCACGTTTGAGAGCCTTTGGAAAAAATTTCAAAAATTCATCGACCCATTACTGGTGGGCGGTCTCAAAAAATATAGAACCATTGAGCCTGCGGTGATCTCACAAGCGATGATTGAAATCGCCGTTAACGGTTATCCCAAGTCCAGAATTGAAAGTGACGAGTTAAAGGAAATCGTGACCAAGAAGTCATAAATCCTTATGATTCCAGCATGAAATATTGCCAACTAAATGGCGTATTTTTGCATCAAAATTGATCTTCATGAGTAAGTTGGTAGTAGTAGGAACTGTTGCATTTGACGCCATTGAAACACCTTTTGGCAAAACCGATAAAATTTTAGGTGGCGCCGCGACCTTTATAGGACTGGCCGCATCGCATTTTAATACTGAAGTTGGACTGGTAAGCGTCGTAGGTGGTGATTTTCCAGAAAACTACCTCACCATGTTGCAAGACCGCGGCATGAACATAGAAGGCATCGAGATCGTTACAGACGGTAAGACCTTTTTCTGGAGTGGTAAATACCACAACGACATGAACACGCGCGACACGCTTGCCACTGAGCTTAATGTTCTCGCAGACTTCAATCCTGTCGTGCCGGAACATTTCAAGGATGCCAATGTAGTCATGTTAGGGAATTTGCACCCAGCAGTACAGTTAGGTGTTATCGAACAAACAAAAGATGCTGATTTGCATATTCTGGATACCATGAATTTCTGGATGGATAGTGCATTGGATCTTTTGAAAGAAGTGATTGCCAAAGTTGATGTCATTACCATCAATGATGAAGAAGCTAGACAATTGTCAGGCGAATACAGTCTGGTTACTGCTGCTAAAAAGATCCACGAAATGGGTCCTAAATATGTGGTGATCAAAAAGGGAGAACATGGAGCATTGCTGTTTCATAATGATGAAATCTTCTTTGCACCAGCATTGCCGTTAGAAGAAGTTTTTGATCCTACTGGTGCTGGAGATACTTTTGCCGGTGGATTTGCAGGCTTTCTAGCTTCCAGCCGTGACTATAGTTTTGAGAACATGAAACGTGCGATTATCTATGGATCCAACTTTGCGTCTTTTGCCGTAGAAAAATTTGGTACGGAGAGAATGCAAACAGTCACCAACGATGAAATAAGCAAACGACTAGAGCAGTTTAAAGCGCTCACTAAATTTGAAATAAACAACTAAAACATAACGCCCGGGAAACTCTCGGGCTTTTTTTATTCATTCTTTTGCCCTTGAAATGATATGAGTGACCAGTTAAAACATGAATGCGGTATTGCCCTAATCAGGTTATTGAAGCCGCTGGAATTTTATAAGGAAAAGTACGGTACCGCATTTTACGGTATCAACAAGATGTACCTTATGATGGAAAAGCAGCACAACCGTGGTCAGGACGGCGCTGGTTTTGCCAGCATCAAACTGGACGTAAAACCTGGGCAACGATACATCTCCAGAGTGCGCAGTAATGCTGCGCAACCCATTCAGGATATTTTTGATCAAATCAATAATCGCATCAATGATGAAATGGCTGCAAATCCTAAATTAAAGGATAATGTTGCTGCTCAAAAAACAAGTATTCCTTATGTAGGTGAGCTCCTTATGGGTCACGTGCGCTATGGAACATTTGGAAAAAACTCTATTGAATCTGTACATCCATTCTTGCGTCAAAATAACTGGATGCACCGCAACCTGATCATGGCGGGAAACTTCAACATGACTAATGTATTCAAGCTTTTCAATAAGCTGGTGGAATTAGGTCAACATCCTAAAGACATGGCAGACACCGTGACGGTCATGGAAAAAGTGGGCCATTTTCAGGATAATGAGGTGCGCAAATTATATAAGAAATTTAAAAACGCTGGCCTTTCCAAAATGGAGGCCTCACCCAAGATCGCCGAGGAAATCAATGTTGCTAAAATCCTGCGCAAGAGTGCTCGCGACTGGGATGGCGGTTATGCTATGGGCGGTTTAATGGGCCATGGTGATGCATTTTTATTGCGTGATCCTGCAGGAATACGTCCTGCCTATTATTATAAAGATGACGAAGTCGTGGTCGTAGCCAGTGAAAGACCAGTGATCCAAACCGCTTTCAATGCAAAGTTTGAGGACGTACACGAGCTGGATCCAGGTAAGGCCATCATCATCAAGAAAAACGGGACTGTTTCTTTAGAACAGATTAGTGAGCCGCTGGAGCGCAAGGCCTGTTCTTTTGAGCGCATCTATTTCTCACGTGGTAGCGATGCAGAGATTTACCAGGAGCGTAAGATGCTGGGCAGACTTCTCTTTCCTAAGATCATGGAAAAGATCGATAATGACATCGACAATTCTGTGTTCTCCTATATTCCGAATACAGCAGAAACGTCGTTTTACGGGATGATAGAAGCGGCGCATCAGGTCTTGAACGAGCAAAAAAGAGACGCGATCATTGCAGGTGAAGGAAACCTCACTGCAGAGCAGGTTGAGAAGACGCTTTCGCGAAAGCTGAGAACCGAAAAGATTGCGATCAAAGATGCCAAATTGAGAACCTTCATCACAGAGGATTCCTCGCGGGACGATCTTGTAGCGCACGTGTATGATGTCACTTATGGCGTCGTAAAACCTACGGATCATCTGGTCATCATCGATGACTCTATCGTACGTGGTACCACGCTTAAAAAATCCATCTTGAAAATGATGGACCGACTCAATCCAAAAAGTATTGTAGTCGTTTCCAGTGCGCCACAAATACGTTATCCAGACTGCTATGGTATAGACATGGCACGACTGGAAGGATTAATCGCATTCCAGGCGGCATTGCACTTACATAAGGATCGAGGCACTGAAAATATCATTGATGAGATCTATGAGAAGTGTAAGACCCAACTGGAATATGAAGACCGTGATGTAAAGAATTATGTACAGGAATTCTATGCACCGTTTACCGACGAAGAAATATCTGATAAAATCGCAGAATTACTATCTGATGATGACCTCAACGCCAAAGTCGAGATCGTTTACCAAAAAGTAGAGGATCTACACAAAGCTTGTCCCAAAAACCTTGGTGACTGGTACTTTACTGGCGATTACCCAACAGATGGTGGTAACCGTGTTGTAAATCGTGCCTTTATCAATTTCTATGAAGGCAATGATGAACGAGCTTATTAAATATTAAAGTGAGATTTTGAACAAAAAAAATCCCTTCAACTCACGTTGAAGGGATTTTTAGATTTTAATAAGCTACAGCTTATTTGTTCTGTGCGTATAGTTTAGAAACTTCTTCCCAGTTGATGACGTTAAAGAATGCTTCAACATAGTCTGGTCTTCTGTTTTGGTAGTTAAGGTAGTAAGCATGTTCCCATACGTCCAATCCTAGAATAGGCGTTCCACCACAACCAGTATCTGGCATCAATGGGTTGTCTTGATTAGGACATCCACAAACTTCTACTTTTCCGCCTTCATGCACACATAAAAATGCCCATCCAGAACCAAATTGTCCTTTGGCAGTTTCAGAGAATTTTGTTTTAAAATCGGCATAGCTTCCAAAAGCAGAATCAATTGCTTTAGCAAGATCTCCTGTAGGCTCGCCGCCACCATTAGGTGACATGATATTCCAAAACAATTTGTGGTTGTAATATCCACCACCATTGTTACGTACTGCTTTATTTTTCATATCCAGATTGCTCAGGATATTCTCTATGGTTTTCCCTTCATGATCGGTGCCTTCAATCGCAGCGTTCAATTTATCGGTATATCCTTGGTGATGCTTTGTATGGTGTATTTCCATTGTTTTAGCATCTATATGTGGTTCTAATGCATCATATGCATAATCTAACTTCGGTAATTCAAAAGCCATTATATTAAGTTTTTAGTTAGTAATTCTTTGAACTATAAAGTTAGTGTAGGAACGCGCTGTAATAAAATCGCTGGTGTTATAATATACTTAAAGATAGACCGCTAATTCAGCTAAAAGCAATCGTAGGAATTGTCACCTATTGATAAGCTAGTTTTCTAGCAGGATTTTGATGTTGGGTTCGCTTTCGCGAAAGCGAGATCTACCAAAAAAGAAAGCCTACTAATATCAACGGTTGTCCTAACTTTGAGCATGGCACATCAACCCACCACGTTTTATAGTGCAAGCGCAGGATCTGGAAAAACCTATACACTGGCGAGAGATTACCTAACGCTGCTATTTAAAAGCGCATTCCACAACGGCTACCGCGAGATCCTTGCGATCACTTTTACGAACAAGGCGGTGGCAGAAATGAAGCAACGCATCCTGGAAAACCTGCACGAATTAACCAAACCTGAAATCCCTGAAGATCTCATTCCCATACGAGACCATATTAAGGCAGAAACTGGACTGGACAACGCTGGCATCATCAATAAAGCGACAAAAATCGAGCAGAAACTGCTTCACGATTATGCGGCTTTTGACATCGTGACCATCGATAGTTTCAATCACAGGATCCTGCGCACCTTTGCGCGTGAGGTAGAATTACCAGATGGCTTTGAAATCGAGCTGGACAGCAGTAGGTTGATTTCCAAAGCCATTCACAACCTACTGGCGAGAGCTGGAAAGGAAAAACAACTCACCGATTTGCTGGTGGATTTCTCACTGTCAAAAATTGACGACGGTAAAAGTTGGGATATTGAGTATGACCTGCACAATATAGCGGTGCTTATATTGAGTGAGTCCCATTACAACTATCTGGAACAACTCAAGGAAAAATCCATTGCAGACTTTCTGCAGCTGCGCACACAACTGCGAGCTACCATAAAAACTGCAGAAGCTGATCTTATCGCGAAAGCAAAGAAGCTTATTGATTATTACACCTCTAACGGGCTGACTCAAGATGATTTCACGGGAAAATCACGCGGCATCTACGGCTGGATTCAAAAGATCGCCACTGGAAATATCCCGGCAAACGGGCAACAAAAATATCTAGAAAAAGCCCTAACCGATTCTATTGCCGGTACTACGAGCACCTCTAATCAAACTACCATTGATGCCGTACAAAATGACTTGGTAGATTTGATACAGACCTTCCAGGAAAACTCTGGAACTATTGCATTGCATCAAAATGCGCTGTCATCCATCACCGCACTATCGTTGCTTAATGAGTTGATGCATGAAATTGACAAGATCAAACAAGAGGAGCAAATCGTTCCCATCTATGAATTTAACGGCATCCTTTCCAAACAGATCAAGGACCAGCCGGCGCCTTTTATTTATGAGCGTATAGGCGAGCGCTACCGGCATTACTTCATTGATGAATTTCAAGATACCAGCAAGATGCAATGGGAAAACCTGATGCCATTGATTGAGAATCCGCTGGTGCAATTGCGTGATGATGGTACTAAGGGTAGCCTTATGCTGGTAGGTGATGCAAAACAGTCCATCTATCGCTGGCGTGGTGGCGATGCAGATCAGTTTTTGGGAATTTTGGGCAGTGGTCAATTATTTCTCCAGGATAAACGCAACGAGACACTGGATACCAACTGGCGCAGTTATGATACCATCATCAAGTTCAACAATCAGCTTTTTGAACATTATGGGAGTTATTTGAATAGCGAATTATATCAGGATTTATATCTCAATTACCTACATCAAGAACCTAATCCAAAAATTGGCGGTTATGTGCAAATTGACTTTCTGGATAGTGATGGAAATCAGGATCTAGAAGACGATCCGGAATTGAACAGCATCTACCCTATTCATGTAAAACGGCAGATTGACCAGGCTCTTGCCAGCGGTTTTGGACCTAGCGAGATCTGTGTTTTAGTAAGGAAAAAGAAACAAGGTGATGAGATCGCGCGTTATCTGGTACGTCAGGACATGAGCGTGGTTTCTGCAGATAGTTTGTTGGTCGCTGCATCGCCACGCGTACAGCTGCTCGTACAGTTTATGCGCATGTGCCTCTATCCAGAACAGCAACAGCCGCGCTATGAATTTTTGCTGCACTATGCGATTTTGAAAGAGAAAACGCTTCTGCATCAGTTTATAAAGGAAAATCTTGATAAGGCCATTGATGAGTTGACCAAGACATTGTTAGAAGATGCAGATGATATTTATCTCGCTTTCGCGAAAGCGCCCTTATTTCAAGCCACAGAAAAAGCGGCGGCAGCATTGGGATTGTTTGAAGATCACGACATGAGGCTGCAGGCTTTCCTGGAACATGTTTTTGAATTTGGTACCGGCTATGACAAGACCGCATCCAGTTTTTTGGAATCATGGGGAAATAAACAGAGTAGCTTGAGCGTACCTGCGGCAGAAGATCCCAGCGCCATACAAATCATGACGATCCATAAATCCAAAGGTTTGGAATTTCCTGTGGTGATCGTTCCCTATTGCGACGTTTTACTGGAAGAAATGCGAGACGCGACCGGTTGGATGCCTGTTGCTCCCGAAAATTATTCTGGCTTTGAACATTTATACATTTCCTTAAAAAAGGAATGCATGCTCTATCCAGAACCTGTACCTTTGATGTATAGCGAGCAACTGGCCAAGGCGCAAATGGATCAAATCAATACCTTATATGTAGCTTTTACAAGAGCTAAGGAGCAATTGTACATAAGCTGTTTTGAGAACCAGAAGGAAAAGAATAATTATAGTAAAGTATTGATGGAGTTTGTGGAGAAATCCAACTGGACGCTACAGCAGCAAACCGATTTTAAATCGGCTAATCATGGGAATCCAGTTAGAGTTTCAAAGTCTAAAGAAACTACGGCCAGTATTCTTATGGATGACTACTTTGTCAGCTCCAGAACAAAACGCATCGATATTGCTACCAGAAAAGGGATGTTATGGGCAAGCGACGCCATTCAAGCTATTGATGCTGGTACCCAACTGCACGACTACCTATCTATGATTCAAAATGTCGAGGATTTGGATAGAGTCAAAATAGCTATTGACCTAGATCGTTCCCTAGATGACAACGCTGGTAAAAGCTTATTTGAAAAGATCCAGCAAATCGTAAATCTGCCAAAGATTGCCCAGTATTATCTACCGAATGTCGAGGCTATCAATGAAAGAGCAATTTTAAGCAACACTGGCAGCACATCTATACCAGACCGTCTTGTCTTTGAAGAAAAACACGTCACAGTGATGGATTACAAAACCGGCACAGAAAATACCAAGCATATTACCCAAGTAAATCGATATGCAGATTTGTTATCTCAAATGGATTATGACATCAAGAAAAAGATATTGATCTATACAGACGATCTCAATATCGTACAATGGGACTAGATCCTACAGAGTTCTTACCTTTGTGTAAAACGAAAACACACTATGTACGGAGCAATAGGAGAATATCTTAAAAAGGAACTTGAAGAAATAAAAGATGCTGGACTTTATAAAAAGGAACGCATCATAACATCTGCCCAAGATGCTGTGATTACCTTAGATGATGGTAGCGAGGTGATAAATTTTTGTGCCAATAATTATTTGGGCTTAAGCTCACATCCAGAAGTGATCCAGGCTGCAAAGGACACGTTGGATTCTCATGGTTTTGGAATGAGCTCCGTTCGTTTTATATGTGGAACTCAAGACATCCATAAAGAACTGGAACAAAAGCTTGCGGAATTCTACGGAATGGAAGACACCATTTTATATGCTGCATGTTTTGATGCCAACGGCGGAGTTTTTGAACCATTACTGGGTAAAGAAGACGCCATCATATCAGATTCTTTAAATCATGCTTCCATTATTGATGGCGTTCGTTTATGTAAAGCGATGCGCTACAGGTACGCCAGCGCAGATATGGCGGACTTAGAAAAGCAGCTCCAACAAGCGAATGAAGATGGCGCAAGACATAAAATTATTGTTACCGATGGTGTCTTTTCCATGGATGGAGTTTTAGCTCCGTTAGATAAAATATGCGACCTAGCCGATAAATATGACGCCTTGGTCATGGTAGATGAATGCCACGCTGCTGGATTTCTAGGCGATACAGGCCGTGGTTCTTTAGAGGCGAAAGGCGTTTTGGGACGTATAGATATCGTTACGGGAACTTTAGGAAAAGCATTAGGTGGAGCCATGGGCGGATATACATGTGCCAAAAAAGAAGTTATCGAAATATTGCGTCAGCGCTCTAGGCCTTATTTGTTTTCTAATTCGTTAGCGCCGTCTATTGTTGGTGCATCCATCAAAGCGCTAGAGTTGATTGACACCAGCACAGATCTTATAGAGAAGGTTCAATCAAATACAGCTTACTTTAAAAAAGGAATGCAAGAACTTGGCTTTGATATCATAGATGGAGAAAGTGCCATTGTCCCTGTAATGTTGTATGATGCTAAACTATCACAGCAAATGGCAGATATGCTTCTAGAGGAAGGTATTTATGTGATAGGTTTCTTCTTTCCCGTAGTTCCGAAGGAAAAAGCACGTATAAGAGTGCAGTTGAGTGCAGCACATTCGCAAAAACATTTAGATAAAGCTATCAAAGCATTTAAAAAGGTGGGTGAATCCTTAGGAATTATCAAAAATTAACATTTAATTCAGCGCATACTTGCGGTATTAGGATAATTTTATTGTTTAAACCTTGTAATTGACAGGGAACGAATTAATTTTGCGTCGTTGTAAATCTAAAAAACCCAACATGAAAAACTTTATTAAACTCTTTTTTGCCAGCGCTTTGCTTTTGTCTGCATCGTTGGTTCAAGCTCAAGACGAGACCAACCGTTGGTCTGTTGCATTAGGTGTGAATGCCATTGATCTATATCCAGTTGGTGAAGAAGACCAAGGATTAGGAGGCTATTTTGACGAATTTTTTAATACTGAACATTATAATTTCCTAACAGCTCCTAGTAGGGTGGAAGTTGGTTATTATATCGGTGATGGTATTGTCGCTACAATTGCTGGATCGGTAAATAGAATAGATCGAGTCGGAGATTTGCGAGTTGATGAAATGACATATTTGAGCGCAGATGGAGGCCTGAGATATAATTTAAGAGAGATCTATAATGGAAGTGACGTGTTCAATCCATACCTTGGAATTGGTGGGTCTTATCAATTTGTTGAAGACATCTCTTTCGGAACATTTAATGGTACTATTGGTTTTGATATCAAAATGGCAGAAAATGTTTATTTTAATGTTCAAACAACTTACAAGCATGCATTTGAAGATGATAATCCTAAGCACTTTCAACATGTGGCTGGTGTGAAATTCGTTTGGGGCGCTGTGGATACTGACGGTGATGGAATTCCAGACAGCAAAGATGAGTGTCCAGAAACCCCAGGTTTAGAGCAATTTAATGGCTGTCCAGACACTGATGGTGACGGAATAAAAGATAGCGAAGATGAGTGTCCTAATGATGCTGGTCCAGCTGAAACAAACGGTTGTCCTGATTCTGATGGAGACACTGTTCTTGATAAAGATGATAAATGTCCAGAAACTCCTGGTTTAGTTGCTTTGATGGGTTGTCCTGACTCTGACGGTGATGGAATCGCTGATGGTGATGATGAGTGTCCAAATGAAGCTGGTCTTGCTAAATTCAACGGCTGTCCTGACTCTGACGGTGATGGAATCGCTGACAAAGATGACAAATGTCCTAATGAAGCTGGTATAGCTGAACTTCAAGGATGTCCACGTCCAGCAGTACCAACTGTAAAAGAGCAAGAGCAATTAAATGCATATGCTAAAACGATCTTGTTCGAATTGAACAAATCTGATATTCAAGCGCAATCTGCTCAAACTTTATCTGATATCATCGATATCTTGAAAAAGTACCCAGAAGCTGAATTCTCTATCGATGGTCACACAGATAGCCAAGGTTCTGAAGCTTACAACCAAAAGCTTTCTGAAGAAAGAGCTAATTCTGTACTTAGGTACCTAGTAAATGGTGGTATTGATCCAGATAGATTGTCTGCAGAAGGTTTTGGTGAGTCTAAGCCTATCGCAACTAACAGCACTGCAGCTGGAAGACAACAAAACAGACGTACTGAAATCAACTTGAAAAAGTAATTTTTAAGGAGACCTAAGTATCTTAAAATAGAAACGCCATCTCAACAGATGGCGTTTTTTTATGCCTTATTTTTAGAAGTCGTAAAAATCTTTCATGCAGGAAACTTTCATTAGTACCATTCTAGACAGTCTAGCCAGCAAAGGGTTTGATCTCAAGACGATTCAATACATTGTTCCCAGTCGCAGGGTAGGATTATTTCTTAATAAAGAAATAGCAAGGAGGCATGATGCGCCTATTTTGGGTCCCATAGCGTTGAGTATAGAAGATTACATTCAACAACTTTCAGGATTGAACATACTGTCAGACCTGGATATACTTCCTTTTTTTTATCAAGCCTATTGCCATGTAGAACCAGAAGACCATAGAGACAGCTTTGACGCATTTATAGGTTGGGCGCCTACCATTCTAAAAGATTTCAATGAAGTAGATCGATACCTTGTTGATCCACAACAATTCTTTGGATACTTGGGCAATTTCAAGGCCTTGGATACAGATCGCCATTGGTCGCTGGATGCTAATCCTACCCAAATGGTCACCCAATACCTTGATTTTTGGAAAAAACTCTATCGATATTATGAATCCCTACGTGATGTTTTGCAACAAAACCAAGTCGCCTATCAAGGAATGGCATATAGGTTCGCTTTCGCGAAAGCGAAATCTTCATCCACGTCCAACCATACAGACAATCCTATCGTTTTTTTAGGTCTCAACGCTTTAAATACTGCCGAATCTGAAATCATCCAGAAACTACTGGAACAAGATCAAGCAATGATATATTGGGATACCGACCACTATTTCTTAGAAAACAAATTTCATGAAGCTGGCAAATTCATAAGGAGTCATCAGACAAATTGGACCTATTATAAGAATCGAGAGCTTGAGATTATAGGGTCTCGCTATAGGGATTCTAAAAGCATAGAGATTATTAGTGCCACGGGAAACCTAGGGATGGTTCAGGCAGCGAGAAAATACCTCTCGCAGTTAGAATCTAGTGAATTACTCGACACTGCCGTGATCCTCGCAGATGAACAGTTGCTGCTGCCACTACTAAGCGCTTTGCCCGATAATGTGGATGCCTTCAATGTCACTATGGGATTGAGCCTGGACCAGTTGCCTATAAGCTCATTTTTTACCGATCTTTTTAAGCTCCACAAAGAAGCTACAGAAGGAATTTTCTATTACAAAAATCTAACGAGTCTTTTGGAGTCTTCCTTTGCTAATCTTGTGGCTCCTACACAGTCGGTAAAGGCGCTTCAAAAGATCAGAGAGTATAACCTCATTCAAGTACAGCAAAGCGATTTTGAAAAAGAAGAATATCCGTTTATTCACAAGATCCTTGTAGAACTTGAACATCCTAAACAAATTCTTGATCTCACCAATGACATATTGGTTGAATTGAAAAAAGTACTCACCAAAACCGAAAATAGCAGGCTCGAGCTAGAGCAACTATTAGGAATGGTAGAAGTGATCGACGAGCTAAAAGATCTAGTGCGCAATAATTCTGGAATCAATGATTTGCGAACCTATCTATATTTGTTACAACAGCTATTGCCACTTAAAAAGCTGGATTTTATTGGAGAACCGGTCCAAGGATTACAGATTATGGGTCTGCTGGAAACACGCGCTCTAGATTACAAGAATATATTGATGCTATCAGTAAATGAAGGAACGCTACCAGCAGGCAAATCATTTGGTTCTTACATACCTCATGAGATGAAAAGGGCTTTTGACCTGCCTACCTATACTGAAAAAGATAGCGTCTATGCCTACCACTTTTACCGTCTATTACACCGCTGCGAGAATGCAACGTTTATCAATAATGCAGAGTCTGATACTTTAGGTGGTGGCGAGAAAAGCCGATTCTTGCTACAGCTGGAGCGTGATGAGAACACGCATCACCAGATAACACACACGAATTACTTTCATAAAGTAAATGCAATAAATAAGGAACTGCTGGAAATCATCAAAAAACCTATCTATTTTGAACGACTTAAAGAAATAGCCTCAAAGGGATTCTCACCGTCTGCATTAACCAGCTATGTACGTAATCCCATAGATTTCTTCTCTAGCAAGATTCTTAGGATTTCAGACCTGGAAGATGTGGAAGAAGACATCGCTCTCAACACCATGGGATCCATCATACATGAGGCGCTGGATAAATTGTACCAACCTTATCAAAATCAAATTTTAGTCCTTGAGGATTTCAAAAAAATTGAAAGTCAAATCAAGACCGAGCTGGATCTAGCCTATAAAGGATGTTATAATTCTACATCCAATCCTTTGGGTAAAAACAAGATCATTTATGAGGTATCGCATCATTACATCAAGAAAATGATTGCTCTGGATAAAACAACGGTAGAGAAATCCAGCGAATTTATCATCAAGAGCGTAGAGCAAGACTTGTCAACAACAATAGAATTACCAGAAATAGGCCTCGTAAAACTACATGGTAAAGTTGATCGAGTGGACATGATTGATGGTACTCTTAGAATCATAGACTATAAAACCGGCAGCGTTTCAAAAGGCAACGTTGGTATTGAAGAAGACGGTTACGAGGTCATGATCCAAGATTATGAAAAATCCAAGGCATTTCAAGTATTGATGTACGCCTATCTGTACGCAAAAAATCATCCTGTGGATACCTTGCAGGCTGGAATCATAAGCTTCAAAAACTTTGGCGATGGCTTTATTCCGTTTGGGATAAAAAACGGTCGCAGCTATCAGCCTCAAGAAATTGACCAGGACATTTTAGACCAGTTTGAAAAACAACTAATTGCCTTGATCAAAGAGTTATTTGACCCTGCAACACCTTTAACTGAGAAAGAAGTATGAAAAAGAATAACATCCAGATAGCATCAGAAAAAGGCAAAGTAATTCTTCTAGATTATGAATATAAAGACCAAGGCTCCAACTTACCGGTGGTTATTTTTTGTCATGGGTTGAAAGGCTTTAAAGATTGGGGCGCATGGGATTTAATGGGTTCCGCTTTCGCGAAAGCGAACTTCCTATTCATCAAATTTAACTTCTCTCATAATGGCGGTACTCCTGAACAGCCCATCGATTTTCCAGATCTAGAAGCTTTTGGAAACAATAATTACAGCCTGGAGCTGAGAGATCTGCAACGTATACTGAACTGGTTAGAAACATCTGATTTACCAATAAATCGTAATGAAATCAATCTTATAGGTCATTCCAGAGCTGGCGGCATCACCACGATTACGGCGTCAAAAGACGACCGTATCAAACGTCTGGTAACACTTGCTGGTGTGGCAGATTATGAAGAGCGACTCCCAAAAGACGACGAGCTAGAAAAATGGAAGCAGGACGGCGTTTATTATGCAAAAAATGGACGTACCCATCAAGATATGCCTTTCAATTACCAGCTTTATACAGATTTTAAACAAAATGAGAAGGAATTACATATTCTAGATGCCGCCTCACGTTTGAGTATACCACACTTAATCGTGCATGGAACGCAAGATCCAACCGTGGACGTCAACGATGCCTATCGTTTGCGAGATAGGAGCAAACATGCTCAACTAAGTTTGATACGAGGTGCAGATCACGTTTTTGGAGCGTCCCATCCATGGGAACAAGATTTGATGCCTAAAGACTTGAGACAAGTCGTACAATGCACCGTCAATTTTTTAAGGAGTAATTGATCTTTCCAAACAAAGACGCTCTCTAGTCTTAACAAAAAACGCAACCCTGAAAGGTTGCGTTTTATTTTATGTGGAGAATACCGGATTCGAACCGGTCACCTCTTGCCTGCCAGGCAAGCGCTCTAGCCAAATGAGCTAATCCCCCAAAATTTAGACGGCAAATATACACTTTCCCATCATTTCATAACGATAAATCAAATTCATAACTGCTAAGTTTGCAACGTGAAATCCAGCATCAATATTTCTACCAATGATATTCTCAAACTCGCCTTTCCAGCAATTATTGCAGGAATAGCAGAACCCGTCATAAGCATCACAGACATCGCGATCATTGGAAATATGGAAGGCGACAGTGTAGATGCTCTTGCCGCCGTTGGCCTTGCCGGCGCATTTTTAAGTACGGTGATCTGGACACTGGCACAAACCAAAACCTCTATTTCCAGCATCGTCTCAAAAGCCTTGGGTAACAAATCCCTGGACAAAATTAATGATCTTATTCCTCAAGTCATATGGATCAACATCTTGATGGGATTAGTCATTTACGCGGTGACGGCACCACTGGCGACATTTATATTTGATTTATACAGCGCTCAAGGTGAGGTTCTAGAGTTGACGGCATCCTATTACCAGATACGCGCGCTAGGCTTTCCATTAACACTTAGTGCGTTTGCTATTTTTGGAATCTTCCGCGGTTTACAAAACACCAGTTGGGCGATGATTGCCAGCATCTCTGGCGCGGTTGTCAACGTGGCCTTGGACTACTTGCTGGTGTATGGAATTGATGGCTGGTTGGACGGTTTGGGCCTGACTGGTGCTGCCCTTGCCAGTCTAGCTGCCCAAACTACAATGCTCCTTATAGCTCTGTTTTATTTTTTCAAAAACACGCCATTTACGCTTTTCATACAACGTTGGAAACCGCACGCGTTGTTACGGCAGCATATTAAACTCACGGTAAATTTCTTTTTACGTACACTGGCGATCAACATCTGCATCTACCTTTCCTACCGGTTCGCTAACGGTTATGGCGTGGAAGAGGCCGCAACGCATGCCATCTTAATGAATATCTGGCTGTTCTTTTCCTTCTTCATCGACGGTTTTGCAAATGCAGGAAACGCCATAGGCGGCAAGCTACTGGGTGCTGGCGATCGCGATTCTCTACGGTATCTGGCGCTCAAAACCAACACCTTTGGCATAGGTGTTTCGGTAGTTCTTGCTTTAATCTGCGCTTTGTTTTACAACGTAATTGGTGGCTGGTTTACAGACGATCCACAAGTGGATTTGCTATTTGTCAACACCTTTTTTATCATCTTGCTCATGCAGCCCATCAATGCCGTGGCATTTGTTTACGATGGTATTTTTAAAGGTTGGGGCGAGGCGCCGTATCTGCGCAACTTGCTTCTTGTCGTGACGGTGGCTGTCTTCGTTCCAGTATTGCTGGTGCTGGATTATTTTGGCTTTGAACTCAAAGCCATCTGGTTGGCGTTCTTTGCCTGGATGATAGGCAGAGCGGTTTTTCTACACCTCAAATTTAGAAATAGACTGGCAAGGATGATGTGATCGACTTTCGCGAAAGCGAATATTTTCCTCATCAATATTTTTATGGGCGTTACCTCGTTAATCGAGGTCGGGCTATACGTTGCAATCTTTTTGGGATGCTGCGCACCCACAAAAAGGATTTTCACTTCTATCCCTAACGCGAGCTCTGTGCTGGACAAATAGTATCTTTGCTTCAAATTAATAGGCATGCTTGTTCTACTTCAAGAGGAAAACTGGTTTATCCAACTGTCCCGTTTTATGGGTGGCGTTGGGATATTTCTTGTGATAGGGATTATTCTGGTCGTCGTGGTTATTTACAAGAAATTTTTTAAGAATCGATAATGGGAACGGTACGCATTACTAAAGAGTTCACTTTTGAAACAGGCCACGCGCTATATGGGTATGATGGCAAGTGCCGTAATGTACATGGACACAGTTATAAGCTTGCTGTGACCGTTATAGGCCAACCTATTATGGATGCTGATCATGTGAAATATGGAATGGTGATCGATTTTGGTGATTTGAAAAAGATCGTGAAAGAAGAAATCGTGGATCCCTTTGATCATGCGACAGTTTTTAACAAGAATTCGCCGCATGTAGAACTTGCCAAAGAACTGGAAAACCGCGGCCATGAAGTCATTCTCGCCGATTACCAACCTACTAGCGAAATGATGATTCAGGATTTTGCAAAAAAGATCGCTGGTCGCCTACCTGATAACATCAAGTTATTTTCACTGCGCCTACGTGAAACTGAAACCAGTTATGCAGAGTGGTTTGCGAGTGATAATTAGTAAACGCTGAAAACGCCTGCTCGAACGTCTTGCAGTGCTTTTCGAAAAATCTTGACCGAATAAATTCAGTTACTAGAATTATTTATTAAAAGAGGTATATCGTTTACACCCAATCACGTGGGTTCTCCAATACCTCAACGAGTTCTGCTTCTTTAGAACCAGCTTCTGGGTGATGATCGTACTTCCATTGTACGGCTGGCGGTAGACTCATAAGGATACTTTCTATCCTACCGTTTGTCTTGAGTCCAAACAAAGTACCCTTATCGTGGACCAGATTGAATTCCACATAACGACCACGACGTATTTCTTGCCACTCACGATGAGCTGGTGTATAAGGAAGATCCTTTCGACGTTTTACAATAGGCACATAGGCATCCAAAAAATGGGAAGCCATATCTTTCTGAAATTCTAACCAATCTTTCATGGTAGATGTATCGCTAGCGCGGCAATAGTCATAAAACAATCCGCCTATACCGCGGGCTTCATTCCTATGTGCATTGTGGAAGTACTCATCACATTTTTTCTTGAAAAGTTGGTAATCTGCTACGTCATGGCGATCACAGGCTTCTTTACAAACTTGATGAAAGTGTTGAGCATCTTCGTCAAATAAATAGTACGGTGTTAGATCAAGCCCACCACCAAACCAACAGTCAACAAGCTGACCATGATTGTCATACATTTCAAAGTACCTGAAGTTTGCATGAACGGTAGGCACCATAGGATTTATCGGATGGATCACGAGACTGATTCCCGTGGCATAGAAATCTGCATCCCGGACATTAAAGTAATTTTGCATGGCCGGTGGCAATGCTCCATGTACAGCGCTAATATTGACGCCGCCTTTTTCAAAAACATCTCCATCTTGTATAACTCTTGAAAAACCGCCACCACCTTCTTCTCTTACCCATTCATCTTCAATAAATTGGGCGTTTCCATCCAGCGTTTCTAATTGAGAAGTGATGGTGTTTTGAAGTTCCTTGATAAAGGAATAAAAGGTGTCTTTTTGAGAATCCATGAGAAAAAATCTGCTTGCAAAGTTACTTTATACAACGATCTATGTGGCTTGATCTGTAAGTAATTTTTGGCCACGTAAGAGCTCTAAGGTGGTCTTGCTGGCTGCGGTGACAGATATAGGCAGTACCAGAATGATTCCTATAATCGGGATCAACAACATAGCGTTGAATACGATGCCGTTCCCTATGGCGCAACCTCTATGATTTTTGACAAAATCAACGCTGGCTCTGTACTTAAAATGACGTTCTAAGGTATAGTCCATGTTACCAAAACCGGCATAATAGGATTGCACCAAAAATCCAACGACCCAAAATAGAATCCCTATAACAGGTATCAAACTAAGTAACAAAAGAGGAATGGTAAGCAGTAATTCATAAAAAAGATTACGAATATTAATACGTATACCGCGAGATAGTTGTGAAGCATTTGAAGTGTCCCTGTAGTTTGAAGCATCGTACACTTCGGGGTACAGATGTTTTTCAATCTTTTCTGACACTGGAGACATGAAGGGTGCGCTCAAGGCCATGACAAAGTGTTTGTATACCAATAAGCCTAAAATGATGATAATGATTGCGCTAAGAACTTCCGCGAAAGCGAAAAAGGCATCTGCACCGGTTTCCCAGATCCACAGCTTAGTAAGTAGACCGGCCAGATTATCTGACAAGCCATAGGCGGTAAAACCTATCGTGACAGCAAAAAGAATGCTAATCGCCATGGGAACCATAAAGTACTTCCACAGACCCAATTGCGACATGAGCTTGAAACTACCCGCATAATCCTTAAGTGCCTTGAAAATATTCTTGATCATATCAAACCGCTATATCTTCCTCATCTTCGGCTTCCTGCTCATCAGGAACATAGGCTCTGCTTATGGCGAGCCCAAAAGTCAACACACCTAGCCTACCTATAAACATGATACAAATGATGACAGCCTTTCCAAAAAAGGTGAGGCCACCTGTGATTCCCATCGACAAACCTACGGTTCCTAAAGCAGATAAAACTTCAAAAGCAATACGATCCAGTGTGTCTGCTTCAGAAAATGTTAGAAGCAAAACTCCAAAAAAGCTCACGATTAGATAAAAGATAAAGGTCGATACCGCAGCATCAACCCTACCATCGGGAATTTTGGTATTGAAAAACAAGAAGTCTTTGCAATTTTTAAGCTTGCTACGCAAGTAGGCTACGGTTGCCACCAGTGTTGTAATCTTTAAACCACCAGAGGTTCCCGATGGTGAGGCACCTATATACATGAGCAAAATGGTGATCATAGTTACTGGTAAGATCATTACCCCATTGTCGATCGTATTAAATCCTACCGTGGTCATGGCTGTCATGGACTGGAAGAACGACGCGTAGAATCTCGTTTTACCTTCTAAAATCATGATACTAGGCTCCGTAAAATATATGGCAACCGTACCCAATGAGAGCAAAATCAAAAATCCAGAGAGTATCAATTTTGAGGTATAGCTTACTTCATGCTTTTTACGGGCAAACTTGAGATAGAAATCAGAAAATATGATGAAGCCCAACGAACCAGCTATTGCCAGAAAGGAAACGGTAAAATTGATGAGGCCATCGTCCACAAAATCGACAAATCCAGAATTGAACAAGCTAAAACCAGCGGTACAAAAAGCACTCACGCTGTGAAAAATGCTGTTCCACAAGCGTTCCCAAAAACCCCATTCTTGATCTGCGAAACCTATGTAAAACAAAATTGTCCCAACGATTTCAAATAGGATCGTAAAAATAATAACCGATTTAAGAAACGGTCTTAACTGGATGGTTTCTGGTATTGCAAAAGCCGCATTCAAGATACGTTCCCGCCATTTTGCCGTATGGTGACTGGTGTTTAAGAGTATGTAAGTAGTAAATGTCATGTACCCTATACCGCCTATCTGAAACAACAACATGACCACAAACTGGCCAAAAACCGTAAACTGATCTGTAAGCCCAACGGTCATCAAACCAGTGGTAGATATCGCAGAAGTTGAGGTGAAAAGAGTGTCTATAAAAGAAATATCGCCCTTTCTTGAAAATGGCAAGCAAAGAAGCAAGGCTCCTATCACGTTATAAAGAAGAAATCCATACACCAGATTGCGCTGTGGTGTTAACCCAATCAGGAACTTGTAATACTTCTTGACGTAATTTTTCACATTAGTATTCCTTTACGGCATCCACAAATGCCTGGGCGTTTTCTACAGGTATGTTAGGTAGGATTCCATGACCTAGATTGGCAATGTATTTATCCTTCCCAAAATCATCAATCATCTGCTTCACCATTTTTTTGATCATCGCTGGCGGCGAGAATAATCTTGAGGGATCAAAATTACCTTGTAGGGTGATATTTCCACCAGAAAGATAGCGGGCATTGCGCGCACTACACGTCCAGTCCACACCTAGTGCAGCGGCGCCACTTTTTGACATTTCGTTCAAGGCAAACCAGCAACCTTTTCCGAAAACCAAAACCTCAGTAACTGGTCGCAAGGAGTTGATAATTTGCTGTATGTACTTCCATGAAAACTCTTGGTAATCTACTGGCGATAACATGCCACCCCATGAATCAAAAACCTGTACGGCATTCACGCCATGTTTCACTTTTTCATGTAGATAAGCAATCGTCGTATCTGTAATGCGCTGTAGTAATTCATGAGCCGCTTCTGGCTGGGTGAAGCAAAACTCTTTAGCTTTGTCAAAGTTTTTACTGCCTTGACCCTGCACACAGTAGCACAAAATAGTCCACGGCGATCCCGCAAAACCTATTAAAGGAACTCGGTTAGCAAGAGCATCCTTTGTCATATCGATAGCTTCCATCACATAGCTTAAGGAGTCTGCTACATCTGGAACCACTACTCGATCTAAATCTGCGGCAGACCTAATAGGGTTGGGCAACCATGGTCCAACGCCTGGCTTCATTTGCACCTCAATATTCATCGCTTGAGGAATCACCAGAATATCTGAAAACAAGATCGCGGCATCTGGTCCTATTTGGTCAATAGGCATGACCGTAATTTCGGTCGCGAGTTCTGGCGTTTGGCAACGGGTAAAAAAATCATATTTCTCCTTAAGCTTCATAAAGTCTGGCAAATACCTTCCAGCCTGACGCATCATCCACACTGGTGGTCTTTCCACGGTCTCGCCTCTTAATGCACGTAGGAACAAATCATTTTTTATCATCTCTCAATTTTTTTATGGCCGTCACCAGCACGTTTTCTACGGTTTGTTTTTTGGCAACCAGCACGCTAGAGAATTTTTCTCTTGCTGCCGTTGCCGTTGTCTCGCCTATGCAAATGGAGCATTGGGGTTGATGTTTGTTCGCTTTCGCGAAAGCGTAAACACCACGAGGACTATAGAACAAAACTGCCGCAAAAATACGATCAAAGCTTTTGTGCACGATGGCAGATTTATAAACAATCACCTCTTTTAACGTGATCTTATGGCTTTTAAAAAGGTCTGGCAACTCATCACGGCGGTGATCACCACACAAATAGGTGAATTGCATATTAGGAAGTGTGTTGATCAGCTGCATTGCTAATTCAGCCGCATTGCTTGCGACAATTCGAGGTTTGATACCCATATTTTCAAGCGCTTGAGCTGTACTTGATCCAACACAATAAACGGAACCCACTTGATCCTGATAGGGTTGTAAGGCTGGCAAAGCGTTCTTGCTGGTGATGATGACGTGTGCCAAGTTATTTAAACCCGTGTCAACCTTTAGGGTTTCTGTTTTTAGAATGTCGTAATGCACTAATCCTATACCGCTGTGCAATACCAATTGCTGTTGCGGTAAAGTCAATTGTTTAGTAGAAAGTATTGTGGCGATCATATATCAAGGTTGGAGTAAAATTACGAATCAATCATTCAACAATTTTAATAAAACCAAACATGGACCAGTTGCGTATGTATGATTTTTACTGTGAAATTAGTATACAACACAGGCTTTTTATGTCTGAGCCATAGCGCTATTCTCAAGACTTAGGCCAATGGTTTTAAAAACTTGCTCATCTTTTCATAGTTATGTTTTCCTACATTTTATAGATTTAGATGGCATTAAAACCAATTCTAGTTGTACTGATTTTTACGCCTTTATTCCTTTTAAACATAAGTGTTTTTAAAGGTTTGAAGAAAAGATCAAGGCTAGTGTGGAATAAAAGAAAAACTATTGCCTATTGGATAATAGGCGCAATTGAAATATGAATATTCTGTATTAAACGCCTAGTTTAGTTGCATATACACTAAGTAAAAGCGATATTTACAAAGATAAAGATGAGTACAATGGAGTTACCAGATTTCCTACATAATTTAACTGGAGGAGAAGATTTACCTTCAATCAAGTATGCTACTGAAATTTTCAGCATGCTTGAGGTTAAAAAAATCAAGAAGAAACAAGTCTTGCTTCATCTAGGTGAGGTTTGTGACAACATTTACTTTATCAAGTCCGGAATACTTAAGGGCTCTATCATTGATGAATATGGAGATTTACATACCACCAGATTTGTGGCAGAGAACGATGTGATGACATCCATGTATAGTTTTGTGGACCAGACACCTTCCAACATTCAAATCCAATGCGTTGAGTCTGGAGAGGTATTGTGCTTTAACCATCAAGACTTCATCTACATCAACAAACTTTATCCAGGATTGCTTCCCGCATTTCAAAAGCTCATGCTCAAAAGGTACCATAACCTACTGGATGAAAAGTCTCGTATGATTACCAATGACGCGACCACACGCTATCTAAAATTTATGGAGCGTTACAAGGATATGGAAGAACGCCTACCACTTAAAGACATCGCTTCTTATTTGGGAATTAGACAACAATCTTTAAGTCGTCTGCGCAGTAAGCTGGACCCTGAGAGTGTAGATATGCACTAAGCATTTGCATTCATTATCTTTGCTGGCCTAAAATGAGCGCATGATTATTTCCATGACTGGATACGGTAAAGCTGTACAGCAATTACCACAACGCAAGATTACCGTAGAGATACGCACCTTAAATAGCAAAAACCTTGATCTTAATCTAAGGATTCCCAACGCCTATCGTGAGAAGGAGTTAGATATTAGAAAAATAGCTGCCGCCCAGCTTTCAAGAGGTAAGATCGACCTTGCTCTGCACATAGAAAACACCAGCGGCAAGACAGGACAAACTTTGAATATTGATCAAATCGAGCAATACATTGATCAACTGTCTCAGATCAAAAATCTAGACTCCGATAACAAAATACCACTCGTACAGATCGCTTCCACCTTTCCAGATGTTTTTCTAACAACTCAAGAAGAAGTGGAAGATTCTGAATTTGATGTCGTTCTAAAAACAGTTCGAGAAGGTCTTGATGCGGTCAATGATTATCGCAAAAACGAAGGCGAAATCCTAAGAGAAGAGTTTACCAATCGTATTGATAACATCGCACAGTTGCTGGATGAAGTCATCGTTGACGATAAGGAACGACTTGACGGCATACGTACCAGACTTGAAAAAGCCGTAGTTGACCTAAAAGAGAAAGTTGATGAAAACAGGTTTGAGCAGGAATTGATATATTATCTAGAGAAATATGACATTACAGAAGAAAAAGTGAGGCTCAACAACCACCTCAACTATTTTAAGGAAACCATGCAGGCAGACACATCTCAGGGCAAGAAATTAGCCTTTATTTCACAAGAGATAGGTCGCGAAATTAATACCATAGGTAGTAAGGCAAATCATGCGTCCATGCAGCAAAAAGTGGTTCAAATGAAAGATGAACTGGAGAAGATCAAAGAACAAATGCTTAACGTATTGTAATGGAAATACAGCCAAAATTAATCGTGTTTAGCGCACCGTCAGGAGCAGGAAAAACAACTCTCGTAAGGCATCTATTAAAACAAAAGGAACTCAACCTCGCTTTCTCTATCAGTGCTGCCTCTAGAGAACCTAGAACAGGAGAAATTGATGGTAAGGATTACTACTTTCTTGGCTTGAAAGAGTTTAAAAGCAGGATAAGAAAAGAAGAGTTCCTAGAATTTGAAGAAGTCTATAGAGATCAGTTCTATGGTACGTTGAAATCAGAAGTAGAGCGTATTTGGGCCTTAGGTAAACATGTTATTTTTGACATAGACGTAGTAGGTGGGTTGAGGCTTAAGAAAAAATTTCCAGAACGTACTTTGGCCATTTTTGTAAAGCCACCTTCTATAAATGAGCTTCAAATAAGACTCAAAAAGCGTAAGACCGAAACCCCAGAAAAAATTGCTATGCGCGTTGCAAAAGCCAGTACAGAAATGGCCACCGCACCGCAGTTTGATATCATTATTAAGAATGACGATCTTAATTTAGCCAAAGAACGCGCCGTTCAAGTAGTAAAAGACTTTATCAATCAACCAGTACCTAGAGATGAAGAAGAGTAAGGTAGGACTCTATTTTGGCACGTTTAATCCTATTCACATAGGCCACTTGGCCATTGCAAATTACTTGGTGGAAAACAGCGATTTGAAGGAAATCTGGATGGTAGTCACACCTCATAATCCTTTAAAAAAGAAGAGTACCTTATTGGATGATTATCAACGGCTGCACATGGTACATCTTGCCGTAGACGATTATCTAAAAATCAAGCCCAGTCAGATAGAGTTCAATTTACCACAGCCCAATTACACGGTAAACACCTTAGCACACCTAAAGGAAAAATATCCAGATACAGATTTTGTCCTGATCATGGGTGAAGATAATTTGAAGAGCCTACCTAAGTGGAAGAATTACAAAGTGCTCCTAGAAGACTACAGCATCATTGTTTATCCTAGAATATCTCCTGGCGAGGTACCGTTGGACTTGATCGACCATCCCAGCATACAAAAAATTGATGCTCCTATCATGGAGATTTCTTCTACCATGATTAGAAAAGGGATTGCCAGTGGCCAAGACCTTAGATACTTCTTGCATCAAGAAGTATACACCTACATCACAGAGATGAACTTCTACAAATAAAAAACCGCCCGCAACCTTTTGAAAGGTTTACAGGCGGCTTCCAACCAACCAAATCTTCAGTTTCTTAATTAGAAACTTTTATTTTTCTTTCCTTGCGCGATCCACATCCAGTAATCTAGATTTTGTAGCCGCACTACTCTTGTATTGTATAAAGTTTCTACCCTTGAATTCATAGGTAGTACCAGATAATACATGATACAATTCTATCGTTTTATCATCGATCACGTAAAGGTCGAAATAATCATTGCCTAAAAAATCATAATCGAGCGTTAAATGCTTGTTAAGTGAGCCTGCTGAGGCGTCCTCAACCCAGTATTCACCGTTGTAATCCCAAAATATACTTCCAGTCGTCATCGCATTACGATCTTGTGAGCTCTGGAATACATCTGCATTGGTTCCAGGTCTAAATCTTAAGTAGTTTTCCTGGTCAAATTCATTGATCGCACCTGCATTGCTGGTATATGTTTTTTCCCACGCACCATACTCTTGCAAGAAATACTGGATGTTGTTGTAAAATAATTTGTCATAGTCAAACGTACTCGTGCTGTACCCGTCGAGAAAGTATCGCGTGCCGCTATAGGTATCCCTAAGTTCAATGCGGTTAAAGCTGTTGACATACACATCAAATTCATGAACCCCATCAATGTCGTGATCAATAGTCAACGTATCAAAGTAAGTATCATAAACACCTACATCAATGCCTATTCCAGATCCTGCACGACCCAATCCCACAAGATTATTGTTGGCATAGAGCGTTCCATATTCAAATGTCAAGGTAAAGGCACGAGTCATGAATGGAATGTCCAGGTTACCTTGGGCACTATTCAAGTCCAGATACCATACATCGTGAGAAAAAAGAACCTCATTAAGTGTGGGTTCCACCACTGGATCGCCTATGATAAGTTCTGCATCACAACTTACAAAGGTGATGGCAAGGGCAAATCCGCCTAAGAGAGTAGTTATTGATTTCATATCGGTATCCTTTTAAAGTTCACTACAACGTTTTCGAAAATTGTGCCATTTTTATATCGTATTGATATTCTGAGAGTTATGTATGGTTGTTTCGCTTTCGCGAAAGCGAACTATCTCCATCGCCTCATTTAACCATTCCATAGGTTGACAAATTCTCAAAAAACAGTACTTTCAAAAATGGTATCTTTACAAATACACACTTTTCTATGGAAAAAACACTCAAAATAGCCGTCTTAGGTGGCGGTAGCTGGGCCACAGCAATTGTAAAAATGCTTACCGAAAGTATGGATGAAGTTGGGTGGTACATGCGCAGTGTGTATGCCATCGAGCACATCAAGCGCAACGATCATAATCCCAGTTATTTAAGCAGTGTAGAATTTGATGTGGACCGGCTAAAGCTATCCAATGACATCAATGAAATTGTGGCGTACGCAGATGTGTGCATTTTTGCGATTCCCAGTGCATTTTTGCATTCAGAGCTTTCTGCGCTAACCGTTTCTTTTGAGGGAAAACGCGTCGTGTCTGCGATTAAAGGTATCGTTCCAGAAACCGGTCTTATTGTAGGTGAATATTTTAATCAACATCAAAACGTGGACATGGATGATATAGGCGTCCTGACTGGACCTTGCCATGCAGAAGAAGTGGCTCTGGAAAGACTCTCGTATCTCACCGTCGCTTTCGCAGATGAGACCAAGGCAAAAGAGCTTGCCGAATATTTTGAGAACGATTACATCAATTGTAAGATAAGCGATGACATCATAGGTACTGAATATGCTGCCGTACTCAAAAATATCTATGCCATTGCCGCAGGTATCGCGCATGGATTGGGCTATGGTGATAATTTCCAGAGCGTGTTGATGTCAAACGCCATAAGAGAGATGAAGCGCTATATCAAAAAAGTACACAAAATGAAGCGCAACATCAATGATAGCGCCTATCTAGGTGACTTGCTAGTGACAGGTTATTCTGTTTTTTCCCGTAATCGATTATTCGGTAATATGTTGGGAAAAGGGTACACCGTACGTAGTGCACAATTAGAAATGAGCATGATTGCCGAAGGTTATTACGCCACTAAAAGTGCCTATGAGCTCAATCAAAAACAAGGTGCCAAAACACCTATTCTAGATGCCGTTCACGACATCTTATATGAAAACAAGAATCCAAAAAAGATCTTCAAAAAACTAGCTGAAAAGCTGGACTAAATTTTAAAATCAAAGTAAATGTCAAACGTAGCCAAGGATTTTGGTATAGAAGAAGCGCTCCAACAATTGGGTGTTCAAAACACAAATAAAGGAACTTCAACTGGTAATCACCATTTTGGAAGCGGAGAAGAAATCATTTCTTCATCACCAGTAGACGGTCAGGAAATAGCAAGAGTGACCACCACGACTGCAGCCGATTATGAGAAAGCCGTAAACGCCGCTCAAGGTGCTTTTAAAGACTGGAGAATGATGCCAGCACCGTTGCGTGGCGAGATTGTTCGTCAGTTTGGAGAAGAGCTACGCAGATTAAAAGAGCCGTTAGGTAAATTGGTTTCTTATGAAATGGGGAAATCCTACCAAGAAGGATTAGGCGAGGTTCAAGAAATGATTGACATCTGTGATTTTGCCGTAGGTCTTTCCAGACAATTGCACGGTCTCACAATGCACAGTGAGCGTCCAGGTCACAGAATGTATGAGCAATATCATCCATTGGGAATCGTGGGCATCATTAGCGCCTTTAACTTCCCAGTAGCGGTTTGGGCTTGGAACACGGCACTTGCCTGGGTTTGTGGTGATGTGTGTATCTGGAAGCCAAGTGAGAAAACACCGCTTTGTGGTATCGCCTGTCAAAACATTATCGCAAAAGTGCTTAAGGATAATGACCTTCCAGAAGGTATTTCTTGTCTAGTCAATGGTGATTATAAAGTAGGCGAAATGATGACTACAGATAAGCGCGTGCCTTTAATCAGTGCCACTGGTTCTACTCGTATGGGTAAAATCGTTGCAAGCAAGGTTGGTGAAAGATTAGGTAAGTCCTTACTGGAATTAGGTGGTAACAATGCCATCATCGTCACTCCAGATGCAGATATTAAAATGACGGTAATAGGTGCCGTATTTGGTGCGGTGGGAACGGCTGGCCAACGTTGTACCTCAACGCGTCGTTTGATCATTCATGAATCCATGTATGACAAGGTGAAAAACGCAGTGGTAGATGCTTATAAGCAATTGAAAATAGGAAATCCACTGGATGAGAAAAACCACGTAGGACCGTTGATCGATAAAGATGCGGTTAAAGGCTATCAAAATGCCTTGACTAAAGTGGTTGAAGAAGGCGGCAAAATCATCGTAGAAGGTGGTGTTTTAGAAGGTGTTGGTTATGAAAGTGGTTGCTATGTAAAACCAGCCATCGCCGAAGCTGAGAACTCTTTTGAGATTGTACAGCACGAGACCTTTGCTCCTGTTTTATATTTATTAAAATACAGTGGCGATGTAGGAAACGCTTTGGAACTTCAAAATGGTGTGAATCAAGGTCTATCTAGCGCCATCATGACGAATAACCTAAGAGAAGCAGAACGTTTCCTAAGCGTTGCAGGATCTGATTGTGGTATTGCAAACGTCAATATAGGAACCAGCGGTGCTGAGATAGGCGGTGCCTTTGGTGGTGAGAAAGATACCGGTGGCGGTCGTGAATCTGGTAGTGATGCTTGGAAGGTTTACATGAGACGACAAACTAACACCATTAACTACACGACCGAGTTACCTCTAGCGCAAGGTATTAAGTTTGATCTATAGCCTCGTTTAAACCAGAAAAAATTGAAAACCCTTTCATCAGTAGTAATACTGGTAAAAGGGTTTTATTTTTGAAAATCAACGAAAACATTTTAATCCACCAACCATGAGTAAATTTTACTTTAGCATTTTAGCAATGCTTATTACATTCACTGCATTCGCGCAGACTCATCTTTATCAACATGAAGATTTTGATCAAATAACGGCAGATCACAAAACCATTGCCATTTTACCTTTTGATGCTACCATAAAATTGCGGCCAAAGCAGATGAAGGAACTCTCCCAAGATCAGCTTACCAGCATGGAACAGAAGGAAGGAGAGAATATACAAGAAGCCATGTACTCGTGGTTCTTGAAAAGAAAAAAGCGAGGTAGTCTGCAAGTAGACGTTCAACCACCTCGCACTACAAATTCTATCCTACTCAAAAATAATCTGGACATTTACGATTTATCTTCACAATCACCTACAGACATTGCTGCTATGCTGGGTGTTGATGCTGTCGTAATGGGTAATCTTGAGACCAACAAGCCCATGAGCGAGGGCGCTGCCGTCGTCACGACATTGCTTATAGGTTTTGGCAACACAAACAACGCCATCGTCAATATGGAAATATACAATGCAACTGACGGTGTTCTTCTATGGAACTATAACAAGAAAGTTCGCGGAGGTCTGGGCAGTGGTCCTGATGATTTAATCAATACCTTGATGCGCAAGGCAAGCAGAAGATTGGGCTATACCGACTAGGATCGTAATGCATTTTATGAAAAAACGCTTGGCTTAAACCAAGCGTTTTTTTGTTGAAAGATCTATCTGCGTAACCAAGATTTTCAATCTTATCGCTTTCGCGAAAGCGAACTCATTCCATCCTTATTGCAAATTCACAACATAAGCGATGACGGCAATCAGGATCAACCCTGCCAAAACCGCCAAGAATATCTTCCAAAACGAGTAAGGTCGATCGCCGTGAATCGCACCGGTCTGGCCGTTGACATAAAAATTGTAACGCTTGCCGTTGTAATTATAGGAACTAATATAAAGCGGCAGTAAAATGTGCTTGAACGTTTCCTGTGTAAGATCCATATTCATGCTGGTGATGCGTTGCTCGTCACCACCTATGTCGCGGCGTATCCAGTTTTTGGCAATTTCCTCTGCTTTATCGGTAGCTACTAAATGGCCGTCCTTTAAAGGGATCGTGTACTTTTCAGTGACATAGCCTGCCAGGTATCGAGTATCAAAGGTTTTGAGGTCACTCAATTTCCAGCTGGCGATAGCATTAGGTATTTTTATTTTCTGATTGTTTGTCGCTTTAACCAGCGTGTCGTCCACAAAACCACTCACATTTCCTGATGCATTAGACCATCTCGTACGACGTTCTTGAACCGTGCGTTTGTTCTTTCCAGACCCACGCGTCACGGTGACATAATAATAATCACCTCGCTGTCCAGAATAACTGGACGCGAGCTGTGCGTCAAAGGTCCAATAGGGAACGTACAAACCTTTTGTGTACTCTGGACTTAAACTGGCGCGTTGCAGATTGTTGGGCGCCCACCACAAACCATCGACCCACGTTTTGAAAATCTGGTGTGCCTTGTCTACCTTAAAGGAAAATGGCAGCACAGCTCCTGGCAGGATCCATTCCTCAGTATACTGGTCTTCTATGATCAATGGCATCGTGCAATACACACAATGCAATGATTTGTAATTGTCCTCGATATGCTGAGTAGCGCCACAGTTATTGCATTGCAACATGGTCAATTCCATAGAGTGCGACTGCGCACCCATGGATTCTAGATATTTCAACAACTCTAGTTCCTGAAACGGCTGAACTTCTTGATCGATTTGCTCCACATGACCGCAATAGTCACAAGTGATCGTATCAGTACCAGGTTCATAGGTAAGCTCTGCGCCACAGTTGACACAGGACTTTTTTCGTTCGGAAATTGATGTGGCCTTAGGGTTCAAATAATGATAATTACTTATTCTTTTGCTGTTGAGTAAGAAATATAGAGTTCAAAAAATCCCAATTCTTGATTTGGCTATAGTTTGCAGAACCTCTTTGTCGATTCCTTATTACGCTTGAGTTTTTAAAAACTTGAATGCCTTATGCTGCTTTAATGTTTCCTTTGCAAACTCTTTGACAATATTCTAATCGCGATTTGCGCATCAAATCAAGAATAAGAAGATTTAGAATTATGGTAACGGCGGTGGCGTGTTGCCGCCTAAGAACGTTTTCAGCTCTTCAACCTCATTAAGCGGCTTCCAGGTTTCCATACCACTTTTCCAGATAAGTGTGTCTCTATTTATTGTTCTACCTGCAAAAAGGGCTCGCAGTTGTTCAAAAGGAACTGGTCCGGCCTGTGTACCATTACTCGCATAAAAATACTGAACCGCTTGAGGCATAGGTGGCGGCACTGCCGCCGCTTGCTGTTGTGTAGTGGCTTGCTGTCCACCCATTTGAGGATTCATCATGCCGCCCATTTGCTGCGCGAGCACAAATCCCATTCCCATTCCCATACCGGCACCAGCGGTTCCGCCTTCATTTGCGGCGGCGGCTTCAATTGCTTTAGCTGTTTTGAATTTGGTTAATTTGTCAAGGTCGATTTTATCGATACGGCTATATTCAAAGATCTCTTTCTTAAGATCTTCTGGCATGGAAACATTCTCTATGTAGAATTTCTCCAATGAAATTCCTACGCTTAAGAATTCTGGTTGCATCACTTCCTGACAGGTTTCAGAAAGTTCTGAAGTGTTTGCAGCGTATAGTTCTATTGGCAAATTGGCCTCACCTACGGTATCTGTAAATCTAGTGGCGATAAGACTTTTGAGATGTTCATTGATCTCAAAATTGGTGAAGTTGTTATCGGTTCCTACGATATCCACGATGAACTTACCAGCATCTGATATTTTGAACGCATAGGTCCCGAACGCTCTAATCTCGACCAAACCAAATCGCTCGTCACTAAGAGTAATCGGGTTTTTAGTACCCCATTTTTCATCTGTAAATAGATGGGTGTTCACAAAATAAACCTCTGCTTTGAATGGCGAATTAAATCCGTATTTCCATCCTTTAAGCGTGGAAAGAATAGGCAGGTTTTGAGTGGTCAGGTCATAGGTTCCTGGTTTGAAGACATCGGCTAGTTGTCCTTCATTGACAAAAACAGCAGTTTGCCCTTCACGCACAATAAGCTTTGCTCCGTTTTTAATCTCATTTTGATAGCGTTCAAAACGGTGGGCGATGGTATCATCTGTGTAATCCAGCCATTCGACAATGTCGATAAATTCTTGACTGAGCTTTTCTTTTATCTTATCAAAGATTCCCATATTGGTTGATTTTTAAGGTTCTACACTTCAAGTTACGTTTATTAGTAGAAATTTAGAAGAAAGTGTTACGCTTTTGAATCTACCTATCGGTAGACAAGAAGGTGTCATAGTTAAAACCCTAGTTGCGACCATCCTCGTTGGGATACAAGTCTGGCAACGGGTCGCTTTGCCATACTTCCTTAGTTTCCACGCATAATGCGGTCAAAGGTCCTGTAAACGCAGCTCCAGTATCGACATTCCAGATGTTGGCAGCGTGAATGGGTTTAGTGGATTCCAATCGTGTGGTAGGCGTATGACCTATAAAAATCTCTGTGTACAATTTAAGACGGTTGGGAAACCTGGGATCGTCCTCTGAGAGATTTGGGTCTATGCACAGTGCCATTTCCCAAAGCGATCGATCCCAATAAGGCAGATTTTTATAGTACTCATGATGCGGTCCATTCAAATTGTGAAAACCAGCATGGAAATAGCCATTGCCATCCAGCTCCAAGAAATCTTCCAATTCTTCGGTTAGAAAGGCCACATGTCTGGCAATATCTTGATCGGATCGTTTGGAATAGCTGGTGACGGTGCTGCTGCCGCCATGGAATAACCACTGTCTATTCTGTTGTCCCTTTACCAGAAAATTGAGAACGAGCTCGTCATGATTGCCTCTAAGGTAGATGGGTGCAGTATGATTGTTTTTGGCACGTTTTCGCTTGAGCGATATCAACTCTTCAATGACCTCATAACTTTGTGACCAGCCGTCTACATAGTCGCCTAGGAATATGAGACGGTCGTCTGGTTGTGGATCTACTCTTTCTAATAATTGTGTCAAGGCTCTATGGCCACCGTGTATGTCTCCTATTGCTAATGTTCTCAAGAATTGTATTTTACTTTTCTCAATATACGCAAGGACTCCTTATATGCCTTGTAGGTATCTGGAAAATTTTTGAGGTGCGCGCGTGCCGCCTTCATTTTTTCTATAGGCTCGCCCACATTGTTGAAGTGGCAAATGAGCATGGTTTCTGGCAAATTGCGCAAATCGACCAAGGATTGTTCCTTAAGCTGCACACCATTGCTGATTTTATTGAGCAGTGACAAATTGGTATTGTAGATATGATGCAAGGTGCGACGATCGTAATATGGTGGGTTGAATAAAATCTTACTCTCCAGTTTATAGGTGCCATTAGGGAAAAATCGCAACGTTTGACGCTCCAGTGGATGGTAAGAATGGCGGTCGCCTAATCCCAGTTCCACAAACTCCAGGATGCTAAAACTATCCTCGTCATAGGAGATTTGAACCTCATCCAGGGCGCTATAAAACAAGCGTACCTGCTCATTGACCATCTCTATATCGACGCGATAATAGTACTCGCGATCTTTTTTGCGTTTGATTTTTCCAGACCAGCAAATGACAAACTGTTCCTTGAACACTTTGTAAAAAGCTTCCAAACCATTCTCACGCCTATTCATGAAATCTTGAACTCGGTCCAGCGTGAGTTCAATATTATTGCTGGCATTTTTCTCGATTTCATTCACGATGGGCGAATTGACATCGCTTGCCCTGATCCCGAAATCCTTAGGCATGGACATGCTGCCATCCCTAAAGAACACGGCGCCACCATAATATTTCCAGATATTCTTGCGCAGCGCCACGACGCCCTTTTGCGCGCGTATGGTCACAAGACCTACCACTTTATCTACCGGTAAATGCGGGAAAGGCACATTCTCATACATGACCAGTGGCGGGTTGTCCAGATAGGCGTTGATGAGGTTCTGCAATTTTGAATCGTCAAAAAAGTCGACACCTACAATCTCGTTCTTGCGGTCGTCCACGCCCACGACGATGTAACTGTTGTTTGCAGGGTTTGAATTTGAGAGCGCACAAATGTGTTTGAGAAACTTAGCCTTGCCTTCTTTGGTAGACAAATCCACTCGAAATTTCTTGTCATAAAAGCTATTCTCGTCATTATGAGCGAGTAGATTCTTAACAAGAAGTCGCTTATTGATCATGGACTTAAATATAGTTCAAGGAGATGGAAATTGATATCGCTTTCGCGAAAGCGAACTACCTCTTAACACTATGGTAACTGTAGGCAAAATATGGGCCATTAGATATGTTGCGGGATTGCTATCTTTGAACCCATGCAGATTCCAGAAGGTAAAAAAATCTATTTTTCCAGTGACAATCATCTGGGAGCACCTACACAGGAGCTGAGCAAACCGCGTGAGAAAATATTCCTGCAATGGCTGGATATGGTTAAGGAGGATGCTGCCGCGATCTTTTTACTGGGTGATTTGTTTGATTTCTGGTTTGAGTACAAAACAGTGGTCCCCAAAGGACAGGTGCGTGTACTGGGCAAGCTAGCCGAAATACGCGATAGCGGTATACCCATTTATTTTTTTGTGGGTAACCATGACTTATGGATGTTCGGGTATTTTGAAGAAGAGCTGGGCATTCCCGTTTATCACGATCCACAGGTTTTCGAGTTTAACGACAAGAAGTTTTTTATAGGTCATGGTGATGGTAAAGGACCTGGTGATAAGGGTTACAAACGCATGAAAAAGATTTTTACAAGTCCTTTTTTTCAATGGTGTTTTAAGTGGATCCATCCAGATATAGGCATCAGGCTGGCGCGGCATCTTTCTGTAAAGAACAAATTGATCTCTGGCGATGATGATGCGGTTTTTTTGGGCGAAGAGAAAGAATGGCTGGCGCAATACGCCAAGCGTAAAACGGAGCAGGAGCATTTTGATTATTTCATTTTTGGCCACAGGCATCTACCTATGGAAATCTCCATTTCTGAGAATGCCACATACTACAATCTAGGTGACTGGATCTCTTATTATACTTATGGTGAATTTGGTGGGCAATCCTTCAAATTAAAGCGTTTTAAGGACTAAAGAGTCGGTCATCGGCCTTCTTTAACATTTCTATTGTGTTTTTAGTCTCATTTATTTACTTTTAATCTATAAATCCGTTTAGGTGATCATTACGTAGATTTTATCGGTCGAAACTTTTTACCTTTAATAGGAAAACACCCCTAAAAATGGATCAATCTATTCAATTTAAAGCTATTTGGCAGGCTCCTATTGCGATAGCCTATTTAGACACTGATCTCAAATACATCGCTTATTCTGCAAAGTGGTTAAGTGATTATAAGTTGCCACAAGAAGATATCATAGGAAAGAGCCACTACGAAGTTTTTCCTGAAATAGGTGAAGAATGGAAACAGAAGCATCAACGTATTCTTAAATACGGTAATATCGAATCTAATCCTGCCGAGTTATTCGTAAGGTCTGATGGCAGTCATCAATGGATCAAATGGGCTGTAAGACCTACTTTTAATCAAAATGGTGAAATCAGCGGTTTAGTAATGTCCACAGAGGATATTACCGAGACTTTAAAACTTCAAAGTAAGGTCGATCGTGAGCACCAACTCCTCCTAGATGCTGCTGACAAGGCAAAAATAGGAACTTGGGAAATGAATCATATTACCAACGAGCTATACTGGTCAATGGTAACAAAAAAGATACATGAGGTTCATAAAGATTTTGTTCCTGATATCGCAACTGGTATTGATTTTTACAAACCAGGAGTTAATCAGGAAATAGTCTCTGACTTATTTGCAAGATCGTACAAAACAGGAGAACGTTTTGAAGTCGAGTTGCAGATCATTACCGCAAAAGGCAAAGAGAGATGGGTGCGCAGTGTTATGAAGGCAGAAATAGTTGACGGCAAATGCATTAGACAATACGGAACTTTTGAAGACATCACCGATAAAGTCGTGTCTGAAAAAAACTATAAGCTCGCGCTACGCAAATTTCATGATGTTTTTGAAGCCTCTGGAGTTGGGATGATGGTCGTAGATCCTATTGATTTGAGCATTACTGAAGTGAACCCAAAGATTTGTGAGCTGCTCAATTATCATAGCGACCATATCAAAACTTCTTCTCTTGAAAGATTTGTCCTCAAAGCAGATTTCCCAAAATTATTCAATTCCGTCACTGATCTTTTAAATAATAAAATTGACGGTATTGAACTGGACATTCACTTGAAGAAGTCTACAGGAAGGTTTGTGATTTGTTCAGTAATTGGGACATTGATCGATGACGATCAAGGTAACCCTATCGACCTAGTGATCCAAGTCATAGATATATCTGGGATCAAAAAGAAAGAAGAAGAATTGCGAGCCTTTACCAAGTACGTAGAGCAACAAAATGAAAGGCTTCTCAATTTTGCACATATTGTCTCCCACAATTTGAGATCCCATTCCAGTAATTTTGAAGTCTTGCTCAACTTATATCATCAAGAAACGGATGTTGAGGATCAAAATAACATCATCAAGCTCCTATCTTCTTCCAGTTCTCAACTGGCTGAAACCATAAGTCACCTCAACGATGTGGTTGCGGTCAATACCAAGAAAATAGAATTGAGTCCCATCTATCTTAAGGAAAACATTTTTAAGGTAATGGAAAACATATCTTCCCAGATTAAGGAATATCACATCAATGTAGATGTAGAAATGGATGATGATTTTACAGTAGCAGCATCACCAGCTTACCTTGAAAGTATTATTCTAAATTTGCTTACCAATAGTATCAGGTACAGAAAAAAAGATGTGCCCGGTAGAATCACCATCAAAGCCTATAAACACAAAGGGAAATCTAGAATCATCTTTGAAGACAATGGTATAGGTATTGATATGAAGCTTAATGGACATAAGATCTTTGGAATGTATAAAACATTTCACGGGAACAAAGATGCTCGAGGTATAGGTCTTTATATGACAAAAAATCAGGTAGAAGCCATGGGCGGAACGATTAGAGTCGAGAGTGAAAAAAATGTAGGTACTAAATTTAATATCACTCTGTAGAGATGGCAATAGATTACACGTGGATCATAGATGATGACGACATCTTTACCTTTACGATAAAGAAGATGTTGGAGTTAAATCATTTAACCCATCGCATTGACACGTTTTCAAATGGCCTAGAGGCAAAGCAGCAACTGGATTTCCGCAAGGAAAATAATTTGCCTTATCCTAATATCATCTTATTGGACATCAATATGCCTATTCTGGACGGCTGGCAGTTTATGGATGAATTCTCACAGTTTGCTGACAAGAAAGAAATTATCGTTTACTTAATCAGCTCATCCATTGATCCCAATGACCGGATCAAAGCTAAAAAGTACGAGGACATCAAAGACTTTGTGGTAAAACCAGTTACCATAAATGCGCTCTTACAATTGATTGCACATGCCGAGTCATTAATGAATATCCCTTAACCTAAGTTGTAAACTGGTCACATTATTCCAGGTGTTTTCATCAATGGAATAAGCCATTTTAAACGTTTGATTTTCATTGATCAAACTTATTCTATCTCCTAAATTGAATCCTATCGCATTATATTTTACAGCAGAATTCTTTCCCGTAGTAATGCAGGCCTTGAGATGTTTTCCATCTGCGCCAACCGCTTTTGCATAACCAGTGTCCATTACGTTATCGGTAAAAAAAACGGGCGTCATATTACCAGGACCAAAAGGTTCCATTTGTTTCAGGATCCTGTAGAACTTAGGTGAGATCGATGTTAACGGCAGTTTCATGTCAATAGTGACCTCTTCAGTGCGATCTTGATTTTTGATGGTGGCACAAACTACTTCTTCAAATCGCTTTTTGAAACCTTCATAGTGTTCCTCCTTTATGGTCAATCCAGCCGCATATTTATGACCTCCATACTGTTCAATAAATTCAGCACATTGCTCTAGCGCATTATAAACGTCAAATCCTTTGACGCTACGTACACTGGCTGCCAGCTTATCGCCGCTTTTAGTAAAGACGACGGTAGGTCTGTAATAGGTTTCTATAAGTCTGGAAGCTACAATACCTATAACACCTTTGTGCCAGCTGGGATCATAAACGACCGTAGAGAAACCATTCTTCTCTTCATTGGCAATGATCTGATCCAGCGCTGCATCGGTGATCCATTTATCGGTTTCTTTGCGATCTGTGTTGTTTTGTTCAATAGCTTTGGCGAGCGTTATTGCTGTGTCAATATCTTCGGCAGTGAGTAATTCAACGGCGAACAAACCGTGTTTCATTCTTCCCGCAGCATTGATGCGTGGTGCAATGGTAAAAACAACATCTGTAGATGTGAGCGAGCTTTTGTTGAGCTGGGAAATGATCGCCTGAAATCCTGGTCGTGGACAGGTATTGATCACATGCAGCCCATGATAGGTTAGTATCCTATTTTCATCTACCATGGGAACGATGTCTGCGCCTATCGCGGTGGCTACTAGATCCAGATAAGGAATCAATATCTCAAAATCCCATCCTTTGACCTTTGCGATCGCCTGGCACAATTTAAAGCCAACACCACAACCGCACAATTCATCAAACGGATAGTTGCAATCTGCTCGCTTTGGGTCCAATACAGCTACCGCATCTGGTAATTCCTTACCTGGCCTGTGGTGGTCACAGATAATAAAATCAATTCCCTTTTCTCGCGCATAGGCCACTTTATCTATTGCTTTCACGCCGCAATCCAGGGCAATGATGAGAGTGAAATTATTGTCACTAGCATAATCAATCCCTTTGAAACTAACGCCATAACCTTCATCATAACGATCTGGAATATAGGTCGATACTTGAGGATAAAAGCTCTGTAAAAAAGTGGACATGAGCGCAACGCTAGTCGTTCCATCGACATCATAATCGCCATAAACCATGATGTTTTCACTGTTTTCTACAGCTTGCAGAATACGATCCACCGCAAGTTGCATATCTGCCATTAAGAATGGATCGTGCAATTCTTTAAGAGATGGTCTGAAGAAGGATTTCGCTTTCGCGAAAGCGTCTATACCACGCTGCACCAGCAAACCCGCCAGCTCCGGATCAATATTGAGATCTTGGGCTAGTTGTTCCTGTTTTTCAGGATCTGGTGGTGGTTTGAGTGTCCAGCGCAAAATGGTGTTTTAAGACATCAAAGATAAGTTCATTTATCAACTGGCCTGAATATCTGCCTTCTTATCCTTGAGTTCCACTCGCGTTCTGGGGAAACTTTCTGGATAGTTCTTTTGAATGAACTCAATCATCTTTTCACGCACAAAAACCCGCAAATCCCAGGCTGTAGGCGAGTTTTTAGCGCTTACAAGAATTCTGGATTCAATAGAAAATTCTTTGGAGTCTGTGACCTGTAATACATTCACCTCGCCGTCCCATAAGTCGGTTGACTGCAATACTCTGGTGAGCTCTGCACGCAGCTCTGCAAAAGGAACGCTATAGTCTGTGTATAAAAAGACGGTGCCTATGATGTCTGCGCTATTTTTAGTCCAGTTCTGGAATGGCTTTTCCAAAAAGTAGCTGGATGGCAATACCAGCCTTCTCTTGTCCCATATTCTAACGACAACATAGGTAAGGTTGATCTCTTCAATCCAGCCCCATTCACCTTCTACCACGACAGCATCACCAAGCCTAAACGGTTGGGTGATGGCTATCTGTATGACTGCAAGCAAGGCACCTACCATTTTCTGGGCAGATAGACCTATGATGATACCAGCCACACCAGCAGATGCAAAAAGGCCTATTCCTATTTCCTTTATATTTTCAAAAGAAAGTAATATGAGACCAATTGCTATTAGAAAAGTTATAAATATGAGGATCTTTTCAAGGATGCCAACTTGGGTATGAACTTTTCTGGCTCTAAGGTTGTTTTCCTTTTGAATATCAAATCTTTGGAGGAATTTACTTTTGATCTTGCGCAGGACGAATACAAATAGGAATGCTAAGCCAAGAATGATAAAGTTGCGGCTTTGATTGGCAAATCTCAAGAAGTCCAATTCCGTCAAGGAATTCATCCGTGATAGGATAGGCCGCCATAAAGTACCTACAATCAAAAAGAATACACCTAAGAATAAAGTCAGCCTATTTCTCATGATAGTGATTTAGATGCTTAAAGGTAAACGTGAAAAAATGAATTAAAGAATTTCTCTTACTTCCGGATCATTCTATTGAAACATGTTGTCAGTAATTCCATTACCGCCAGATCACGTCACGATCCAGAAACTAAAGAACTTGCTGTATTTTTTAATGAGACTTTGGGCTTTTGCCCTAACTCAGTATGGACCATGCAACGTAGGCCAGCGATCTCAAAAACATTCATAAACCTCAACAAGGCCGTTATGGCAAATGAAGGTCGCGTTACCAGCGCCTTGAACCGATTGATCGCTTGGGTTTCCAGTAATGCTAAGGGTTGCCGCTATTGTCAGGCACACGCCATTCGAGCAGCAGAACGTTACGGCGCAGAACAGAAACAGCTTGATAATATCTGGGAATATAGAACATATCCCGGGTTCTCTGCAGTGGAGAGAGCGGCACTAGATTTTTCCCTTGCAGCGAGCCAAATTCCCAATGCCGTAGATGCTAGTATAAAGAAGAACTTGCATGAATTTTGGGACGACGGTGAGATCGTAAAAATGCTGGGTGTCATCTCACTCTTTGGTTACCTCAACCGGCGGAACGATAACACGGCGACCACGCTAGAAGATGATGCCATTGACAGTGGCAAGCAATTTTTAAGAAAACACAGGTTTGAGGTAGGAAAGCATCAGTGATTATATTTTGGCAAGCACGATACGTTGGGTAGTACCATTTTGATCAAATTCAATCACAAAATTATTACCGTCCTGAAAGCCGAGGCCTGTAAAAGATTCGGCAGTGATAAGGTAAACCCCAGCAGCAGATTTACGCCCAGAACCCACTACTTCTCCATTCTTGAATAATTGGAAGGTATCCTTTGAATTGTCGAATTTGATCGATAAGCCAGTAATGCTGACGTCTTCATAGTCCATTTTAATGGCTTCGGGCAACGCGCTAGATACTTCCTTTAGATTGTCTGGTGTAGTCTCCGCTTTTTCCTCAGCAGTAACATCTACCGTTTTATTTTCTTTTGACTTTACTTCTTTAGCCTTTTTGAGTTGTTGCTCTTCTTGAATGGTAAGTAGTCTGGTAGGTGCGATATATTGATCATCACCTGTATATTGATAATTCAGATCTTCAAATGACTTAAAGGATTCACGAACAGTGGAAAAATAATCCTTACGGTAATCCTTTGTATTGCTGCGAGCGGATGGTGTAGTAAAAAGAACCTCTCCACCGCAGTTTACTAATTCTGCATACAATTCCGTTGACAACCAGCCAGATTTGTACACATTTAATTTTAGTGAGTTACAAAGCCCGCGATTCAAGTCGGCAGGTAAAATTTCAGAGTTGCGATAGGCATTGAACCCATATTTTTTTAATTCGAAAACCATCAACTCATTTAAGCGGTACTCGTTTGCCTCATTTTGAAACTCATACTGATTATCGACCACCACATATTTGTAATCATTAATCGATTGTGCGCCTGCATAAAAAAAGCAGGAAAAAAAGAGTACAGCTATCAGTTTCTTCATATCAAAAATCTATTTATAATAAGAGTAGGTAAAGATAATGGATTGCTTATCATGTGATGAACACCATCGTGCAAAAGCATACTCAATCTTTGTGCCGTTTGACTAACTTTATACCTTTGTATTGCTTCAACGCCAGATCAACAAATTCACGCCATGACAAAATTAGAATTACTCAAAAAGCACTTTGGGTACGACAGCTTTAGACCGCTTCAAGAAAAGATCATCGACAACGTTATTGACGGCAATGACCTGATGGTGGTAATGCCTACAGGTGGCGGTAAGTCCATGTGTTTCCAGCTGCCTTCACTCATTCTACCCGGTATTACGCTGGTGATTTCACCACTCATCGCATTAATGAAGGATCAGGTAGATGCGCTTAATGCAAATGGCATTGCAGCTGGATTTTTCAATAGCTCACAGGATACAGCAGACCAAGATGAGGTGATTAAAAAACTGCAAAGCAATCAGCTACAACTTCTATACGTGGCTCCAGAAAGCATCTCGCTGTTGCAAAATCATTTAAACGAAGTCAAAATCTCACTTATCGCTGTGGATGAGGCACACTGTATCTCAACATGGGGACATGATTTTAGGCCTGCCTATACGCAACTTTCCTACCTTAAGAAATCCTTTCCAGAAGCCAGTCTCATTGCACTCACCGCAACCGCTGACCGTGCCACTCGAGCCGATATAAAAAAGCAACTGGCTATCGACAATGCAAGAGAGTTTGTCGCGTCGTTTGACAGGCCCAATATCATGCTGGAAGTGCGTCCCGGCAACAACCGCATGACGCAAATCTTTAGGTTTTTGAACCATCATAAAGAAAGCTCAGGGATCATTTACTGTTTGAGCCGCAAGAGCTGCGAGAATATTGCAGCAAAGTTGAAGGGACAAGGGTTCTCTGCTGCTGCCTACCATGCTGGATTGGAAAATCGCTTTCGCGAAAGCGTACAAGAACAATTCATAAAGGACGAGGTCAAGATTGTGGTGGCGACGATCGCCTTCGGGATGGGAATCGATAAGTCCAACGTTCGTTTTGTCATCCATTACAACATGCCTAAAAACGTCGAAGGCTACTATCAAGAAATAGGACGTGCCGGTCGTGACGGTCTTGAATCGCAAGCTTTACTGTTTCACAGCTATGCAGACGTGATCCAGCTGCGCAAGTTTGCAGAAGGTAGCGGGAATAGCGAGGTGCAGATCGCAAAACTGGAACGAATGAAACAATTTGCCGAGGCGCTCACCTGCCGCAGGCGCATGTTGTTGTCCTATTTCAATGAGTTTCTGGAACAAGATTGTGGCAACTGCGATGTTTGCCTCAACAAGCCAGATTTTATGGATGGTACACGACAGGCACAAATGGCTTTGAGTGCCGTGTACCGCATGGGTCAAAGAGCTACTCTTAATTTGCTGGTAGATGTGTTACGAGGTGCCAATAATGCTGGCGTCATGGAAAGTGGCTTTGATAAGATCAAGACCTATGGTGCAGGAAAAGAAACTTCATGGAACGACTGGCAACAGTATATCATCCAATTGATCAATCAGGGATTACTGGAGATCGCGTTTCATGAAAACAACCATTTGAAACTTACTCCTGAATCTGAAAAGGTATTGTTTGAGGACAAGCCCGTTAGACTAGCAGTAATTCCCAAGTCAGAGCAGCGAGCTGCCGCAGCGCAATTACAGGAATTGCCCGAAGAGGTTCACAAGGAGTTGTTCAAAGAATTAAAAGAATTGCGTTTAAGCCTTGCCAAGGAAGAAAATCTGGCGCCGTATATGGTTTTTAGTGACGCAACACTTAAGGATATGGCAGCGCGATTACCACTAGATGATAACGAGTTTGCAGATATTACTGGAGTTGGTGTCCATAAACATGATAAATACAGTCAACAATTTTTAAAAGTAGTAGAACAACACAAAGAATCTAGACCATCTAGCTTTATCTATCGTGCGGCAACTAAAAAGAAAAAGAAGAAACGCTCCAATATCAGCGGATTATCAGATACGGTGATGGAGAGCGTGGAAGCTTTCTGGGCTGGAAAATCCATTGAAGAAATTGCAGAGGAACGTTCCCTAAAAGCAGATACCATTCTATCACACCTAGGTAAACGTTATGCATCACACCGTGATGTAGAAGTGGATCCATTACTGGATGGTGTTGACCTAGAAAAGCTGGAAAACATGCTGCCCAACTTCAAAAAGGACCGTTCGATGAAACCGGCTTTTGACTACTTTGATGGTAAAATAGGTTATGGAAAATTGCACCTGGGAATGGCCGTTGTTGAAACTAGAACCATGGAACCACAGCGATGATAGATCCATTAGAGAATAGCTTTTTTGGTATTGGGATAGAAAATGGAAAGACGCCAGAAAATCTAGGTGTGCTGTGGCGCAGTGCTCAGAATTTTGGAGCGAGTTTTATTTTTACCATTGGGAATCGTTATGCAAAACAAGCCAGCGACACTCACAATGCCGTCAATGCCATTCCCTATTTTCACTACAAAACTTTTGACGAGTTTTATAAGCATCTTCCTAAAGGTGCCATGCTCATAGGTGTTGAGCTGGCAGATCAAGCAACCCTGTTGGAAGAGTTTCACCATCCACGTAATGCGGTGTATTTGCTAGGTGCAGAAGATCACGGATTGAGCAAAAAAGCGGTTGAAAAGTCACACCATCTCATCAAGTTTATGACGCCTAAAAGTCTCAATGTTTCTGTGGCTGGCAGCATCGTAATGTATGACCGAAGTGTCAAAGGAACAACCATTTACATCGATGGCTCACCTAAATTACCATCATAAAAGCCCATCAATACTGGAAAAAGTAAATAATTTAAGTTATTAACAATTTGGTTCAAAGAATCTTATTATGTTTGTGGCTTAATTATTACAATTTTTTATAATGAAACAAGGTACCGTAAAATTTTTCAATGAGTCAAAAGGTTTCGGCTTTATCGTTGAAGATGGAACAAATCAAGACTGCTTCGTGCACGTAACTGGACTAATCGATGAGGTTAGAGAAGGTGACAAAGTGGAATACGAAGAAAAAGAAGGAAAAAAAGGGATGAATGCTGTTAACGTTAGAGTTATCCAGTAATACATATTTATATTTCTTACATCTAAAAGCCTGTTCGTTGAACGGGCTTTTTTTATGTGTTGATGTTGTGCTTCAAATGCTAATGACAACCACAATCACCATCGCCGCAATTATTGGAATTATAACGTGACGGGAATAATTTTTTTCTAAACAGCCACACCACGGCTGCAATCAATAGCAAAATAACGATACCGTACTGCAGATAGATTTGTAATTCGCTTTCGCGAAAGCGAACTAATAACATGAAATGTTGCAACAAGACGTTCATTACTGCAGGATTTGAAAGGCACCCAACGCCGCAAAATAGGCGATCAAGGTCATTGCCGTGAATTGAACCGCAGGCCATTTCCAGCCATTAGTTTCCCGTTTGACAATCGCCAGCGTACTCATGCACTGCATGGCAAAGGCATAGAATAACAGCAGGGAAATACCACTGGCAAAAGTGAACAATGGACCACCTAGAATGGGATTGGTCTCTGCCTGCATGCGGTTTTTAATGGTTTCTTCTTCGCTACTTTCAACACTGTAAATAGTCGCCAGTGTTCCCACAAAAACTTCACGCGCGGCAAAGGAACTCACGATCGCAATGCCAATTTTCCAGTCATAACCCAGTGGTCTAACGGCTGGCTCTATCGCTTTGCCTATGTAACCTATAAAGCTGTGTTCCAGTTCGTGAGATGCAATTTTTTGATCCAGTTCAGTTTGAGATAAGTTCTGACTTGCATATTGCTGGGTGACGATTTCGTCGGCATTTGTGAATTGCTCTCCTAAACCATAACTGGCAAGTACCCACAAAACAATGCTGATGGCCATAATGATCTTACCAGCACCTAAAACAAAGCTTTTCGTTTTCTCGATAACAGTGATCAATACATTTTTGCCCATAGGTAATTTGTAGGCTGGCATTTCCATGACAAAGAAGGTCTTTCTCTTAATAGGAAGTACTTTATTCAGTACCCAAGCTGAAAAAATAGCCGCACCAAATCCCAATAAATACAACAGCATCAAAGTCAAGCCCTGTAGGTTGAAAATCCACCACAAATCTTGATCTGGAATCACGAGCGCGATGATGATTAAATATACCGGTAATCTCGCGCTACAGGTTGTAAATGGTACCACCAGAATGGTAATCAATCGCTCTTTCCAGTCCTCGATATTGCGGGTCGCCATAACGGCTGGTATAGCACAAGCAGTTCCTGAAACCAACGGTACAACGCTCTTACCACTCAATCCAAATTTTTTCATGATATGGTCCATCAAGAACACCACACGACTCATGTAACCGCTTTCTTCCAACAGCGAAATAAAGAAGAATAGAAAAGCAATTTGTGGAATAAAAATCACGATACCACCCAATCCTGGAATGATACCTTCGGCAATAAGGCTGGTTAGTGGTCCTGCAGGCAAACTTGACGCTGTAATGGCGCTGAAGGATGCAAATAATTGATCGATCCAATCCATTGGGTAGGAAGACCAATCATAAATCGCTTGAAAAATAACCAGCAAGATCAAGAAGAAAATGAGGTAACCCCAAACCTTGTGCAATAGCACACGATCTAACTTACTGCGTAAATCCTTAGCATGCAGTTGATCTACGGTAAGTACTTTTTTGAGTAACCCATTGATAAACTGATAACGTACTACGGTTTCTTTGTGCTGTAACCGTTTTAAATCTTCTTCAGACTTTATATTGAATGAACCTGATTTGAGTTGATCAAAATCACGGTTACGATCTACTTTTCCAAAATTTACATCTTGGGTAATCACCAGCCATAACTTGTAAACCAGCTGTTGCGGATAAGCTTTTCTTAGACGCTCAAAGTATTCAGGATCTATAACGCTTGCATTGACACAAGGATCTGTTTTGAGCGTTTTATATTGCGTGATAGCATCTTTTAGGTCATCAATACCTCGGTTCTTACGAGCACTTATCAATACCACTTTTGTATTGAGCTCAATTTCCATCTGTTCGATGTCCAAGGTAATGGCTTTGCGCTCCATGCGGTCTGCCATATTGATCACGAGAATGGTAGGAATCTCAAGGTCCTTAATTTGGGTAAAGAGAAGAAGGTTGCGCTTAAGATTTTCAATATCACTCACCACTACTGCAACATCTGGAAAGTCTCGAGAATTCCTATTGAGTAATGTTTCCACAACCACACTTTCATCCAGCGATGATGTGTTCAAACTATAAGTTCCTGGAAGATCAAGGATATGCGCTTTAAGTCCACGATCTAGTTTACAGACACCTTCTTTTTTCTCTACCGTGATGCCAGGATAGTTTCCAACTTTCTGGTTAAGTCCTGTTAACCTATTAAATAAGGAAGTTTTACCCGTATTTGGGTTACCTATAAGTGCAACGTTAATAGATCTAGACATAGGGATCGACATTTATCTTTGCCGCAGTTTCCCGTCTAATGGCTAGATGCGTACCGTTGATATTCAAATAAATCGGATCCTGAAAAGGTGCACTCTGCATCATCGTCACTAGATTGCCAGGCAGACAACCCATTTCTAACAATTTTAAGGGAACGTCGGTCTCCTTAAAATTTTTAATGATCGCGATCTCGCCGCGCTTTAGATGTGCAATGGTCTTTTCCAAACCTTATTTAGAATTATTTTGAATAAGCAAAAGTACTACGCAATCAAGGAATAGGAAAATATTAACCGCTAAATCTTAAGGGTTCAAAGTGTTAAACGTGGTCTTGCATTTCCATCAACTCGTCTAGATAAACTCTGGTATTAGAAAGTCTTGGAATTTTATGCTGCCCGCCTAATTTATTTTTGGACTTGAGCCAATTATAAAACAGGTCTGGTTGTGCAAAATGGATGGTAGGTTCCCGCAAGGTGGTGTTTAAGTAGCGCTTTGCGGCATAGTCGCTGTTGACTTCTTGCAAATGATGATCCAGCAGCTCCCTAAAAGCCTCTTCGTTTTCTGGAAGTTGGTCAAATTCTATAAGCCATTCGTGCGCACCTTTCTCTTTGTCTTTCATGAAGATCGGCGCTACCGTGTAATCTTTTATGACACAAGGGATTTTTTTAAGCGTTTTTTTCAGTGCTTGCTCTGCATTTTCAATAATCAACTCTTCACCAAAAACGTTGATGTGGTGCTTGGTTCTACCGGTCACTTTTATACGGTATGGCGAGGTACTGGTGAATCTAACCGTGTCACCTATTTTGTAGCGCCACAACCCAGCGTTAGTGGTTATGATGATGGCATAATTCTCACCTATCTCGACTTGCTCCAATGGAATGGCTATCTCATCAGGTGTTCCATAGGTTTTCATGGGAATGAATTCATAGAAGATGCCGTAATCCAGCATGAGCAGTAATTCTTTACTATCATTTTGATCCTGTATGGCAAAAAACCCTTCGCTAGCGTTATAAGTTTCATAGTACTTAATGTCACTACTAGGTAGTAATTTCTTAAAAGGTTCCTGGTAAGGCTCAAAGCTTACGCCACCATGAAAAAACACTTCCATGTGCGGCCATACTTGTAGGATATGATCTTTTCCTGTCGTCTCAAGTACTTTATTGAGCAGCACCATCATCCATGAAGGCACACCGGCAAGACTTGTGACGTCTTCCTTAATCGTTTCTGCAACGATCGCTGGCATTTTGGTTTCCCAATCGGCCATTAAGGCGACCTCATTAGTAGGCGTAGAACTATAATCTGCCCAAAACGGCATGTTGTCTATCAAAATGGAACTCAAATCTCCAGCTGATGTGCCAGAGCTTTTATCCAAGGTCTTGCTGCCGCCTAATCGTAAACCACGACCCGTAAACAATCTGGATTCTGGATTGTTGTTAAGGTACATGCATAACAGGTCCTTAGCTGCTGCATAATGGCAGTCCTGTAATGACTGCTGGCTTACCGGTATGAATTTGCTGCGAGAGCTGGTTGTACCGCTGGACATCGCAAAAAATTTGATCTCTTCTGGCCAGAATATATTGTTGACGCCACGACGGGTACGTTCCAGATCTTCTTGTACATCGCTATAATTTGAAATAGGCACTTGATCCCTAAATCGTTCATAGCTGGTAATGGATTGAAAGCCGTATTTTTTCCCAACCTCGGTATTCTTGGCCTGCTGCACCAGCTCCAGCAATAAGTTGTTTTGCAGTTCTTGTGGGTGTTTCATAAACAACTCCATGTCGTGAATTCTCTTTTTCAAGAACCAGGAAACTACAGAATTGACTAAAGGTATGGCCACGCTCTACTGGGTTTAGGGTATTTTTGGGGCAATATAATTCAATTTCTTTCAACCTATACCTAAAATGATTGTAAGCGGCACCATTCGTAAAATGCAAACAGAACTTCAGGAAACCGTTCAATACTATATGGTTTTTAGGGATGAGTTTGTGCATGCCAACCAGTTACTCGACCATCATATTACGATCAAACACGTGGCAAACGAGTGCCTCAATTGCGGGCTGGACAAGAAAATATGGCGTCAGGGATTTTGTTACGACTGTTTTTCCAGCATACCTCAAGCGGGTGATTGGATCATGAAACCAGAACTGAGCCGCGCCCATCTGGATGAGGAAGATCGCGATCTGGAATATGAAAAGAAAGTACAACTCAAGCCTCACATCGTTTATTTGGCAAACTCCAGCAACATCAAGGTAGGCGTCACTCGTCAGACCCAAATTCCTACTCGATGGATCGATCAAGGTGCCCACGAGGCCGTTGCGATTCTCGAGGCACCTAATCGTTACCTCGCCGGAATCACAGAGGTAGCTTTAAAAGAAAAAGTTGCCGACAAGACCAATTGGAGAAAAATGCTCACTAATGATATTGAGGATGTTGATTTATTACGCTTTCGCGAAAGCGTGCTCGACCTCATCCCAGAAGAAGCCCGAGAGTTTATTCTACCCGTAAAGGAAGAAACGCATATTCATTTTCCCGTACTGCAATACCCAAAAAAAGTATCCAGCGTCAATCTTTCAAAAACACCTGAACATTCTGGAAAGTTGATAGGTATCAAAGGTCAATACTTCATTTTTGAAAGCGGCAAAGTCATGAACATACGCAGCCATGAAGGCTTTGTGGTGGATTTGAAGGTGGACTAAATGGTAAGTTTATGGCCTTTGACTAAAGTTACAAGTCAAAATGATACCCCAAACTCAACTGGATTAGCGTATTGGTCGCTTGCAAGTCAATATCCCTAAATGGATTGCGTTGTTCAAATTGGACATCGATCAGTTCATTAAATCCTTGATATAGGTTGAGTTCAATAAAAAAGTCTTTAATGTCGCAACCAACTCCTAAATTAAGACCGTAATCTAAAGTCTTTAAATCTCCATAATCGCGGTCTCTTTTATCTGTGTCTATCAAGAAACCTATTTGCGGTCCAGCGAGAATATATGGCTGATTAAAGAACTTAAAATTCAATGGGGCATTGATGTAAGAGGTAGAATATTGAATACCTCTTATGTCGTCTTCACGATCACCTTGTTGAGAATAAACCAATTTAGGTGCGAATGATATTTTGTCTGTAACAACTGTTTCATAATTCACCCCAGCATGGAAAACGAAAGAGTTGCTACTAGTTATTCCAACCCTTTCTAAGAGGCCATCAGATAAGGATACAGCGCTAACACCTGCAAATACTCCAATTTTATCTTGAGCATTTGATATCATCGATACTAAACTAATGATGCAAATCGTCACCGCATTTTTCATAGTTCCCTTTTTCAAAATTGTATTTAAAAATAATTATACATATAACTGATATCAGCTCATTATCGAACTACAACTAATTCTTCCCAGTAGTATCCTTCGTTTTCTTCAGCAAACCGTTCAAAAGATTGCGGGCGGTTTCCTTGACTTGTTCTTTGGGTGCTGGTTTTGCAACAGAGTCTGTTGGTTTTTTAATAGCGGTAGTATCTTCAGCCGCTGGTTTTTTACCGGTAAGCACATCTTTAATACCACCTAGTGGATTTTTGCCAGTAGTTAAGTCATCTATCGCTCCGCCTAGCGCACTCTCACCTCGATCCTTAAGTTTCTGCTTCTGGATTTCTACGATTTGATTGGTCAAATTGGTAATCGCAGATTCCAAATTCACTTGAACATTAGGAGCCGCAAAAGATCCTGAAAAACGCACAGGAACAGGCACGGTTAGATTCTCAATTTCACTATCCTGAAGTTTTGAAAGCAGCGCAGCGCCATCTTTACCCAAATACTTAGCAGGTACTTTTAGGTTCATGGTGTAATCCATTTCATTAGTCAAGCTGTGTCTACCACTAGCCGTCACGACAATGTCCTTGACCTTAAAATCAAACGGACTTACCTGTACCGCACCATCTTGAAACCTCAATTTGGTTTTAAGGTCGGTAAGATCGATGTCTTTGAGGCTAATAAAGCTTAATTTTTCATCCAGTTTATCCAGTAATGGCGCAGATCCAGGTAAAATTTCTTTGGTAAGTAATTCGGCTAGGGCATCACCACTTATGGAAGTTAATATAGGTGACAGGTCATCTGTCAAGTTTCCTTTTATGTCAATATTGGTATTGATTTTACCTTGTAAGGCTTGAATGATAGGGACGTAGGTCTGGAACATCTCAAAACCTTGAAAGGACTGCGCAATATCCAGACTGGCCATGTTCAAATTCATGTTGAATTGCGGTGTCGCACCTTTTGTACTCACAGATCCAGCTACCGTGATCGCACCACCAAAAATATCCGTACTGGTATTGTTCAATGTCAAGGTTTCATCACGCACCATTGCGATTCCTTTTACATTTTTAAGAGTCAATCCATCGTATAGCACTTGGCCTAAATTGAAGTCCAGTTGCGCATCAAGAAAAGCAGGAATCTTCACTGCCTCGCTAGTGGTTGCTGTAGAAGTTTGATTAGCACTGGCGACTTCAGTAGTTTCTTCCATAAAGTCAGAAACGTCAAAACTATTGGACCTCAAGTTGAAGTTTCCTTTCAAACCTTGATCTTGTAGCAAGAAACCTATCAAATTATTGATGGTCCCACTAGCTTTAATGTCTGTGTTACCAGTGATGGCATCAAAAGCATTAAGCTTTATGGTAGATGTATTCAAATCTATATCTGCCCTATTGATCAAAAATGGATTTTTAAACGCAGTACCTATGTATTTGAAGTCAGTTAATGATGCGGTTCCTTTAGTTCTTACTCGTTCGTAGCGTTCCTTTTCAATGCTTTCCATATCAAATTGAGCTGCCATATCCAGCGCTAGCCTACCATCCAGATCTATGTCCTCTGGCAATGGAAAGGATTGTGAAAGGTTACCTAGATCCAGATTTCCTTGAGCATTGAGATCCACATTCATATTAGAGGTAAGTGCCGTGATCATGGCGTTACCCTGCATGCGATCCTTACCTATGTTGAAAGAAGTATTGGCAATATTCAGATAAGTATCATCGACTTTACCCGTTGTGTTCATGAGTTGAGCGTCAATATAGATATTGGTCACTTTTTGTGGTAAATCTGGATATTTGAAAGACGCATTATCAGATTTAACTCGTATATCCAATAATGGGATCAACTCATCTGTCACTTGGCCTTTTATAGAACCGTTCACTGTAAAGTCACCTGTGGTGGTGATTCCATCTAGATTAGACCTGTAAGTTTCTGGAATGATGGCAAAGAAGTTCTTGAAATCAGATGACGGTGCATTAAAGGTAAGATCTACAATGGTAGATTCTTCTTCCAGATCAATGAAACCCTGTAGTTCCAGTTCCAGATCATTGACCAGTGCCTTGTTGTCCTTGAGCGTATATTTTTGATTGTCCAGATCCATCAGGATATCTGCATCCAGTTGCACACGTTGTCCTGATAAATATTCAATATCATCCAGACTGTAGATCACAAGTGCAGACGTTTCTGTATCCAGCGTACTGCTCGCCAGTGAAAAATCACCATTACCGCTGTGTTGCAGATCAGTTAGGACCAATATGTTTTTAGTGCTGATATCTTCATAGGAGAGTTCAGAATTTGTGATCTCGTAATGTTTAAGGTCAAAAGTGAAGCCTGAAGAGGTGTCTTGAGGTTGTTGGGAGTCCGCTTTCGCGGAAGCGATATCCCAGTTAGCCACTTCTTCTTCATTGACTTTTAAACGTGAAACAGCATTATTGACAATAAGCTCATTGATACGAATGGGCTCGTCTGCCTTATTGAACACGTCAAAAAGCGGCAGGTCCAGGTAGGTTTGCTGGGCATAGAACAAGGTGTCGCCGGCAAATGGCTCTTTGTTGATGATGGACAAATCCTCAATGTTGAGACGTGCGTCTGGAAAGGCTTTGATAAAGCTCAAATCCACCTCGCCAAATTCAATCTGCGCATCCAGAGATGCATTGAGCTTGTCCTTGACAGCCTGCGCGATTTGATCCTGAAATAAAAATGGAGCGGCAACGATGGCCAGAACCAGTACTAGAATCACGATTCCCAGAATCTTAAAAAACTTTTTCATATCACTTAAAATGTATTAATCAATTTGAATTTCTTGAGCCTGTTCCAGACGAAACAGTCTTCTAAATATATAGACACCGGCATATAGCAATGGTGTGTCAAACAAGGCCACGAGCACTTTAAAAAAGAAACCAGCGCCCAATAATGGCCAGAACTTATCCCAAGACAATATTCCTGCATAACACAGCAATAACAGTACCGACATGGTATCTACAAACTGTGAGAAGAACGTGCTCAAATTATTACGCAGCCATAGCATCTTTCCCTTTGTAACCCTTTTCCAAAAATGGTAGATCTGTATGTCCACAAATTGGGCAAACAAATAAGCCATCATGCTGGAGATTACGGCCAGCGTGGTAGCGCCAAAGACCTTTGTAAACACATCGTCCTGTATGGCACTTTCCGGAATCGCCGGTGCAATATCCGCCACATGAATAATCCCTAAACTAAAGACCGATGCAAAGATTCCTGCTAGAACCAGATCGTTTGCCTTGCGCCTGCCATAGATCTCACTCACGAGGTCAGTAATCAAAAAAGTAATGGGATATGGCAGTAAACCAACCGAGAGTTCAAACCTGAACCACCCAAAGGGATTCCAGTAAAAGAACTTCTGGAAGATCAAATTTGATACTACCAGCGAGCAAATAAACAAGGCGGCGAGCACCAGATAAATACGGTGAGCCAGTCGTAAATCCTTGCCTATGAGCTGTTTCATAATGCTGCAAAAGTACCAAAGCAGTTCGCTAATATTCCTTAATTTGCTGCAAAAGTAATTGCCATCACGCTACATCATAACCATAAGATTTTCATAGCATTAGGAAGTAATCTAGGCGATAGGTTTGAGAACCTATGCGACGCCGTAGATCTTATTGAGCAGCAATTGGGGCTCATCATCAAAGTGGCGCCGGTTTATGAAGTTCCTGCCATGGGTTTTGACGGCAATGACTTTTTGAACAGCTGCATACTGGTGCATGCGATCAAAACACCTGCGGAAGCCCTAGAAATCTTGCAGGGCATCGAGAAGTCCATGGGACGACTGCCCAAAACTGGTGAGAGCTATGAAAACCGAGTTATTGATCTGGACATACTTCTTTATGACGATGTGATCATGGACGATCCACAGCTCACGGTACCGCATCCACATATGCTGGATCGAGATTTTGTCCTGAAACCTTTAAGCGCCATCGCCAGTGATGTAGAACATCCTGTTCTCAAAAAAACGATAGGTTCACTGGCATTTTCAAAAGAACTAGAACATTTGGTGGAGGAAAGTGGAATATCGCTTTCGCGAAAACAGATTCTCGACAATCTTATTTCCAAGAATAAAAGCAGCCTGGACAACGATCATCTTGCCTTGAATAGATTTCCCATTGATCAGCTCAACTTTATTGCGATTGAGGGAAATATAGGATCTGGAAAAACCAGCCTGGCCCATAAGATCAGTGAGGATTTTAAAGGTAAATGCGTACTGGAACGTTTTGCGGACAACCCGTTTTTACCACTTTTCTATGAAGATAAAGAGCGTTACAGCTTTCCGCTAGAGATGTCCTTTCTAGCAGATCGCTACCAACAGCTTAGTGATGATGTGGCACAGCATGAGCTGTTCTCCAACTTTACCGTGGCAGATTATTATGTAATCAAGTCATTGATTTTCAGTAAAATCACCTTACATTCAGAAGAGTACGCGCTTTACAAGCGTCTCTTCAATATGATGTATAAGGAACTGGTCAAGCCAGACCTTTACGTATATCTCTATCAAACCGAGGAACGATTACTCGAAAACATCAAGAAACGCGGTCGCGACTATGAACAAAATATTGAAGCCAGTTATTTAGCGCAGATACAACAAGGGTATTCTGACTTCATCAGATCGCAGAAGGACCTAAAGATAAAAGTCATTGACGTGACAGATCTGGATTTTGTGAATAATCAAGCAGATTACATCAAGGTTTTAGAACAAATAAGTGAAGCTATCGTAGCCAACTAATCTTATTAAAGATATCATACATCACGATCCCAGCACAAACTGAAATATTTAAACTGTGCTTGGTGCCGAATTGATCCAGTTCAATCACTTCCTTGCAGGCATCTACCACGTCTTGTTGCACACCTTTGACTTCATTGCCCAGCACGACGGCGACCTTATCACCTTTAGATAGTGAAAAATTGTAGAGGTTTTGAGAGCGTTCTGCCTGCTCGATCGCGCATGTGGTATAACCAGCATCGTTGAGTGTTTTGATGACATCTATGGTATTTTCTACATATTCCCAAGCGACACTTTCGGTTGCGCCCAGTGCGGTCTTGCGTATCTCTCGATGCGGTGGCTGCGCGGTAATACCGCACAGATATATTTTCTCTACACGATAGGCATCTGCACTGCGGAAAACGCTTCCCACGTTGTTCAAACTGCGAACATTGTCAAGAACGATGATGAGTGGTGTTTTTTCGCTTTCGCGAAAGCGATCTGGTGACAGCCTATCCAGCTCGTCATTGAGAAGTTTTCTGGTTTTGGACAAAACGGTAAGGCTTATAGGTTCACCGCCGGGCAATTACAGCTCCAGCGATCCTTGGTACATAAGAAGTCAATTCCCAACGTGATCTGGTGAAAACCACCACTCGCAAACTGAACCTCGCCAAATTGCTGGCTATAGGTATAGCCTACGGTAAAGCTGTCAAATTTTGCTCCTATGAAGGGTGACAGTAAGGATAGGTTTTGTTGCTGGATATCGGCTCCATTCTGGAATTCGGCTCCTTCAAAACTTTGACGATAGGAAAGTCCCATGTAAAGGGTTGTATCCTCATTCAAGTCATAGAAAGCTTTGGCATTAAGGTCCACAAATTGTTCCTTGGTACGATCTGTACGCTGGTACAATACAGATGGTTCAAATTGCCAGTCAGATTTTCTGGGAGCGATCAAATAGCCGGCATTTACGATGTAGCGCAGCTGGTTGGTACTCTCAAAACCTTCTGAGTATATCTCACGATTTTGAAAAATGGGGTTTTTCAGCGTGGCATGAACAAAGAAATCCTTGTACAGATAAGACATCCCAAAATCAATGTTGAAATAGGAGTCACTAACGAGAACGCCAGTAATAATAGGGTCAAAGTTCGTACGGTCAAAGCTGGTCTCATCCAGGCGGCTTTGTACCAATCCTACATTTGCGCCAAAAGACAATCGGTTCAAATCCTCATAACCACCACCTACTTGCAAGTGATATGCATAAGATAAGTAGGCACCTGTCTGTGAGTGATACCCGTTTTTGTCATTAAATACAATCGCACCTATACCACTATTTTGTCCTATCGCGGTATTAAAACTCAAGGTTTGCAAGTTAGGAGCATCCTCTTGATCAAACCATTGCTGTCTTGCCGTGGCTCTTACTTTACCGCAATTTGCAGCACCCGCCATGGATGGATGTAATAGGTACAGATTGTCCATCAAATAATCCTGATACACCGGTATTCCTTCTTGAGCAGTGCTCAAGTTAACAAGGCAGACAAATGAGAGGAAAAAGAAAAAATGCTTCATCAAGTAAATTCTACAGAAATAACGCAAGGCGGTACTATTTGTTTTATCGCGACAAATACATTTTGCCTGTTATTGTCCATTGCTTCAAATATATCATATAATAGCAACAATCAGGCAAGGCATCTAGTCTAGGTTAACGATTGTATTTGACCATTGAACCATAAAAGAATGCATTTACAAATAAAGCCGATTGATCTATGATCGCTCTATCTTTGCAAGCATAATAATTAAGCTATGAGCACACACACCATAAAAGTCGTTTCCACTACAAATGATGCTATCGTTAAGTTTGAAAGCAACCAGTTTTTAGTGAAGAATCACAGTTATGAGTTTAAAAATATTGATGAGGCAAAGCCATCACCACTAGCACAACAGCTTTTCTACCTGCCGTTTGTGAAAACGGTCTATATCGCCCAAAACTTCATTGCTATTGAACGCTATGACATTGTTGAATGGAGCGATGTACAGGATGAGGTCGCAGAACAAATCGAACAATACCTCAACAGCGACAAGCCTCTACTACCAGAAGAAGGCGAAGTCAAGAAGGTTCCAGTAACTGTTTATGCAGAGGCTACTCCTAATCCGTCCGTGATGAAGTATGTCGCTAATAAGAAGCTGACGGTCACCAGTCAGGAGTTTAAAACAATTGAGGATACTGAATCTGGTTCGCTTTCGCGAAAGCTGTACACCTTTCCATTTGTAAAAGAAATCTTTGTGGATGAGAACTATATATCAGTCACAAAGCATGATATAGTTGAGTGGCCAGAAATCACCAATGAAATCAGGTCATTTATAAAAGAGTCCATTGAAAACGGCGAAGAGATAGGTGTTTCCAAATACAGTGCGGGCACTTCCAAAGAGAAAGGCGAGGAAATGAGCTTGCCTAAGTTTGAGAATTTGAGTGAGGTCTCAAAAAAGATCGTAGAAATACTAGATGAGTACATACGACCAGCTGTAGCGAGTGATGGTGGTAACATAGCCTTTGAAAGCTATGATGAAAACTCCCAAGAGGTAAATGTCATACTTCAAGGAGCTTGTAGCGGTTGTCCTAGTTCAACCATGACCCTAAAAAATGGAATCGAAACGATGTTGAAAGAAATGATTCCAGGTAAAATCAATAGAGTTGTGGCGATAAATGGGTAAATATTGGTCTCCAAACATTTATGCGTATTACTTAGTAATATTCTCAAGTTACAATTAATAAGGTTTTTGAATAAAAAGTAAATTCAAAATCTACCTTAAAAAAGGTCAATTTGATTTAAACTCCTTCAAGTAAAAGGGTTCAAAATAAGCGATGTCTTCTACGATATCGCTTTTTTTATAGGCAGCCATGGCAAGATCACACATAGTTAAGGCGGTCGGTAAGGCATCAACATAAGTGTTCTTATGATCCTTGTTGAGTTCTTTAAATTTCAAGGCTCCAGAACCTATGACAGTAACATTATTTTCATTTAAAATTTGCTGGAATGTGGTAGGTTCCAAGATGGCAGCTGTCGTTTCCTTGATCTTTTTATTGTTTTGAAAAACACTGGTATAAACCTCCATGCGACGAGCGTCTAACATCGGGATCACGTAATTAGATGGTTGAGGAGCTTGCAAGGCAAGTGACTCCAATGTATCGATGGCGATTAATGGTATGTCTAACGCAAAGCATAAGCCTTTTGCACTTGCGACTCCTATTCGTAAACCCGTATAAGAACCAGGACCTTTACTTACGGCTATAGCATCAAGGTCTGTGGTTGATAACTCATTCCTTTTGAGTATCCCGTCAATAAAAACGTGAAGTCGTTCTCCATGGCTGTAAGAGTCGCTTTGATCTTCATTAAGATCCAAGCAGTTCACTACGCCTAAGTCATTTTCAAAACTACCTCGATTAGTTGCTAATGCAACAGAGCAATTGGTAGAAGAGGTTTCCAAGCAAAGAATCAAAGGCATACCAAATGATTATTCAGTCTCAGCTGCTTTTTTATCTGGCGTAGACTTGGCATTTACTTTGGTTCCGCTTTTGAGAACATCTGTAACTGTTCTATAAGGACCTGTGATCACTGTTTCACCAGGCTCCAAACCAGAAATGATGACAATGTTTTTATCGTCTTGAATTCCTGTTTTGACCACCTTCAATTTTGCCTTACCATTTTCCTCAACAAAGACACATTCAAACTTTTCAGTGTTCGATGTGACTTCAGGTTTTTTGTAGGAGCTTGTGGTGTCATTTTTTACTACAATCGCGCTTATAGGCACGGCAATAGCATCTTTACGTTCTTTTGTAATAATATCCACAGTAGCCGTCATTCCAGGTTTGAAAGGACTGTAATTGTCTGGTTTTCCCTCGGTGAGATCTTTATAGGATTCAGAAAGGATTCTAATTTTAACTTTAAAGTTCGTCACTTGATCTGCAGTAAGCGTTCCTGTTGCCGTATTTGCAATCTCAGTTACTTGACCCTCAAATTCCTTTTTAAGGTACGCGTCAACTTCCACAATGGCTTTGTCGCCTACATTGATCTTTACAATGTCATTTTCATTGACATCTACCTCAACTTCCATTTGGGAAAGATCTGCTACCCGCAACAATTCAGTACCAGCCATTTGCTGAGTTCCCACTACTCTTTCACCCAATTCAACGGCAAGAAGAGAAACGGTACCTGTCATAGGTGCATAAATACTGGTACGTCCCAAATTATCTGCAGCTTCATTTACGGTTGCTGCCGCACTTTGAACGCTAAAGTAAGCCGAACGTTCTGCTGCCTGAGCACGATCGTAATTAGCTAGCGCAGTATCGTAATCTGATTGCGATATGACGCCTTTCTTAAATAATTTTGAGCTGCGCTCAAAATTGGCTTTAGCTTCTGTAAGACTGGCCTGAGCTTGTGCATAGTTAGATCTAGAATTGGAAAGACCTGCTCTTGATCTGTTAACACTAGACTCCAACAAATCAGGGTTGATCATAACGAGCAACTGACCTTTCTCTACAGCCTCGCCTTCCTTTACATTTAACTGAATGATTTCTCCAGGAACTTCAGGTGATATACTTACCTCAATTTCTGGTTTGATTTTACCAGTAGCGCTAACGGTTTCAGTCACGTCCATTTTCTCAACGATCATGGTTTCTACCTTAGTACCTTCATCTGAAGATCCTATGACACCTAAAACCTTAAGCGCACCAAACCCGATTACCAGTACTCCAACAATAATTAATGCTATTAGTAATTTTCTATTCATCTTCTATAGTTTTAAATCTGTTGGTTCAATACCAAAGAACAATTCAAGCACTTTAAGTCTAAATAGGTAATTGAATTTGGCTTGATTCAGATTGATTTTTGAATTGTCATATCTCAACTTACTCTGGCTGAAATCAAAAGCATTCGTCAACCCTACATCATATCGTTCTGTGGCATAGTTGTAAGCCAGTTCTTGAGACTCTACTGCCTTTTTTGCTGCTTCATAGGACTCGCGTGCACCTTTCACATCTACATAAGCTTGATAAACGTTACTTTCAAGATCCAGCTTTGCTTGCTCTAATTGATATTCCGTTCTTTTAAGGTTTACTTGGTTGCGCTGCACGTTGCTACGAACACTGAAACCATTGAATATGGGAATGCTTAATTGGAAACCATAAGCGATACCATCGTTTTGATACAACTGGTCAATAAATGGATCAGCACCACGTAAGGTGGCTATGGTGTTGGGAAATTCACCAACCACAGCTTGTCCGGTTTCTTGAACCACACCTATCTGTTCTATAGAAACAGGATTGTCTGGATCTACAGTTTGAGTAAAAGATGTTGCATCAGTGTAACGTGTATCATACCCAAAGAACGCGCTCAAACTAGGATAATAGGCTCCTTTGGCGATTTGCAAAGATTTTTTTGCAAGCTCAACTTCCTTTTCGGCGATTTTAACTTCAGAGCGATTGCTTTCTGCTCCAGCAATAATTTCGCTTACAGGTTTGCTAGCAATACTTTCGTCAATAATCTCATAATCATCGTCTGCGATGTCAAAAGTCTCGTAGTCTTTTATGAGAAGTAATTGCGCCAGACTTATCTTACTTATGGTAACGGCATTTTGAGCATTGATGATTTGCTGCTGCTCTGATGCGTTGGTCGCTTGGATCTCAAGAAGATCACCTTTAGGCAATTGTCCAGCGTCTACTAATTCCTTTGTACGCTCGATTTGATCTAGAGTTACTTGATTTTGAGATTGAAGAACTTCCAGGTTTGCCTTGTTGGTAAGAATTTCCAAATAACTATTTGCCACAAATAATGAGATGTCATCCTTCATTTTGTCCAGCCTGTACAAGCTAGCGATCTGAGCGATTTTAGCTTGTTGTAGCTGTCTCACATTTCTCAAACCATCAAATAACGTGTAACCTACATTTATTCTACCAGTAACAGATAGAAACGTCGTGGTTTGAGCATTGTTTGTCACCGGGTTAAAACTAAGACCTGTATTTTCTGAAACGCCACCTGAAGCATTTGCTGTAGGCAAAAAGTTTCCAAAGGCGTTAAGTCTATCAGCATCTGCAGATTCTATGTCCAGCTGGCTTTGCTTGATGGATATGTTGTTTTCCAGTGCGTATTGCACACACTCGCTCAAGGTCCATTGCTTATTGTTAGTAGAGGCTGTTGGGGTTTGCGCTTTCGCGAAAGCGAAACAACCAAAAACTGCCATGCAAATAATTAAGTTCTTCATAATCTGGTAATGTCTATAGGTAGTTCTTAATTGGTATTTGTTACAAGATTTTTCTAACCGCCGTAATTAGTTGCTGTTGCCGCTGGTTTCAAGGCGTTCCAGACTTTGATACGATCGTTGCTGGTAATACCACTTTTGATTTCTACATAAATACCGTTACTCAATCCTAACTCTATGTCTCTCTTTTCAAATTCCTGATCTCCAACGGCTACTTCTACAAATGGCTTTTTGGTAGTTGGGTCGTATTGTACCAAAGCTTCTTTGATCGCGAGAACATCTTCTGCCTTATCCAGAATGATGCTAGCATTTGCACTAAGGCCTGCACGTACAAAGGAATTATCTTCACTTTGCTTTAATGTTCCTTTTATAGCAAATTGTATGGCGCCGTTTTCCGCAACACCTTTAGGAGCGATGTAATCAAGAACGGCATCAAATTTTTTGTTGTCATAGGCACCAACGGTAATTTCCAGTGGTAATCCTTCTTTGATTTTACCTACTTCAGACTCGTCAACTTTTCCTTCAAATATCATTTTATTAACATCTGCAATAAGTGCGATCGCTGTACCTTCATTGAAGTTGTTTGCTTCTATGACCTGGTTACCAACTTTAACCGGTACGTCTAGGACCATTCCAGATACTGTGGCTCTCACATTGGTATTGGCATATTCTCCCAATCCTGCGGTGGTACCCGTACGTATGATGTCATAGTTTTGACTAGCTCCAGTCAAGGCAACTTTTTCTTGTTCAAAGCGTTGTCTAGCATTGTTGTAGTTGTTTTGGGCAATGTCAAAATCGTTTGCAGAAATCACTCCTTTATTAAAAAGTTCCTTTTGTCTATTATAGATCGCGGTCTGATTGTCAAATGCCAGTTTTGCTGTTTCCACAGCGTTTCTTTGAGAGGCAATGCTATTTTTAGCACTGGTCAAAGAACTTACATTAGGTACCACTTTAATATCTGCAATAAGGTCTCCAGCCTCGACATATTCACCAGCTTCTACGTGAATCGTTTCAATAACTCCAGAAATGTTGGGTTTAATGTTGACTTCTTCCTTAGGAACAATGCTTCCTGTGGCAACCGTCTCTTTTACAATCGTTCTTTGCTCTGGCATTTCTGTAGCATATTCTACAGGATCTTCCAGGTCTTTAACGACGATGTACCATATTCCAGCGATGACTGAGAGCACGATAACGGACAGTAGTATGATGGTTCCTTTTCGTTTCATTTCTAGTTGAGTTTATTCTTTTTGTTTATTTATTCTGTTCTTAATGCGTCTACTGGCTTCATTTGTGTCGCTCTAGATGCTGGTATGAATCCAGCTAGCAAACCAGCGATTACCAAAATGGTCAAAGCGATGAAAATGACATTGATATTTACGGTTGGATTGGCAAAATTCTCCACAGGACCATTCTGATCCAGGACGAAATTCATGATCCAAATGACTCCAGCAGAAAAAGCAATTCCTGCAAAACCAGCAGCTAATGTCAGGACGACACTTTCCTGCAGGATCTGTGCCTTGATATCCCAAGGTGTTGCTCCCAATGCTCTACGTACACCTATTTCATTAGTTCTTTCCTTAACGACAATCAACATAATATTGCTGATTCCTATACCACCTGAAATCAAGATTAATCCGCCAACGAAAAAGCCAACAAACGATAGAATATTGAACAGGCCGTTTACTTTGGCAAACTGCTCGGCGATATCATAGTTCCCTAGGGCACGCTCATCATTAGGATGCACACTGCGCTGTTCTTTGATGGTAGCCAGTATTTGTGGTTTGAGCTCTGTAATATTATAGTCATCATAAGCGGTAATCGCCATGAATCCAACATTGTCTCCAGAATTAAAGGATTTTGCAAATGTGGTAAATGGTAGATAAATGGTATTAGCCTCTTCTTCAGAGTCTCCTGAACTGTTAGGGTTTTGAAACACGCCTACCACTTTAAAATTGACGCCATTGATGGAAATGTACGTATCTATAGGATCTACACCTACATCGTATAGAGTCTTTACTACATCCACACCTATCACGGCAGACTTTAAATTATTATCGATATCTGAGTAACTAATGAACCTACCCTTAATGATATCCATAGGTTGCTGATTGATAAATTCTGGGTAATCACCACTGATCTCAAAAGCTCCCGTTTTTTCATTGCGTGTAACGTTGTTAGCGCCACGATAGCCACCTAATCTAAATCTAGGAGAGACATATTTAAGTTCTGGGAATTTTCTTTTGAGCACATCTACATCGCCTATTTTCAAATCAAAACGACGTCCTTTCTCAAAACCCTTGTAGGGCATGGAAGTTCTTTGAGCCCACATGAACATGGAGTTGGTAGCAAAGTCACCAAAATCTTTACTAACACCAGTCTTAAGACCATTAGTCATGGCCAGCAATAACACTAAAATGAGGATACCCCAAAATACACCAAATGCTGTCAAAAAGGTCCTGAACCTATTTGCGTTGAGCGCTTCTAATATTTCATTCCATCGGTCCTTGCTAAACATATTATTCGTCTCTTAAAGCTTCAATTGGTTTAATGTTTGCCGCTCTACGGGCTGGAATGTATCCTGCGATCGCTCCAGCTATAATCAAAATAATTACCGTAGTTAATGATGTCTTGAGGTCTGCTTTAGGATACTTGAGAAAATCGGTCTCTACTAAAGGTCCAATAGCTTCCATGGCAAGAACACCAGCAAACAATCCAATGAATCCTGCTATAGCCGTGATAAAAATGGCTTCTTGAAGGATCATTCCCGTAATGGCCGATGGCAGTGCTCCCAAAGCCTTACGTATACCTATTTCCTTAGTACGTTCCTTTACAATAATCAGCATGATGTTACTCACGCCTACAATACCAGCGATGATCGTTCCAATTCCTATGAACCAGAACACGGCTCTAATAGTATCGATAAGTCCGTAGATTTTTTGTGCCTGCTCTAAAGTATTGTCCACACGTACTGCAGAGCGGTCGTCTGGTGAGACAGAAAATCTGCTTCTCAAATCCTGATCAATGGACTGTGACATTGCCATACTTAAATCCACAGCCTCATCAAAGTTGTCACTCATTTTTACCGTGTACGCAATACTGCGTATGTTATCTCCAGCATTAAATACTTGCTGTGCAGTAGTCAAAGGAATAAACAATCTAGACTCTTCTCGATTGCCGCCTGGATCTGTGTAAATACCTACCACTCTAAAGTTGATGTTGTTATTCAGTAAAATGGTTTTGTTGATAGGATCTTCGTCTTTAAACAAATCCAGTTTCATTTGGTTACCGATGACGGCAACCTTTTTCTTTTCTTCGAGATCCGTTTGATTGAGGAAACGACCGACGACCATGGATTGATTTTCTATGAATTGCTGGTCGGCATTTGCACCTTCGATACGATAATTACCTTGCTGCTGCTTATAATTTACCTGGCCACCCCAAGTGGAGTATGTACCCGTTTTATACTCGATCTGGTCTTCATACCGCTGGCTCAAATTATCATAATCGCCGTTACGCAACTGCAGGTTTCTGCCAGGATTGAGACCGTTATAACTTTTAGTTGTGGTTCCCGTACGTATGGATATTCTATTGGTGGCATCGCTCTCAAATTCTGACTTCACGCCATTCTCAATACCATTGGAGAATCCCATGAGAATGACTAGAATAAAAATTCCCAAAAACACAGAAAACGCCGTGAGGAACGTGCGTAATTTGTTCTTGCGTATGGTTTCAAAAATTTCTTGCCAGCTTTCTATACTAAACATGAGCCAAGGCTTTTACTTGATCCACCATAGTGTCGTCAATGATGCGACCGTCTTTAAGGTTCACGATGCGCTTTGTCATTTGAGCAATATCTGGCTCGTGGGTAACGACTAGAATCGTACGACCTTCTTCATTGATTCCTTGGATCAAATCCATAACTTCATAAGAGGTTTTGGTATCAAGGGCACCAGTAGGTTCATCTGCGAGTAGTACTTTGGGGTCACTAGCCAGTGCTCGGGCGATGGCAACACGTTGCTTTTGTCCACCAGAAAGTTGGTTAGGTAGATGGTCTGCCCATTCTGCAAGGCCTACTTTTTCCAGATAATGCATGGCCTTTTCTTCTCGTTCTTTACGAGAGATCTTTTGGTAATATAGCGGTAAAGCAACGTTATCGATTGCATTTTTGTAGCCAATCAAATTGAAGGATTGAAATATGAAGCCCAAGAATTTGTTGCGGTAACGCGCTGCGATCTTTTCGTTAAGGTTTTTGATGGGTGTACCGTCTAGTGTGTAGCTGCCTTCATCTGCCTCATCCAGCATTCCCAGAATATTTAACAGTGTTGATTTACCAGATCCTGAAGACCCCATGATGGAGACCAACTCACCTTCTTTAACGCTAAAATTGATTCCCTTGAGTACGTGTAGCGAGTTACTACCTGTTTTGTAGGACTTATGGAGGTCTTTGATTTCAATCATGGGCAAATATTTCAGCGCACAAAAGTGCACCTATATAGACTCCAATTAAATCCAATAGTTACATAATGGCTGTTAAATATGCGTTAATTCACCTTTTTGCGTGAGGTACTGCGATAGATCATGTAAATAATTCCGCCTACCAGTAGGTATGGGAAAATCATGAGATAGGTGATTCCGTTATTCAATCCTTCAGCTTCGGCAGTGCTACCGCCACTTTCAATAACGGCACGGCACATGGCACATTGCGCTTTCGCGAAAGCGGAAAAAAGAAGAACTACAATAAGAGTAACGAGCTTTTTCAAGGTATTTAATAATAAGGTTGCATAAACACGTAAACCAAAACACCGGTAATGGCAATGTATAGCCAAATAGGAAAGGTCCAACGTGCTATTTTCTTGTGTCGTTCAAATCGCTTGTTCCATGCAAAATACATGGTATATAATACGAGTGGCAAGATGATACCTGATAATACTATGTGCGTGATCAAGATAAACAGATACACCATGCGCAACGGTGCATCTTCTGGATAGGCAACAGGTTCATTGCTTATTTTTGAGATGACATAGCTCACGAGAAAAATCGCGCTCAATACAAAAGCTGTTGTCATCACGGCACGGTGCGCCTTGCGATTGCCTGATTTGATAAGGGTCAGACCCGTGATGAGCAAAATTGCGGTACTACCATTTAAAATGGCGTGGAACAATGGGAACAGTCCAGATTCTACTCCTAGAAAGTTGTAACGTTCTGGCATGAACATGAGCACGACCACAACTAGCGGTACGATGATTGAAATTGCGATAATGATCGCTGGGCCACGTTTTTCTAACATGATTATTTATTCAAAAGGGTTTCTGCGTCTTCTGTAATCTCCTTGATCATGGCAGGAAAGCCATTTTCTTCAATACCGCTATATACTTTGATCCAATTACCAAAAGCATCCTTACGGGATCTTATATAACCTTCCTGATCTACAAGTGCAAAGTTACCGCTGTGCTCAAACCGTATGGCTGGATCGTCGCTTTCCGCAACAAAGGAGCTGAATCCTTCTCGAGCAAGCTGATAGGTCGCTGCCTTATCTCCTGTCAAAAAATACCAGATCGAATCATTAGCATTATAGCGCGCGGCGTACTCTTTCAAAACTGCTGGAGTATCGTTTTCTGGATCTATACTTATAGAAATAGATCTATAATCATCATACTTGGCGAGCTTCTCTGTAACGATCGATAGGTTACGACTCATAGGAGTGCATATAGTGGGACAAGTAGTAAAGAAAAAATCAATAATATATACCTTACCTAAGAGTGTTTCATTGGTAATAGTATCTCCATTTTGATTGATAAACTCAAAGTCTGGAACCTTATTGAACTTGTATAGAAATTTGTCTGCGACTGGGTCACGGTCCTCGCTGCGGTTGCTGTCCACGACTTTATCCTTCTGGACGTAATCTATAATGTTGGTAACGGCAAAATAACCGAAGATCAAAATAATGATCCCAAGTCCTATATAATAAGGCGTATTGTTTTCTTTACTCATCGTCCTTTATTTGATCGTCGCGATTTTTCTTGAAGGCAAATCTATATTCTGCCAGCAGCACTCGCATATCATCGATCATTGTTTTTTGTAATGCTGCGATGCTTTCTGTATCGTATCCGTAAAGTGCTGGATCTTTATCATCTGCCTCACGACCGCGCAATGCGCCATTTTTATCAAAGATAAAAGCGTAGTTGGATGAAAGATCTTCATTAAGCTCTAGCCCAGAATCTAAGGATGCATAAAAGTCCTTGATTTGTTGGTCCGTTGCCGTTACAAAATGCCAGTCTTCAATGTCTGTAGTGCCGCGCATCTGGGAACGCATCTCTTCAATATCTGCAACACCATCTTGTGGTATGATAGAAATCATTTGAAAGGTGTCAAACTCGTGAAACTCCTTATAGATCTTCTCATTAATATTCGAAACGTATCCCAACCTGGTATAAGGATTACTTCCTAACAACGTGATGACACTAACACTATCTTGAAGCTGGACTCTATCACCTTCCAAGGTTCTAAAATTCTCTAATGAACCAACAGATTCATTCATTACAGGAAGCGTATCAAAATGATGCTTTCCTCCCAAAAAGAATAAGTAAGCTACCAATGGTAGCGCAAACAATACCACCAAGACAAAATACTTGGCAAACGGATTCGTTTTCTTGATATCGTAAGTGTCCTTTTTTGCTGACATGTTGTGGTATAAAAAAGGACGGAAAAACCGTCCTTTATATGTTTGTAATTAGTATCGCCTAGAAGTCAAAACTTACAGCGGCGTTCTTATAAACTTCATATATATAATCACCTTCTACCAGTAGGATCGCTATCAAATAAATGATAAGGAAAACTCCTGTCCAGACAACGGCACGACGCAAGCCGCTTACCTCATCTCTCATGTGCATAAAGTCCCAAGTGATGTAATAGGCTTTTACTAAAGTCAGGATGATAAATATCCAATTCAAGTATTTCAAAGCTAAAAATTGACCGTTCAAAAAGTCAGGCTTGATGTATCCTAAAGCTACTTCTACCGTGGTCACAATGGAAAGAAATATTAGGACTCCCCAAATTTTCTGCACATTATTCTTAAACTTCAATCTACCTCTAAAGATTGCCAGTTTATGTTCGTTATGTTCTGCGTGTGATGCGTGATCTGCCATCTTGATATCTTAAAAAATTAAACGAGGTAGAAGAATGTAAATACAAATACCCATACAAGGTCTACAAAGTGCCAATATAAACCGACCTTTTCTACCATCTCATAGCTACCTCTGCGCTCATAGGTTCCCAACAAAACATTGAAGAAAATAATGAGGTTGAATATAACTCCAGAGAAAACGTGGAAGCCGTGAAAGCCTGTGATAAAGAAAAAGAAATCTGCAAACAACGGCGCACCGTATTCGTTTTCGGTCAAATTAGCACCTTCTACAACACCTACAGCTTGATTTTCTAGTTTGAATTCAGATTCTTCTCTAGATAAAATAGTCTTTTCTGACGCCCCAGTTTCTTCATTTACAATGATTTGCTGCGTGCGGATCAATAGATCTGGACGTGCGGCAAATCCTTGTTGTACTTCGGCAAGTGTATAGCTGGCATTCTCATATCCAGATGACTCATACCAGATTCCTTCACTCTTACCATAAGGGGTCACTTCTCTAGGTCCAACACTTACGAACTCTTCGAGAGCTACTCTTTCGCCTTGAGCGTCAACAAACTGAAGAATTTTTCCTCCTTTTGTTTTTACTGCACCATACTCACCAGCGATGAAGTTTTTCCATTCCCAAGCTTGTGAGCCAACGAAAATCAAACCACCTATAATGGTCAATAATAAATAAAAGGCCACTTTCTTACGGTTCATGTGATGTCCTGCATCTACGGCAAGCACCATAGTTACAGACGAACCGATAAGGATAAACGTCATCAATGCCACATAGAACATAGGTGCGTCTACACCATGCATGAATGGGAAGTGGTTGAATACCTCATCTGCGATAGGCCATTCCTCGATAAACTTAAATCTGGAAAAACCATATGCGGCTAGAAATCCAGAAAAGGTAAGTGCATCAGACAGGATGAAGAACCACATCATCATCTTTCCATAACTCGCGTTGAGTGGTCGTGTGCCGCCACCCCATTTTTGGCCTTCTGTACCAGTAGCAGCTACTGTCGTTTCCATATCTTCAGATTAGTTGTAATAAGTGGCAAAAATAGGTCTAAAAAATATCTTTAGCAAAAACTAAAAACAATAGTAAATAGATCCAAAGTACATCTACAAAATGCCAAAACATGGATCCCAACTCAAAACCTAACAAGCTCTCACTGGTATATTTACCTCTTATGGTCTGGATGGTCATTACCAGTAGGCATATCAATCCAGCTACAATGTGTGCCAGGTGCGCGACTACAATCACATAGATAAAAGACGCATTTACATTACTTGCCGCGCCTGTAAAGCGGTAACCCATCTCGATAATGGAGTTGAATCCCATGAACTGCATGACCACAAATGTGGTTCCCAGGACAAAAGTCACGATGGTAAAAATCATCGCAGCACTTTTATTGTCCTTTTTAATGAGATTTTTAGCCAACCACAGGGTCAAGCTACTTAATAAAATTACACCTGTACTATAGAAAAACTCCGACGGCATATCAATATCAACCCAGTCTCTTCTACTACTACTTACCACATAAGCACTCGTCAATCCCGCAAACATCATAACAAGACTTGCTATGGCAAACCACATCATCTGTTTTTTGGATCGAGCTAACTTTTGCTCAATGGGTAATTCCGTTACGTCTGTCATTATCTTAAAAATTTATCTACTACGTAGATGATCTGTATTAAAGTTATATAGCTCACACTCACCAGCATCAGCTTGCGTGCGACCGCATTAGTTCGTTCTCTAAACAATTTGACCGAATAGTATAGAAACCAAAGTCCCAGCAGCAAAATGATCGCTGCACTCCATATCGTCATATATAAAGAACCTGTCACACCAAAGGCTGGTATCAACGATACCGCGATGGTCCAGATGGTATATAAAATAATTTGTATCGCCGTTCCACGGTCTGCGCCGCCGGTAGGCAACATTTTAAAACCACCTGCTTTGTAGTCGCTCTCAAGCATCCATCCTATCGCCCAGAAGTGCGGAAATTGCCAGAAAAACTGCAACATAAACAAAGTTCCAGGCTCAATGCCGAAGCTGCCGCTCGCAGCCACCCAACCCAGCATGTAGGGAATCGCACCAGGAAATGCGCCCACAAAGACACAAAGCGGTGTTCTAGTCTTTAACGGTGTATACACAGCAGCATAAAGAATGATACTAAGCGCGCCAAAAAATGCCGTAGGCCAATTGATCAAATACAATAAGTAAACGCCCGTAAGCGCCATGGTCAACCCAAAAATCCAGGCATGATTCACAGCGATACGACCCGTGGGAATAGGTCGGTTCATGGTGCGTTTCATGAGCGCATCACGATCACGTTCAATGATTTGATTAAAAACATTTGAAGATCCTACTAGAAAGTAGCCGCCTATACAAAGTAAGACAATCGTCAACCAGTCATAGGTCACGGCGCCTAAAAAGTACCCAGCAATGGAAGAAAACACCACGACTATAGACAAGCGTGGCTTTGTGATTTCCACATAGTTTGCCAGCATTCCGGGAGATTTCGCTATGGCTTGTGCCTCACTCAAAAGTGTCGTTTTTAAGGGTTTGCAAAGATACCCTACAACCACTTTGTAGCAAAGCAATTAACAGCCTTTCAAAGGTCTTGTTAAAAGATGTTTTCGCTTTCGCGAAAGCGAGGAATGAACAAGCTTATTTGCAAGTGACAAGAATGACGTATTGAAATCGTTCCTTCTCGACTGCCGCTCGAAGCGGCTTACCAAGTGTGAAACTAATGCCTGTAAATTACATCGAACGTCAACATTGCAATGATCATGAAACCAGTGTCGAGCGACAGTCGAGACATGGTTCTTGCACAACCCCAGTCACCACCTGTCATCCTGAACTCGTTTCAGGATCTCTTAGATGATTGTTACCATGACATCTTCACTCAAGATCCACGAGACGCTGAAATAAATTCAGCGTAACAATTCGTATACTTAATCGAAACGGCTTACATGGTGCGAAACAACAATGCCGTTAAACCAGTGTCGAGCGACAGCGTTGCGGTGAGCCTGTCGAAGTGTCGAGACATGGTTCTTGCACTATCTTCATAACAAGCAAATCGCTCCTTCTCGACTGCCGCTCGAAGCGGCTTACATTGTGCGAAACTACAATAGTCTTAAACCAGTGTCGAGCGGCAGTCGAGACATGGTTTTTCCATAAACCCAGTCACTAGCTGTCATCCTGAACTCGTTTCAGGATCTGATACACTATTGTTCCCATGACTCGTTCCACCTAAGATCCGCGAGACGCTGAAATAAATTCAGCGTGACGGTTCGTTTATTGACTTGAAGCGGCTGGTGATTTGCGTGACAACACTGGTTATCCTACCACAAAATTCACAATCTTACCGGGAACGATGATGGTCTTGCGTACCACTTTTCCTTCCAACTGCTCTTGGACTTTTTCGTTTTCCAATACCATTTTTTCTAGATCGTCTTTAGAGATGTCAACCGGTAGATCCAGCGTGAATTTCATCTTACCGTTAAACGAAATAGGATAGGTCTTACTGCTCTCGACTAAATATTTCTCCTCAAAAACTGGGAACGGCGCCTTGCTGATGGATTCGTTATGTCCCAACAATGACCATAGTTCCTCGGCAATGTGCGGTGCGTAAGGTGAAACCAGTATCGCTAGTGGTTCCAGCACCTCGCGGTGGTTGCATTTTTGAGCGGTCAATTCGTTCACTGCGATCATAAAGCTGCTCACGCTGGTATTGAACGAGAAGTTCTCAATATCCTCGCGGGTTTTCTTGATGGTCTTATGCAGTGTTTTCATGCTGTCTGGCGATGCTTTCTCGTCAGAAACATTAAACCCATTCTCATCATGATAGAGCTTCCACAGTTTTTTCATAAAACCGTAAACCCCTGTGATTCCTGCCGTGTTCCACGGTTTGGCCTGCTCCAGCGGACCTAAGAACATCTCATACAAACGCAAGGTATCTGCTCCATATTGATCACAGATGTCGTCTGGGTTCACAACGTTGTATTTGGACTTGGACATTTTTTCTACTTCACCAGAAACTCTAAATGTTCCATCTTTTTCTTTAAGAAAATAACCAGAAGCTAATTCTGGTCTAGCCTTATCTAGTTTTTGAAAATTTAATTCATAATCCTTAACTAAGGATATATCAATTCTGACATCGTTGATAGCTGTTGACAATAAACTCGGATGAATTATCTCATCATCTATTTCTTCAAGAAAGTTTTTGAAGTCTTCTAGTTTATATTTTTCAATGAGCTCGTTGAATGAAGGGCTGTTACCATTATTATCCATTAACATTTTAAAGCTTACGTAAGCATCTGGTAGCCTAGCAGCCAATTCATTGAAATATTCAATTTGTTTCGAAGAGTATCCTGATTTCCCAGCAAAAGCCGTTCTGGCTAGCACGATTTTGGATATAAAATTTCCTTCCCCAAGTATCATCCCTTGATTGATCATCTTTTGGAACGGCTCGTTGACTGTGACTTTTCCTAAATCGTGCAGCAACTTTACCCAAAATCTACTATACAACAAATGGCCCGTAGCGTGCTCGCTACCGCCTATGTATAGATCGACGTTTTGCCAGTATTCCTGTGCTTCTTTAGAGAACATTTCGTTCTCGTTATTGGCATCCATGTACCTAAACATGTACCAAGAACTTCCTGCCCAACCCGGCATAGTATTCAATTCTAACGGATACACGCAGTCGCGATCGTCATCATTGGAAACCACTTTGTTTTCTTTGGTACACCAGCTCCAAGTGGTCGCACGACCAAGTGGTGGCGCACCATCTTCAGTAGGTAGGTATTCGTCAACTTCTGGTAATTCCAGCGGCAAATGCTTGCGGTCGATCATTTGTGGCAAACCGTCCTTATAATATACTGGGAACGGCTCGCCCCAATAGCGTTGTCTGGAGAACACCGCATCGCGTAATCTATAATTGGTTTTTCCTTTTCCAGCACCGACTTCTTCCAATTTGTCAATAGCAGCTGCCATCGCACCAGAAGCATAGCTCATTCCGTTAAGGAAATCGCTGTTGGTGAGTTTGGTATCGTCTTTAGCGGCATAAGCTTCCTCGCTTACATCTACATCTTTGAAAATGTTTTTGATTTCGGGCATTCCGTTTTGACCGGCAAAGAAATTGGCAAACGCATGGTCGCGCTCATCACCACATGGTACGGCCATAACAGCTCCAGTCCCATATCCTGCCAAAACATAATCACCTATCCAGACCGGTATTTTTTCACCGCTTAATGGATGCGTGGCATAAGAACCCGTAAATACTCCAGAAATCGTCTTCACATCTGCCATACGCTCGCGCTCTGATCGTGCTGCGGTGGCTTTTTTGTAGGCCTCGACCGCTTCTTTTTGTTCTGGGGTTGTGATGATGTCAACCAGTTCATGTTCTGGTGCTAGCGTCATAAACGTAACTCCATAAATGGTGTCTGGACGAGTTGTAAATACATCAATTTTAGCCCCATTGCCTGCGGTATTTCCCCTAAAGGGAAAGTTCCCTTCAAGTTTGAAAGAAACCATGGAACCAATGGATTTTCCAATCCAGTTGCGTTGTATTTCTTTGATGGATTCACTCCAGTCCAGGTCTTCCAGGTCGTTCAATAAACGCTCTGCAAACGCACTAATTCTCATCATCCATTGGCGCATTTTCTTGCGCACCACAGGATGGCCACCACGCTCGCTCACACCATTGACAATCTCATCATTTGCCAGCACGGTTCCCAGTGCTGGACACCAGTTCACTTCGGTATCAGCCAGGAATGTCAGGCGATAATCGAGTAGGATTTTTTGTTGCTCCTGATCGGTGTACGAGTTCCATTCGGCAGCTGTGAATTGTTTCAGATCTTCGTCTGTTGCAGCATTGATGGAGGTTGTTCCGCTTTCGCGAAAGCGAGCTACCAATTCTTCAATAGGACGTGCCTTATTCAAATCGTTATCGTACCAGCTCTCAAACAACAGGATAAAAATCTCTTGGGTGTACTTGTAATAGCTGGGATCACTGGTCTTGACCTCGCGCGACCAATCAAAACTGAAACCGATGCGGTCCATCTGCTCGCGGTATCTCGCAATGTTTTCCTTAGTCGTGATGGCTGGATGCTGTCCGGTCTGGATCGCGTACTGTTCTGCCGGCAAGCCAAAGCTGTCATAACCCATGGGATGCAGGACATTGAAGCCTGTGTGGCGCTTGTATCTGGAGACGATGTCACTCGCAATGTAACCCAATGGGTGACCCACGTGCAGTCCAGCGCCACTGGGATATGGGAACATATCCAGCGCATAGAATTTAGGCTTGTCAGAGTGGTTTTGAGCGTGGAACGTGCCGTTTTGAGCCCAATAGTTTTGCCATTTCTTCTCAATTTCCTTGTGGTCGTACAGTAGCATGCGAGTGGTTTTGTAAGGCGCAAAAATAATCCCTTTGCAACAAGTAGGAAACTTATAGCGTTGTAAACCCAGACAGCTCGGGAACTTTGTTATTTTTGTTCTCTTAATTCATTGCAACAGCGATTTATGGCATCCTCTTCTTCCTATCAAAAACGCCGCTTGTTCAGCTCCTATTTTTGGGTCGTGATCAGTGTTTTCTTGGTACTTTTTATGTTGGGCCTGCAAGGATTTTTCTTGCTGAATAGCCAGAAGTTGGCCGATTACTTCCGCGAGCAGGTGCCTATGTCCATCTATTTTAAGGATAGCGCCAAGGATGTAGAGATGCAACAACTGGAGAAATCCCTGCAAATGGCAGACTATACCAAGAGTGCTGTTTTCGTCAGCAGTGAAGAAGGCGCAAAACAAACCATGGAAGATCTGGGCGAGAATTTTGTGGCAAAACTGGATGGTTTTAACCCTATTCCCAATTCCATCGACGTGCGTTTGAACGCTAGCTTTGTGGATGATAGCCAGATCCAACAAATCGCTGATGATCTTGCCGCTAAGGATTTTGTGCAGGAAGTGAGTTATGACAAGCCGCTGGTTTCTTTGCTTAACGAGAATGTGAAGCGCATCTCTTTCTGGATGTTGATCGTGAGTGGTGTTTTTATTTTTATCGCATTTTTATTAATCAACAGCTCCATCAGGTTATCGATTTATGCCAAGCGTTTTACCATCAAAACCATGCAAATGGTAGGTGCGACCAAAGGTTTTATACGCAAACCTTTTATCCTGACCAGCATCAAACTGGGCATTATAGGTGCGTTGCTGGCACTGGTAGCGCTGGGCGCCGTGGTCTACTGGATGGATGGTTATGTGCCAGAACTGGAGATTTTACAGAACTATAAAATGCTGGCGATCTTGTTTGTGGGCGTTTTGGTTTTTGGTGTATTGATCAGTTTGATCAGTACCTTTTTTGCAACGACCAGATATTTGAATTTGAGAGCGGATGAGTTGTATTATTGACCACTCTTGAGAATAGGAAGCAAGACCGCTGCGCTGCAAGAATATGGAGCATAGACCTATTATTGAAGTGTGGTGTGGATATATCGCTTTCCTGTCTGCCGACAGGCAGGCGCGAAAGCGGAATTTTAAAAAGCATTATGAGTAAAAAAGTCAAAAAGAACGAACCTGTCCAAAACAACGAGCCTGATTATGTCAAGCCGGTTTTTGGTTTTGTGTTCAAGAAGAAAAATTACACATGGATGATCATAGGTCTTGCCGTGATCGCGCTTGGATTTATATTAATGATAGGCGGTGGCAGTGATGATCCTGCTGTTTTCAATCCAGGTATCTTTCACTGGCGACGTATACGACTGGCGCCAGCGCTAGTGATTATTGGGTTTGGGATACAAGTTTATGCGATCCTTTTAGATCCTGACAAATAATGGAGGCTATTGATGCGATGATCCTAGGAGTTATTCAAGGATTAACGGAATTTCTACCGGTTTCTTCCAGCGGCCATTTAGAATTAGGCAAAGCCATTCTAGGCGATAGCTCGGTTCCTGAAGAAAGTCTGATGTTTACGGTGGTGCTGCACTTTGCGACCGCATTGAGTACGATTGTAGTTTTTAGAAAAGACATTCTAAAATTGCTGAAAGGTGTTTTCTCCTTTCAGTGGAATGAGGAAACCCAGTTTGCCGCAAAAATCGTGCTGTCGATGATTCCAGCAGTTTTCGTCGGTTTATTATTTGAAGAAGAGTTGGAGTCGCTTTTTGGCGGTAACGTCTTGCTGGTGGGCTTTATGCTAATCGTGACAGGTTTGCTACTGTTTCTTGCTGGCCGAGCAAAAAACACGGGCAAAGCCGTGACCTGGAAAGATGCTGTTATTATAGGTGTGGCTCAGGCGATTGCTATTTTGCCAGGCGTTTCACGTAGTGGTGCCACCATTTCTACATCGGTATTATTAGGAAACGATCGTACCAAAGCAGCTCGATTTTCATTTTTGATGGTAGTACCGTTGATCTTGGGTAAAATTGCCAAAGACGTGATGAGCGGCGACCTCAATTATGAAAGCAGCGCCAGCTTGCCATTGCTTTTTGGATTTATTGCGGCGTTTATCACTGGTTTGATCGCATGTACCTGGATGATCTCTTTAGTCAAGAAGGCTAAGCTGCACTACTTCTCCTATTATTGTTTTGCAGTAGGTATTATAGCCATCATCGCCGGTAGCCTAGCTGCCTAACTGCAGCCCAACTATTCATTAGAAATTTAAAGTATTGAGTTCCCAAGTTCCTGACAATCCCTATCTCACTGGTAAAGTCCTACTATTTGACAAGCCTTTAAACTGGACCTCTTTTCAAGTGGTCAACAAAGTACGCTGGATGATCAAACAGCGCTACGGATTGAAGAAAATCAAGGTAGGTCACGCTGGAACGTTGGATCCACTAGCGACCGGTTTGCTGATTATATGCACAGGAAAGGAAACCAAAAACATCACTACCTATCAAGCTCAAGAAAAAGAGTATACAGGAACCATAACTTTGGGAGCTACCACACCTAGTTATGATCTGGAAACCGAGATTGATCAAACCTTTTCTACCGACCACTTAACAGAAGAGCTACTACAGTCAACCACCGTACCATTCACTGGTGATATACAGCAACGACCGCCCATTTTCAGTGCTATAAAACAAGAAGGAAAGCGATTGTACGAGCTGGCTCGAGAAGGAAAAACAACCGAGATTCCAACTCGTGCGGTTCATGTTTCTGCGTTTGAACTCACTAAAATAGAACTGCCCGAAGTAGATTTTAGAATCTCCTGTAGTAAAGGAACCTACATCAGGTCACTAGCAAATGATTATGGTGCTGCCTTAAATAATGGTGGTCACTTGAGCGCGTTGCGCCGGACCAAAATTGGTGACTACAACGTGCAGGATGCGATGGATCTTGAGGAGTTTGAGAAATTTTTAGAAACATAACAATGAAAAAAGCTTTATTACTTCTTATAATTTTTTCAAACCTTTCCATGGGTCAAATGGAGTTTTTAACAAACATGCCAGATGAGCTGACTAATATACCGCCAGGAACCATTAGGATTAATGATAGCTTATTTATAGATAAATCTCCAGTCACACATAGCATGTATTTGGAAATGATTGAGACCATCAAAAAAGGTTGGAATTACGATCTGATTCTTAAGCGTGACTCCTTAAGTATGGAAGAGATCATTGACATACCGATGGATACTTTGAAAAGTGAAGTTTTTCTAAATCTAGTTTATCCTGAAGATTGGTTCTATCAAGATTTACAAAAACAAGATTATTCAAAATATTATTATCGCGACGTTGAATATTCGAGAAACCCTGTTACGATGGCTACACAACAGCAAGCAAGATTATTTTGTAGCTGGAGAACGAACATGCTTTATTTATTGCAAAAAAACGACAGTAGGTATAGTGAGTTACCCTATAGTAAATTTAATTACTTTTTATCCACGAGTGAAGTATTAAAAGTAGCGAAAGAGCAATTTACAGAATCAAAAAAACTCAAAATTATCGATAAGGGACCTTTGGATGTTGAAGGTTTGAAACTTAGAAAATATTATGATCGAGGTAAGTTCATACTTTTTAGTGATCGCAAATTTCTTGAACTAACGCAATCATCATCAGAGAGCGAAACAGGTATTTTTAGGTGCATGTGTGCCGTGAAGTGATTATTAAATGTAAATAGATTCATTTTATCTTAAAATATGCCTTCATTAAAATACATTTTAAATAAGGCATATTTTATTCTGATTAGGTCTGAACGCACTACACAAAACCAAAATTGGTGACTACAACGTACAGGATGCGATGGGTCTTGAAGAGTTTGAGAAATTACTTTCTTCTTAGAATAGCATTACAAAATATTCTATCTTAACCTTCTATAATTCAGTAGCTATGAGATTAAAATTGATCTATGTACTTGCCTTTTGCGTCGGGATAACTGCATGCAAGACTCAAGAAAAAAACGACACGACAGCACAAACACCAGAGCTGGAAGAAATGAGTCGGTTTGCCGAGGCTAAAATAGGTGTTGGCGACGCTTCGACTTTTCAGCTGGCAGTAACAGAATCATCTCTTTTAAATGCCGCAACTAAATTTATTATGGAGAGTAACGACGGCAATTTAGTTTCCTATACCTACAAGATAGAAACCATTGATGGGAATAGGTTTTTGAGATTGTACAGAGAAGATGGAAAGATTACTACCATAGCGATTGATTATAATTCTGAAAAAGGAGCCTATTATACAGGCAACACTATTTGCACCTCAAGTTCCAGTTCAAAGGGTTGCATACCAGACGGTAAAGCCTGCTCCAAAATTGAGAATACAGATGCAACTGGCCAGTGCACTAAAACTTCCATTGCATTTTATGACGATGATCTATCTAAAGAAGGATAAATCAACTCGTCAACTTTCGTAATTCCTCCATCTGTTGTTGAAGGGCATTCATTTTGCTCGATATATCATTAGCAATTTCAGGCAGTCGACGGTAAAAGACATAACGTGCGCGCCATACTTGCTTGACTTGTGATAATTCCAGCGTCATGTCTTCAATCTTATTGTGGTCAGCCCTTAAGGTCAACTTCTTGCCGGTAAGGTACATTCTACGCAAAATAAATTGATCTGCTGTCACGACCAGGACCATGGTGCCAGCATTAAGTTTAGAAACAACGTTAGCGGGAACAAACTCGGCAATCACAATATCTTTAGGGAACAAGCCCTCATCACGGCTTGTCATTTCCAGACTATCTACGGTGTAAGCAATGAATTTCTTATCTAGATTAATAGGTAATTGAAGCTGCGGCATGTCCTGCATAAATTGCTCATTCAGGCTGTATTCTAGGTAATCGCCAGCATTATTAGGCGTGATGCAGGGCACACTGGCAAACTTCTCACGCTCCAGCTCTTCGGGAGAAACGGTAAGTTGATCATTAAATCGTAATAATTGGTTCACCGTTAACTCGGCAGTTAACATGTCGTCTATTGAAATGCTAAAATAATTAGCAATCGTGATAATGGTCTCGATCTTTGGTTCACTACGACCTTCTTCATAAGCCCCTAAAGTACCGCGCTTTAAGTCAAACATATCGGCAAATGCCTGTTGAGACAAACCCTTAACACCACGTATCTTTTTAATGTTTTTACCAAAAAACGACATTATTTTGCTAATTTTATTTGCAATTAAAACTTTTTGTATATATTTACACTAACAATATTAGCAATATATATTGGATGTTGCTAATTATTTGAACATTAATGTACCTATATGACTGTTATTGATCAACAAAGTAGAACGATGCAATAGGCCAGTGCAGAGTTCGCTTTCGCGAAAGCGAAATAGTAAAAGTTAAAAAATCTATCCAACTTAAAACTACATCTATGACCACACTTATTCTACTTTACCTTCAAGAATGCCTTACGGTTTTCCTGTGATCTCGCAAGAGCTTTTCGTAATATTAAACCAGTAATAAAAATGCCTATGGACAACTATTTTAATACAATTAAGGATTTCTTACAGGAACTTAATTTTGAGATTACCAGAGAAAACCGGACTGACGGCATTCTTGTCATTGAAAAAGAAAGTGTAGGCGTCAAGAACCTTATTCTAGGTATCGCGCCACCCATTCTAATTATGGAGCAATACATTTTCAAGATCAATAATAAAAACGAAGAGGTGTTTAAAAGCCTGCTTCAAAAAAATAGAGACATCATTCACGGCGCTTTTGTCCTGGACGAGAGTGGAACTAAAGTCATCTTTAGGGACACGCTACAAATAGAAAACATCGACCTGAATGAGCTTGAAGGCACTCTTAACTCGTTAAGCTTGCTCTTAAGCGAGTACTCTGACCAGATTATTAAATTTTCAAAATACTAAAAACGAACATCATGAACATATTCAAACGACTTTTCAAAATAGGACAGGCAGAAGCAAACGCAGCGGTCAACAACATGGAAGACCCCATCAAAATGACCGAACAAGGAATTCTTGACATGAAAGAAGACCTCAACAAAAGTGTCGAGGCAATGGCACAGGTCAAGGCACTCGCCATACGCTCTAAAAATGACAAGGAAGAGCATGCTGCTATCGCAAAGGATTATGAACAAAAAGCGATTATCATTCTCAAAAAAGCCCAAAGTGGCGAGATAGATAGTGCAGAGGCAGATCGCCTTGCAAAAGAAGCACTTGCCAAAAAAGAGGCAGCACAGCTTAATGTGGAACGCGCCCAGAAGGAAAGTGAGAAGTTTGAAAACAACGTGGGTCAATTAAAATCGACTATTGACACGATCAAGTCAAACATCACCAACTGGGAAAATGAATTAAAAACATTGAAGGCACGTGTCAAAGTGAGCGATGCTACAAAAAATGTCAACAAGCAAATGGCAGAACTGGACAGCACTGGCACGGTAAGCATGCTGGAACGCATGAAGGAAAAGGTAGCACAAGACGAGGCTCTTGCCGAAGCCTACAGCGAGATGGCTGGCTCTAAAACAAGTGTAGATGATGAGATCGATGCTGCGGCAGATACAAAGCAGACCAAAGTAGAAGATGATCTTGCCAAGTTGAAAGAGCAACTAGGTATTAAAAAAGATGAGGCGTAGGTTTCTATTGCCAGCGCAAGTTGTCAGTCTAAGCATTTCTAAGACGTGTCGTTAAGCAACAAGTTTTTGTCCAGTCCCAACTCGACAGGCTTGTGCTGAGTTTATCGAAGTGCTCAGAGTGACAAGAAAACTCTAACCATTAACAACCAACCATTGGAAAACTATTTCAACATACTATTTTCTGAAGTGAACATCACACTTACGGTGCTGCTGCTCATCCTCATTGTCTATTGGATTTTTACCATGATTAGCGGTATTGATCTTGACCTGGATGTAGACGTTGACATCGATGTAGATGCAGATCTGGACATGGATTTTGACAGCATTGAAGGTGGTAACCTTGATTTTGAAGATGTTGCTAATGCCGAGGTAGATCGCGAGCACGTCGTCAATAAGCGCACGCGCCAGCTCAAATGGTGGCAAATCATCTTAATCTACTTCAATTTTGTGGGTTTGCCGTTCATGTTCACCTTTACCTTTTGGATCTTCATATGGTGGCTCATGAGCGTTTTAACCACGGCCGTTACGGGAAGCTATGACAACATTTTTGGCTTCATCATCGTGCTGGCAGCGATCATTCCAGCGCTATTTGTGACTAAAGTGTTGACCACGCCTTTTAAGGCCTTTTTCAAAAACTTGAATAAAGATGGAGACAAAGCAGTGGACTTTTTGGGTCGCAGCGCTATCTTGATGTCCTCCATTTCTGGCGATAAATTGGGCAATGCAGAAGTGCTTGCCGATGGAAACCCTATGAGTATTTATGTCAAGTCGCTGGATGGATCAGAATTACGCTTTCGCGAAAGCGTGCTCATCATCAAGCAATCAGACGATAAAAACTATTTTTTAGTGAGTAAAGCGTAATCCATCAACATATCAGTCTGAGCTTGTCGAAGACATTTCACAATTAAAAAATTAATTAATAATAACCACCGCAGAAATCCTTCTGCACAACCAAAAAACAACTATGGACGGAATTTTAGGAATTATTGTAACAGGACTGGGAATTCTCCTTTTCCTAGTCATCGTTTACTTCGCAATCATTGCGATGTTTTACAAAAAAGTACATCAAGGACAGGCGCTGGTGCGTACAGGTTTTGGAGGTACAAAAGTCGCTACAGACAAAGGGTTGTATGTAGTGCCGGTTTTCCACCGTGTGGAGACCATGGATATTTCGGTTAAGAAAATCCAGATTGAGCGAATGGGCGTGGAAGGTTTGATATGTAAGGACAACATGAGAGCCGATATTAAAGTAGCTTTTTTTGTACGCGTCAATAACGAGGTAGAGTACATCAAGAAAGTGGCGCAAACCATAGGTGTGCAACGTGCCTCTCGCATTGAAACGCTAGAAGATCTTTTTGAAGCCAAGTTCTCTGAAGCGCTTAAAACAGTTGGAAAGAAGTTCCAGTTTATCGATTTGTATGAAGCACGTCGCGAGTTCCGTGACGAGATTGTTGATATCATTGGAACTGACCTGAACGGCTACACGTTAGAAGACTGTGCCATTGACTTTTTAGAGCAAACCAGTGTAGAATTCTTGAAAAAAGACAACATTCTGGATGCAGAAGGTATCAAGAAGATTACTGAATTAACGGCAGCTCAAAACATCAAGGCCAACTTGATCACACGCGATGAAGAAAAAACCATTCGCAAACAAGATGTAGAAGCGCGTGAAGCCATCCTTGAACTGGACAAACAACTGGCAGAAAAAGAAGAGCAACAAAAACGTGAGATTGCAAACATAAAATCTCGTGAGGAAGCAGAAACCCTAAAAGTCTCTGAAGAAGAACGACTCAAATCAGAAACTGCTCGTATAGCAACTGAGGAAAAGGTAAAAATTGCCGAAGAGAACATGCAGCGGCAGATTATCGTGGCAGAAAAGAACAAGCAACGTACCGATGCGGTTGAAACTGAGCGTGTAGAAAAAGACCGATTACTAGAAGCGACAGAACGTGAAAGAGTCGTTACTCTAGCTCAAATCGAGAAAGAAAAAGTAGTTGAGGTTGAGAAGAAGAACATTCAGGATGTCATTAGAGATCGAGTGGTTCTGGAAAAAGGAGTGGTAGAAGAGCAGGAAAATATGAAAGACATCGAGGCTTTCAAATCTGCAGATCGTGCAAAACAAGTGGCCATCACTAATGCAGAGGCCAAAGCGCAGGACGAGTTAATAAGAATTACCATTGCTGCAGAGGCTTCTAAACAAGCGGCTATTCAAAAAGCAGAAGAGATCAACATTGAAGCCTTGGCTCACAAAGAAGCTAGTGAAAAAGAGGCAGATGCCCGTAAGATTCTTGCTGAGGCGCAAGCTAAAGAAGAAGCTACCGTAGGTCTTTCTGAAGCACAAGTAATGCATGCAAAAGCAGAGGCTAGCGAGCGTCAAGGAATTGTAGATGCACTCATAATCCAGAAAAAAGCAGAAGCCGAAGCCAGCGGAATTACCGCCAAAGCTGCTGCAAAACGTCAAGATGGACTGGCAGAGGCAGAAGTAATCAAAGAAAAAGCCCTTGCAGATGCCGCTGGTATTGAAGAGAAAGCAAATGCCATGAAGAAACTGGACGGTGTAGGTAAGGACCATGAAGAGTTCAAACTACGTCTGGATAAAGAACTTCAAGTAGACCTGGCACAAATCAATATCCAGAAAGATATTGCAGACGCACAAGCGCAAGTGATAGGAGATGCATTAAAAGCAGCTAAGATTGACATTGTAGGTGGTGAGACCATGTTCTTTGAACAAATCATAGGTCAAATCACTAAGGCTAAAGGCTACGACAGACTGGTCAAACATTCTGAAACCGTATCTGAGGTCAAAGATGCCATTCTAGGAAGCGACGATGTGAAAGGAAACCTACTCGATAAAGTAAAGGACTTTGCAGACCGTTATGACATCAGTTCTGAAGATATCAAGAACCTGACGATTGCTAATTTGTTGATCGATCTACAAGCCAGAGTTGACAATAATGAAGACCAGAACATGTTGACCAACCTCATGAACCTTGCTAAGGGAATGGGATTATCCAACAAAAAGTTGGGGAATATCTAGGTACATTTTAGGACGCTCCACTATTCTTTCTTGGGAAAGAATAGTGTCGGGCTATCCGCTTTATCTTTTGAATATCTCACAGGTTTTAACAACCTGTGAGATCTCAAAAGGATGTCGCTGCTATCCCTAGCAGGGATTACAAAATATTAAATTCAATGGCAGAAGAAGTAAATAATTATTCAGGCAAACTAAGCACATTTTCAATCATATTGATTGTAATCGCTTTTCTATTTATCGTTTTTTCATTTTTTGCTCCTTATATATTTACTGAATTCTCATGGTTGATATTAAGCGATAATAGTCCACTCGGCGATACACTTGGTGGTATAATGAATCCATTTATCGCAATTGGTGCAGCTATTCTAACTTTTCTTGCATTTTATATGCAATTCAAGGCAAACAAGCAGCAAAGAGAGCAGTTTACTCAGCAATTAAAAGAAGATAAAAGACAATTTTCAGAAGAATTAGAGGAGCAAAGAAAACAGTTTGAGCGAACTCAATTTGAAAATCAATTTTATGAAATGATTCGTTTACATAAGGAAAATGTAAATGAAATGAAGATTATCCAGTACTCTCATCCAATTCCTGATAAATCAAATGATCATAGAGTAATCACTGGACGAGAAGTATTTGATATTTATTTGAAGGAATTCAATATTATTTACCAAATAGCATCCTTCTATAAAGAAACATCAATTGGTTTTAATCAATTCAAATCTGCATATTCAATCTTTTATGACGGCGCAAGTTTAGTACCACATATACTTAAAGACCAAACTAATATTAATTCAATAATCAACTTGAAAGAGCCAAATTTGAATGGTGATTTATATGATGTTTCAAAGGTCTATCAAGAATCAAAGTATTATCGTTTGAGTTCTTGGGTTAATAAGTTGAGATTAGTTAAAGGATTATCAATTGAAGACTTGAGGATTGATGTATTTAAAGGTCATTCATCACAGTTGTCACACTATTACAGACATCTCTATCAAACTGTAAAGTTTGTCTGTAATCAAAGAAGAGAACTTTTGAAATATGAGGATAAGAGAAATTACTTAAGAATATTGAGAGCTCAACTTTCAAATGAAGAACAAGTGCTTTTATTCTACAATTGGCACGCTGACTATGGAAATAATTGGGAAAATTCAAATCATAAGTTCTTTACTGATTATAGAATGATCCATAATATCAGAGAAAGTTTGCTTGTATCAGATATTGATATAGTTCAAATATTTAATGATGTACATCCTAATATCAGAAAAGAAGATGGAAGAGAAAATGATCCTTTGTTTGAATTTCAGGATTAACTAATAAAATACCTACCATTTCAATGGCAGAAAAAGATACATCTAACACTACCCAACTGGACTCAGGAACCTATGAGATCATCCAGAGTCGTTTGCTCAAGCAAAAAAATGACTTGCAGCAGCGTCTGGCAGCACTCAATGACGAGCGTAAAAAAGTCTTCGGTTCGCTAGAGACACGGCTTATTGCAAATGATCGCGTCAATACAGAGAATAACTGTATCGCTCGTGATATTGTGACCATAGGCAATTACAGCCTCTTTGGGTACAACGTACATTTTGGCCTGCGTACAGAGATCAAGTTGAGCGACGTTTTTAATGTCTATGAGTTTGATCGTGATGGTGAGGCTGGTGATGCATTACGCTTTCGCGACCTGCCTGCCGGCAGGCAGGAAGCTGGTCAAGGTCTAGAAATCATTTCGGATCCTATCTTTCAAACCGATTTTGAAAACCTTTACAAATACTACCGCAATACCATATTCTCCAAGTTTGCCATTGTTGGGAATTACTTGCACATGGTGTTTCAGCTTAGTGATTCCGTGACTGATATCAAGACCTTTAAATGGTTGATTAAGGAAAACGAACTACAATACATAGACAATCGCAGCGAGCACGAGTATAGATTTCCGCCGCAATATGGATTTCAATGGAAGGAAGCCGGACGTGACAATCAGCGATCTGGAAGGCATGGTCACGTGTCTATTTTGGACAAGGTTTTTGTAGAAACCATAGGTGGTGACCTCACGATTAAGGTCGAGGATAATACAGATGATGGTCAAGGGATTTACCGCGAGGACGTAGAACATCGCGACCAGACACTGGACGATGGTCAGTACCGCTATGCAGATTTAGGCAACTTGATAATTCTTGAGATCAAACCCTTCCAGGAAGAACCACGCTATTTTGTCTACAATCACAAGATCAAAGAAGTTCAAAAAATAGACAGCATTGCGCAGGCAGCTGTACTGCTTCCAGACGAGCAAGGAATTATATTTCCTAGCGGTTATTACCTACAAACTGGAGAATACAACGTATTTCCCAGCGACGCTGGCAAACTAAAGTTTGAGCAAAAGATAGCGTCACCTAATGGCGAGGATCATTTATATGTATTCTACAATGCCGCTCAAGGGTTGTATGCATTGATGTCGTATAACGTGATTGACCAGACGGTCAAGACACCTATAATCTGCAGTGGTTTTACGATTTTGGAACGTGGTGAGCTGTGTTACTTTAGAGCTGGAGAAGAGCAGACTAAGCATCACATCATGCAAATATGGCAAACACCCTATTTGAAAGGTGATATCATGCCGTCTGAGCATCAAGATACTATGCTCTATAAAATTGGTAACAAAGACATTGTAAAAGCCATGGCCGAAGCCAATGAGCTTTTGACGCTATTAAACAAGGAAGATAGTTATGCCGGTTTGTACGATGATATCGCTCGTACCTCTAAGGATATTCTCGATGCCTATTACTGGTTGTCTGAAGATGAAACCCAGCAAATCAACATACCGCTTCTTGAAATCAACAAAGCGTCTAACGCAGCGATTGATGAGTTTGAGAAAGTCAAGCAAATGCGCAAACAAGCCGCTGCCGACACTAAAGATATTTCAAAAAAAGCCGAAGCACTTTTCAGCAAAGTAAAAAGTACGTCGTTCAAATCCATTAATGATTTTGTAGAGCTTTTGACCCAACTGCGCAGTTTGCGCGGTGAGGCGATAGGTCTATATGAAATACGATATGTAGATACCGATTTCATCAAGGGAATTGAGGAGCAGATCGTTGAGCAGAATGAGGTGATATCACGTCGTGCGGTAACTTTCTTGCTGGATGATAAAGCACTAGCTCCATACCACGATGCGGTTGCCCAAAAGCAAAAAGCACTAGACGACACTAAAAAAGTCATCGGGATTAAAAACCTTGAAAAAGAGGTCAATCAGATCGCTGAAGATCTTGAGCTACTCATAGAAATAGTTTCTAACCTAGATATTGAGGACACCTCGCATTCAACCAAAATAATTGAGAACATCTCTTTGATTTTTGCGACCATCAATCAGGTAAAGGCTGCTATTAAGAATAAGATTAAAACCGTAGGTAAAAAAGAAGCACAAGCCGATTTTGCAGCACAGTTAAAGTTGATCGATCAGAGTATCATCAATTATCTAGATATTGCCAACACACCAGAAAAATGTGATGAATTCCTGACCAAAATTTCTATTCAGCTAGAAGAGCTGGAAGGAAAGTTTGCAGATTATGACGAGTATATCACAGAGATTATTGCTAAACGTGAAGAAGTCTATGCCGCTTTTGATAACCGTAAGAGCAGCCTGGTAGAAGCACGTAATAAGAAAGCTATTTCTTATCAAAATGCTGCAGAACGCATCATCAAAGGTGTCCAAAAACGAGCGCAATCACTAGATAGCATCACAGAAATCAATGGTTATTTTGCCAGCGATTTAATGATCAATAAGGTGCGAGACATTGTCGCGCAATTAAAGGAGCTGGACGACGCTGGTAAAGCGGAAGCTATTGAAACCGCCCTAAAAGTAGCTCGTGAAGATGCCTTGAGAAAACTTAAGGATAAGAACGAGCTTTATGAAGATGGTGATAATATCATCAAGCTGGGTAAGCACAAATTTGGCGTCAATAAACAACAGCTGGATTTAACCATCGTCTTCAAGGATAATGCGCTATTCTACCATCTTACTGGTACAGATTTTTATCAAGAATTACACAATGAAATCCTGACACAGTCTAAAGGAATCTGGAATCAAGAACTGGTTTCAGAAAACGCACAGGTATATCGATCTGCCTACCTAGCCTACTCAATTTTCAAAAATGGAGATAAAGAAGTCCTCAGGATGATGAGTCCGGCAGACTTACTAGTTCACGTTCAAGAAATAGCTGGTGGGAACTATTCTGGTGGTTATGTAAAAGGTGTTCATGATCATGATGCCGCACAGATCTTAAGTGTGCTTTTACATAAGGACCATGATTTAGGATTACTCACCTATGCGCCACAAGTACGTGCACAAGCGCAATTTTTCTGGAATAGTCTTGATGATCAACGACGCCTCCATCTTAACCGCACGCTAAAAAGTGCTGGTGAGGTTTTATCTGTTTTTCCAGATAGTAAAGAGTATAATTTTATTATCGACGAGCTGACAGAAGAGATTTTCAATGTTTCGAAATTGATTGATAATCTATCAGTAGCTAGATATTTATTTGACGAGCTCAAGGATAATGATCACTTTACGGTGAGCCACAGCGCCATTCAATTAAAGGAAGCTTTTGAAAAGAAAATCAAAGCTCAAAATGCCGATTTGAAATTCAAGAAAAGTCTGGAGACCTGCGATAATGAAAAAGATAAAATAGAATTAGTGAGACACTGGGTTTCCGCTTTCGCGAAAGCGAACTCAAAACAAGCTTTATTGCCTTACATAGACGAGTGTGTGGCAAATATTCTTTACGGTGAGTTGACGGCAGATAAAACCGTAGCCGTATCACCGGAAGAAACCATCCAAAACTTAAAAGGAGCGCATGCAACGATAGAAGAAGGAACTTTCCAATTCAATTATCATGATTTTGTAGCAACACTAGAGCATTTTACAACGATAAAAGTACCTGCATACGAGACTTTTAGAGCCGCAAAACATCAAGTAACTGAGGAGCTGAAAGAATCCTTGCGATTAGAAGAATTCAAGCCACGCGTGTTGAGCTCGTTTGTACGTAATAAATTAATCGACCAGGTATATTTCCCATTAATAGGAGACAATCTTGCCAAACAATTAGGTACGGTAGGCGATACCAAACGTACCGACCGCATGGGGTTGTTGCTATTGATATCACCACCAGGTTACGGTAAAACGACCTTGATGGAGTACATGGCAAACCGACTGGGATTGATTTTTATGAAAATTAATGGGCCAGCAATAGGTCACGATATCACATCAGTTGATCCAGAAGCAGCGTCAAATGCAGCCACAAGAGAAGAACTCAAGAAACTGAATCTTGCCTTTGAAATGGGTGACAACGTGATGTTGTATCTGGATGATATTCAGCACTGTAATCCAGAGTTTTTACAAAAATTCATCAGCCTGTCTGATGGTACGCGTAAGATTGAAGGCGTTTTCAATGGCAAGCCCAAAACTTATGACCTGCGCAGTAAGAAATTTTGCATAATCATGGCTGGTAATCCATATACTGAAAGTGGAGATAAATTCCAGATTCCAGATATGCTCGCCAACCGTGCCGATATCTACAACCTAGGAGATATCATAGGCGATACAGCGCATTTATTTGAGCTGAGTCTGATAGAAAATGCGTTGACCAGCAATCCTGTGCTGCAACAATTGAGTAATAAACATTTTGATGATGTGTACGCTCTGATTGATCGGGTTCAAAATGGAGCTTCCGACAATGAACTAAAAGGCAACCATAGCAATCAAGAAATTGCAGATTATGTAGCTGTAATTGAAAAAGTGTTAAAGATTAGAGACACGGTTCTCAAAGTCAATGAAACTTATATCGCCAGCGCAGGAATGGAGGATACGTATCGTACAGAACCTAGTTTTAAACTACAAGGATCTTATCGAGACATGAATAAACTGGTCGCAAAGGTTGTCCCAATCATGGATGATAAGGAATTACAAACCTTACTACTATCACACTATGAAAGTGAATCACAAACCTTAACCAGCGCCGCTGAAGCAAATCTTTTGAAATATAAAGAACTAGTCAACACCATCACTCCTGAGGAACAGCAACGATGGGAAAATATCAAGAAGATTTTTGCAAAAAACAACAAACTCAACGGCCTAGGCGGACAGAATCAAATGTCACAGGTCTTGAGTCAGATGATGGATTTTACTGAAAATCTAGAAGGTATCAAAGAAGTCCTGCGTAAAGGATTGTCGAAATAGCAAACACAAAAGCATTTCTAGATTAATTGAAACAAAAAAACCCAATCCAGCACTGGATTGGGTTTTTTCATGATTTGCCTATTTCTATTACAAAGCATCAATGGCTTTAGTGGCCTTTTCTATGCTTGCTTCTCTTGATTGACTGGTTAAGTCTGCAGCAATGAATGTAACGTCAGTAATTCCTAAGAAGCCAAATAAAGTTTTTAAATAAGGTGACACAAAATCTACCTCGCTACCTACTGGTGTGCCGCCAGTTGAGATGATGGCGTATACTTTTTTGTTTTTCAGTAATCCTACAGGACCTTCTGGAGTATAATTAAATGAAATTCCCGCTCTGGAAATCAAATCGATATAGGTTTTTAAAGCTGCGGTTACCGTAAAATTATACATAGGTACACCAATAATGTAGGCGTCTGCTGCTGCAAATTCGATCGCCAGCTCGTTGCTACCTTCTATTTCGGTTCTTTGTACATCTGTAAGATTTTCAGAAGGTGTGAAAAAAGCAGAATAGCGCTCTTTATCACCTAAACTAACGAGCTCATCATAATAAAGATCACGAGTTCCTGTGATGAGATGTCCTTGAGATTCCAACTTCTTTTGAAGCACGTCATTCAGCTCTCTGCTTATGCTGGCTTCCTTCATTGGGCTGCTATCAATTCTTAGAATGTTCATATTTGTAGGTATTTTAATTGTATGTACAAATAAATAACAGATTTTGATAATATCCATAAACAAACTGTTAAACATCATCATGTGATGGAAATTGAAAAGAAGCAGATATAAACGATAGGTTCATCTAGGTACTGCCATTAAAGAGCTTCAAGCAATTGCATTAGATCATTCTCGGTGTTCTTTCCCTTATCCTCATTGTACCAGTTTTGTAACTCTTGCTTGAATTCTGCCGACAGTTCTCCTTTTAGTGCTTTCTCTTGCGCCACAAGGATTGTTGCTTTGCTAGGTCTTGGACCCCATTGGGATAGAACTTTTGTATGGCTCGCATCCAGTACCAACAGCTTTGCTATGGATCTACTGCCATTCGTTAAAAAGTGATCCATCAATTCCAAGTTTTCGTCTCGCAAAACAATTTTTAGATCTATTCCAGCTGCCATACCTACTTTATTGATCATGGGCATGGTTTGAGCAGCATCGCCGCACCAGCTTTCGGTAATAATCAAAAAGCTAATTTTTTTATCAAACCGATTCAAAAAGTCCTGGATTTCTGGCTCTAGCTTCATGGTTTTGTCCAGTCGCTTCATGCGCTGGTGATTGAGCTTTGTATATTCTGTTAGTGCTGGTGTCACCTCAGCGCCGCTGTTGGTGCCATTGACCACGTGCGCCTCCACAAAAGCTCTGTATTGTTGATAGGATAAGGTGTTCTGTAATGACTTCTCTATAATTTGTTCTAATTCCATTTTACAAAAGTAAGCTCATGAAATCTCGCAGAAAGGTTTTAGCGGTCATTTAAACTGATACATTCTTCCTATTGTTAACTATTAGAGCCTTGGGCAACTAAATCTATGGTGGCTTGAAATATGGTTTTTCGCTCCATTTTTGATTTGAGATAGGCATAAAAGCTCATTGCAAAAATATCTTCACGGTCAACTGGTTTCCAGATGAAGGCTTGTTCTACTTTATTCTTGAAAGTTTTTTGTGTCGCCAGATAGGGCTCGTCAAAATAATTACGAAGCAGTTTCATAAAGGTAATTACTCGTTCCTCCTTTATACCAAGCAGTGAATTCTTATAACGCTTTTTAAAGCTGCGCATTTTAGACTCTACGAGATCTGGTTGACTCAGTTCCATATAGATCAAGATCTCCAATATATTTTTGTACAGAACAAACAACAGGCCTTCTTTTCTCTCATAAAATCGATCGGTATGCTTGAGCTCGTTGAGTTTCCTGCGTGCGGCGTTAAATTCTGTTTGTTGAAATAAAAGCATTGCGTGAACTACCACAATTCTTGTAGTGGGCTTCTTTAAATGGGTAATCAATTGCATTGCTTCTATAGGCCTGTTGGTATAGTTAAAGTTCAAAGCCTTCAACAATAAAACACGTTCTCTAAATTGTGACTCAAAAGCACCTCGTTGCTTTAACAACTGCACTTCCAGTTCTGTTAGAGTTTTTTGAGATGCTATAAAGTCCCTATTTCTAAAATAGGTTCCTGACATAAGGTAGAGAATCTCACAATGATAGTACAGATGTTTATCTGCAAGATGCTTCTTGACTTTAACCAGTTCAAAGACGTGGTTCATGAAGAGTGATACACCAGCATAATCTGATTTAAGAGTTGCTGCATCTGTCACGATGTTCATGATCTGAAACAGCGTTTTAAACGACAAGCTTGCATCTATTTGTAGATCATATTCTTCTAGTTTTTCTTTTATCAGATCAAAGATGTTTGCTGGATTCTGGGTAAGTTCTCTCTTTAGAATCGCATACAGCTTCACCCATTTGATTTCAGTTTCATAAAGCGACTGGTTACGGTTGTAAGCTGCAATTAATTGGTCTAGATCGCATTTAGGATCTAGATGCGCGTATTGTACATAGGTATGATAGCACTCTTGAAGGATGGCATAGGATTCCAATTTAGAAGACGATCTAATCGCTTTATGGAGCGTTTTAAAACCCATGGAGAACTGCTCCTTTTCCAAAAATATTCTGGCGGCTAGCAACAATTTGAGCAATTGTAATTCTTCCAATGATTCGTTGCTAAAACCACGACTGGCCGTAAAGTCTATCAGGTTTTCCTTCAACCTGTTTTTTAGGGCATTCAGCGCGTTTTTATTCCCTTTACCATAGATTTTTAGGTCCAGATCACGGCGTACGCCAGACCTTATGAGGTCAAACAACATGATGTTTTTTACATCAGATCGCTGGTTTTTCGCTTTCGCGAAAGCGATAAAATCTTCAGCTTCATCACTTTGCATCGATCTAATCAATTCTATTAAATCGTTCATTACAAATTCCTTTTTTATTGGCTTTTAGTGTTTTAGGTATTGGATAACTACATTCCAATCGTACATAATCCACTAAAATAGGTCATTCCAAACGTTTATGAGGTCGCAACTTTGACCCATCAAAACAAAAACATGGAAAATCAAATTAATTATTCTACAGAGAAAAAAGAAAATCTCAAAAAGCCAACCGTATTTAACGGCAAGCCTACGGCAGCATTTATCGCAGCCTCGTGGACGGCGCTACTTGTAGGAATGATATCCTACTGCGTGGGATTGTGGAATGCAGAAATGATGCTTAACGAGAAAGGTTACTACTTTGTGATACTGCTATTTGGATTATTCTCGGTTATTTCAGTGCAAAAAGCAGTGAGAGACAAACAAGAAGGCATTGCAGTTACAGATATTTATTATGGTATTAGCTGGTTTGTGACGATCGCTTCCATCGTTTTACTAATCATAGGATTGTGGAATGCCGATTTGTGGCTGAGCGAAAAAGGCTTCTATGCCATGTCATTCCTTCTAAGCCTCTTTGCAGCGATTGCCGTTCAAAAAAACACCAGGGATATAAAGTTTCTTGATGAAAACGGTGCCGACTAATGGTAAAGGAAATGAAAGAGAGTTATGAGAAAGGCACGGCCGTTTTCTATGCGTCAATAGGTAATGCGTTATTTTTTATTTGGGTTTATCTAACCTATGTCTTTGAAATAGATTGGGTTATTGCAGGCGTGTTTCATGAGCTTCTAATGATCCCTATGATCATTGCTGCTCCAGTACTATTAATAACATCCATCTGGATGCTTTTACAAAAACCCTTTCAATGGACGGTGGTGGTCAGCTTAGTTCTAACTGCCTTTGTAACGGTGGCGATTACGTATCTTTTTTATAGAGATTTCTCATCCTAAAACCGGCTTGTGCCTAATGACAAGCCTGTTTTGATGTGTGAAAGCGACCTTTTCTTTGAAAGGGTCGTTTTCTAGTTTTTAAGATCTAGCCGCGATATTTCCTATTTGCCTTTTTCTCGCTGTGCTTCTTTTTATCGTTCAAGCGCTTGCGCTTTACAGAAGCTGGCACGACTCGTTTCCTGCGCACTTTTTTGGGCTTGCGAGCCTTGTTCAAGACGTCTATAAGCTTCTGGAAGACTCTTTCTTTATTGGTGGCTTGACTGCGAGTGTCTTGGGAGCTTAGCTGCAAGCGTCCATCTTTGGTAAGTCGGTTTTTTAAGGCCTCCAGGATTCTCTCGTGTTCCGCTTTCGCGAAAGCGATACTTTGCTCCACATCAAAATCCAATTGCACTCGAGTGGCTACCTTATTGACATGCTGCCCGCCAGCGCCACTGGAAGTTGTTGCGGTGTAATTTACCTCACGATGCAGCTGGTCGATGTCCATCTATGCCTGGTGTGCGGGCTTGAGTAAGTCGTTGACGGTCTTGACAGGGTTGAAAGTAATAAGCGGCACCTCTACAAAAATGGTATTCCAGTGCGCCATGGCACCATTCCATAATCCTGGAAGTTCTTGGGCTTTTAGTTCATGACCCATTCTGGATTTATGGGTGATAAATCCGGTTTCAAGGTCTCTAAATTGCGACAGGTCAAACTTATTGCCTTGAAAATCACGCACGCCACACACCAGATCTACCGGATTAAAGTGCGTGCAATTGGCCGCGATTTTACGCTGACGGTAATCATCGCTATCCACTTGTGCACTCTCGACGATTTGCAGGCTGCTCTGACCAAATTCATTGGTTACCCAAAACGGGCCACCACCAGGCTCACCTTCATTTTTTACCATACCGCAAACCCTCAACGGCCTGTTTAACGCCTCAATCAACGCTTCACGTTTGTACTGTTTGGTGTACTTATGGTAATCTCGCGGCAAGCGGCGCAACAATTGATCGCTTATAAATTGTTCCATCTCATCAAAAGCACCATGGTCAACGGAATTTTTTTGAAGTTCATTCAAGTAGGCAAAGGCTTTTTCTTGAAGCTTTAGCAATACTCCAGCAAGCATTTTCTTGTATACGCTCACATCTTCATCCATCGTGGAAACGGTCACATTATCGATGTTCTTGATAAAGATAATGTCTGCATCCTGATCGTTAAGATTCTCAAGTAAAGCACCATGACCAGCAGGTCTAAAGAACAGCTTTCCATCTTTGTCAACGATAGGTTGATCCTGCATATCGACGGCTATGGTGTCCGTACTTGGCTTTTGATAGGAGAATGATATTTCATAATTCTTACCGGTTTTTGCTTCTACAGCCTCTTCAATTCTGTTAAATTCTTTGACAAAATGGTTTTGATAAGCCGGTGCGATAGTAAAATGTAAACAAGCTACATTTCTAGTAGCCGCATATCCAGAAGCCTCATGTAAATGCTCTTCAAAAGCAGTCACTTTGTGATCGCCATAACTGTGAAACGGAACTAAACCTTTAGGCATCGCACTAAAATTAAAGCCATCCTTGAACAACATTTTACGTACAAAACGCTCCTTTTTATCTCGGTCAGTGAGGCTTTGCCAGTTATCTACATCCTTTTTTAATGAGTTGATGACCGCATCATAGAATGGGAACTTTTCAATCCCAACAAAAAAGGTAAATAGGTCTCTAGCATTTTTGCGGTTGATAAAGGAGTTGATGGATTCTACACTGGCATCGTATTCTTGAAGGAATTCATGCAAAAACTTAAACATTCTGGTAGCGGCACCACTAGCTGGAACAAATTTGAGAATATCAAGCTGCTCTCTTTTGGATTCATAAAAATCCACGTATTCCTTAATTTCTGATTCTGGAATACGTACGATCCCATCGCCTACCGTGGCAGCCTTCTTAAGTTTCACCGTTGGAAATCCATTGACAAATCTGCTTATTTGTTTTTGCAGGGTTTCTTGAGAGATTCGTTTTTCCTTAAGTTGTTCCTTTTGTATGGCGGTGAGTTCTATCATAATAATTGATCTATAGCAGTGATGGCGTGCTTCAATCTGCGGTCGCCCAACCCAGAAATTTTAGAATAAGGTTGACCAAAATCATTGAGGGCTTGCTCAAATCTATCAAACATTTCCTTACGGTCATCGGGTTTATCTCTTAAATCGTCCTTAACCCATGGTGTGTCAATGTCCAGCAGCAAGTAATGATCATAACTGGATTTGTGCAATGCTTCCAGCAATTCTTGAGGTGCTTTGTCAAAATAAGCTATGGAATAGACATAGGTCTCCAGTATGTCTGTATCGCAAAAGAGTATTTTTTTCGCTTTCGCGGAAGCGATATTCTCTGCAGCTCGTTGTCCTACAGCAATGGGCAGGATGTCCTCAAATGTGCAGATATGACCGTCCTTATCAAAAAGCTCCTGAAGATAATCCCGAGCAAACTCTGCCACCTGTGGCTCACGATAGTACGCTGCAAGCTGATGAGCTAACGTCGTTTTGCCAGTACTTTCAGGACCGTAGAGCACGACTCTTAAACCGTCAAAATGGGTTTGTCTAGGTATTTTATCCATCTTTTATATCCTATGTAAGCAATGATTGAAAGGAAAATATACAGTACCGCCGTAAGGCTAAAGGAACCATACAAATCATGCATCTTGTAAAAATACAGCGGCACTGAAATGATGTTCCCTACCATCAATACCAGCCAGTGTTCTAATTTGCGTCGTGCCATAAGCCACATCCCTGCAAAGAATATTCCTGTAGTTAACATATCGATGTAGGAAACCCAACTCTCGAGCCTTTCTGTAAAAAAATAAAGGAAAAATATGGCAATACCTGTGGCAATTGCTATAGCTGTTGCGGTTATCCATTCTTGCCTTAGCGTTCTCGTGATGGGTGTTTCCTGATTGTTTTTTCCCTTTGACAACCAGTAATACCATCCATATACACTCATAATAAAGTAATAGCCGTTGATGACCATATCACCCAATAAGTTCCACTGGTAGAGCAAATAGACAAAAAGCAGCGTACTAATAATTCCAAAAGGAAATACTAATACACTATTGCGCATGGAAAACAGAACGCTTATCACACTCATAATAATCGCAATGACTTCAATGATTACTTGTGTTGTAGAATACTCGCTGTACTGGCCAAAAATGAAATCCCAAACCTCCATCTAGAAATGTGGCTTGTAGTCTGCACGGTTTGATTTGACCATTTTCATATAGATCAATACCGACTTTTGCTTTGAAATGCTTTTCTCAATAGCCTGAGTCAAAAACGGCATAAGCTTGCCATATTCCCCATAAATCTGGGTGGATAAGGGGTTTTCAAGCACCTCAAATTCTGAGGCGCGCAGGGCCTTGATAAAGTCAATAATATGGGATTCAAAATCGTCCTGTAAGGGCGACATGGTCAATTCAATGGAAACTTCCATAGGGTTTTGTTTTCCCACAAAGCTAACCTTTCCAGTTGAGATCTTCTTCCATGGCGGTTCCCACGACCACCATTTTGGCTCCAGCTTCAAACCTTTTTTTAATCTCATCTAGGGAGCGCAAGCCACCACCTACAATCACTGGGACTTGAACGGTTTCCACCACCTTCCTGAGCACTTCTATACTAACAGTCGTCCTGGCACCGCTTCCTGCCTCTAGGTAGATAAGCTTATTTCCCATGAGTTGGCCAGCAAGAGCCGTATCCGTAATGAGGTCTACCTCGCTTTGTGGTATGGGCTGGGTTTTTGACACACGTTCCACCGCGGTTTGTTGATCACCATCAAGCAAAAGGTATGCAGTAGGAATAATTTCCAGCGTTGAATTCCTTAGCTTTTTGGCAGCTTCTACCTGTTGCCCTATCAAATATTCCGGATTGCGTCCAGAGATCAAGTTGAGAAAGAGCAGAGCATCGGCACGTTCAGAAATTTGTTGTGCTGATCCTGGAAACAACACTAATTTAAAATCGATTTGTTGCCTGAATGCGCTTAACCAGGCTTCAAGACCCACATGCTCCATGGTGCTGCCACCTATTAATAGAATGATTTGATCTAGACCTAAATCTTTGGTAAGTATGGAGGCTGTTGAAGTTATCGCTTTCGCGAAAGCGGAAAAATCATTTACTTTTAACTTCTCAGGATCCACTAGAATTCCCAAAGTCCTTTCAAACTCACGGATACTTTTGAGGATTTCCATCATGACAATGGGAGAATGTAAACGAGTGTATATTCCAGAATTTCCTCAAAATAGGTGTCGTAGGAAAGCTGGATCTCGTTAAAATCAATTCTTGAAACCGTGTGGTGGCTTGCAAGCTCAAAAGGCTCGACCTTGCAATGGTCATAAAATCCCAGGCCTTTTTGTCCAAGACATTTGTACATGGATTCTTTGGCGCCCCAAATGACCGTAAGTGCGCTAGTTTTATTTTCTTGGTTCTCTACAAAATCGCTCTCATAATTCACGAACTTCTTTGCGATGCGCAAGATCTTATCACGTCTTTTCTCTACATCTATACCAGTGGTGGCGTCGCTTATGATGATGGCGGTCAACTCATAACTGTGCGTGATGGAGATATAGCACTCGCCGTCAAGATGGGGTTTCCCTAGTTCGTCATAGTACAAATCCTTGTCTGTATAACCAGCGTGCAACAGCAAATGGCGTATGCTCAAGAAACCACGACGGTGCATTTCTGAACTCATCGTGACCAGTCTATTGATAGAGTTTTGGGATAAGTCGATGCCAGATCTCAGCCATGCTTCAGACTCGGAGACCTGCCATACAAAAACCCTCGTATTAAATCGATTTGTTATGGTTTTTATAACAGGCATTATAGCTGGACGATTTTTTGTAATTTTGCAACCGCAATTTAACAATAATTAAAAGGTTACAAATTGTTGATTTTTAACCAACTCAACGACGAAGTTACCAAGATAAAATCATTTATGAGCACAGAAACGATTCCATACATTCCCTATAAAGTAAAAGACATTTCCCTTGCCGAATATGGCCGTCTTGAAATAGAGCTTGCCGAGGCAGAAATGCCAGGTCTTATGGCCTTGCGTGAGGAATATGGAGAGTCCCAACCACTTAAAGGAGCACGCATAGCGGGTTGTCTGCACATGACGATCCAGACTGCCGTACTTATCGAGACTCTTGTAGCTCTAGGTGCAGATGTAACTTGGTCTTCTTGTAACATTTTCTCCACACAAGATCATGCTGCTGCCGCTATTGCTGCTGCAGGAATTCCAGTTTATGCCTGGAAAGGAATGAATGAGGAAGAATTCAACTGGTGTATTGAACAAACGCTTTTCTTTGGTGAAGATCGCAAGCCGTTAAACATGATCCTTGATGATGGTGGTGATTTGACTAACATGGTTTTTGATGAATATCCTGAGCTGGCTAAAGGTATCAACGGTCTCTCTGAAGAGACTACTACTGGAGTACACAGATTGTACGAGCGCATGAAAAACGGAACTCTGGTTATGCCAGCCATCAATGTGAATGATTCTGTAACCAAATCAAAATTTGATAACAAATACGGATGTCGCGAAAGTGCTGTAGACGCCGTAAGACGTGCAACAGATACCATGCTAGCTGGTAAACGAGTAGTCGTTTGTGGCTATGGAGATGTAGGAAAAGGTACTGCGGCATCATTTAAAGGCGCTGGATCTATCGTTACAGTAACTGAAATTGATCCTATCTGTGCTCTACAAGCCGTGATGGATGGTTTTGAAGTGAAAAAATTGGAAAGCGTTGTTGGCAATGCAGATGTGGTGATTACTACCACAGGTAACAAGGACATCATACGCGGCGAGCACTTCAAAGCGATGCGCGATAAGGTTATAGTATGTAACATCGGACACTTTGATAATGAGATTGACGTGGCCTTCCTCAACAAGAATTACGGTGATACTAAAGTAGAAATCAAGCCACAAGTGGATAAGTATACCATTGATGGCAAAGACATCATCCTACTTGCCGAAGGTCGTCTAGTCAACCTAGGTTGCGCGACTGGACACCCTAGTTTTGTAATGAGTAACTCATTTACAAATCAAACACTGGCTCAAATCGAGTTATGGAACAACAGAGACGCTTATGAAAATGAAGTGTATATGTTGCCTAAACATCTTGATGAAAAAGTAGCGGCATTGCACCTGTCAAGAATGGGCGCAGAATTAACTGAATTGAAGAAGGATCAAGCCGATTATATAGGTGTTGAAGTTACTGGTCCATTCAAGCCGGAATATTACAGATATTAAGATTTTTATCCTATATTCCGCGATAAGTCAAGAATATTGCGATTTCGCTTTCGCGAAAGCTTAATAAATATAATTAATGGAACTAAAAGAACAAGCACTGGAATATGAGAACATGTCCATGAGTAACATGTCCACGAGCGATCGCGTACATGCTTCACGTAAGGGCAAGGAACTCATACTGGCATTGAATGAAATATTCAAGGAAACTAAAGACGATGAAATCATGGACTTGATGAAACGTCTAACTGCCAAAAAGCAAAAAATAGAAAAGCGTCTCAAGGGACGTCCATAAATCTAAAAAGCCTCAATTTTATATTGGGGCTTTTTTATGTCCCAACCATTCATAATTTTAGAACCGCTTGATCGTTATCTCTACCTAATACCTATCATGAAAACCTATTTATTTACATTTTTAACCGTCGCGTTATTCATTGTCTCCTGTTCCAGCGATTTTCAAAGAAGAACCATTGAAACCGAAAACTTGAGCGGCTTCATAGAATCCGGAAACGCTCTGGGTGTCTACGGTGATGCTGGTTTAAAAATTACCCAAGACTCCATACAAATGACCAATTGGCCTATTTCAAAGCTTACAGAGTCATTAAAGAACGTGATGGACACAGCCATCGCCACACCAGGCAAAATTACTGATGTTTACACAATACAGATTGCTAACAAAGGCCAGTTGGAACAACGAGAGTTTGTAGACTCCTTGATTCACGTGTTTTCAGAAAATGGGTTGATCAATTAAGCACTTATGACACCTAAGGGAATAAGACCATTTATAGGTTCTGATGATTTTGAGCAATCAAAGGATTTCTATCGCCTTATAGGCTTTACTGAAAACTGGAGCTCCACAACGATGAGTTACTTTGATTTAGGTGGCTTTGGCTTTTACTTGCAGGATGCACATGTAGAGGACTGGATCAATAACAGCATGCTCTTTCTAGAGATAGAGGACTTGGAAAAGACGTTGGAGCATTTTAAATCTCTTGATCTGCCAAGCAAATTTAAAAAAGTAAGGCTGTCAGAGATCGTGCACAACGATTGGGGCAGCGAGTTCTTTTTGCATGACCCATCAGGTATATTATGGCATATAGGTCGATTTGCTAAATAGCTAGACTGAACCACAACAAAAATCCCATCTCAGTCAAACCGAGATGGGATTTTTAATAAGATAAATAGTTGGGCTATTAAGCCTCAGCTACTGGTACAATAGACACATAAGATCTATTGTTTCTCTTTTTAGTGAATTTTACCTCACCATCAACTTGTGCATGTAGGGTAAAGTCCTTACCAGCATATACGTTTTCACCTGGGTGGTGCTCCATACCGCGCTGACGGATGATGATGTTACCAGCGGTTGCCGCTTGTCCACCAAAAATCTTAACACCTAAGCGTTTTGATTCTGATTCTCTTCCGTTTTTCGAACTACCTACTCCTTTTTTGTGAGCCATGATAATTTATTTTAGGCATTCCCAAAATGATGGGAATAATTAAACTTTAGTTATTTTCTAGTAACTCGATAAGCTCAGCTTTCTTAAGTGCTGAATATCCTTCTAGTCCTCTATCCTTAGCCATTTCTCTAAGCTCAGCAACTGTGTTTGAGCTTAAATCTACATCATTGGATGTTTCGACTTTTCCTTTAGGAGCTTCTTCTGCTTTTACAGGAGTCGCCTTTTCTGTTTTCGCTTTCGCGGAAGCGGACTCAGAAGAATCTTTCTTCTTACCACCTTTTAAGGAAATGCTTGAAATCTGGATTTGAGACATGTATTGTCTGTGACCGTTTTTCTTGCGGTATCCTTTTCTACGTTTTTTCTTAAAAACGATTACTTTGTCACCTTTTAGGTGTCCCAGAACTTTTGCCTCTGCAAATGCTCCTTCTATAGCTGGGGCGCCGAGTGTGATGTTGTCGCCGTCACCTACTAGAAGAACTTTATCGATGGAAACCGTGGCTCCTTCGTCTTCTTGCAAGCGATGTACAAACAACTTCTGATCCTTCTCGATCTTGAATTGTTGCCCTGCTATCTCTACGATTGCGTACATAATGATTAATTAATGTGAATAATTTCGGGCTGCAAATATACTGCTATTGGTCAAATAACCAAAGTTATACACAATTATTAAACAGCCTGAGTGTTAGTGCTTGTCGTGCATAGGGTTTTGCTCCTTGCGCACCTTCTTTGTATTCCATGATTGCTTATAAAGAGGTAAGATCACTAAAGCACTGACTACCGTGGTAGCTACACCAGATAGAAATACAAATAATATTAAGGCAAACTCAATCCCGCTACCAGCGATGGTTATTTTCTCCTTTAAGCTTGTGGCAAGCTCAGGGCGTATTTCAAATAGATAAACAGCTATAAATAAGGTAAAGATTGTTGTGCCTACTAAGCCAGACAATAATGCTGCTTGAAAACCTTCCATGTAATTAAAGCGGTGTTTTTCTAATCGGTAGACATCTCTAATGGCAAGAAATATACATCCACCAGTTAAGATCGCATTGAAGAAAGACAGATAAACCTCTTCAGCAAGTCCTAAAATATCAATGATTAAAAAATAGCCAATTAAGGTTGCTGCTATATAAAGTCCGTATTTGAAAGTATTTTTCATAAATCGTAAAAGTAGTTGGTATGAGGTAAAAATAAGACTTAAAAGAAATCCTTTCCTAGTGTTTTGAACTTACTTTAACGGTATTTGTCGATAGAACTCCCTAATATTAGTATTCAAAATTAAGTGTAACATTTCAAGAGAGTGATATACTTATAGTCTATAAATGTAAAAATAATCAAATGAACAAAATCGTATTAGGTCTTGTGGTGGCTTTTATAAGCGCTACTGGATTTGCTCAAAAGGTAGAATTCACTGAATATGACCTACCCAATGGTCTGCACGTTATTCTACATCAGGAAAATGCTGCTCCTGTGGTGACCGTAGGTGTCATGTATCAAGTAGGTGCCAAGGATGAAGAACCAGGACGTACTGGATTTGCTCACTTTTTTGAACACCTTCTCTTTGAAGGTACCGAAAATATCGAGCGCGGTGAATGGTTCAATATCGTAGCTGCCAATGGTGGTAGCAACAATGCCAACACAACACAAGATCGTACCTACTATTATGAGACGTTTCCGTCCAATAAGTTGGAATTAGGTCTATGGATGGAAAGTGAGCGTATGCTACACCCTAAGATTGAACAGATAGGCGTAGATACTCAAAACGAAGTCGTGAAAGAAGAAAAGCGCCAACGAATCGACAACGCACCTTATGGAGCGATTATATATAGGACAGGTATCGACAAGCACTTATTTAAAAAACATCCATACGGTCAATCAGTAATTGGCTCCATGGACGATTTGAATGCAGCAAAACTAGAAGAGTTCCGTGCATTCAATGACAAATACTACAACCCCAACAACGCTACATTAGTAGTTGCAGGTGATATTGATATTAAGGACACGAAGAAAATGATCGAGGATTATTTTGGCCCGATTGAAAACAAGGCGCCTCGTAATAACAGAACTGTCATCGTTGAAGACCCTATTACAGAGACGCGCTATGCAACAGAATATGACGCTAACATCCAGATTCCTGCTAAGATTTTCTCTTATGTAACACCTAAGTCCATAGATCGTGACGCTTATGTATTGGATTATATTTCTCAAGTTCTGACTGGCGGTGCGAGTTCCAGAATGCAAAAGCGTATGGTAGAGGATGAGAAAATTGCATTCCAGGTATTAGCTTTCAACTCTGCCAACCAGGATTATGGTACTTATACTATGGGCGCTCTTGCGAAAGGTGACACAGAACTAAGCACTCTTGCTAAGGTTATGGATGAGGAAATCAAAAAACTTCAAACCACGCTTATCACAGAACGTGAATACCAAAAATTGCAAAACCAATTTGAAGCTCAGTACATCAACTCTAACTCTAGAGTTCAAGGTATCGCAAGTTCCCTCGCAACGTATAACATGCTTCAAGGCGACACAGATCGTATCAATAAGGAATTGGAGATATACAAAAGTGTTACCAGAGAAGACATCAAAAGAGCTGCAAACCAATATTTGAAGCCTAACCAACGATTAGAACTAGATTACCTTGCAGGACAAGCTCCAACTGATACTGAAGATGCCAAGGATGAAGTAGAGCAAATGAAGGAAGAAATGATGGCCACTGGTACTGATAAAATGTCTGACAAGATTTTCTTTGATTATGATAAAGCAACATTGACAGCATCCTCAAAAAAGGAATTGGATAAAATGGCGCAAGTCATGAAACAAGATCCAACCTTAATGTTGAAAGCAGAAACTTATACTGATAGTAGAGGTAGCGCTTCTTATAACTTGGATCTTTCCCAAAGAAGATCTGCAGCGGTTATAGGTTATCTTGTTGCAAAAGGGATTTCTAAAGACCGTCTGGAAGGAATAGGACGTGGCGAGGAAAATCCAGTTGTTGATTGTAGCGCCATGGACTGTACATCAGAGCAGTATGAGCAATCGAGAAGAACTGAGTTCACTATCAGCAAAAAATAATTGAATACAATGAAAAAGCATATCAATATATTAATGGCCGTTCTCTTTATAGGGACAAGTGCCATAGCACAAATAGATCGTTCCAAAATTCCTACTTCTGGACCAACTCCAGAAATCAACTTAGGCGAGCCTGACAGTTTTGAATTGGACAACGGCCTTCAAGTGTTAGTAGTTACAGACCGTAAACTTCCTACCATCTCGATGAGTTTGGACCTCAACAATCCTCCTATTGTAGAAGGAGATAAAGCTGGTGTCCAGTCTTTGACAGGTTCCATTATGGGAAAAGGAACTACAAAAACGCCTAAAGAAAAATTCAATGAAGAAGTGGATTACTTAGGTGCGGTCATAAGCGTTAGCACTGGTGGCGGTTATGTCTCTACGTTATCAAAGTATACTGACAAAGTAATGGGACTTTTTGCAGAGGCAGCTCTTAATCCAAATTTCACTCAAGAAGAGTTGGATACAGAAAAATCACAATTAATTGAAGGTATCAAATCTGGAGAAAACAGTGCAGCAGCCATCGCTGGCAAAGTGCGCAGTGCATTAGTTTATGGTAAAGATCACGCTGCGGGAGAATTCTCTACAGAAGAGACTATCAACAATGTAACTCTAGCCGATGTCAAGAAGTTTTATAATGACTACTTCGTTCCTAACAATGCCTACCTCTTGATTAGCGGTGACATTGATAAAAAGGAAGCAAAAAAACTAGTTGAAAAGTACTTCAAAGACTGGAAGGCAAAAGAGGCTCCAAAGCCAAACTTGCCAGAAGTAACCGACGTTGCAACAACCGAGATTGACTTTGTGGACGTTCCTAATGCTGTTCAAACAGAGCTTGCCGTTTACAATACATCTGAATTAAAGATGAGCGATGATGATTATCACGCAGCATTGGTAGCCAACTATATTTTTGGTGGTGGATTTGGGTCATATCTTAATATGAACCTACGTGAGAAAAATGGGTATACTTACGGTGCGGGATCTGGATTAGGAGCTGGCAGAGATTACAAATCTACCTTCAGAGCAACAACCAAAGTACGCAACGAGGTAACTGACAGCGCCATTGTGGAGACTTTCAAAGAACTGGACCGCATCAAAACAACCTACGTATCTGATGAAGACTTGGCAAATGCTAAAGCTAAATTCCTAGGGAATTTCATCATGCAGTCAGAAGATAAATCTGTAGTTGCTAATCGTGCGATCACGATTCGCACTAATGATCTTGACGAGGATTTCTATAAAGACTTCATTGCAAACATTAATGCAGTGACTAAAGAAGACGTGAAGCGTGTAGCTAACAAATACTTCAAGACAGACAACATGAGAGTCGTATTGGTAGGTAAAGCTAGTGACGTGTTGGAGAACCTTGAGAAAATGAAAATTAATGGTAAAACGTTGCCTATCAAATTCTATGATAAGGAAGCCAACCCTACAAGCCGTCCATCTACCATTTCAATTCCTGCGGGAACTACGGTAAATACAGTGTTTGCAGATTACATCAAAGCTATTGGAGGTCGCGATAATGTTGCCGCCGTTAAATCAACTGCATTGATAGGATCTAGCTCATCACCTATGGGTGAGATTGTTCTTAATGTGAAAAAGACCAATGACAATAAGTTTAGTCAAACCATCACCGTTGGTGGTAACATTGTTTCTAAACAAGTGTATGCTAACGGTAAAGGTCGAGTGGGCGGCATGCAAGGAAATGCAGAGCTGGAAGGCGAGCAACTTGCTGCTGTGGCAGATGAAGCAGTTCTATTCCCAGAATACACGTTCCCAGACAAAGGTGAACTTGTAGGAGCAGAAAAAATAGGTGACAGGAATGCTTACGTCATCAAGTGGTCTGACACAAAGAAAACGTTCTACGACATGGATTCAGGATTGTTGTTGGGTCAGGAAAATACGATAAAGGCTCAAGGTCAAGAATTCAAGACCATGATCAAATATGACAATTACAAAGAGGTAAAAGGTGTTAAATACCCTATGACGATCATCCAGCAAATGGCAGGTCGTGATATGAGGTTTGATATCAATACCGTACGTGTGAATGAAGGTGTCGTTGACGCTGACTTTGAATAAGTATTAGATGGATAGAGAGTTCGCTTTCGCGCCATGCCTGCCGGCAGGCAGGAAAGCGAAAACATCATAATTCTCCTCTACAAATCAAAGAACCAGTCTCTAATCAAAGGCTGGTTTTTTCTTTTCACGAGTTACCAGAATGACCGCAAAAATGATCACGCCAGTGGCTAGTCCTTGCCAAAGCGAGAAATCCTCGCCATCCAGTGTTCCCCATATCAATCCCACAACGGGCATTAGATATGTGACGCTGCTCGCAAAAACCGGTGATGTCATTTGCACCAGTTTATTGAACATGATTTTGGCCGCAACGGTCCCAAAAACACAAAGCACCAAAATAAAACCAAGACTGCGCAGTACCTCTGTAGAGGTAAACTCAAGATTGCCACCACCAGCTGAGAAAAACACAATAATCGCTAGCGGTAGTATGAATACAAAATTGGCTGTCGCTATAGCCAGCGGTTTGATGTTTTGCAGGTAGCGCTTGATGATATTCACATTGCTGGCATAACAGCAACAGGCGATAAGTACAAGGCCAGCAAATAAGTAGTTCTGTTCAGGATTGTTTTCCATACCTGCAAGAACGAGTCCTATGGCACCACTCAATCCAACAATAACACCCAGTAACTGTCTTTTAGAAAAACTAATCCCGAACAGTACCGCTCCTAGAATCAAGGTGATCAATGGTACGGTCGAGTTGAGAATCGCACTAACGGCGCTATCGATTTCAGTTTGTGCATAGGCAAAAAGGAATGCAGGAAAAAAGGTTCCCAGTAAGCCAGATAAGGCGAGCCATTTCCAGTCTTTACGATTTGTTTTGGCAAAAGAATTCCACCCTATAGAAATCAATATCACTCCAGAAATCATGGTACGCAGCGCGCCCAATTGAAGCGGTTGCAGTACGAGATTACCGCTCTGGTCCTGGCCTAAAGCTTTTTTGATAAGAATAAATGAGGTACCCCAAATGATGCTTAAAATGACAAGGTAGATGTATTTGAGTCGGGAATTGGGTATGTTGAAAGGCATACCGCAAAGGTCTTACATAATATGTTAGGAATACACTGAAAAATTATCGCCACTCAAGACTTTCCATCATCTTGATCATATCCTTTTTGATATAGTCCACAGCTGGAAGGATGGAATCATAATTGGGTTCTCTATCAAAATAGAGCGCGGCCGTTAGAAAATGACGTGTGCTGTCTGTAGCATAAAACTGCACGTTAGACGCCGCATTCCCTTCCACACCATACAACATACCATAGACGCTCTTTTGGGTGTTCATGAATGGAGTCTCACTTATGGCGTCTGCCATCTGGTTGTGGTTGTAGGATAATTTTTGCCCATCAATAAGCAGCTGTCTCAAGTTGGTATCCACGGCGCGATAGGTCAAGTAGATTTTTGCATCCAGCTCTGGATATGTAATGGATGAAGATTTGTCGTCATTCGCTTTCGCGAAAGCGAACTCATTAAACTCAAAAGTATAAGGCAATGACTTGTCGAGTGACTTATAGATTGGACTGGAATAATTGAGCGCGAGCTGTGCATCTGGTTTAGGTACAGGACCATCGCCACCACAACTAGCGAGTAGGGTCAGAATGAAGATGAAAATGACAAATTTTATGGTGTCGTACACTTGATTTGTTTGATGCGTTTCTTGTCCATGGACTCTATGATAAACGTGTAGCCTTCAAAGATTATTTTATCCAGCTTTCTAGGGAAATGTCCGGTTTGCTCCAACAGGAATCCTGCAAGCGTTTCAGATTCGCCTTTTGCATCTTCAAACAGTTGGTAGGCGTCCTCTTCCAACTTTAAGATGCGATAGAAATCCTTGATGGATGTCTTACCTTCAAAGATATAGTTGCGATCATCCAGCTTGCTGTAGATTAGATTTTCATCGTCGAACTCATCGCTTATGTCTCCTACAATCTCTTCAATGATATCTTCCAGCGAGATCAAACCACTGGTACCACCATATTCATCTACCACAATAGCAAGGTGCTTTTTCTGCTCTTGGAAGTCCTGCAACAGGTCGTCCAGTTTTTTGTTTTCTGGGACAAAGTATGCTTCTCGCAGCAGCTTGGTCCACTCAAAATTTTTGCGGTCTATATAAGGTAACAAGTCCTTTACATATAGAATACCCGTAATGTTGTCGATGCTTTCCTTGAATACGGGTATGCGTGAGTATCCATTGGTCACTACTTGAGGTACGATTTCCTTAAAGGTCAAACTTTCATCCAGCGCAAAAACATCGGTGCGGTTGCGCATGACGTTTTTAGTATCTGTCAAACCAAAGCTAACGATGCCTTGAAGAAGCTGTTGCTCTTCATCTGTGGTGTCGTTCTCGTCTGTGAGTTCCAGTGCTTGAGAGAGTTGCGATACGGTAATGTTTGATTTCTTGCTGCCCAGACGGTCTTGAATAAGCAAGGTGATATACCTCATGGGCAAACTCATAAAACTGAAGAGTTTATCCAACACATTAAGAGGCAACGCCATAAAATTAGCAAACCCTATGGGATTTCTATTGGCATACACCTTAGGGAAAATCTCCCCAAAAAGTAATATCAAAAAGGTAACGACGCCTACTTCTAGCAAGAACCTAAGCCATTCTGTCTCCAGCCCACCAAACCAAACTTCAGCAAGAATACTAAAGATTAGTACGGATGTAATGTTGATGGCGTTGTTGGCAATAAGTATCGTCGCCAGCAACTTTTTAGGCCGATCCAAAAGTTTGGCGACAATAGCTTGCTTGGGAAAAGAAGGATTGTCCTCTTCCAGCTCTGTATTGCTTAGCGAAAACAAGGCAACCTCTGCACCACTAATCAGTGCACTAAAAATTAAAAGAAGAATAAAAACACCTAGATACATCAACTGTTCTGGTTGATATACGAGTAGCAATTGCATTAAGGGCAATGGGTCTGGATCCAAGATCAATAAGTTCTTTTAGTGAAATTTAAAACGGCAGGTCATCATCCTCATCGTCGTCCATGGACTGCGGTGCTGGCGCTTTGGATGGTGCTGGAGCATGGTTGCGAGCAGGCTGCGATGATGACGGCGCAGCGTTGTTTGCGGGCGCTGCGTTTTCATTCTTGGGCGTGAGGAATGTAAATTCCTGCACCTGTATCTCAGTCGTGTAGCGTTGCTGGCCGTCCTCGCCAGTCCATTGTCTGGACTTGATGCGACCTTCTATGTACACTTTATCACCTTTGTGCAGGTACTTCTCGCAGACTTCGGCAGCTTTGTTGCGCACCACGCAGTTGTGCCACTCTGTATTAGAAACACGCTCGCCAGTGTTGCGGTTTACGTATTCTTCATTAGTCGCCAGTGGGAAACGGCCTATGCAATTGCCACCTTCAAAATATTTCATTTTGACCTCATCACCAGTGTGGCCTATAAGCATCACTTTGTTTAACGTTCCTGCCATAATTAGTCTGTATTGATTTTAAAAAAGTCTACAAATATAGAAAAAGCACCTGTGATACACCTAGATAATATCGTGTTAAACAGTAGTTTCCGTTAGCTTTTTAAGGGCCAGAATTGGGTCATAAATCGTTCCATAAGAACGTGCAAGGGCTTACTTCTAGCTCCTTCAATGGTGATCGCGTTCTCTAGTTCAGATTCTGTGTGGATGATCCAGAAATAGGCGTGGATCTTGCGATGGCTCAACTTGTGTATGATGGGCTCTTGATTAAATACGCTTTCGCGAAAGCGAACTCCACTATATACATTCTCATAATCAACCGCTGTGGTAAGCTCTGACGGCAGCAAGGCACCTTTTGCCTCTACAAACGGAAACTCGTATAGTCCAGCCCAAATTCCACTTTGCGGCCGCTCCTGAAGAATGGTTTTCCCAGATGGCGTGACAGTGACCATATAATGATGGTGCAGGTTGAGAACTTTAGTCTTCTTGATCTTTACGGGAAGTTCTGTTATGCGTTCATCTTGAAAGGCAACACAATCCTTCTGGAACGGGCAAATGTTACAATCTGGATTTTTAGGTACGCACTGCATCGCACCAAATTCCATGATCGCCTGGTTATGACTCGCGGGATGTTTTGGGTCGATGAGTTCTTGAGCAAGCTTTTTGAACTCCTTAATACCATCTGTAGAATTGATGGGCGTTGAGATCCCAAAGATTCTTGACAGAACTCGATAAACGTTTCCATCCACTACGGCAACTGGTTCATTGTAGGCAAAACTAGCGATTGCCGCAGCGGTATAGTCGCCTATTCCTTTCAATTTGAGCAACTCCTTATAGTTGTTAGGGAACGTATCACCGTTATCGACCACTTGCACAGCTGCTGTATGAAGATTTCTTGCCCTGGAATAATAGCCTAGGCCTTGCCATAATTTTAGCACGTCTTCTTGTGGTGCAGCGGCCAGATCCTGCACGCTGGGAAATGCCTCCACAAAGCGTAAATAGTACGGCAAGCCCTGATTAACACGGGTTTGTTGCAAAATAATCTCACTTAACCAGATGAAATACGGGTCACTGGTATGACGCCACGGCAGGTCTCTTTTATGCAGTTGATACCAAGAAATGAGCTTGTTAGAAAAATTCATAGGGTGCAAAAATGCCTCTTGTGATGATATATCTTCTTAAAATTTAATCAATTAGGGAAATTTAATTTGTAATAATGAACTATATTTGCGCCCTGTTTCAGAAACCCTAATAATAAAATTTAACAGTAAACATGACTAAAGCAGATATCGTATCAAAAATTTCAGATAAACTGGGAATGGAGAAGACCGAGGTGCAAGCAGCGGTTGAATCCTTTATGGATGAAGTGAAAGGATCCCTAGAGACTGGCGAGAACGTCTATTTACGTGGTTTTGGTAGCTTTATAGTGAAAACTAGAGCTGAAAAAACTGGCCGTAACATTTCCAAGAACACAACAATTAAAATACCCGCACACAACATACCAGCATTTAAACCTGCCAAAGTATTTGTTGAAGGTGTAAAATCAAACGTAAAAGTAAAGTAAAATATAAGAGATATGCCAAGCGGTAAAAAGAGAAAAAGACATAAGGTAGCGACCCACAAACGTAAAAAGCGTCGTCGCGCTAATCGTCACAAGAAGAAAAAGTAGTCTAGTACTACTTTTTCTTTTTTTGTTCTTTGACATAGGGCTGCGTCGTACAGCTCGTTCGGGAGATGCACCTATTAAAGGTGTGTCCAACTTAATGTATAATTTATCACGTCTATCTATCCATAGAGGTGATTAAACAATTGGAATCATGGATAAAGAAATTATTATCCGTTCCGGTGCTACAAAAATTGATTATGCCCTAACTAAACAGGGAAGGCTAATTGAATTACATGCAGATGAGGATGAAAACAAGTTTGCGGTAAGCGATATTTTTATCGCCAAAACCCGCAAGGTATTATCCGGTCTTAACGCATCATTTGTTGATGTAGGATATGAAAAAGATGGTTTTTTACACTATCACGATCTAGGCCCAGGATACCTCACCCAACTTAAATTCACCAAACAAGTCATAAGCGGTAGACTCAAAAACTACGCTCTTAAAGACATAAAGATCGAGAAAGAACTCGAGAAAAGCGGCTCTATTACAGATGTCGTCGCTCCCAACCAACCTGTCCTTGTACAGGTAGTAAAAGAACCCATATCCACAAAAGGACCTCGCCTAAGTGCAGAGCTTTCCCTTCCTGGACGTTATGTCGTTCTAGTACCTTTCTCTGACCGAATCTCTATATCCCAGAAAATTGAGGATAGAGAAGAAAAGAGTAGACTTAAAAGACTTGTAAAAAGTATTAAACCTGAAGGATTTGGTGTCATTGTGCGCACCGTTGCCAAAGGTAAATTAGTAGCAGAACTGGATCAGGATCTAACTAATCTAATGACTCGCTGGGAAAACATGTGTAGCAAACTGCATAAAGCAAGCTACCCTACCAAAGTAATGTCAGAAGTTAGTCGCACCAATTCCCTCATGAGAGATGTCTTTAATGACAGCTACACATCCATTGTTGTGGATGACGAGGAAGTATGCAATGAAATCAAGGATTACCTAAAGACCATTGCTCCACATAAAGAAAATATCGTAAAATATCACAACCCACGCGTTCCCATATTTGAGAAATATGGAATCGAGCGTCAGATCAAGACCTCATTTGGCCGTACAGTCTCCATGAGTAAAGGCGCGTATCTCGTCATCGAGCATACTGAAGCCATGCACGTCATAGACGTCAACTCAGGAAACCGTTCCAACAAAGCAGACAGTCAAGAAGACACTGCGCTAGAAACCAACATGATCGCCGCGACTGAGATTGCGCGACAGTTGCGATTGCGCGATATGGGCGGTATCATCGTTGTCGATTTTATCGACATGCGCCAGGCAGGAAACCGCAAAAAGCTCTATGAGCACATGCGTGATGAAATGGCTGACGAGCGTGCCAAACACAAGATTTTACCCGTTTCAAAATTTGGTTTGATACAAATTACACGCCAGCGCGTGCGTCAAGAAGTCAACATCAAAACCCGGGAAGAAAATCCAGATGGCAACGGCGATGGAGAGATACAAGCACCTATTCTCGTAATTCAAAAGATCACTGAAGAACTGGAACGCCACTTAAAAGCAGGAAAGAAAAAGATCACGCTACATGCGCATCCTTTCGTTGCCGCTTTTATAACTAAAGGATACCCATCCGTTAGGTCAAAGTGGTTTGCAAAACACCGCAAGTGGATCAAGGTCATGCCTAGAGATGCCTACACCTATCTAGAATTTCATTTCACAGATAAAGATGGTAAGGAATTGTCCTAACGACTATTAAAACATAAAACGCCTACAGGCTAGACTTGTAGGCGTTTTTTTGTGGGTGGTTTTTTTCGCTTTCGCGAAAGCGTAAAACATTAATCATAAACACAAATACCAAGGTTGATCATAAAATATATCTTCTAGGCTATTTACGCAATGATGATTCATTAATAAGAATCACATGTTATACCGCGACTTTTTCTGGAGCCCAAGAATTACACATCATTCCTGCTGTAGCTTTTTCTGAATGAGGACAAGATGGCTTCCCATAGCGAGCACAACTGGTGCAACCTCTATCATCTTCCATTTTTGCTTTTAAGCTAAAACTATGACACGTGTAATGTGCGTTCACAAAAACATCGTGCACACCACATTTGTGCTCGCTACTTAAGTGCTCGCAGTTTCCGCAACTATTTCCTAATCTAATTGACATAATACGTTATTTTGGTTTCTTAAAGATACAGAATGACATCAATAAAAAAATCATAATTTACTGAATGGCAGCTAATTATATTTAGAACAAATAAATATAATTGTTAAACTTCAGAAGAACTCTTGTTATTTTTATTTAGAACGGTTAAGGATAACTATATTTGTAGAGTAATTAAGCCCTATGAGTCAGACTCTTAAAACCTTAAGTCAAAATAAATCTGGACATCTTACCTACTGCAAGGAGAGCAAATGCTACTTCTTGAATTTTTCGGTTCTTTCGTTCACCTTTTCTCACAGTGAATTCATAAAATTTAAAAATTATTTGAATGATGTACCTGTTAAGTACTGGAGTTCCTGTAAAGAAAATTATCACTTAAAACGTAAAATTCCTCTTCATACAAGACAACAAAACTTAATTTTGATGTTCAACCATCGGGAATTTATGGAACTCAAAAGTCTCGTTAATCACGAGAAGCCTCTAAAAGAACAACTCACTATCATGGATATTGATAGTCCTTTGATGTTGAACTAGAAAGTTTGTCAACTATTTGTAAATTGACATTATCAATACTCAGATTCTATTTATAAATAGATCACGGTGAGAAAATAAATTCGCATTCATATAGGCGATATTTAGTTTTAAGTACTCTTCTATTTTTATTACACGATTTAATAGGAACAGAAGCCTGATTATACCAATTAAAGATTTTTACAATATCGATAGTTGATCATCGCTATAACTGCAGGCAATCACACCATTAGAATTTCATTTCACAGATTAAAATAGTAAGAAATTGTCCTAACGAGCATTAAAACCATAAATCGCCTACAGGCCAGACTTGTAGGCGTTTTCTTTTAGTAATAGTTTCAATCTACCGCTTTACATCAAATTTTCAACTAAGCTTGAACGTAAAAAAGGTCTGAAACGAATATGCTACAGACCTTCTCATCTAAACTAATCCAACTATTTAAAAGGTATGGTGCATACTAAATTGTAATTGACCTTTTTGAAAACTATTTGTGGTTTGTTCCATCCAGCCTAACTGGAATCTTATGGAATCATTTAAAGCATAACCCATTCCTAAGTAAGTACGATTACGGTCAAATAACTCTACCTCGCGACCACCACCTATAGAACGTTCACCGTTTATAAATATCTCATTGTAAAGAGCGACGTAAAATGCATTCTTTTGTAAAGAGGGCTTATTCAAAGGAATATTTGCAAATAGGTTATAACGATATCTAGTTCTAAAATCTTGATCTTCCACCCAGCGCTGCTCATAACGTAGTCTATGAGTTAGAAAGACCCTTTTTAAAATGGTATTGCTAAAAAGAGCTTCCTGGTAGATCCTGTTTTCTCCACTAGGGTTATCAATCTCGGTTCCAAATTCTCCTGAAGTCACGTTAGCATAACCAAATGTAAATTTGACATCTGAATCTGTAGGTGTGTATGTCACACCAGAACGTAAAAGTAGCTGTTCACGATCACCCAAACCTCGCCAGTCACGGTACTGGAAGTCTCCTTGTATTCCCCAATTAGAATTCTCAAAAGTGGTATTGTAAAAGTACATATACCAGGCTCCTAATTGATCATCAGCCGGAGATTGTGCCAGTCCAAAAATTGGGATTCCTAGAATGCTCAAAAATAATATGAGTCGTTTTTTCATCTAACTTATTTTTAATCGTTGTATGCCATGTTTTTGAATTTAGGCAAGCTCGTGATGGTTTCTTCAATGAACTCTACTTTCCCAGATTCAATGTTATAAACGGCACCTACAATGAGCAGCTCTCCAGACTCAAACCTACGGCTCAACAGTGGCTCAAGGTTACGTAATAGATTTACTTGTTCTACCACGTTTGCGGTAACTGCGAGGTCCAATTCTTCAGAATCAGATAAATTAGCCTGCTTTGCCTTGATAGTTGCCGGCTTAATCGCATTGATTAAAGTTACCACGTGTCCTGGTGGGTTTTCTGGAAGTTTCATGGCAGCATCTACAGCACCACAGCTTTGGTGACCAAGTACCACAATCAACTTTGTATTTAAAGCTACGCTGGCATACTCGATGGTACCGTAAGAAGCTTCAGCCATTACTTGTCCAGCAGTCCTTGTTATAAATAGATCACCTACACCTTGATCAAAAATAATCTCGTTAGGAACACGGCTATCTGCACAACCAATAATGGTTGCAAATGGCTTTTGACCCAGTTTTGTGTTTTTCAAATCTGCCTCAGTCTGTCGTGGGCTAATAGATTTATTCTGGGCAAAGCGCTTGTTTCCATAGATTAGTTTTTTAAGTCCATAATAAGGATCAACGTAAGCACTATCACGATCTGCGAAATAGGCGTCTTTTTCAAGGTTAAGCAGTTTGTCCATTTTTGAAGTTTGAGCAGTAGCCAAACATGAGGCTAATACAATTCCAATACTCAGTATCTTTTTCATTTTGTTTAATTTTTTTAAAATATCATTCAACAAACATATACTCATAAAGATTATTTATAATAGTCATTAACTTATTTTTAATAGTGATACTATTAGTTTTACTTGTATTGCTATTATTCAATAGGCATATTGCTATGGATATAGCTGATAAAATGTTATAAAACATCCCATTTTTGAAAAAGTAGCTCACAAGAAACTGCGAAATCTCAAGAGTAAAACTCTACATTGATCTATTCGCACCTATTGTCTATAAAGTCAATACCTATCTTACTATTTCTACAATCCGTAAATTTGTAGTGCAATGCAAATGAAACAAGAGTCTTTTACTGTAGAAGAGGCCACAAGAGCGGCCGAGCGTTTTTGCGCCTACCAGGAGCGTTGCCATCAGGATGTGGAGCGTAAGCTTAAAAAGATGGGAATGATTCAGGATGCTATCGACCAGATCATACCGCATTTGTTGCAGCACAATTTTTTGAATGAAACTAGATTTGCAAAGGTGTTTGCTGGTGGGAAATTCCGCATCAAGAAATGGGGTCGTGTGAGAATCGTGCGCGAGCTTAAGATGCGTGGCCTCAATAAAAAAACCATCGACATCGGGCTTGCAGAGATTCCTGAGGAGCAATACAGATTGACATTTGACACGCTTTCGCGAAAGCGAAACAACCAACTTACAGAAACTGATAAGTACAAACGCCGCAAGAAACTAGCAGATTATCTACTCTATCGCGGTTGGGAATCACACCTGGTTTATGCCAAGGCAAAAGAGCTTATACCAGACGATTAAAGCCGATCGTTAGTGCGCGTAATAGCCTTTTCATTCTTATAATCGATCCAGTCCTGACCTTTCCAGCGGCGCATCAAATTATCGTAATGACGCATGATAAAAATGTTGTACAAAGCCTTGCTCAAATTCTTGATCTTACGTGGGTACGATCGCAAACTGATGGAGAATCCTGGTGTTAGGTAATGCATGTAGTGCCAGTAACCTTCTGGCATGTAGAGCATCTCACCATGATTAAGATCGCATACAAATCCCTGCACTTTTTTGAGTGCTGGCCATTTTTCCAGATCTGGATTGCTAAAATCGATATCCTCACGAGTGATTAAGGCGTTGGGCACTTTATACATATATTTTGACTGGTCTGGTGCCATGATGATGCATCTCTTTTTCCCATGAAAATGGAAATGCAGGATGTTGGTAAAATCAATATCATAGTGCATAAACACCTTTGAGTCTGTCCCGCCAAAGAACATCATAGGCAGTCCCTTGATCAACTTCATGCCCAGGTCTGGATATTTGAAATCGGTTTGCAGCTGTGGCACTTCTTTCATGATGTTATAAAGAAAGATCCTGAAGTTAGTCGGTCCTTTTTTGAGCAGGTCGATGTACTCAGACATCTTCATTTCGGCATGTGCCTGGTTAAAACCCTCATCGTGTTTTACCGGGCGATCATCGTACAACGGCACGGTCTTGTCGCCAGCAATTTGATTAATATATTCCAGATTCCACTTTTCATAAGCCGGCCATTCCTCAGTCAACCGCTCGATAACGACCGGCTTTTGTGGTTTTAGGTAATTCTTGACAAACTCTGCTTTAGACAGTGTTTTGTGTCGCGGTATTTGTGTGAGGTTTAATGAACTCAAGTTACTGTGATAATTTAGTTTGCTTTGGCAGCCTTGGCCATTTCCTTGGCTTGCTCGTTACGCTCAATCTTGTGATCTGGACGTGACCAACGTGGCTTTTCACCTTGATCTTTATACTTAGAATATTGCTCTTCTACCGTTTCTGGTTGTGCCTTTTTTACAAAAGGCTTCATCGGTTCCAATCCTAACATCTTGAACATTTCCATATCCTCGTTCACGTCTGGATTAGGCGTGGTGAGAAGTTTATCCCCAGCAAAAATTGAGTTAGCACCCGCAAAGAAACACATGGCTTGTCCTTCACGGCTCATGCTCGTCCTACCGGCACTCAATCGCACTTGGGTTTGTGGCATCACAATTCTTGTAGTCGCCACCATACGGATCATTTCCCAAATGGAAACTGGTTCTTGCTCTTCCAGAGGTGTTCCTTCAACAGCCACCAGTGCGTTGATAGGCGTACTTTCAGGCTGCGGACTTAAACTCGCAAGTGCGACAAGCATTCCTGCGCGATCCTCTACATTTTCACCCATTCCGATGATTCCACCACTACAAACAGTGACGTTGGTCTTACGAACGTTCCCTATGGTATCCAGACGATCCTGGTAACCACGAGTGGAAATTACTTCCTTGTAATATTCCTCGCTACTGTCAAGGTTGTGGTTGTAAGCGTACAAACCAGCCTCTGCAAGTCTGTGGGCTTGATTTTCTGTAATCATACCAAGTGTGCAGCACACTTCCATATCTAGTTTGTTGATGGTCCGTACCATTTCAAGAACTTGATCAAATTCAGGACCGTCCTTGACGTTTCTCCATGCTGCTCCCATACAAACTCTGGAACTACCGCTGGATTTGGCACGTAAGGCTTGCGCCTTGACTTGACTTACAGACATTAGATCATTGCCTTCGATATCTGTATGATAGCGGGCTGCCTGTGGACAGTATCCACAATCTTCTGGACAACCACCAGTTTTTATGGATAGCAAAGTAGAAACCTGCACCTGATTGGGATTATGATATTCCCTATGTACAGTAGCTGCATCATAAAGCAGTTCCATAATAGGTTTATTATATATGGCTAGAACTTCTTCTTTAGTCCAGTCGTGTCGGGTATTTGTTAGCATAGTTATTTGTTTATCTCAAAAAATTCTTCGAATAGCTTGTAGAACTTTTGGGGTTCCTCAAGATAGGGATTGTGCCCACTATTCTCAAACATTTCAAATTGTGCCTGTGGCATAAAGGTTTTGTATTGTACTGCAAATTCTGGTGTAGAGACGCCATCATATCTACCGGCTATGATCAGTGTTTTTGCTTTGACATCTTTCAACATTCTACGGTAATCTTGTTCAATCATACTACCGCTCACATCAAAATCACCATCAGGACCTATGATCTGTTCATAGACCTCGTTTGCCCAACCGCGATAATCGGTATCAGGAACGTTTTGTTGCAAGCTGGTGTTGTGGTAATAGATATACTTAGTAGGAAAGGTAGCATAAAGATCCTGTAGCGGCTGGTCTGTCGAGACATAACCTAGCGCTCTTAAAGAATCCACCTTCACCCATTTTTCCGGAAAATGTGTTTTTGCATAGTGGTTATAGCTATCACAGTTGGCCTGCCACATGGCACCACTATGAAAGCCATTGATAAGCACCATTTTTTCTACTTCATCGCCGTACTTGATAGCATAGGCTTGCGCGGGAACAGTACCATAAGAATGTCCTACTAATGAAATCTTATCAAGATTGAGATGCTTCCTAATCTTCTCGATCATCTCGACATCAGCTTCAACCGTGTACTCTTCTTTATTGCTGGCATTGTCAGACTTGCCTCTACCCAACCAATCAAAAAATACCACTTTATTGGAAGTGTGGTACTGGCCAAAATTTCCCTGCATATAATCATGCGAGTTTCCAGGACCACCAGGCAAAAAGAAAATTGGGTCGCCTTCACCTTTGACCTCCAAGTTGATCTTGTACCCATCGATGGTGATAAACTCACTGCTGAATTTATCAAAGATATTTGGGTCTGTTTGCGCTTTCGCGAAAGCGGAACAGATCAAAATCAATAAAACACATCTCATTTTCATGGGTACACCGCTTGAAAGTTTACCAATTGGGCAAAACCAAAAATAAAACAAAATCAGGCCACTTCTTGATTGCTTACAATTCCTTTTCTACAAGGATACTCACACAGTTGCCGCCAAAACCACTAGCGTTGATCAATATTTTGCGAGGAATCACAGACCTCTCTCGCGGATTCACAAAACTATCTGATACATAAGGGATTGCAGGTATCTGTGCAGTGGTCAACATCTGTACTGCCATGAACAAATTGACCGCAGCACTAGCGCCCAGTGTGTGCCCTATTTGCCATTTATTGTTACACAATTGCGGATGAAGTTCCCCAAAAACAGCCTTTATCGCCGCCAATTCTGATCGATCGCCCTGAAGCGTTGCCGGTGCATGCGTGATAATTGCATCTATATCCTGCAATTTCTGATCTTCCATCGCTTGTTTCATGGTATGCTGGAACCCAATGCCATCATTAGAGACTGAAGTCGCACTGGTCAGGTTCTCAATGGAAGTACCGTAACCTGTGATTTTGATCTTGGTACTAGCTGGTTTTTTGGATAACACAAAACAGGCAGCAGCTTCTCCCAGAATCATTTGATTGCTGGTTTTTTCCATGTCCAGAGCACGGCAAGGATAATCACCACTTTCCTGTGAATAAATGCGTAGCGCCTTCATTTGCGCAATGGTAAAATCGGTTAGAGGCGCTTCGGCACCACCAGCGATAAAAGCTGTAGCCATACCACTTTCCAGCCAGGCAATAGCATTTAGAATGGAATGTGCTGCCGTGGCACAAGTGATGGAATGAGAAAACGCCGCAGCTTGTGTTCCTAGATCCTGGGCAATCCAACTGCTGATGTTACCTAAGGTTGTCAATGGTGACGTAGGCACGGGAACCTGACCGGTTTTTACAAAGCCGGCATGAAACTCTTCCCAGATTCCTGTCGCACCGCGACTGGAACCTACATTGATCGCTACATCCTTATCTACCAATTTCAATTGACGTGCCGCCAGCATGGCTAGAATCGTTGATCGATCCAGCTTTTGATAATGAGCGTTTTCCTCGCGCAAATCAGTAATGGCTTGCTCTGTGGCTTGATCAACCTTTCCTACCGCAGTTCCCTCATGATGACAAAATAAAGCACTAGCCGACTCAAAACCGTTTTCGCCTAATGGAGAAACGAGCGATGCATCGTGTATGTAAATGGGGTTTTTCAATGAATAGATTTCGGCTTGCAAAAATGAGGAAAAGCCATGAAAAATGACACCTTGAATGGTCTAAACTAACCGTGAATCCAGAAATTCCATGATGGTTTTGTAAAGAAAATCCAGCTCTGTCCATGTGGTCGTAAAAGGCGGTACCAAGTAGATTGTTTTACCTAAAGGTCGCAGGAAAACTCCTTTATTCCAAAACCATTGGAAAATCTCGTTGCGCTCATTCCCGTAGCGCTGCATTTCTAGGTCAAGATCCAAAGCCAGAATCACGCCGCAATGACGCACTTGTGCTACCAACTTATGTTTTTCCAAAGTTGGTTTAAAAGCATCATGTGATTCTTTGATCCTTGCAATTCCTTCTTGGATTTCATAAGAAGTCAACAGGTCAATACTGGCAGCTGCCACCGCACATCCCAACGGATTTCCAGAATAGGTATGCCCGTGAAAAAAGCCGCGACTGGTCTCATCACTTAAAAAGGCATCGTACACCTCTTGTGTACAACTAGTGATCGCCATAGGCATGATGCCACCTGTCAATGCTTTGGATAGACAAATAATATCCGGCTTATTGAGCATCTGGTCACTTGCAAAATAACTTCCGGTTTTTCCAAAGCCTGTCATGACCTCATCTGCAATGGAAAGAATTCCGCTTTCGCGAAAGCGTCTTATCAAACGGCATAACGCACTACCATCATTCATTTGCATGGCAGCAGCACCTTGCACGAGCGGCTCATAAATAAAACTGGCAATTTCATGATCATCAATGAGCTGATCAACCTGCTCCAAAACCGAATCCACATTCTCTAATGTGGGCGCTGGTATGCGAATGACCTCAATCAAAAGGTCTTCAAAAGGACCGTTGTATACCGAAAGTCCCGAGGCGCTCATCGCACCAAAAGTGTCACCATGAAAACCACCTTCCAGCGCTACCACGGCGAGTCGCTTCTCTCCACGGTTAAAATGATACTGAAATGCCATTTTAAGAGCAATCTCAACGCTAGTAGATCCATTTTCTGAAAAGAACAGCTTGCTTTGATTATGAGGCAAAATATTGAGTAGTTTCTCCGCTAAAACTACTGCTGGTTCATGGGTCATCCCAGCAAAAACTACATGGTGCAATTGCTCGACTTGTTTTTGTAACGCATTGATCAGTGTAGTGTTACAGTGTCCATAACTGCAGGTATACCAGCTGGAGATTGCATCAAAATAACGATTGCCTTCATGATCATAAAGATAATTGCCTCGCGCATGTGAAATGGCAAGCGGCGCCAATGCGGTTTTGTGTTGCGTCAACGGATGCCAGATTTGCTGCGCATCTTTTTTTAGAATGTCGCTGGCATTCATAACTGTTCTAGTTTTGCCTTGAATTCTTGAGCGTAATCTTTGATTAATTGCGGTGTAATGGCTTCATGTCTTTCCATATGACCTATGGTGGGAACGCCGCTCATTTTTTCTATGATATCAATCGTACCGTCTAAATCTACATGGTTATAGATAATACCAGCACATTTTAGTCCTTTGGACTTTAAATAAGAAATACTCAATAATGTGTGATTGATGCTGCCCAGATAACCAGAACTTACCAAAACAATTTTATCTGTAGGCAGCATCAAATCTGCGATGGTGTGTTGATCATTGATAGGAACGAGTAGCCCGCCAGCACCTTCAATAATTAGGTTTTTTGAGGTTTGCGGTCTTTTGATATTGTCCAACGTGATGCTTACACCGTCAATTTCTGCAGCTTTGTGCGGACTCATGGGCGTTTTGAGTCGGTAAGATTCCGGATGGAAAGTACCGGTATGATCTGGCAACAACTCTTTTATGGTACCTCGATCGGTTTCGGTGAGGCCGCTTTGTATGGGTTTCCAATAGTCTGCATCCAGCGCTAGGGTTGCAATGGCTGCGGCTACAGTTTTGCCTACATCGGTTCCTATTCCAGTAATAAAATAACTACTCATGTAAATCAAATTCAAAAGCACAATTCGTGCATTTATACAATTTATGTTTTCTAAGTGGCAGCAGGCTATAGGTAATCGCTTTGATGACCTCTATAAAGCCGCTGGCGCTATTGATATCTTGCTGTTCTCGCACTTTACGCTTCTTACAATTGGGACAGATGATATAATCTGTGATACGCTGCGATAATTCTGGTGAGGATTTCTCAATGATGGCAAGTGCCTTGATAAAATCCTCTATATAAACATCCATTTTGACGCTACCTATGGCGTTTGTCGCAAAGGGATCTGATGCAATAGTAAACTCATCACGCAAGAACACTTCTATATTCTCGCTCTCAAGTTTGCTCTTGATTACAGCTGCCTCTGCCGGGTAAGAAAAGGTCGCCACGGTGCGGAATTTGTTCATTGCTTCTTGAGTATTCCCGCTAAGGTATGAAGCATTTGCTCGCATTCCTGAGCAGTATTGAAACTATGCAGGCATATGCGCAATCGTTCCTCGCCAGCAGGAACGGTAGGTGACAAGATAGGTCTTATGTCATAGCCTTTTTCCTGTAGTTGCATCGCGGCATTTTTGACCAATTTATTATCTGGGATGATACAGGTTTGAATAGGTGTCACGCTTTCGCGAAAGCGTAATCTCAACCCACTTTGTATCACTAATCTATTGAATTGCTTCACGAGCATCTGTAGCTTTTCCACCTCTTGAGAATCCTGAATGAGAAGATCGTAGGCATTTGAAATGCAATTCAAAGAATGCTGCGGCAAGGCTGTGGTGTACACAAAGCTACGGGCAAAATTGACCAAAAACTGATTGAGGTCAAATCCTCCCAAAACCGCTGCGCCATGAGAACCCATTGATTTGCCATAGGTAACGATGCGAGCAAAAATCTCATTTTCAAGCTGTAGGGATTGTGCCAGACCTTCGCCATCGTTGCCTACAGTTCCTAGAGCATGAGCCTCGTCCAGAATGAGATGTACGTTCACCTTTTTCTTCACAAGCTCGATCAACTCCATTAGATTGGGCATATCGCCGTCCATGGAAAAGACGCTTTCTGTAATGATATAGACTTCTTGATTTTCTTCTTTGGAAAATTTATCCAGTAAGATAGCTAGGTGACCCAGATCGTTATGACGGAATTTAAGCGATCGTGCGTCGCTTAGCTTGATCGCATCACGTATGCTGGCATGTACGTACTCATCGTACAAAATGAGGTCGCCACGTTGTGCCACGCTGCTTATCAATCCTAAGTTAGCATCATATCCAGAATTGAATATTAATGCCGATTCTGTTTTGTGATAATCTGCGATCTTTTGCTCCAGATCCTGGAAGTCTTTAGTCTGTCCGGTTAGCAATCGGGAACCGGTTGCGCCGTGGTGTTCGCTTTGGACAGGTTTGAGTTTTTTTGAAAAGCCTAAATAATCGTTTGACGAAAAGTCAATAAGCCCAGTTGTGGTCTTGAGTTCGCGCATACTTTGATTAGCATGCCGCTGGGCTAATTTGATAAGAAGCTTTTCTGGAATCATGGGTCCAAAAATAATGGAAATAGCTTCTTTAGTTCCCTAAAATAGGGAAAGGTGTAAGAATTGATTGTTCGAGACTCCATATATGTTAAAATATTATTAAAGGTAGGAAAAGACTTCCAACCCTATCTAGTTAATTTAAGATCTTTCTCGCATGCAATTGACCCGTTATCCCAGTAAAACAGATTTGGAAACCTGTGAGCAAGAACCTATCCATCTTATCCCTAAGATCCAGCAACACGGGTTTGTCATTGTTCTTGATAAAGAGGATATAATCATCCAGGTAAGTGATAACATCAATCGCTTTTTAGAGGTCGAAATTGACGAGGTTTTAAACAGCCACATTGGGACCATCTGTGAACCATCAACGCAGCGTCTGTTACAAGAGTGGAAAATAAATAAGCGTTCTCACGTTCCCTTTACATTTTCATCATCTGGTAAGGAATTTACCGCCATACCTCACGCCATCAAGGATATGACGTATATGGATTTGGAACCCATCGCCATCGATTGGGATTCTTTTGCCTTCCAGCAGGAAATGCTCGATACCTTGAAGCAGCTCAATACCGCTAACAATGAGTCTGAACTAACTGGTATGGCAGCAACCTTACTGAAAGAGTTGCTGGGCTATGATCGTGTGATGATCTATCAATTTGACGAGAACTGGAACGGTACCGTTGTAGCAGAATCTAAGGAAGATCATCTGGAATCATGGAAAGGCCTACACTACCCTGCAGGAGATATTCCAGCCAATGCCCGTAAATTATTCCTGGAGCAAGGCGTGCGTATTTTAAGTGATGTGTCGTCCACTTACAGTGACATTGTTCCTACCGTGAATCCAGTCTTAAAATCTTTGGTTCCTACCGGTCAGTCCCATTTGCGTGGATCATCGCCTATACATATTGAGTACCTAAATAACATGAAGGTCGATGCCACTTTAAATTGCGCTATTGTCAAAGACGAGCAGTTATGGGGTCTCATCGCCTGTCATCATTACTCAGCTAAATTTGTCAATTTTCATAAACGCAAATCCTGTCAATTGCTAGCAGAGATGTTTAGCAATCAACTAACGGTCAAGAATACAAAATGGGTATTGAAAAAAGTCAATGACTCTACAAATACCAGAGCTAAACTCATCAAGCATATCAGTAAAAACTGGGACCTCGTGGCTGGTGTTTGTGACCACAAAATCACGGGAAAGGATCTAATTAACTGCGATGGCTTTGCCATCATTTATAATAATGAATACCGTACCGTTGGTCACTGCCCAACGAGATCTGTTACAGAGCAACTGATGAAAGAACTGGAACATCAATTGTCAAAGAAGCGATGTTATGCATCCAACAGTCTAGTAAAAGATTTTGAATGGATGGAGCCACTTGCAGCTGATTTCTCGGGTCTGTTGTGTCATAAAATAGGTGTGGATGATCAAGAAGCTGTCATGTGGTTTAGAAAAGAACAACGAGCTCATGTTACTTGGGGCGGAAAAAACGACAAGCAGGATCAAAAAGAAAAAAGCGAGCGACTTTCGCCTCGCAAATCCTTTGAAAAATGGACTGAAGAGTTGCGATACACCAGCGTGGAATGGCAGGATTTTGAACAAGCGGCCGCTAGCGCTTTTGTAGATGATCTACAAAGTGTTATTGTCTCTAGGTATGGCGAGGTCAATCGCTTGAATAAACAATTGGAAAGTCTCAATCAAGAATTGGAAAGCTTTAGCTATAGTGTAAGTCACGATTTAAGAGGACCATTAAGAGGTATTGATGGATTTGCTCAAATTTTGATGGAAGACTATGCAGATACTCTGGATGAATACGGGAAAAACTCCATTAAAGTCATCATTCAAAGTGCAGAGAAGATGAACAGACTCATGGATGACATCTTGAGTTACAGCGGTCTAAGCAGTGTAGAGGTTATTAGCGATTATCAAGATGCTGCGAGCTTGTGTGAATCCATCATTGTGGAACATAGATTAAAGGAAAAATATCCCAACACCACAGTTAGCATTCAGGATTCCATGCCATCTATCTACGGTGACAAAACGATGATGCTACAACTATTTTCCAATTTGATAACGAATGCTTTTAAGTACTCATCAAAAGTTGATCACCCAAAAATTGAAATAGGCAGTTACAATAAAGACAACAAAACCATTTATTACGTCAAAGACAATGGCATAGGATTTGACCCACAATATCAGGATAAAATATTTGGAGTTTTTACCCGATTATTCACGACCGAATATGAAGGCAGTGGCGTTGGACTAGCAATAGTACACCGTATAATTTTTAAACACCATGGAAAAATCTGGGTGGATACCGAGGTTGGCAAAGGAGCAACTTTTAATTTTTACCTAGCAAATGGACCAGGTCAATAATACATGCAATAGCAAGAACATCTTCATTATTGAAGATAGGGTTGAAGACATGGAGCTCATCACCAGAGCCATCTCCAGACAATTTGACAACGTCAATCTGGTGGCCGTTCCAGATTCTGAAGACCTGCTCAAAAAAATCACAAGTGGTGACCTAAAAAAATCCAGGCCACACTTGTTGCTCATAGACATCAACATGCCTAAAGTTTCAGGTATTGATTTACTTAAAGCATTGTCTGTAAAGGAAGAATATAATAAACTCCCTAGAGTTGTGTTAAGCTCCAGTGACCATCACAAAGATCTTGATGCCGCCTATTCCTATAAAGCCAATAGCTACGTCATCAAACCGGGCAGCTATAGCGATCTAAAAATTAAATTAAAAAGTGTTGTCGATTACTGGCTGTACACAAACACCAACTAACCATGATTAAAGAGCCATTAAAAATATTAATCGTAGAGGATAGCATTACAGATGTTGCTCTATTACAGCGACAAATTAAAAAGTGCGTACAGGATCCAGAAATTGTAGTAAGTGACAAGATCATCCAGACCAGACACGCTGTAAAGACCTTTATTCCAGATGTCGTATTTACTGATTTCCAATTAGTAGGTTTCACGGGAATGGAAGTAATTGAGAACGTTCAGGAAATTTATCCTAATATTCCTATCATTGTCGTAACAGGAACCCTAAATGATGAAGAGCTTGCCGCCAAAACAGTGCTAGGTGGGGCCTCTGGTTTTTTGCTTAAAAGCAACATGTCAAAACTTCACGAGCGACTTGAGCCCATGCTTACAAGGATACTGGATGAGAAAGCCCAGTTATTTGCCAGACTTGAAAAAGAAAGAAGAGAAAGAGAAAAATTAGAAGAAATACAAAGCCTTCTCAAAGAAGCCGCTTTATCAGAAGATAGTGCAGAATCCACCCAAGAATATTACCAAAAGATACTAGCTAACATAGGCGACCGCATCAAGACGATTATCAAATAGCATGACCATACTGGAATTATTGCGCAAAGAAACCCGTGATGCACATATAGAGCTGGAACAGGTGAGCGGTGCCGCCAAAATATTGGATCACACGATCAACTTAGAACAGTATGTAAAAATTCTGCAGGCAAATTATATCGCTTACGCGAAAGCGGAATCACAACTAGTACCCTTACAAAATGAATCCATAGCTGCATGGATCAAGCAAGACCTACAAGCCGCTCGCGCAGAAGTGCCTAATTCAAAAGAAGAAGTCACTGTTCAAGATTCCAACCTAGGTAAACTAGGCGTACAATATGTCATAGAAGGATCACTCCTAGGCGGCGCCATGATCGCCCAGCATCTCACTAAATGTCCAGCGATAGAAAACCTACCGCCACAACAATTCTATGCAGCAGGCAGTCCAGAACGGGCAAAACGGTGGCGCAACTACGTTGCTCATATGAACTCCATAGATCTCACACCTCAAGAATCCAAGGAAATCGTTGAAGCTGCTAACCAGACCTTCAATATGTTTAAGCAAGCTTCATTGCTGAATGGAATCCATTAATATATAGCGCTTTATGCGTCCATAGTTTGATGTGCTCTAATTTATTATTCTAAGCTAAAGCAGACCTAAGCTTTCGCGAAAGCGAACAAAATAAAAAAAGCCTCGATCCATGGAATCGAGGCTTTTCTGAATATTATAATCTCAAGAAACTAGTCCGCTAATACGATAGCTTTATTGTCTTTCATTTCCAGTACACCGCCTTGGATCTTAAAATCAGTAGTGCCGTTTCCTTTACTGAATTTATTAGCCACAGATGAATCAAGGGTAATGTTACCGTACATTTTGACGGTACCACGAGTCAATAAAGAAACTATAGGTGCGTGATTGTCCAGCATCTGGAAGTCACCTTCCATACCTGGAACAGATACAGACTCTACTTCACCGCTATAAAGTGTTTCTTCTGGAGTTACTATTTCTAAAAACATCTTTTCTAATTAAGAATGATGAATGATGAATTCAGAATCGAATTGAAGTAATTCAAAACTCTGCATTCTGCATTCAGAATTAATTTTAGGCTTCTACCATCATTTTCTCTCCAGCCTCGATCACTTCCTCGATAGTTCCTTTAAGGTTAAAGGCACTTTCTGGAAGATTGTCAAGCTCACCATCCATGATCATATTAAATCCTTTGATGGTATCCTTGATATCAACTAGAACTCCTTTAAGACCTGTAAACTGCTCTGCCACGTGGAACGGCTGTGAAAGGAATCGCTGCACTTTACGAGCACGGTAAACCGCTTGTTTATCTTCTTCAGATAGCTCTTCCATACCTAGAATCGCAATGATATCCTGTAGTTCCTTATAACGCTGTAACAACTCTTTTACACGTTGTGCACAATCATAGTGGTCTTTTCCAAGGATATCTGCCGTAAGGATACGTGATGTTGAATCTAGTGGGTCTACCGCTGGGTAGATACCTAGCTCTGCAATCTTACGAGACAATACTGTTGTAGCATCCAGGTGAGCAAAAGTTGTCGCTGGTGCCGGGTCAGTCAAGTCATCTGCAGGTACGTAAACCGCTTGTACAGATGTAATAGATCCTTTTTTGGTAGACGTGATACGCTCTTGCATCGCACCCATTTCAGTTGCTAATGTTGGTTGGTAACCTACCGCAGATGGCATACGTCCTAGAAGCGCTGAAACCTCAGAACCTGCCTGTGTAAAGCGGAAGATGTTGTCAACGAAGAACAAAACGTCTTTTCCTTGACCATCTGCACCACCATCACGGAAGTACTCTGCAATAGTCAATCCAGAAAGTGCCACACGAGCACGTGCTCCTGGTGGCTCATTCATCTGTCCAAAAACGAAAGTCGCTTTAGACTCCTTCATCACTTCTTTATCGACAGACTTCAAATCCCATCCACCTTCTTCCATAGAGTGCATGAATGCATCTCCATATTTTATAATTCCTGATTCCAACATCTCACGTAGAAGGTCATTCCCTTCACGTGTGCGCTCACCAACTCCTGCAAAAACAGAAAGTCCACCGTGACCTTTTGCGATATTGTTAATCAATTCCTGAATCAATACTGTTTTACCTACTCCAGCACCACCAAATAGTCCAATCTTACCACCTTTTGCATAAGGCTCAATCAAGTCGATTACCTTGATACCGGTAAAAAGAACCTCTGTAGAGGTAGAAAGGTCTTCAAATGCAGGTGCAGATCTGTGAATAGAAAGTCCATCATCACCAGTCTTGGGAAGATTTCCCAGACCATCGATCGCGTCACCTATAACATTAAATAGACGACCATAAACGTCGTCGCCTATAGGCATTTTGATAGGGTTACCGGTAGCCACTACAGCTGTACCTCTACTCAATCCATCAGTAGAATCCATGGATATGGTTCTAACAGTGCTCTCACCTATGTGTGATTGCACTTCAAGAACTAGTTTATTTCCCTTCAATTCAATCTCTAGTGAATCGTAAATGTTGGGCAACGCACCTTGAGTGCTATCAAACGTTACATCAACCACCGGGCCGATGATTTGTGAAACTTTACCTGTACTTTGAGACATTCTATCCTTTTTTTAAAACTTAAAAGCTTGGCTTATAAAGCCTTTTTTCAGTGGCGCAAAGATACTGCATTCACATTTATTTAATTAATTGATTTTTTACTTTTTTCTGATAGGATATTTAGTAGCGAGATTGTGGTTGTTTCGCTTTCGCGAAAGCGTAAAAAACAAAAGCCTCATTACTAGAATGAGGCTTTGATGATTTATACAAATAAGATTACTCTACTGTCACTGATTTTGCTAGGTTACGCGGTTGGTCCACGTTTCTATCCAACGCGATGGCAATGTGGTAGGACAACAACTGTAACGGAATGGTCGTCAAAAGCGGTGTCAAGCACTCAAGTGTATCTGGCACCTCAATGACGTGGTCTGCGAGGTCGCGTACATCCACATCGCCTTCTGTAACGATCCCGATGATCTTGCCCTCACGAGATTTGATCTCTTGAATGTTACTCACTACTTTTTCGTAATGACCTTTTCTTGTCGCAATCACCACCACAGGCATTTGCTCATCAATCAAGGCGATAGGACCATGCTTCATCTCAGCCGCCGGGTAACCTTCTGCATGTATGTAGCTTATCTCTTTAAGCTTTAAAGCGCCTTCCAGAGCCACTGGGAAATTGAAACCTCGACCTAAATAAAGACAGTTTTTTGCATCTTTATATACGTGGGCAATCTGCTCGATAAGATCATTGGATTCCAATGCCTTCTTGACTTTGTTGGGAATGCTGTCTAATTCCACTAGGTATTCGTGAAACTTACTGCGTGAGATAGCACCTTTTTTCTTGGCTAGTTGAAGTGCAATAAGAGTAAGAACCGTAATTTGAGTTGTGAATGCCTTAGTGGATGCAACACCTATTTCTGGACCGGCATGTGTGTATGCTCCAGCATGAGCCTCACGAGAAATGGAGCTTCCCACCACGTTACATACACCAAAAACGAAAGCGCCGTTTTCTTTGGCAAGCTTGATAGCCGCCATGGTGTCTGCGGTCTCACCACTTTGAGAAATAGCAATTAGAATATCATCCTTATCGATGATAGGATTGCGATATCTAAACTCTGATGCATACTCCACCTCTACAGGAACTCTCGCAAGTTCTTCAATGATATACTCTGCAACAAGTCCTGCATGCCAACTGGTACCACATGCTACTATGATAATGCGTTTCGCATTCAAAAACTTATTCATGTGCTCGTCAATACCAGCCATCTTAATGATGCCTTGATCTGGAAGCATGCGGCCTCTAAAGGTGTCTTTTATCGCCTGTGGCTGCTCATAGATTTCTTTCAACATAAAGTGGTCGTAACCACCTTTTTCAATTTCTTCCAGATTCATTTGTAATTCCTGCACATAAGGGTCTACCAGAGAATCATCATGAATCTTTCTTACTTTGATTTCTTTGTGCGTTCGCACTATCGCCATTTCACCATCCTCAAGATAAATCGCATTCTTTGTAAATTCTAAGAACGGGCTAGCGTCAGAGGCTATAAAAAATTCATCTTCGCCTATTCCGATGGCTAGAGGTGAGCCCAATCTTGCAACAATAATCTCATCAGGCTTTCTCTTGTCAAAAACGGCAATTGCATATGCACCAATAGTTTGATTAAGAGCTATTTGTACTGCCTTACCTAGCTTGACATCTTGTTGTTTTTGAACATCCTCAATAAGGTTTACCAGTACCTCTGTATCTGTATCTGATTTGAACGTGTAGCCACGTTTGGTAAGTTCCTTTTTTAGAGGATCGTAGTTCTCAATAATACCATTGTGGATAATAACTAGATTACCATCATTTGAGTAATGAGGATGAGAGTTGATATCGTTTGGTACACCGTGAGTAGCCCATCTGGTATGACCTATTCCTATGTTACCGGTAATGGAAATCTCGTTTTCCATTTTTTCCTGAAGGTCTGCTACCTTTCCTTTAGTCTTACAAACCTTGAGGTCTTCACCATCAAATAGCGCAATTCCTGCACTATCATAACCTCTATATTCCAGTCGCTTTAGACCATTTAGAACGATAGGGTAAGCATCTCTCTTACCTATGTAGCCTACAATTCCACACATGCTTTATTAATTTATTTCAGTATAAAAAATCTTCAATTTAAGGCGCTTCTCTGGGTCACTAGAAAGGTTACCGTGTAAAACGGTTCCTTCATGAGAAATCGCGCTACCAATAGGAATACTTTCTATAAGCTGTGGTTGGGTTTGATTTTTAACCCTAGACGCTCCAACGGCAGATAAATTTTGAGTAACACAAATGCCTAGTTGACCTATCTCAATTGTACCAGAGAGAATATCTGATATATATTGTGTGAGGGATACCTCATATTTAATACCTGGTCCAGAGCTATCATTTCTTTGAAGGGTTCCAAAACCTATAATAGATCTGTTTGATAAATTATAAAGTAAAATGTTTTCAGGTTCTACCGAAACTGATGTGGCGTTAGCAAATGCTGTCTGATCTACATAAAATTCCAAGTTAGCCTCATTCACTAGAATATCATTACGCCTCAAGCTTGCCAATTGATCAGGAACACCATCAGGACCTCCGTCAGAACCACCAATCAAGTCAGGGCCAAATAAGTCAATCAATGATATTGCACCAGGTCCACCTTTTAGGTATAAACGTTCAGAACCATTTTCTGGATTAAAGGAATCTGATATTTGATCTTGGATGCCGCTAGGTAATTCATTGTTCAACATCACTGCCCTACCTCCCGTAAGATTTAGAATAAATGAGCTTGCAAGATTCTCTTGAACATCTGGTATATCAGAAGTGTAAAAAATTTGAATGGTAGCATCGGTCAAATTGAGATATGACAGGTTACCATTACCTGTCGATGAAGTAACCTGAAAATAGAGACCCCTAAAAAAGTTTCTAAAGTTGCTATCGCTATCAAGATACTCAGCATTCTCATTATCGACTATCAAATCTTTCCAAAAATTAGGCTCTAATGCTAATCTAAACCTTGGGGATAATCTAGACGAAACAACAGTTTCATTGTCACTATTTTGAGCTGTTAAAAGGACCTCTTCAGGACTTGGAGTAAAATTAGTAACCTCTTCAAATGCTGGATTAGAAGGGTTTTCTAAATCAATGAATTCAATAGCTTCACCCTTAATATCATTAACAGTAGGGCCTAAATCTGAAAAATATGTTGCAGCTTGCTCCACATTCTCAGGGTCAAAACTATTTAAAAAATAGTTGTTCCTAAAAATCTTAAAATTAATCGGCTCATTCCCATAAACAGAATCGAGTTGATATGTGGTTGCCTCACCTGTTTGACCTGTACTTCTTGAAAAATAAGGAATTGTCAAAATCACGCTATCGACTCTTCTATTCTCTCCAAAGCTTATTCCTGCAGAATTAATGCCTAATTGAGTTACAAAGTCATAGGTCGTTTTACCATAAATTGGATCATTATATGTACCCAGTTGAACAGATCCAAAATTATTTGTCTGCACAGGATTAAGCCTCGCACTATATGCGGTAACCTCAAAGTCCTCTTCAATAATCGTATTATCAACATCAATTCCTAAAAACTCACCTCCTAATTCGGTTGGGTCTGTATCACAACTAATTAGAACAAAAACGATGGCAATTACCATCGTTCCATACTTCAATAAATTCTTCATTACTAAGCTTCTTCTTTTACGTTAAGGATCTTATCAAGGTAAAATTCCTCATAGGCGTCAGCAAAATCTTCTGGTGATTGATAGTCCAGTACAGGCTTATCTTGAGCATCAATAAAACTTTCCAATTCGTCGTCTAGGGTTTCACTTCCCTTGATGATTCCATCACTGTAGACTACAGCACTACGCATAAGGTTTAAATAAGAAGGCTCTTTAAACGTACTGATCACCTCATCATCCAACGCGTCAAACTGTAGTTTTTCATACATTTCTTCGTTTAACGTTCCTTCAAAGGATTGGTTGTAGACAGATGTGACTATTTTACTTTCCTCAAATAAAGGATCTGTACCGTAATAGTTTCTTAGATATAACGGTAATAAACTTGCCAACCATCCATGAACATGAATAATATCTGGAGCCCAATTTAATTTCTTAACCGTTTCAATGACACCTTTAGCAAAGAACATGGCTCGCTCGTCATTATCGTCGAAGAGATCACCATTTTCATCAGTTAAAGTTGCCTTGCGTTTGAAATACTCATCGTTGTCGATAAAGTACACCTGCATGCGCTCCTTAGGTATAGAAGCTACTTTTATAATCAATGGCATATCAAGATCATTGATCACCATATTCATCCCACTTAATCGAATCACCTCATGAAGTTGATGACGTCTTTCATTAATATTACCAAACCTCGGCATAAAAATTCTAATCTGTCCACCACGATCATTCACCATCTTTGGTGCAAAATAAGACATGGAGGATGCTTCGGTTTCTGGTAAATAGGGAATAACTTCTGAGGATACGTATAATACTCTTTTTTCCTTCATAGATCGATTTTTGTCGCCTTTCTTCTAGCAGAATGCAAAAATACGTCTTTTCTTGCACATTCACTTGTAAACCTTATGTTTGTAGGCTATTTACCCTATTCTCAAATGGTTTTTACCTCTCATAAAAAGCTCTCCCAATTTCTCAAAGACTTCAGGTCAAGTAATAAATCCATAGGATTTGTTCCCACTATGGGCGCGCTCCATGATGGCCATTTGGCTTTGATGAATAAGGCGCTTGAGGAAAATGACTTACTCGTCACCTCCATATTTGTCAATCCCACGCAATTCAACAATCAGGCAGATCTTGAAAAATATCCAAGACTTCTAGAAGAGGACCTCAAAAAAATCAAGACTCATATTCCAGAAGACCGTTTTGTCCTCTATGCTCCAGCAGTAGAAGACGTCTACGGGTCTAATGCCAAGGCAAAAAACTATGAATTCGGAGAGTTGGAGAATGTCATGGAAGGCGCCCAACGACCAGGACATTTTGATGGTGTTGGTACCATTCTGGAGTTTTTGTTCAAAGCAGTTCGCCCAGATCGTGCCTATTTTGGTGAGAAGGATTTTCAACAATTACAAATCATCAAAAAGTTGGTGGACATTTTGGATCTTGAGCTAGAGATTATAGGCTGTCCCATTCACAGAGAGAAAAGTGGTCTCGCCATGAGTTCCAGGAACGGCTTGCTCACTCCAGAAAATTTTGAAAAGGCTGCTCACATCTATCGCATATTGACCCAGTCAAAAGAATATTTTAAAAACCACGATATTCAAGAAACAGAACAGTTTGTAAAAGAGCAAGTAGAGGCGATATCAGGCTTTACATTGGAATACTACACGATAGCAGACGAGAAAACCCTTGTGCCAGCCAGCGCCAAGGATCCAGAAAAACAATACCGCGCCTTTATCGTTGTGCACCTACAGGGCGTTCGTCTTATTGACAATATTCCCATGTATTAGTATTTTGATAATATCTACAAATCGTATCTTTGCCGCATGTTAATCACAGTAGTAAAATCTAAGATTCACCGTGTCAAAGTAACTGGCGCAGACCTTAACTATATAGGTAGTATTACCATAGATGAGGACCTCATGGACGGTGCAAATATTGTTGAAGGCGAGAAAGTTCAAATCGTCAATAATAATAACGGTAATAGACTGGAAACTTATGCCATCCCAGGGCCGCGAGGTAGTGGTGAGATTACTCTTAATGGTGCAGCCGCACGCCTGGTTGCGGTAGGCGATGTGCTTATTTTGATCACCTATGCTCAAATGACCATAGAAGAAGCTCGTAACTTCAAACCTAGCCTACTGTTCCCTAACGAGAAGGACAACACACTTACCTAATTTGAGCTTGAAAAAAACGCTCATCAAGATCGCAAAGATTCTACTGCCATTTTTGCTGGGAGCTTTTTTGATTTACATATCCTACACTCAATTCACGACAGAACAGCTGGATGAAATCAAAGGTTATTTGCGTGATGCCGATTACCGTTTTATTGCTCTAGGCATGGTGCTAGCCATGTTAAGCCATCTTTCCAGAGCCTGGCGATGGAACTACATGCTTGCAGCACTGGACAAGAAACCCACTTACCTCAACAATATCATCGCCATAGGTTCTGGTTATGCGATGAACCTCATCATACCGCGCAGCGGCGAGGTGACTCGCGCCGTGATCGTGAATCGCACAGACGATATTCCCGTCGATCAAGGCTTGGGAACCATCATTGCAGAGCGTGTACTGGACTTCATCATTTTATTGGCAATAACCGCAACCGCAATGCTTACGGCAAGTGGCGAGATCGTGGAATTCTTTAAGGAAAGTATTGAGGTCGCTTTCGCGAAAGCGAACCCCATCAAAATCACCACATATCTTATCATTCTAGTGATCATCGTTGTTTTGGGAATATACCTTCTCAAAAAACTGCAGCTTTTCCAAAAGGTTAAGGGATTTCTAGCCGGCATCAAAGATGGCTTCACCACGATCTGGACCATGGAAAAAAAGTGGCGGTATCTAGCGCACACATTGTTCATCTGGTTCATGTACCTAGCGATGTTTTACGTTTGCATTTTTGCCATTCCAGACACAGATTCCATGCCCGTAAGTGCCGTTTTGTGCGCATTTGTGGCAGGTAGTTTTGCGGTTGCCTTTACTAATGGTGGCTTGGGCGCATATCCTTATTTGATCAGCCAGGTGTTGCTGTTGTTTGGTTACAGCGCCGTGGTGGGAACCGCTTTTGGCTGGATTGTCTGGTTATCGCAAACCCTATTGGTCATCGTTTTTGGACTGCTATGTTTTGTGCTTTTTTCAATGCGCAAGTAAATTTGCGTTAGGTTACACCTCTTAATTTTTATCTTTCCAAAAAAGTTCCCATGGCCAAGACCAAAACCACATTCTTTTGTCAAAATTGCGGCGCGCAACACGCTCGCTGGCAAGGCCAGTGCACGGCCTGCAAGGAATGGAACACGCTGGTAGAAGAGGTCGTTGAGAAACCCACTAAGAAAGACTGGTCGCAAAGTGTTGATGAGAGTACGCTTTCGCGAAAGCGCACTCAAAAACCACAGCGCATCTCTCAAATTGATGCGACTGAAAGTCCACGCATGGACACCACAAATGCCGAATTCAACCAGGTTCTAGGCGGTGGACTCGTGCCGGGATCTGTGACCTTATTGGGTGGAGAGCCAGGAATTGGGAAGTCGACCCTATTATTACAACTGTGCTTGAACCTGCCTTTTAAAACACTGTATGTTTCTGGTGAGGAAAGTGCGCAACAAATCAAAATGCGGGCAGAGCGCATCAAAAAAGACGTCGACAATTGCTACATCCTAACCGAAACCAAGACGCAAAACATATTCCGTCAGGTGGCAGAAAATCAGCCTAATGCGTTGATCATCGACTCCATTCAAACGCTGCAAACTGATCATATTGAAAGCACCGCTGGTAGCGTTTCACAAATAAGGGAATGCACTGGCGAACTGATCAAGTTTGCTAAGGAAACCAACACGCCAGTTATTCTGATAGGACATATCACTAAAGACGGGAATATCGCTGGACCCAAAGTCCTAGAACACATGGTAGACACGGTGCTTCAATTTGAGGGCGATCGCAACCATACCTACAGAATTTTACGGGCACTCAAAAACCGTTTCGGGTCTACCCATGAAATAGGAATCTATGAAATGTTGGGACATGGGCTGCGTGAAGTCACTAATCCCAGCGAGCTATTGATTTCTCAGCGTGGTTCCAGTTTGAGCGGTACGGCGATTGCTGCCACTATGGAAGGCATGAGACCGCTAATTATAGAGGTGCAGGCTCTAGTGAGTACGGCCGTTTATGGTACGCCACAGCGCAGTGCCACTGGTTATAACTTGAAACGCCTCAATATGATCTTGGCGGTGTTGGAAAAGAGAGCCGGTTTCAAATTGGGCCAAAAGGACGTTTTCCTCAATATTACTGGTGGTATCAATGTAGACGATCCTGCGATTGATCTCGCGGTAGTGGTTGCCGTGCTGTCCTCTAATTTTGACATTGAAATCTCCTCGCAACATTGCTTTAGTGCAGAAGTTGGTTTAGGTGGTGAGATACGACCCGTCAGCCGCTTGGAGCAACGCGTCAATGAAGCATCAAAACTGGGCTTTGAAAAGATTTTTGTAGCACCATCAAAGACCGCTTTAAAAGACAAGGGAACGCAAATCCAGGCCGTTTCTCGTATTGAAGAACTTGTAAAATATTTATTTGCTTAGAATCATGAAAAATCTATTGTTTTTGACCTTGTTAGCTTTAATGGTTTCCTGTAAAGAAGGACCACAAAAACCCTTGCGATATGCAGATGTAGACACCTCTTCAAAAGATGTTCTACACTTAACAGACCCTGACGATTATTACTACTCGTTGGAAGATCTTATAGAAGCCAGTCAAGGTAAAGTGGTTTATGTAAACTTTTGGGCCAGTTATGAGTTTGGGTTTAAAGAGTCCATGCGAGCGCTTGAAAAATTGGAAAAAGAGATGCCTAAAGAAAATTTTAAAATCATAAACATCTGCCTGGACGCTGTCATGCTGCCATTTGAACAGCATTTAAGGATCACTACTCTTGAGCACAATTATATAGCGCGAGGTTTTGAAGACTCCAATTTTGCCGAAGAGTATGACTTTGTCGCGCTACCACGTTTCATGCTTTATGACAGAAAAGGGAAGCTCATCGATAACAACGCTATGGCGCCTACCAACGAAAACCTAGAGTCTACGCTTCAACTACTCATTGAGCAATAGGTTGTCGTTCTTTCGTAGAAATATTGTTTCCTTAACGGTCATAGGCTGCATCACAGCAGCAGTACTGACCTATTTCTACAAGCCAGAATATTTTGATTTTATCGTCCAGCCATCCGCGCGCAGCCTGTATGAGCGCGATTTGAAAAAATATCCAGACCAACTCGAACGTTGGAATAGATTAAGTAAAATGGCGATCAATGATAGCGTTTTGAGTGGTGATAGCTATAGCGAAATTGCAACATCAACCGCTCAAAACTCATTTGCCGCTGGCTATATGGTAAATATCGCTCAAGGCGAAAGCTTGCTCGCCACCATCTCCATGGACAGCATCCAGCCATCTTGGATTCTAGAAGCCTATAACAATAATGGAATGTTACTTGAAAGCGCCATAGCAAACGACTCTATGTTAAGTCTGCATATTAAAAACGGCGAGGCACAAAGGCTAAAAATTGTTGTTCAGTCTTTTTTAAATATCACTGATACTGTTCAGCTAAAGGTTTATAAGCAACCCTTATTAGAATTCCCGCTGGCTGGCAAAGGAAATAATGCGATCCAGTCCTTTTGGGGTGTGGCTCGTGACGGTGGTCGCAGGTCACATGAAGGAAACGATATCTTTGCAGACCGCGGCCATCCAGTTGTAGCGGCAGCAGATGGCAGAATAAGTTCTGTACGAGATCGTGGTCTTGGCGGTAAGCAAATCTGGTTGAGGGACAATCTTACCAACTCCAGTCACTACTATGCTCATCTTGACTCACAACTCGTTACTTCTGGACAGCGAGTTTCTAGAGGCGATACGATAGGGTTGGTAGGCAATACTGGTAATGCGAGAACCACACCACCGCATTTACATTTTGGCATTTATAAAACTGGTGGCGCCGTTGATCCCAAACCCTACATTTGGCAAGTTCCCATTCCTGAAGATTCTCAAAGCTTACCTCTACGTCCTGTAGCCATAGGTTCTGGAACTGGTGCTAACCTGCGATCTCAACCTAATGCTAATGGCGGACTGATTCGCAATATTCAAAATGACACGTTGATCATTTTGGGAAACAGCAACGACTGGTATCATATACGAACCGCAGATAGTCTAGCCGGATTCGCTCATAAATCTATGATACGACTGATAGAAGAGTAGCTATTTTGAATCTATAAAAGCTGCTATTTCTTTATCAGGTATTAATTGGCGTGCTTTTCTTATATCAAATATCAGCAATGAAATGGTAATGGATAGAGTAAAGATTCTACTCAATTTCAATCAAGACTGGGCAGTGATCACTATGAACCGCACTGCTTAATATCACAGAGCGTTTTACATTGGGAACCAACTGAGGCGTGACCATATGGTAATCTAATCTCCAGCCTTTGTTCCTTGCTCTGGAGCCGCCACGATAACTCCACCAAGTATATTGGTCAGGTTCATCACTAAAAAGCCTGAAGGTATCCACAAAGCCACTTTCAACGAATCGATCAAACCACTCACGTTCTTCTGGTAAGAATCCAGAGGTGTTTTTCAAACGCACAGGATCGTGAATATCGATGGCCTTATGACAGATATTGTAATCACCACAGACAAGTAGTTCTGGAATTTCCTTGCGCAATTCCGTGATATATTCTAGAAACTCTTCCATGTATTGAAACTTGAAATCAAGCCTCGCATCGCTGGTACCGCTGGGCAAATACATGCTCATGACGGACAAATTGTCAAAATCGGCTCGCAGGTTGCGGCCTTCCTGATCCATGGTTTCAATCCCAGTACCGTATTCAACGTGATTAGGTTTGATTTTAGAAATTATCGCAGTACCTGAATATCCTTTTTTCTGTGCGCTGTAATAATATTGATATTCATAACCTGCTTCTTTGAACGCCTCAGTGTCGATTTGATTTTCCATAGCCTTGATTTCCTGTAAGCATAGCACATCAGGATCTGCAGCGGTAAGCCATTCTATAAAATCCTTTTTCATGGCGGCACGTATGCCGTTAACGTTATAGGATATGATTTTCATAATTTAATTTGGTAATTTATTAATGTGATGATGTGAGAATTGGTCTTCGGGCAAAACATATCTCGGCTCTCGCTCGATACTGGTTACAAAGATTGGAAAAGCATGGCATCACGAGCGTTAGCCAATAGTTAGCTTTTTAATCAAGACGAACGTACAATTGGATTTAGATTCAAGTTCAAGTCAAGTTTAAGTTTAAGTTTAAACTTAAAATCTAATCCTTGTACATCCCAACAACCAACTCGCCTTTGTCATTCATCATGGCGCGATACATGCCTGGTGTGTTGAAATCCATGGAAATGTTCCCGTAGTGATCTAGAGCCACAACGCCGCCGGTACCGCCCAATTTGACCAGCTTGTCTTGAATGACTTTATCAGTTGCTTCTTTTAAGGTCAAACCGCTGTATTCCATCAATGCGCTGATGTCATAGGCAACTTGAGCTCTAATGAAATACTCGCCGTGACCAGTGCTACTCACTCCACAAGTTGCGTTATTGGCATATGTTCCACTACCTATGATAGGTGCATCACCTATGCGGCCGTATTTTTTGTTGGTCATGCCGCCAGTGCTGGTTCCTGCTGCGATGTTTCCGTTTTTGTCTAGTGCGACGCAGCCTACGGTACCGTACTTTGAATCGTTGAAATAGGGGTCTTTCAATTCCAGCTGGCGCATGGCGGTTTTGTTCTCTTCGATAGTTTGGTTTTCGGTTTCCTTTTCTCTTTCGAGGACGCTCTGCAAACTTTTGAAACGGTTTTCTGTATAGAAATAACTGTTGGATACGATCTCGATGTTTGGATCTTGTAACGCTTTCGCGAAAGCGTCTGCACCATCACCGCTCAACAAAACGTGCTCTGAGTCTGTCATCACCTTACGCGCTAGCGAAATAGGATTTTTTACCGTCGTCACTCCTGCCACAGCACCAGCATTGAGTGTTTGTCCATCCATAAAACTGGCGTCGAGTGAGTTGATACCATCATGAGTAAAAACAGCGCCTTTACCGCTGTTGAACAGTGGCGAGTCCTCCATCACGCGTATGGTCGCCTCTACCGCATCCATGCTACTGCCGCCATTCTTGAGGATCTCGTGGCCGGTCTGGATCGCTTCAGTCAGTTTTGCGTTGTATTCCTGCTCCAACTCTGGAGTCATATTTTCTTTTAAAATGGTACCTGCACCACCATGAATGACAATGGCAAATTCGTTGACTTGCTCTGACGCAGGCGTGGTTTCAGCAGCTTCTGGTGTGTCTGCCTTTTTCTCCTGACAGGAAACGATAAGAATCAAGGCGGCTAGAAATAAAAGTTTTTTCATGTTGGTAAAATTTTTCTACAATTTACAATAAATAGCCTCAATGGTAACGCTTAAATGGAGCGATCTCTATCGTTTTTGCTACCTTTAAAATAAAAATTTGTTATGCCTATAAAAGCTCCTTTCAACCTGAATAAGTGGGTTGAAGAAAATCGCGATAGCCTTAAGCCACCCGTAGGAAATAAGAACCTCTACAAAGATGCCGGTGATTATATTGTGATGGTCGTCGCTGGACCCAACGCTAGAAAGGATTACCACTACAATGAAACGGAAGAGCTCTTCTACCAACTGGAAGGCACTATTGAAGTGCATGTCCAGGACAATGGTGAAAAACGCACCATGAAATTAGGTCCAGGCGATATGTACCTACATCCTGGAAAAGTGCCGCATTCTCCAGTGCGTCATGAAAATTCCATCGGATTAGTAATTGAACGCAAACGGATCAGTGAAGATGCTGTGGATGGCCTTCTTTGGTATTGCGATAATTGCAACCACAAGCTGCACGAGACATACTTTAAACTTGATGATATAGAAAAGGATTTCTTGCCCAGATTCAAAGAGTTTTTTGAAAGTGAAGAGCTTCGTACCTGCGACATTTGCGGTACCGTAATGGAAACCGATAAGCGATTTGTGGGATAAAAAAATCCCGAAACTCGATTAGAGTTTCGGGATCAACATTAGTATTAGGGATTCCTAATGTTTACTTCTTGGGTAGTAATACGGTATCAATAACGTGTATGACACCATTGGATTGATTTACATCTGCAATCGTTACTGTTGCTGTGTTTCCATTCTCATCGTCGATTTTAACGTTGCTACCACTTAGGTAAAAAGTTAATGAACCACCTTGAACGGTTGGTACAGTAGCCCTTCCATTGTTCTTTTTAATTAAAGCAATTACATCTGCTGCGTTTACTTTACCCGCAATTACATGATAAGTAAGGATTCCAGTTAGTGTTTCTTTATTTTCTGGCTTCACTAGTGTAGCTACTGTTCCTTCTGGAAGAGCATCAAATGCTGCATTAGTTGGGGCAAATACTGTGAACGGGCCTTCACCAGATAGTGTTTCTACTAATCCTGCTGCCTTTACAGCTGCTACTAATGTTGTGTGATCTTTAGAGTTCACAGCATTCTCGACAATGTTTTTACTTGGATACATTTCTGCACCACCTACCATTACGGTCTTTTCCTTACCGTACGTTTTTGATTCTTGTGCAAATGCATTTGATCCAACGACCATGGCGAGTGCAAGAGCTGCGATACTTGTGATTTTTTGAAAATTCATTGGGTATTGTATTAGGTTATTATTAATTAGGTTACATATACTCGCTTAGTATCTGTGTGGTTTTAAACCTAACTCTGGTTAACAGATTATTAACCTGATATGGCTTTAATTAGGAAACATTAGCTTTTCTCATACAAATCCTACAAAACACACAGATTTGTACGTTTTTACCTCAAAATATTACGGATAACTTAAGTTGGGAAGGGTTATCCTAATGAGATAAAGAACTGAGTACCCGAAGTAATTTTAAAGAGAAGTAATCAAGAATTGTTGCGGTATTGGATCAATCCAATAACACACCTTGCGCATCCATGACCGGTAGGTCCTTAAGATTCGCCTCACTTATAGAATGAGGTGGCGCCATAAAGGTTTTATCATACAATGTAGATCCCAAAAAATAAGTAAGCACAAACTCGTTCATAAATGGGAACACATTCTCCATGATCAGTTCTACCTTAATGGAGCTTTTTGCGGGAACTACTTTAAAAGCATGCCTAAACGTTGAAGTCTTGCGACCATCACGGTGCTTACCGCGGCTCATGATCATAACAGATTCCAGGGGTCCCTTTAAATTATTTATAAGGTAAATGATCCAGTCATGTGAAGAGAAATCTGCATTCCATTCCTTGACAACGGCTATATGCACATCCTTTACTACTGGTATGACAATATCTTTCTTCAATCTAATTTTTCACTTTTATGTAGATCCACAGACCAATCGCCGCAATGATACCTATTCCCGTAAGAGCCACGCCAAAAGCGAACTCCAGCAGCTCACCAATAATGGAAACGATTCCCGCAAGAATCAGACCTACAAATATTATAAATGCCCAGACGTATTTCATAATGCCTTTAATTTAGATTCTATAGCACTTATCAAGTCGGTAGTGGTTTCTATCTCGTGCATTTCCTGCGCACTCATGAAAACTTCCAGGCCTTGGCTACTGGCCATCAAAATTAGCGGATATTCATATTTAGGCAGCCATTTAGAATTATAATTCTTGTTAAACTCATCCCTATGCAAAAACTCTAATTCCTGCACGTGGTTTTGGATGAGTTCGCTTTCGCGAAAGCGTGCCCATTCCACAATCTCCTTTAAAACACCATAGGTCAACTCGCACAACTTGCACTGGTAAGTCGATGGACTCACCACTTTATGGGCGCTATCCAGCCATGCGTTGATGGTGCCAGAATTGGCATTGTAAACAAAAATGAGTTTGTCAATGCGCATTACAGCGCGCTAGAAAATTGCTTTAAGAAACGCACATCGTTCTCAAAAAACATACGAATGTCACCTATTTGATACAGCAACATTGCGATGCGTTCAATTCCCATTCCAAAGGCGAAACCGCTGTACTCTTCTGGATCGATACCACAATTGGTCAATACGGCTGGATCTACCATACCGCAACCCATGATTTCCAACCAGCCGGTACCTTTTGTGATGCGATAATCGGTTTCGGTTTCAAGACCCCAATAGATATCAACCTCTGCACTAGGTTCTGTAAAAGGAAAATAGGAAGGTCGCAACCGTATCTTACTCTTCCCGAACATCTCTTGCGTGAAATAGAGCAAGGTCTGTTTCAAGTCGGCAAAACTCACGTCCTTATCAATGTACAAACCTTCAACCTGGTGAAAAATACAATGTGCTCTGGCGCTTATCGCCTCATTCCTAAACACACGACCTGGAGAAATGGTCCTGATGGGCGGTTTGTTGTTTTCCATATAACGCACCTGGACACTTGAAGTGTGCGTACGCAGCAATACATCTGGATCTGTCTGGATAAAGAACGTGTCTTGCATATCACGAGCTGGATGGTGCTCTGGTAAGTTCAATGCGGTAAAGTTGTGCCAGTCGTCCTCAATTTCTGGACCTTCGCTCACGTTAAAGCCTATACGAGAAAAGACCTCTATAATCTGATTTTTAACCAGCGAGATAGGGTGGCGTGCGCCTATTTCCATAGGGTAACCGGGTCTGGTTAAATCTCCTAAAATGCCGCCTTCTTCTTCCTTATTCTCCAGCTGTTCCTTGAGCTGCTGTACTTTGTCAGTTGCCTTTTGCTTGAGCTCGTTTATGGCCTGACCGTATTCTTTCTTTTGGTCGTTGGGAACTTCCTTGAAAGCCGCAAAAAGCTCTTTGAGCAATCCTTTGGTTCCCAAATATTGAATACGGAACTGCTCTACGGCATCAGCATTATCAGCAGTGAATGAATCAACCTTGGCAATATGTTCCTTTACGTTCTCCAGCATGTCGTTTCCTTAAATTGAACCTGCAAATTTACGATATTCTCTACTTTTCCAGTTCCTGTTCGTGCTCGATGTCCTCATAGATATAAAGCATGGTCCAGAAGACAGCAATGCCGCCTAGCAAGTGCCATAACCAGTGTGTTCCCATCCATAAAAATTCAATGTCAAATTTCTTGTCCAGTGTCCTAAAGGATACAGCAACAAAAAAGGACAAAAAGGCATATCCCAAGAGTCTTGCACGATGCCAATGGGTACGATAGGCATAAATAACAATGGGCAACAAGATCGCCAGCGCACTACCTATATAACCTATGGAGTTGCGATAGCCTACAGGAAAGGAAATCCATCTGGGCAAAATATTGAGTGCCACGATAGCCGCAAGCAATACCAACCTGGCAGGCCAGCGACGTGTCGCTTTAAACGTAAAATAGAACGCACATACCACACAAAGAATCACGACAGGTACCCAATCCATAAGCAACCAGATTTCTGCACTGCGCGTCGCATGATAAATGGTACCACCTATGTAACCTATAAAGAAAATAGGCAGAATGAACTTGATCAAATAATGATGCTTTGCCGATTTCCAGACCTTAACAAAAAAGTATATGATGACAGCCAGGAAGATGAGATTGCTCAACGTATTGAAAGGCTCTACCGGGAAACGTTCCATAAGCGTTTCCCTGTAAATAGGACCGCTATCGTTGACCTCTTGTAGAATAAATGCAAGGTTCATCTCGTTGACTTTGGATGGTAAAATTAAGGCAGATTCTTACAATCTTGAAGATTATTATGAGTTCGCTTTCGCGAAAGCGAACCTTTTCAAAATCAAGGGTTCACCCTTCAAACGTATCAATTCTTAATAACTATTGTAGAAGCAGGCTTGATCGTTTTGCCAAAATTTCTATGTTTGTTCTATGCAAATAGCAGCTTACATATCTGATTTGTTGTACCGCCATGAATGTGTCGTGGTGCCCAATTTTGGTGCGTTTATATCACGACGAGTTCCCGCACAACATTTTGCGAGCACGCACACGCTGTATCCGCCTAAAAAGGGATTGTCCTTTAATGAGCAGATCCAACAAAATGACGGGTTGCTAGTCAATTATATCTCTACGGTAGAAAAGCTGCCGTATGAGGATGCCATGCAGGAAATACGCAATTATGTGCGATTTCTGGATCATGAAATTGATGAAAAAGGTGAGGTCACGATTCATAAGGTAGGTCGCTTTACTAGAAATGCAGAAAAGGCACTGTCATTCACTCCTATGTATCTGGTCAACTATTTACCAGAGGCATTTGGGTTGAGTATGCAGGAAGTTTATGCCATCGATCGCACAGCGATAGAAACGGCAGCTGTCGCTCCACAACCTGCAACGGCAATTACAACCGAGGAATCTGTAGCAACTAAAACCGCCGAACCTATTGATACTCCAGTAATCCAATTGGAAACTCCTGCGAGCAAATCTGCTGCTTGGGTACGTGCTGCTGCCGCTGTTGCCATTTTGGTCGCTGGTAGTTATTTAGGTGTTAACAGCTACCAAACACAACAATTCAACGATGCCGTGGCCGTAGAAGAAATGGCTAATGAGCAATTGAAATCCAAAATACAGGAAGCCAGCTTCTTTATTCCAACGCCGTTGCCCAGCGTCACTATGGAAGTCGCTCCTGTCGTGAAGAACCACCATGTGGTGGCAGGTGCTTTTAGAGACCCAGCCAACGCAGATAAAAAAGTGGCTCAACTTAAGGCTCAAGGATTTGATGCCCAGCGTATTGGGGTTAATCAATATGGCTTGCACAATGTTGCTTACGCCAGCTTTGCAGATCGCAACGACGCCATCAATGAGCTGTACCGTGTACGCAAGCTAGGCAATGATGGAGCCTGGTTGTTGAGTGGGACGCTCAAAAAATAATTACCCTTTATTTTTTATCACGTAATGAAGTCCATATGTATGGCCTTGGACTTTACATGCCTGCTATGAAATATGTATTCAACGCTCATGAATCAATACGTTTAAGATTTTCATTGTTCAAGGGATTAGATTATTAGCATTGATAGTTGATTTATCAGATACCAACAACGAGCAGTTCCATGAATACAGATAAACTCGGTGCGGTATAGGAAGGAAGCGTTAAATAAAACCTAGATCCTACTAGCGATCACGGTAAATCTACTTTGCAACGTACCTTTGCAGAAAAATCGACCATGGACAAATTAACGCCTAGACAATCCTTTACGACCGTCACTGATCTTGTATTGCCCAGCGAGACCAACCCGCTGAACAATCTCTTTGGTGGTGAATTACTGGCTCGTATGGACCGTGCGGCAAGTATTGCAGCCAGACGCCACTGTCGCCGTATTGTGGTAACCGCATCTGTCAATCACGTAGCGTTTAACCGCAGTGTACCTTTAGGAAGTGTGGTGACGATTGAGGCGCAAGTTTCCAGAGCTTTCAAATCGTCCATGGAAGTGTATATGGACGTATGGATCGAGGATCGCGAGAGCGGTGATCGCGCCAAAGCCAACGAAGCCATCTATTCCTTTGTGGCCGTTGACGATACCGGTAGACCAGTGACCATTCCGCCGATTCATCCAGAAACAGAAGTTGAAAAAGAGCGCTATGACGCTGCTTTGAGACGCAAGCAGTTAAGCCTAGTTCTAGCCGGTAAAATGAAAGCCAAAGATGCTACAGAATTAGCAGCTTTGTTTGAATAATTTTTTTGATTTCCACAGCTTATATTTTCAGATAGATTCTACAAGCTCTATCAGGGATTGAGGAAAATATATTCTAGCCATCTAAACTTCAGATGCTCATCTTTTCCAATGCGTTAGGGATTGTAATGGAAATCCTTTTTAAAAGATCACACGTCATGTGAGGTTTTAAAAAGATTGAAATGGAAAGCCCGACCAACATCTTGAGCGATAGCGAAAGATGGCGGGAACGCCCTAATCAACATGCTAAAACTTTATTTACTCAACAACCAGCGTGCTGGGTCTTGAGTTTTGGTCTCTTCCAAAATGGCAAAATGCAGTTCTGTAATGCCATCGCGGTCTGTGAAGATCTCGCCCAGCTCCGTCAATGTGTTGATCTTTTGGCCTTTGCGAACACTCACATTTTTGAGATTTCCATAACTGGTGGTAAAGTTACCATGGCGCACGTGTACCATGAGAATACCGTTGTTAGCCTTTACAATCTGAACGACCTCACCATCAAAAACGGCTCTGGCTCTAGCGCCATTAGGTGTCTGGAACCTGTAACCGCTGCTCTGTATAGGTAGGTTTTTCAATACGGGATGCGGCTGCACGCCATAGCGTCTGGTGATCACACCTTCTGCCACTGGCCACGGTAATTTACCGCGGTTGTTTTGAAAGCTTCTTGCTAGTTCCTTAGCTTCTGGAGTCAGGAAGAATTTGCCTTTAGTCGCTCCTACTTTTCCTTTGTTGGAAGCCGCGATATCTGCCTCTATAATCTTGCGTATCTCGCGGTCGATTTTATCACGCTCTCGAGCTTTGGTGCGAATCTCTGCAGCGTATTGCTTCTCGTTTTTCTTCACTTCTTCCAGCAGGACCACTTGTTCTGATTTGTCCTTCTTAAGTTCGTTACGCAGCTTTTCATTGGCTGCTAGGATTTCTTTCTTTTGAGCCTTTTCCTTTTCCAACTCGGCATTCTTCTCTGCAAGCATGTTGCTTTTTACGGTGATTTCGTCTGCCTGTTTTTTACGGTAATCTGCATAGGCATTGAGGTACTGTACGCGTTTATAGGCCTGGAGAAAATTCTCTGAAGACAGCAGAAACATCAAACGGCTTTGATCGTTTTTTGCCTTGTAGGACTTGACGATCATAGCGGCATAATCCTTTTTCAACTCCTTGATCTCCGCGTTCAGCTTCTTGATCTCTTCGGCATTAGTATTGATGCTGCGAGTGATCAGGTTTGCCTGCTTGTTGGTAATGTTGATGATTTCCTGAGTTTTGGAAATTTTTGCATCTATGGTTTGAACCTGAGAAAGGACAGATCGCTCTTCCTTTTTGGCACCTGTCAACAACTTATCAAACTGATTAATCTGTGCCTGGATAGCGGCACGTTGTTGTTCTAATCTAGCTTTTTCTGACTGAGCGCTGACGGCTAAACAACTTAAGAAAAGACCTATGTATAAAAATGACTTCATTACAGCTCCATTTGTGTGTAACCCGATGGTATTTCAAACGGGAAACTTAATTCCTGATCAAATTCCACATTCTTAAGATCCAATTCTACCTGTACCAATTTCCCTTGAGCATTTGCGTTGATCGTAATATCTTCTGGCAGGATGCGGTTCTCTACCGTTTGATAGGTCAGGTATTTCACGTCCAGCGTGGTGTTTTCTGAAGGCTTTCTAATGGATTGTTGTGCCATTTTGAAATCGGCAGGTCGTAGGGAGAACAGTCTTGCGATCACGCCTTCTTTTCTAAACTGATACTGATTGTCCACCACAGCATAATCCAGACCGTTCAAAGGCTCTAAGGCTTGACCTAATAGAAGGTTTTCCAACTGGGCATAATTGAGTTCTTCTCCCAAAAATCTAGAAATCAATTTAAAATCGCCGTCGAAAGATCGTTTTTGAAGCTTTTCATAGAACTGGACGCGATCTGGTGTGATATAAACTTTTGCTACAGTAAAGCCCAGAACACGAGCACTCATCCAGATCTGTTTACCTTTTTCCACACGCAAATCCACCGTGACTGATTGCGATCTATTTTCATCCTGATAGTTCACACCCAACCTAGATTGCATGGTTTTGAAATCAATGGCTGCTGCGTTATGTGATTTGATAATCTTAGTTGCTGCTGCGGTGGTCACAGCGTTTTCTGTGGCTTTTTGAGAGCCACCACAAGAGATGAGTATCATCGCCAGCGCCAGTCCATATATTCTTTTCATCATCTTGTTTTAGTTTGAGATCGCGTTCATTTTTGCAGTAGCATCTGCTGCTTTTTTGTTGTCGCCCAGTTTTTCATAGGCAATGGCGAGTTGACCGTACAAATCGCGTTCCAATTGTGGCTCGTCCAGTAAGTAGGATAATCCAGCGTCCAGTTGTGCAACCGCCTTTTTAGGGTTGCCGGTCTGGTTGAGCGCCGCACCGTTGATGAGATACAATAAAGGTTGTGCTGGGTAACTTTCTAGAGCGTTGCTGGATAGCTGTTCCGCTTTCGCGAAAGCGCCCGTATCTAGATACAATAATGCCGTGTTCTTAATCAATTCAAAATCCTGGTCGTTAAGTTCCATACCCAATTCATAAAATTTTAGTGCTGCGGCAAGTTGCTTCTCTTGCCTAAAATAACTTGCCAAAACCTTATAGGCTTCCAGATCTTCCACTTGGATTGAGAAATCATCGATGACACTTTCCAGTAATGGTTGCAAGGATACATTAGTAGTCGATGTCTGGATAAAATCCTTAAGAACCTCAGTTTTTGAGACGGTTTCTAATTGACTGGAAGCAAACACCTTACTCATACTTTCCAGTCCTTTTTCTACATCGCCGGTGTCCAGATAAATCTTGTAAAGCGCCAGTTGTGCCTTGTCGCTTCCAGGAATTTCTTCTTCCAATTTTTCAGCAAATTCCAGTGTTTTTTCCAGATTACCCTGACGACTGTAACCATAGATCAACTGGATGTAGAGCTGCTCATTTTTTGGGTCGGCAGCGAGTTGTTGTTCCAGCTCTTCTAGGTTGTCAGCAATGACTTCTTGTTGCTCGCTGTTGCGCTCCAGACGGTTTTTAAGTGCAGTGCGCTGTGTATTTCTTCCCAGCTTGCGATCTAGCGTTTTGATGGTTTCCAACGCCTTAGCCGTATCGTTGACCCGCAAATAGGCAACCGGTAACAACTCCTCATAATCTTCATTGATACGCGACAGTCTTTCCAGAACGCTTACCGCTTTGTCAAATTCCTGCTGCTGGTTGTAATTTTCCAACAAGGTGTCCAGCAGCCATTCCCTATCGCCAGAGATTTTAAGAGCATTGAGCAGATGGGTTTCCGCTTTCGCGAAAGCGTTACTCGCCATGTAATTCTTTGCTAGTTCAAACTGTACCGCACCATTGTCGGGCTGCAGGCGCTCGCAAATGAGCAGTTTCTCGATCGCACGGTCGTGGTTCTCGCGAGCCTTCTCTGACAATGCATCAAAAAAGTTCTCTTTGAAGCCGTCAGAAACCTCGCCCAAATCATCTTCATTGACCTCAACAGCGGCCACTTCTTCCTGCGCCCAAAGGCCAGAAAAACTGAGGAACATCGCCAGGATCAAAAGGTGTTTCATAAAGGTCTGAGGCTTCAACAATTATTCCATTACAGAATAATCACCAATGCTGATGTATTTAAAGTTGCCGTTGTACTTGACGTGATTACCTATCATCGCCTCGTCCAAGGTGGCATTTTTAATCACGGAATTGTTCTGTATCAAACTATTGCTGATCTTACAATTTGTGATCGTGGTCCCAGCGCCTATGCTCACGTGCGGTCCAACGGTAGAGTTTTTAATGACTACATCGTCTGCAATCACGCAAGGCTCAATGATGTTTGAGTTTTCTAGTGTTGCTTTTGTAGCCAACTCATCGCTGCCATCCTTAACCATGAATTTCATGATGCGTGTGTTGGTGTCTATGGCCACTTCTTTATTCCCACAATCCATCCATTCATCAACGGTTCCTGTCTTGAAGATATTGCCGCTGGCCATCAATCTCTTGATACCGTCGTTGATTTGATACTCACCACCGTTGATGATCTCGTTATCGATCACGTATTGCAATTCCTTTTTTAGGTCTGCAATTTCTTTAAAGTAGTAAATCCCAATCACGGCCTGATTGCTCACAAATTCTTTAGGCTTTTCTACCAGCTCTATGATTTCTTCCTTATCGTTGAGTTTAACCACGCCGTAGGCTTCAGGCTGGTCGACTTCTTTAGTCCAGATCACGGCATCTGCAGCTGGGTCTAGTTCAAAATCGGCTCGAATCAAGGTGTCTGCATAAGCTACCACGGCAGGCCCAGAAAGTGATGGCTCTGCACACATGATGGCGTGTCCAGTCCCTAATGGCTCCAGCTGGCGATAGATGCTGGCTTTGGCACCAAGGCTTTGAGCCAACTCTTCCAGACTTTTTACGACCTCATCACCAAAAAATGCTGGGTCTCCCAATATAAAGGCGATCTCTTCTACCGGTTCGCTTAAAATACGCGCAATGTCACGCACCAATCGGTGTACGATAGGTTTGTTAGCGATAGGAATTAAAGGCTTAGGAACCGTAAGAGAATGAGGTCTTAATCTGGAGCCGCGACCGGCCATGGGTACGATGATTTTCATAGGCAAATACTATTCCTGCGCAGGCAGGAATCTGTTGGTTTGATTACTAAGCCGCTAAGGTAAAAACTTTAGTTCTTAATGATTGAATAAATAAACGGATGTAGCATCACCAACTCGTATGGTTATTCACATCTCTTAACTTGTTTATGAAGTTGGGCTCATGAGGCTGATAAAAAGCAGCATCGATAATGTTCAAATCCTTGTCCATCAACAAATACCTTGGGACAGAGTTCATCTCAATAAAATCAATGAATTTTTGACTATTCTCACCTTTGACTTTCATAAGGTAATTCAATTTAAGGTCTAGTTCTGGTGATTGTTCTTGCCATAAAGCCGTATCTTTTTCATAGTCTGTACTAATGCTTATGACAGTTACATTTTTAGGAAAATTCATTTTTTTCATGAGTTTCATTCCATTTAAACAAGGTGCGCACCAGGTCGCCCATAAATCAATGAGGTAGTATGGAGATGGATTTTCTTTAATGATTTGGCTCATGGTTACCTTATCCAAATTCAAATCAACCAGTTCTATGTTACTCAGTAATTTTTTAAACTCTGTGTTATCCAATTGTTCAATCTGACTATCAATTTGTTCTTTATTGTCTTGATAGAACTTGGTTCTTTTGAGCCAATTTCTTGCTTCTGGATAGAGGTTGTTGCCTTTATTGTCTTTGTATCTTAAATACCTCAAAACTCCATAAGCTAAGTTTCTTTCATAAATAATATCGTTTCCATTAGATGCCTCGCTACTGCCAGAAGGATTCATCAATTCAAAACCGATGGAATTCATATTATTATCGATGTATTTGAATACTAAGAAAGGTCCAGCAGATCTGGCGATCATCAAGTCATTAGAGCGCATTAATGAATCTAGCGGAACTAATGCTGGATCTATTCCATGTAATTTATCAAAGTACTCGAACTCATTCAACGTTCTGTTTAAACCCGCCGACTCTTTACTATACATAGAATCGTAATAGTTTTTAAGGCTGTCTAGCGGTTTTATGAATTTAGTATCATCACCTTTCCATTTGTAAATTTGAGCTCGTAGGTCTTCGTACGCATTTTCCATTCCTGTAATATCCATCGTTGATCTTTGATCAACTAATTCAATTTTTCGGTCTAAGACTTTTAAGTGAACGAGGTCTGTGATGCTATCAATTATAAAGTCCTGATTGATGAAGCTTGCTTTCTTCTGGATAGAATCCCACATACCATAGCCATAATCTATCTTTTGAACTTTATGATATCTTGGAATCGTTGTTGTAAAAACAGAGTCCTTATCAGATTCATTTTCCCATTCTAATAAAAAATGGTCAAAGTATTGGTCTTCTAGATTTAAAAGCAGGCTTTCTTCTGGCGCTAACTCAACTTTAAACGTGATACTGTCGCTCATTACCCATTCGGGCTCTGATTGCTTTTCTTCTTCAGGAGTTTCGGAATGATCATTTTTACAGGATGAAAAGAATACAATGGTTAGTAGAAGTAGAACAACAAATCTCATAATTAATGGGTTTGATCTAAAGTTATGTAATTATAAGATCAAATAAAGATGATTGTTTCGCTTTCGTGAAAGCGATATAGAAAAACGGCGGAGTTACTACCTCACAATATTAAAAACAGATTCCTGCACATGCATAAATTTATTACTTAACTCCAGTACTCCCAAAACCGCCTGCACCACGAGCAGTATCGCTAAGCACTTCTACTTCTTCCCATGTGGGTTGTTCGTGTTTTGCGATAACCAGTTGTGCGATGCGCTCGCCGTTTTCTATGGTGAAATCTTCGTTAGATAAATTCACTAAAATCACGCCTATCTCACCGCGATAATCGGCATCAATGGTGCCTGGTGCATTGAGTACGGTGATTCCCTTTTTGGCAGCCAGGCCGCTGCGCGGACGCACTTGAGCTTCAGTTCCTACAGGTAATTCTATGAACAAACCTGTTTTTACAATGGCGCGTTCCAGTGGTTTTAATGTGATAGCTTCCTTGATTGAAGCGCGAATATCCATTCCTGCACTACCAACGGTTTCATACGCAGGTAAGTCGTGAGCAGATTTGTTGATGATTTTAACGGTCATGATCGTTTGAGTAATGATTTAATAAAGGTCCTTTCACGGCCCAAAATGAAAAAGGAAACAAGTGCAGCCAGTGCGATACCACTAGCGTACATAGGCCATGTGTTGGGTCCAAAGTAATCTCTAATTCCGTAAAAGAAGAAAGTTGTTGCGCCAATAGAAATTGCGAGATACAAGAGCATGTTCCCAACTTCATAAGGTATGTGATAGTGTTTTCTTCCCAATAAGTACGACACCACCATCATCAACCCATAAGCGGCACAAGTCGTAAGTGCACTCGCCATGTAACCTATGATGGGTATGAGCCAGATGTTGAATCCTATGGTAACGGCAGCTCCCAAAACTGAAATCCAAGCGCCATAACTAGTACGATCGGTTACTTTATACCAAACCGAAAGCGTTTGATAAATCCCAAAAAACAGATAAGCGACCAGAACAATGGGCACAATATCGAGCGCTTCCCAGTATTTTTCATCAATTATTGCAATTTTGATCACATCTATGAAAACGCTATAAAAAACCAAGGCGACAGAGCCTAATACCACGAACATTTTGGTAACCATGGCATAGGTTGCGGTGGCGTTTTCGCTTTTGGACTCGCTAAAAAAGAAAGGCTCAATACCTAATTTAAACGCTGTTGCAAAAAGTGTCATCCCTAATGCAACTCTGTAACAAGCACCATATAATCCTACTTGTGCTGTTGCATTTTCTGTGAGCAATCGTTCCAATAAAATCTTGTCAAAGGTCTCGTTGATGGCAAAGGCAACTCCAGCAATCAAAATAGGGTAGCCATACGTAAGCATTCTCTTCCATAGAGCGAAATCAAATTCCCATTTACGAAAATAGACTCCACAAACTACCAGTAGAGTTACAAAACTCGCACTCATCATCGCGATAAAATATAATTCGACCTTATCTGCTGGCAGCCATTGATTAAGTGCTGGAACATCTTTTAAATAGACTAAGAAAAGAACGGTCATGGAAAAAGATATGACCACATTGATCATTTTTATGACTGCATATTTCACTGCTTTACCGCGTGCTCTTAAGTAAGCAAAAGGGATTACCATGAGCGTGTCAAAAGCAAGAATGCCTGTTACCCATTTCCAATAATTAGCCGATTTGCCTGACCATGAAGCAACTTGATCCAACAGAAGAAAAGCAAGTGCAACAAAAACAATGGTAGTTGCCAATAATGATAAAAGTGATGTGCTTAATAGCTTGTTGTCGTTTCCGCTTTCGCGAAAGCGAAAAAATGATGTCTCCATACCATAAGTCAACACCACATTAGCTAAAATGATCCAAGAAAAGATAATGGTGACGTTACCGAAATCTGCTCTTGTGTCCAAATAAGTAGTGAGAACCCAAGTCAATAAAAAAGTCAACAGTCTAGGCAAAACGGTCGCCAGACCATACACAAAGGTGTGTTTAAAAAGACGGTTGATGGAACTCAAAGACAGTTGGTTTTGAGGTTCAAAGGTACAATTAAGGCTGCATTTCTAAGTTAAGAATTGCAGCCTTGTCTCTGTAGGTTTCTAGTTTATTGAGGTCTGGACGGTAAGTCCATAGAAGGTCGCGTCTGTATTCCCGTAATTAAGGTATAGGTGGTTTTACCATCACGCGAGAACTTCACTACCGCTTCACTGTCCTCAAGCTCAAAGGGGAATTTTTGATTTGCGGGTGGCTTATTGCCATATTCCTCTTCGTACTCTAGGTTCATGTTCATGTCTGGCTTGTTGTTAAAGTCGGTTTTGAACCTAGCGATAATGTAGCCGTTGGGATCCTTGATGTCAAAGGTTTGAGTGATCATGCCTTTAAAATAAACGGCTTCCATTTGCTGCATTACGGTAGTGTCTAATGGTAAAAATAGGTTTATTCCACTACCAGATCCTGGTATGCCGCCAGTCCAGGATTGCGCATACGGTTGATAGCCTTCTTCAAAACTGCTGAGTGTGTTGTCAATTTTTTGGGAATTGCAAGAACCCATGATAACGATTACCAATAGCAGAGAAATGTATTTCATAATCCTTTATTTTAAAATGATGTGCATTTATTATGCCTTATTGCTCATAGCTGCTTGCTAATGAGAAAGTGGGCGCTTTTTAATCATACCGCCTTTAATGTCCTTAATGGTGTTCATGACAATAAAAACATTAGGCTCTATCTTTTCAATTTCAGTATTGAGTTTATTGAGTTCCAGGCGTGTGATGACCGTATATATGATGTCCTTTTCTTCAGCGATGCCGTCTTTTAAGTAGCCGCCTTGGCCCTTATAAATAGTAACGCCACGGCCCAATTTTTCAATGATCATTTCTTTGACGCGGCTGCTTTGTGAAGCAATGATCGTAACACCTATATATTCTTCGATTCCTTCAATAACAAAGTCCAATGTTTTTGAAGCGACAATGTAAGTGATCATAGAGTACAGCGCAATCTCGATAGAAAGTAAGTAAGCCGCTACTGAAAAAATAAAGACGTTAATAACGATAATGATATCGCCTATACTTAGACCTATCTTCCTACTCAAGTAAATGGCAAGAATCTCTGTTCCATCAATGACAGCGCCGCCTCTTATGGATAGCCCTATCCCAGCACCCAAGAAAAATCCGCCAAAAACCGCCACCAGCAAATCATCGTCAGTCACATTAGGAAACGGCACCAGTGCCACGCATAGTGCCAGCCCAATGATCGCCATCATGGTCATCACGGCAAATTGTTTACCCATGATCTTATATCCCAAAGCAATGAATGGAAGGTTGACTAAAATGAGGAAAACATATAACGGTATATCTGATAATGCAGCTAGTAAAAGAGATATTCCAGTAGCACCACCATCGATAAAATCGTTAGTCAATAAGAAACCCTTAAAACCGAACGAGGCAGAAAAGATTCCTGTTACGATTAGTATGAAGTTCTTAATATTACGCTTTACGGCTGTTACCAGCTGCTTATATTTTTTGGCCAGACGGTATTCTGACGGCCTCTGTTCTGGCAGATTGCCCTTTCTAAATTTTTTAGTGGTATTAATCAAGATATTAGCGAGAAATGGATTCAAGGAAAGGGAATTAAGAATTAAAGGTTTTTGAAGCTATTCCAAAGTGTAATACGACAATCCTAAGGTAACCCATTTTCCTATCTTTGCCCTAAACCGCACCCATGAAACTCTATCTGGTCCCAACGCCCATAGGCAACCTTGCAGACATGACCTATCGTGCCGTAGAAATCCTGAATAGCGTGGATTTAATCCTTGCCGAGGATACCAGAACCAGCGGTAAACTGCTTAACCATTATGGGATCAAAACAAGCATGTTGTCGTACCACATGCACAATGAGCACAAGATCTCAGACAACATCGTTTCCAGAATTCAAGGCGGTGAAACCATGGCACTCATCACAGATGCCGGTTCGCCTGGTATCAGTGATCCTGGGTTTTTGCTTACGCGAAAGTTGCTTGCCGCAAACATAGCGGTAGAATCCTTGCCTGGTGCTACAGCCTTTGTCCCAGCGCTTACCAGTAGTGGGCTGCCATCTGATAAATTTGTATTTGAGGGTTTTTTACCCGTCAAAAAAGGCCGCCAAACCAGACTCAAAGAACTCGCCGAAGAAAGCAGAACCATCATTTTTTACGAGTCGCCCCACAAATTGCTCAAAACCCTGGAAGATTTTAAAATGCATTACGGCGCTGATCGCCAAATCTCCATTTCTCGAGAAATCACCAAGATGTTTGAAGAGCATTACCGCGGCACCGTGGCAGATGCCATCCAGCATTTTACAGAAAACAAGCCTAGAGGTGAGTTTGTTGTGGTGTTAGGTGGAAAATAAGCACCCGATAAAAAGCTTCATTATGAAATCAAATCGAAATGAGAGAGTTTTAAAAATTGTAGGGTTTTACTTCTTTGGCTTAGTATGTCTGGTCTCTTTCTATTGGTTAGATAATTCAGATTTTATTGCAGAGGAAGTCAAACAATCAAAAGGTGGTGGCTACAATGGTTTTCGGGCATTTCTAGTTTCAGGATTAATTAAATATGGATTTCTCGTAGCAGGAATATGCTCAATAGTCATTATGAGTTTAATCCTTATCCAGAAAAGAATCTCAGAAAATCATTTGAAAAATAAGTTTGATTGACGCAAATACAAGGTGGCTCTTGCTAAATAGTCATCTCGCCTGAGAGGATGATTCTCGCATCACCTGTAATCAAAATCTGTTCTTCGCTCAACACTTCAAGCTCTAAAACGCCAGTCCTAGCAGAGCATTGAAAAGCGCGCAACTTGGTTTTGCTTAATTTTTTTGCCCAATACCCGGTTAAAAAAGTGTGCGTAGCTCCAGTCACGGGATCTTCATTGCCGCCGCTCCATGGCCAGAAATATCTTGATTCAAAATCAAAATCTGGTTGATTTGATTTTGCGGTGACTACAACACCATTGATGTCACTGATGGAGGCTTTCATAGCGTCAAAATCTGGTTGCAGATTTCTAAGTTCATCAGCGTCTTCTAATTCAATCATGAGTTCAAGATTTTCATAATTGTAAGCCGAATTCAAAATACTGTCAATTCCCATAGCATACAGTAATGCTTGTGGCGCATCTCGATCGACAATGCCATAGTTTGGGAATTTCAAGGAAACTTTTTCACCGTTACGGTAAGCTTGTAATTCTAGACCTTCCGCAGTTTTGAAATGGATCTCGTTTACATCTTGATTTTGATCAAACAACACTTTGGCGCTCGCCAGGGTCGCGTGACCGCACAATGGTATTTCCATGATGGGCGAGAAATACCTTATAGAAAAATAATCGCCTTGATCCTGCACAAAAGCAGTTTCTGATAAATTGACTTCAATCGCGATGGATTGCATAAAGTCATTGGACAGTGGCTTGTCCAGCAAGCAAACACCAGCAGGATTCCCTTTAAACGGCTCGCTGGTAAACGAGTCCACCATATAATAAGGAATGCTTCTACTCAACCTTATGCTTTTTGAACTCTAGTTTCTCTGATCTTCCTTTTTTAAAAATGTTGTTGCTGTTATACTTGCCGGCACGCAATGCTTTTTGCTCTTCATAAGGTAGCTGGATGATCTCATGACATTCTGTGCTGCAGGTATTCTCATATTTAGATTTACAATCCTCGCACTGGATAAACAATAAATGACATGCTTCATTCGCACAGTTGGTATGCGTATCGCAAGGATTACCGCACTGGTGACAGTTGGATATCACCTCATCGCTGATTTTCTCTGACAACCTGTGGTCAAACACAAAATTCTTCCCACGGAATTTGTTCTCTAAGCCTTGCTCAGTTACCTGTCGATGATACTCGATGATACCACCTTCCAGCTGGTACACATCTTCAAAACCACGATGCTTGTAGTAGGCACTGGCTTTTTCACAGCGTATGCCGCCCGTACAATACATCACCAGTTTTTTGTCCTTTTTATGCTCCTTGATTTCTTCTTCGATAATCGGCAAACTATCCCTAAAGGTATCTACATCTGGAGTCCAGGCATTCTGGAAATGGCCTATCTCGCTCTCATAATGATTGCGCATATCGACCAGAATGGTATCTGGATCTGAGATAAGCTCGTTAAACCTAGCCGCGTCCACATGCACACCTTTATTAGTCACATCAAAAGTCTCATCTTCCAATCCATCGGCGACAATTTTGTGGCGCACCTTGACTTTTAGTTTTAGGAAACTCTCATTATCGTGTTCCCTAGCGATGTTGAGTCGGACATTTTCCAAGAAATAGATCCCATCCAGAAAATCCTTGAACTCGTCAAAACGGTCTGCTGGAATGGAAAGCTGGGCATTGATCCCTTCATGGGCGACATAAATGCGACCCAGCACTTCTTGCGCGTCAAACGCAACAAAAAGATGGTTTCTAAATAAATGTGGATTCCCTATGCGGGCATACTGATAGAAAGAAATCGTGAGCCGTTCCTTACCGGCCTCACGTATCAATTCGCGTCTTTCTTCAGCACTTAATTTGTTATACAGTTGCATGCTATAAACATTTGAGTGTTGAAGTTGCAAAGGTAGTTAGATTATAGATAATAGATCGCTGCGCTGTTAGAAGATAGAATATAGAATTGCTTATGCGTTAGGGATTGAAGTGAAAATCCTTTTGAAGCTTTTTACGCTTCAAAAGATTGCAACGAAAAGCCCGACCGAAAACAGGAGCGATAGCGACGGTTAGAGGGAACGCCCAAATGATTGTGATAAAAGTTTTCTCGCTTTCGCGCCTTGCCTGCCGGCAGGCAGGAAAGCGTAATTCCGAACCATCCTATCGTTAATAACCATTGCATCACGCTATTGGAAACGGCGCTTTCAAAGCCTATTTTTACAGAAAATATTTACAATGGCAGACGATAAAGAAAAAGCAGCAAAGGAGAAAGCGCTCAAATTGACGCTGGACAAGCTGGATAAGGCATACGGGAAAGGTACGGTAATGAAAATGGGCGACCGCCAGGTGGTTGATGTAGAGGCGATCTCTACAGGTTCACTGGCGTTGAATGCAGCTCTAGGTGTAGGCGGCTATCCACGTGGCCGTGTGATTGAAATCTATGGACCAGAATCTTCTGGTAAAACAACATTGACGCTACACGCTATTGCCGAGGCGCAAAAGGCTGGTGGTATCGCTGCGTTTATTGACGCAGAACACGCTTTTGACCGATTCTATGCAGAAAAGCTGGGCGTTGATCTGGAAAACCTGATCATTTCACAGCCAGATCATGGGGAACAAGCTCTTGAAATTACTGAGAACCTAATACGCTCTGGAGCGATCGATATTATCGTGATTGACTCGGTTGCTGCATTGACTCCTAAAAGTGAGATTGAAGGTGAGATGGGTGATTCTAAAATGGGACTGCATGCTCGTTTGATGTCTCAGGCCTTGAGAAAATTGACGGGTACCATTTCTAAGACGAACTGTACCGTGATTTTCATCAACCAGTTGCGTGAGAAGATAGGTGTGATGTTCGGTAATCCAGAGACGACTACTGGTGGTAACGCGTTGAAGTTTTATGCATCGGTACGACTGGACATAAGAAGATCCACCCAAATTAAAAACACTGATGGTAGCGTTCAAGGGAACAAGACTCGTGTCAAGGTGGTGAAGAATAAGGTGGCGCCGCCATTCCGTACGGCAGAGTTTGATATCTTGTACGGTGAAGGAATTTCCAAAATAGGTGAGGTCATCGATCTAGGTGTTGATTATGAAATTATCAACAAGGCCGGTAGCTGGTTTTCTTATGGAGATACTAAACTAGGTCAAGGTCGCGACAGCGTTAAAAACATCCTGATGGATAATCCAGACTTGATGGACGAACTGGAAGTGAAAATCATGGAATCCATCAAGCTCGCAAGCAGCTAGATTTCAATTGATTGGAATAATAAAAAATCGCTTTGATGAATTCAAAGCGATTTTTTTATGTTTTGGACGCAACCTTTTCAAGGATATCGCATCTAGAAAGTAAAGAAGAAGATTATGAAATTTAAATTTATCGCGTTGCTGGCATTTATTGCCCTTGGAATAAGTTCCTGCGAATTGAGTGACGATAATCAACCTCAAATACAATTGGTAGCTCTAGGTATTACAGATGTTGAAATACCAGACCCTTTTTTATTTGGCCAAGATAATGATATCGTAATACGTTATAACAACCCGTCGTCTTGTCATAGGTTTGAAGGATTTCAAATTCAAAATAATTTGAATATTTATGAGGTTACTGTGTTTGCTAACGTTTTAGTAGATGGTGCATCTTGTGAGGACAATAATTTATCAACAGAGCAAGTTTTGTCTTTTCCTGGAAATACCAACGGTACACTTGTATTCAAGTTCTTCACAGGATTAGACGCTGCTGGAAATCAAGAGTTTTTAGAAATTGAAGTGGATGTTGTAGAATAGGATATTTTTAAATGTGGTACAACAACAAATTCTTGAGGGATGTAGGAAAGGAGATCGTAAGTCGCAGCGGGCGCTTTACGATCAATATGCTGCTTCCTTATACGGATGTTGTTTAAAATACGCTTCTAACGCGCAGGAAGCTCAAGATATATTACAAGATAGTTTTATAACCATTTTTGAAAAGATCCAGCAATTCAAGAATGAAGGATCTTTAGAAGGATGGTGCAAACGAATTGCTATTAATACTGCTTTGCAGCGCTATCGAGGCGCCAAAGTATACTTGTTGGAAGACGAGCAGCAATTAGTGGAAGAAATGCCTGAGGTCGAGTATTTGGAACAATTAGGGCTGGAAGACTTATTAGCGATGGTACAACAGTTGCCTGATAGATATAGAATGGTTTTTTCTCTTTATGCATTAGATGGATTTAGTCATCAAGAAATTGCAGAGTTAATGGACATAAGCGAAGGAACCTCCAAGTCCAATTTGTCCAGAGCCAGGGCTAGCTTACAACAAATGGTACAGGCGTGGCGCAGAAAAATGAATAGTGACGCCGTATAATACAATGGAAGAAGAAAAGAACATAGACCGATTGTTCCAGAAGAAATTCCAGGATTTCAAACCAGCTGCTCCAGCTGGATCTTGGGATGCCATTGAGTCAAAACTGGATCAAGCTAAAAAGCGACCAGCAGTGCTACCTTTATGGTGGAAACTTGCCGGCGTCGCTGCAGTTCTAGCAGTTCTTTTATCTGTATTTGTGTGGAATTCTGACGAGGTTACTCCTGTTGAGAATATGGCTTTAGAAGAGGCACCATCTTCTGAAGAAACAGAACTTCATCAAGGTATTGCTAATGAGGAAAAGCAACCTGATAACATAACAGATCAACAGTCAAACTCCACCGATTCCAATCCAAATCAAACTGAACAGTCTCAAGAAAGTGTAGTAGAGAATACTGGTGAAGATGCAGTCGCCATGCCCAGTAGTAGCAAGTCAAACGGTGGTAAATCTCCCAAAACCAAAGAATCTACGCCACAGAATAAGGTCACTAGTCAGGCGCAAAAAGATTTTATAGCTCAAAGCGAGCAAACTAGAGAACCATTGTATTCAAGGGCAAATGGTAATGATGTTGATCCACAAAATGCTGCTGATTCAAAATTGTCAAGTGATTCATTCCAGAATTCGGTAAATGAAAACGTTGGAGATGCCATCGCGATGAACCAAGAAAGTAAAGTCGATGATGTCCAAGAAAAGGAAGAAACTGAATTAGAAAGTCTGGAAGACATTGCTGCCGCAAATACTATAACCCAACAGGATGAACCAATGCCTAGAAAGAAATGGAGTGCTGCCACCGTTGTCGCACCTGTTTATGCTAGTAGCTTAAGTGGATCATCTATTAGTGATCGCATTTCCAGAGAAAATCAAAACGCCCAAACCGACATAAGTTATGGAGTAGCCATCTCTTATGCGATCGATTCCCGTTGGAGTGTTCGTACCGGCTTACATCAAGTCAACATGAACTACAACAACCAGGATATCAATTATGGTTTGAATGCAAACACCCTAATTCTTAACAATGCAGAAGCCATGGCCATCTTTGACCCTAGCGCCGTCAATGCGCCAGCGCCGGCGATGTTCTCCAGTGCTAGTAGCTTTAATCAGGAGTTGAGAAATGCCCAGATTCTATCCAGTTTTAAAGGCGAGATAAGCCAGCAATTGGGTTATCTGGAAATGCCCTTTGAAGTGACTTATAGGCTGGTAGACAAAAAATTGGGAGTGAATGTTTTGGGTGGTTTTAGTGCGCTGTTTCTCACTGACAATAATGTAAGTATTGTAAACGATAGCCGCAGGTTGGACCTGGGCAGTGATGAAAATTTCAACAGCTTTAACCAGAGTGCCAATTTTGGTATAGGTCTGGACTATCAGTTTTCCAAAAATATTGGACTAACACTAGAGCCTACGTTTAAATATCAGTTGAACTCGTTAAAAGAAAACACAAGTGACTTCAGGCCTTACACCGTTGGTGTATATACTGGTTTGATGTATAGATTTTAACCACAAATTGTTGTCATTGCAGGCGTTTGTGGGTATATGAAAAAGAGATTGAGGTTGGTTAATCATTGAACTCAATTAAATGCAATGAAAAAGAGTGGAACCGTCCTGTTTGCTATGCAGGACGGTTTTTTTATGCGTCTTAAAGAAGGATAGGTTAGGAATTCTGTTGCCTGACAAGATCTTCATAGATGATATTTCTTACGCTTTCGCGAAAGCGAACTTTATCTCTAGGCAACTGCAAGCCGGCAGTTTGTTGGATCTCATGGGTTCTTGCACGCATGCGTCCCGGTGATCCATTAAAAAAGGAGAACGGAAAACGCTTCTTGTTGTCATAAAAACTCATGGGAACTACGGGAATTTGGTGCTCTATGGCCAGTCTAAAGGCACCATCCTTGAAATGATCCAGCAGTATCGACCGGTCTGACGGCACGCCACCTTCTGGAAAAATACATATTCCAACACCATCATCCAGTCTGCGGCTGGCGCTTTCAAAAACGGCCTTGCGGCTTTGCGGGTCACCGCGATCTACAAGAATACACGTGCGCTTATAGAAGAAACCAAAAATGGGGATTTTAGAAAGCTCTGCTTTACCTACAAAAACAAAGGGGTTTTTTGCTGCCAGCAGCATGAGCATGATGTCTGCCATGCTCGTATGGTTGGCCACCAGCATATAGCTTTGTCCCTTCTGCATGTGAGCATCCCTATATATTTGTGGCCACCAGAACATCCCATAGATAACAAACGCAGCCCATGCTTGAGCCATCTTGAAAAAGATACCGTAGGTTTTCTCTGAAATAGTCGCCAACACCAGAAACGGAAACATGACCAAAATAGGAATGGCGAGTAGCACATAAAACCAAACTCTATAAAGAGGCATTACAATATATCGTATCCATTCCATGAGTTCCAAAAATAGCAGAATTAAAACAGGCCACAACACCTTGATCTGCTTCTTGTGGTTTAAGCTCTTAAGGAATTATCTTTGTCCCCTAAATTATACCAATGGCTAGAGTACTTACGGGAATACAATCTACGGGAATACCACATTTAGGGAATTTATTGGGCGCCATCTTGCCAGCGATAGAAATGGCCTCACAACCTGATAATGATTCCTTCCTGTTCATTGCAGATTTTCATTCCTTGACGCAAATCAAGGATGGCGAGACTTTGCGAGAAAACACGTATGCCACAGCTGCTGCCTGGATGGCTTGTGGACTGGATTCTAGTCGTACCACTTTTTATAGACAAAGTGATGTCCCACAAGTCACAGAGCTTAACTGGTATCTTAATTGCTTTTATCCCTATCAACGGTTGACACTGGCTCACAGTTTCAAGGATAAATCAGACCGATTGAATGATGTGAATGCTGGATTATTCACCTATCCTATGTTAATGGCAGCAGACATCTTGTTGTACGACGCTCAAGTTGTGCCTGTGGGAAAAGACCAACTGCAGCATCTTGAAATGGCCCGCGATGTGGCAGGACGTTTTAATAATCAAATGGGCGATACGCTTATAGAGCCTCAAGCCAAAATCCAAGAGAATACGATGTATGTTCCAGGAACAGATGGTGAGAAAATGAGTAAATCCCGTGGTAATTTGATTAATATCTTTTTACCTGAAAAGCAGTTGAAAAAACAAGTCATGTCCATAGAAACGGATAGCACGCCGCTGGAAGAGCCTAAAGATCCAGACACCTGTAACGTTTTTGCGATTTACAAACTGATTGCTACGGCCCAGCAAACCGCAGAAATGCGTGAAAAATATGAAGCTGGAAATTACGGTTATGGACATGCTAAAAAAGCACTGTTTGAATTGATCTTGTTCAAATTTGGAAAGAATCGGGAACGTTTTGAGCACTATATGTCCAATAAACATGAAATAGATGCTGCTCTCAAAGAAGGTGCGGCAAAAGCTAAACTTGTTGCGGACGACGTGCTTTCCAGAGTTCGTGAAAAGTTGGGCTATTAACTAGAAGCTCTAAAAAACTTCCTTCTTGTTATTTTGCACGCAAAAGTCTACTGAATTTATCTTTCAAGTGGACGATTCTTCTTTTGGATATACTTGTTTATAATAGTTTGACCTAAATCCTTGGCGCAAACTTTTCATTAGTCTTTCCATAGCAACATTCTGATGCCATATTCTGTGCCTAGATGTCTACTATTTCTTGGTGTTAGAATCACTGATGGTAGTTTACCACCTGCTTTTATCTCGTTCAAATACACGATTACCTGTTTAAATGTATATTAAGATAATTTTAAGGCCACGCTATAATCTACTATTATACAATTTATTAGAGGTATTTAATGCATTTCATCGATGTTTTGCGTTTGTTTATCGTGTTCAAACCTCGCATATTTAAACCATTATTAAAACGATAACAATCAAAAACCTCTACAAAATGAAAAAATTTACCCTAACAGCAGCTATCCTATTTACCGCAGCAACATTTGTTTCCTGCTCCACAGATTCTGAAGGTATCGACGATACCAGCGCACCGGTAAGCGGTCCCAAAGTGACCTTGTTTACAGGCAGCAACACATCTGGTAAGATCAACATGTTCGATCTTACCGATTCTAACAACATCACCAACAAATCTTTCCAGAGCGCCAGTACCGATGGTAATGGCATCCACTACGATCCACTCAATGACTGTCTTTTTGAGGCATCAAGATCAGAGAGTAACGTATTGGTCTTTGAAAACTTAAACAATAACGAGTCCGGAGCGGCACTTGCTCCATCACTTAGATCTGACGTACAGGTGGAGAACCCAAGAGATATTGCCATCTCTGGAAACCGCATCGTGGTATCTGCAGATGCAGTGGGGCCACGCGACAGCAATAAGTTCTATGTATATGAGTCCACGCCTAACTCTGTAAGATTGGTCAACATCTATGAGACGGGTAACCAGCACTGGGGAATCTTCCTTGCCGGCAACACTCTTTATGCAGCCGTGGACAACAGTGGTAGAATAGCCGTTTACAACGACTTCTTCTCCAACAATAGTGGTGAGCTTACTGCAGACGACCAGATCACCATTGAAGGTGCACAGTCCCTAAGAGGAATCACCTATGACGAGGTAGAGGACCAACTCTTCCTTGCCGATGTCAGAAACCCATTGAACGACAGCGACGGAGCGATCCACACGATCAAGAACTTCTCAGTGATCTACAGCGGTCTTGAGGCTTACGGCACCATCACCGATGTGACTACGGTAAGCGGTTCAGAGACGATGTTGGGCAACCCGGTAGACCTGGAATACGATAACGTAGGAAAGGTGCTCTATGCGGCAGAGCGCAGCACCAACGGTGGCATGGCTTTATCATTCGATACTACTACCGTAGGCAACGCAAAACCTAAGATGCAGCAGTCCGTTTCAGGAATCTCAAGCATCTACCTTAACGTAGAATAACATACAACGATTTTTCAAGTGCAATTTGTAGAGTAGATTGTAGAAAAGAGAAGAGACCCATCAAGGGTCTCTTTTTTTGTTCCATAGTATTGAGGATTGTTACGCTTTCGCGCTTGCCTGCCGGACAGGCAGGAAAGAAACATTATCCATTCTAATTACCTATTAAATATTTCAGGTCAACATAAACAGCTTGCCTGGCAATGGCTTCACCACACCTTTAAGCTCCATGGACATCAGCAAAGAGGCTACTTTATGAACCGGCATGTGCACCTGTAGCGCAATAATATCTAGCAATTCCTTTTCTTGTTCTTTGAGTACGGTATAGATGGCTCTTTCGTCTTTGTCCAGTTCCACAAATAACTGCTTTTGAACGGCCACTTCATTTTGTTGCCAGCCTAGTATATATGGTATATCTGCTGCGGTCGTAAGTAAGTGTGCCTTACTTTGTTTGATCAGACTATTACAACCTGAAGAATATTTATCATTCACTCGGCCTGGAACAGCAAAAACCTCTCGATTGTATCCGCTGGCCAGGTCTGCAGTGACCAGAGAGCCTCCTTTTTCTGCACTTTCAATGACCACAGTCGCTTCACTCAATCCAGCAATAACACGGTTGCGACCCAAAAAGTTTTTACGATCAAAAGTGTCCGTACTCCAAAAGTCAGTAACAAAACCGCCGTTTTTCTTGACATCATTATTGTGTGCGGCGTGGTTGCGAGGATAGGTCTGATTCAGCCCATGCGCCATGACTGCCACAGTTTGCAGGCCATGCTCGATAGAAAGTTTATGTGCCAGAATATCTACACCATATGCATAACCACTAATAATGGTAGGATGGAGCGGAGCAATATCTGCCATGAATTTTTCCAGAAAAGCGCTGCCTTGACTGGTAATCTGGCGTGTACCGACAATACTTAAGGTGTATGGATTGTTCCAGTTGATGTTTCCGTTTTCAAAGAAGATGATAGGTCCATCAACGCAATACTGCAATCGCTCTGGATAGTCGTCATTATAGTAAACCCTATACTTGAGCTTGTTTTCTTCAATAAACTTGAGCTCGTTTTCTGCCTTTTGGAAAAGGTCTTTTGCTTTGATAAATTGGGCTTTTTTCTCACCTATGCCTTCGATGGCGGCAATTTCACGGTAAGGTTGTTCAAAGACTGCTGCCGCACTGCCAAAAGTCCTAATCAACTTTTTGGCCATGATATCGCCTATAAGTGGTGCCTTTTTTAAGGCAAGAAGTGAGAGCAGCTCTTGTTGATCCATTACCCAAAAATAAAAGGATTAGGATCCAGAATGATTTTTTCAAAAGCCTTGAGATCGCCTTCGGCAAGAACTCCAGGAAAATCACCGCGATACTCCTGCATGGTAGTCATCAATTGAAAATGTAGATGTGGCGAGTAACCGCCGTTTTCTTGTGGTGTGCCTAGAGTTGCAATTTGTTCGCTTTCGCGAAAGCGAACTCCAATTTTCCACGCTTGCATATCAGATTTAGAAAGGTGGCCATAAAGACTGTACAACTTGCCATCATTGTAATCGTGCTCTAAAATTAGTGTTGGTCCATAATTCCCAGCGTCATCATTATCTGCAAAAGAATGGATTTTTCCATCCATAATCGCGTGAACACTAGTGCCAGCAGGTGCCCATAGGTCAATTCCCATATGGACGTCGCGCACCGCACCATCCTGAAATCTCGCAGATTTGCGATACAGTGCTCGCTGTTCTTTGTAGCCGCCGTGAGCAACAAATCTGCCTGTTTGATGGCGATGATCCTCAAGATATTTTTCCATCACGGCAATATCACTCACATCGTTTTTGTCCCAATATGGGTTGTGCACGGAGAGATCCATAGGGAAATAGTCCTGAGATGCATATCGTGGATCGAGAAGGTTTTTGAATGCCATTAGATGACCATTTCTGGGATGTCGCCTTCTATGATAAGTGTACCTTCGGTAGCTGCTTGAATCTCCTGAACGGTGACGCCAGGTGCTCTTTCCAGCAGTTTGAAACCTTGGTCTGTTATTTCAATGACGGCCATATTAGAAACAACTTTAGTGATACAATTGACACCTGTAAGCGGTAAGCTACATTTTTTAAGCAGCTTTGACTCGCCGGCGCGATTGGTATGCATCATGGCAACAATGATATTTTCTGCGCTGGCGACAAGATCCATGGCACCGCCCATTCCCTTGACCATTTTACCAGGTATTTTCCAGTTGGCGATATCACCATTTTCGGCTACCTCCATGGCGCCCAAAATGGTGAGGTCAACATGCTGACCACGTATCATCCCAAAACTGGTTGCGCTGTCAAAGAAACTTGCGCCTGGTAATGTGGTGATGGTTTGCTTTCCTGCGTTGATGACATCTGCATCTTCCTCACCTTCAAAGGGAAAAGGTCCCATTCCCAACACGCCGTTTTCTGACTGGAACTCTACATCGATACCTTCTGGAACATAGTTTGCCACTAGAGTTGGTATACCAATACCTAGATTGACGTAGTAACCGTCTTTCACTTCTTGCGCGATTCTTTTTGCGATGCCTATTTTATCTAACATATATAATTTGGTAATTTGATGATGTGTTGATTTAATAATTTACAACCCATATCATCCATTATTCATATTTCTTTTAGTGGTGCCAATGATCTTTGATAATACTTTTGAAATTGAATCACGGTCTTTAAACAACTTCTCGTCAGGAGTTGGAAGGTGTTTGGAAGCTTTACATATTTCCATCCAATATTCTGTTTCATCAGACTCCTTAGCTGAGATCTTGAATTTATGAATGAAATCTTTGGGGCTCTCAGCGTTTTGTGCTTCCCAAACATTTGCTCCTATACTTGTACCAGATCTGAACAATTGTGAGGCAAGATCCCAATCTTTTTGTGCTTTCAATTTCTGTACAAATTCAATAATGTCTAAAGAAAAATTGAAAGTCATATTTACAATAGGATTGCTGTTAAAATTCCTCATGAAACCTTCTATTTATAAAATGCTTTATCCGTTTCCTCCAGTTTTCAAATTGACAAATTCAAACATTAACAAATCAATCTCGAGTCCTCGTAGTTCTCTGCTCAATACGCTTTTCATACTTCTCACCTTGAAAAATGCGTTTGACAAATATTCCAGGAATGTGGATCTGGTTGGGGTCGAGCTCACCTGCGGGAACTAGTTCTTCTACCTCAGCCACGGTAATGCTGGCAGCGCCACACATGACTGGATTGAAATTTCTGGCAGTTCCTTTAAAAATAAGGTTTCCTGCAGTGTCTCCTTTCCATGCTTTGACAAAAGCAAAATCTGCCTTAAAGGCGTGCTCTAGAATATGAGGTTTGTCATTAAAGACTCGCTCTTCTTTTCCTTCGGCTACTTCTGTTCCGTAGCCTGCCGGTGTGTAGAAGGCAGGAATTCCTGCTTGTGCGGCGCGGCAACGCTCGGCCAGCGTTCCTTGTGGGATCAATTCTACTTCCAGTTCACCGCTAAGCATCTGGCGCTCAAACTCATCATTCTCACCCACATAAGACGATATCATTTTCTTGATTTGTTTGCCCTGCAATAACAACCCTAGTCCAAAATCATCGACTCCAGCATTGTTGGAAATACAGGTCAAATCACTGACTCCCAACTCCACCAATTGGGCAATACTGTTCTCTGGAATCCCTGATAAACCGAATCCACCAACCATCAATGTCATACCACTCTTTACGCCAGCTAGTGCTTCTTTCACACTTGCTACTGTTCTATTAATCATGCAAATTTTCTTTGCTATGAAAATACGAAATACTTGAGAGTTTTAAGTGAACGGTGGTTCAAAGCACGAAACGATCACGCACTACATATACAGTTTTCCACTTATTGAAAATAAGGCACAGTGATTGACTAACTAACCATTTGAAGGCCAGTCAAAAAAGTTAAGCAAGATTTTTTACTTAAACCTCGTCAAAGTTTACATTGACTTTTGCGCTGGTAGGACAAGCCTGACAAGTGAGCGTAAAACCGTCGCTGACTTCCTCATCTGTCAAAATGGAGTTCTTGCGCATTTTGACATCACCTTCCTCAATGAGTGCTATACAGCTGGAGCAAATACCACCTTGACAAGAGTAAGGTGCATCAATATCATTCTTGAGCATCACGTCCAGCATGACTTCATCACGTCGCATGGTAAACGTGTGCGTCTCGTCATCCAGAATGACGGTAATTTCAGAAAGGTGACTGTCCTCGGTAATTTCTACATCACTTTCAGTTGATGTGAATAGTTCAAATTTGATGTTCTCCTCAGCCAGCAATCCCTTTTCTATGAGGTTGAGTTGGATCATTTGAATCATTTCTTCAGGACCGCATAAGTACGCTTTCGCGAAAGCGAACCCTTCACAATCATTCTTCAAAAAATAGTTCAAGTTGCCTTTTGTTATCCTACCAAACAAGGCATCCTGACGCTCCTCACGGCTGAAACAGTATTTCAACGTAAATCGCTCACCGTACTGGTCTTTAAGGTCATTGAGCTGTTCGAGATAAATGGCCTGACTTTCTGATTGATTCCCATAAATCAATGCTACTTTATTGTCAGCATCGATAGCTAGTGCGGTTTTCAAGATCGACATGATAGGCGTTATACCGCTACCTGCTGCAACCATCAAAAAGGTTCCCTTTTCTTGCTTCTCATGAATGAACAACCCATCTGGCGGCGCTACTTCTAAGGTATCGCCAGCTCGCAGTTTCATAGCATAATTTGAAAAAACGCCCAGATCTACCGCCTTGACCACCACCATTAATTGGTCGTCGTCAGGAGCGCTGCTTATGGAGTAAGCGCGACGCACCTCATTGCCATCAATCGTGGCTTTAAGTGTCAAATACTGACCTGCCTGATATCGGAATTCTTCCTGGAGACTGCCAGGGATTTCAAAAATAATTTCAACGGCTCTAGAAGTAACCTTAGTGACTTGTTCAATGCGTAATTCGTGAAAAACCATGTGTCGATTAATTGGGCTGCAAAAATAAGAAACAGAGAAAGAGTTGTAACATTTTTAATTTTATCTTCACTAATCCAGCAACTAACCTTACTACCATGTTCAAACTCTTTGCTAGTCTAGAATGGAAAAGTTTCTTTAGATCTGCTGCCTTCAAGCAAAATCTTTTCTTCAAGATATTTATAGGTTTTTTTGCTGTTCTCTTTTTGCTGGAATTTGCCGCTTTGGGCGCTGGAAGCTTCTATATCCTGAAAAATTTTATTGAGGACGGCGACATCCTAGCATCTGATCCTTTAGCGGTAATTAACCAATTCTTGATCTATTGGTTTGCGGTTGATCTCATATTTAGATATTTCTTCCAAAAAATGCCTGTGGCTAATATCAAGCCACTTCTCTATTTACCTTTTACTAAAGGAAAGATCGTTCAATATGCGATGGGAAAAACGGTGATCTCGTTTTTTAATATTCTACCGGCATTCTTTTTTATTCCATTTTCCATTGTCCTATTAATAGAAGGCTATGACCCTATAGGCGTGATAAGCTGGCATCTTGCGATGCTGTCCATCACATTATTGCTCAATTTTTTGAATATTTTTCTTAATAATCTAGATAAGGTATTCTATCCAGTAGTGATCCTTATAGCAGGTCTTGCCGCTATACAATACTACGGCTACTTTGATATCACCAGTTACACACAGCCTATGTTTGACTTTTTCTATAGTCAGCCATGGAGTTTTGTCTTGCCGCTGGCGCTGACCGTTTTTAGTGGCCAATATGCCTATGTCTATTTTAAAAAACAGCTGTATCTGGATGCAGGACTCAAAACCAAACATGAAACCGCTACCACAGAAAATCTGGATTTTCTCAATCGCTTTGGGAAAATGTCAACTTACCTTAAGAATGATGTGAAGCTCATACGCCGCAACAAACGAGCTAGGACCACTTTTATCATGGGATTCTTATTTATGTTCTACGGCCTTTATTTTATTGCTGTAGGTCAAGGCGAATGGATGAAGGTTTTTGCCGCATTGTTTTGTACAGGTGGTTTCCTATTCAGTTTTGGTGGTCTGGTGCCGTCATGGGATAGCAGCTACTATAAATTGATGATGGCGCAGAATATTCCCTATCGTGAGTTTCTTTTGAGCAAATGGTGGCTCATGGTGGTTGTGACCGGCTTTAGCACCTTGCTTAGTTGCTTCTATGTCTATTTTGGTATCGAGTGGCTTTATGCCATTCTTGCCGGCGCCGTTTACAACATTGGACTCAATGCATCCATCACATTGCTGGGTGGTGCCTATGTAAAAACGCCCATCGATTTGACGAGCAATAAGAAAGCCTTTGGCGACAGTAAGGCCTTCAATGTCAAAACGCTCTTGCTTACCATTCCTAAAATGATCTTGCCCGTGATTATATATTATGCATTTTCTCTAACCATTAATAGCGAGGCTGGATTTATTGCCATTGCGGCAACTGGGCTGCTGGGATTGCTTTTCCGGGATAAGATCTTGACTATTGTAGAGAATGTGTATAAGAACGAGAAATACGATACAATTGCTGCCTATGCGCAAAAGGATTGATGTGAAAATGGCTTGAACTATTTCGCTTTCGCGAAAGCGAACTCCTACCAAAACTCTTAACCAACACTAAAACATTTGAAATGATCCACATACAGAACCTTTCCAAAAAATACAACGACACCACAGTTCTTGATATCGAAAGCCTGCAAATTCCTAGAGGACAGGCTGTCGGGCTGGTTGGGAACAACGGTGCTGGTAAGACCACGTTGTTTTCCCTATTGCTGGACTTGATTGAACCTACCACGGGACATATCATGTCCAATGATATTCAGGTCAATGAAAGCGAAGGATGGAAGCCTTTCACCAGCGCGTTTGTCGATGAGAGTTTCTTGATAGGCTACTTGACGCCAGAGGAATATTTCTATTTCATAGGCGAGCTGCGCGGACAGAACAAAGCAGATATCGATGCTCTTATGGAAAAGCATGCCGATTTCTTCAACGGTGAGGCGATAGGTCAAAAAAAATACCTGCGTGACCTTTCTAAGGGTAACCAGAAAAAAGTTGGGATTATCGCTGCTCTTATAGGGAACCCTGAAGTGATCATTCTGGATGAGCCGTTTGCCAATCTGGACCCATCAACACAGATAAGGCTTAAAGCGATCATAAAGGATCTGTCTAACGACCCTAATGTCACCATGCTTATCTCAAGCCACGATTTGATTCACGTGACCGAGGTGGCGCAACGCGTTGTACTGTTAGAAAAGGGTAAGGTCGTGATGGATCAAGTGAAGGATGCAGCTACCTTTGGCCAGCTGGAAAAGTACTTTATGGGAATTAGTGAACTTCATATAATTCCAGCCGAAGAAAATACCATGATTGCTAATTCTGAAGAAGAATAGAAATGTCACCTAATATCAAAGCGTTCCTTATTTATTTTGTTTGTTTTATAGTCCTGTATTTGGTTTCTAAGTTTCTCTTAGGTTTTATTGTGGAGGAGCAAAACCTTTGGTCCCATTACCTCCCAATAATTATTGCAGCTATATTGTCTCCTAGACCTCGTGTTAAAAAAACTGCTAATGGAAAAGAGTATGGTTATAAAAGTATTTTCTCCAAGAAGCGCTACATTCTCAAATAAGAAAAAGAAATGTCCCCAAAAATCAAAGTATTCCTAATCTACGGCATTAGCTTCATGCTCGTGTTTCTTATTACGCGGTTTATTCTAGTACAGTTTTATCCAGAACCTAGTATGTGGCTCACTTTTATTCCGCTAGGTGTAGGAATGATACTGGCGCCCAAGCCACACATTGAAGAAACCCAATCTGGACGGCAGTATGGTTTGAAGAGTATTTTCTTTAAGAAGATCATTCACATCAAATAATTTTTCGCCTGTGTTGATCCCCTAATTTATATTGATGAGTCAATGAAACCAACAGCCCAACATAATGAACGCATAGCTAGCATGAAGTTTTCTTCAGTATATCCTCACTATGTCTCCAAGATTGAAAAAAAGGGAAGAACCGTAGCAGAGCTTCATGAGGTGATCCAGTGGTTGACAGGCTACAATGAGGAGCAATTACTCGACTATAGCAGTGGTGATGCTACTTTTCAAAACTTTTTTGCAAACGCACAGCTACATCCTAATGCTCACTTGATCAAGGGCGTGATATGCGGCTATAGAATTGAAGAAATCGATAATTCTTTGACACAACAGGTTAGATATTTAGATAAACTTGTAGATGAACTGGCTAAGGGACGTACCATGGAAAAAATTCTTAGATAAATGCGGGCGGTTTATAATGAAAAGGAAACACCTCTATCCATCATAAAAATCTTCACATCAAGCTTCTCAAAAAAACCGAGATAAGCTTAGAGCTAATTGTCGTTATTTGCGGGCTCGACACATAATTCCTTATTTTTGAACGGTATCACAATATCATAACCCTACAACAGTTATGATAGCTAGAAAAAAGAGCTCGTTTGAAAAATCTTTTTGCTTTTACTGCCATCATTTTTTGCCTGCTGCTAGTTCTCGCCAGTTGTAGCCGTAAGAATGATTCTTTTATTAGCCGCAACCTGCATGCGGTTGGTACAGAATATAATACGCTCTATAATGGCAATCTTGCTTTACAGGCTGGACTGGATAATATAGAGGCAAATTATAGGGACAACTACTGGGATATCTTGCCCGTAGAGCGCCTGACAGTCAAAGACGAAATAAGAGTTAGTGCAGACGACCGGTCTGATCCCAACTTTTCACTAGCCGAAGAAAAGGCCGTCAAGGCAGTTCAAAAACACAGCATGCTTATCGACGGTGAAGAAGTGAACCCACAAATCGACGAGGCCTATATGCTACTGGGAAAAGCCCGTTATTATGATCAGCGCTTTATTCCTTCGTTAGAAGCTTTCAACTATGTATTGCAATTCATGCCAGAATCTGATGAGATTAGAATGGCAAAAATCTGGCGCGAGAAGACCAACATGCGCCTGGAGAACAATGAAATTGCCATTGAAAATTTACAACAGCTTATCAAAGAAGACAGTCTCGAGATTGAGCGTGAAGAATTGATTCTTGCTAATGCTACTTTGGCTCAGGCTTATCTTAATGTGGATAAAGTTGACAGTGCGCTTATTTATATGAACCGCGCTGCCCAAAAAACAAAGGATCGAGCCACTGAAGGTCGTTACAAATTCATTGCCGGACAGCTTTTTGCAAAGGCAGGTCAAAGAGACAGTGCCATTGCACATTTTGACGAGGTCATTGAATTACATAGGAAAATACCTCGCAACTACTACGTCAACGCCTTCATAGAAAAAATCAAACTTAGAGATACGGTAGAACAGTCTGATGATGAGTTTCTAGAAGTGTTCAATGAGCTGGAAGAAAACAGGGAAAATAGGCCATGGCTGGATATCATCAATTATCGCAAGGCCATATACCTGGAAACTATCGACAGTGTAGACGGCGCCGTGGCTTATTATAACAAGTCCTTGAAAGCCGGCGATAGAGATCCATATTTACAGGGAAACATCTATGATGCTTTGGGCCGCATCAGTTTTGACGATGCCCGTTTTGAAACAGCTGGAAAATATTTTGATAGCGCATCTACCAGATATGAGGATAAATCCAGAGAACAGCGTGCGGTTATCAAGAAGAGAGAAAATCTGGCAGATATTATTCTTTACGAGAGCAATCGCCGCAGTGCTGACAGTCTCTTGAGTATCGTTGCCATGAGCGACGGCGAACGAGTAGAATATTACAACAACTACATAGAAGAACTAAAAGAGCGCGAGGCACAGCTAGCCGAACAGGCAGCCATAGAAGAAGCAAATCTTGCCCAGCAAAAAACAGCCCTTGCGACCATCCAGACCAACAATTCCGTTAATAACAGATTGGGGCCACCTAGTGGTGCTACCATAAATGATTCAGGTCCAACAAGCACCAACAGTGGTTTCTATTTTTATATACCGGCAACGGTGGCAAGAGGCAAGTTGCAGTTTAGGGCTATTTGGGGAAATCGCGCCCTCAAGGATAATTGGAATCTGGCGAGCGTGAACAGCAACCTGATCGATGAGGCGACAGACGGTAGTGTCACCGCCATAGAAAACGGCGATCTAGCTCCAGAATATCAAGCAGCCTACTACATTGACCGCTTACCAAAAGGTCAAGTGGCATTGGATAGCATTGCGGGAGCTCGCGATTTTGCCTACTATCAGTTGGGTGTTTTGTATAAGGAGAAATTCAAGCGCAATGACCTTGCGATCGATAGGTTTGAAACGCTTTTGACCTTTGAGCCAGAAGAAAAGCTGCTGCTTCCTACGCTGTACAATCTATACTTAATGGGTCGTGACGGCTCAAATGACGGTAGTGATATCGCTTTCGCGAAAGCGGAACAATACAAATCCACCATCATATCACAATATCCTGAAACCAGATACGCACAAATCCTTCAAAATCCTGACGGCAAACTTGACACCAGTGAAACTGCAGAAGGTGTCTATAATCGCATCTTCAAACAGTACGAGCAAGAAAACTATGCTGCTGTTATTGAACAGGCAAACAATCAAATCATCCGTTTTGCGGGCGATCCCATCATTCCAAAGTTGGAACTTTTAAAGACCTATGCATCGGGTAGACTATATGGATTCAAGGCCTATAAAGAAGGTCTTGATTTTATTGCATTGAACTATCCCAGTACAGAAGTAGGTAAGGAAGCCGCAGTTCTAGCGGCAGATGCAGAAAAACTAGTGATCCCAAGTGAATTTGCACCAGAGGAAAACAGCAATAACTTTAAGCTGGTCTATACCGTCGATGCGGCAAATGAGCAGCTTATCAATGACTTAAAACTCAATCTGGAACAACCAGCAAAAGCATTAGGTAGCGACATCACTTATTCCATAGATGTTTACACACCGCAACAGTCACTGCTCGTCATTCATGGTATGAAAACCAAAGATAGAGCAGCACAAGTGGCCACCTATCTGGATGAAAATCTGAAAGGCGTCGAGCTACCTTCCATGCCGGTAGCCATATCGTCAGAAAACTACAAGATCATACAGGTTTACAAGAGCCTCAACGATTACATGATACAGATCCCATAACCATTCCCCATATGAAATCAAACAAAGCAACAGAACTAATGGGCAACTCTCAAAACAGAATTGCCAAAGGAACCGTCATTAAAGGTGATATCAATAGCGAGGCTGGTTTTAGAATCGATGGTGAAATCATAGGTACCTTAACCACACCTGCAAAAGTGGTGATAGGGAAAGACGGGAAAATTGACGGCACACTTGAATGTACCAATGCAGATATTGAAGGTACCTTCTCTGGTAACCTTAAAGTAAGTAGCCTATTGTCTTTAAAATCCACGGCTATTATTGAAGGCGATGTAAGCACCGGCAAATTATCTGTAGAACCTGGCGCGACCTTCAACGCATCCTGTACCATGGATAGTGGCGTGAAGTCCATTGCAAATGGCCAGCAGGGAAAATCTGCTTAGGACTTGTGGGATCTTTTAAGGGATAGCGATCCAGATGCTGGCAATCATAGCTGTTCTGGCAAGGTTGTGACGCTTGGGTCTTTAATAAAATCCTTATCATTTTAGGCGTAATGTTGGGTGTCTGTCTTTCTATATATGTCGTGTTCATTCCATTAAAACGCATCAACATTCACAATAGCCACACATCATAACTATTTAAAACCAGTCCGCTTATTTTGAAATTTTACCTCAAGACTTTTCTCATCGTCGCCTTTTTAACGGTCGCTGCATATTTCTTGCACAGCTGGTGGATTGTCGATCCCGCAATCCCGCTTGCGAGAACGTACAACTTTCTAGGAACCGCAACGTTTGTTACGGTAAGTGCGCTGCGCTTTGTACACTTTTATGTTCCAGAGAAATTAGGGTATGCATTCATGGCCGCGATCTTTGTGAAATGCGGTTTGGCGATCGTTTGTTTTCCAGAATTGATCGTGAAAAACTCTGGATTGAATTTGATGGAGGTTTTGGGGTTTCTAGTGCCTTATTTCATATTCCTGTTCATTGAAGTAGTGATCGTCATCAAATGGCTCAATGATAATTGATTGGGTTCGCTTTCGCGAAAGCGAACCCACAACAGTTTCAAGAAATTAATCTAAATAAAAGGACTATTTTAAGATTGTTTTTTGTCATACATTTGCACCCGAATTAAAAGACCCAATTTTTTAAGGTGTTTCACATGTCAAAAGCGTACGTTATAACAGCATTGCTATCCTTGGTATTTTTCACTTCCATGGGCGTGAATGCTCAAGAAGTTTCAGAAACCGAACACGGTCCTGCGCATGAAGAAGTCATGGATAACGATGGCGGCCGCATCAATACGTCTGAAGAAATTAATGAGTACATCCAGCATCACCTAAAAGATGCGCATGATTTTCATGTCTTTTCTTATACCAGTGATGAAGGTGAGAGAAAACATGTAGGTTTCCCTTTACCAGTAATGGTTTGGACTACGGAAGGTCTTCAGGTTTTTATGTCCTCTAAATTTCACCACGACGATGCTGGTGAGGTGATTGTTGAGTCTGGTGGAGCAAGATTGGTAAAACTACACAGCAAGATTTACGAACTGGATGCTGGAGCAAACGCTTTGAGTTTTGATGAAGAGCACCACCCAACGAATGCACACAAAGTATTGGACTTTTCTATTACCAAATCGGTTTTTGGGACTTTGTTCATCGGTTTACTGTTGGTGATTTTCTTTGGTAGACTTGCAAAAGAATACAAGAAGAAGAGCATCCCAACTGGATTTAGCCGTGTGTTGGAGCCATTGGTTATCTACATAAGAGACGAGATTGCTAGACCTAATATAGGTGAGCACAAGCATAAGAAGTTTATGCCATATCTACTTACCGTATTCTTCCTTATCTGGATTGCCAACCTTTTAGGATTGACCCCTTTTGGATTCAACATTACAGGTCAGCTGGCTGTGACCGCATGTCTAGCGATATTTACTCTAGTGATCTATCTAGCAAGTGGTAACAAAGACTTCTGGATGCACATGTTGTGGATGCCAGGTATTCCTGTGATTTTCAAGCCTATTCTTGCTGTTATTGAATTAGTAGGTTTCTTGTTGATCAAGCCTTTCTCACTCTTGATGCGTCTATTTGCAAACATTACCGCAGGTCACTTTGTATTGATGAGTCTTATTGCTTTGATGATTACACTTAAAGCACAGTTTGGACCCATAGGTTCTACTGGAGTATCCTTGTTTTTAGCCTTATTTATCATGGTTATAGAATTGCTGGTTGCTTTTCTACAGGCCTTTATATTCACAATGTTGTCTGCCCTATTTATAGGAATGGCTGTTGCAGAGCATGATCATGAAGAACATGCACACACACCAGAAGATGATATTGATGAAGTAAGAGAACGTTTTATATAGTAGAGTTTTTTATTAATTTTTAAATCGATTGTTATGTACAATTTAATTGGAGCAGGTCTTGTCGTTATCGGTGGTGGTATCGGTCTTGGTCAAATAGGTGGAAAAGCGATGGAAGCTATCGCTCGTCAACCTGAAGCAGCTGGAAAAATCCAAACTGCAATGATCATTATCGCAGCACTTCTTGAAGGACTTGGTTTTGGTGCACTTATCTTGGGTCAAGTACTCTAGGTAGCAAACCAAAAAATTTATGGCACAACTTGTAACGGTTGGTTGCAAGTTGTGTTTTTAAAACAGCAATCAGAATTAATTTAGACAGAAGATTATGTTAGAAGATTTTTCGCCAGGCTTGTTTATCATGCAGGCCATTATATTGATTATACTGGTATTACTTCTAGGAAAATATGCCTGGAAGCCTATCCTAGCTGCTCTAAGTGAGCGTGAAGAAGGAATCGCAAATGCACTTGACGCTGCCGCAAAGGCTAAAGCTGAAATGGCACTACTGCAAGAATCCAATAAGGCTGCCGCTCAAGAAGCTCGCGCAGAACGTGATGCGATCATCAAGGAAGCTCGTGAGATCAAGGAGAAAATGCTCGTGGACGCTGCAGCAACCGCACAGGAAAAAGCAGACAAGATTATTGCAAGCGCTCAAGAAGCTATTCAAGCAGAAAAGAAAGCAGCTCTAGCAGACATCAAGTCGCAAGTAGCAGACCTATCTGTTGCCATTGCAGAGAAAGTTACCCGCAAGGAACTTTCTGAAAAAGAGGCGCAGTTTGCTCTCATTGACAAAATGCTAGCTGACGCAAACATCTAGAAAACAACTATGAAACTTTCAAGAGCAGCATCCCGATATGCCAAAGCCATCCTAGATCTAGCGATCGACAAGAAGGAAGCGGCTGCCGTGAATGAAGACATGAAATCTGTCCTTACGACGGTTCATAAAAACAAAGAGCTTCAGGATTTCTTGAAAAGTCCTGTGGTAAAAACAGAACAAAAGCGCGGTGCGTTGCGTCAAGTTTTTAGCCAGGTTGGTGGTATCACCATGGGAGCTTTTGACTTGATCGTTGACAATCAACGTGCAGATATCCTGAGTGATATTGCTACTAAGTACATTCTGCTTTTTGATGAAATGAACAAGCGTGAGGTAGCTACTGTTACCACGGCTGTAGAGATTTCAAAAGAGTTGGAAGCTAAAATTCTTGCTAAGGCTACAGAACTGGCAGGCAAGGAAATAACTCTTGAAAAGAAAATTGACCCTAGTATCGTTGGTGGATTCATCCTGCGCGTTGGTGATAAAGAAATCAATGCCAGTGTTCACAGCACCTTGGGTGATCTAAAAAGAGAATTTGCATACAAGTACTCGATAGAGTAAAACAAATTTTGAACAGTACGCTTTCGCGAAAGCGAAAACAACAATAATATATTAGGTCCCAAAAGACCGAAGCAATAGTATAAATAGAACAACATGGCAGAAGTAAATCCAGCAGAAGTATCTGCAATACTTAAGCAACAATTATCAGGTTTTGATGCTACGGCATCCCTTGATGAAGTGGGAACCGTTCTTACCGTAGGTGATGGTATCGCACGTGTTTATGGTCTTTCAAACGCACAATATGGAGAACTTGTTTCTTTTGAGAGCGGTATGGAAGGTATCGTATTGAACCTTGAAGAAGATAACGTTGGTGTGGTACTTTTGGGTCCATCCATCGAGATTAAAGAAGGTGATACAGTAAAAAGAACCGAGCGAATTGCTTCCCTAAGAGTTGGTGAAGGAATTGTAGGTCGAGTTGTAAATACTTTAGGCCAGCCTATCGACGGTAAAGGTCCTATTGAAGGTGATCTTTATGAGATGCCTCTTGAGCGTAAAGCTCCAGGAGTTATCTACCGTGAGCCGGTAACCGAGCCTATGCAGACCGGTATCAAGTCCATCGACGCCATGATTCCTGTAGGACGTGGACAGCGTGAGTTGGTTATTGGTGACCGTCAGACGGGTAAGTCTACCGTGTGTATCGATACCATCATCAACCAGAAGGAATTCTATGATGCTGGTGAGCCAGTATATTGTATCTATGTGGCCATAGGTCAAAAAGCTTCTACCGTTGCATTAATTGCAAAGGTTCTTGAAGAGGCTGGAGCTCTTGCCTATACTACTATTGTTGCTGCAAATGCATCAGACCCTGCACCTATGCAGGTGTACGCACCATTTGCTGGAGCTGCGATTGGAGAGTACTTCCGTGATACAGGTCGTCCTGCATTGATCATTTATGATGATTTGTCTAAACAAGCGGTAGCCTACCGTGAGGTGTCCCTATTGCTACGTCGTCCACCAGGACGTGAGGCTTATCCAGGTGACGTTTTCTTCTTGCACTCAAGATTATTGGAGCGCGCGGCAAAAGTCATAAACGATGACAAAATTGCTGCAGAGATGAACGACTTGCCTGATAGCTTAAGACCTATCGTTAAAGGTGGTGGATCATTAACGGCACTACCTATTATCGAAACTCAGGCTGGTGACGTATCTGCCTATATCCCAACTAACGTGATCTCGATTACAGATGGACAGATATTCTTAGATGGTGACTTGTTCAACTCTGGTGTACGTCCAGCGATTAACGTAGGTATTTCTGTATCTCGTGTTGGTGGTAACGCACAGATCAAATCGATGAAGAAAGTGGCTGGTACCTTGAAGTTGGATCAAGCTGCTTTCCGTGAATTGGAAGCTTTCGCAAAATTTGGTTCTGACCTAGATGCTGCGACTTTAAGTGTTATCGAGAAAGGAAAGAGAAACGTGGAGATCTTGAAACAAGCTCAAAACAATCCTTATCCAGTAGAAAACCAAATCGCAATTATCTATGCAGGTTCTAAAAACTTGTTGAGAAATGTACCGATTGAAAAAGTAAAAGAATTTGAAAGAGATTATCTAGAACTTCTGAATGCTAAGCATAGAGGTACACTAGACACGCTTAAGGCAGGTAAGTTGACAGACGAGGTGATCGATACGTTGACTGCTGTGGCAAAGGATCTTTCTTCTCGTTACTAAGAATATAGATTTTAGAGTATAGACATCCATATTCTATACTCCATACTCTAACCTCATAAACTATGGCGAATCTTAAGGAAATACGTAATAGAATAACCTCAGTATCTTCAACGATGCAGATTACATCTGCTATGAAGATGGTGAGCGCAGCGAAGCTTAAGAAGGCACAAGATGCCATTACAGCGATGCGTCCTTATTCTGATAAGCTAACAGAGTTGCTTCAAAATCTGAGCGCTTCCATGGAAGGTGACGCTGGTAGCAAATATGCCGAACAGCGTGAAGTAAAAAGAGCATTAGTGGTAGCCATTACCTCTAACCGTGGTCTTGCAGGAGCATTTAACTCAAATATTATTAAGGAGTTAATCAGACTCAACAAGGAAGATTTGAAAGGTGTTGCGGTTTCTTACATGACTATTGGTAAAAAAGCCAATGACTTTGCCAAGAAAGGATCCAACATTCAATCCAACAAAAGTGATTTGTTTGACGACATTTCCTTTGATAAGGTTTCTGCCATCGCAGAAGAATTGATGGAGCTATTTGTTACTGGTGAGTTTGACAAAATTGTTTTGGTTTACAACAGTTTTAAAAACGCAGCCACACAGGTAGTCATGAGTGAGGATTTCCTGCCTTTAAAGCCTCTGGATCAAGTGGAAGGTGAAGCGCCAGCAAATGCGACAGAATACATCTATGAGCCATCTAAGGAAGAAATCATAGAGCAGCTGATTCCTAAGTCTTTGAAAATGCAATTGTACAAAGGTGTGCGTGATTCATGGGCAAGCGAGCACGGTGCTCGTATGACCGCCATGCACAAAGCAACCGACAACGCCACAGAATTGAGAGATCAATTGAAATTGACTTACAATAAAGCGCGTCAAGCAGCCATTACCAACGAGATTCTTGAAATCGTAGGTGGTGCGGAAGCCTTGAATAATTAAAATTTTCTTGTTATGCTGAACTCGATTCAGCATCTGAATAAGAAAACAAATCAGCTTATTGGATCTCCATAAAAACCTTCTAGGAACTCTAGAAGGTTTTTTTATGCTTTAAAACTTTTAGCGATTGGTTATCGCCCGTCAAATACGGCACCAACAAGCACAAAAAAAGAGGATTTATAATCGTAACATTTTGTGAGTTGATTATCTAAAAGGTAAATCATAAAACCTAACTGATGAAAACAACATCTTTATTCTGTTACTGTATCTTTTTACTTTGCCTGTATAGTAATGCACAAAATGATCCCATAAGAGTGACTGTTTCTGGCTCAGGTGATCCCATCCTTTTACTCTCTGGATTTGCAACTAATGGTGATGAGGCTTGGCAATCTACCACCGAATTGCTTACCAAAGATTACGAATGCCACATTGTAAACTATGCTGGATTTGCTGGAATGGAACCTGTAGCTTTTCCATGGTTGCCAAAAGTTATAACCGCGATTGAAGAGTACATCAAAAATAGAAACCTTAAAAAACCTATAGTTATAGGTCATAGTCTAGGAGGCACCATAGGTATCCATCTCGCTGCAAATAAAGAATTAGACATTTCAAAACTGATTATTGTGGATGCGTTGCCCGCTACGGGAGCCATGATGATGCCCGATTTCAAACCAGAACGCTTTCAATATGAAAGCCCATACAATGATCAAATGCTAGCTATGAATGAAAATGAGTTTACTCAAATGTCCCTAGGAATGGCTGCTGGGATGACCTCTAATGTTAACGGGCAAAAACAAATCGCAAACTGGATGCAAGCAACAGATCGCAAGACTTATGTGTATGGATATACAGATTACCTTAAGTTTGATGTGCGCGAAGACCTGAGAAATATTAGTATTCCAGTAACTATTCTGGGTGCGGGCAAGCCGTATGGAGTTGAAACAGCTAGAGCAAACTATACTAATCAATATCAGAACTTGCAGCAATATGACCTCAAGATGAATGAAGACAGCGCTCACTTTATCATGATGGACCAACCAGAATGGTTTCTGGAACAAATCCAGATTGCACTTAAATAATCGATCGTGACAGAAGCGGAATTCACCACTACCTACAACAATTTACACCCTAAAGTTTATCGGCTTTGTTTGGGCTATGTTACTGGTGACGAACAGATTGCTCGTGAACTTTGTCAACAAACATTCATCAACGTCTGGAACCACAGGAAGTCCTTTAAGGGCAACTCTAAAATAGATACCTATATCTATCGCATTGCCGTGAATTGTTGTTTAGGCCATCTAAAAAAGAAAAAGCCTACCAATATCGACATTCGCGATCAAACAAAAATGGTGGACGATAGTGTATTACCCGAAGAGAATCCCAAAACTATAGAGCAGCTTTACCGCTGCATTGATCAACTCAAACCTATTAACAAAACCGTCATCTTGATGGAATTGGAAGAAATACCACAAGATGAAATAGCGACCACTTTGGGCTATTCCCATGGATCTATTCGCACGCGACTGTCTAGAATTAGGGAAGCACTTTTAAAATGTATCACTCATGGAAAATAACATCATAGATAACATTTGGCAACGGCAGGATACCGGCGCAAATCCAGTCACACCTCAACAATTAATCAAGAAGGCCACAACACAACGACGTAAACAAAAAATAGGCGTTCTTGTGATGAGCCTGACGGTAGTGATTCTCACGGCATATACTGTCTGGCAGCTACCTAATCATTTCAATACATTCATCTTAGGATTATTCCTGATGATAGGTAGTCTCATCATTAGAATTTTGATTGAAGTAGCATCTCGCAATAGTAAAGTAACCAGGCTCTTAGAGTTGGATGGCAAGATGTACCTGCAGTATTTGAAGCGCTTTTACAAACGCAGGAAGCGCATTCATTTTATCATTACACCTATATGCTTTGCTGTTTATGTTTTAGGTTTGATCCAGTTGTTTCCCTATTTCAAAGCCGAATTCTCCAAGGGTTTCTATATCTATCTTATCGTTAGCGCCATCGTATCGCTGCTCGTTATTGGCTTCCTTATCACAAATCAAATCAAAAAAGAACTTGATTTTTTGAAATCATTGCAACCCGATTCCTTCTAAAATTATGGGATGATGAGAAGAAAAGGCTCGATGTGTAGTTCGCTTTCGCGAAAGCGAACTATTCAAACGATCTCACTTTCTTACCCAAAAAATAAGAAGTCATCAACATGAATAGTGCTACAACAGCGGTCCATTGCCCACCATCTGCAATGGTCAAATGGGCGATGGCTGCGAGTAGAATATCAAAGAATAATCCAGCATAAGCCCATTCAGTCAACGATCTGTTTTTTCTGAAAAGAATCACCAAAACAGCGGCAACCTTTGCAAAGGCTAATGGATAAATGACCCAAGTGGGAAAGCCCAGCTTCACAAACTCTGAAGAAACCTGAGCGTTTTCAAAAACATAAAATCCAGCGGAAGCTAATAGGATCAGGCTCACAAGTCCCGTGACGATCCAGTAGGCATATTTCATAACGGCAACCCTACTGGTACTTGCGCTCGATAAGCTCTAAAAACCGGTTCTCAAAACTCTCCTTGCCTTCCCAGTTATTATAGTCTGGCTTGATCATGGTATGGATAAAGTTTTGAGCCTGATCAAAATTGTCAATAGTATTCAACTGCGAGATCACTCTGTTGAAATCTTGGTTGTTCCCATTAAAAAGATGCTTTACAAAACCCATGCGATCGTTCACTCCTATCTTGAGTCCAGTGTTCAATTTTGAATTGAGGGATTGAGGCTTATCGCTTTCTTGCGCGGCAGACTTGCGCTCAAAAACCGGCATCGTTTGAAAATCAACGGTGAGCTGCTCGAGGTCGGTTTTGGAATGTGGACTAGGTTGTTTAGGCTTGGGCTCTACGGGCTCATCGCCTGGCATTTCAGTAACCATTTTGTTGATGGTCGCGATTCCCGGTAGGTCCATCTCTTCACGATCATCATCTTCTGGGACTTCTAGATCGTTCAAGCTGTTGGTAGTAAACGAGTCTCTGTAGCGGTTAGGTAGTTTGCCTGTAGCTCGATAATCTTCTTTTTCAGATGGGTCTGGTTGTGGTGTTTGTGGAGCGCTTTCTGGCATTTCTGTAACCATTTTACTTATGGTAGAAATTCCAGGCAGGTCCATTTCTTCACGAGTATCTTCTTCTGGAACAAAGAGGTCGCTCAAATCATTGGTAGAAAAGGTTTCGCGAGCTTGCTGTTGCGCTTCTTCCATGACTTGTTCCACATCGTCTGCCACATTTTTAACGTCTTGCTGTGCCTCTTCAAAGGCACGCTTGAGCTTGTCTTCTACCTCGCGGTTTCCTGCAGTAGGTTGTATGTCAGAAAAGTGCTTTTCAGTAAATACCAGCACTGTTAGTTTCTCGTATAATTCTTTGGCGATGGCTTGCAACTCCTCTACATTTTCCTTGTCTTTGATCTGTAGTACACGATGTGCGAGGCTGGTAAGGTCTGCCGCTATTTTCTTTTTCATATTGGGTTTCTATGCCGTGTGTTTCTTTGTATTTTTGGAATCAAGGCAGGAACGATACGGCATCCTGCTAGAGCCTGTAAATTACAAAATGTTTCTAGAAAATACAGTTAATCATGAGGAGCAATTCGGCTGGATCGAGGTGATTTGCGGCTCCATGTTTTCTGGAAAAACAGAAGAATTGATTCGCAGGTTAAAACGCGCCAAATTTGCCAATCAAAAAGTTGAAATCTTCAAGCCCGCTATAGACGTGCGGTATGATGAAAAAAAAGTGGTCTCTCACGATTCCAATGAGATTCATTCCACTCCAGTGCCCGCGGCAGCAAACATACCATTGCTCGCTACCGGCTGCCAGGTAGTAGGAATAGATGAGGCACAATTTTTTGATGACGAGATTGTCGCCGTTTGCAACAATCTGGCAAATCGAGGCATACGCGTGATTGTCGCCGGCCTGGATATGGATTTTAAAGGTAATCCCTTTGGCCCTATGCCAGCGCTTATGGCTACTGCAGAGTATGTGACTAAGGTCCATGCCGTTTGCACACGCACCGGTAATCTTGCTCAATATAGCTACCGCAAATCAAGTGACGAGAACGTTGTGGTTCTAGGTGAACATCAAGAATATGAACCCTTGAGCCGTGGCGCATATTACAAGGCCATGCTTTCTAGCAAGGTCAAGGATATTCCTGTCAAAGATGCACAGGAAATCAAAAACAAAACAGGATCCTAAATGGAATCAAAAGGCACCAGACTGGAAGTAGATCTGGCGGCGCTCGCCCATAATTTTCAGTATTTAAAATCAAAAATTCCGGCCGAAACTCTTTTTATGAGCGTGGTCAAGGCAAATGCCTATGGTCATGGTATCACAACCATTGCCCGTAAACTTCAGGATTTAGGGACCGATTATTTTGCGGTGGCTTATGTAGAAGAAGGTGTTGAGATGCGCGATGCCGGCATTACAAAACCTATTCTGGTGCTGCACGCGCAGGTACACACCTTGCAGCAATGCATCGATCGATGTCTGGAGCCCGTGATTTATAGCGTTGAGATGCTGGAAGCTTTTATCGCTTTCGCGAAAGCGAATTCCCAAAAATCCTATCCTATCCATTTAGAATTCAATACGGGACTTAATCGTATAGGAATAGATCCTGATGACCTTGACAGAGCGATTGCTATTGTCAAAGCTACCGATGCAATAAAAGTTTGCGGACTGCAATCCCATCTTGCCGCCAGTGAAGATTTGAGCGAGAAGGATTTTACCCTTAGACAAATCGAGACCTTTGAAAACCTATGCAACAAAGTAGAGGGTCAAATAGGCTATCAATGCCTGCGACATACCGATAATACTAGTGGTATTCTCAATTATAACCACTCACATTACAGCATGGTGCGTTCTGGGATAGGTCTCTATGGTTACGGGAATGACCTCAAGTTTGACGCTCACTTGAAACCAGTGGCTTCCCTTAAATCCAACATTTCCCAGATCAGACATATCAAAAAAGGAGAAAGCGTAAGTTACAATCGCAGCCACAAAGCTTCTCAGGACATGGACTATGCCGTTATCTCATTAGGCCACGGCGATGGTATCAACCGTATTTATGGTTATGGTAAATCCAGCATATTGGTCAATGGTAAATGGGCGCCTACTCTAGGAATTATTTGTATGGATATGTTCATGGTAGATGTCACTGGAATAGATTGTAAGACAGGTGACGAGGTCATTATTTTTGATCAAACGCATCCTGCAAGAGACATGGCAGAAAAAGCAGGAACAATATCCTACGAACTTTTAACAGGAATACAAAAACGAGTTCCTAGAATTTATTTAAACAGCTAATCGTCTGATTTTTAAATAAACTGATCGAAAGACCATTTTTTCCTATTCCCTTTGATTCTTAAATTCCTGTTAATCTAGTAAGTTTACCATCCAATATTTTAAATCTAACCATTATGCTTAAAGAGTTCAAAAAATTTATCATGACAGGAAATGTCATAGACCTAGCCGTTGCCGTATTGCTTGCTGGTGCGACAGCACTTGTCGTTAACGGATTTGTAAAACTTATCATGATGCCTATCGTTGGGCACTTTACGGGTGGAACTGACTTTTCAGAATTCAAAGTAGTCCTAAGTGAAGCTGTGGTAGCTGCAGATGGTACTATTGAGACGCCAGAAAATGCTATTCTTTATGGAGAATGGATCAATACAATCATCAACTTGATCATTGTAGGCTTTGTTTTATTTATGATCGTGAAGGCTTATAACAAAACCAAGAAGAAAGAAGAGCCCGCTCCTGAGGCACCAAAAGGTCCTACTCAAGAAGAATTGCTTATAGAAATAAGAGATGCCATCAAGGCGCAAAACTAATTCTGAAAATTGCTCAAAATTGATAAGCCGTTTCTATGATAGAAGCGGCTTTTTCTATTCTTAACTTTTGTAAGAGTTGGGTTTATAAATACTTGACGCTTACATTTGCTAACTTAAATTTTACGACAATGAAAATAGCTGTTGTGGGCGTTACCGGCATGGTAGGTCAAGTGATGCTCAAGGTTCTAGAAGAACGCAATCTTGAAATAACTGAATTGATTCCTGTAGCATCAGAGAAATCTGTAGGTACTGAAATTGTTTTTAAGGGCAAACCCTATAAGGTGGTGAGCATGCAGGATGCTATCGACATGAAACCAGCTATTGCATTATTTTCTGCTGGTGGTGGCGTGAGTCTAGAAAACGCTCCCAAATTTGCAGCAGTAGGTACGACCGTTATAGATAACTCCAGCGCATGGCGCATGGAAGCAGATAAGAAATTGGTTGTTCCTGAAATCAACGCAGACCAGCTTACCACAAACGACAAGATCATTGCAAACCCTAACTGTTCAACCATACAACTGGTAATGGCACTAGCGCCTTTGCACAAAAAGTACGGTATCAAAAGATTGGTGATTTCTACCTATCAGTCTATTACGGGTACAGGTGTCAAAGCCGTGGAACAATTGGAAAATGAATACACCAATACTAAAGGTGCCATGGCATATCCATACCAGATCCACAGGAATGCACTACCGCACTGTGATGTTTTTGAAGAAAACGGATATACCAAAGAAGAGCTCAAATTAGTACGAGAAACTCAAAAGATTCTAGACGATAAAACCATCGCCGTGACAGCAACTGCAGTAAGAATACCAGTAGTTGGTGGTCATTCAGAATCTGTAAATGTAGAATTTCATAACGACTTTACAGAATCTGAAGTACGCGCCATCCTCGCAGATACTGACGGTGTAACGGTACAGGACAATACAGATGTCAACTTATATCCTATGCCACTCATGGCACACGGGAAAGATGACGTTTTTGTGGGACGAATAAGACGAGACCATTCTGCGCCTAACGCGCTCAATATGTGGATCGTTGCAGATAACCTGAGAAAAGGTGCTGCTACCAATGCTGTGCAGATAGCCGAGTATTTGATCAAAAACGAACTGGTAAGCGCTTAATTGTGAGTGCCACCGCTGGATTTTCTCTACATTTATCGTTCTAGAGAAATCCTTATGAATAAATTTTTACTTGCATGCATTGCTGCTCTTTTCACTTGGAACCTGCAGGCACAGTTCTGGAGTGAAGTCGATTCTGACTTCCCAACAGAATCCACCGGTATTTCAAGATTTAGCATCGTTGATGAAAATGTGGCTTGGGGAATAGGCTACAACGGCATTAATCCAGAAAACAACATCCAGCAGTTCTCTAAAACTACAGATGCTGGTTCCACCTGGAACGCGGGTTCCATCGCCGTAGGAAATACCAATTTGGGAATAGGTGACATTGCTGCCATCGATGGCGAAACCGCTTTTATAGCGGTCTATCCCAGAATCGCTGGACAAAATGGTGGTGTCTGGAAAACGGAAGATGGCGGCGGTACCTGGGCTAAAATAAGCCAGACAGAGTTTACCTCTAATGGAAGTTTTCCCAATACGATCCATTTTTTTGATGCAGATAATGGGGTTGTCACTGGCGATCCTGTGAATGGCAATTGGGAGATTTACACCACTGCAGATGGTGGGTCGACGTTTACGCCAGTTCCAGCGGCCAATATTCCTGCGCCGCAAACTAATGAAACCGGATATCTGGCACAAAACACCGCCAGCGGCGACTCCATATGGTTTACGACGAGTACAGGTCGGATATTTCATTCCACAAACCGTGGTTTGAACTGGAATGTGTATCAGTCGCCCATTAGTGATTTTGGCGGCAGTGAAGTTTCTGGAGACATCAGTTTTGCAGATGCTTCTAAAGGAATTCTACAAACCAATGTCGCAATTTTATACAGTACGACAAATGCAGGCCAGACCTGGACACAGATAGTGACCAGCGGCACGGGAACACCTTACGGCGACAACATTGCTTACCTTCCATTCACTTCCTATATCGTGAGTGTAGGCTCTGATCCTAATTTTGCAGGTAGCTCCTACTCTGTTAACGATGGTGTGACTTGGGTGAATATTGACACTAAACAGCACGTGGACGTTGCCTTTTTGAATACTTCGGCAGGTTATAGTGGTGGTTTTACCAGTGATACAAATACGACTGGTGTTTTCAAATATGTTGGAGATGTACTTAGTGCTGGTGATGAGTTCGCTTTCGCGAAAGCGATATCCCTTTATCCCAATCCTACAAGAAATGAGCTTAACATCTCTGGTACAGACCGTGTTTTGAATCTGGAATTGTTTAATTTAAGCGGTCAAAGCCTCAAGGTATTCCAGCCTTCTCACAGTTTATCGCTGGAAGGTTTGCCTACAGGCTTATATCTATTGAAAATCACAACACCACTGGGAATGCAATCATTACCAGTGCTTAAAAATTAATTATGAGATTTAATAACATCTATATCGCGGCTTTGGGTTTTGTGGCCCTAGCAGCTTGTAAGCAGGAAAACAATGAAGAAACGGCTATGGCAATGACCTATCCCGAAACTAAGAAAGTGGATACGACTGATGTGTATTTTGGCAATGAGGTAGCAGATCCTTATCGCTGGTTGGAAGATGACCGTAGCGAGGAAACCGGTGAATGGGTCAAGGCACAAAACAAGGTCACACAGGATTATCTCTCACAAATTCCCTATCGCGACAAGATCAATAAGCGTCTTACTGAGTTGTGGAACTATGAGAAAATAGGCGCACCATTTATTGAAGGTGACTATGCCTATTATTACAAGAATGATGGTTTGCAAAACCAATCTGTGTTATCCAGGTATGAAAAAGATGCAGACCCATCAACGGCGACCGTTTTTCTGGATCCCAATAGTTTTGCAGCAGATGGTACGATTTCATTGGGCGGCATGAGCTTTACTGAAGATGGCTCTAAACTTGCTTATGCTATCTCTACCGGCGGCAGTGACTGGCGCAAGATTATTGTGATGGATGCAGCAACTAAAGAAATCATAGGCGATACGATTCAAGATGTGAAATTTTCTGGTCTTTCCTGGTATAAGGATGAAGGCATCTATTATTCCAGTTATGACAAGCCTAAAGGAAGCGAGCTAAGCGCCATGACAGACCAGCACAAGCTGTATTACCATAAACTGGGAACCCCACAAAGTGAAGATAAAGTGATCTTTGGCGGTACTCCAGATCAAAAATACCGTTACATAGGTGGTAATGTTACAGACGATCAAAAGCTGCTGATTATTTCGGCAAGCACGAGTACGAATGGCGGTAAGCTGTTCATGAAACGTTTGGACCAGCCTAATGCACCGCTGGTGACAATACTGGACAATTTTGACACAAACACTTATGTATTACATAATGATGGTGATTTACTATGGTTGGTAACTGACTACAATGCTCCCAACAAGCGCGTGGTCACGACGAATATTTCCAACCCAACTCCAGACAACTGGGTCGATTTGATTCCGGAAACCGATAATGTACTATCACCTTCTACCGGTGGCGGCTACATATTTGCAGAATATATGGTCGACGCGGTATCACAGATCAAGCAATTCAATCTGGACGGCACCTTAGTTCGCGATGTAGAGTTGCCTGGAGTAGGAAATGTAGGCGGTTTTGGCGCTAAGGATGAGGACAAGACCCTTTATTATTCCTTCACTAACTATGTGACACCTGGCAGCACTTACATCTACAATATAGAAAAAGGGACTTCAGAGTTATATCGCAAACCGGATATAAAATTCAACCCAGAGGAATATGAAAGCAAGCAGGTTTTCTATACTTCAAAGGACGGTACACAAATCCCTATGATCATCTCTTACAAGAAAGGAATGCAGCAGGATGGTACCAATCCTACCATTCTTTATGGCTATGGTGGCTTTAATATTTCACTCAATCCTGGTTTCTCTGTAACCCGAGCTGCATGGATGGAAATGGGCGGCATTTATGCCGTAGCCAACTTGCGTGGTGGTGGTGAATACGGTAAAAAATGGCACGATGCAGGTACTAAAATGCAAAAGCAAAACGTCTTTGATGACTTTATCGCTGCTGGAGAATACCTAAAAACCGAAAAGTATACAAGCACAGAAAAGTTGGCCATTCAAGGTGGATCCAACGGTGGTTTGCTAGTTGGTGCAACTATGACGCAACGTCCGGACCTAGCTGCCGTAGCCATTCCACAAGTAGGTGTACTTGATATGTTGCGCTATAATAAGTTCACCGCTGGTGCTGGTTGGGCTTATGACTATGGAACGGCAGAGGATAATACAGAAATGTTTGACTACCTTAAAGGCTACTCGCCTTTACATAACGTTGAGGAAGGTACACAATACCCAGCAACATTGATTACCACTGGTGATCATGACGATCGTGTAGTACCTGCTCACTCCTTCAAGTTTGCGGCAGAGCTTCAAGCAAAACAAGCAGGCAACAACCCAACGCTTATACGCATTGAGACTGATGCTGGTCATGGCGCGGGAAAACCTACCAGTAAAATCATTGAGGAACAAACAGACATCTACGGTTTCACGCTCTATAACATGGGTTATAAGGAGTTACCACAACCTGTTGATGATGTAAAAATGTAAGAATAACAGGTCACTTTTTATGAACCGCCTAGCCTAAATGCTTGGCGGTTTTTTTATTGATAGGATCATCGTTTATAGAAGAAGATGATTTCAAATAAATAGTATGCGAAAGCCATTATAGCTGTCTATTTACTGAGATTAGATGTTTTGATAGAAGATCAAGATTTGACTTATCTTATAAGTTGAAGAAATGCTGAACTTTAACTTTTAACAGATACCACTCGGTCATTCATGACGATAATGATGTCACTCATGACAAAACGCATAATATTCAAGCAATTAGCGATTTTTTTTTCATTTTTGACATGGCCTTTAGATTAGGGTCTCCACTCAAAAATTTTGAAAATGACACAGCTTTATCAGTCCGATTTTCTAAATATCCATACAGCAGATGAACTTCTAATTCAAGAATGGACTGGAAAGCAGTTGACTGTAGATCATTTCAAGAGAGAATTAAAGAATTTCTTATGGCTTTTTAAAAAATCCCGACTAAAAGGAGTGCTTTGGCTTCAAGAAAGGTTTACCCTGGATATTCCTAATGAGCTGCACGACTGGATCGAAAAAAATATATTAGAGCCACAATATAAATTTGGACTACGCCGGTTGGCATTTACCATTCCCAAAGATCAAGAGGCACATATCTCCATCATCGATTCCTTTAATAAAGTAAACAGCGTCATGCAACCTAGATATTTTGTATGTAGGGACAAAGCCATAAGGTTGCTGTTAGAAGGTGATTTCCCTAAAGAAAAGGAAGACATCAATTATGAGATCAATCGATCTATAGATGCTACTCAAATCACGTTAGAAGTCCATCACAGACAACTGCCACACGCTATCAGACACTTGGATAAGCTGAAAGAGCAATTTCAGTTTAGAATAAACCATACGGAAAAATTCGAGCAATTAACTTTAAGAGAGCTAGAAATTTTAAAAGCTATTTGTCGTGGCGACGTAAATAGAGAGATCGCAGAGCGTCTCTTTTTATCAGAGTCCACGGTAGCTACCCATAGGAAGTCTATAGTAAAGAAATTAGGTATTAAGTCCAGTAATGACTGGCATCAATTTGGCAGTGCTTTCTTGTAGAACAGGCTCTATGGGCAGTACCTTTGCTGGATGCTGCAACTAGTTGATATAGATTTCGCTTTCGCGAAAGCTAAAACCCTCAAAAACATCTCCTTACAGTTGGAACAAGGCGCTGTTGTTGCCGTAATGGGCGAGAGCGGCTGCGGGAAAAGCACCCTACTCAATCTCATTTATGGGATCTTGCAGCCTGATACTGGTAAAATCCTATGGAATGGCAAAGAATTACTGGGTCCAGACCATCATCTCGTTCCCGGGCATCCCATGATGAAATACGTACCGCAAGAATTCGACCTCATGCCCTACACTACAGTGTTTGAAAATGTGGGCGAGCACCTTTCCATACAACTGGATGATCGTGCACAAACTATCCACAGACTTTTAGAGGTCGTAGAAATGGAAACCTATGCAGACCGTAAGGTCAAAACTCTTTCTGGTGGTCAAAAGCAACGTGTCGCCATTGCCAAAGCACTGGCGCAACAACCACAACTACTATTGCTTGACGAACCCTTCAGCCACGTGGATAATTTTAGGAAAAACACCTTAAGACGCAGACTTTTCAAACACTTAAAGGATGAAAATATTAGCGCTCTTATCGCAACACATGATCGCGACGATGTGCTTTCATTTACTGATGAAACCATCATTATGAGAGCAGGTCACATCGTAGATCATCGATCTACTAGAGAAGTATACCATGACCCAAAAGACGTTTACGGAGCTACTTTGTTTGATGATATCAACGTGCTGCCGTCTGGTGTGATGTCAAATACAAAAGATCTTTTGTTATATCCACATCAATTAGAGATCGCAAATGCTGGATATGAAAGCTTAGTGGTTAATTCCTATTTCAAAGGCAAATCTTATTTGATTGAATGCAAGTCTGCAGAGCGTACATTTTGGGTGAAATCACAGAAGGAGCTCTCCAATTCTTCAATAGTTTATTTAAAAATCAAGTAGTTAAATCATTTCAGGAACTGGATTTTACAGTTGGGTAGCTTAAAATTGAGCACAGTGTAAAACCGCCGCATGTTTGTCACATCAAACCGACAATCATGAAAAAGCTAATACTGTTTATACTTCTAATTTCAGCCGCTACGACTGCGCAAACAACAATTTCTGGGACCATTACGGATTCAAAGAAGCTGCCATTGATGGGCGTGAACGTCTATCTAGAAGGAACCTATGACGGTGCCATGTCTGATGTTGATGGGAATTTTACCTTCACGACTTCAGAAACTGGAATGGTGATTCTTCTCGCCAGTTTTGTAGGTTATGAGGAGTTTAGACGTGAGGCAGATGTTTCTACCTTAAACAAGGTGACCATATCACTTAGGGAAAGCATGAATGAACTCAATACTGTTGTATTGAGTGCCGGTAGTTTTAGCGCTGGCGACAGTTCAAAAGCTAGCGCTCTAAAACCTCTAGACATCGTCACAACCGCTGGTGCCGTTGGAGATGTTCTGGGCGCATTGCAAACATTACCGGGAACCACGGCAAATCCAGACGATGGTCGCCTCTTCGTTCGAGGTGGTACCGCAGATGAAACCCAGATTTTCATTGACGGGAATCGAGTATTTAGTCCATACATTCCTACGACTGGAAATATACCTACTCGAGGCCGGTTTTCGCCATTTTTATTTGATGGCATCACCTTTTCTACCGGCGGCTATAGCGCAGAGTATGGAGACGCTTTGTCCTCTATTTTACTGCTCAACACCATCAATTTCCCAACCCAAGAAGAAACCGAAGTACAATTGATGAGTGTAGGCTTTGGTGGCGGTAATACTCAAATCTGGGATGACAATAGCTTGAGCGTCAACGCCACGTATATCAATCTAGCGCCTTACAACGATCTTGTACCACAAAACAATCAATTCATTGATCCATATCAAAGCTTCAATGGCGAGGCTGTTTATAGGCACAAAACAGATAAGGGTCTGTTTAAAGCCTACGGCGCCTTTTCATACAGTGATTTTAGCTTGATTCAAGAAGATATTGATATTGAGGATGGATTCTTCTTTGGGTTGCGCAACCGCAATTATTACGGCAATCTCAACTATAACGGCGAACTTTCACAAAGTTGGGATGTGCAGGCGGCCTTGAGTGTTTCAAGAGATCATACCGATTTGAACATTACAACAACTACATTAGAAAATGCAGAAACTGCAGCTCATGCAAAGCTTAAACTTTCCAAGCGCTATAATAATTATTTCAAACTATTCTTTGGAGCAGAACAGTTTGCCATCCATAGTAATGAAAAAGTTTTATTTGAAAACCAACCCTTCCATACAAGGATCAGCCAATACAATACTGGTGCTTTTGCAGAAGCTGAAATCTTTGCGTCTAAAGAACTAGCCTTTAAAATAGGTGGCCGTGCTGATTATTTTAATACGACACAAAAAGCGACCCTATCACCTAGATGGAGTGCCGCTATAAGTTTGAGCGAGAGTTCGCAATTATCTGCAGCCTATGGGATGTTTCACCAGCAAATTGATAATAGTATCCTTCAATACGATTCTAGTTTAGAAACCGAAACAGCCCAACACTACATCCTCAATTTTCTGCACAAGAAAAACAATCGCATGCTGCGTGCCGAGGCTTACTATAAAAAGTACGATCACCTATTGACCTACGACTCTGCCATGCCTAGCTTTGACAGCTCCTACTCCAACGATGGCAATGGATATGCAGCAGGCTTGGATCTTTTCTGGAGAGATGAGCAGTCCATTAAAAACTTAGAATACTGGATAAGCTATTCCTATCTGGATACAGAGCGACTTTATCGCAATTATCCTGAAACCGCAACGCCTGCCTTTGCGACAGACCACAATTTGAGCATCGTGACAAAATACTGGATGGAAGATCTTCAGTCACAAGTGGGGTTCACTTACAACTATTCCAGCGGTAGACCCTTTACAAATGCCAATGAGAACGGATTCCTAAACGACACGGCAGCATCATTCCAAAGCCTAGATTTTAACTGGGCATACCTTATCGATGACCAAAAGATTCTGTATCTATCCATTAGTAATGTATTGGGTCGTGACAACGTCTTTGGGTATCAATACAGCAACACACCAGATGTGCAGGGTCAATTTGACAGACGCACGATAGGTCAGGCCGCAGACCGGTTCATTTTCATCGGCTTCTTCTGGACTATTGGCGGTAAGGATAATCAGCTGGACAATTTGTAATACAGTTCAGATAGGTAAAATGACAGTTGGGTTTGTTTCGCTTTCGCGAAAGCGAAATTACCTAGACATTTGAACTAAACTTATAACAATCAAACCATTATGAAGACTATAGCCACTACTCTATTATTACTATTCACAGCACTAAGCATGGCACAGACACCCTATGAAAAAGCGATGGGCAACGCCTTGGAACTATTAAAAACGGACAACAAGGCGGCCGCTCAACAATTTGAACGCATCTCAAAAGCCGAAAAGGAGAACTGGTTGCCTGCCTATTATGTCGCTCTGGCAAACATCAGAAGTTCCTGGGGACAACACGGCCCAGAAGAAACGCTCGCAACCATGAAACAAGCTCAAGAATACATCACCCTAACCGATCAATTATCTCCCAACAATCCAGAGGTTATGGTACTTCAAGGACTACTCAATACGTGCTGGATCAACTATGATGAATCGATTTATGGAATGAAGCTTTCTGCAGCCACGAGCGCCCTCTATGAAAAGGCTTATGCCATGGCGCCAGACAATCCAAGAGTAGTGAGCAATCGTGCACAGTGGTTGATGGGTAGTGCCCGTTATTTTAATAAAGATGTAACGCCCTATTGCAGTGGCCTAGAAAAAGCTGTTGCTCTATTTGGTGAAGAAACTGCAACTGGCTTTGAACCTTCTTGGGGACTCCAAGGCACCATCGACGCGCAAAAGGATTGTCAATAATCCTAAAAATAAAAGCGCCACATGATTCATGTGGCGCTTACTTATTTCTATATAGATTGTTAGTCCTCTAACGGTTTCATGACAAAAGTGTCCATGAATGCGGTGGTGTAATCACCTTTTACATAAGCAGGCTCGTCCATCAATTGTCTGTGAAATGGAATGGTGGTTTTCACACCTTCAATCACAAACTCATCTAGGGCGCGCTTCATTTTATCAATCGCCTCTTGACGTGTACGTGCAGTAGTTATCAACTTAGCAATCATACTATCATAGTTAGGCGGAATGGAATAGCCCGCATAAACGTGAGTATCCAATCGTACTCCATGACCACCAGGCGCATGAAGTGTGGTGATTTTACCTGGAGATGGTCTAAAGCCATTATATGGATCCTCTGCATTTATACGACATTCAATCGAGTGCAATGCAGGCTCATAATTCTTACCAGAGATTTTGACACCGCTGGCCACTAAAATTTGCTCGCGTATCAAGTCAAAATCGATCACTTGTTCCGTAATAGGGTGCTCTACCTGGATACGGGTATTCATTTCCATAAAGTAGAAGTTGCGGTGTTTATCCACAAGAAATTCTACGGTTCCAGCACCTTCATATGCGATATATTCTGCGGCACGGACAGCTGCTTCTCCCATGTCCTTACGCAACTTTTTAGTCATGAAAGGTGATGGTACTTCTTCAGTCAACTTCTGGTGGCGTCGTTGAACGCTACAGTCGCGTTCACTCAAGTGACATGCTTTACCGAAGCTGTCTCCCACAATTTGGATCTCGATATGTCGCGGCTCTTCAATGAGTTTTTCCATGTACATATCATCATTGCCAAAAGCGGCCTTACTTTCCTGGCGTGCACTTTCCCATGCGGCTTGCAGTTTATCTTCTGACCAGACCGCTCTCATACCTTTACCACCACCACCGGCAGTAGCTTTGAGCATGACAGGATAACCTGTTTCCAGTGCGATTTTCTTACAGGTCTCAAAGTCTGGAATGATACCTTCAGATCCTGGTACGCAAGGTACTCCAGCGACTTTCATGGTAGCTTTGGCGGTTGCCTTATCTCCCATTTTGGCGATCATGTCTGGACTCGCGCCTATAAATTTGATTTTATGCTCATCACAAATGCGAGAAAAATCTGCATTTTCTGACAAGAAACCATATCCTGGATGTATCGCGTCTGCATTTGTAATCTCTGCAGCACTTATAATGTTGGACATTTTTAGGTAGGATAGGTTGCTGGGTGGTGGCCCAATACAAACGGCCTCGTCTGCAAATTTTACGTGGAGACTATCAGCATCTGCCGTAGAATAAACCGCCACGGTCTTGATACCCATTTCTTTACAGGTACGTATAACACGCAATGCGATCTCACCACGATTTGCAATCAATATTTTTTTAAACATAATGTTTGTTTTTAGTGAGTGTGTTTATGGAGATATCGCTTTCGCGAAAGCGTCATCACCACAACATTTACAATCTAGTCTAGCTGTAGAACTAAGATGGGTCTACTAAAAATAATGGCTGGTCAAATTCTACCGGCGACATATCATCGATAAGAACTTTAACGATCGTTCCAGATACCTCACTTTCAATCTCGTTGAATAGTTTCATGGCCTCGATGATACACAAGGTGTCACCAACCTTAACGCTATCGCCTACCTCAACAAAAGTGTCCTTTTCTGGAGAAGGTTTTCTATAGAACGTTCCTATGATAGGAGATTTGACGGTAATGTACTTGTCATCACTTGATGCAGATGCAGCTGGTGCGGCGCTCTCGTTAGACGCTGCAGTAGCAGCTGGAGCTGCGGCTGGTGCAGGTGCTGGAGCGGCCTGCTGTGCCATGGGCTGTTGCATGTAGGTGATGTTAGGCTCATCAGATCCTGTTTTGATGGTGATCTTGATGTCATCCATTTCTAGCTTGACCTCACTGGCGCCTGACTTTGCCACAAATTTGATTAGATTCTGTATTTCCTTAAGTTCCATAAGTTAATGGTTATTATTAATTAGTATTATAGGCCCATTTCAAGAGAATGGATCCCCATGTAAAACCACCACCAAAGGCAGCAAATACAAGGTTATCTCCTTTTTTGAGTTGTTTTTCGTAATCGTTTAGACAAAGTGGTAAGGTGGCACTGGTCGTATTCCCATATTTATGGATGTTCACCATCACCTGATCTTCTGGAAGCTGCACACGTCTGGCCGTGGCATCTATGATGCGCTTATTTGCTTGATGAGGTACAAGCCAGTCAATATCGTTATTAGTAAGGTTGTTTCTTTTTACAATCTGTTCAGACACATCTGCCATATTAGAAACAGCATGTTTGAAAACATTCTTACCATCTTGGTAGACAAAGTGTTGGTTGTTCTTCACCGTATCCAAGCTTGCCGGCATTAGTGAGCCACCAGCCTCGATGCGCAAGAAATCCCTACCGCTACCGTCTGTTCGTAGAATCTCATCTTGAAGCCCAAATCCTTCCTCATTGGGTTCAAAAAGAACCGCGCCACCTGCATCTCCAAAAATGATACACGTGGCGCGGTCTTTATAGTCGATGATGCTGGACATTTTGTCTGCACCAATCAATAACACCTTTTTATATCGCCCAGATTGAATGTAAGCTGCGGCATTGCTCATACCGTAAAGGAAACTGGAGCAAGCAGCCATCAAGTCGTAGGAAAAGGCATTGGTAGCACCTATTTCTGTAGCTACATAAGCCGCAGTTGATGCCACTGGCATATCTGGTGTCGCCGTCGCAACAATTACTAAGTCTATGGTGGAAGGATCTGTGTTAGATTTACCTAAAAGATCCTGTGCTGCTTTTATAGCGAGAAATGAAGATCCTTTATCTGGATCTTTGAGTATGCGACGTTCTTTTATACCTGTGCGAGTGGTGATCCACTCGTCATTGGTATCTACCATGGTTTCCAGGATGGAATTGGTAAGTCTATATTCAGGGACATAAGCGCCTACGGCAGTTATGGCCGCTTTCATATCTATCATACCTTAATTACTAGAAGTATTACTTCAACTTCGAAAGCTACTAAAAAACAAGAAAAAATGACACATTTTCTCGGAAAAACGTGTCATTTTTTATCAAATTCGATATAAAACCGCTAGAAAGCAGTGTTCTCTAAGGTTTTATGTTATGCTTCAGCAACCTCAGTTTTGTCTATAAGGACATTACCTCTATAGTACAATTTACCTTCATGCCAGTGAGCACGGTGGTATAAGTGAGCCTCACCAGTTGTGCTATCAGTTGCGATTTGCGGAACAGATGCTTTGTAGTGCGTTCTTCTTTTGTCTCTTCTCGTTTTCGAGATTTTTCTCTTAGGATGCGCCATGGCTATTAATTATTATCCGTTTTTAATTTTTTTAATGCGTCCCATCTGGGATCAATGTCAATTCCTTCTTCTGACTCGTCAGGACTTGACAATTTCAATTCTTCTAATTTATCCAGAACGTCTGATTCTAAAGAACCATCTTCCAATCCTGGATGTGTTTTTTTAAGTGGTATGAATAAAACAACCATTTCATAAAGGTATTGAGCCACATTCAACTCATATTCCCCATGAGGTAAGATCAAAATATCCTCATTATCATCATTGAAGCGCTCTCCAAATTTTACCACAATATCCATTGTGGCGTCGACAGGCATATCAAAAGGTTCATTAGTAACATCGCAGTTGACATTAATGCTACCTGAACCTACTAAATGAAGGTCCATGAGGGTTGATCTTTTATCCAATTCTACATTAGCAATTACTGCAGCAGAATTAAACTCATCGTATCCAAAACTTTCAAAAAACTCATTATCAAGCTCAAAGGAAAACTCATGTTTACCTTGCTTAAGTCCAGCAAAGGCGATTTTGAATTCTTTGAGTTCCATAATATTCTCTTTTCAAAGAGCGGGCAAAGATAATAAAAGTTATTAAAAAAGCCTTGTTAATATTCTCTGCGTTTTCGAGAGCTAGATTTTAATGGATTTGAGGTCAGTTTGTCATAGCTCATTCTGTTGCGGTATATCGCAACCGCAGCATGTATCGCAGCGATCATAGAACTAGGGTTCGCTTCATTTTTTCCAGCAATATCAAACCCAGTACCATGATCAGGGCTGGTTCTAACATGGCTCAAACCAGCCGTGTAATTAACTCCAGATCCAAAGCTCAAGGTCTTAAAAGGCACCAAGCCTTGGTCGTGGTAACTTGCTAAAATAGCGTCAAAGTTTTTATAGTTGCCGCTGCCAAAAAAGGCATCTGCAGCATACGGGCCAAAAATAATATTACCATCTTCCCTCAATTCTTCCAGCGCAGGAATCAGTTTTTCTTGATCGTCCCTTCCAATGACACCATTATCTCCCACATGTGGGTTGATTCCCAAAACTGCAATTTTTGGTTTTGTGATGCCGAAATCTCTTTTCAGAGACTTTTTAATCGTTCCGATTTTGGATTTTATAAGCTTACCCGTTATTTGGTTAGCTACTTCACTAATAGGTACATGGTCTGTGATTAATCCTACACGAAGGCTCTCAGATATCATAAACATCAAACTCTCGCCTTCCAACTCTTGATTTAAGTAGTCTGTATGTCCGGGAAATTTAAAGTCATCTGACTGAATAGCTTCTTTATGTATAGGCGCAGTCACCAAAACATTGATTTGATTTTCCTTTAAGGCTTCAACCGCAGCTCGCAGACTTTTAATGGCAACCTCGCCAGCCTTTGGGCTAACGGTTCCCCATTCCACAATAAAATCATCTTCCAGCAATCTTACCACATTGATTTTACCTAGAACAACATCATCCAAAGATTTAATGCCGTGAATCTTGTTAGACAAATCAAATTCTTTAAGGTAAAAAGAGAAGAGTCTGGTACTTGCGAAAATGACCGGTGTGTACAGCTCAAGCATCAATGGATCCTCAAATGCTTTTAATATAATCTCACCACCTATCCCATTGGGGTCACCTATACTAATACCTACCTTAATGTTCTTTTGCTTTGCCATGAAGTGAGCGCTTTTCGCTGTATTTTTGAAAGTCTAAAAATAACGGTTTTCAACTACTTATGTTCACAGGAATCATAGAGTCTACTTCAAAAATTATACAGATTGATCAAGATCAGTCCAACGTGCATTTCACACTTGAAAATGACCTCGCGTCAGAATTGAAAGTTGACCAAAGCGTCAGTCATGATGGGGTTTGCTTGACTGTTGTGGAATTATCGGGTAAACGATATAAGGTAACAGCGATCAATGAAACCCTGAAAAAGACCAATTTAGGCACTTGGAAAGTTGGTGATCTGGTAAATATGGAAAGAGCCATGCTTATGAATGCCCGGCTTGATGGTCATATCGTGCAGGGTCATGTGGACCAGATAGCCACCTGCACTGAAAAAAGTGAAGAAAATGGTTCGTGGATTTTCTCATTCGAATATGATCCTGGCTTACATAATGTCACTATTGAGAAAGGCAGTATTTGTATCAACGGTGTTAGCTTAACCGTTGTTAACTCAAGAGAGTCTTCGTTTTCCGTAGCCATTATTCCTTATACTTATGAGAATACGGGCTTTAAACGTCTAGAGGTAGGAAATAAAGTGAATTTGGAGTTCGACGTTATTGGAAAGTATGTCAAGAGACTGATGTCTCTTTAATTTCTTTTGAAATCTTTTACCCTGCTGGAGTAAAGATGCCAAATCCCAATACATATAGCGACTAATACTAATACCAAAATAGACTCATCAATAGGAACAGGGTCTCCTACTGGTGGCGCCAGATTTTTGGGAACTGGTGGCGAATCTGCCGAACCCTGCAACAGGATTGCTGTAACCAAAATGTAAAACTGTATTAGCATTTAATAATTAACTAAGGTCAAAAATAGGGAGTTCTTGTAGTTAAGTACGTAAAAACAGGATTTTTGGTTCGTATATCGTCTTTTGTATGTTATACGTCGTATATGTTAACTAATGTTATCAACATTTTTTAAACAAACACAACTTATCGGCAATTTAACTAATGCTGTTAAAACCAATAACAAAAAAAACCTCGAAATATTACATTCCGAGGTTTTTCTTACACTTTATCCAATTTATTTCATCTTTGAAGCTAATACTAAAGCGTTATAAAGATTTGCCATTTTTCCAGAAACAGTAATTTCATCAAAGCCTTTTTTGCTCTCATCACCTAAGACTACATCAATACTGGTTGTCAAACCGCTGTCCAAAATGACTTGCTTAGTCTGTGCCGCTGTTAATTTTGGGAACTGAGATCTTATCACCGCTGCCACTCCTGCTACTGCTGGTGAGGCCATACTAGTACCATCAGCATTTCTGTACTCATTTAATGGTGCCGTAGAATATATAGCGACTCCTGGAGCGAAGATGTCAACAGAAGATCTTCCATAATTGGAGAAATTAGCTACCATCTTTGGACCGTAAGTAGGTGCAAGTGCGCCAACGGTCAAGAAGTTATCAGAAATGTTGGCTCCTGTTCCTTCTTGGTCTTGTGGATACACTTGGGTGAAATCAGTATCTATAGACTCGTTTCCAGCTGCATTTACAATAAGCACATCCTTGCTTGCGGCATATTTTATCGCATCCCATACCCATTCTGGATTAGGAGAATGATACTTTCCAAAGCTTGTATTAATGACTTTAGCGCCATTGTCTGCTGCATAGCGTATTGCTTTTGCAACATCCTTGTCGTACTCATCTGCTTGAGACACGGCTCTCAATACCATAATCTGCGCATTGTTGGCGACGCCATTAACGCCTAAACCATTATTACGCTCTGCCGCAACAATACCTGCAACGTGAGTCCCATGAAAAGCATCGGCTTTTTTAGGATCTGGTCCAGAATATTCATTGTTACCATAAACACCCGTATCCCAAACGTAAGGATCATCACCTAATATATCTCTACGATAATTGGTTTTAAGCTTATCGCCGTTCATAAGACTTGTAGCGCTGTTGATCAATTTGGTCAACTCTTCTTTAGCTTGGTCTGCAGATTCTAGTCCTTGCGCCATATAGGCTTTCAAGGTAGCAGCTGCCTGCTGCACTTGAGGATCATCAGATTTGGCAGCCTTTTCAATATCCTCGTTGGTGTAGTCATCCTTGCCAGAGAATTTCTCAAGCGTTGCATCAACCTGATTGATTTGCTGTAGGATTTGCTCATAAACCATTTTGGTCTGGCTAGCCTCGGCAACTTTCTCATCGTATTCAGCTTGAGCTTTTGCAACGATGTCTGCAGGTAATTTTGCCTTGTCTCTTACGATTCTCTCGTACTCAAGGTTTTCATCCACGATGTCTCCCAAAAAATTCCAGCCGTGAATGTCATCCACATAACCATTCTTGTCATCGTCAATGCCGTTTCCAGGGATTTCATCCTCATTAGTCCAGATAACACCATCCAGATCTTCATGCTCAATGTCTACACCAGAGTCAATAATGGCTACAATAACAGGCTCACCTTTACGCACGACTGTTTTACCGTTTACGGTAGTAGTCAATAGTTCATTATAAGCTCTATCGACAGACATTCCAGGAACAGTGTCCATGGCAAGATCCAGATCCTTCCAGTTTTTTGCCTCAGCTTCAGAAAGCTCTCCAACTTTTAGTGGTCGTTGATCTATATTTTCAATAGGTGGTGAAGCAATGTTCAAGCTGCTACCTCCACAACCAGCAAGTGTACTAGCTGCTACTACAGCAAGAAAAGTGTATTTAAAAAAGTTTTTATTCATTAGTATAGGATTAAATTAATTGTCAAATAATTCTTTGAAGGTAAAGACTTTATCCAGTCGCACACCTTTATCAGTATGTTTTACAGTGATGATTTCATGAAAAGGATCGTGTTCCAGGATCAAATAGTAGTTATGTGTAGCTGCCCTGTCCAGAAATTTTGCCTTTTCATCAAGAGTTAACAATGGTCTAGTATCATAGCCCATTACGTATGGTAAAGGAATATGACCTGCAGTAGGTAAAAGGTCTGCCATATAAACGAAGGTTTTACCGTCAACTTCCAGGTGTGGGATCATCATCTTTTCAGTGTGACCATCCACAAACAAAATGCCAAAATCCATCTCTTCACGCTCTTGAAATTCTGAGGTTTGATCTATAAAATGGAGCTGGCCACTTTCTTTAATGGGTAGAATATTTTCTTTAAGGAAACTTGCTTTTTCTCTTTCGTTAGGTTCTGTAGCCCATTTCCAGTGGTTGTGGTTGGTGTGGAATTTCGCTTTCGCGAAAGCGGGCTCATAAATCTTCTTTTCCTTATTATAAACTATTGCACCACCAGAATGATCAAAATGCAGATGGGTAAGGAACACGTCTGTAATATCATCCCTGGAAAAACCTAATTTGTTGAGGGAGCTATCCAGATCATATTTATGATCCATGTAATAGTAGCCGAAGAACTTTTCAGACTGTTTATTTCCCATTCCTGTATCCAGCAGCGTGAGTCTGTCGCCATTCTCAATCAACAAGCAGCGCGCCGCCATATCGATCATGTTGTTGGAGTCTGCCGGGTTAGTGCGAGACCATAATGACTTAGGCACCACGCCAAACATAGCACCGCCATCCAATTTAAAATTTCCAGCTTCTACAGGATAGATATTCATATACCTGCAAAATACAAAATAGGTTAGGTAGACGTTAAACTGGCCCTTAATATTATGACTTGTTTAATACTCTAGCGGTTATACAGACTGCTTATTGCAAATGTATTTGCGCTTGTCAAAACTTGACCGTCATTACAGCCGTCTTTGCTAGGCCATGTTTCCTTAGACTTGTCCCTTCTAAAGAAAGTGACATTATTAAGCTTGAGCTTATCAAGGCTGGCCGTGCCAAATGAAAAAGTGTAGATATAATCCTCTCCATTGACAAATTTTGAAGTAACATCTTGAAAAACCGACTTTTCCTTACCATTGAAAGTATAGCAGATCATTACTGCATAAACTCCAGAGGTCTTGGTGGTTTCTGAAACGTTACCATCAAAAGTATTGGGTGTTATTCTAAGCCAGTGATCGTTAGTCGTTTTCTCAAACAAAGAATATTTTACTGCTGTAATGTTTTGTGCTGTGGTAATAGTGACCGTAAACAGCACTATGATTACGAATAGGAAAGTTGCTTTTTGCATCTGGTTGGATTTTGAGCTTAAAGCTATTGTCCATGAGATTAAAAACCTATACCCTATTCAGGGTATATTTGAATTGATACATAATTGCAGTTATGTTTTTACAGGTCAAATTATACCCAATGTTATATGCTTATCGCGCTTACACTCGAACTTACTACTTTTCAACCTCATCAAAAGGTTGTAATTTCAGCCCTTATAAATAGCCCATGTTAGAACTTTCTGGAATCATCATATTGGGAATACTGGCGCAATGGACCGCCTGGAGGTTCAAAATTCCTGCCATTTTACCATTGATCATCATAGGACTTTTAGTGGGTCCACTTGCGACACTTTTTACCGCAGAACATACCAAGCTTATCCAACCTGTTTTTGACCTAGAGTCTGAGTTGGGGCTTTTCCCTGGAGATAGCCTGTATTACTTTGTTTCTCTGGCGATTAGCATCATCCTTTTTGAAGGTGGATTGACTCTTAAACGCGCCGAGATCTTAAACACCGGACCTGTGATAGGTAAATTGATTTCTGTTGCGGTGATCATCACATTTTTAGGTGCTGGTGTGGCGACTCATTTCATTTTTGGATTGTCCTGGGAGATTTCCTTGCTGTTTAGTGCACTTATCATTGTGACTGGTCCAACGGTAATCACGCCTATCTTGCGTAACATACCGCTCAAAAAGGACATAAGTTCCATTCTTAAATGGGAAGGAATATTGATAGACCCAATTGGGGCGCTTTTTGCCGTTTTGGTTTTTGAATTTATTAGTGCAAATGCTGGAGGCGAGTTTACCGTGGTCGCGCTTCAAGAGTTTGGTAAAATTGTATTGTTTGGATTCTCCTTTGGCTTCTCATTTGCTCATGGTCTTGCTTTTATCATAAAAGCAAAGCAAGTACCTCACTACCTTTTAAATGTTTTTACACTGGCAACGGTTCTGGGTGTTTTTGTTTTGAGCGACTCTTTTGCTCATGAGTCTGGACTTCTTGCGGTTGTAGTTATGGGAATGGTGTTAGGTAACATCAATTTACCTAATATTAAAGAGTTGCTTTACTTCAAAGAGTCGCTTAGTGTCCTTCTTATCTCTATTCTATTTATTCTGCTTGCGGCCAATATTGACATGGCAAACCTAGAATTACTTTATAATTGGAGAACTGCACTGTTATTTGGTGTGGTCGTATTGGTCATCAGGCCGTTGGGAGTTTTTGCGAGTAGCATCAATAGTGGGCTCAACCTGAATGAGAAGCTGTTCATTTCTTGGGTAGGGCCGCGTGGTATCGTTGCCGCTGGTATCGCTTCACTATTTGGGTCCAAGCTGGTGAGCCAAGGTATTCCTGGAGCAGAGTACATCACGCCATTAGTGTTCATGATCGTTCTAGGAACCGTTCTTTTAAATGCAACTACAGCCAGATTATTTGCCAAAATCGTAGGCGTATTCCTCAAGCAATCTGAAGGTATCATGATCGTGGGCGCCTCTAAATTCTCAAGGCTTATCGCCCAATATCTTAAAGAACATGGTAGAAGTGTCGTTCTAATAGATACCAACAACAATAACATACGCGCCGCAAAAGAAAGAGGCCTTGATGCCCAGGTTGCGGATATCTACAGCGATGCCTTGACGGACGATATTGAATTCAACAATATAGGATACCTGCTGGCGCTTACCGGTAACTCGCAAATCAATGATTATGCGATAGAGAGATTTGGTAAACTATATGGAGAAAATGGCGCCTTCAGATTGGTGCACTCCAGTGAAATAAGCAATCCCAATGAGAATCCAGATGCTGGATTATTTTCTGCTACAGACGATTATGTTAACCTGATGGAAGTTGCCCGTCATTACGGCGATATCCATGAGATCGAACTTCATAGCACAGAGCATTTTCGTGGGTTGATTGAGATCACTAAAACCGATACCGACATCGTTCCTCTATTTATCAGGACCGGCAAAAAGATCGATTTGATTCCTTCTAATTCTTTGGAAATTGAGATTGAAGAAGGTAGCCTACTCGTTTACATGGGTAAACAAATTGTAGAACAAGCCAGTGGAGAGGTGACCATGGAAAATGTGGAAGAATAAATCATTCCTCCTGAAATGACTGTAGTAAAGGCTTGAGGGTTTTAGCTAGTTCGCTTTCGCGAAAGCGAACTCCTCACAAACTTAATCGTTCAATTTAAGAACCGCCATAAACGCCTGTTGTGGGATTTCCACATTTCCTACCTGGCGCATGCGCTTTTTACCTTTCTTTTGCTTTTCAAGAAGTTTACGTTTACGCGAGATATCACCACCATAACATTTTGCGGTTACGTCTTTACGCAGGGCTTTGATGGTTTCACGAGCGATGATCTTTGCTCCAATGGCCGCCTGTACTGGAATATCAAATTGCTGGCGCGGTATGAGTTCCTTGAGTTTTTCCACCATTTTCTTACCTATGGTATAGGCATTGTCAAAGTGGATTAAGGCGCTTAAGGCATCGACCGTTTGGGCATTCAATAAAATATCTACTCTTACCAGTTTTGAAGCGCGCATACCTATAGGTGCGTAATCAAAAGATGCGTAACCTTTCGAAACGGTTTTCAAACGATCGTAGAAGTCAAAGACGATCTCAGCAAGTGGCATGTCAAATGTCAACTCTACACGCTCTGTAGTTAGATAGGTCTGATTGGTCACGATTCCTCGTTTCTCGATACACAAGGACATCACGTTACCAACAAAGTCAGATTTTGTAATGATCGTGGCTTTGATGTATGGTTCTTCTACCCTATTGAGTGTGGACGGTTCTGGAAGGTCTGACGGGTTGTTGACGATAAGTGGCACGTCAGGCTCCTTGTTAGTGTACGCAAAATAGGAAACGTTAGGTACCGTGGTGATCACGGTCATATCAAACTCACGCTCCAGTCGTTCCTGAATGATTTCAAGGTGCAGCATTCCCAGGAATCCACATCTAAAACCAAATCCCAGCGCCGCACTACTTTCTGCTTGAAATACTAATGAAGCATCATTTAGCTGCAACTTTTCCATACTGGACCGCAGGTCTTCATAGTCCTCAGTATCCACTGGATAGATTCCTGCAAAAACCATAGGCTTTACATCTTCAAATCCGCCGATGGGGTTTGTAGTTGGGTGTTCATGGTCTGTGATCGTGTCACCTACTTTAACTTCCTTGGCTTCTTTGATACCGGTAATCAGGTATCCTACATCACCCGCTTTAATTTCTTGCTTGGGAACTTGATTTAGTTTCAAGGTTCCTATCTCGTCTGCATAATAGCTCTCGCCCGTTGCCACAAACTTGATGTGTTGACCTTTTTTGATCGAGCCGTTGATAACTCTAAAGATGGTCTCAACACCTCTAAACTGGTTGTACTGTGAATCAAAAACTAGAGCCTGTAAAGGCTCATCCACATTACCTTTAGGTGCGGGAACGCGTTCAATAATCGCATCTAATATATCTTGGATTCCTTGGCCGGTTTTGGCACTTGCGGGAATCACCTCGCTAGGGTCGCAACCCAATAGGTCCACGATATCATCTGTAACTTCCTCTACGTTAGCAGATGGAAGATCCACTTTGTTTAAGACTGGAATGATTTCTAGATCATTCTCCAGCGCTAGGTAAAGGTTGGAAATCGTTTGTGCCTGTATGCTTTGTGCCGCGTCCACGATTAAAAGGGCGCCTTCACAAGCCGCAATGGAACGGGAAACCTCATAGGAGAAATCCACGTGTCCAGGCGTGTCAATCAAGTTTAGGATATACTTCTCGCCGTCAGGTGCGATATAGTCCATCTGGATCGCATGGGATTTGATAGTGATACCACGCTCACGTTCCAGATCCATATTATCAAGCAACTGCGCCTTTGACTCTCGTGCGGTAACTGTTTGGGTGGCATCCAGCAGGCGATCTGCCAACGTGCTTTTACCGTGGTCAATATGGGCGATAATACAAAAGTTGCGTATGTTTTTCATAGAAATTTTATCGGTACAAATATAATCTAAAAGGTTAAGCGCTATAATCTTCCTTTAAACAGGTGGGTTTTATTATTTTTACGAATTACAACTTTCCTGTATGAAAATTATTACGCTTATGGTGCTGCTCGTGAGCCTTCAAATCACAGCTCAACATTCCATACAAGGAAACCTAATAGATGAACAGAACCAGCCGGTAGCCTATGCCAATGCACTGTTGTTCAAAATGCCTGACAGCACTTATTACAAAGGCACTACTACAGATGATAATGGTCGGTTTAAGATGGAAAACATTGCAACGGGCGACTATACTTTTGCAGCGAGTTATATAGGATATGTAACGCTTTCGCGAAAGCTGACCATCAACAACACCACGAACTTAAACGATCTCCTTCTTTCCACTGCAACAGAATCGCTAGACGGCGTCACCGTCACCGCAAGGCGTCCCACGATTGAAAAACGTCCCGACCGATTGATTTTCAACGTAGTAAACACCTCGCTAAGCACCAGTAATGCCGCAAATATTTTGAAGAACACACCTGGTGTTTTTGAAATGAACGGTTCCTACATGGTACAAAACGCTACGGCAGTAATCTACATAAATGACAGACGCGTGTACATTACACAAGACGAGCTCAACGATTTTTTAAGAAGTCAGAGCGGTGATAATATCAAGAGCGTCGAGGTCATCACAAACCCGTCAGCCAATTATGATGCAGAAGGTGTTGCCGTGATCAACATCAACACCAGTAAAGGCGTGTCTCTAGGTTACAAAGGTTCCATAAACGGTAGTTATTCTATTGATGAACTTGCCAAGTATCAGATTGGAACTTCACAATTCTACAAGAACAACTGGGTAAATATCTATGCCAACTACAGTTACAATCCACGTAAAGACTTAAAACTGGACGAGGCTCAAGTAGGCTTTTTCAATCCTGACGGCTCTCGCAGCTCGCGATGGTTTACAGATTTTGAAAAGGTGACAGAAAGTGATGCGCACAACCTCAACACGGCCATCGATTTTACACTTGACGACAGCAACGACATCAGCATTTCCGCAAATTACAGTGCCAACAATAATCAAGACGTAAGAACAGATGTGGAAACCTTCATTTTGCCCAGCGGCTCCATGAGTTTTGATGGTTTTGACACCAACAGCGACCTGGCTATTGACCGTACCACAGGTTTTGTAAACGCAGCCTGGAACAACTCTTTTAATCAAGGTGCTGGTCGTTTCTCTCTTGAAGGAAACTACATTTTTACAGATCGTGACAAAACACAAGATTTATTGAGTAATTTTTTCGATCAAAACGGTGCCACTACTTCTACCAACAGTTTCTTTACAGATGCTGCCCAGACTATTGATATCGCTGTCGCGAAAGCAGACTACGAAAACACCATCGGGAATTACCTGCTTAAGGCTGGTGCCAAATTCTCTGATGTAAGCTCTACCAGCCAACTAGACTTTTTTGATACAGATACGGGCTCACGCCAGTTCAACGCCGCTCTTTCAGATCGTTTTATATATGACGAAAATATCTATGCCGCCTATTTCCAGGTAGATCGCGATTGGGATAGATGGGCCATGGCGCTAGGCCTACGCGCAGAACAAACAGATGTAGAAGGCGACAGTCGCTCTTTGGGTCAGGTCAATACGCAGGAATATTTTGAGCTATTCCCTAACCTTTCTGTGACGAACCAAGTAAGCGACAACCACTCCTTAACCTTGAGTTATAGACGCTCTATCGAGCGACCGCGATATGAGAGTTTGAATCCGTTCACGTATTTTATAAATGATAATAATGTGAACACAGGAAATCCTAACCTGCGACCTTCTTTCACAAACCGTTTGGACCTTAACTGGACGATTAAAAATCAATATTCCTTTGATTTATATTATGTCAATACTAAGGGTGCTTTAGCCATATTACCTTTTCAGGATAACCAAACTAACGTCCTGAATTCACAAAATGTCAATATGGAATACGAACGTCAGTATAGTTTTGACTTTTCTACTTATAAATATCTTACTCAATCCATTTTTGTACAGCTTCAAACAAGCCTCTATCATCAAGAAAATGAATTTAGAGCGTTGAAGTCTGAAAAGGAACTACAAAAACTGAATATTACTGGTTTTTATTTTAGCGCATTTAGTAGAATCACTCTTTCAAAGGATCGAACCTTAAGTCTAGATGTGAACACCAGTTATCTGTCAAACTATCTCGCTGGATCGTACGAACTTAAAGATAGGTTAGAAACAAAGATTGGCTTTTACAAAAGCCTATGGAATAATCGCGCTTTCGTAACATTAGATTATAGTGACATCTTCTTAAGTCAAAATCAGCCGCTCAGGTCCAGATATCAAAATCAGGATAATGAATTCCTCGCCATACCAGAAACAAATCTGATTACAATAGGGTTCACTTATAAATTTGGGAACTTTAGACTGAGTAATCGTGATGTATCAACTCCAGATGACCAAGAGCGGACCAATGCTAAAGGTGTCGGATTTTAGAAAATTACGCTTTCGCGAAAGCGAACTTCCACAAATTTCTACGCATCATAAATTGTCAAACAACTGCCCTATCTTTGCAGCATGGTTAAGATAGGCGACATTCAATTACCAGATTTCCCATTACTTCTCGCACCTATGGAAGATGTGAGTGATCCACCATTCCGTACGTTGTGTAAGGAAAATGGTGCAGATGTCGTTTTTACAGAGTTCATTTCTAGCGAAGGCCTCATAAGAGACGCCGCAAAAAGCACCATGAAACTGGACATTTATGAAACGGAGCGACCTGTTGGTATCCAGATTTTTGGCGCCAATATGGAATCCATGCTACAGTCTGTAGAGATCGTGGAGCGCACCAAGCCAGACATGATTGACATCAACTTTGGTTGTCCCGTGAAAAAGGTAGTTTCTAAAGGTGCCGGCGCAGGAATTCTAAAAGACATTGACCTGATGGTGCAACTTTCTGCCGCCATGGTCAAGCACACCAATTTGCCTATTACCGTAAAAACACGATTGGGTTGGGATCACGACTCCATCAAGATCGTTGAAGTAGCAGAGCGTTTGCAAGATGTAGGTATCAAGGCCATTAGTATTCACGGTCGCACGCGAGCCCAGATGTACAAAGGCGATGCCGACTGGAAACCTATTGCAGAAGTTAAGAACAATCCACGGATGCATATTCCGGTTTTTGGGAATGGCGATGTCAACACACCAGAGCGTGCTGTAGAAATGCGTGATGAATATGGACTTGACGGCGCTATGATAGGTCGGGCCAGTATAGGTTATCCATGGTTTTTTAGAGAAGTCAAGCACTTTTTCAAGACCGGCGAGCACTTGGATCCACCTACCATGCAAGAACGTGTGGAGGTAGCGAGACGCCACCTGGAAATGGCTATTGCCTGGAAAGGAGAAAAACTAGGCGTTTTTGAAACCCGTCGTCACTATACTAATTATTTCAAAGGGATTCCCAACTTCAAAGAACACCGCATGAAAATGGTCACTAGCGATGATAGTGCATCAGTTTTTGCCGCTTTTGAAGAAGTGTTGCAGGAATTTGGTGATTATAGCTTTGCTTAAAGCTTAATTATTACTGCTTTACCCAACTCTTCCTTTTAATTATCACCAACTCGAATATTCCTGTCACCCTGAACTCGTTTCTGGATCTGTTAGAAGTAAGCGCAAAATAATGGTGATTTAAAATTCGATCGCAAATAAGTTGCCTTTAGTGAGAATATTGGTATCATCTAAGCATCGCAAAAAAGGATGCTAACATGCAAAAACATGACAGAAGAAAATCGGTTTACAACTTCGCTTGAGAAAGCAACCGGTCGTTGATCCTGCGGCTACCTACATAACTGGCTATAATTCCCAGTACGGCAATCGTCAATAAAGAAACCAAGACATTCAAAAGCTCCATCGCAAAAGGATAAGGTATACCTGGAGCAATGTAGATCCAGTTATAATGGATCTGGCCATATACAAACCCTATACCTATCAACAAACCGATGATGCCGCCAGAGAGCGTCATTAGGGTTCCCTGTAAAAAGAATATAAGGCGTAGTTGACCTACCTCAGCGCCTAGATCTGCCAGGGTTTTGAGGTTTTTCTTCTTGTCTAAAATCATCATGATGATAGAACCTACCACATTAAAAAGAGCAATGATTAACACCAGTGTAAAAATCAAATACACCGCCAGATTCTCACTGTTCAACATCTTGTAGAGCGCACCGTTAAGCTGCAGCTTGTTTTTGATTTCAAGATCCACATCAAAAAGAGCAGTGATCTCTTCACGCACCTCATCTTCCATGTCAGGATCGGTAAGCTTGATTTCAAGCGCCGTGACCGTGGAGTCACTATAACTAAGCAACGTTCGAGCAGCACTCAGCCGCATGAAAATATACTTGTTGTCTAGATCTTCATTAACGCTAAATTGTCCCGTGGCAATCGCATCCAGCGTGCTAAAAGAACGGCTTAAATTCATCGCATTGATCGCATTGGTACCTGGTCGCGGCACCATGATTTGCATAAAGGTTGAATAATCGTTGACAGATATAGAAAGGTCGTCTGCAATTCCTGCACCCATGACCACTTGGGGATCATTGTCAGTAAGCCAGCTACCGTAAATTAGAATGGAATCTGGCGACACGATCTGGTCATAATTGTCTGGCACGCCTTTTATATAGGCAATGTCATTTTTTTCAGAATAGCTTAAAAAGGCCTTTTCTTCAATGACTTCAGAGAGCACTTGGATACCAGTGATGTTTTCGAGAGCACGCTTTCGCGAAAGCGGAACATTCAACGTTTTTCCCTGCACCGCCGTGACCTGAAGGTCTGGATCAAAATAACCGCTAAAACTGGTGCTAAACTCCTTCAACCCGCTAAAACCAGAAAGCACAATAAACAATGCCGTGGTCCCAACGATTGTGATAATAAAGCTGAGGATATTGATGATGTTGATGGCATTCTTGCCATTCTTGGAAATCAGGTAACGTCGCGCTATGTAAAACGAAAAGTTCACTTATGACTTCTTGCGTCGTGGCAGGATATCAGGATTTTCAATAGGGTTGTTCTCGCCCTTCAACTCCTTATCGATCTGGTCCATATATTCCAGGCTATCGTCATTGTAGAATTGCAGCTCTGGCATACGACGAAACTGGTGGCGCACCTTTGCCGCAACCTCATACCGTATATCGCTCGTCATCTCCTTGATCTCATTCACCACAGCATCTGCCTTTTCTGGCGGGAAAACTGAAATAAAAGCCTTGGCGTAACCCAGGTCTGGCGTGACCGTTACCTTAGTAACAGACACCAGCAGATTTTTAACGGCATTCTCCCGCATTTTCTCCTGCAACACATTCGAGATATCCTCTTGCAGGATACCGGCGATTTTCTTCTGACGTTGAGTTTCTTCCATGCTACAAAGGTAACTAGATTCTATAATTATAATGATTAGGGCGTTACGGCAAAATTTCCCTGGCGCTCAAGGTTGCCGTCGGGCTATGCGCTACAATCTTTTCAAGCCCAGCTTGACTATGAAGAAGGCCGGAAAAGGATTTACGCTACTGTCCCTAACGCAGGTTTGATGTTTTAATTACCATTTAAAGTTCATAGGTTGAACATTGAGTATTGTGGACTCCATCAAGGACAAATCAAGAGCTGCCAATTTCTGAAATCATTATTTTTGATGAAAACAATACCATGCTGGGAAAAATTGAACACCTAGGAATTGCCGTCAAGGATTTAGAAGCTTCCAATAATCTATACGAAAAGCTGCTGGGAACCGCATCCTATAAAATGGAAGAAGTCAAAACCGAAAATGTGATCACCAGTTTTTTCAAAGCTGGTGAGAACAAGATAGAGCTACTAGCCGCCACAGATCCTGAAAGCGCGATTGCAAAGTTCATAGAAAAGCGAGGTGAAGGCATTCATCACGTCGCCTTTGCGGTAGAGGATATTAAAAAAGAGTTGACGCGACTGGAAAATGAAGGCTTTACCATACTAAACAAAGAGCCCAAAAAAGGAGCTGACAATAAACTCGTTGCCTTTTTGCATCCTAAAGGGACTAATGGAGTACTGGTAGAACTATGTCAGGAAATCAATGAATAGTTTGGTGAAACGAGCGGATAGTGTAAATTTGCAGACTTTTAAATCAGTATATCGCGCTGCGATATTTTGAGGGCCTATAACTCAGCTGGTTAGAGTATCTGACTCATAATCAGAAAGTCCCTGGTTCGAGCCCAGGTGGGCCCACAACAAAGACCTTAGCAATCGCTAGGGTCTTTTTTTTGCTCATACTTTTCGCATTAAACGATGCTCTTAGCTTATGAGCCTACTTAAACAAATCTTGGTTTTCAGATATCATTTTGATTTTCAAGCCGTCAAACCGCAGTAACGATAGAATAGCAATAAAATGTTTGAAACATAGTTACGCGTTAAGGATTGAAGCGTACATCCTTTTTGAGCCTCTGCAGTGTTGCATTTGGGCTCAAAAAGATGGCAGCGTAAAGCCTGACCGTAGGGAACGCCCACTAAATAGTGCGTATCTTTTGTGCCTTAAAACAGTGCTTTCAAATTTGTATCTTTATCTCTTACTAAAAATTATACATGAAAAGGATTTTTTTAATGCTCACCGTTGGTGTTTTTCTAGCCAGCTGTAGCTCTACCCAAAACACCAAACCTACAAATACAACAGACTCTTCTGTACCTGGTTACTGGCAACAACATGTTGACTACACCATGGATGTGGATATGAATGTTGACAATTATCAATATACCGGTAAGCAAAAATTGGTGTATACCAACAACTCACCTGAAACTTTGGACCGTGTGTATTACCACTTGTTCTTCAACGCGTTCCAGCCAGGCAGCCAGATGGACGTGCGTTCCCGCACCATTGCAGATCCAGATCGTCGTGTAGGTTCTAGAATTGCAGGTTTACAACCTAACGAGCAAGGACAATTACACGTGAAAAACATGATGCAGGATGGCGTACCGCTAAACCCAATGGAAGAAGGTACCATTCTTATTGTACCGCTCGCCAAAGCTTTGAAGCCCGGACAATCCACCACATTTGAACTGGATTTTAACGGTCAGGTACCCGTACAAATACGCCGCAGCGGTCGTAATAATGCAGAAGGTGTGTCACTTTCCATGACACAATGGTTCCCGAAGATAGCGGAGTTTGATCGTGATGGATGGAATGCAACGCCGTATGTAGGTCGTGAATTTCATGGCGTTTGGGGAGATTTTGATGTAAAACTCACTATCGATAAGGATTACACAGTTGGTGGTACAGGCTACCTCCAAAACCCTAAAGAAATAGGACATGGTTATGATCGCCCTAATTCTGGCCCTGCAGAAGGTAAGGATGGTAAATTGACCTGGCACTTCAAGGCGCCTATGGTACATGATTTCGCCTGGGGCGCAGATCCTGATTACATACATGATATCTACAAAGGAGCAAATGGAGTCGACCTTCACTTCTTTTACAAAGACAACGAGGCGATCAAGGCCAACTGGAAAAAACTACAGCCAGATACCAACAAGATGTTGGAGTTCTATAATGAAAATGTAGGGTTGTATCCTTACAAACAATATTCTGTGATTCAAGGTGGTGATGGTGGTATGGAATATGCCATGGCAACGTTAATTACAGGCGAGCGCAGCTACGGCAGCCTTGCCGGCGTTACCGCACATGAGTTCGCACACTCTTGGTTCAACCATATCCTAGCTACTAACGAGGCAAAACATGAATGGATGGATGAAGGCTTTACCACCTATATCTCCAGTCTCGCGATGGATGAGATCTATAATGAGAACAAGGAAAATCCTAATGCAGGATCCTACAGTGGTTACATCAGACTCGCAAATTCTGGAATTGAGCAGCCACAAACCACTCATGCAGACCGTTATGCTCGCAACGCCGCATATGGAACAACAGCGTATTCCAAAGGTGCGGTTTTCATGTCACAACTAGGTTATATTGTGGGCGAGGACGTCCGTGACCAGATCATCAAAGAGTATTTCAACACCTGGAAATTTAAGCACCCTAATCCTAATGATTTCAAACGCGTTGCAGAGCGTGTAAGCGGCTTTGAATTGGATTGGTATCTCATTGACTTTACTCAGACAACCAATACCATTGACTATGCGATTGATGATTTGCAAGATATAAATGGAGTGGCTACTGTATCGCTTTCGCGAAAGGGTCTTATGCCCATGCCGCTGGACATTCAAGTGACCATGAATGATGGCACCAGCAAAATGTACTATGTACCACTGGAATTCATGTACAATCAGAAAAAAGTGCCTGCAGACTGGACTGTGGCAGCAGATTGGGCTTGGGCTTACCCAACTTATGAACTTCAATTAAGTGGATTGAGCAAAAAAGACATTAGTAATGTAACTATCGACCCTAAGAATATGATGGCAGATGTTGACAGAGAAAACAACAAGTACCAAGTGTTCACACTGATGCAGAATAATTAAACGCATTTAATTTATTATGGAATAGGCGTCTCGACTGGGGCGCCTTTTTTTTATTGCTGGTTTCAAAAATGCCTCCAGTATCTTTGCGGCATGCGCTACACACTAGGCAAAGACAAAAAACTAAAAAGCAAAAAAGCCATTACAGAGCTTTTTGCTCAAGGTACAACCATCAGGAAAGGTGCGCTGTTGCTTAAATATGCCGTAAAAGAAGAACCTGGTGTACATAGATCGGGTTTCAGTGTGCCTAAGCGATTCTTCAAGCATGCCGTGGACCGCAATAGAGTAAAACGACTGCTGCGGGAAGCGTACCGTTTGGAGCAGCACAATTTACCTCAGTTAGAAGACAGGCACTTCCATTTTATGTGGATCTATCAATCCCACAAACTTTCAGATCAGGACCATGTCAAGCAGCTTTTGCAGGGAATTATCAAGCAATTGCATAAATCCCATACCTCCACAACTACGGAATCATAATTGCACTAAAATTAGTGTAAGCTCGTTTTGAGTATATTAGTATAACATTTTAGCACACAATCCTTTATGGCATCTACTTTTCATAAGATCAAAAGACAAATTCTGGTTCCGGTTTTAGGGGCTGTATTTTTTCTATCATTAGCCAGTTTCAAAAATGACTTTTTTGAAATCGCCAAGCAGATCGAAATCTTTACAGAGATGTATAAGCAGCTCAACATGAACTATGTAGATGAAACCAATCCTGCGCAACTCATGGATAACGCGATAGAAGGAATGTTATCAGATCTAGATCCGTACACCACTTTCTGGACAGAGCAAGAAGTTGAACGTGCCAAGATCAATTCGCGTGGCGAGTTTACCGGTATAGGTGCTAATGTGAGTTCCAGAGCAGACAAACTCATTATAGTGGAGCCCTGGAAAGATTATCCAGCAGATAAAGCTGGTCTTAAAGCTGGTGACGAAATCATCGTCATTGACGGCGTCAAGGTTTCGGATTATGACGAGAACGCAGGCCAATTGCTGGAAGGATCTGCAGATACTCAAGTGGAAGTAACTTATTTAAGACAAGGCAAGGAGATGAAGGCCACGCTCAAAAGGGCTGCGGTAGAAATAAAAGCAGTGCCATTTTTTGAGATGGCTACACCTAGCATAGGCTATGTCGTACTTTCTAAATTCAACGAAAAAGCTTCCAGAGAGACTAAAGAAGCCATCAAACAGCTTAAGGAACAAGGCGCGACTAAAATTATCCTGGACTTAAGAGGTAATCCAGGCGGCTTGCTGAGCGAAGCAGTCAATGTTTCCAACCTTTTTATTGAAAAGGACAAGCTCATCACCAGCACGCAATCCAGTATAGAAAAATTCAACAGGACGTACCTCACAAAACGCAACGCCTTTGATGCAGACATACCGCTAGCCGTTTTGATCAATGGCCGCAGTGCGAGTGCCAGTGAGATCGTGAGTGGTAGCGTCCAGGATTATGATCGTGGAGTGGTGATAGGTGCGCGCAGTTTTGGAAAAGGTCTTGTCCAGCGTCCCAAAGAATTGAGTTATGGAACGCAAGTAAAAATTACCATTTCTAGATACTATACGCCCAGCGGTCGTTGCATACAGGCTTTGGATTACTGGAACCGCGATGCAGAAGGCAATGCCGTAAGAACTAAAAAGGAAGACTACAAGGCTTTTAAAACGGTCAACAGCGGTCGTACCGTTTATGATGGTGGTGGCGTGGATCCAGATATCAAATTGGCAAGTGCCGCTTATTCTCCTATTACCACATCCTTACTGCGTGAAAATGCCATTTTTGACTATGCCACACAGTATTACTACGCTCATCAATACGACGATCTTGAAAAGATCCAACTTACTGATGCAGATTTCAACGATTTTATCACTTGGGTAGAAGCTCGTGGGTTTGACTTTGAGACGGTTACGGAGTCCGCTTTCGCGAAAGCGTACAAAACCGCAGTCAATGAAGAACTTGACGACGACATCGCCACCAGTTATAAAGGCATGATGCAGGCCATTCAAAACACCAAAAAGAAAGACATGCGTGACAAAAAAGAAGAGCTCATGTCCCTTCTTACCGATGAAATCGTGAAGCGCTATTTCTATCGTGAAGGTCTATACAACTACCAGTTGAAATTTAGTCCAGAGATTCAAGAGGCCATTAAAGTATTGAATGACGAGACCAGATATCGCAAGATTTTGAGCTAATGAAACACCTTGCCACATATCTATTTACCATATGTTTTGTGGCAACCACTGCGGCTCAACTCACCGTGCAGCACAGCATTTATTTTGATCTTGACAAATATGATTTCAAGAGCAGCGAGCTTCAAGCATTCGAATCCTTTTTCAATGATTTGATCTACCTGCCTATTCTAGAGGTAGAGATTTTAGGCTATTGTGACGATCGCGGCACACTTGAATACAATCAAAAGCTATCAGAAAATAGGGTAGAAACCGTAGCCATGTGGCTGCTGGATCACGACATCAACATGATGAACATCTACAAGCAGGTAGCTGGAAAAGGTGAGATAGCACTGGCAGATGCCAGCAATCGCATGGAAATCATCCAGACCAGAGCTCGCAACAGGCGAGTAGATGTAACTTTTACACTTCAAGAGCCTGCAGCCAGTAGACTTGCCATGCGTACCCTTCAAAAAAGCCAACTCACACCAGATCAAAAAGCCGTGATTGATGAATATGAGGAAAAAGTCATTTATCAAGTGCGCAAGAAAAAGAGTAGTGCTGACTTGATCACTATTGACGATCTGGAAGAATACATTGAGGTTCCCACCAGTATAAGTCCGCCAGTGAATGGTAGGGAAGAACCTTTTAGGTCATTATTACGCAAGAACATTGAGACTGACGAGGTCATCATTCTTAAAGACATTCATTTCTTGAGAGGTAGATCCACATTGAACCCAGAATCCATCCCGTTGATGAAGCGAGTGATTGAGATACTTGTGGCGCGTCCCAACATCCATTTTGAGATACGTGGCCATGTGTGCTGCATCAATCCCATGTTTGATGACGCACTGGATCGCAACACCATGAGATCAGACTTGTCATATGCCAGGGCAAAATTGATTTACAACATTCTATCAGAATATGGAGTCGATCCCAGTCGCATGTCATTTGCGGGTTATGGCCGCACAAAACCTTTAGGCGGCAGCGATAAGGACGACCGTCGCGTAGAACTGTACATCACAAAAGTGGACTAAAACCCTTTTTTTAGAATTATTCATCGTAATATTACGATCAATATGGGAACTACCAAAACATCCATTTTCTCTAAAGAGCTTAATGAGGTGGCCGCTTTCGCGAAAGCGATATCACATCCAGCTCGTGTAGCTATCATTCAGCATTTGTTAAGTAGGCAGACCTGCGTTTGTGGAGATCTTGTGGATGAGATTGATCTTGCTCAAGCTACCATCTCGCAACACCTCAAGGCACTTAAGGAAATAGGCATCATTAAAGGAAGCGTAGAAGGTACCAGCACTTGTTATTGCATGAATATGGAACGCTGGAACGATTTAAAAAGTCAGCTGGAGTCCCAATTATTAAGTATCGAGCATTGCTCTATTAATTGTTGTTAAAGAAAAAAACTATGAAACTATCCCAATTTACAGAACAACTCAGTAATCTCAACCGCATCAGCTTTCAGATGGAAGATGGAACAGAAGTTCCTGGCCATTTTCATGTAACCGAAGTTGGTAAAGTGCACCGTCATTTTATCGATTGTGGTGGCAAGGAACGTGAGGAAACGGTGGTGAATTTCCAATTATGGAACGCTAATGATTATGATCACAGATTACACCCAGAAAAGCTGGCTCAAATTGTAGCATTGTCAAAAGAGCGTTTGAACCTACCAGATGCCGAAATAGAAGTAGAATATCAAGCTGGTACCATAGGCAAATACGGTCTTGAGTTTAAAGAAGGTCATTTTATTCTTACCAACAAACAAACAGCTTGCCTTGCCGAGGATGCCTGCGGAATTCCAAATCCAAAAACCACGGTCACCGAGCAAAGCCAAAGTGAAAAATCAAAAATCAAATTTTCTGAATTACAAGCCAACTCCTGCGCACCAGGTTCTGGTTGTTGCTAAGACCCTACCTATGTTTCCAACATTAAAACAGTATATCGATCAGATTGATGCGAGTACAGTTTCAGAAAATCGTAAAGAGGTTCTAGACCAACTGGCTGCCTACATGATCTATCAACAGAAGGAAGATAAGCCTATCAACCTCAATTTTATCTGCACCCACAACTCCAGACGCAGTCATTTGGGACAAGTCTGGGCTCAAGTCATGGCTTCATATTATAAAATTCCAGAGGTGCTTACCTTCTCTGGAGGCACCGAAACTACCGCCGTTTTCCCTATGATTATTGAGACGCTCGAGTCTCAGCACTTTAAGGTTACCATGGTGGACGAATCTGAGAATCCTTTATACGAAGTGGCCTATGGCGAGGACGATGCTTTATACCTTTTTTCAAAGGCGTACGATGATGAAAGTAATCCCACCGAAGATTTTGCAGCCATCATGACCTGCTCACAAGCCGATGAAGATTGCCCATTCATCCCTGGAACTGACAAGCGCATCGCACTTACCTATGAAGACCCTAAAGTTTCTGATGGAACGGATCATCAAAAGGAAACCTATTTGGAACGCAGTCTTCAAATCGCTACCGAAATGAAATACGTCTTCTCTCAGATCAAATAAGAAATGGCGCAATTAAAAAAGTTGGACTTTTTAAGTAGGTATTTGACACTGTGGATCTTTGTCGCGATGGTAATAGGCGTCCTACTGGGCAATATCATTCCAGAAATCGAGGCATCTATAGACCGGTTCACCTATGGAATGACCAATATTCCAATTGCCATAGGTTTAATATTGATGATGTATCCACCATTGGCAAAAGTGAATTATGCACTGCTTCCTAAGGTGTTTACCAACTTAAAAATACTCGGCATATCTCTAGTGCTCAACTGGGTTGTAGGTCCGGTCTTGATGTTTATTCTCTCGATGATCTTCCTTCAAGATCACCCAGAATACTTGATAGGCTTGATCCTGATAGGCCTAGCACGTTGCATTGCTATGGTGCTCGTCTGGAACGATCTTGCAGATGGCAACAAGGAATATGGCGCTGCGCTGGTGGCGCTCAACAGTATTTTTCAGGTGTTTGCTTATTCCTTTTATGCCTGGTTGTTCATAACGGTGTTGCCACCCTATTTTGGAATGGAAGGAGCGATTGTAGATATTGAACTTTCTACCATCGCCATGAGCGTTCTCATTTATCTAGGGATACCTTTTGCATTAGGTTTTTTAAGCCGATTAATTTTGGTGCCCGCATTTTCAAAAACCTGGTATGAGGAGAAATTCCTGCCATTTATTAGTCCTATCACACTTATCGCTTTGTTGTTTACCATCATTGTGATGTTCTCCTTGAAGGGAAAAATGATGGTAGAAATTCCGTTTGATGTGTTGTTGATTGCTATACCATTGATGATCTACTTTGCGATCATGTTCCTGATTGGCTTTTTTGTGAGTAAATGGAACGGCGCTACTTATGATGAAAATGCTGCCATTTCCTTTACCGCAGCAGGCAATAATTTTGAGCTGGCTATTGCTGTAGCGATTGCCGTTTTTGGGATCAACTCTGGGCAGGCATTTACAGGCGTGATAGGACCTTTAGTAGAGGTTCCTGCGCTAATTTTATTGGTAAGATTTTCGTTTTGGTTGAAAGGGAAATATTATCCCATAAGCAAAACTTAAATTAAGTTTAGAATCCATTTTGCGTACAAATGTTACCTTTAAGCAATGGGTCACAACCACTCGCACGATCACAGTTCTACCCGCAACATACGCTTTGCTTTTTTCCTCAATTTAGGGTTTACCATTTTAGAAATTATTGGTGGTATTTATACCAATAGCATCGCTATAGTAAGTGATGCGGTTCACGATCTGGGCGATACCCTATCGCTGGGCAGCAGTTGGTATCTACAACATAAAAGCGAGAAGAAATCTGACCAAAAATTCAGTTATGGATATCGCAGATTGTCCCTTTTAGGAGCTTTAATCAATGGTGTAGTACTGATTATAGGTAGCGCTTATGTGATCTATGAAGCTGTCAAACGACTGCGAAATCCAGAACCTAGTGATGCCCAAGGGATGATCATTTTTGCCTTAATAGGAGTTGTCGTCAATGGATATGCAGCTTATAAATTGACTCACGGTAGATCCATGAATGAGAAAGTTATGTCATGGCACATGATCGAGGATGTGCTGGGTTGGGCTGCGGTACTCATAGCAGCAATCGTTCTTTATTTCTATGAAAATCAATACATAGATCCTGTTTTATCCTTGTTAATCACGGCCTATATCTTGTTCAATGCCTTTAAAAGACTGCGAGAAACGGTATACCTCTTTCTACAAGGAATACCACTGGATGTGGATCTGGAACAAATAAAATCTGGGTTGCTTGGTCTTGATCATGTATGCTCCTTACACCATACGCATATCTGGTCGCAAGATGGGCAGCATCACGTTTTTAGCACACACGTGATTCTAGAAAACGTGGAAACGCTAGAGCAGATGTCAGGCGTGAAGAAAAAGATTTTAGACTCTCTGGACGCTTATGACTTTGAACATCTCACCATTGAAATGGAAGTAAATCAACAGGATTGTAGTGTGCGAACCTTAGAAAAGTAATTATACTGGTATCAAAACTACTCAGGATTTGCAACCATTTCCATGTGTGGGATGCCGTCTTCCAGGTATCTTTTCCCAGTTTCTTCAAAGCCTAAATCTTCATAGAATTTCTTGAGATAGACCTGTGCAGATATCTTTATGGGCTGTTTCGCTTTCGCGCCTGCCTGCCGGTCAGGCAGGAAAGCGAACTCCATACTAGCCTTCATAATCTCTTTGCCATAGTCCTTGCGTCGATGTTGTGGGCTCACCACCACACGACCTATACTCGCCATATCAAAATAATCGCCTGCCTTAAAAACGCGCGTGTACGCAGCAAGCTGGTCGCCTTCATGACCCAAGATGTGCATGGCTTTTTGATCCTTTCCATCCACATCCTGATAGACACAGTCTTGTTCTACCACAAAAACCTCGCTGCGCAATCGCAAGAGATCGTACAATTCTGTGGTGTTGAGTTGGTCAAAAGATTTAATGGATATGTCCATGTCTAGAAGCGTTTTGGAACGTTTTTAGGCTGCGGCGGCTTGATGCCTATCCTAATATCAGTGATGATCTTTTCTAGCATATTGCCAAATTCCTCATCGCCCTGCGCCATGAATTCTTGGCGTTTCGTGTCCAGATCGGCTAGAGTTTCCTCTTTCTCATCATCCTCGTAGAGCTCCAATTCTCGCCAGATTTCCATGAGTTTTTTTTCCGGATGTACAGCCGTACGCAGCTGATGTATAATGATGGAGGCTTCTTTTTTCATCTTTGGCAGCCGCGGTAGCGGCGATTTTCATTTATAAAGTGTGGTGTGTCTATTTTCTATGCTAGACGAGCATGTCAAGATCTATAATTTTCCACGCCATTTTAAACTGGCGCGATTATGCTGGTCAAGCAGCTTCTCATCCTGCTCATAGCTTTTCAAATGACTTACCACATCTTCCAATTGTTGATCACTCAAATTTTTATACGCTGGACTGGAAATATGCTGGTTCCATTGGTCACCTACTGCTTGATCTAGCGCGATGCGCCAGTAGCAATGGTTTTTGAAGTTAAGGTTTGGATACTGCAATGGGAGCTGGTTGCCCAACTCCTTGTATTGTTGCTCCAGATCACTTCGCTTCATGATATTAACAACTTATTTTTTTGACACGACGATCGTGTCTTCCACTTTCAAAAGGTGTGTTGATAAAGGTTTCTACCAGGCCAACTGCTTGTGGTATGGAAGTAAATCGCGCAGGAATACAAATGATGTTAGCATCATTATGTTGTCTGGCTAGAAATGCTATTTCCTTAGACCAGCATACCGCGCCACGTACTTCTGCGTACTTATTCACTGTCATGGATACACCTTGCGCACTACCGCAAATAACTACAGCAAGATCTGCCTTACCGTTAACAATATCTTTTGCTACTGGATGTGCAAAGTCTGGATAATCCACACTGTCTGATGAATCTGTACCGTGATTTGTTACCACATGGCCTTTTTCTTCAAGAAATGCGACAATAGCCTTTTTATAGTCTGGTCCTGCGTGATCGTTACCTATGGATATATTCATGTCTTGTTCATTTTAAACCACAAAAATAAGGGCTGGCCAACGTTTTACAGTTATTAACAACGAATGATTAACAGGATGCAACAACCCTTGCATTACTTGTTAAGAAAAACTAAAAGAAAGTTCTTGCTTTATCCAATTAAAAAAACATATGAAAATTTACATCCAGATAACCTTAAGATAACCTTGGTTTTTTCTAGTGAGTTTTCAGCGGTAAAATGATCGTAGTTAACAAAGATATTTTTTCAGATTTGTAAACAATAAACCGTGAATAGCAGTTATTGACAACTGTGGATGAAAATGAGTAATCTACTGAAAATTATAAGTGTATGATTCTTATAAACTGTGTATAACTGCTCATAAAGTCATGTGAAAGACTAAAGCAAAAATTAAGGCATAAACTTATACCGCTATCCACATTACATCATCATCATCATTTTTATTTTTAAAAATTAGAAAAAGAAAATATGATATATATAAATGTTGAAAACAAAAAAGTCCCCTTGATAAGGAGACTGTATCGTATTGAATAATGGTTGAGTGTTTAGATAGATTTGAGGCTTACAAAATAGAACGCGAGTATTCCTAGAATCCAAATGGAAACAAATAAGAGTATCGCTAAATTAGATACGGTAAATAGATTCTTGGTCTTCATCGTCAATGCTCGCCTTTAAAACTTTAAACAAAAGCTTAACAAATTTAAGATAATTTCCTAAAATAAAGTTAATTAAAGGTCAACAATACTTTACCAAAATGCTTTAATATCTTCTTATTAACTATGCCAGTTTGAATAGGTTAACTTTGCTATCGTATGAATAACAAGAAGAAGAAAAAAAGCGGTAAGACTAAGTTTCAAAATCTTACGCAGTCCATCATCAACGTTTTAAAGTCTGATGAGAACACTACCTATAACTACAAGCAGATTTGCTCAAGGCTGGGAATTACAGATAGCAGCACACGCAATCAAGTCATAAAGAAATTACACCAACTCAAGTCAAAAGGTAAGATTGAAGAAATCGACCGCGGTAAGTTCAAGCTTATCAAGGCCATTGATCACTATACCGGTAAGATTGATGTGAGTTCTAGAGGTACTGGCTATGTCATTACCAACGAGCTACAGGAAGATATCATGGTACCACGCAAGTCGTTGGGACAAGCACTTAACGGTGATGAAGTAGAAGTCTTTGTTTACCATAGACGTCGCGGTCAACAACCAGAAGGTGAGATTACCAGAATTATAAAACGTGCCAAAACTGAGTTTGTAGGTACCATTCAAATCCATGAAAAGTTTGCTTTTGTCAACGTTACGGACCATAAAATCCAAACCGATTTCTTCGTACCCAAAAAGTATATCAACGGTGCCAAAGACGGTCAAGTAGTCCTGGTAGAATTTCTGGACTGGAACGATAAACAAGACTCACCAACAGGAAAAGTCAAATCCATTCTAGGTGATCCAGGCGAGCACGACACAGAGATCCACGCCATCCTAGCACAATATGGTTTGCCGTATGAATTCCCACCAGAAGTAGAGAAATATGCAGAAAAACTGGATACTTCCATATCTGAGCAAGAAACTTCCAAGCGTCGCGATATGCGTGATACACTCACATATACGATTGACCCAGCAGATGCAAAGGATTTTGACGATGCCCTTTCCTTCAAACGAATGGAAGACGGTAAGTACGAGATAGGAATTCACATTGCAGACGTATCGCACTATGTGGAGCAGGACAGTGTTCTGGACCATGAGGCTTATGATCGTGCTACATCGGTTTATCTGGTAGATCGTGTGGTGCCCATGTTGCCAGAGGTACTCTCAAATGGCGTTTGTTCGTTGAATCCGCATGAGGATAAATTGACGTTTTCGGCCGTGTTTATCATGGACGATAATGGCAAGGTGTATAAAGAATGGTTCGGTCGTACGATCATCCATTCAGACCAGCGATTTGCTTATGAAGAAGCGCAGCACATCATTGAAACTGGTAAAGGAGAAATACCTGAGGATATATCGCTTTCGCGAAAGCGAACTGCCATCAAACCTGAAATCGTTGATGCGACTTTAACCCTAGATTCTATCGCAAAGAAAATGCGTAAGCAGCGCATGCGTGATGGAGCGTTAAGTTTTGATAAAACGGAAGTCAAATTTGAGCTCAATGACAATGCGGTCCCAACTGGCGTGTATTTTAAGACGTCAAAAGATGCCAATAAACTCATTGAAGAATTCATGTTGCTGGCCAATAGAAAGGTAGCGGCGTTCATAGGAAAACGTAATCCTAAACAAACCTTCATTTACAGGATTCATGACGAGCCTAATGATGAAAAATTGGGTGCGTTGTCAAAGTTTGTGACTCGTTTCGGTCACCGACTGGACCTGCGTGATCGCAAGACGATAACCTCATCCTTGAACAAATTATTGGATGATGTCAAAGGTCAAAAAGAACAAAACATGATCGACACACTGGCGATCAGGACGATGTCTAAAGCCGTGTATTCCACAGATAATATAGGCCACTACGGTCTCGCCTTTGATTACTATTCGCATTTTACCAGTCCCATACGACGTTATCCTGATGTGATGGTGCATCGTTTGTTGCAGCATTATCTGGATGGTGGGAAATCAGTGAGTGAAGAGCAGTATGAAGAGAAATGCCAGCATTCGACTGAGATGGAAATTCTGGCGACAAAGGCAGAACGCGACAGCATCAAATACATGCAGGTCAAGTTCATGAAAGATCATGCCGATGAGGAATTCTTAGGCGTAATCTCTGGCGTGACTGATTGGGGAATTTATGTAGAAATCCTTTCCAATAAATGTGAAGGAATGATACGTCTGGGCGATCTAGACGATGATTCTTATGAGTTTGTAGAAGAAGAATATGCCGTAATAGGTCGACGTACTAAAAACGCCTACCGACTAGGTGATGAAGTCTATGTAAAAGTCAAGAATGCAGATCTTGTGAAGAAGCACCTGGATTTCTGGATGGTAGGATCAAGAGCTGAGGTGGAGAAGTAGTAGTTTGAAAAACTTACATGAAAGCGAAGAAGCTTTTATTAGCGAAAATGGATATTTATAGATAGTGAATTTAAACCATTGAACTTTTAAATATTTTGAATTATACCTTTGATCCTCAGGAGAAAGCAATTATTGATACCCTAGAAAATTCTAATCCAGAAAGAATTTGGACGCAGTTCATCAAAATAGTTATAGAGTTTAAAGATTATTACGTAGAGCTAGAATGTATTCCTGAAGTAGCTGATTCTCAAAACGATGCTGATGAAGCCATGACAGTCAAAATAAGGAAATTTGAAAATACCTATGAGCCTTGCAAACACGCTAAAGTCATCGTAGAAAATCAAAGCATTCTTGAAATTAAAAGGGTTCGTACACTTCTATATTTTACTGATTCGATTACTGATCCTGTAGAGACAAAAAAAATTGATTCCCAATGGAATAAAATCTTAAGCAAAATAAGTGGGCTTAGAAGGAGTAGAATAGATAAAATGTTTGAAAGTGGTTCCAGTAGTTATCATGATGAGATCATTTGTAACCCAAAAGCACCACAAGCTCAAGTTATAAAGAAAGAATTTTCAAATCTTATTGATGTTGGTTTACTTCTAAAGGTAAAGGATAAATTTGTTCCAGCATTTCTTCTGTCAAACGCCTATGGTTTCAATCATTTAGAACGAAAAGCGCTTTATACAATGGAAGAATTAAAAGAAGGTTTACATAACTACGAATTGTTATGACGTTGATATGGATTTTACTATTTTAATTACCGTAGCTTGATATTTCAATCTTGAAAACAAAAACCTGCCATACTTGTCATCAAGAGCATACTACTTTGTATCGCATCCAGATCATAAAAGGTGGTGAGTGGATTTTTTGTTGCAAGTCGTGTACGGAGCGCCATCAGGCGTTACCAGATTACAGATATGGCGGCACCTGGAAAGGTTACAGACATTGAGATATGAGGTATTACATACTTTTCGTCCTGGTATTTTTCGTGGCTTGTAAACCAGAAGGATCTGATACAAAACAGTCGTCTGCAGATATTCCCAATTTTAGATGGCTCATAGGCGACTGGCAACGCATCAATGATGAAGAAGGAAAAATCACTTATGAAAAGTGGTTGCCTACGCACGCTGGGATCTACTTGGGTCATGGCTATACCTTAGCACAAAATGATACCGTTTTTCAAGAGCGACTTGCCCTTAAACCGGTTGGAAAATCGGATAGAGCCAACTTTAAAAATTGGGCGCTAGAAGTCACTGGTGTGAATGAAGAACCTACTGTTTTTCGTTTACAAGATTACACGGATTCTAGTTTTACAGTGGTAAACCTTAAAAATGAGTTCCCTACACATATCAAATATTACATTCAGCAGGATACACTTAAAGCCATAGTGCGCAATGCAGAATGGTCTATCGATTTTGCATTTGTAAAAAATTAAACACTGTATACTGTAACAACTTTCCAGGAGTTACATCTTTAATAAAACACCTATCATGAAAAACATACTTGCCATACTAGCATTAACCATCTCATTTGCGGTTACCGCTCAAAGCGAAAGAGAAATCAACATCGACAACTTTCACACGATTAAAGCCTTTGATCTTATCAATGTTCAATTGATAAAATCTGATGTCAATAAGTTGGAAATAAAAGGAAAGGATTCAGAGAATGTGACCTATGTTTTTAAGGATGGATTGCTCAAGCTACGCATGGATACAGACAAGATATTTGATGGTAACAATACCTACGTGACGGTTTATTACACTAACATCAAAACCATTGATGCTAATGAAGGTGCAGAGATCTATGTTAAAGATATTTCTGGACAGGACGCAGTAGAAATCAGAACTCAAGAAGGCGCGCGAGTAGTGGCAGGTATCGATCTCAATAAGGTAGATGTGCGTGCGGTAACTGGAGGCATTGTCGAGCTTTCAGGAAAAGTCATTAAGCAGAATGTAGTCGTCAATACTGGTGGTATTGTAGAGAATAGAGATCTCAAATCAGAAACTACAGATGTTAAGGTACAAGCTGGTGGTGAGGTTGAAGTTTATGCCAGTGCATCAGTAGATGCTGTGGTTCGTGCTGGTGGTGATATCATTGTGTATGGTAATCCTACAAATGTCAACAAGAAGACCACATTTGGTGGTGACATCGTCATCAAATAGATAAGCACACATAGCTTTCTTCATTTTAAGCGCTAATGCATACCTTTGGTAGTCTAGCCTTATGACTACATGGTAGAAGATATTATTAGCGCTATACCGTTAGGATTTGTTATCGCATTCCTGATAGGTCCGGTATTTTTTGCATTGTTGGAAACAAGCGCCATAAAAGGTTTTAGGGCTGCGCTTGCCTTTGATATAGGCGTTATCGTCGCAGACATCATTTTTTTGATGGTGGCTTATTTCATGACATCTTCCATATTGGAAAAACTCAAGGACGACCCAAGTTTATTCATATTTGGTGGTGGTATACTCGCTGCTTATGGCGTGATCTCCTTTGCCCAAACCCGTAAATCCTATCTTAAAGAAGTAGATCCCAATGTTCTCATTGTGCAGAACAATAATTATTTCAAATTAGCGATGAAAGGATTTCTGCTCAACTTTATCAACGTTGGTGTGTTGGGTTTCTGGTTAGGATTGATTGTGGTTTTTAGTCCGCAGTTGGAAGGTGATGGTGATAGAATTTTGATCTTCTTTTCAACGACATTGATTGTCTATTTCATTGTGGACATCTTCAAGATTTTACTCGCCAAAAGTCTAAATAGATACCTAACTCCATTACGCATCTTTTGGTTAAAGCGCATCATTGCCATCATTATGATGGTTTGCGGTGCCGTATTGATATTCAAAGGCGTTTTTCCAAAAACTACAGAGCAATTTGAAGATCGTATTCATATCATGCCAGACATCGTGGATCCTGAAAAATTGAATGAGATCGAAGACGCCATGAAGGAAGAACTAGAACAAAAGAAAGAGGTTAAAAAACCGGCCTCCAAAGTCCCAGAAACCAAGACAGATCAAGAATCTGTTTTTGATCCTAGTTCCCAAGGCAATAAACCAGAAATCCCGCTGGAAGAAGAGGACGACATCCTAAAACTTATAGATAGTACAAAACAAAATCCCCAGCCGTAAGACTAGGGATTTCTGTAGAGGCGTCAAGCGGATTCGAACCGCTGTACAAGGTTTTGCAGACCTTTGCCTAGCCACTCGGCCATGACGCCCTAAATTATTGGGACTGCAAAAGTAGTAAATTATATAGATGTACCGTGATGGCACGAGATAGATATTTTAAAATACCGCAAATATCTAACGCGATTGCTCCATTTGTATGGTGACCATCTCCACATCGCCGCCTAGTGGTGGATTCAGTTTTGAAACCTTTACCTGTATTTCCTTCACCATGTTTTCGTCGGTAAAAATTCGATTGATGATGCGTTGGGCCACGTGTTCCAGTAGTTTGGAACGCACCGCCATTTCTTCTTTGATGACTTTGTTGAGGTACACATAATCCACGGTATCGTTCAAGTCGTCTGTTTGCGAGCTTTTGGTAAGATCTGTGGTAACTTCAAGATCTACTCGATATTCACTGCCTATTAGTTCTTCCTCTGTCAGACAGCCGTGGTTTGTATAAACGCGAACGTTGTTCAGGATAATTTTATGCATGTGGTAAAGATAGAATCAAGAAATGAGAATCAATAGCCTTACAAGAATGGAAATAGGGTAGAAGTGGTTCGCTTTCGCGAAAGCGAACTTTTTCTCCAACAAACACACACGAGAAAAGATTTAGTTTTCTCCGAACATCGCTTTCATTTCATAAAAATGGACCTCAAAAAGAGTCGCTGAAGTGATGGTTGAAACGCTCCAATATCAATATGCTAATCCTTAACTTTGTAAGTTAAACGTCACGGTTATGAGCGATACGGTAAAGCGCAACAATTTTATAGAAGACATCATTGACGAGGACCTAGAAAATGGCCTTGAAAAGGAAAAAATACGGTTTAGATTCCCACCAGAACCTAACGGTTTTCTTCACATAGGACATGCCAGTGCCATCTGCCTCAACTTTGGGCTAGGAGAGAAGTACGGCCAGCCGGTCAATTTGCGTTTTGATGATACTAATCCTGCAAAGGAAGAAGCCAAATTTGTCGACGCCATCAAGAATGACGTGGAATGGTTGGGTTACAAATGGGACAATCTATGCTATGCTTCAGATTACTTTCAGCAGTTATATGATTGGGCGGTACAGCTTATCAAGGATGGAAAAGCCTATGTAGATTCCCAATCCAGCGCCACCATTGCAGAGCAAAAAGGAACACCTACTGAACCTGGTGTGGATAGCCTATATAGAAACCGTAGTGTAGAAGAGAACCTGGAGCTATTTGAAGGCATGAAGAATGGCAAGTATGGTGAGTCAGAACACGTGTTGCGTGCCAAAATCGATATGAAATCCACCAACATGCTCATGCGGGATCCCATCATGTATCGCGTGGTAGACCGCGCACATCACCGTACGGGAACAGACTGGAAAATCTATCCTATGTACGACTGGACTCACGGCGAGAGCGACTACATTGAGCAGATTACACATTCCTTTTGTACCCTAGAGTTTTTACCACATAGAGAATTGTACAATTGGTTTCTCGATCAATTGGTAGATCCTAATAAAATAAGACCCAAACAGCGTGAGTTTGCCAGACGCAACGTATCGCATACGGTAACAAGCAAGCGCAAGTTACAGCAGCTCGTAGAGCAAGGCGTTGTCAATGGATGGGACGACCCTAGAATGACCACTATTAGTGGTTTGAGAAGACGTGGCTACACGGCAGATGCCATTAAGAACTTTGCAGAATCTGTTGGTATCGCTAGAAGAGAGAACCTGGTAGATATGAATCACCTAGAGTTTCATTTGCGAGAAGACCTTAATAAAAAAGCAGATCGCGTCATGTGTGTGCTGGATCCAGTAAAGTTGGTGATCACTAACTATCCAGATGGACAGACCGAAATGCTTGAGGCAGAAAACAGCCAGGAAGACGAGTCTCGCGGTTACCGTGAAGTCCCTTTTTCCAAAGTGCTCTACATCGAGCGTGAGGACTTTAAAGAAAGTGCCAACAAGAAATATTTTAGACTCTCCATAGGTAAAGAGGTCAGGCTCAAAAATGCCTACATTATCAAGGGAGAATCCTGTGTCAAGGACGCTGATGGTAACATCGCAGAAATCCATGCTACCTACGATCCAGATTCTAAAAGTGGTAGCGGTACAGAGGCCAGCATGCGCCGTGTGAAAGGAACTTTACACTGGGTAAGTAAAGAACATGCCGTACCAGTAGAGGTACGCCTGTACGATCGATTATTCACGGTTCCATCACCAGATACCGATAAGGAAAAGGATTTCATGGAATTTGTCAATAAGGATTCTCTAGAAACGATCACCGCAATGGCAGAACCTGCTATGAAGAACCTCAAAGTAGGAGAAACGGTCCAGTTCCAGCGTTTGGGATACTTCTGTGTGGATCCAGACACCACTGCAGACCATATGGTGTTTAATCGTACGGTGACCTTGCGTGATACTTGGGCAAAAGTCGAGAACGCTGATTAATGTAGCTATTATTGAAAGTGAGTTCGCTTTCGCGAAAGCGATACATGCTCAAACATTCCACTATTTCAACGGGTTGAGTTCTTCATTCCGTCATTCTCTAGCTCTTGCTGTACAAGGCTTTTGATGATAACCTGTGATAAAATCCGTTGGGTTTTAACAAGAATTTTAGGTAATTCTGAATTTTGGGATTGATTTAATAGTTTTTGCATGTAAGGTTAACGACGCATTAACGAACGCCGCATTTGTCTACTTTATCTTTGTAATCAACAATTAATCAATTTAATATCACAAAAATGGCAAAGTCAGGAAACGCAATTATAGCATTAGCAGCAGGTGCTGCAATAGGAGCAGTAGCAGCTTTATTATATGCACCAGATAGTGGTGAGAAAACCAGAAAAAAATTAACGAAACAAGCAAAGAAGACTCAATCTGATATTGAGAAGAAAACTCGTGAGACTTACAACAGTTTGACCCACAAGGCCACTGAATTGAAAGGAACCGTAAGCGAGCGTATCGACAGTGCTTTATCTAGCGCTAGTTACAAAGCAGATGATGCTATTGTTGCTCTAGAAGACAAACTAGAACAATTAAGAGCAAAAAACGCGAAATTGCAAAAGCCAGGTACTGTACAAGAAGCAGTAGACAAGGTAAAAGCTAACGTATAAGCCATCGATTTGAGCAAAAGCATTAAAGAAAATTTTGAGGATTTAACAACGACGGCTCAAACTTATATTGAGTCGTCGATTGCTTATTACAGGCTGGACTTTTTTAAGAAAAGCATGAAGTTTGCAATTGATGGTGCTCACAAGTTTGTACTAGCATTTTTCTTATTGATAGCACTTTTATTCATGAGTGTAGCTGGAGCATTGTACCTAGGTGTATTACTCAACAGTCAGGCCTTAGGATATTTGATTATTGGGATCTTGTATGTAGGTATTATGATACTTTGTGCCATTTTCCTTAAACCAGTTCTTAGAAAACTAATTTTAACGAGAGCAAGTATCGCTTACTTCAACGATAAGAAAGAAGTAGGTATTGACGATATTTCTCCATTTCCAAAACCAACGAATGAGCTTGAAGATCTACGATAATTTTGAACAGATTGATAGGGATTTACAGATTCTTGAACTTGAACGTAAGATCGAATTTGAGAAGATGAAGATGGATATTGAGGATGTTAAAAGGAGTTTTTCACCTATTACCATGGTCACAAATGCTTTGGGAAGCATAGGTAAAAATGCTTTGATTCTTAAGTTGACTAATAAACTTATTGGGAAATAGGACTTTTAACTACTATAAAACAAAAACCGCTGATCAAGAGATCAGCGGTTTTTTTGTTTATAAGAAATGACCATGTTTATTTAGTCATCATATCCAGATTCCTCAGCTGGTGGTTGCTGCTTGCGTTTCGGTTTTGCCTCAATTCCCTTGTTGCTGTTCTCTTTCTTCATTTCTTCACCTATACGAGCACTTGCTGTAAAGCTGGCGATCATGTTGTTTAACATGTCACTACCGGCTTGTGGCGAGTTGGGTAATAGGATAAGATTGGAATTGGTATGCTCACCAATCGATTGTAGCGTATCATAATGTTGGGTAACAACGATAAGCGCACTGGCTTCTTGTGAGTTGATACCTACATTGTTCAGTACATCTACAGACTCTTCAAGACCACGAGCGATCTCGCGACGCTGGTCTGCGATACCTTGACCTTGTAGACGTTTGGATTCTGCTTCTGCGCGAGCTTTTGCAACGATTTTGATACGTTCTGCTTCTGCTTCATATTCTGCAGCTGTTTTTTCACGTTCTGAGGCATTAATACGGTTCATAGCAGCCTTGACCTGTACATCAGGATCAATGTCTGTTACAAGCGTTTTAATGATGTCATAACCATAATCCATCATGGCCTCGTTCAATTCACGTTTTACGGCAATCGCAATATCATCCTTCTTTTCAAAAACATAATCGAGTTTCATTTTAGGAACCTCGGCACGTACCACGTCAAATACATAAGCTGTAATTTGATCGTGCGGATTTTGTAATCTATAGAAGGCATCATACACCTTCTCGCGACGTACCTGGAATTGTACAGAAATCTTCAAACGAACGAATACGTCATCCTTAGTTTTGGTTTCTACAATTACATCCAGTTGCTGAATTTTCAAATTGATGCGTCCGGCTACTTTGTCAATCAGTGGAACCTTTAACTGTAGTCCAGAATTACGAATGCTAGTAAATCTTCCAAAACGTTCAATGATGGCAGACGTCTGCTGCTTCACCGTGAAAAACACGCTGAATAATAAAAAAATACCGATGACAACAATGACCGGTAAAATAAATAAGTCCATAGAAATTAGATTTGATTAGCGTTAATATACATATGATTAGTCTTATGTTTACCCAAATAGTAACACTTTATGAAGCCCTATTTAGTCCTGATCATCGCGTTTCTCGCTTTAAATCAAATCAATGCCCAACGGTTTTCTAGTAAAATCAACCGTCTAGGTTTAGGTGCAGATGCGACCTTTTTACAATTAGATAGCGATCAAGTTGCCAGTCAAACTCAAATAGGCTACGCGGGTTATTTTGATACTCGTGGGGAATTCAACAGGTTTTTTGATGTGGTGTATTCCATCGGGATCTTTAATCATAATATCGATTTTGAAGAATTTGGCACTAGCCAGACGATTTCGTCCAGCATGTTAGGTGCAGAAATCAAACTTTTAGCTGCTTTTAGGCCTTTTCAAACCGAGTATTTCACGCTTGAAGCTGGTCCAGCATTGATGCTTAATGGTGAGTTCAAATTAGACGATGTCGATAGCTCTAAATTAGTAGGCACAGATGTACCAGTAACACTGGAAGAATTTGAGAAAACCAATCCTATCAATCTTAATGGTGTCGTTGGTTTTAGTGCAGGAACTAATGGCATACGACTTACCGCACATTACCATTACGCCTTGTTCGACGCGCTGGATAGCGTAGATACCTTAGGGAACGAGCTTGAGGGCAATTTAGGTTACCTAAGCGCTGGTCTAAGAGTTTACTTCTAAATCTTTCTATTAAAAAAAGGACTGAAGTTTACCCAAGCTTTTCAATGGCATTGGAAATTCTAGAAACGGTTTCCTGCTTTCCTATCAGACTTGCGATTTCAAAAACATCAGGTCCCATAAGACTTCCCACGAGTGATAGACGCAATGGCATCATCACTTTGCCAAAGCCCATTTCTTGTTCTTTGATCCATCCTTTTACGGCATCACTCAATCCTACCGCACTATCGTCGTCTGTATTATTGATTACTTCGATGACATTTTTCATGATTGCTGAGGTGTCGTCTTTCCAAGATTTAGAAGCGGCTTTCTCATCAAATTCTTTGGGAGCAACAAAGAAAAATCCGGCCAGTTCAAAAAGATCTTCCACAAACACAGCGCGCTCTTTTACCAGACCAACGACGATGTTGACATAATCTTGAGAACCGTATTCAATGTTTTTGGATTGTAACGCTTTCGCGAAAGCGTCACCCACAACAGCATCATCCTGCTGCACAAACCATTGCTGCTGGAACCATTTGGTTTTCTCTGGATCAAACTTAGCTCCAGAATTGTTGACGTGTTCTAGGGAAAACGCCTGTACTAATTCTTCCAAAGAGAAAATCTCTTGTTCGGTTCCAGGATTCCAACCTAAAAAGGCCAGCATGTTCACAACGGCTTCTGGTAAGTATCCATCCTCACGATAACCGCTGCTCTTCTCACCGTTTTCTGGATTCCATTCTAATGGGAATACGGGAAAGCCCATTTTATCACCGTCGCGCTTGCTTAGTTTTCCTTTACCGGTCGGTTTAAGGATCAATGGTAAATGTGCAAACTTAGGAGCTTCCCATTTTAGGCTCTCATAAAGTAAAACGTGTAGTGCCATGCTAGGCAACCATTCTTCTCCACGAATCACATGCGAGATTTCCATCTCATGATCGTCTACAATATTAGCCAGGTGGTAGGTAGGCATACCGTCACTTTTAAACAAGACTTTGTCATCCAATAAGCTGGTATCGATCTCAATGCCCTTACGTATCTCGTCAAACATAAAGAGCGTCTTGATCTCTGGTTTGAACCGTATCACGTAATCATCACCGCGATCTATTCTTTCCTGTACCTCACTTTCGGCAAGTGTTAGGGAGTTTTTGAACTGCAATCTATTGTGATGGTTATAGATAAAGGTCTCTTTGTTCGCTTCAGCAGTGGTTCTGGCATCTGCGAGTTCTTCTGCAGTGTCAAAAGCGTAATAGGCAGCGCCATTTTCAATGAGTTGCAGGGCGTATTTTTTATAACGGTCCTTGCGCTCACTTTGACGATACGGTCCGTGTCCACCATCTTTTCCTGGTCCTTCATCATAAGGGATGTTGCACCAGTTAAGAGATTCAACGATATAATCTTCGGCTCCTTCAACATATCTATTCTGGTCGGTATCTTCAATACGTAGGATGAAGGTTCCGTTATGTTTTTTAGCAAACAAATAGTTGAATAGGGCAGTGCGTACACCACCTATATGTAAAGGTCCAGTTGGACTAGGAGCAAATCTTACACGTACATTGGTACTCATAACTTAGGCAATTTTTGAGGTTGCAAAGATAGGTAGTAGAGATGGAAAGGAATCAAACTTCATGGCGTGTAAAGAAAGGTCTCTACAAATGCATAATCGGTAAGATATTTGAAGCTATCGATATGGTAGCTCAAATAGATGAAAGAGTAATAGCATTTAAGTAATACACTACTAAAACGACTGTAATAGCGTATTGTATGCCAGCTAGATATGCGCTATACTTGTGTAACACTGGCACAAATAGAAAATCTAATTAAGGAATGACCAATTTCCAGATCATAGAACAAAAACTCAACCGCTTCATACGCAAGTATTATGTGAATGAATTGATACGTGGTGTGATTTTGTTTCTAGCGATAGGTTTATTGTACTTCATTACCGTTGCGGTAGTAGAATATTTTTTCTGGTTGAATAAGTTGGGACGCACCATTTTATTCTGGTTGTTTATCCTGGTAGAGTTGGGACTGCTCTTCAAGTTTGTGGCGATTCCTATTGCGCGATTGGTCAAGCTTTTCTCAGGTATAGATTTCCGCGACGCTAGCGAGATGATAGGCAATCATTTTCCCGAAGTTTCTGATAAGCTGGTTAATGTACTACAGCTGCATGCGAATGGTGGTGATGACGAACTCACATGGGCAAGTATCAATCAAAAAAGCGAGGATCTCAAGCCCATTCCTTTTAGCCTCGCGATCGATTTTAATAATAACAAGCAGTATCTCAAATATTTGGCTGTTCCCATTATCATCATAGGTGCGCTTATCGCCACGGGAAACAATGATGTGATTACAAGTGCCTCAAGAGTCGCAGATTATAAAACCGATTACATACCGCCAGCACCTTTTCGCTTTGAAGTAACTAATGAGAACCTAGATGCTCTGGAAAACGCTCCTTTTATATTAAACGTAAAGGTTGCCGGTACTCGATTGCCAGAAAACGCATCTATCGTAGTAGATGGTCAGAGCTTTTATTTGAATCAGCAGGATTTAGAGACGTATTCGTTCACATTTGAGCGACCGACCTCCAACACGTCGTTTTACCTGATGGCTAATGAGGTGCGTAGTCCAGATTATGTCCTCAATGTAGATAAGGTACCTACCATACAAGGATTTGAGCTGCATATGGACTATCCATCTTACACGGGTAAGAAAGATGAGATTTTAAAAAGTACCGGAAATGCGCTGGTGCCTCAAGGTACCCATATTACTTGGCGTGTTAATACTACTGCCACAGATCTAGTGCAGTTTAGAACAGCAGATAAAAACTCCAATTTTGAAAATGAGGCTGGTGGTTTGTTCGCTTTCGCGAAAGCGATATCCCAACCGCTATCATACTCCATTGTGACTTCAAACAACAAGGTACGAGATCATGAACAGCTGGATTTCAAGATCGAGGTAGTTGCAGACGAGTATCCAGAACTTTCCATGGAAATGAAGCGCGATTCTCTAGACGACCGCATCATGTACTTTAAAGGTCAAGCTGCTGATGATTATGGAATTCGAACCTTGCAGCTGGTGTACTATAAGAATGACCAAGCCAATGACAAGAAGGTTATTGCATTGCCTAACTCTGGCGGTACGTATCAGCAATTTGTGCAATCTTTTCCCGGGAACCTAGCATTAGAACCAGGCAATACCTACAATTTTTATTTTGAAGTCATTGATAATGATGCGGTTAATCGTTTTAAATCCACAAAATCAGAGGTTTATAGCTTTAATAAGGCCACTTTGGACGAAGAAGAGGACTTGCAGCTTCAAGAACAAAAGGAATCCTTATCCAATCTTGAGAAGGCGCTAAAGGAGCAACAAAAGGAACAAGATGTTATTAAAGAGTTGTCTCAAGATCAGATTGAAAAGGATGATCGCAGCTTTAATGATAAGCGTAAATTAGATCAAGCGGTCAAGAACCAGCAAAAGAAGGAACAGGACATTCAAAAACAGCTCAATCGGTTGGAGAATCAACTAGATAAGACAGCTCCCAAGGATGATCCCAAAAAGGCAAAACTGCAGGAACGCCTTCAAGAAACCGCCGCAGAATCCAAGAAGAATGAAGAGTTACTTAAACAAATAGAGGAGTATCAAGACAAGCTTTCTAAAGAGGAGCTTCAAGAGCAACTTGAAAAATCCCAAAAGAAAACTAGGGAACAACAACGAAGCTTAAAACAGTTGCTGGAATTGACTAAACGTTATTACGTAGCCCAAAAGTATGAGCAATTGAGTCGCAAACTTATGGAGATGGCAGAACGTCAAGAAGAACAATCCAAGAAGGATGCTGCTGGCAATACCAGGCAAGATCAAGACAAGCTTAATCAAGAATATGAACAATGGGAGAAGGAGCTGCGTGAGTTAGAGAAAGAGAATAACGACTTACAGAAGCCTATGGACTTAGAATTTGATCCACAGGAATCTGAGGATATAAAATCTGATCAAAATGAAGCCTCAGAATCTTTAAAAAACAAGAATGCGCCACAAGCCAAGCGTAAACAAAAAAGTGCAGCAGATAAGATGAAAAAGCAAGCCGCTGCCATGGAACAGGACATGAATTCCATGGAAGGCGAGCAAATGGAAGAGGATCTGGAAATGTTAAGACAAATATTGGATAATTTGGTGTTGTTTTCTCAGTCCCAAGAGACTGTTTTAGAAGATGTAAAATCTTTGAAATCCAACAGTCCAAGATTAGGCAAGAGCCTTAGATCTCAAAAGGAGTTGGAGCTTGCTTTTAAACACGTCGACGATAGCCTTTTTGCTCTTTCATCACGCAACGCAGATCTAGGCAAAGAAATCAATGAAGAAGTCGTGGATATCTTTTATTACATGGATAAGTCCATGGAACAGCTCGCAGAGTTTGACCTTAATCAAGGTCAGGTTTCCCAGCAGTTTACCTTAGGAAGCGCTAATACGCTAGCTGTCTTACTTAGTGATGTTCTGGATAGTGCCAACAATCCTAATATTGGCCCTGGACAACCAGGTAAATCTGGTCAAGGAGCAGGATTCCAGTTACCTGATTTGATTCGTCAACAGGAAAGTCTCCAAAAGGAAGGTGAAGAGGGCAAGGAAGGAAACAAAGGAAGGCAAGGTCAACAAGGAAAGGAAGGAAAGCAAGGCAACAAAGGAGAACAAGGTAATAAACCGGGTCAAGGAAAACCAGGTGAGTCTGGGCAGGAAGGTCAATCGGGCAAAGCTGGACAGCAAGGTTCAAGAGGAACGACAGGAACTAACGGCAAATCTGGTGAAGGGTCTGCCAGTGAAGGAGAGTCTGGGGAATCTAATGGCAAAGGCAGCGATGGTCAAAATGGAACTAGAGCTAAAGTCGATGGAAAAGATGGCGATGGAAAAGGGTCAGGAAATGGATCCAATGATGGTGATGGCGAGGAAGAAAATTCCTATAGAGAAAGTGAAGAGGAAAGCCAACGTATTTATGAAATCTACAAGCAGCAACAGGAATTGCGCAATCAGCTTGAGGACATGATTATTAATGAAGGTCTTCAAAAGAAGGTAGATGAGATCACAGGCGCCATGAAAGGTGTTGAACGAAAGTTACTGGATCAAGGCCACAATAGAGAAGTACAACAACAAATGAGTGAGATTATTCATGATCTTTTAAAGTTGAAGGATGCGAATGCAGAGCAAGGCGAGGAAAATCAACGCCAATCTGAAACTAATTTCAATCAGTTTGAAAACCCTTTAAAGCTAGATGAAGAGCTTATACAGCGATACTTCAATAATAAGGAGATTCTCAACCGACAAGTATTACCTTTGCAGCCACAATACCGCAGTAAGGTAAAGGAGTACTTTAAGACAGATGATTGATTTTTCATACCAGAAGGATTTCCAGTTAAAACATGAGCAGGATCACGTTCATTGGCTTCATAAAGTTGCCGATTTTCATGATGCTACTGTTGATGTTTTAGGGTATGTTTTTTGTGATGATGAATACGTTCACTCCATCAATCTGCAACATTTAGATCACGATACATATACAGATATTATCACTTTTGATTATGGAACGGATACTGTCCTTGAAGGTGAAATTTATATTAGTATCGATAGAGTAGAAGATAATGCTAGTGATTTAGGTGAGGATTTTGATACTGAGTTGCGCAGAGTAATGTGTCATGGTCTGCTTCATATGATAGGTTATGATGATGACACCACAGAAAAGAAGGCAAAAATGCGAGCCTTAGAAAATGAAGCATTACAAATGTTTCACGTGAAACAATAGATATGTTCCAAGATAAATATGATGTAATTGTAGTGGGTGCTGGTCACGCTGGTAGCGAGGCTGCTGCTGTTGCGGCCAATATGGGTGCAACTACACTACTTGTTACCATGAACCTTCAAACTATAGGGCAGATGTCATGCAATCCTGCTATGGGTGGCATTGCAAAGGGTCAAATTGTTAGAGAAATAGACGCTTTAGGTGGATTAAGCGGCATTGTTAGTGACAATAGTGCGATACAATTCAAGATGCTTAATAAATCGAAAGGTCCTGCGATGTGGTCTCCACGTACTCAAAACGATCGTATGAGATTTGCCGAGGAATGGCGAAAAGAATTGGAAGCTATCCCAACCTTGGATTTTTATCAAGAGATGATTTCTGGTTTGATTATCGAAAAAGGTAAAGTGGTAGGCGTGAAATCTTCTTTGGGAATTGAGATAAGAGCTAAATCTGTAGTGTTGACAAACGGCACCTTTTTAAATGGGCTTATCCATATTGGTGAAAAGCAGTTTGGTGGCGGTAGAGCAGGAGAACGTAATAGTACTGGTATAACAGAACAACTCATTGATTTAGGTTTTGAATCGGGTAGGATGAAAACGGGAACTCCACCACGTGTGGACGGTAGGTCGTTGGATTATTCAAAAATGAGCGTTCAGCCTGGTGATGATGTAGTTTCTAAATTTAGTTACACGGATCGTTCTAATAAGCTTTCGCGACAGCGAGATTGTCACATGACTTACACGAGTCCATTGGTCCATGATTTGTTGCGGGAAGGATTCGATCGCAGCCCAATGTTTAATGGTAGAATTAAAAGTGTTGGTCCTAGATATTGTCCATCTATCGAAGATAAAATTGACCGTTTTGCAACAAAGGATAGACATCAAATGTTTATTGAGCCCGAAGGTTGGGATACGGTAGAGGTTTACGTAAATGGCTTTAGTACGTCGTTGCCAGAAGATGTCCAGTTTAAAGCCTTACGCTCTGTCGTAGGTTTTGAAAAAGTGAAATTTTTCCGTCCTGGATATGCTATAGAATACGACTACTTCCCGCCTACGCAATTAAAACATACGCTGGAGACCAAGATTATTGAGAATCTGTATTTCGCAGGTCAGATTAATGGCACTACTGGTTATGAAGAGGCTGCCTCTCAAGGAATGATGGCCGGTATCAATGCGGTACGTAAAATAAGGGAAGAGGAAGCTTTTATTTTACGTAGAGATGATGCTTATATAGGAGTTCTTATTGATGACTTGATTACTAAAGGTACGGAAGAGCCTTATAGAATGTTTACCTCGCGAGCGGAATATAGAACACTTTTGCGCCAGGATAATGCTGATTTACGTCTGACTCCATCTGCTTACAAGTTAGGAATCGTTGGTGAAGATAGACTACGAACAGTAGAGCGCAAAAAGGAGGAAACTGAAAAAATGATTCAGTTTTTTAGAAATACCAGCTATAGTTATCCTGAAATGAATGAACTTTTGGAAGAGAAAAATTCGGCCACAGTGACTCAGGACGATAAATTTTTCAAGGTATTTGCACGCCCACAAATCGGTATGGATGATTTAAGAAGATTTGATGAGGTTGAAAACTACATTCAGGAGCATGATCTCAATGAGGATATTCTGGAACAAGTAGAAGTACAAGTCAAATATTCTGGTTACATAAATAAAGAGAAAGAGAACGCTGATAAATTGAATCGATTGGAAGACATCAAGATTCCAGAGAACTTTGATTTTAGCAAAATTCAGTCTATTTCTATTGAAGCGCGCCAAAAGTTAAAGGCGGTTCAGCCTGTAACTATTTCTCAAGCCTCTAGAATTTCTGGTGTAAACCCTAATGATATTTCAGTTTTATTGGTTCACATGGGCCGATAGTTTCACGTGAAACAATGATTAAAAAAACCGATTTATATTTAGAGACGCGTGATCATTTCTTAACCCAAAAGAGGTTTGAGATTAGTAAAACTTCCATAGAAGGTTTGTTAATCACAACACCGCAACCTAGAGATCTGGATAAGTATTATGACACCTCAGAATACTTATCCCATGATGATTCCAATAATTCATTATTTGCAAGATTATATCGCTTTGCGCGAAAGCTGAACATTAAGTCAAAATTTAAACTCATTTCTAAATACGATGCTGGTGGTCGTATTCTCGATGTAGGTGCAGGGAATGGAGAGCTTGTCAAATATCTAGTTCAAGAACGACTAGACGCTCAAGGCTATGAGCCAAGTGAATTAGCTCGAAAAGTTGCCTATCAAAAAGGGGTGCGTTTATTAGACCACTTGCCGGTTCGTAACAAACAACATTATCAGGTCATCCAGATGTTTCATGTACTGGAACATGTAAAGGATCCTCAAAAATTATTGGATGATCTTTACTCAATGTTGACCGATGACGGGATTTTAATAATTGCATTGCCCAACTATGAAAGTCTGGACGCAAAGATTTTTAAAAGCTATTGGGCAGGATATGATGTTCCCAGGCACTTATATCATTTCAATGAAAAAGGGATTTCCAATCTTACTTCATCAAAATTCAATCTTATAGAAAAGCGACCTATGTGGTTTGATAGTTTTTACGTGTCCATACTTTCGGCACGATACAAAAAACTACCGCTAGCATTTCTATGTGGGATTTTTATTGGAATCTGCTCGAATATCATGAGCTTGCTGTCTTCAGAGCCTTCTTCAAGGATTTATGCCTTCAAAAAATCAAAATAAAGCGATTTAAAGCTGTTTTTCAAGTCGCAGCGTATGATTTGCTGCCTAAAACGAGAAACGTGGGCAATCGCTTTATAATAAAGCCAAATTTAATTCAAGACCTTTATAGTGATTTTCTAAGCGATAGATATTATCGATTCCAGCCAGTATAGGCCAAAAATGGAAACAAGGAAGTAAATCCCAACTCTGGATGCACCTTTATAGTCATCAATCATTCTAAGGCCAATTAAAAATATTAAGCAAAGAATACTAGAACCTAAAAATGTGCTTCTGGCGATTTCAAAATCCTCTGCATAAATAATATCCCATATTCCTAATGCGGCCAATGTGACGATAATTATTTCAAACGCGATGATAAACGTGATGATGGGAATAATTGCTTTTCCTATTAGCGTTTTAGCATACATCAACTTGAAGTTCTCTTGAGTAGATTTCCAACCATTGATCTTCTCATATGCAGATATGATGTAAGTGATCAATAGAAAGAACAAGATAAGGATCAGTCCTGCGTGAGAAATATTCATCTAGATAATAATTGCCGCAAATCTATTGCCTTACAGATGAATACGTAGCAAAATGACACAAATGTTACCGTTTGTCGATTTTAGGCCTTTTTGTGTAGGATTTTAGTCATACCTATGCTCAAATCCGTGAATACAATTTTTGCATTAGCATTTCTATCGATATGCATTAATGCCATTTCAAAACTCTCGCTTATTTCGGTTAATCTATGACCGTCAATAAAAGCAGCGAATTTTGACAAATCAAATCCGGTTTTGGTTTCAAAATATACAGCGCTCTCTGCACGGTAATTAAGCAACATCGCTTGCCTGAACAATTCTAGGGCAAAGTTTAAAAAGCGCTTTTGTGTTTCTCTGTTTACCGCGGCAATTGTTTCGGCCCATTCAATGAGACCTGTAATTGCGCTAGGTTTCCCTTTGGCACTAAATGCGGTGCGTACCCAATGGACAAACCACTCTTCAAAAAGCACGTCTTCACTATCGTTTTCAACGAGTTTCAGCGCGCGACCATAGCTACCATTAGACTGTCTAGCAGCGATATAGGCTTGATTTTCGCTTATCTGCTTTTCGTTTTGTAACGCTTTCGCAATAGCGGTAGTAGATAATTTTGGAATATGCAACACCTGACAGCGAGACCTAATGGTGTTAAGTATAAGGTTCTCATTTTCAGTCAATAAAATAAGAACGGTGCCAGCTGGTGGTTCTTCAATGAGCTTCAATAGTTTATTGGAAGCGGCCGTATTTAGGAACTCTGCACCCCAAATAATGCAGACTTTGGCGCCACCTTCATAGGATTTAAGACTCAGTTTACGACTTATGTCTGTGGCTTCATGCACCCTAATCTCACAGGATTTCTTCTCAATGTCTGCCAATTGATACCAATCTTCCATAGCTCCATAGGGATTGGATTGTAAAAATTGCCGCCATTCTGAAGCAAAGTCATCAGAAACCGGTTTTGTAGAAGATTTTGAAGTGCTGGCTACTGGATAGGCAAAGTGAAGATCTGGATGTGAAAGATCTTGCACCCTTTTGTCACATACTTGATCACCTTGCTCACACAAAATCAAATTAGCATAGTAATGAGCTAAAGGTAATGCGCCACTACCAGAAGGTCCCACAAACAGCTGCGCATGTGCAATGCGGTTTTTTGCAACGGTGGTCTGCAAGTGTTTTTTAAGATGTTCCAGTCCTATGATATCGTGCTCCTGCATAATGCAAATATAGAAGTCTGGAAAGCAGGTTGAGCCATATCGGTTATATTTGTGAGACGCACAAAAACGACTTAAACATGAAAATAGATCAAATATCTTTTAATAATAAAACCGCGCTCATTAGAGTGGATTTCAATGTGCCTCTTAATGAGGACTTAAAGGTGACTGATACCACTCGTATTCAGGCTGCAAAAGACACCATCATCCATGTGTTGGAACATGGCGGATCTGTAGTTCTGATGTCACACCTGGGAAGACCTGATGGAACGGTTCAGGATAAATATTCCCTGAAACATATTGTGGACACGGCATCTGATATTTTAGGTGTACAAGTACAATTTATTGAAGAAAGCACTGGAGAAGCGGTAAGGGAAAAAGCTAAAAACCTACATCCTGGTGAGGTTTTGATGATTGAAAACCTAAGATTCCATAAAGAGGAAACAGACGGTGATGAAGAATTTGCAAAGCAACTTGCTCAATTAGGTGATGTCTACATCAACGACGCTTTTGGAACGGCTCACAGAGCACATGCATCGACCACCGTTGTAGCACAGTTTTTTGATGAAAAATGTTACGGCAAACTCATGTCCAAAGAGATTGATAGCCTCAACAAAGTATTGGAAACACCTACAAAACCAGTAATTGCCATTCTAGGTGGTGCCAAGGTCTCTTCTAAAATAACGGTAATTGAAAACATCCTAGAAAAAGTGGATCACTTGATTCTAGCTGGTGGTATGGCTTATACATTCATCAAGGCCAAAGGTGGAAATATAGGCGACTCGCTAGTGGAAGAAGACAAGCAGGAACTAGCGTTAGAAATTCTTAAAAAGGCCGAAGAGCTGAATACGAAAATCCACTTGCCGGTTGACTCTATTACAGCAGATGCCTTTTCTGAGCAGGCCACTCGCGATGTGGCACCTATCGACAACATTCCTGACGGCTGGATGGGATTGGACATAGGCCAGCAATCCAGAAAGCAATTTGCTGAAGTAATTAAAAATTGCAAGACCATCTTGTGGAATGGTCCAGCAGGAGTTTTTGAAATGGAACCTTTTTCACATGGAACGATCGCATTGGGAGATGCCGTAGCAGAGGCTACCGCAAATGGTGCATTCTCTCTAGTTGGTGGTGGAGATTCGGTAAGTGCCGTGAAGCAATTTGGGTTTGAAAACAAGGTAAGTTATGTCTCTACTGGCGGCGGCGCGATGCTAGAAATGCTGGAAGGAAAAACTTTATCAGGAATTAAAGCCATCCAAGAGTAAAAATGGCAGGAACATTGATCAATCAATTTTCATGAATAGAATCAAAAAAGTATCTCTATGCGTTTTGGGTTGTTCCATGTTTGCGGCAACCGCACAACAGCCGGCCGTTGAAACCGTACTCAAGGACACGATTCAAATAAAACAACTGGAAGGTAACCTTGAGATCCAACCGGTAAAAGCTAGTGATACCTTGGGAATGGCAACGTTCCCAGAGGTTGACACCTATGACCAGCGATTTCAAGAACTCTTGTACAGTCACGACGGTTTTGAATATATGTTTGACCGAGAAGACGAGGTTGTGGACCTGGATTTGAGTGATGTTGAATTGTCAACAGACACGCTTAAAGCTAGGTTGCAGCGTATCAATCAAGGCACTCCTTTCCAGATAGATTACAACCCTATACTTGAGAACCTTATCAAGAAAAAGCTCAAGTACAACCGTGTTTATCTAGAACGCATCATGACCTTGAGCGATTATTATTTTCCACTGTTTGAAGAACAGCTGGATCGGTTTGATGTACCGCTAGAAATGAAATATCTCGCGATTGTAGAGAGCGCTCTGGATCCTAAAATCAAAAGTAGGGTAGGAGCGACAGGACTGTGGCAGTTCATGTTGCCTACGGGACGCTTGATGGGTCTTGAGGTAGATTCTTACGTGGATGAGCGTATGGACCCCATGAAATCTACCATTGCGGCCTGTAAATATCTTAACAAGCTCTATGATATTTATGAAGATTGGGATCTAGCACTTGCTGCCTACAATAGCGGCGCAGGAAATGTCAACAAAGCGATACGACGCAGCGGTGGCCGCAAGAACTATTGGAACCTGAGACCTTATTTGCCACGTGAAACGGCAGACTACGTGCCACAGTTCCAGGCGATGATGTATTTGTACACCTATGCTGCAGAGCATGGATTCAAGCCACAGCGTCCATCCAGATTGATGATGGGAACCGATACGGTGCTGGTCAAGAAAAAGATTCATTTTGACCACATTGCACAGGCTCTGGATGTGGATACAGAAATGATTCAATATTACAACCCGAGTTATAAACTGGATATTATCCCAGTGATTGAAGGAAAACCGCATTATTTGAGACTTCCTAAAGATCAAATCGCTTCGTTTGTGGGCAATGAGGAGAAAGTGTACGCTTTCGCGAAAGCGGAATCTGATAAAGCAGAAAAGCCAGACCCTAATCTATTGGTACCTCAATCCAGCATTACTTACACGGTGCGAAAGGGTGATTATTTGGGTAAAATCGCCAATAAATACAGGGTGAACGTGAGCCAAATCAAAAGGTGGAACGGTTTACGCAGTAATAATCTAAAAATAGGCCAGCGCCTTAAGATCATGACACGTGGCTCGGTCGCCACAACGGCATCGACCAGCAGCACGTACAAGGTTAAAAGTGGTGATAGTCTATGGGAAATAGGTAAGAAGCACGGTGTGAGTGTGGCGCAGCTCAAAAAGCTCAACCCTGATAAAACGTCAACCCTAAGGCCTGGAATGACTCTCAACTTAAAGTAACAACATGAAATATTACATCTATTTATTATCGTCTTTAATCATGATTTCTTGTAATGAGAAATCGGTACGTATTAATGACAGTGCCGGTAAACTTAACGACATACTGGTCGTTATTGACAGTGATAATTGGGACGGTCAGATAGGCGACAGCATAAGAGCGGTGCTCGCGAGACCTATTGATGGTATTGTACGTGAGGAGCCTATGTTTACGCTTAATCAGGTTAAGCCAGAGTCGTTTAGCGGCATGCTTAAAAAATCCCGCAACTACCTGTTTATTCAAAAATCAGACAGTACTGGTGTTGCGATAAGAAAGGATAAATATGCGATGCCTCAGTTGGGCGTTATCATTAGAGGACCCAACACACAAGCCATTGCCACGGCTATAAGTGACAATGCAGACGATATCATCAACATTTTTAACGACAGCGAGATAGCGGAAAAACAGCGTCTTATAAAGCAAGTGCAATTAAATACAGACGGTATCAAAGATCGGTTTGGCATTGTGATTACTGTACCTCAAGCGTATTTTGAAGCAAAACGAGAAGATCCTGATTTTGTTTGGCTTAGACGTCCGATACCAGAAGGAACCATGGACATCATGATTTATGAAGTTCCTTTAAATGAAATTAACAGAGACAGCACAGTAGTACAGGATATTGTTAGAGTAAGAGATTCTATAGGCAGCAGAAAAATTCCAGTAGATAATGGGACGTTTTTAACAGAGCCTGCGTTTTCTCCTTTTGTAAATGAAACACAGATTGATGGCAAGTTTGCCTTTGAAACTAAGGGAACTTGGTATGTCAAAAATAAATTTATGGCGGGTCCTTTTGTAAACTATGCCGTATACAATGAATCCAAAGAGAACTGGCTTATTATAGAAGGCTATGTATCTGCTCCTAATGCAGAACAGCGCAACTACCTTTTTGAGCTGGAAGCCATATTGAAGAGCATTGACTTTGTAGAATAACTCATAGATCTATTCCAATAAAAAAGCCCTAGAAATCACTTTCTAGGGCTTTTTAAGTATTGTTATGTAGATGAAATTTTATTTAGAATTGATTCCTTTAGTAGAATCTTCTTTTTCATCTTCTTTAGTGGCATCCTTGAATTCCTTGATACCGCCGCCTAGACCGCGCATCAATTCGGGTATTTTTTTACCGCCAAAAAGCAGTACCAAAACCAGCACGATAAGAACTACCTGCCACACGCCGAACATTCCCAAAATAAAACCAGTTATCATAATTTCCATTTTTTATAGATTACAAAGATACAAAACGACCTACTTCTAATCATTACCCTTAACATTCAATAATTGGACCGCTTAAACAATCCATTATCGATGGGTGCGTTTGTTATATTTGTAAAGACTCATGGAAAAACCTAAAAAGAAATACAAAGGCAAGTGGCGCAATCATTATAGGCTTGTGGTGCTTAATGACGATACCTTTGAAGAGCGTTTTAGCCTCAAGCTTACCAGGCTTAATGTATTCACGGTAACTTTAGTGAGCGCCGTTTTGCTGGTAGGGCTTACCACCTTTTTTATTGCATTTACACCTATCCGTGAATTTATTCCAGGTTATTCCAGTAGCGAGGTGCGCAATGAAACCACCGCCTTATTGAGAGAAACAGATTCTCTCAAAGCAAAGCTGGCTTTGAATGAGCAGCAATACAGCCGTATAAAAATGGTGTTGAGTGGTGATATCACCAGTGAGGAATATGCCCGTATTGACAGCATTGCGCAGGTGGAAACTACTATATCCTTATCAGATTTTGCACCCAGCAAAGAAGATAGCCTTCTACGGGAAGAAGTCGCTCGCGAGGATAAATACAACCTGATTGAAGGCGCTAAAGCCAGAACCAATTTTGTTTTTTTTAATCCATTAAAGGGTAAGATTTCAAACGGTTACAACCCAAAAGAAAAACACTATGGTGTTGATGTCACCGCAGCAGTCAATACACCTATCAAGGCCGCAGCCGCGGGAACGGTTATCTTCTCAGGTTGGAGCGCAGAAACCGGTTACACCATTTTACTGGAGCATTCCTATGGACTGCTCACCGTCTATAAACATTGCGGTACTCTTACTAAAAGCCAAAACGATAAGGTCCTGGCTGGCGAGGTCATTGCAAGTGTGGGCAATACCGGCGAACTCACAAATGGGCCGCATCTACACTTTGAGCTTTGGAGTGATGGCTATGCGCTGGATCCCATCAACTTTATAAATTTTGAGTAATGTCCATTAAGTCCATTGCAGCAAAGGTTTTTGCGGCTGCTGTCCACAAGAAAACCCAAAAATGGGCTAGCAACCCAATCAAATCACAGCAAAGGGTTTTTCATGATTTGCTCAAGATGGCTGGAGATACCGCTTTCGCGAAAGCGCACTCGTTCTCCACCATAAAAACGCACCAAGACTTCATCAATCAAGTACCCATACGCGATTATGAGCAGCTGAAGCCTTTTGTGGATCGAGTAGTGGCCGGAGAAGAAGACGTTTTATGGCCGGGCAAGCCACTCTATTTTGCCAAGACCTCTGGAACTACCAGCGGTGCCAAATACATACCATTGACTAAAGAATCCATGCCAGAGCACATAAAGGCCGCTCGCAATGCGATCTTGAGCTACATTCATGAGACAGGCAACTCGAGGTTTGTGGATGGGAAAATGATCTTTCTTCAAGGCAGCCCAGAACTTGAAGAAAAAAATGGAATACAATTGGGACGCTTAAGCGGTATCGTCGCTCATTATGTGCCAGACTACTTGCAACGTAACCGTATGCCCAGCTGGCAAACTAACTGCATTGAGGACTGGGAAACAAAGGTTGAGGCCGTGATTGATGAGACCCTAAAGGAAAACATGACGGTAATCTCTGGAATTCCCAGCTGGTTGCAAATGTATTTTGAACGTATCGTGGCAAGAACCGGTAAGAAAGTGGGCGAGGTTTTCCCAAATCTGGAACTATTAATTTATGGTGGCGTCAACTTTGAGCCCTATAAAGCAAAATTTGACTCTCTAATAGGGCGACCTATCAATAGTATTGAGCTGTTTCCAGCCAGCGAAGGGTTTTTTGCCTATCAGGACAAACAAACCGAAAAAGGAATGCTCCTGCTGCTGGATGCGGGAATTTTCTACGAGTTCATCCCAGCAGATCAGTTTCATGAAGAAAACCCGCCTAGACTGACCATAGGCGACGTCCAGATAGGTGTGAATTATGTGATGATCATATCAACTACCGCAGGTTTATGGGCCTATAACATAGGTGACACCATAGCTTTCACTTCAACAGACCCGTATCGCGTAGTGGTAACGGGAAGAATCAAGCATTACATCAGTGCCAGCGGTGAGCATGTGATAGGGAAAGAGGTAGAAGAAGCGATGAAGGCTGCTATATCACATACAAACCTAGTCGTAAATGAATTTACGGTAGCACCACAACTGGATCCGCCAGCTGGTGAGTTGCCATTTCACGAGTGGTTTGTCGAGATGGACACCTCACCAGATAAAGCACAACTTAAAGCATTTGCCGCCCAGCTAGACCTTGAAATGCGCCAGCAAAACAGTTATTACGACGACCTTATTAAAGGAAAAGTGCTACAACCGCTTCAGATTCAAGTACTCAAAACAGGCGCCTTCAAGGAATACATGAAAAGCATCGGTAAATTAGGCGGTCAAAACAAACTGCCGAGACTTTCCAACGATAGGAAGATTGCTAGCTATCTGGAGAAAGTGAATCACTCTTAAGCAACCATTTTTGTTACCATTTCTTCATACACCATAACCTGCTTAAATAGAGCTATACTGCTATCTTTGTAAAGAAATTACCATTTATGCCCATCATCAACGTAGAGCCCAGAACCAGAGCACAGGAAAGCACAAACGCTATTGAACGCATGTACATTACCATGCGGCATTTATTCAACCGTGGTTTTTATAAGCCCATGGGCGTGAGCGGTGAGTCCTTGAGAGAATCTTTGCTGACAATAAGACCAGAAATATATGGTTCTATTGCAGAGGATAAAATTGAACTGAGTGGCTTATTATACGTTATGGATAGGCTACCTATGGGAATTGAAGAATGTACCTATATCAACCTAACCAGTGACGAAGGCTATAGCGGCTCACATTTCAAGGCTATCATACCTAAAAAACGCCGTCGTAACTGCTACCGCATTGATAAACACCAGATGAATATCGAAATCACTCGCGGTCGCTCAGAGATTTACGATATACTGACACACCTTACCTTCTTAATGGTTGAATCCCACAAGATCATGAAGCGTGTGATCATAGGCGATGACGGCAGCACCACGCGGGACTGGAAGTGTCTGGAAGATGCTGTAGCTAAAGATGAACTCACCCAAGAAGAGAAGGAAGTTGCCGTAATTCATACCGCAAACATTCTGGGAAGAACCTTTGATGAGGTCATGCAGGTGTACGGCTCCTTTGCCACGCCACAGAATCCTAATCAGTTTTTGAGTACAATTTATTATCTAGGACTCCTAGGCAAACACGAGATAATGGATGAGCAAAAGCGCATTATCACTTTTTCTCCTGTGTTACGGGAGCGACTGGGACACCATATCCATGGTGATCGATGGGCCATGCGCATCAAGAAACACTTGATAGACAACAATTTATTTGAACGTCCATTACACATCATCAGTGCAAATTTGCACTCCGTTATGAATTCCGTTTATGGACCTAAGGTACTTGCGGCACAGATAAGCAAAAAAGGACGCATGGAGGTTTTTGCCTCGTTGAGTGAGGCCGCTGGTAAAAAGAACCGTGATGCCATTAAGAAATATGCCTTGCAAAATGGAATGCAGGAGCTTCAGGATCAAAGCGGGACCAACATTGATGTGCAGATTTTTGACACGGCTAAAACAACCTTTGAGCACGTAGGCTTTTGTGAAGATCGCTTTCGCGAAAGCGATAACAACCACAAGCCCGTTCTTATCGTTATGGACTACGCTTTTGGCGAGCAGGCCTATGAAACATTGGACGAACTGCTAAAGCCTTACAACGACGGTAGTAACCCTAGACACATGAATATCAAAAGTGTCAGTATCATGGGTAAGGCAGGAATACTTGAAGGCGAGAAAGGTGATATCATGGTCCCAGATGCCCACGTATTTGAGGGAACGGCAGATAATTATCCGTTCAAAAACCGACTTTCCAAAAAGGATCTCGCCACTGAAGGGCTTAACGTGGTTTCTGGATCGATGGTCACGGTTCTGGGAACATCACTACAAAATAAGGATGTGTTGGAGTATTTCTATAACTCCAGCTGGCGCGTGATAGGTCTTGAAATGGAAGGTGCACACTATCAAAAGGCCATTCAAGCAGCCTCTAAGGTGCGACGTAGCATCTCAAAAAAGGTGCGAGTAAGATATGCGTACTATGCGAGTGATAATCCTTTAAAAACAGGCCATACGCTTGCTAGCGGTGGTTTGGGTCTAACCGGTGTCAAACCCGTTTATGTGATTACAGAAAAGATTCTGGAGCAGATCCTTAAGGAAAGCCTACCCAAAACGGAATCTGAAAAGGCAAGTCAATAAAACGCGCCTAGTTACGTTATATTTGGGTTTTCATTAACAAAAGTAGATATGAATCAAAACGACCCTCAAAATAGAGAGGAGCAGGAAGTAGACTTAGTTCCTGTGTTTGTCTGGATAGGCGATGGAATCAAAGGATTTTTTAGAGCGATTGGAAATTTCTTTAAGGCGATAGGGCATGCGATTATCCTTTTCTTAATCTTTTTGCAAAAGAACATCATTCTCATTGGCTTGTTTATTTTGGTGGGAATTGGGCTAGGATATTACCTTGATTCTGCAGGAAAGTCTAATTATACGGCACAATTGAGAGTGCAGCCTAACTTTAATAGTTCCTCGCAGCTTATTTCAAATATCAAATACTACAACTCGCTTACTGATGAAGGCGATTATGATCGACTTGCTAATGCTCTAGGATTGTCCTTGGATGAGGCAAAGAAACTGAAGTCCTTCTCCATTGAAGAAAGCTACAACGATACGGAACTACTTGCAGAATATGATCGATTGGCAAGAGATTCAGATACTATGGCTCTTGACAATTTCACCTTTGAAGGTTTCAAAGAAGCCAAAAGAGAAATTGATTATGAATTTTATGAGATCATTGCCAAGGCTGAAACCAGAGCGATTCTTGAAAAAGCAATACCTAAGGTTATTGACATAAAGGAAAACTCTGGAATTAAAGCTGCTAGACTCTCCTATCTTGAGAATACAGAGTTTGATATTGAAGCAAAGAAATACCAATTGTCTGAAATCGATTCTTTGATAGCAGCCTATCAAAAAATGATATCCACAGAGAAGTCCTCTAGCGGTGGAAACACCAATCTTTTTGTAGGAGACCAGCGCTCATCTGACAATCTGGCGAATTTGTTTTATCAAAAGCAAACGTTGCTAGAAGATTTACAGGCGTTAAGAGAGGATAAATATGCATCAGAAAACATTGTCAATGTCGTCTCAGAATACATTGTCAAAGGGAATGTAAAGAATGAACACATAAAGTTAAAGCTGATACTTGTGTTTTTCTTTTTAGGAATCTTTGTTGCAAGCATACCACTTTTATGGAGGTTTTTAAACACCTATTCAGCTAAAAACCCTTAAAACAAATCGAGTTGAAAAAGGTAATGATCATAGGCGCAGGTGGAATGCTGGGCATTAGTATGGTTCATGAATTAGCCGGGTTTGATGTGGTGGCTCTAGAGAAAGAGGACCTTGATATTACCTGCTATTCAAAAGTTAGACAACAACTTCTAAAACATCAACCAGAATATATCATCAATTGTGCGGCTTATACGGCAGTAGATCTGGCGGAAAGGGAGCCAGAAAAAGCCCATAAGATTAATGGTAGCGCGGTAGGAATGCTTGCTTCTCTTGCAAAACAGATCAATGCCACAATCATTCACTTTTCAACCGACTATGTGTTCGATGGTAAGGCTACTGAACCTTATAAGCCTACTGACCCTGTAAACCCAATCAATGTTTATGGCCAAAGTAAATTACTTGGGGAAATACTGATAAAACGCTCTGGAGCGAAACACTACATCTTTAGAATTTCTTGGCTTTACGCACCACACGGAAAGAATTTTTTCAAGTGGGTACTAGAGAATGATCTTGAAGAAATGAAGGTTGTGGATACCCAAACAGGCTGTCCTACAAGTGCTCTGGACGTTGCCAGTTTTGTGAAACACGTTATTGAGAATGACCCTAAAAAACATGGAACTTATCACTTTAGCAATGAAGGTAGTATGACTTGGTACGCTTTCGCGAAAGCGATTATTAAACAGGCTGGATTGAATAATAAGATCACTAAAACAAATAAGTTTTCCACGCTTGCAAAGCGACCAGATTACAGTACGTTAGATTATAGTTTAATAAAAAAAGTCTTTAATTATGAAAGTCCAAAAGCTTGCACGGCTTTGTCTAATGTTTTTACCCAATACAAAATGTTGAGTTCATGAGGGATCTTATTAAAAGATGCTATTATCAATTTCCCACTGTACGTAAGGTAAATGAATCGGTATGGGCTAACGTGTTTCATGATAGCATCAAACAATATGCATACTTAGATAGATTATCGCTCAATGTAGGAAGGTTTTCTGCAAATTATACTCTTTTGTATTTGTTACACAGAATCATTGATATATCTAACCCTAAGCGATTATTAGAATTAGGATTAGGAGAATCCAGTAAGTTTATATCAACCTATTTGAAGCATGAGCACAATACTTGTAATCATATTATTGTAGAACACGACAAGGATTGGGTCACGCATTTCTCAAAATTTGCACTCTCAGAATGCTCTGAAATACAGATGTTTGAAGTAAAAAAAGGAAGTTACCTCAACAAATATAGATCCTGTAATTATGTTGGTTTTGAACAGTTAGGTAAATCAGGAAAATTTCAAATGATTGTTATAGACGGTCCATTAGGAACAAAACAATACTCTCGGAATGATGTCCTGCAACATCTAGAAGCGCTTGTTGATTTTAAAAATTTCATAATAGTTTTTGATGATACACAACGCAAAGGAGAGCACCAAACTTTTAAAGCTATGTGTAAACAAATAAAACAAAAGGGTGTATCTTATGGATCCACAACGTATTATGGTGATAAATTTGTCTCTTTGATATATTCTTCAAACTATGACTATTTGAATACGCTTTAGGTAAAGGTTTTAATCAATTTAAAATATTTCTTAGGTGACATAAGTATTTTAATATTCAGAATTTTACACTAAAAAGTGTTTTTAGGGATGAGATATATTTTCAAAAATTATTCTGGAGAAGAAAAAACTGTCGCTAAGAATTATAGCTCTCTGGTTGTACTACAAGGTTTGAATTATGTTCTTCCCTTGCTCATAATTCCTTTTTTAGAAAGGCAGTTGGGCCTTGAGAAATTCGGACTGGTGATGCTTGCTCAATATTTAATGGCTTTTTGTGTTGCGGCTACGGACTTTGGATTTAATGTTACCGCTACCAGAGAAATTTCTATTTTAAAAAATCAAAAAGGGGATTACTCAACTTTATATTTTAAAGTTTTTTGGGCTAGACTAATCTTATTATTGATCGTTTTTATGCTGTTGTGCCTAATAGTATTTACTGTGCCTCGTTTTAAGGTAGAATGGCATATTTATCTTTTAAGCTATGGTGCGGTTATGGGTCAAACTTTATTACCAGATTGGTTTTTTTTAGGAATAGAAAAGATGAAATTCTTGACAATTGTAAATGTTGGAGCAAAGATCTTGTTTACATTATTATTATTTCTTTTCATTTCTTCACCGGCAGACTATCATTATGTTCCTATTTTTAACTCTATAGGGTTTATGACCGCAGGGTTGTTTATGTTCATTGTCAGTATGAAATACGTTAGTTGGCAATGGCCAAACTTTAAGGACAGTAGCCTGTTTTATAAGGAAAGCTTTCAAGTTTATATTTCTAATATTTCCTCGCAGTTAAGTTATGCAGCTAATGGTTTGATTTTGGGGATTTTTGCTGGAGATGCGGTTGTTGGAATTTACAGTGCTTTTGATAAATTGATAATTGCGGTTAGAAAGATGTTTTTACCATTCTATCATGCCATGTATCCCTATTTGGCTAGAAAATCTTTTTATGAAAAAAAGGGAACGATGAAAAAGCTAATTCCTACCGTTACCATATTTGGGTGTATTGTTTTTTTATTGATCCTATTTGTAGGAGAATGGGTAGTTAATCTAATCTATGAAAATATTGAAATTCACCAAAATGTATACTTGTTCAAATGGATGGGACTTATAACGCTTTTTACAGGATTAAGCTCGCTTTTTCATTCATTGTATGCGCCAGCTAGAAAATTATTTGATCAACGTATGTATATGATGTTGATTTCGGGAATTTTCAATATATCCTTGAGTTTAATAATAGTTCCTTACTTTCAATTGCAAGGAACTGTTATAGCAGCAATTTCAACAGAGCTACTATTACTATTTATCGCCGCATACTTTTACAGAAAAGATCAATTAAATGGCTAAAAAGCTACTTATAATACAAACCTCTTTACCCTCATATAGATTAGCTTTAATAGATGTGATACGAAATCATCTAGGGGCCCGGCTTGAAGTTTTTTGTGGAGGCAGATTTTTTGATCCTTCCATAAAAAGAGATGAAAAATTCAAACCAGACATATTTCTCAAAAACCGATTTTTTTTAAATAACAAAATTTTATGGCAGTCCGGACTCTTAAAGCATGTGCTGCGAGATGATATAATGGTATTGACCATTAACCCTAGAGTTCTTTCTAATTGGGTGGCTTTGATTATAAGAAAGGCTGTTAGGAAGAAAACTTTTTTATGGGGACACGCTTGGTCTAAAGGTGGTAAAAATACAACTAGTGAAGTTTTAAGGCACGCCATGCGCTCATTGGGGAATGAGATTATCGTATATACAAATACACAAAAAAGGGAATTGAAACTGAAAATGGGCAAAAAGAATATCCATGTTGCTCCCAATGCAATATATCATAAGTCAGAAATGACGAGCGCTCATGACCATAACCCTAGAGATATAATATTTGTAAGCCGCATGGCTACGAATAAAAAGCCCCTATTACTAATCAAAGCTTTTGAAAAAAGTATATCCCATATACCAAGAGATTCACGATTACTTTTAATAGGCGACGGTCCTGAAGTCTCAAATTTGAAGACTTATATCGCTAATTCAAATCTTAATGACCGTGTAATTCTGTTAGGTGAAATTACAAATGTTGAAAAACTTGCACAATATTATTTCAGCTCTTTGGTTAGCGTTTCACCCGGCAGGGTAGGTTTAGGACTAACACAAAGCTTGGGTTTTGGAGTTCCTATGATAATCGCAAAAAATGAAAAGCATGGTCCAGAGATTGAAGCTGCTAATGAAGGTTATAACAGTTACTATTTTAACGAAAATGATTCAAACGATCTTTCTCAAAAAATAAATAAAGTCTTTCAAATTTGTGATGATATTTTATTAAGGCGCAACGCTATTTGCGAAAATTGTAAAGAGCAATACTCAGTAGAAGCAATGGCTCAAACATTTATTAATTTGGTTTAAATAAATAATCTTAGAAAGCATATTTGGCAGCAGTTAGAGATTAAGGAACTCTACTTTTTTTAAACGATAGAATGATGATATAAAACGCAACTACCTTATAAAAATTAACGTAATTACATTATCAGAACCATTAAAAAAATGTTTGAAACTCTTAATTTACTATTTACATCCGGATTTTTCAAAAAAAACGGTGTCTTTTTAATAAATTAACTAAATAAACCTATGTGTTATATGATCTAAAGCTTGAAAAAGAAACTTCAGTATTTTGATCATAAAACATAATGTTATGGTCAATTTTGTAAAAACCTATAGCTGCATTAAATGATCAAATGGAGAGATCTTTTTTTCATGGTTTACCTGTTGGTCAGCCTTTTTCATTTTTGGAATTTTAGTCCAGAAAACGTTTACATATATGCTTTTTTTGGTTTAAATTTTATAGTGATTTCTACTATCATGGTATATCATATTTATATTGAAAAAGCTTACAGTCCATTCCTCTCTACCTTTTTAGTATTTAACTATCTTTTTTTCTTAGTTGCTCCAATGAGTCAAATAACAGAAATTGTAGGAACTGAGCAGTTAACTTTTTTAAACAAATTTCCATTACAAGAGAATCTAATATTAAAAACGCTAGTCTTAATTCTGATATTTAATATTAGCTTTTTTGTTTTTTATCTGAAGTTCAAAACACTAGCTTTCAAAAGGGCTATTAGCTATAAAAACTCTTCAAAAAAAGGGAGCGGAAGCCTACCAGTTCTCGCTCTATTATGGTTATCTGTAGGCTTTATAATTATACTCACAAATTTTGATTTTATAATTTCTGAATTCAATCGTCCATCTTGGCAATCTCCAGATGCGAGTGTTGTTGAAGGTCTAATTAAAACTAAAATTTTGTTTGTTATTCCTTTATCAGGTATAATAATCACGACAAAAGCTTTAAGGTCTAGTTTAAATATATCAAACCAGTGGCTTATGTATATTACCCTTTTCTTATTTTTCGTTCAATTATTTATTTTAAAAAACCCTTTACTTGCTAAACGACATGAATTAGGGCCTATATTTTTTGTCTTGCTATTTTTATTTGTTCCCAGGTTAATTAACACAAACCTTAAAGTGTGCGGTATGATTTTTATCGCGATGCTAGTAGGTTTCCCGCTTGCACAGTTGTTGACACATGTAAACTATGGTGCACAGGAGCTATTTTCAGACCCTAGCCTTCTTCTTGTAGCTATAGAAAATGGTGTTTTAACTAACGGTTATTATAGCTTAAATTATGACGCTTTTTTAAATATTGGTGTAATCATAAACCATGTCGCAGACACAGGCTTAAGTTATGGTTATCAAATGCTCAGTGGGATCTTATTTTTTATACCGCGTTTTATATGGCAATCTAAGCCAACATCCTCAGGGACGATTGTAGGAGAAACCCTTAAAAATGAGTACGGATTTAACTTTACTAATGTTTCTAACCCGTTTGTTTCAGAGGCATATCATAATTTTGGATATTTCGGGATAATTATATTTTCAATTATTTTAGTTTTTGTGATTATCTTATTTGTAGACTGGCTCAGGTCAGCTAATTTATTTAAACAATGCACAGCCATCTATTTCTCACTCCATCTCATTATGTTTTTAAGAGGTGACTTTACCAATGGTATGGCGTATATGGGAGGAGCTATGATTAGTCTGTATATTTTACCTTCCTTAGCACACACTTTATTGAAAACTTTGATGTTCTCCAATAAAAATCAGCGCACGGCAGATGGTATTGAATAGATTGGAAAAATCATATCTGTATGTCTGCTTGGTGGCATTTGCTATGCCGATCCTCCCTAATTTTCTTAGAAATGTAGTTATAGCTGGTATCGCTGTTTTGACTATTTTCTGCCTTTTTGATAAAAAAACTAAGACGAAATTTAATTATAAACTCTCCATCTTTGGATCTTCTTTGTATATACTTTATGCGGTAAGCATGTTTTACACAGAGAACGTCGATGTCGGTTTTAAAAAACTGGAAACAGGGGTTTCACTTATAGTAATGCCGTTGCTATTCAGCTTTATGCCAGATGTTGTTAAACAATCTTTACGGTCAAAGATTCATATATTTTTCTCCATATTTATTACGTCAGTAACACTGGCCTTTATAGTATTTTTCTGCATATTTTGGGAACATTATGGGATGTCACTATTCCAGCATTTCCCTACCGTTATCGACAATGATCTAGGACCTTATAATATTCACCCTATCTACTTGAGCATGCATGGTGCGATTGCTATTCTTATGTCCCTGCATCTACTCAGTAGAACTAAATCTGCCAAAGTAATTATCATTTTGATTGTCAGCAATATAATTATTGCTGCATTTATGCTTATTCTAATAAAGAAGGGACCCATTCTGTCTCTAATTATTGCGGGATTATATTATGTTATTTCTGCTGGGAACTCAAAAACTTGGACTGTTCTGGGCCTTATAGCACTCATATTTGCATCAGTAATCATAATACATCCCAAAGTGAACAGTAAATTCTCAGAACTCTTAAAAATAGGAGCACAAGACAATTCCGTTATGAGCTCAACAAATATTAGGATGGAAATTTATAAATGCGGAAAGGAAATAATACCGCAGGCTGGTATATTGGGTTTTGGTGTCGGTGATGCGAGAGAAAAGTTATTGGATTGCTATATAGAGACTAATGAGAATCTTGCATTGTACAAATACAATTCGCACAATCAATACCTAAGTATCATTTTACGGGCTGGGTTCTTAGGGCTGCTGCTGTTTGCAATGTATATAATTTTTCTAATTCTAGGACTCAAAAAGAATAAGGGATATATCGCTATTTCTCTAATATTATTTTATTTGTTGGTCATGTTTTCTGAAAACATACTCGAGCGAGAGAATGGAGTTCTTTACTTTAGTTATTTTTCTGCATTTCTTTACGTTGCTTTTACAGCAGCACGACCGTCTGAAGTTGAGGAGTCTTTCCGCATTAATGAAAAAATGTCGGACTAGCTTTGCCTATCTGTTTTACCACCGGAAAAAAATATATTTTCAAAAATTTTAATAAAATAAGTTTTAATTGCGCATTGCAAAAAACTCAAATTCATCAACGATGACCTAACAGTTCAGGATCCATTTAGTTTTCCCTCAACTGTATTAGACTCTAAAGACATATATAAATGCGTTGTCTCAAACATCAATGAAATTCCCTAAAACATAGGTTTGGCTTTTCGTTCAGATGAGTTATGTATTTTGTTACTTTGCTCGTATTCTAGAGTTCTCCATCAATCTGCCTTGTATTTTCAATCATGAAAAAAAATAAAACCTTCGTTTTAATAGGGCCAGTACCACCGCCAGTGACTGGAAACAACCTTGTAAATGTTGAGGTCGCTAGGGTTATAAAATCTGATGGTTGGAAGCTTAGGTCCATCGATATGGAGATTAATAGGAAGTTGGATCAAACTATAGGAAAGTTTACCTGGTATAAGCTCGCTATTTTTAAGAGATATTTAAAACTGCATTATATTCTATCTAGTAATATAGTTTATTGTAGTATCGGCCAATCATTTCTTGGTATTGTGAAATATGCTCCATTTATAATCCTAGCTTCTGCCCTTGGAAAGGAAAAGGTGGTTCACTTGCATGGTAATGCTTTGAAGGATAATTATGAAAGCTTCAATAAGTTGCAAAAAGTAATTTCCCGACACCTTCTTTCTAAATTTGATAAGGCAATAGTTTTATCATGTTCAATGAAAGCTAACTTCACTCCATTTCTCAAGGAAAACCAGATATCGGTATGCTGGAATTTTTCACCAGTACAACCGATTAAATCAACTGTAAAGACCCGTAAAAGGATAAATATTCTGTTCTTGAGCAACTTATTACCAGCAAAAGGTATTGAGACCTTCCTTGATGCAGTGGAAAATTTAATCGCGAGCGACCATAAGATCAATATTAAAATAGCCGGAGCCGCATCCACCGACAGACTGGATATTTTGAAACGTATAGAAACAAACCAACAGATAGAATATTGCGGTGTCGTAGCAGATGATAAAAAATCCGAACTCTATAATTGGGCAGATATTTTCTGTATGCCTACTTTAAATAAACAGGAAGGGCAGCCACTAGTAATTCTCGAGGCATTGAGCCATGGATGCTATATAATCGCATCAGATGTACCAGGAATATCTGATGTGCTCTCACCAAAAAATGGTGAATTGATAGAGCCGACATCTGAAAACATCAAAAATTCGATAGCAAAGATTACTGAAAATCGAAATAACTTGATTATTGTAGAAAAAAACAATAGAAAATATTCCGAATTTTTTAGCCGTTCCAGTTTCAAAATACGCTTTCTCGAGATCATAAATCAAGCAAAATAACACCTGAGGAAGAGTGAATTTTGAACAGTCAACCACTATAATTTTATTACATCATAATGCTCTACTATTTATTATTTAGAAGTCAGTTATGAAATGAAACATAAACTGCGTAATATTAGTTTTGATTATATAATGATGGTATTAAAAAACCATAGTTACTCAGTGATGACCATCAAGGAATATCCACCTAATAGTTTTACTGTAAAATCAGGAGCTATTGAAAAAAGAACTTTTCTGGCAACGTTGCCTATTTTCATTTTTAAAGATTTGTTCGGTGTTTTAATATTGCCAGATGTATAGAAATAGTCAATAACCTTCTGCTCTGTATCTTCTAAAGTTGCTAGAGCAGTTTCTTTTGTATAATAGTGTAAATGACCTACTTCATTTCTAGCATCAATCATCTTACCTCTTAATATGGCACTAATATGGACATCTAGAGGAATGTGATAAACCTTGTATTTTGCGCGCCTTGAGCAATCTTCTATAAAACCTAAGTAGTCAGGTACATGCTCAAAAACATCAATTATCAACAGCACATCAGAGTAAACATCCTTTTCAGCAAGGTTATCTAGAAAGAACTTGACATTGCTTTTTTCTTTTTTTTTCGCAACATTGATAGCATCTATTGCAATGTCATAGCCATTATAATTCATGGTTACGTCATTATACAACTTATCCATATTGAGTAGGACCTCTCCAAAACCACAACCGACTTCGTTTATTGATTTAGGCTTGATGTTATTCTTATTTATTATGTCAAAAGCATATTTTGCTTTCCATGGAGAATCGCCTACATCCCAATCTTTTTTGAGCTTAAAGTATTCTGAGTTTTCGCCACTATAAATATCTTTCATTCTTAAGCTTTACGGTTTATATAGCTGATAAGGAATCCAAATATAAGTTTTTTAAGAGTTGGTTTAAAAGGGTATTTTAGCGCTGTTTGCATGAACTCTCACTAGTCATGCGATCAGAATATCGACTAAAACTATGATAGAAGGAAAAACCATCACTTTTATAGGCTTGAACTATGCCCCAGAAGATACGGCCATAGGGCTATATTCTACCCAAATGGTGGATGCACTTGTAGCAGCTGGTGCCTATGTGAATGTAGTTACCGCGATGCCCTACTATCCACAATGGAAGATCCAGAAGCCTTATGACACTGCTGAAAATTATCTAGCCGAGAAGAACGAAACCATTAACGTTTATAGGTACAAACAGTACGTTCCAGCGACTCCTACCTTTTTAAAACGCGTATTCCATATCTTAAGCTTTACCTATGGCAGCTGGCGCAATCTGCAAAAAATCAAAAAGACAGACCTTGTCATCAGTATTATTCCGTTTACCACTTCTGCATATTTAGGAGGTAGGCACGCGCATAAGCACCAGGTGCCACACTGGATCCACATTCAAGACTTTGAATTCGATGCCGCATTGCAATCTGGCGTTTCTGGTGGGAGCAAGAAGCAAGTTTTTAAACAGCTGTTCAAGATTGAAAAGTCAATACTGGACAAGGCGTCGACGGTGAGCACCATAAGCCACCTCATGATCAAAAAGCTACAATCAAAAACCAAAACCTCAACCTATTATCTGCCCAACTGGATTGATCCAGACAGCTTTCAAATTGATGACTCCAGAGAAAACCACACTTATCTGCAGAGTAAAAAGTTTAAGCTTTTATATAGTGGGAATGTTGGAGACAAGCAGGACTGGGAATTTTTCCTCGCTTTCGCGAAAGCGATCCCATCCCAACACTTTGAAATCATCATAGTTGGTGCCGGTTCCAGAATGCAGTGGCTCAAAGAAAACGTGCAACTGGACAATGTTCACTACCACGATCCAGTTCCTTATGCAGACCTGCCATGGCTACTGTCCAGCGCTGACGCCCATTTTCTCTTCCAAAAGGAAGACGTCATCGACACCGTGATGCCTTCAAAACTACTGGGCATGATGGCTAGCGGGAAGCCATCGCTAGTATTGGGAAACGCAGCATCTGAAGTGCGCAATGTTTTAGAGGATTCTAGTGGTGGTGTTTACACGTCAGATTACACAGTAGAAGGTGCTGTCGCAACCCTATTAAACTGGAAGGAGCATCCAGATGTACCTCATCAAGTGGGCATGCAAGCCAGAAGCTATGTCAAAAAACATTTCTCTAGATCACAAATACTCGATCAGTGGATTGATCAACTAGCCTCGCTGGTACCTTAGCAATTCTCTATATTTACACTCTAGACGTTGTTTTCTATGAAAAAAAGAATACTCATTACAGGTGCTGCAGGGTTTCTGGGATCACACCTATGCGACCGGTTCATTAAGGAAGGTTATCATGTAATAGGCATGGATAACCTCATTACTGGTGACCTGAAAAATATCGAGCATCTTTTCCCACGAGAGGATTTTGAATTCTACAACCACGACGTTTCAAAATATGTCCATGTAGCGGGTAATCTTGATTACATATTGCATTTCGCATCACCTGCCAGTCCTATAGACTATCTTAAAATTCCCATTCAGACTTTGAAAGTCGGTTCGTTGGGAACACATAACTTATTGGGTCTCGCCATGGCAAAGAAAGCCAGGTTGTTGATTGCCTCAACATCAGAGATTTATGGTGACCCACTGGTCCATCCACAGACTGAAGACTACTATGGTAACGTCAATACCATAGGGCCACGAGGTGTGTATGACGAGGCAAAGCGTTTCCAAGAATCTATGACCATGGCTTACCACAGGTATCATGGTTTAGAAACACGTATCGTGCGTATCTTTAATACCTATGGTCCTAGGATGAGGTTGAATGATGGACGTGTCATACCGGCATTTATGGGTCAAGCTTTAAGAGGTGAGGACATCACCATTTTTGGCGATGGATCCCAAACAAGATCCTTTTGTTACGTAGATGATCAAGTGGAAGGAATCTATAGGTTGCTGCTCAGTGATTATTCAGATCCAGTGAACATAGGCAACCCACACGAGATCTCTATTAAGGACTTTGCTCAGGAAATCATAGAATTGACGGGAACGGACCAAAAGATAGTCTATCAACCACTACCACAAGACGACCCTATGCAACGCCAGCCCGACATTTCAAGGGCCAAAGAAATTTTAGGATGGGAACCTAAGGTAGATCGCAAGGAAGGCATGAAGCTTACCTACGACTATTTCAAACAACTCTCGCCAGAAGAACTTAAAAAAAGTGAACACAAAGACTTTAGAAAGCATAGCAGACGATAACCTTAGTTATCGTGATGGCCGGTATTCCAGTCTTATCAGGCCCATTTCATACATGATTGATCTGGCGATCATCATCTATGGATCTGCCTTCTTTTTTGAATCCAATTTTGACACTTTATCCTTTTCAATATTTATCGGAATTTGTTGGATCGTGGTGTCCATGCAATTAGGATTCTACCAAATACATAGAAATACAAAGGTTGCAACACTCATCAGTAAGCTATTTAAGCAACTGGTGTTTTTTATCTTGGTGGTGTTCGCCTTTTTTGGATACTATTACCAGATCGATAGTACCAGCGGTTATGTCTTCAAATACATAGGTGCTGTTTTTACTACGATCGCTATTTTAAAAATAGCGCTCTATTTTGTTTTCAAAAATTACCGCAGCTATTTTGGTGGTAACCTGCGCAACATTGTGCTTATTGGGGACAACAAGGAGACACAGGAATTACGAAGGTTTTTTGAGAAGCATCCTGACTTTGGCTATATACTCCAAAACATGTTTGACGTCAAATCTGCTGGATTTGATCTGGACCAAATCAAAGAATTTATTTCAGAAAACAAGACGGACGAGATTTTCTGTTCCGTTAAGGAGCTCAATAATGATGAACTATTGGAACTAACAGATTACGCCGATAACAATCTGCGAACCCTCAAATTCCTGCCCAACCCAGAAACCATTCTTGCCAAACACCTCAAGTACGATTATTACGGCAAGACACCTATACTATCTTTACGCAAGATCCCTTTTGATGATCCCGTTAACCAGCTCGCAAAACGCGTCTTTGACATCGTTTTCTCACTCATAGTTATAATCGGAATTTTGTCGTGGCTCACGCCTATACTTGCCATTCTCATACGACTAGAATCCAAAGGACCCGTTTTTTTCAAGCAAAAACGTAATGGTTTGGATTATAGAGAGTTCGAGTGCTATAAGTTTCGTTCCATGGTGCCCAACAAAACGGCTCACCTGCATCAGGTGTCGCGCAATGATCATCGTATCACTAAGATGGGTAAGTTTTTGCGCAAGACCAGTATAGATGAGCTGCCGCAGTTTTTCAACGTTTTGAAAGGCGATATGAGTGTCGTGGGACCACGACCGCATATGGTGAGCCATACGCACATGTATGCAGAGCGTATCGATAAATTCATGGTGCGCCATTTTGTTAAACCTGGCATCACAGGTTTGGCTCAGGTAAGTGGTTACCGTGGCGAGGTCGAGAGCGATGAGGACATTGTAGGCCGTGTGCGCAATGACATCTACTACATCGAGAACTGGAGCACAATGATGGACCTACGCATTATTTTCAGGACCGTACTCAACATCTTCAGCGGTGAGGAAAAGGCCTACTAGATGGATCTTGTCTCTGTCATCATTCCCGTTTATAACAACTCTAAAACTCTAGACCAGACGCTGGATAGCATTCTGAAGCAGGACTATCGGCCTATTGAAATTATAATTGTAGATGATCAGAGTAGTGATGGTAGTTACGCTTTCGCGAAAGCGTATTCCCAACAAAACCAACAACAAGACATCAACTTTATCGTACAACAGAATCCTGCAAACATGGGCGCTGGTTTCACCCGCAACGAAGCTTTAAAGCATGCTACAGGCCGCTACATCGCTTTTTTAGATGCTGATGACCTATGGAAGCCCCATAAGCTAATGACGCAGTTAAAGGCGATGAAATCTAGCGACAGGTCTGTCTGTTATTCGGCTTATGAGATTTTTGATGAGCATTCTTCAAAACCTATTGCCATCCAGCGTGTTTTTGAGAAATTGACTTTTGAAAAGCTTCATAAAACTAACTATCTAGGAAATCTCACGGGAATTTATGATGTAAAAGTCATCGGTAAAATCTCTATTTCCAACATGCGAAAACGGCAAGACTGGTCTATGTGGCTCGACGTTCTCAAAAAAGGTGGTCCTGCGATAGGCATCCAGGAACCGCTCGCCAGTTACCGATTGGGTGACGGTTTATCTTCTTCAAAACTTGACCTGATCAAATACAACTTTACCGTGTATCGAGACCACCTAGGCTACGGATTTGTGAAAAGCTGCTGGTGTATGCTGCTGTTTTCCTTTGAGCAGTTTTTTGTAAAAAACAGAATGAGGCATAAGATCAATAATTAGGAAATATCGCTCATAAATTGCTTCAACTTATCACGTTTACTGCGGTCCAGACGCTCCATTCTAGTGAAAACGATTTCAATGGATGCATCTGCATAAGTGGCCATGGCTTTTGCGATTTTTTCTTTTTCCAGCGCGGTAAGCTCTTGTAGGGCGACATATTGCACTTCAAAAACCAAGGCTTTTTTCTGGATGATGATAAATTCAATGACGTTGTTGGATTCACTCATCACACTTTTAGTCACGTAATAAAAGGTCAGTCCTGGGATGACTTTACCATTGGGTAATCTGGCGATGTCACTGGTGCGACCCTGTAGTTGCATGAGAACTTGAAAGCCGTTTTGAGTTGATATGCTGCCTAGGTCGCCTATCTCATATCGGATAAAAGGATGCGCTTTATTGAACAAATCGGTAATTAAAATCTTGCCTACGGTTCCATCTGGCACAGGTTGGTTTTGGTCGTCTACGACCTCAATAAAAAGGGTAGAGTTGTTAAGCGTAAAATCCCCATCTGCATTCTGGATGGCGATTAGTCCGGTCTCGCTGCTGCCATACTCATTGATCACAGGAATTCCCAGTACAGATTCTAGCAAGGTTCGGTCGTCTTCAAAGAGCATTTCGCTAGTGACGATGCACACTTTCAGCGATGGACAAATTTCTTTGAGAACCACATCTTGTTGCTGGCAATATTTTGCAAAAAGTACAATGCTGCTGGTATAGCCGTTGATGTAATGGTATTCGCTTTCGCGAAAGCGATCTAAATAACCCTTCAATACACCATCACTCATATTAAAAATGGAAAATCGGTGCCGGTTTCCCACAAAATCCTTCAATTGCTCCTTGAATCGAGGCAAACCGCTGGACGGGATACCGTAAAACCGAGCTTCCAGTGAGCGGTCCAGGTCGATGCCGTGTTGCTGGTAGGCATGGTCAAAAGCTGCCCAGGTCAAGGCGTGGCAAAACTTGTCTTTGGCAAAAGAGAATGGATGACCGCTGGAACCGCTGGTCTTGCCTTTAAAAACGTTTTTGGTCGAGTAGCCTTTACTCAACCGCTGGTGTAGAGGTTGCTGTAAATCTGCTTTAGTGAGAATAGGCAGCGCTTCCCAGGGAACATTCTTTTCCTGGACGTGCGTATTGTAAAAGGCGTTGGTTTTTAGGTGGTGCTTCACCATAAGATCCCTTTGCCGCAACCGATCCTCATGAGTCCACTTCAAGGCGGTCGCCAACACCTGATGCGCCTTTTTCAAATCATAGCCTTGCCATTGCAGGGATTTTCTAAACAGCTGTAATGGCATTTGTGATCTGAATTTTTCTAAATCTAAGGAATCTTGTCTATGATCCAGCTATGGGCGATCCAAAAACCCCAACAGAAAGCTCCACCCAAAGCAATAGAAAGGCCACTAGAGCTAGTAGGATAAATGGAATCAGTTGTTTTTTATTTCTCCATCGGGATCTTATAAATTCAAAGACGATGACCAGCGAAAACACCATCAATCCCATCACCATAAAATCAAATAAGGACCAATTGACCTCAGCAGTAAACTGCATCGCTATCAATGGTATGGAAAGCACTATGCCAACAGCAAGTAGTGCTCTCAACAGACTTTTTCTATACAAGATCATAGTTGTTATTTTTAGTGGTTTAAAAATGACAAGTAGTTTTTCTATCCTGCCTGCGAATATATCACGGACTTAGGTTCTAAGTTACGAACTGCTTTCTATATTTTTGCGACCTTAACAACCTTCCTATGAATGTTTTGATATTAGGTAGCGGTGGTCGCGAGCACGCTTTTGCAAGATCCATTGCTGCAAGTCCATTACTTACTAAACTTTACGTCGCGCCAGGTAACGCTGGCACATCGCAATTGGCAACCAATCTAGATTTCTCAGTCACTGATTTTGCCACCATAAAGACCAAAGTGCTGGAACTCGATATTGAAATGGTAGTCGTTGGTCCTGAAGCTCCACTGGTAGAAGGGATCTATGACTTTTTCCAGCAGGATGAGCAGCTCAACCACGTCAACGTTATTGGGCCGTCTAAAAAAGGCGCAGTACTGGAAGGATCCAAGGAGTTTGCCAAGGAATTCATGATGCGCAACAAGGTGCCTACGGCGGCATATCAAAGCTTTACCGCATCCACGCTCAAGGAAGGAATGCAGTTTATCGACAGCCTCAAACCACCATTTGTATTAAAAGCAGATGGTCTTGCTGGTGGTAAAGGCGTCCTGATCATCCCAAATGCAGATGAGGCTAAGGAATCACTCGAGCAAATGCTGGTTGGCGGGAAATTTGGCGCAGCGTCCAACAAGGTCGTGATTGAAGAATTTCTGGATGGTATAGAGATGAGTGTCTTTGTGATGACAGATGGCAATAGTTACAAGGTTTTGCCTACGGCCAAGGATTACAAAAGAATAGGTGAAGGCGATACAGGTCTTAACACTGGTGGCATGGGCGCTATTTCTCCAGTACCTTTTGCAGATGAGAACTTGATGAAAAAGGTTGAGGATCGCATTATCAAACCTACCGTTGATGGCTTAAAAGCCGAAAAAATCACCTACAAAGGCTTTATTTTCATTGGTTTGATGATTGTGGATGGTGAGCCACAAGTAATTGAATATAACGTGAGAATGGGCGATCCAGAGACTGAGGTGGTCCTACCGTTGGTGTCTAGTGACTTGCTTTCTCATTTGCAGGCTTTCGCGAAAGCGGAACTACACAAAGAAGAACTCTCCATCGATCAGCGCAGTGCTGCTACGGTCATGCTCGTTTCTGGAGGCTATCCAGAAGCCTATGAAAAAGGAAAGGAAATCACCGGACTTGAAAACGTGAACGGTAGTATAGTTTTTCACGCCGGTACTACAGAAAAGGATGGCAAAGTCCTTACTGCTGGTGGACGCGTGATCGCTATGACCAGTTTTGGCAATGACTTCCACGAGGCCACAAAAAAATCCTATGAAAACATAGATAAACTAGGTTTTGATAGGATGTATTATAGAACCGATATAGGCTTTGACCTATAGGCTTATTTTAAAAAGGAGTGTGCTGTTTGTGAACGATCTTCTTCATCATTCTGGTCAAAGATGCGCAATTGCTTCATCCAGTAACCCAATGCAAGGATCAATACAATAATGGCTACCCATGTAAGTGTATTTGCCAGCCACCAGTTCTCTAGTTCTAGCTCGCGCAACAGGTTAAATGGCACCATTAAAATGTTCTCGAATAAATAGGCGATGGCCTCAAATAAATCTTTCATTGCAGTAACTTGCTTTAAGGCCACAAAAATAGTGAAAAAACAATATGCTTTCCAGATTTTTTAGCACATCACAGCCTTTTCATTACTTGATGGGAATGTTGCTGTTAAGTTTAGGCAGCTTGTTGTTGCTGGTCTTTATGGAATCACAGTGGAAATGGGAATTTCTGATTTATGCGATTTTCCTGCCGCTATCACTGTTGCTGGTACAATTCATCATTGTTAAAAACGAACTCACGGGACAAAACTCTTTTGGATTCTTTGCGACTACCATGTTGCTGTTAACCATGGTCATTGCTGGTGTGTCGTGGCAAATGATTCTGTGCCTTTTTCTATTACTCTTGTCGTTAAGGCGTCTTTTGAGTTTAAAAAAAGGGACTGAGAGCATTCGCAAGATATTTGATGGGAGTTTCTGGATCAGTATCGCCATTCTAGTCAACCCTTTGATGGTGGTTTTTATCATCGTGGTGTTCGTTGCCGTTTTTCTTTTTGCTAGGAACAAGTGGAACCATTGGGTCATACCATTTCTAGCCATGGCATGTGTAGGCTTGCTTACCTACACGGCAGAGGTTTATATGGATTACGAATTATTGTCATCCCTTTGGGACCCTGCACTTTATGACCTGTCGTTCTTATGGAATGTCTGGGCACCTATAAAAACAATGTATTGGCTATTAGCTCTTGCGGGCGTCATAGGTTTGTTGATTTATATCATCAAGCTGGTCGATATTCAGCAACGGGTGCGCCCTAGATTTTCTGTTTTGGTGTTTTCTGGGATTTGTGCGCTCGCCGTTACCATTTTATTACAATCTTATTTCATCATACTGCTAGTACCAGCTCTTTCCATTTTTCTAGTGCGATCCATTGAGGTGATACGCCATAAGATAGGACGTGAACTACTGTTTATTTTACCCGTGTTGTTGATGGTTCTAGCGTTGCTGCTGCGATAGACAGTAGGTAGAGAAATTCTATATTTGCAATCTAAATTGTAAACATGTTCTCAAAAAAAGCCAATTCTATTTTCCAGGAAGCCATCGATACGTATCATGAGGTCAATACTGTTGATCAGCCTTTTGAGAATCCTTATGACCGTTCTTCCCAATTAATTGAACATTTGCTGTACCGCAAATGTTGGATCGATACGGTTCAATGGCATTATGAGGACATCATACGCGATCCTAATATTGATCCTGTGGCGGCACTTAGCCTAAAGCGTCAAATTGATGCCAGCAATCAAGACCGCACAGATATGGTAGAATATATCGATAGTTATTTTCTGGATCAATATGCAGATGTGCACCCTAAAAGCGACGCCACCATTAATACCGAAAGTCCAGCATGGGCCGTAGATCGACTGTCTATTCTCGCACTCAAGATCTACCATATGGAAGAAGAAGCTAATAGAGCTGATGCCAGCGCCGCTCACAAGGCTGCCTGTCAGGCAAAACTCGATATCTTATTGGAGCAACGAGTCGATTTGTCCAAAGCTTTGGACCAATTGCTTAGTGACATTGAACACGGCAATAAGTATATGAAGGTCTACAAGCAGATGAAGATGTACAATGATGACGAGCTCAACCCAGTATTGCGCTCCAGAAAATAATGCAACGGCCGCAACGACTTTTGACAATACGCCTTAGTGCGATGGGCGATGTGGCCATGACTGTTCCTGTCCTATTGGCGCTGCGTAGAACGTACCCAGAGGTCAAAGTTATTTCGCTTTCGCGAAAGCGATTCCTTTCCTTCCTCAGTCAAATACCGGGCATCACGTTGATCGAGGCAGATGTGAAGGGTGATCATAAAGGAATTTTAGGACTGCGCCGACTTTCCAAGCAACTGAAGGAACAAGAGCCTGATGCGATAGCAGATCTTCACAATGTCCTACGCACCAAAATATTGCGCTCCTTCATGCGCAAACCCATCAAATCAACCATTGATAAAGGAAGAGCGGAAAAGAAAAAGTTGGTGAATGATCCTCAATTTTTCCAACCGCTCAAATCAACCATCGAACGTTATCAAGACGTCTTGTCAAAACTTCAACTGCCGGTTGAGCTTTTGGCGACTGATGTGCTGCCGCGGCAATCCATCCCGATGAAGGTGAACAGCCTCGTAGGCGATCACGACTATCGATGGATAGGAATTGCTCCATTTGCGGCACATGCGTCAAAGGCACTTTCACTCCATAAGGCTCAGGAGCTTACATCGTCATTATTGGCTTTGGGGAATGTAAAACTGGTACTCTTCGGTGGTGGAACTGCGGAATGCAAGCAGTTGGAAATTGTTGCTGGAACTCAGTCTAATGTGTTCAATCTGGCTGGTTTCATGAGTTTTGAAGAAGAACTTGCCATGATATCCAATCTAGACGCAATGATTGCGGTAGATACCGGTAACGGCCATCTAGCAGCCATGTATGGTGTTCCTATAATTACTCTTTGGGGCAACACTCATCCCTATGCTGGATTTGTTCCCTTTGCACAACCTAAAGAGAATCAAATCACGGTAGATAGAGAGCAATTTCCTTTAGTTCCCACTTCCATTTATGGAAACAAAATACCTGATGGATATGAGAACGTGATGGAAACTATCGACTGTACAGCGGTTGTAGAACGGTTGCGGGAAATATTAGGATAAATCACAAACATAGATCTGGAGACCATTCTTGCTGTCCTCGACCTTTAGAACACTTGAATGATTCTTTGAGCTGTATAATTTTTATTTTTCCAGTCAATGATTTGGAGTATTCCATAAAGAATGCAATAGCTTGTAGAGAATCATCATTTAAAACTTCTTGTTGGTAGAACAAATAATTATTCCCGAAGCTGTTTTTGAAACTCTTCATCGTGAATGTATTCCCTGGATTGTTTTCATGTTGATTGGAATCGTGAACCCACAGTGCATCAAGTCCACTTTCAATATCGTCGCGACCATTGATAGAGTGTTGGAATGCCGTGACGTCTAAATTTCTAAATTGATCTAAAGACATGCCATCGGGTAGGACTGTTTCTTCTGGTGTATTCTGCAAGCAGGAATAAGAAGAAAATATCAGAGCAAGTGCTAGAAACCGGTAAATGATATTTTTCATGAGTAAAGGAGTTGGCATACCCTATCAAAAATAAAACATTGATTTTTGTGTTCGGGTTATCTATGATAGGCTCAACTTACTATTTTAAAATATTTTCGAGCATAAACTGTTCTATCAATACATGAAGTGGAAGCTACTTTTTTTATTCATTGCAGGTAGCTGGCTTGCGCATGCCCAGGAATATGCTGGCGTGATAAAAAAGAGGTTGGTGGTTAGCGATACGATTCCCTTTCATGAGATAAGCGTCAACCCTAATTTCATCAGAATCAAGGACAAGACAGGAAAGCCTATCGACACGACATCTTACCGCGTTGATTATTCCAACGCCTTGATCATTTTAAAGAATGCGACCACTATAGCCACAGACAGCATTGATGTCCAGTATTTGCCACTGGACGATTTACTTACCAGATCATACAAATTATACGATACGTCCATCATTTTAGGAGAAAACAGCCGACAGGAGCAGCTGGTAGCATTGAAAAAACCTACTTACAAACCCACGTTTGTTCCGTTTGATGGTTTACAGGTTTCGGGTAGTATAACTCGTGGTATAAGAGTAGGAAACAACCAAAACAGCGTGGTAGATTCTGAGCTCGATTTGCGCATCACCGGTCAGTTATCAGAAAAAGTGTCCCTACGCGCTTCCATCCAGGACGCTAATGTGCCTCAAACCCAAAACGGTTATGCCCAACGCCTCGATGAATTTGACCAAATCTTCATCGAACTATTTAGCGACAATTGGAACATACGAGCTGGCGATGTGGACCTTCAACAAACAGATTATCAGTTCAATAACTTCACAAAACGAGTCCAAGGAATTGCGGGACAAATCAAATTTGACGGTGATGAGTCCACAGGCTATGCCGGTGCGGCTGGAGCTCTGGTTCGCGGTACCTTTAATACCAGTCGGTTTACGGGTCAAGAAGGTAATCAAGGACCTTATAAATTAGTGGGTCAACAAGGCGAGTTGTTTATTTTGGTGATTTCTGGAAGTGAACGGGTTTTTGTGAATGGTGTATTGCTCACACGTGGTGAAAATGCAGATTACATCATCGATTACAATGCCGGCGAGGTGCGCTTTAACCCAACCTTTCCCATAACAAGCGAGATGCGTATTTCCATTGAATATCAATATAGCGAACGCAATTTTACCAGATTTATAGGCTATGCTACCGGCGGTTTTCAGAGCGAAAGGCTCAAAATTGACACCTATGCCTACACAGAAAGTGATGCCAAAAACCAACCCTTACAGCAAGACCTGAATGAGGATCAAGTGAATATTCTTGCTGCTGCCGGCGATGATCCCAATCAAGCGATTGCGCCCAGTGCCGTAAGGGCAGACTTTTCTGAAAACCGAATCCAATACGTACGCCAGGTGATCAATGGCGTGCCTAGATTTATTTTTTCACAGGATCCACAAGCAGAATTGTTTAACGTGCGGTTTAGTTTTGTGGGCGAGAATCAAGGAAATTATGTGCTTATAGACAGTCAGGCGATCTCTAACATCTATGAATATAGAGAGCCTGTCAATGGCGTCCCGCAAGGTAGTTTTGAACCCGTTATACAGCTGTTTGCTCCAGAAACCTTGACCATTGCAGGTCTCAAAGCGCAGTACCAACTCGCAAATACAACACAAATCAATACAGAGGTTGCCGCAAGCAATAATGACCTGAACCGATTTTCTGCCATTGATGACAACAACAATACTGGTGTAGCTGCAAAACTAGGAGTAGAGCAGGTGCTGTTTCAGCAGGATTCTACACAGACGTTAAAGATTCTAGCAAATACTGATTTTATCCAGTCCGATTTCCGCAATGTCGAGCGTGTTTACAACATCGAGTTCAATCGCGACTGGAACCTGGACAGCACCGTTGGTGATCAATTGTTTACCAATGCTGGGATCAACTATGTGCGCGACACGACCATCACGGCAAATTACACCTTTCAGCATCTGGAGTTTTCTGACCGTTACAATGGTAATCGACACAATGTGGCTGGTCGTTTGCAGGGTGATGGATGGTTATCTCGCTTTCGCGGAAGCATACTCTCCACCAACTCTAACACACAACAATCTACATTCAATAGGGCAGATGCCTCTGTTATCAAACGATTCCAAAAGAATTGGGCAGGCGCGCGACTCAACCTGGAAGACAATGAGCAGATGGATAAGACGACTGGGCAGCTTACTGCATTATCGCAGCGCTTCACGGAATATGAGGTGTATGCCGGTCGTGGTGATTCCACAGCTACTTTTGTGGAAATAGGGTACCGACATAGGGTCAATGACAGCTTGCGCGCTGGTGATTTGCAGCGTGTGAACCGCAGCAATAATTACTATGTCAGGTCACAGCCCATCAAAGATGAGGTTCAAAACCTGCTGATTTATGCCAATTACAGGGTTCTCAAAAGTGAAGATCCCACGATTGATAATGAAGTGTCGTTGAATGGTCGCGTGTTGTACAATCGCAAGCTGTTCAAGAACAAAATTTTGTGGAACACGACTTATGAGACCAACAGCGGTACCATTCCACAACAGGATTTTACCTATCTGGAAGTCAACCCTGGACAGGGAACTTTTACGTGGATTGATTATAATGGCGACGGCATCCAGGATTTGAATGAATTTGAAGTGGCACAATTCCAGGATCAGGCGCGATATGTGAGGATCTTACTGCCCAATCAGATTTTTATACCCATTCACCAGAATAAATTTAGCCAGACCATTACGCTCAATCCTATTTCCTGGTCTGGTGAAGAAGGGTTGAAAAAAGTGCTTTCGCAGTTTTACAATCAGACCAGTTATTTGATCGATAGAAAGGTTGTGAGAGAAGGCGAGCGCTTTGATTTGAATCCGTTTGATGATCGTGGCGACCAGTTGGGCTTGAACCTTAGCTTTAGAAATAGTCTGTTTTTCAACCGAGGCAAGCAGCGCTACACGACCAACTACACCTATTTGAGTACGACTACAGAAAACCTGCAAAGCATAGGCAGCATCGAGTCAGAACTGGAAAGCCACCAGATCACTTTTCTCCATAAAATAGCCGATAGCTGGCTGTTTACTTTTAACGGGCAAACAGGTTTTAATGCCAGCCGCAGTGAGAATTTTGCCAATAGAAATTTCGAGATCGATGAGAATTTATTGAAGCCACAGATTTCGTATTTGTTTGGAGAAAGCAATAGGGTCGATGTGTTTTATGAATACCAAAAGAAGGACAACCAGATCAATGATGCCGCGACGCTGGACCAGCAAAACCTAGGCTTGGGTTGGAGTTTTAATAATGGCCAGAAGTATGCTATCAATGGTGAGTTGCGTTATGTAAACAACGACTTTACTGGGCAGGCCTTTTCTCCGGTAGGATTCCAGATGTTGGAAGGACTGCAGGCTGGTCAAAATCTTACTTGGAACCTACTGGTCCAAAAAAAGGTCACTAATTTTATAGACCTCAACCTAAGCTATCAAGGCCGTAATTCTGAAACGGCGCGGACAGTACATACGGGTAGCGTGCAGTTGAAGGCTTATTTTTAATAATTTGTCCATAGATCTGGACAGGTCCAAGTGCAAACATTTCATTTATTCAAGAAACAAAAAAGGGTAAACTTCAAGTTCACCCTTTTTAAAATCGTTTAATGTGTGATGACGATTATATCCTCCTCAACCACTCACTCATAGCCACACGCTTTTCTAGATACGTTTTCAAATCTTTAATAGCAATGCGTTCTTGGGTCATGGTATCGCGATCGCGCACGGTCACGGCTTGATCTTCTTTTGTATCGTGGTCAATGGTTACACAAAATGGTGTCCCATTAGCGTCCTGTCTTCTGTAGCGGCGTCCTATGGCGTCTTTTTCATCATACTGGACTTTCATGGACCATTTAAGATCATTGATGATTTCCTCAGCGATTTCTGGTAATCCGTCTTTTTTGAGTAATGGTAGGATCGCAGCTTTTACCGGTGCTAATACCGCTGGAATTTTCAGAACGGTACGCTCAGATCCATCTTCTAGGGTCTCGTCTACTAAAGCAGTAGAGAAGACCGCTAAGAACATTCTATCTAATCCAATGGACGTCTCGATCACATAAGGAACGTAGTTCTTATTCTCTTCATGATCAAAGAACTTTAATTTTTTACCACTGTACTCTTCATGAGCCTTGAGGTCAAAGTCTGTTCTGGAGTGGATGCCTTCCAATTCCTTGAACCCAAAAGGGAAATTGAACTCAATATCTGTCGCTGCGTTGGCATAATGCGCCAGCTTTTCATGGTCGTGAAAACGATAATTATCTGCTCCTAAACCTAGTGAGCTGTGCCACGCCATACGCTTCTCTTTCCATACTTCAAACCATTCCAGTTCCGTGCCTGGTTTGACAAAGTATTGCATTTCCATCTGCTCAAATTCTCGCTGACGGAATATAAACTGTCTCGCAACTATCTCATTTCTAAACGCTTTACCAGTCTGCGCAATCCCAAACGGAATCTTCATGCGTCCTGATTTTTGAACATTCAGGAAGTTGACAAAAATACCTTGAGCTGTTTCTGGACGTAAATACAAATCAGTCGCAGTGTCTGCACTGGCACCTATCTTAGTCCCGAACATCAGGTTGAACTGACGTACATCTGTCCAGTTCTTAGAACCCGTATCTGGATCTGCGATTTCTAGTTCTTCAATCAAGGCCTTTACACCGGCAAGATCTTCGGCTTGTAGTAATTTTGCGAGGCGCTCTACCGGTTCTTTGGATTTTTTGAGGTAGCCTACCACACGAGGATTGGTCTCGCTGTAGAGCTTTGCGTCAAAGTCATCACCAAATCTATTGGCTGCTTTCTCAATCTCCTTATTCGCTTTTTGCAAGTGCTTCTCGCAATAATCCTCGATAAGCACATCCGCGCGATAGCGTTTTTTGGAATCTTTATTGTCGATCAATGGATCGTTAAAGGCATCCACGTGACCAGAAGCTTTCCAGGTTGTGGGATGCATAAAGATGGCTGCATCGATCCCAACGATATCCTGGTTGAGCTGCGTCATCGCCTGCCACCAATACTCACGTATGTTTTTCTTTAACTCGGCTCCATTCTGGCCGTAGTCGTAGACAGCCTGAAGGCCATCGTAAATCTCACTGGATTGGAATACATAACCGTACTCCTTTGCGTGTGAGAGTACCTTTTTGAACTGATCTTGATCGTTGTTTGCCATAGCTGGCAAAGTTAAAAAAAGGCTTGGATTGAAGTAGTTGGATGAGAATTATTTCGCTTTCGCGAAAGCGAAAACATCAACAGCACTCATTTTTCCAAAAGAAATCTATCTAAAAACCACCTCACTGCTCGATACGCGCACAGGTCCATTGAAGAGGTTGACACGATAGGAACCTTTGGTTATTTTATCGACATCTGCCTCTACCAGCTCACAAATGTCCAGTTCCTTACCTTGATAATTGAACTCCACAATTTTGGAATAGGTAAGTGTTTGCGTTTCAAAGCTTACGGTTTTAGTCACGCCCATCACGTTGTTTTCTGGGTTGATGACCTGCAGGTAGAATTTGTTGACACCTTTGGGCGCGAGGCCATTTTCTGGTAAGGTGAAACACACTTTTAAATCGTCCACGCGGCTGGCCTTATCGTTCACGATCTGTCTTCCAGACCTTCTTATGATGACGCCTTCCATGGTAAAGTTCGTAGGGATGAGTGTAGCTGCTTTCTCTACTTCTTTGCTCAGGGAATTGACCGTTTCAGTTTGCAGCTCGGCCTTGATGATCTCTTGATTTAGCGCTGCCAGCGTGCTGTCATTGATACGCACGAGATAGTTGTTGCTTTTTTCAAGATCTGCAATGCGGTTGTTGAGTTTGATGCGCTCTTCTTTGATGCGACTCAATTCCTGGCGCAAACGGGACATAACTGCCACGCTGCCCTCAAGGTTGATCACGCTGTCGCGCAACCTTGTGATGCGTTGTCTGGCATCGATCAGGTCGTTGCTAAGCATGTTGCCTTTTTCAATTTCGGCAGTGTATTCCAGAGAGATGTTCTTGAGTTCTTCTTCAATGCGCTCCTTTTCCTGGGTAAGGCTGCCTTTGATTTCTTCATTCTCCTGGTATGTGGTGTAGGACCAGTAGGCGAGAAGGACGAGTAGCAGTACGATGACCGCAAAAAATATCTTGAGAAAACGATTGTCTTGGGTAGATGCCATGAGCTTGTTTATCTTTAGTATGCTAAGCTATTAATTTTTATGCAGTCGTTAGTTCGGGATTTTGTTAATCTATTGTACCCAGAAACCTGTTCGGGCTGCGATATATCACTATCTGCTGGCGAAGAAACCTTGTGCACGCGTTGCCGCATGCTTTTGCCGGTCGCTTACCACGACTTGATTCAAAACGACAAAATGCGGGAATTGTTTTATGCACGCATCCCTATATTACATCTTACGAGCCTTCTATACTATGAGAAGATAGGCACCGTTCAACGGTTGATCCATGCCTTGAAGTACCAAAAACAGGAACACATAGGCACGTTTATGGGTGAATGGCTGGGCAGTCTACTGGCAACTGATCCACGATTTGCAGAAGTGGATCTGGTAGTTGCCGTACCGGTGCATTCCAAAAGGTTGCGTGAGAGAGGTTATAATCAGGTGACAAAGTTCGGTCAATGTATTGCAGATGGGTTGGGAGTTCGCTTTCGCGAAAGCGTGCTCACCAAAAACCGCAATACCATCAAACAAGCACAACTGGACCAGAGACATCGCAGTGACGAGACCCAATCACCCTATGCCATCGCTGAAGAAATTGCAGAAAACCAGCACGTTTTACTAGTCGACGACGTGGTCACCACGGGAACGACCTTGACCTTGTGTGCACGTGAATTGCTTAAAATTAAGGGCACGCGCATTTCTATGGCGACTATGGGAATATCAGTATAAAATATCTGTTAACTTGCGAGCGTTTTGAAAATTGTGAGAAAGAAATACAGCCATTACTTGTGGACCATTGCCATCGCCATTTTACTGGTGCAGTGTGCCAAACGCGGATCGCCCAGCGGTGGTCCTATCGACGAGACGCCGCCAGAGATCCTGCGTGCTTTTCCAGATAATTACACGGTCAATTTTACGAACCAGAAGATTGAAATCACGTTTGATGAATATATCAAACTGAAGGATTTACAAAAGCAACTGGTCATCTCGCCACCGCTCAAGAATCGTCCACTCATACGACCTCAAGGTGGTGTGTCTAAAAAATTGACGATCGAGATTACAGATACCTTGTTGGAGAATACGACTTATGTACTCAATTTCGGCCAGAGTATCGTTGATAATACAGAAGGTAATCCATACCCATTTTTCAAATATGTTTTTAGTACGGGAAGCTACATTGACTCCTTAAAATTGAGTGGAAGCATAAGTGATGCGCTTAATAACAAGGCAGATGATTTTGTCAATGTCATGTTGTATGAAGTGGATAGTGCCTATACAGATTCTGTTATTTATAAAGAAACGCCTAGGTATGTCGTGAATACGCTGGACAGTCTCACCACTTTTACCATGGAAAATTTAAAAGCGGGCACCTATAGGCTGGTAGCGCTTAAGGAAAAATCCAGTAATTTAAAATTTGATCCTCAAGGAGATAAGATAGGATTCATTAGCGAACCTATCACCGTACCAACTGATGAGATCTATAATATCCAGATGTATGAGCCCATTCAGGACAAAGCATTGAGACGTGCCACTCATGTGGGACAGAGCCGTATACAAATTGGTTATTATGGAGAGCTGGACAGCCTGAATGTCGAACCACTGGATAAGTCGTTAATTAGTGAAAGCAGAATCACAAAACTTGAAAAAACAGACACTTTAGAATACTGGTACAAACCGGTAATTGAGCAGGACAGTCTGGTATTACTGGCATCCTATGGTAGTTTTCAGGACACGTTAACGGCTAGATTGAAAGAAAATCTAGACGTCGACAGCCTTTCCGTTCAAAAGTATGGACAGTTTAAATTAAGCTCGCCATTACAATTAAATGCCAATACGCCTATTGCAGATATCAACCCATTGTTGATGGACTTGATCGATAAGGATTCGGTTCCGCAGGATTTTGGGATACGATTGGATTCCCTTAAAAATGTAATGACGTATTCGTTTAATGTCCAGCCAGAGCAACGTTATAACTTGAGGTTGCTTCCAGGCGCGGTCACTGATTTTTATGGCTATACCAACGATACCATAACGAGCGTGTACACGACTAAAGCGGCATCAGATCTTGGGAATATTCCTGTCACATTAGAAGGTGGCTCGCAATTTCCCGTAATCATACAAATCGTCACAGAAAAGCTGGATGTCGTAGCCTCCATAACGGCATCAAAGAACGACACCTATAACTTTGAATACCTAGACCCCAACAATTATTACATAAGAGTCATCTACGACAGTAACAATAATGGACGCTACGATCCAGGCAACTGGCTACTGAACCGGCAACCTGAAAAAGTCGTGTACTATCCAGAGTTGATACCATTACAGGCCAATTGGGATTATATCACTACGGTCAAGCTAGAGTAAAGCCATCACGATCTTCTAAGAATCTTAGTTTATTACGATTGTAATGAATGTTTTCCTTGTCCAATTCGACGGTTTTAACGTCTTCGGTTTCCCAGGGATGATCCAGTAATTCATGACCCAATACATCATAAACCTGAGAATGACCGCTGTAGTCCATACCTGTGCCGTCGGTTCCTACTCGATTGACACCTATGCAATAGGCCATGTTTTCTATCGCACGTGCTTTCAATAATGCATCCCAGGCGTTCACTCTTGGTACGGGCCAGTTAGCCACATAAAGCAGAACATCATAATCCTGTACATTACGAGCAAAAACCGGAAACCTCAAATCATAACAAATCTGCAGATTAAATTTCCAGTCTTTATAGGTTGCGATGACAGGTTTTTGACCAGCGTCAAAGACTTCATGTTCACCAGCTAGGGTGAACGTATGCCTCTTGTCATATAATGTGAAATCACCGTCAGGTTTCATAAAAACACCCCTATTGCAGTAACCACCATTGTCTTTTACAAACATGACACTACCATAAATAGCAAAGTCGCCGGCCATGGCGTGGTCCTTAAACCAGTCATAGATGGAATAGGAGTGCGCTAGATCTTTTGGTTTCATGGAAAAACCTGTGGTAAACATCTCAGGCAAGATCACAAGATCTGTTTTGCCGTAAAGCGCCTTTAGCTTTTGATCAAAAGCGTTGAGGTTAGCTTCTGGATTTTCCCAAATCAACGTAGTTTGGATCAGAGATACTTTTAGTTTTTCAGACATAGCTTTTACAATTCATTTAAAATTTTAGCGGCTGCAACCAGCTCTTCATCTTCTTTGGCAAAGCAAAATCGCAGCATTTTAGGATCACGACCTTGCATAAAAACCGATATAGGAATGCTGGCAATCTTGTGGTTGACGGTTATCGCTTTCGCGAAAGCGAGATCACTTTCATCTGTAATATCGGAGTAATCCAGCAATTGGAAATAGGTACTTTCTGAAGGCGTAAATTGGAACCTGCTATCCTTAATCAGATTGAGAAACAGGTCGCGTTTGCGCTGGTAAAATTCACCCAAATCCAGATAATGCTGTGGTTGCTTTAAATAATGGGCAATCGCATGTTGTATGGGTTGATTGACACAAAAAACAACCTGTTGGTGCACCTTCAAAAACTCTTTCATAAGTTCTGGCGGCGCTAGGCAAAACCCGGTTTTCCAACCGGTAACGTGAAACGTCTTACCAAAACTACCCATAACAAAACTGCGCTCTTTCAAGCCTGGATAGCGACTAGCGCTTCGATGCTCGAGATCATCAAAAACCATGAACTCATAAACCTCATCGCTCAAAACAATTAGATCGTTTTCTACGGCAATTTTTTCCAGCTGGAGCATGTCCTCGTGGGTCATTAACTTCCCGCTGGGATTGTGCGGCGAGTTGATGATGATCATCTTTGTCTTGGAAGTAATAGCATCTCGCACCTGATCCCAGTCGATGGTAAAATCAGGCAGCCTCATGGGAATTTTTACGGGAATACCACCAGCCACTTTTATGGCAGGTTCATAACAATCGTAAGCTGGCGTGAACAATATGACCTCATCGCCCTTAAAAACGGTAGCCTGAATGGCCGTAAAAATCCCTTGTGTAGCGCCAGCCGTGACACAGATTTCCTGATTGGGATCGTAAAATGCTTGATGTTGTGATTCAAACATCTGGCTTATGGCCACACGCAAGGCCAGCAAACCCGTCATGGGCGCGTACTGATTATGATCCTCTAGAATGGCTTGTGAAGCAAGCTCTTTAAGTTCCTGACTTGCTGGAAAACTGGGAAATCCCTGTGACATATTGAGTGCACCATGCTGGATCGCCAGTTGCGTCATTTCGGCGAAAATGGATCTAGGGTTTTCTGGAAGTTTAGAGCGAGTCATCCCATAAAAATAAGAGATAATCACCCATTCACCCTATCAAAAAAGGCTTTCTTATAGGTCTCACTCACGGGAATGTAATCTCCTAAAATCACAGCTCGGTTACGCTCAATGAACTCGATCTTATCCATGGCGATGAGGAAGCTTTTGTGCACACGCATAAAATTTGTTGCAGGCAAGGTCTTCTCATAATACTTCAGGTTTTCCAGCGTATGGATTTTTTTATCTGCCGTGACGATGGTCACATAATCTGCCATTCCCTTGATGTAGTGAATATCTGCAAGATTGATCTTGAGCGTTTTATATTCGCTTTTTACAAAAATATAGTCTGGTACGCTGGCGGCATGAACGGTAGCTGTGGTTGTGTTACGGCTTTGAAACTTAGCAACAGATTTCTGGAAGCGCTCCAGAGAGATGGGTTTTAGCAGGTAATCCACCACGTCCAGTTCGTATCCCTGCACGGCATATTGATCATAGGCAGTTGTAAAAATGATGGGAAATTTGTTCCCGACGATTTTAGAGAACTGCACGCCAGAAAGTTCTGGCATTTGAATGTCAGAAAAAATAAGATCTGGTTGTAGCCGTTCCAGTTCTTGCAGCGCTTCAATAGGATTGGTAAACGATTGCAACAACTCAACACCATCCGTGCGTTTGATGTGCGATTCCAGCAATTCTAGCGCAAGTGGCTCATCGTCTATAAGGATGCATTTGATCATGATGGAAAATGGATTTTGATGACAACGGTAAAGACTTCATCCGCAATCGTCTTTTCAAAGCTATAATCGCTGCCATAGGTAAGTTGTAAGCGCTTTTGCAGGTTTTCTACACCTATGCCGCCTACGCTGTCTTTTTCGCGTTGTGCGATCGCGTTGGACACCTTTAATTGCAGTATTTTTTGTTCCAAACCTATATGAATGGTAATCGGCAGATTAGGATTGGTTACCACGCCGTGTTTAAAGGCATTTTCCACGAGTGGCATGAGCAGAAATGGCGTTACTTGAAGATGCAGTGCTTGTGGATCGCAGTGGATGGTGGTTTGTACGCTTTCGCGAAAGCGTAACTTCTCCAACTCTACATAACCCATGACAGCATCGAGTTCTTCACTAATCGTCACCAGCTTGTCGGTCTCATAAAGGCTGTACCGAAGTAATTGGCCTAACTTCTCGGTAGCTGCCAATGCCTTGTCAGAACCCATATTGATCAAGGAGTAGATGTTGTTGAGCATGTTGAACAAAAAATGCGGATTGATCTGCGACTTGAGAAAGGCCAGCTCAGACTTTTTGTTCTCGAGAACTAATTCCTGTTGCTGCTGGTCGCGTATCACGGCATAGTTGACAAAGAACCAACAAACCCCAAATGCGGTGTACAAAATCGCATAATATAGATTGTCGCTGATGTAGTAAAGCGCGGTCGTGCCCTCGTAATAATTGCCATAACCAGTGATGGCCTTGAGGATGACTTCTTCTACCAGGTAACGCAGCCCAATGACGCCCAAAGCGATCGTAATAATACCGGCAACGGTAATCCACTTAGGTTGTTTTTTGTAACGGGAATAGAGAAATAGGTAAGAAAAAAGCGCGTAGCAAATGAATAGCAGTGCAGACTGCAGTATGGATAGCGTGAATTCAATGGGGTTTTCCAAAAATCTTTGCCAGTATTCTGGTGAGCGCATCAAATCACGTAGCGCTTCCATAATGAGGAAGAATCCAAAAAACGATGCAATAAAACGTCCCAATCTTAATTTCATGAAGTGAAGTTAGCAAAGTGTAAGGGAAACGCAGCGCGAGTATCTATGAACTCGAGGATTGTGTCTATGAAATGGGCAGCTCTCTTTTTAGGGGTTTGGTCGAGTCAATTCAAGGCTTGATAGAGTTGGCTCTTTGGACGCTTTGATGTGGTGATAGATTTGGCTCAACAAACAAAAACAACATATCATGAGAACACTTATTCTATCCATCGCATTTATCGCAACCGCAACATTCACAACTTATGCCCAAGACTTTAATGAGGAGCAATTTTTACAACAAAGCAAGGAGGCTTTCCAGTTTGACGGTGCAGACGTTTTATTATTGGGCACCTGGCACATGGGCTACACAAGCGATGCCAATAAATCAAGTTATGACGCTAGTTTGCCTCAAAGAAGAGATGAAATAGCCGAACTGGCGGTTCAACTTGCGAGCCAATTCAAACCCACTAAAATATTGGTTGAAGTAACTCCTGAAGAGCAGCAAACTATGGATTCTCTATATGCCGCGTACCTTAAAAATCCCAAGAAAATAAGCACCTATCATGGCGAGGTTGGCCTTCTAGCATTTCAAATTGCCAGAGCTAGCGGTGCAACGCTACATGCCATAGATCACAAAATGGGGTATGACTATAATAGTATTGCTCAACTAGCAGCGGCTACTGGAAATACCATTATGCAGGATTATTATGGGCAGCTCATGCCTGTATTAGGACAAGCACAGCAATTAGAAAAAACAGCGAGTACTAAACAGTTGTATCGTTTTACCAATACACCAGAATATTTAAGCTTTCTTAAAAACGTGAATGCAGATCTCATGACCTATGTTAATACAGATGACAACTTTGAAGGCGCCGATACCGCAGCAGATTTCTATAAAAGAAACCTAAGGATTTTTGCAAACATCAACCGACTTGAGATCACGCCAGAGGATCGTGTCCTAGTATTGAACGGCGGCGCACACGTGGCGTTCTTCCATGAGTTTATGAAGAATAGCCCTAGATATAATGTCGTAGATGCGCAGGAGTTTTTGAGGGATTGATTACAAAAGCACTGGTTAATATCAAAAAACCCGATTCTTAAAGAATCGGGTTTTTTAAATGATTTGAATGATGGTTTAACCTACAACTTCAGCTTTGAGGTATTCACGATTCATTCTGGCAATATTTTCTAGTTTGATTCCTTTAGGACATTCTACCATACAGGCTCCAGTGTTAGAACAGTTACCAAAACCTTCTTCATCCATCTGGCGCACCATCGCTTCTACACGTTGAGTAGCTTCTAACTCTCCTTGTGGTAATAAAGCGTATTGAGAAATTTTTGCACTGGTAAACAGCATAGCACTTGCATTTTTACACGCCGCTACACAGGCTCCACAACCTATACAGGTTGCAGACCAGAACGCCTCATCTGCCTTTTCTTTTTCAATAGGTGTGGCATTAGCATCTTGAGTGTTACCAGAAGTATTGACAGAAATGTAACCTCCAGCTTGCTGGATTCTATCAAAAGCAGAACGGTCCACGATTAAGTCTTTTACCACAGGGAAAGCCTTGGCTCTCCATGGCTCGATGGTAATGGTATCACCGTCATTGAATTTACGCATGTGCAATTGACACGTTGTGGTCAATTTTTGCGGTCCATGCGGCTCGCCGTTGATCATCATGTTACAAGACCCACAGATTCCCTCGCGACAATCGTGGTCAAACTCTACTGGGACATCACCTTTGTTGATCAACTCCTCATTAAGGATGTCCATCATTTCAAGAAAAGACATGTCACCATCAACGCCGTCCAGCGGGTAATCTACCAACTTTCCTTTTACGTTAGGTCCTTCTTGTCTCCAGATTTTTAGGTTTAATTTCATATCTGCTGTCTGTTAGTCGTGGTGTGCAACTGCTGTTGATACCACAGTGTTATTTTGAATAATTCGCTTTCGCGAAAGCGAACTAATTACAATCTTATTTATAAGATCTAGTTTTTAATTCTACGTTTTCAAAGACGAGTTCTTCCTTGTGGAGCTTGGCATCACGTGGGTTTTCATTGTATTCCCATGCGGCCACATAATCATAGTTCTCGTCATCACGCAAGGCTTCACCTTCAGGCGTTTGATACTCCTCACGGAAGTGCCCACCACAGCTCTCGTTGCGGTCCAAGGCGTCTTTTGCAAACAATTCACCTAGCTCCAAGAAGTCTGCCACACGGCCAGCTTTCTCAAGCTCTTGGTTCTTAGTATCTGCACTACCGGTCACTCTCACGTTTGCCCAGAAGTCTGCTCTAAGCTCACTGATTTCATCCATGGCTTTTTGTAGATCTGTCGCGTTGCGAGACATTCCACATTTGTTCCACATGATTAGACCCAGTTTCTTGTGATAATAATCCACAGAGTGCTTTCCAGAAGCATTCATCAATTTCTCGATACGCTCCTTAGTGTCTTTTTCTGCTTGTTCAAATTCTGGAGTATCTGTAGAGATTTCGCCGGTACGTATTTCGTTAGCCAAATAATCACCTATGGTGTATGGAAGTACAAAGTAACCATCTGCTAGACCTTGCATCAATGCACTTGCTCCTAGACGGTTGGCGCCGTGGTCAGAGAAGTTAGCCTCACCAGCTGCAAAACAACCAGGAATGGTGGTTTGTAGGTTATAATCTACCCAAAGGCCACCCATGGTGTAGTGAACCGCAGGGAAAATCTTCATAGGCACCTCATATGGATTGTCATCTGAGATGTTCTGATACATATCAAATAAGTTACCATACTTTTTCTTGATGACTTCCTTACCTAGCTTGATCATTTCCTCTTCACTGGCATTTTTGTGACCGCGCGTCAAGGCCTCTACTTTACCATAACGTTTGAAGGCTGCTTCAAAGTCTAGATAAACGGCTTGACCCGTTTTGTTCACTCCATAACCAGCATCACAACGCTCTTTGGCCGCTCTAGAAGCCACGTCACGTGGCACTAGGTTACCAAAGGCTGGATAACGACGTTCTAGGTAGTAATCTCTATCTTCTTCAGGTATGTTGACACCTTTAAGCTTTCCTGCACGGATAGCTTCGGCATCTTCTTTTTTCTTAGGAACCCAGATACGTCCATCATTTCTCAATGATTCTGACATCAAGGTCAATTTGGATTGGTGTTCACCACTTACAGGAATACAAGTTGGGTGAATTTGAGTATAACATGGGTTTGCAAAGAAAGCACCACGGCGGTGTGTTCTCCATGCCGCCATCACGTTACTTCCCATCGCATTAGTAGATAGGAAAAATACGTTTCCATAACCACCAGAGGCGATCACTACGGCATGTGCACCATGACGCTCTATTTCTCCTGTAACAAGGTTACGAGCGATGATACCACGAGCTTTTCCATCCACAACCACAAGATCTAACATCTCATGACGGTTGAATGGCTGTACTTTACCGCGATTGATTTGTCTATTCAATGCAGAATATGCTCCCAGCAATAATTGCTGTCCAGTTTGTCCTGCAGCATAGAAAGTTCTTGAAACAAGAACTCCACCAAAGGAACGGTTGTCCAACAATCCACCGTACTCACGTGCAAAAGGAACACCTTGTGCCACGCACTGGTCAATGATATTGGAAGAAACTTCGGCTAGGCGATATGTGTTAGCCTCTCTTGAGCGGTAATCTCCACCTTTGATGGTGTCGTAAAACAAGCGATAATTAGAGTCACCATCACCTTGATAGTTTTTTGCAGCATTGATACCGCCTTGTGCCGCAATGGAGTGTGCACGACGTGGCGAGTCATTGTAGCAAAATGTCTTAACGTTGTAACCTAACTCACCTAGAGTCGCAGCAGCAGAACTTCCCGCAAGTCCAGTTCCCACAACGATCACGTCAATGTTACGTTTGTTCGCTGGATTGACCAGGTTAATATTGTTTTTATGATTGACCCATTTTTCCTCTAATGGTCCTTCAGGTACTTTAGAATCTAAAACTGCCATAATTATGCTGTTATATGATTAAAATGGTGATAAAGAGCAATGAAAATAAATCCAGCTGGGATCAAAACTGACCATGCATAAGTGAACTTTCTCAAGCCATCACCTTTCTTGACGCTTTTCACACCCATGGACTGGAATGAGCTATTGAACCCATGCCATAAGTGTAGTGCTAGTAGAACAAACGAACCTACATAAATCCAAGTTCTCACTGGATCCACAAATTTTTCCTTCAATTCAGGTAAATAGCGTGTGGAATCCTCAACGCCTACTGCAATGTATTTATAGTTGATTTCATGAATCCAGAAATCGTAGAAATGCAATCCCAAAAAAGCAAGTACAACCGCACCTGTCAAAATCATGTTTCTAGAGACCCATGAAGAGTTGGCATTACCATCAAATTTCTTGTATTTGATAGGTCTGGCCTTACTGTTTCTAATTTCGAGAATGATTCCCATCACAAAGTGTACAACGACACCAGCGATCAAGATAGGCTGCAGTACAAACTGTACCAATGGGTTATATCCCATAAAATGGGACCACTCATTAAAGGTATCAGGAGCGATGACCGATGTGATATTGATGGTAAAGTGTTGGGTAAGAAATACTACCAGGAATAAACCTGAAAGTGCCATTACCCATTTACGTGCAAGAGAAGATTTAACTAATGCGCTCATGTATCGATTTTTAAATTGCCGCAAAGATAGTTGGGAAAGCTGCTATATTCAATTAAGGCTTTTGTAATATCATAACTACCGGCTTTATTTTGATTCAATCTTAATAATCTAAATAAAAACTGACTCTACTTTGCCTAATTTAAGTCGGTGATCTCCTAATACAATTACAGTTTATCGATAGATAAGGTGGTTGGAAGCAGTTCGCTTTCGCGAAAGCGAACATAAAAAAAGCCGCTCTATCAAGAACGGCTTTTAAATGGGACTAAATTTTTATTAAGAACAAGTGGGATTAGGGTTCACAGGAACATCTGTGGTAAGCGTATGATACCAAGCGAGGTCAGGATTGTTTCCTTGGATGCATCGCAATACTATTCTATTTTCAGAAATCTCTAAAATTTCATACTCACTACTACCAGCGTACCAACTTATGAAATTGTCATTAGGTAAAATCATGGTGGTTTTTCTGGACTCTTCCACTGGAACAACGGTGTCTGTTGTAGGAACGAATGTGATCACTCCTGGCGCTGGCGCATCAAATGGTAAACACTCATCTGCATTATCTGGATTATTTGCAGATGGCCCGCCAAATTGACTGAGGTATGAGTTATGGAAGTATGTGCTCCCAAAATTGTTCAACTCAAAAATGACATCAATTCCATCTTGTGTGAAGGTCATCTCATCTTCATAGAAGCATTCCGTTAAATCATTACAATACCTTCCAAAAGCTGGAACAGAGAAAAAGGCTGGTGTATAATAAGCTGCTGGAGCCTGATCTGCAATTCGATCCGGACTACTAGGTCCAACACCCCAATGGCTACTTTCTGCCACTGACCAGTACCAAGTTTTGCTTGTACCGCCAGTCAGGAATTGCTTGGCTTCGGCATCGTCAAATGTGCTCAATACATCGATAACGATGGTTTCTGTTGAAGCAGCACCGCCAGTTCCAGTCGCCGTTACTGTCACGTTATAACTTATAACACCCAATTGTACAAATCGATGTTCAATAACACCATTGAAGGTAGAACCTGTACGCCCATCACCAAAGTCGTAGGTGTAATTCAATGCATTGTCTGCTGCGGCACTAAAGACAACAATACCAGTACCGTCACCATTAGGATCTGCGACGCTTTGACCTTGTATGGAAACACTTATATTAAGATTGCTAGGAGTGATGATCTCTCCAAACTCAGTATCATCATCTTGACAGGACTGGATGGAAATTCCTAGTACCAACATCAACAATAGCTTATAATAATTTTTCATTGCAATGTCTTTTAGTTTGTTTGTATCAATTCATCAATGTAGATCGTCTCTGCCGCTGAGGTTGCTCCCAGTGGATCAAAGAAAATGACTACGTTCCTAAGATCTTCGGTAGTGTTACCGCTAAAGTTTGTAAACGTTAGTGTTTCCCAAGCGTTTGCTACTGTTGTTGTGACGTTTGTCACTTCCTGAAACAAACTGTTGTTACCAACTCTTTCAATCTTAAGCCAAACCGGTAAGCCTGCTCTAGGAGAATACACCTTTAAAGTAAATGTGGTGTTAGCGTCAAAAGATGGAGCTTCATCAATAACTATAGCAACCAAAGCAAAGTTATTACCACCTGTTTGATTTCTATCGAACTGTCCAACCGTCGATGAGTTATTATTTGTTCCTGGAACAGGATTAGGTACGATGGAGAACGACCCATTATTTGTTCCTATATCATATTGCCTTCTGTCATCTTCAAAATCTAGTGGCAGGAGGATTGGTTCTGGTGGATTGTCTATAGTTATCGTTTCTGTGGTTTGAGTAGTTGCTGCACCACCGCTTAATGCAGTCACTGTAATTGTGTACTCACCAATTGCCGAGTATTCGTACGAGGCAGACTCATCCTCTGTAAATGTTATAGGTGTTAGTGTAGGGTCTTCGCCAAAAGTAACTTCAAAAGAAGACGCGAAATCGGCTGTGGCGGTCACGATGACTCCAAAATTTGAAGTGGTACTTTCAGTGACTGTTACTTGCAAGTTCTCAGGGGTTCTGTAAGAAACAGACAGGTCTTTCACGATTTCGGCTGTTTGCCCGCCTAAACTCTTAGCAACAACACGAACAGTGAACGAACCTTCAGGATAGTTGCGCTGTGCATTATCGCCTAAAGGAAGTATAACAGACTCTCCTGTCCCGTCTCCATAAAACACCTCAAAGCTACCAACATTTGTACCTGAAGGCGATATGATCACTAAACCGCTATTATCTTGAGAAATATTGAAGGTTAGATCAAGATTGGATGGAGCCTGAAAATCTAATGAAAGATCATCTGCATCATCGTTTTCACAGCTGTAAAAAACACTGCTACCTATTGCTATGAATGCAACTAGAAAATATTTAATATTCTTCATTTCAATTTTTTTAATAATTAGGATTTTGTTCCCAGCGATTACCCGCTAGCAGTATCTCTTCCAACGGTACAGGAAACACCTCATGTTTGCCAGGCACAAATCCGTCAATTTCATTTGCCGCTCTACCGGTTCTTACCAGATCAAAGAAATGATGGCCTTCACCTACTAGCTCTAGGCGACGATCTTTAAAAATAGCGTCCCGCAATGCTGTACCAGAGAGATCCACATCATCTAGATTAGCTCTTCTACGAACTATGTTCAAATATTCGCGAGCTGTGCCATCGCCCAGATTGCCAATATTGTAAGCCTCGGCAGCCATAAGGTATACATCTGCTAACCGTATTGCTCTATAATTATTTGGATTCGTTAAGTTAGCGTCACCTGTATTGAGGTCTCCTTTTCTTGCGATATATTTTCTGTTATAATATCCAGTGTGCTCAAAACCTACGCTAAACGTTGCTCCATTGGCTGCGGCAAAAGCATCAATATCTAGTATGGCTGTTTCTTTTCTAATATCCTCTGATTCAAATAAATCGACCACCTCTTGCGTCGGAACATTAAAGCTAAATCCAGACTCAAAAAGAGGACCATCATAACTTCTTATTCCATTAAACCCTACTGCAACGTTACCTTCGCTACACTGTAAACATCCAAATCCCGCACCTTCTAAATCAGAATACTGGATCTCAAACACAGACTCTGAATTGTTTTCATTATCATTTTCAAAAATCGTGGAATAGTCTTCCACTAGTGAGTATTGATTGGATAATATCAAATCGTCAAGAACATCTGCTGCATCACCATATTTTTGTTGGAATAGGTACACTTTACCCAATAATGCCTGAGCGCTACCCTTAGTGGCTCTACCCACATCAGGAGTCGAATATTCTAAATTGTCGATCGCATATTGTAAATCAAGCTCTATCTGAGCATAAACTTCTTCTTTAGGAGTGCGATCCACTGCAAACTGATCGCCAAATAATAAACGCTGGTCCACTACCAGTGGAACATCTCCAAAGAACTTTACCAATTCAAAATAATAATATGCTCTTAGAAATCTTGCCTCGCCTAGAACTCTTGGCTTGTCTGGAAAATCAGTTTTGTCTTGAAACTCCAGAATGTAATTTGCTCTATTGACGCCGGCAAACATCCATCTCCATATATCAGATAGCTGATCGTTCACTGGTGTATGAATCATATCATCAATTTGCTGTATTCCTGGAGTGTCCGTAGCACTTTCTCCACCGGCTAATGTGTTGTCTGAAGCAATTTCTCCCAACATCACATTCAAGTAAGTGGATTGTAATAAATCATAAGCTGCAACCAGAGCGTTCTCATAATCAGCTTGGGAATTGAAGAAGTTTTCAGAGTTTGCGTCTTCACTTTCGATTTCTAGGTAGTCTTCGCTACATGCGTTAAATACTAACGCCGCAAGAAATAATAGAATGTAAATTTTGTAAATTTTCATCTTTATATTTTTAAAATTTTGCATTTAATCCTACTAAAAATGTTCTAGCTACTGGGTAGAAGCCGTTGTCGATACCACTTGCTAATGGATCTCCTGAACTTGCACTAGGATCATAACCTCTATATTCTGTCAATGTAAAAGCATTTCTCACTGAAGCATAGACTCTCAAGCTGCTAAGTTGTAAGTTATCTAATAAACCTTCATTAAGAGTGTATCCCAATTGTATATTTTGGGCTCTAACGAAGGATGCGTCCTCTACATAAAAATCAGAGAACACTTGATTAGCCGTGGCTCCTGTAGTAACTCTGGGAAAATAGTTAGAAGTGCCTTCACCAGTCCATCTGTTCAAGGCGTTGGTTGTTAAGTTTGTGAGTGCCTGATTACGTTCATAATTGCGCACCATGTCATTGCCTATAGAGGCGAAGAAGTAACTCTGGAAATCCCAATTTTTGTAATTGAAACTCAAATTCATACCCATTGTAACATCTGGTATTGGATTGCCTAATTCAGTTCTGTCGTCAAGGTTGATTATACCATCTTCATTCAAGTCTAGATACCTAATGTCTCCAGGTTGCGCATTTGCTCCTAGCGCAATTTGAGAAGGATGAGCTGCTACTTCGGCGGTATTTTGGAAAATACCATCAGTCTGGAATCCATAAAAATATCCTATTGGAAATCCTTCTTGAAATCTAGTGATAGGAGGTTGACCTACTCCAAAACCACCAGCCTCAATAAAGCCGTTGTCATTGTTAACCGATAGGACTTCATTATCTAACGTGGCAAAATTGTAACTAACATTAAAGCTAAAATCGTCAGATAACTTGTCTGAATATCCAATCAAAAACTCCAGACCTCGGTTTCTGATATCACCACCATTAATAAACGGAGCACTAGATCCAGGAGCACCAGATCCCAATACTCCTGAAACGGCAGGAGCAATTAATAAATCATTGGTTTCTCTATTGAAGTAATCAATGGTAACATTCATCTTGTTGGATAAGAACTGCATATCAACACCAACGTTAGTCGTGAACTGCTCTTCCCATTTGATTTCAGGGTTGCTTAACGCTCCGCCAGCGGTTCCATTTACAATTTGACCATTGAACACATATTGACCTTCACCGTTTAAAAGAGATACATAACCGAAAGCTGGAATTCTATCATTCCCTATAATACCAGCAGATGCTCTAAATTTCAAAAAGTCAAATACTTCGCTGTCTGCTAAGAATTCTTCATCAGAAGCTACCCAACCTATACTGGCAGATGGGAAGTAACCAAATCTGTTTTCAGGACCAAAAATGGTACTACCATCACGACGTAAAACTCCAGAAAATAAATATTTCCCATCGTAATCATATTGAACTCGTACAAAGTGCGATAATAATCGCTGGTCAAATCGGCGCGCCCCATTTTCATCACCATCAATAACGCGATCAGCATCTTGAAGACTCACCTCATTATAGTCGTTGCTTACATTTCCAAAACCTGTAAAACCATTGAAATCTCCACGAGTTCTAAACGCACTCATACCAACGGTAGCTTCTACATTATGTAGATCGTTGAAGGTGTTGTCGTATTTTACAAAGGCATCATAAGTATAATCACTGAAAAAGTTCTCATACTCGCTGTAGACGTTTTCTGTTAAGTTGAACACTTTTCCAGATCCGTAGAATGCTCGTGGATTAAAATTGTTTCCAGTAGCTTCTGAGTAATTGGCTTGAATCCTCGCCGTAGCCTCAAAATTATCCAAGAAGGAATAGGTAAGACCAAAGTTACCACTGATTTTCCCAACATAATTTCTATTGAAGGTATTTGCTAGCTGTGCCTCGGGATTGATGACTTCATTCCCTAAGCCTTCTGCAATTGAGAAGTCTCCATTTTCATCACGAACAGGAATGGTAGGCGCCATGTTCAATGCATTAAAAAGAACAGAACCTAATCCACCTTCATTAATTCCTTTATTACTGGTATGAGAATATAAAAAACCGGTCTTCATTTTTAAATTTTTTGTCCAGTCGTGGTCAAAATTTCCACGTAAAGTGAATCGATCAAAATCTGACTTATCGCTTCCAACGATACCGTCCTGAAGTAAAGCAGCCATGCCAAAAGCATAGACAGATTTCTCAGTTCCACCTCTAACAGACACATCATTGTTTAAGATGAACGCATTGTCAAAAACCTCATCCTGATAGTCTGTATTGTTAAGGTTGGAAATGTCTGTAAATGGTAACGCTTCACCATTGTTGGCAAAAGCTTCATTCTTTAAAAGAGCATATTGTTGTGCATTCAAGGTTGGTAGCCTTCTAGAAGTTTCTTGAAAACCACCCCAAGAATTGAACTCTACTGTCAAGTCTTGATTTTTGCGACCACCTTTGGTAGTTATGATAATTACCCCATTCGCCGCTCGTACCCCATAAATACCAGCAGTGGCGTCTTTTAATACAGAGATACTTTCAATATCTCCAGGATTGATAACACTCAAATCCTCTATAATATTTCCATCAACTAAAATCAATGGGCGGTTATCACCATTTGTGGAGATACCACGTATTCTAATATTTAAACCAGCTCCAGGCGAGCCAGATGAAGAAGTAACATTGACACCAGGAACTTGACCCTGCAGCGCTTCTTCTACTCGGGTAGGTTTGAGGTTTTCAATTACCTCACTATCTACAATACTAACCGCACCAGTAATCTCTCTCACCGCTTGGGTTCCATAACCTACCACCACGATTTCACCTAGGGAAGCTACATCGTCCATTAATCTAATGGTAAGAACAGAATTGTCAGAGACTGTTATCTGCTGTGCAACCTTACCTATGTAGGAGATTTTAAGGACATCACCGCTGGATGCAGGAATGGAGAAATTACCATCAAAATCAGTGGTCGTCGCGTTGTTGTTAGTAAGGTTTTGAACGGTTGCACCTAGCAAAACCTCTCCAGTTGATTCCTCTAGAACTTTTCCTGTAATAATATTTTCCTGAGCAATGCCTACTAACGCAATAAGATAAATGAGTAAAAAAGTTAATTTGTTCATGAAATTGATATTAGTGAACGTTTGGTTAGCTACAACGTTGTAGTAAAGTTTTATAAAAATATTAAGATTTCTACTTGACCTCACGCAAAAGCACCTATAAAAAAGTGCAACAAAGTGTAAAGTTTAAAAAACGTAGTTAAACAATTGAAAAACAACTAAATATAGCCAAATTAAATTTTGTGTTGTTAACATAATCTAGCTGCATGATGAGGTAATGTATAGTTCGTCAAGAAAATCAGCAGAACTTACGACAGGCACGATTTAAACGTGTTTGATTGCTGGAAGTCAAGAATATCCTATTTCATCAGCCGTATTTAAACGTATTTGGTAAATATTACACGATAACATTGCGACATCGTCAGTTTAGAAATTTATCGTGAATTTGCGTGTATTTTTTTCGCTTTCGCGAAAGCGAACTACTACTAATAGTTTAGATCTATCGATCTATTTTGAGATAAAAAGGTCTGATTTGAAAAGATTTTGTGGGTTCTAAGCTTTCTAAATCCCAACGGAAGCCAGAATCTACGGCATAAAAAAAGGGAAAGAAGTTGATCTTTCCCTTGATAAATATGGTATGGTAGTTTACTTCACTTCAAATTTCTCACTGGCACTACCACCTTTTCCAGAAAGTTTGATAGAGTAGGTCCCGGCGGGTAGATAATAGTTCCCGTTGTCTGCTTTTTTAGGAGCGTCTTTTTTATCAAAACGCTTTACACCAGCTTCAGAAACAGATCCATTGTATTCATAGAAATTAAGGCCGTCAATGGCATCAATGGTTTTCTCCTGTATGGTTTTACCGTCAGCATTGAGGACTTCCATTTTGACTTTTCCAGCTTCAGGGCTATAAAAGGCGATTTCTACGGATGGCTCTGGACTTTCATCACTTAAGAATCTAACGGCACCATAGCGATTGCTTGCTCTAAAACCATCGATAGGAGCTAGACGGATCTTTTTACTGTAGTAGCCCATTGCGTTCTCTGCTGGCCCTGCTTTTACAAGAGTAAGCGCATCTAGATTTACTTTATAAATAGAACGACCATGCGTTCCAACTAGCAGGTCATTGGCTTTTGGTTGGATCTTTAGATCGTGAACGGCTACAGGTGGCATGTCTGGATTCAATAGTGACCATGCGCCGCCATTTTCTGCAATCCACACGGCATTGTCGGTCCCTAAAAACACCATGTTCTCATCTTTTGGGTGTTCTATAATGACATTCACAGGTGACGCTGGCAACTGCACTGCAATGCTTCTCCAGGTTGCACCAGCGTCATCGCTCATGAAGACGTAAGGAGTAAAGTCGTCGTTACGGTAGCCATTTAGAGTCACATATACACGATCTTTTTTATGTTGCGAGGCAACGACACGGCTCACCCATAAATTTGCTGGCCATGGACCTTTTAAATTCTCCCATTCAACACCACCATCTTTAGTCAATTGTACCAATCCATCATCAGATCCAGTGTAGATCATCCCAAATTGAAACGGAGATTCGCTTATGGTCGTCAAAGTGCCATAGGCAACGTTACCTTCTTTGATACCTTGAGTCAAATCTGGAGAGATCGCAGTAAAATCAGTTCCCTGATTGAAACTGCGGTGTAGTTTATTACCGCCCAGGTAAAGAATGTCTTGGTTGTGTGGGCTTAGCAGTATAGGTGTTTGCCAGTTAAATCTATAAGGAGATTCACCTAACTCATGCTTGGGTTGGATGTAGGTTCTATCGCCTGTTTCCCTATTGATTCTGTAGTAATTTCCAAATTGATATCCAGTGTATACAATATCGCTATTTCTAGAATCGATCTGGATCTGCATACCATCACCACCCATTATGGATTCCCATGGATATTGACCTTGCTGTTGCCATGCGCGGTTCTCACGAGCATTGTGAGCACCAACCCATACACCATTGTCCTGTAAACCACCATATACATTATAGGGCTCTTCTAGGTCATAGTTGATCGCATAGAACTGGCCTACACTAGGCGAATTGTTTTTGATCCACGTTTCTCCATCATCATAAGAAATATTCAAACCGCCATCATTTCCATTTACTAGGTGACCGCTGTCGTTAGGATCAACCCATAGGGCATGATGGTCTGCATGCACATTTTCTCTTGAGATATTGATCCACGTCTTTCCACCATCGGCAGATTTGATAATGGGCACACCCATGACATACACCTTATTGACATCTTTTGGGTCGACACGTACCTGAGCAAAGTAATATCCGTAACTGTAGAACACATCGTCAATCTGTCCTTCATGGGTTTTAGACCAGGTAGCGCCGCCATCGTTAGAGCGGTACAATTCTGCTCCTTTGACAGGTGTATCAAATAATTGAGTGTTAGCGTCCTCTAGGTACAATGCAAGATCTGCAGGTTTTGCGGTACCGCTGCGCACCATGTTTTTAACATTTTGGGCGCGATATTTTTCCTGGAAGCCATTCTCTTTGAGATACTTGTCTAGTGTTTTGTCTTCCAGTTGCAAAAAGGCGTCCATGGTCATTCCTTGAAAATCGTCTTTGGTAAGGATGTCTTTGGAGTTCGCTTTCGCGGAAGCGGAATCATCATCACTCTTCTCTCTTCTAAATTGAGAATCGTGAATGGCATACACTGTATTCTCATCATACACGGCAAGACCTATTCTTCCAACACCTGAACCAGTTGGGAAGCCACTTGCGGCAGTAGAGATCTTATTCCAGGTCTGACCAGCGTCTGTGCTCTTATAGATTGCGCTAGCTTCACCATCACCATCAAAATTCCAGGCTTTGCGATCCTTTTCCCAGCTTGCGGCATACATCACATTGAAATTTTCAGGAGCTGCTGCCAGGTCGATAAACCCAGCCATATTAGTAGCAAAAAGCGTCTTTTTCCAGCTATCGCCACCATCCATGGTAGTATAGATCCCACGATCGTCGCTCAAACTATACAAAGGACCAGTTACTGCAACCACGACGTGATTAGTATCTGCTGGATCGATCAAAATGCGACCTATATGATGTGATGCTGGCAGCATGGGCTCACTCCAGGTCTTTCCCCAATCAGTAGATTTTAAAAGTCCTATTCCTGCATAACTGCTGCGGCTTGAATTGTTCTCACCAGTTCCTGCCCAGATGGTACGGGAATTCCAGTCAACGGCGATATCGCCCAGGTTGATGGTCATCGCGTTGTCCATAATAGGAGTAAAGCTGGTGCCGTTGTTAGTCGTGTGCCATAGACCACCGCTGGCATAAGCCACGAGCATCTCAGTAGGGTCTGTAGGGTTGACGTCCACATCTACCACACGGCCCGACATGATGGTAGGTCCTACATTCTCAAATTTTAGGTTCTTATACAGAGAAGTTGAGGCAGACTCTTGCTGCATCTTCAGGTCATTGATGTAAGTTTCAGCGCTGGTGGGCTGCTGTGCCATTACGCCTATAGATACAAATAGGGTCGCGAGTAGTAAGGTATGCTTCATGTGAAAATCTTTAGTGCCGTGAAGATACGCAAGCCATCATACTTATGGAAACCTGGTCATTTACAAATATTATAACAAGATAAGCGGCACATATTCTTAATTTTGGGAAATGGCATGTAGGATTAGAGTCCATCTTGTTTTAAACGAGAAAGGCATATAATGTTTACGCTTTCGCGAAAGCGAATCCTAACACAACCTCTTCAATTGCTTCAAAACAATCCATTTTTATGAAATACGATCCCATCGACAACACACTTTTCAAGATCAACCGTAAAAATTTCATGGCACAGATGAAGCCAGAAAGCCTTGCGGTGTTCAACTCCAACGATGTATTCAAAACAGGTGCAGACAGCACCATGCCATTCAAACAGCACAGAGATATTTTTTATCTAAGCGGTGCAGATCAAGAAGATACCATATTAGTGCTATTTCCTGATTGTCCAGACCCAGCGCACCGTGAGGTTCTTTTTGTGACGGAAACTAATGACCATATCGCCGTATGGGAAGGCGAGAAGTTGACTAAGGAAAAGGCGACTGAAATCTCTGGAATCGAGACCGTTTACTGGCTCAAGGAGTTTGACAAGAAATTCTTTGAAATGATGACGCAGGCGTCGACGATTTATTTCAACACTAATGAGCATTACCGTCAAGCGGTAGAGATGCAGACTCGTGAAGATCGATTTATTCTAAAGACCAAAGCGCAATATCCAGCGCACAATTATGCCAAAAGCGCACCCATCATGCAGCGATTGCGTGCCGTCAAACATCCTATTGAATTGGCATTGATGCAGCGAGCCTGTGACATTACAAATGCTGGTTTCCGTAGGGTGATGGACTTTGTCAAGCCAGGCGTCATGGAATATGTAATAGAAGCAGAATACCTGCATGAATTTATCAAAAGCCGCAGCGATGGTTTTGCGTATACGCCTATCATAGCTAGCGGCAACAATGCTAATGTATTGCATTATATAGAGAACAATCAAGAGTGCAAGGCAGGCGATTTGATCCTCATGGATGTTGGGGCAACCTATGCAAATTATTCGGCAGACATGACACGTACGATTCCCGTAAGTGGAAAGTTTACCAAACGCCAAAAGGAGGTTTACAACGCAGTCAACAAGGTCAAAAACGAAGCTACCGAAATGCTCGTTCCAGGAACCTTGTGGAAGGAATACCATGTAGAGGTTGGAAACATCATGACTCGAGAGCTGCTCCAATTAGGATTACTGGATAAGGCTGATGTTCAAAACGAAAACAAAGAATGGCCAGCTTACAAAAAGTACTTTATGCACGGGACATCACACCACATAGGTCTGGACACGCATGATTATGGTTTACTATGGGAACCTATGCAGGCGAACAACGTATTTACCGTTGAACCTGGAATTTACATTCCAGAAGAAGGCTTTGGGATACGACTGGAAGATGACGTAGTGATTCAAGAAAAGGGCAGTCCCAAAAATTTGATGGGTGACATTCCTATTGAAGCTGATGAAATTGAAGATTTAATGAATCAATAATATTCTTTCTATATAAAAAAAGCCAGTGCTTATCAAAGCACTGGCTTTTTTATGTGTTGTCTTGAAAAGGACTAGTAATCGATTTCTCCTTCTGGAGTCACGCCGCTTTTGAGGTTGTTACAGTTTACTCCAGAATACACATAGGTTACCGTAGCATCATCTGCATCGCTGTCCAGAACAGCCGTAACACCATCAAGATTGAGAGAATATCCTAGATTGGTTTTCTTGGCTTTGACCGTTAATGGCTTGCTCAAATCCTTACGTTTGCGATTGACGGTAAGTCCACTGGCCAGTTGATAATTTGAAGCTTTACTGTCTCGAGATTGAAGGTTCCAGCCACCTAGACGCCACTCGGCTTCACGGTTATTAAAGTTAAGCGTCAAGTTTTCATCCCAGTAAAAGGTTTTTACCGGGTTCCCATTACAGTCATCTATAATTTTTGTGATGCTGGGACTACCTATCAAGGCGTTCATTTTTTCCAGTACCATGTTTTCATTTCTTCCAAACATAATGATGTCCTGGCTGCCGTCACTTTTTACAAAGTTGATGGAAGTAGGCGTCAACACTGCAGATTGATAACTCAAGGTGGTACCGCTATTTAGACTTTTGCTATTGACCGTTTTATTGGGATCCACATTGGCCTTTTCCTGGCTAGCCGTACTCGCAGTGCTATTTTCTGTAGTGGTGTTTTCAATATCAGTATGGGATTTATCCTTTTTACAGCTGCTCAAGATGAGTAAAAGCGCGATAGGCAAAAAGCGTAATGTTTTCATGTTTGAATTTTCACCAAATGTAAAAAATAAGAAAACTCTTTTTGATCAAGCCCTTCAAAAAGAGCCTCCTATATTCTTGTCTGGCATTTTAAGGTTGGTGTACCTTTGCAGCCATGGCGAGAGACGAGCAACTTAGGGATCGATGGGAACGTACAACGGCTTTTTTTCAGGAGCGTTTTAGCGATGGCGAGGCAATGGATCTGGATGCCATCCTGTTTTTGATAGGCGTACAGGAATTGGGACAGCTGCACCGCAAATTCCAGAAAGATGAAAAATACCAGTTGATGCACATCGCCATTTGTCGGGTGCTGGAACCCTATGGGTATTATGAGTTTTCCCATTTTGACGAAGAAAAATGGCCGCATTATGCCGTGGTCCAAAAATTACCTGCGCTCAAGGCTGGTGAGCAGTCCCTACTTATGAAAGAGGCGATCGTCAACTACATGATGGACGCTGGCGTGATCGATTGATGGTTTATAGGTAACCAGATTTTAAAGGAGTTCGCTTTCGCGAAAGCGAATTAACCTCAAGCCTAACTTCTCAAAAAAACCATTTGAGAACAAAAAATTCTAATCGCTATTTAAGATTAGGAATCTGCGGGAAGATCTTCTTCAGATTGGGTTTCCATGCCCAGTTGTTTGCTGCGCTTTTCCCAGTTCTTGCGAGCGAGTAACTGCATGTCCTCGACATTATCGCTTTCATCCATTATCTCAAGACCCAACATGGTCTCAATCACGTCTTCCATGGTGGCAAGACCCTGCACGCTACCATAATCGTCCAGGACCAGCGCAATATGTTCCTTGCTGGCTATCATCTGGTCAAAAAGCTGTGTGATGGGCATGTCAAAGCGAACGAGCGCGATTTCACGGCGCAGATCTTCCAGGGTTTCGGCGGGTTTATCGTGAATGATATCTGCAAGAATGGCGTCTTTTAAAACGTAACCCGTGATGTCGTCGCGATTAGCTCCATAAACTGGTATGCGTGAAAATCGCAATTCCTGATTTGCTGCAAAAAAGTCTTTGATCAACATCTTTTGCGACGCCATGAACATCACAGATCGTGGCGTCATGATGTCCTTCACCTCAATCTTGTTAAAGTTCATCAAGCTTTTGATATACTGACCTTCAGAAGGATGGAATACGCCTTCTTCCTCGGCAGTTTCTGTAATGGAAAGAAACTCTTCACGCGTCATGGTGTTCATATGCGCGCTTTTACCAATGGCTCTTGTCGTTAATTGAAGTACCCAAAGAATACCTGTGTATTTCAAAAAGGCTACCATTCCTACCAAAATGCGAGTAGAAATGCCTGCCAGACTTTGCCAGTAGGTAGCACCTATGGTTTTAGGGATGATTTCAGATACCACTAAAATCAAAATCGTCATGATACCAGATACAACACCTACAAGAGGAATCCCAAATACTGCCGCTTGAAAACCGTCGGACACCATACTTTCTGCCTGTACACCCACGAGAATCGCACCAACTGTATGTGCCAGTGTGTTGAGTGTCAAAATCGCGATAAGCGGCTTGTCCACATCGTTCTTAAGGTTTGTCAATGCTGTGGTGTAGCTGGCTCCTTCAGTCGTTTTCATTTTGATAAACGTAGGAGTGATGGAAAGCAGTACGGCCTCAAGTATGGAACACATAAATGAGAAAAATATCGATACTACTGCATAAAGGATTAGTAATCCCATAGAAGTTGGTTTTACGGTAAAAATAGGAAAACCTTGTGGTGGTGCTCGTTAAGTTTTTGGGAAATAGAAAACAATGTATAGTTGATAGCGTAAGAATTTTTTTGTTAACAATTTCATAACATTGAATTTTTAAGATTTAATTCCCTAATTCCCTAATTCCCTAATTCCCTAGTTTGCTCGAATTAAATCCAACCAATGATTCGAAAATTATATTTTAGGTATATTACATTTGTCTTTTTGATCGTATTAAGTGCATCATTATTTGGTTGTGAAAAGGATCTTGTTGTTGAATATGATAATTGCAAGCATAATGCCTCCCAGAGCGACGTTCTGCAATCTCATAGCATTAACGACCTTCCAATATTAAGGGAGAAGCTTTCAGCAATTGTAAATAGTAGCAGGACAAAAGATTCTGGTGCAAATACTGATGTTCAATTTGAATTATTTGAGAGTTTTGAAATAATATCTGTAACACTTAATGAAGTAACAACCTACACGTTACCAATAAAGCAGGCCACAAATAAAAAAGATCAATTATCGAACCTTGTATTGAGCTATGAAAATGATACATTGGTCAAGTCACATATTTTCAAATATAAAGGGGATTTAGGGTTTAATGATTTGGAAAATCGAAAATCTGGAATTTTATTCTATGGCCAGCTACAAATAATAAGTGTTGATCAAAATATAGATCTATTTGCTAAAACCTCTAGTTGTTACCCTATTGATATTTTAGTTTGCAGTTGGGTGGACCCTGATGAAGGTGGCGGTTTGTATTTTGCAGGAGCTAATTGTACCGCTGCATTTATTTCCTCCATGCGGTTTACCTTTTGTCCCGATGGGGACAAAATAATTGATATCTCATTAAATGAAGGGTCAGGTACTACAGGTGGTACAACCAATGGAGATGGAACGGAACCTGGTAATTTCTATCATGATGGATCACCATGGGTAGGTAATATAGGAGATCCTGAGCACAACTATGTCACAACACCTGTACCTGATCCACCCTGCGAGCAAGATCCATTGAGTTTAACCGAAGGTGGTTGTTATGACGCTCAGGATAATTTAGAACCAATTGATGATGATCCAACAAATGATATTATTATTGGTAGCACTAATAATACTCCTGGAGGCGATCCTTACGTTCCGAATGATGATGACGTATTTGTATTATCTGATATACCAACAACTATGTCTAAACAAGTTGGTGCATCTTGTGTAAGTTCCTCAATAGAGTACGTTGCAAATGTTTTGGGAGGAGAAACTACTCGAAACGAGATTGATAATTGGTTTTTAAATACCTTTAAAATAATGATACCTATACAAGGAGTGCCATTTGATAAAGTATCTATACTTGTAAGCCATTACTTAACAACTGGCCCTTTTATAGGTATAAAAGAAGCTATTGATGCTGGAAACCCATATTTAACTAATATCGAATTATCCAGAACTGTAGATGCTGAAGGTAATATTTTTATAGATGGCCATATGGTTATTATTGTGGGTTATCACCCGAATGGAGATTATATATTTATGGATCCTCTAGCAGGATCGCTTAGAGAAGCACCACCATCAAGTTTTCCTAACGATTTTAGCTATGGAGGTATGATTACTGGAGTAAGATAAATTACTAAATCAATCAAAAATTATAATTATGAAAAAATACAAATATTATATATCGTACTTGTCTCAATGCTCAGCTTTAGTTGTGCAGCACAATCAGTACCTCCTAATGCTAAAGAAATCTTAACTTCCAAAGATTGGAAAATTGACGGTTATGGAGTTGAAAATATTTATAAAATTAAATTTACCAACACTGCGATAATTGTTCACCATAATAATGAGCTGATAGGTGAACTGGAATATTATTTCTCTACTACTTTAAACGATTGTTCTCCCAATGGATTTAATGAAAATAATGTAGGTGACACATTAAGCGGAAAGTATCTTATATCTGAAAAATCTTGTTTAGAGCTAATTAATGTTAGTGAAAATGAATTGAAATTTAAAAGTGTATATGGAGGTAATCCAAACAATATAACAACTGCATCTCCAATTTAAACCTCTACGAATCATTCATCTAGGCTTAAAAACATCAAGCCTTTTATAAGATGTACTTCTATGAGAAAACTTCTGATAGCAGAGTAATGAAGTATGAAGCTGGATGGATTGATGAAATTTAATGATAGAAGATGGATTGTTTTTTCTGTTAGGAAATCGTCCTCACCACATCCTTAGCAAAATAACTAGCTATCAAATCAGCGCCAGCACGTTTGATGGCGGTGACCTGTTCCATCATCACCGCATCGTGGTCCAACCAGCCTTTTTCTGCAGCCGCTTTGAGCATGGCGTATTCACCGCTTACTTGATACACGGCAATGGGCAGTTCAATTTCGTTGCGTAGATCTCGAACGATATCCAGATAACACAATCCTGGTTTTACCATTAGAATGTCCGCACCTTCATCGATATCCATTAGGGATTCTTTGATGGCTTCAGATCTGTTGGCAGGATCCATTTGGTAGGTTTTCTTATCGCCAAAACCTGGTGCGCTATCCAGCGCATCTCTAAATGGGCCGTAGAAAGCACTGGCATATTTGGCACTATAACTCATGATGCCAGTATCGGTAAATCCGTTTTCTTCTAGGGCTTCTCTAATATAAAGAATGCGGCCGTCCATCATATCGCTGGGTGCGACCATGTCGGCGCCTGCCTGTGCGTGGGAAACGCTCATTTGTGCTAGAACTTCACTCGTGGCATCGTTGATGATCTTGCCATTTTCCACGATGCCGTCATGGCCGTAGCTGGAATAAGGATCCAGTGCAACATCAGTCATCACATACATTTCTGGAGCGGCATCTTTTACGGTTTTGATGGCGCGTTGCATCAATCCGTCTTTGTTCAAGGCTTCCGTTCCTTTGTTGTCTTTTAGGTTGTCCGGTACTTTCACAAATAACAAGACGCTTTTCAATCCCATCTTCCACAGCAGGCGAACTTCATCTACCAGCAAATCCAGACTGAACCTATAATAGTTAGGCATGCTCGCAATCTCTTCCTGTATTCCTTTTCCTTCCACAACAAACAACGGCACGATAAAGTCATTAGGTGTGATGCTGGTCTCACGCACTAACGACCTGATGGCTTCACTTGTACGTAATCTTCTATTTCTTCTCAGTGGATACATAGGGTAGTTTTAATTGTGTGAGTAGTTGTTGAAAATCAGCGTCATAGTCTGGTGTTTCAAAAACTACTTTTTTACTGTCGTTATAGATTTCTATTTGACTTGGCTCTGCAATGGTCCCATCATTTTCAGATTCAAGTTCAAGTTCACGTTCAAGTTCAAGTTCGCGAAAGCGAAACTCCACAAAGGTATTGATCAACTGCGCATCTTTATAAGAAAGCTCACGTCTTATGGTTTCCTTAGGACTAAAAAACGCCATCTCATTATTCAGGAATCCCATGCGATATTCATCGCCGTTGGCTAACGTGAACTTGATTTGAAAATCCTGAGTCTCAAAAATCGAATTGATGTTTTCAACATTGGGTTCCAATTCCTGCTGGCAGGATACCGTCAGGATGACGCTTAAGAAAAGGACTAACTTTTTCATACTTTAAATTTCAATGCTTGGTCAAGCGCTTTTGTTCTCATTCCACTCTAGCTGGAGTTGCCACATACCTTAATCAATACGTTATCAAATCAACCCATCAAAACATCAATCCTTATTCAAGACCTTACTGCTCGCCTGTGCGGTACACATCACGGTCAAATCTGCAATGTTGACGTGTGGTGGTCTGCTTATCGCAAAATGCAGGACATCAGCAATGTCTTCAGGCAACAAGGGCTGGAAACCTTGATACACTTTCTCAGCGCGCTCAGAATCTCCTTTGAATCGCACTTCGCTAAAATTGGTATGCACCAGTCCCGGATTCACAGCGCCTACACGTATGGAATAGGGATTTAGATCCATGCGCATACCAGTAGTAATAGCGTCTACCGCGTGTTTACTGCCGCAATAAACCGTGCCGTTAGGATATACTTCTTTACCAGCCGTGGATCCTATATTGATTACTTGGCCAGATTTGCGCTCCTTCATTTGTGGAATCACCGCATGGCTCACGTACAGCAAACCCTTCACATTGATATCCATCATCGCATCCCAATCTTCAATGCTACCCTCATGAATAGGGTCTAATCCATGGGCATTACCCGCATTGTTGATCAACACATCGATCGTGGCAAAATCTGCTGGCAGGTTTTTGATTTTCTCTGCCACAACTTCTTTATCACGTACGTCAAATTCCAGCGTGGTGATAGCGGTTTGAGCGCCCAGTTCCTTTTCAAGCTCTGCCAATTTTTCAGCATTGCGACCACATAGGATCAGTCGGTAATTGTTTTGGGCCAGCAGTTGGGCAGTGGCCAGGCCTATACCGCTCGTGGCGCCAGTAATCAATACAGTTTTCATGACTCGTTTTTTGTAAAGGTAAAAAGAATGCGATTGCAGTGGTGACGGCTTAAACTTTTGGCATGATTTTTTGTCCAACTGCCGTATGCGTGAAGGATTGAAGATGGTGTATGGAATCGCTTTATTTTTGATTGTTTCGCTTTCGCGAAAGCGAAATAAGTAAAAGTCAGTTCACATTGAGCGCCGCCTGCGGTTTACCGGTCAAAGTTTCGAGGTGCGAAAGAGAACATCCAAAACAGCGCCATCTATGCCATGAACCACATGGTATGGGACATATCGCGCACCGCTGGTCGTTGCTTTAAAGGGACTTCATTTATAGATTGTTAGATCTGTAAGTGATTTTTAATTTTATGCCCATTTTAGGGAGCAACCGTACAAGAAAAAGTATTTTTAGGAGTTGAAACGATTATAAAAGTGGAACATATGAATCAAGAGAATACGGCAGTAGATATTGCCAGTATCAATGACAAAGTCCAGGCAGAAAGCGCATTTATAGCGCCGCTTGTGGCAGAGATGAATAAGGTAATCGTGGGACAGCAGTACATGATCGACCGTTTGTTGATAGGGTTACTGGGACGTGGTCACATATTGCTGGAAGGTGTTCCTGGTCTGGCCAAAACACTTGCCATCACCACACTATCACAAGCCGTGAGCGCTAGTTTTTCAAGAATACAGTTCACACCAGACCTTTTACCGGCAGACGTTGTGGGAACCTTGATCTACAACATGAAGGACGCCGATTTCTCCATACGTAAAGGACCCATTTTTGCCAACTTTGTTCTCGCAGATGAGATCAACCGTGCACCGGCCAAAGTACAGTCGGCACTTCTGGAGGCGATGCAGGAAAAGCAGGTCACCATAGGCGACACCACGTTCCCACTAGAGAAACCGTTCTTGGTAATGGCAACACAAAACCCAGTAGATCAAGAAGGAACCTATCCATTGCCTGAAGCGCAAATGGACCGTTTCATGCTCAAGACCGTGATCGATTATCCAACTATTGCAGACGAGCAGTTCATTATGCGGGCCAATCTCAAGAAAGAATTCCCAAAACCTAATCCAGTAGTGACGCCAGAGCAAATTTTACGCGCTCAGGAAGCGGTGGAAATGGTTTACATGGATGAGAAGATCGAGAAATACATTCTTGATATTGTATTTGCGACCCGTTATCCAGAAAAATACAACCTGCCCGACTTGAAGCCGTTGATCAGCTTTGGTGCATCACCGCGTGGATCCATTAGTTTAGCGAAATCGGCAAAATGTTATGCCTTTATCAAGCGACGTGGTTATGTCATCCCAGAAGATGTACGCGCCGTTGTTCTAGATGTATTACGTCACCGTATAGGCATCACCTACGAGGCCGAAGCCGAGAACTACACCACGGAAGATATCGTGAACAAGATCGTGAATACGATTGAGGTACCGTAGCAAGTTATGAGTTCGGAGTTATGAGTTCAGAGTTTTCAAATTCCAAGCTCCAAATCTCAAATCCCAATAATGCTTTGAAACACTTCGAGCGACAGTCGAGAAGCGGTTTGCAATAATGATAAAGAATAGAAAACCATAACCATTGAATATTAGTTCAAATATCAAACGACTTTCTTTACACGATTCTCATTTTAAAAATGTGGAGCGTTTAGGAAATAATATTGAATTAATATTTGACTGGGCTAAGTTGGAAAACTTTAATGAAAGTGGGATTGATGATGGTTTAGTCTTAGGTGAAACAAAATTGAGAATTAAGGGAATTTCAAAAGAAAAATTCAGAGGTTATTTTGATGGAACGAAATGGAAACCTATATCTGAACCAATTGATTTTGTGAATTCATGGGAACAAATAGCTAACACTGAAATTGATGAAGTATCGAATCAAATTCAACTAGATGGAATGTATAGCACGGAGAAAGAAAATTTCTGGATAGAATGGTCTTTTAAATATGAAAATTGTGTAATTGAGTGGAATAGTCATGTGACTTTCACAGAACGGAAGGAATGAAAATTACAGAATGATTAAAATACGAACTTGCTTTTACAGCACATATGCGCAGTCCGCTTCAGGACAAGAGGAAAGTACCATTGATACAAATCAAAACAATCAAACCGAGCGACAGTTGAGAAGCTGTTCGAATGAAAGCAAAAAATCTAATTACTAACTACTACATTCTAAATACTGCGAGCGCAGCGAGCAATGGACACTAAAGAACTTCTTAAAAAAGTACGCAAGATCGAGATCAAGACTCGGCGGTTGAGCGATGCCGTTTTTGGAGGTGAATACCACAGTGCCTTCAAGGGTCGTGGGATGACTTTTAGTGAAGTACGTCAATACCAGTATGGCGACGATGTGCGTAATATTGACTGGAACGTGACAGCGAGATATTCAGAGCCTTTTGTAAAGGTGTTTGAAGAAGAGCGTGAGCTCACGTTGATGCTGGTGGCAGATGTGAGCGGCTCGACCTTATTCGGTACGCAGGAACAGTTGAAGCGTGAAATCATTACCGAGATCAGCGCAACACTGGCCTTTAGCGCCTTGCAGAACAACGATAAAGTAGGATTGCTGCTGTTTTCTGATCAGGTAGAATTGTTCATTCCGCCCAAGAAAGGGAAGTTCCACATCTTGAGAATCATACGCGAGCTGCTGGAATACAAACCACAAAAAAATACTACAGACATAGGTGCCGCCATGGAATATCTAGGAGGTGTCCTGAAGAAAAAAGCTATCGTGTTTGTGATGTCAGACTTTATGAGTACCGGCTATCAAAAAGCGTTACAGATTGTTGGGCGCAAACACGACGTGACGGGAATTCGCGTTTTTGACAAGCGTGAAGAAGAAATTCCATCCATGGGATTGGTGCCTTTTGTGGATCAGGAAACGGGCAAGCAACGCATTATCAATACTAGTTCTCGAGCGGTACGTACCAAATATGCGGCCTATCACAAAGAAAACGCCGCCTATTTCAAAACCGCTTTTACTAAGGCAGATGCCGGCGCCATCGATTTAGAAACCAGAGATAATTACACCACAAAATTATTGGGATACTTTAAAAGAAGATGATCAGACAGCTATCCTACATGTTATGTTTTCTAGCCGCTATTCCTGCAATAGCGCAAACTGCCAATAGCCTTATCACAAAAGTGGATCGTGATTCCATCATGATGGGTGAAGAAATCAAGTTGCAGATCACCGTGGACGCCACGCCACAGGACCTGATCATTTTTCCTATCCAGCAGGCGATGGGCGCGCTGGAAGTGATTGAGGATTATCCGGTAGATACGATACGCGAGAATGATAGATACAGATTGTTCAAACAGTATGGAATCACGCAGTTTGACAGTGGTGATTACTACGTGCCGCGTCTCAAATTGTTCATCAACAACAAGGAGCGTTTTACAGACAGCCTTTTGGTCAAGGTGCGCGAGGTGCAAACCGATACAACCGTGCAAGGTATGTATGATATCAAACCCGATATTGAGAATGAATACGAGCGACCATTCAACTGGAAAGGCTTGATATTACTGCTGTTGTGGATACCATTGGGGATTTTGTTTTGGTGGCTTTCGCGAAAGCGAACTCAAAAAACATACGAGCAAACACTACCACCTTATGAGTGGTCAAAATACCGTTTGAACAAGCTGGCCGAAAGCAATCTGGTCGAAGATCGTGCATGGAAAGCGTACTACACAGAGCTATCCTACATCGTGCGCCGCTATATTGACAACAAAGTCTATGGACATGCCATGGAGAGCACCACGGCAGAGCTGATCCAAAACATTGAAAGAGAAACCGCTGCCAAAGGCGTGTCCATCACCGATAAAACCAAGCAACGACTGGAAGCCGTCCTGCAAAAAGCAGACTTGATCAAGTTTGCGGGAATGTCTGGCGATGGAATTAGTGCTAAAGAAGATCGTGAGGCGATCAACGATATTATCTACAACATCCATCAAGTGTTGCCGCCACCTAGCGAGGAAGAATTGTTACTGGATGTCAAATACCGCAAGGAGCAGGCACGTAAGGCGAGAATACGCAAAATACTCATGTACGTGGCTGGTGTCGTTCTAGGACTGGCGATTGCGATCGCAGCCTGGATCGTGATTGTTGGGTACGACAACGTCAAGGATCAGATTTTTGGGAATGAGTTGCGTGAATATTATGAAGGCGAGCGCTACACTAGTCAATATGGTATTCCAGAAGTGACGATCACTACACCTATTATTTTGGAACGTGATATTGATTTTGCCAGTGATTTAATTCCAGCAGAATCTGCAAATGCCTTGAATGCCTTTACCGCTGGTGATCTGGAAGATGATTTCTACATCATGGTCGCGACCTTGCAGCTGGATGAAGAGTCGGCTAAAAAAGGAGCTGAGGTTGGCGCATCCGTCATGATTTCGCCATTGTTGAAGGAACTGGAGCAAGTTGGTGCCACCAATATCACCACGCTGGATGAAGAGATCGAACGTAATGGCGTGAAGGGAACTAAGGTAGAAGGAAGCTATGATCGTGACGGCGATGAATTTAAGTATGAAGCCTTTATTTACTTGAATGGCAATGCTGTACAAGCGATCATCATAAGCACGGCAGATCTTGAGGCAAAATCTCCAGAACAGGAATATGGCAGATTGCTGCGCGAGCAAATCATTAGCTCCATACAATTGAACAAACCACAACCCGCTAAAAAAGATCAAGAATGATACAATGGTGGAATAAGATGGAGTTTGTGGACCCAGAATTTTTCTGGCTGTTGCTGCTGTTGCCGTTGATCATCGCCTACTACATCTGGCAAGGCAAAAAGCAAAATGCAGATGTGCGTATCTCATCACTTAAAGGTTTTGAAGGATCTGATTCGTTTTTGGCGCGATTGCGACCTGTATTGCTGGTGCTGCGACTGCTGGCCTTGGCATTTATCATTGTAGGCCTGGCGCGACCACAAACCACAGATGTCAATACAAAAACAAGCTCTACTGAAGGTATCGACATCGTCCTCGCGGTCGATGTAAGTGCGAGTATGTTGGCCCGAGATTTCAAACCCGACCGACTGGAAGCCACAAAACGAGTGGCACTGGATTTTATAGAAGGACGACCCAGCGATAGAATAGGCGTAGTGGTGTATGCTGCAGAAAGCTATACCAAAACACCTATCACCACAGACCAAAGCATCACGCTGCGCGCCGTGGAGAGCATCGAGTACAGCAATGTTTTGGAAAACGGTACTGCTATTGGAATGGGACTCGCCACATCGGTCAACCGATTGAAAGAAAGCACCAGCGACAGCAAAGTGATCATTTTAATGACCGATGGTGTCAACAATAGCGGATTCATAGATCCTAAAATCGCTACAGAACTCGCGATTGAATTTGGCATTAAAGTCTATACCATAGGAATAGGAACCAACGGCAACGCGATGTCGCCGGTTGGACAAGACCAGCGTACCGGTGCTTTTAGATTTGCCATGACGCCCGTAGAAATTGATGAAGGACTCATGAAACAAATCGCTACAGACACTGGCGGGAAATACTATCGAGCGACTAATAACAGCAAACTGGAAGAAATCTATGAAGAGATCGACCAGCTGGAAAAAACAGAGATCGAAGAATTCAAGTTTTATAATGTGCAGGAGATGTTCAGGCCATTGGTGTTGATCGCCTTGGGATTGTTGGGATTGGAATTGTTATTAAGGTATACGTTGTTTAGGACGGCGGCGTGATGATAGTATCAAGTGTTTAGTACTTAGTACAAAGACGGTTGTATTGAAAACAATGACAATGTCAGTTCGAGCGATAGTGCCGCACTGAGCTAGTCGAAGTGTCGAGAACAGTTAGTTACGAAGAAACAGGAAACAAGAGACAAGAAAAAAGAAAGAGTAAATTTTCCCCTTTGGGGAAATGTCCGTAGGACAATGGGGCTTGCGCATGAGTGAAAACAATGATGATTGAAAAGAATAGAAACAACTAAATGATCCTAGAACAAAAAATATACTTCTGGCTACTCCTCGCGATTCCCGTGATTGTGCTGTTATTCTTGGGACTTTCGTTCTGGAAGGTGCGTGCGCAGCGCAAGTTTGCAGAAAAGGCGATGTTGGATCATTTGATTCCAGATCGATCTTGGTTCAAGCCTATTTTGAAATTGGTGACCGTTTGTGTGGCGATTTTGTTCATCACGATCGCGCTGGTTAATCCTAAGGCAGGAACCAAACTGGAAACCGTCGATCGTGAAGGTGTGGACATCGTTTTTGCCGTGGACGTTTCTAAGTCTATGTTGGCCGAAGACATTGCGCCCAATAGGTTGCAAAAATCCCAGCAACTCGTCACCCAGATTTTAAATAGCCTGGCGAGTGATAGAATTGGTTTGATCGCTTATGCCGGTAGTGCCGTACCGCAACTGCCCATCACGACCGATTACGGAAGTGCCAAAATGTTCCTACAAGCACTCAACACAGACCTCATTTCCAGTCAAGGAACCGCCATAGCAGAGGCAATCCAGCTGGCCGAAAGCTACTACGGCGATAACAGTGAAGCCGCCAAAGTTCTCGTTATCATCAGCGATGGTGAGGACCATGAAGGCGAGGCGATAAGCATGGCCGAGGATGCTGCAGACAACGGCGTGCGCATCATCACCATAGGCGTTGGTACAGAAAAAGGAGGCACCATTCCCATCAAGCGCAACGGCGTCACGCAGTCCTTCAAAAAGGACAACGATGGCAACACCGTCATCACAAAACTCAATACTGAAACTTTGTCAGAAATCGCAGACGCCGGCAATGGCGTTTACATCGATGGTACGATTACTGCAGATGCTATCGAGGCGTTGCAGGACGAGCTTTCTGGTATTGATAAGGTGGCCTTTGAGTCCCAACAATATGCAGATTTTGCCTCGCAATTCCAGTGGTTTTTAGGCATCGGTTTGTTCTTTTTGGTGCTGGAGATGATCTACACCAACCGCAAAACGGGCTGGATCAAAAAACTGAATTTATTCAATGAATAACGTGAAACAATATATTGGCTTTTTAGGGATGTTTTTGATGTGTTTCGCTTTCGCGAAAGCGCAATCACAACAACCTGATAACACAGCTTATGAATCTGCGATGGCACAAGGCGTGGACTATGCCGCAGACAATAATTTCCCAAAAGCAGAAGCATCCTACCGCAAGGCCAAAGCATTGCAACCGGAAAGTACTGAGGCTTCCTATAATCTGGGCAACCTTTACTATAAAAACAAAAAAGGCTACAACGCCGCAGAGAATTATACCACAGCGGCAACAACGGCCAAAACCAAGGCCGAAAAACACAAGGCGTTTCATAATCTGGGCAACACTTTTATGGAGAACAAACGCTTCTCTGAAGCGGTAGAAGCCTATAAAAACGCTTTAAGAAACGACCCAACAGACGATGAGACCCGCTACAATCTAGCACTTGCCAAACAGGAAGAAGAAAAGCAAGGTGGCGGCGGTGGCGGCGATGATCAGGACAAGAAAGACAAGGGAGATAACGAGGACCAGAACGACAACAAGGATGGCGATCAAGACGATAAGTCTGGTGGCGACAATGAAGGAGATAAAGAAAAAGAAGGCGACAAGGATAAAGGCGATCAAGGAGAAGGTAAGGACGACCCCAAAGGTGAGAACCAAGAAGGAAAAGACGGTGATGGCAAGCCTAAGGAGCAAGAAGGCAAACAGCCGCAACAACGTGTGGAAGGTCAAATGACGCCACAGCAAATACGCCAGATTCTGGAAGCCATGAATAATGAAGAGCAGAAGATTCAGGATAAGATCAATGCTCAAAAAGTAAAGGGAACCAAGAAGAAAACAGAGAAGGACTGGTAAATGAAAAGACTAGCATTTCTATTATTATGGTTGATAGCAACTACGGTGCAAGCGCAAGTTTCCTTTACGGGAACGGCGACTAGAGATGCTATTGCGTTAAATGAAAGGTTGCGAGTTGAATTTAAAATGAACGTGGATGGCGACAGTTTCTCGCCACCCAACTTTGCTGGATTTAGAGTGGCCAGTGGTCCTATTCAGGGAATTTCTCAAAGCTACGTCAACGGGAAAGGAACCTTTACAAAATCCTACACCTATATCCTCGCACCAGAAAGTACAGGCACCAAAACCATAGGTGCAGCTACCATGAATTACAAAGGTGAGGAATTTTCTACCGCACCGTTCACCGTGAGCGTTACCAAGGCTATTGAAGAACCCAGAGAAACTACGGGAAATGAGCCTGTTCGTGAAATAGCAGAACAAAACATTCATTTGGTAGCTGAGGTTTCCAACGCATCACCTTACTTGAACGAAGCCATTAGAGTGGTCTATAAACTCTACGTGTCCAACAATTCTGGAATCAACGGCTGGACAGAAACCGACAGTCCCAAGTATGCTGATTTCTGGTCACAGAATATAGATAAGCGCGACCAGCAGGTGCGTACCGGCACGTATCAAGGCCAGGAATATAGATATTTGGTCTTGAGGGAAGCCATTTTATATCCGCAGAAAACGGGACGATTGACCATCGAGCCGCTGGTGTTGGATGTCAATGTTCAGGTGCCATCGGGTAGGCGAGATTTCTTTGGAAGGTCCTTCATGACGACCGAGAAGTTGCGTGTGACTGCTGGAGCACGCGCCATTAATGTCAAAGGCTTACCACAAGAAGGGCGACCTGCGAGTTTTACAGGTGCAGTTGGGCAATTTGATTTTGGAGTGAATTTGACACGTGCACAGTTGGAATCTGGTGAAAGCCTTGTGGCCAGTGTTGAGGTCAAAGGCACTGGTAATTTGCAACTCATGCAATTGCCTAAACTGGACGTTCCCGCACAACTGGAAGTCTATGAACCAGAACGTGTTGATAAAACCCAAACCACATACAGTGGCGTGCGCGGCAGCATCGCAGATAATTATACGATCGTGCCACAATCTGGAGGTACGTTCACCTTGCCAGATGTTGAGTTCAGCTACTTTGATCCAGCGGCCGGCAGGTACAAAACCATCAATAGCGGTGAGAACCGTATTGAGGTAAGCGGTCCAGCGGTGACTGCAAATAGTTCTGGTGGGACTAACGTTTTAAGTGCTGGCGATACCTTTGCTTTTATCAAAACAAATACGGAACTGGAATCGATTGAGCAGGAACGCTTTTTCGGCACAACGGTATATTGGGCGGTTTTGGGCGGTCTGTTTTTGCTTATTCCGGTAGTGTTACTGTTTAAGAAACGACGTGAGGTATTGGAATCTGACGTACAGGGAAGAAAGGTCAAAACGGCCAATAAGCTGAGCAAGAAATACCTGTCTGAGGCTCGTAGAAATATAGGAAATGCAGAGCTGTTCTATGAAAGTCTGGAACGCGCACTACACAACTTCCTGAAGTCAAAACTCAAGATCACCACTGCCGAAATGACTAAGCAGCGCGTGGATGAATTGCTGCAACAACGACGTGTACAGGACGACGTTCGTGTAGAGTTTATCTCGTTGCTTTCTGCCGCAGAAATGGCACGATATGCGCCGTCAACCGCAACAGGAATGCAGCAGGATTATGACAAGGCGAGCAAGGTGATCAATCAATTGGACAAACAAATAAATTAGGGCGATGAGATTCTGGATGTACATATTTTTTGTGGGTTTGATGCAGGTGACCATGGCACAGAACAGCAATGGTGTTGATGGTGATTCCGCTTTCGCGAAAGCGAACTCATCCTACACTGCAGAAAACTATCAAGAAGCCATCGATGCCTATGAATCCATACTGCAATCCGGCCAGCACAGCGCAGAGGTGTATTTCAACCTTGGTAATTCCTATTACAAGCTTAATCAGGTAGGTCCTGCGATCTACAATTATGAAAAGGCGTTGCAAATGGAGCCGTCCAACAAGGATTTCAAAAATAACTTGAAATTTGCCGAGCAATTGCGAGTGGATGCGGTGGAAGATGCAGCAAAGAACCCAGTACAGGAATTTCTCAATAATCTTGCGGGATCATTATCGGTCGACAACTGGGCTTATGTAAGCATCATGCTCGCATTAGTAACGATTTTGATGTTTCTACTTTATCATTATGCGATGACTACGGGCAAGAAACGTTTGTTTTTTACATTAGCCTTGATAGGTTTAATCCTGATGACGCTGTCGATTGTAGCGGCTAATTATTCCCAGAATTTGATGGAAGATAATGAGCAAGCTATCATCTATTCTCAAGAAACCATCACTAGAACAGAGCCCAAGGACAGCGGAACGGCGAGTTTTACCATTCATGAAGGCACTAAGGTAACGGTGCTGGAAGAATATGAAGGTTGGACTCACATCGAGGTGGCCAATGGATCTAGAGCCTGGCTACCGTCTGCAGACTTAAAAAAGTTATAGTCACTTCTAAAGTTTTTCTTCTTTTCTTAACCGATCTTTAAGAATTCCTAAAAAATTTTAGGATATTGCCTAATAGTATTACTATTATTTCTTAAAGCTTCCTCTATGTTTAAACATCTTGCCAAGGATATTCCTGCCAGTATCGTCGTTTTCTTTGTGGCATTGCCGCTTTGTTTAGGTATTGCAGTTGCGAGTGACGCGCCTCCATTTGCTGGATTGATTGCAGGTATCATAGGTGGTATTGTAGTTGGAGCTATTAGCGGCTCGCAAGTAGGTGTGAGTGGACCAGCTGCCGGTCTTGCTGCCATTGTTTTGGCTGCCATTGCCTCTTTGGGCTATGAGAAGTTCCTGGTTGCCGTGGTATTGGGTGGCGTGATTCAGATTGTTTTTGGTATCGCGCGCGCTGGTGTTATTGGGTATTATTTTCCGTCTTCAGTGATCAAGGGAATGCTTACGGGAATAGGTATCATCATTATCCTGAAGCAGATTCCGCACTTTTTTGGAGTTGATAAGGATCCAGAAGGCGATTTTAGATTCAATCAGCCTGATGGTGAGAATACGTTTACTGAAATTTTCAATATAACCGACAGCATAGGTTGGGGAAGCACCTTGATAGCGGTGATTGCATTGTTGACTCTGATCCTATGGTCTAATGTTTTGTCTAAAAAAGGTAAATTTTTCACCTTGATTCAAGGACCACTGGTAGCGGTGGTTTTAGGAATCATTTTCTACGCCTTGACTACTGGCAAATCATTAGAGATATCTAGTTTACACTTAGTAAATGTTCCTATTCCTGATGGTATTAACTCTTTTATAGGTCAATTTACCTTTCCGGATTTTAGTGTGATAGGCATGCCAGAAGTCTGGATCACTGGTTTTACCATTGCGCTCGTAGCCAGTTTGGAAACCTTACTTTGTGTCGAAGCTACCGACAAGCTGGATCCAGAAAAGCGCATCACACCTACAAATCGCGAATTGTACGCGCAGGGTACTGGAAACATTCTATCTGGATTGATAGGAGGTATTCCCATTACTCAGGTAATTGTGAGAAGTAGTGCCAATATACAATCTGGCGGAAAGACCAAAATGAGTGCGATTATTCATGGTTTTCTTTTATTGATATGTGTAGTACTCATTCCTGTGGTGTTGAATATGATACCACTATCGGTTCTTGCCGCGATTTTATTTATTGTGGGTTATAAACTCGCAAAGCCATCCACCTTCAAGGCTATGTGGGATGCTGGTTTAAAACAATTCGTACCCTTTATAGTTACAGTAATTATTATTGTATTCAAGGATTTGCTTTGGGGAATAGGCGTTGGATTGGCTCTGGGAATTGTAATGACCTTATATCAAAGTTATAAGAACAGTCACTTCCTGCATAAAGAAGATCCTGATCAAGGCGGTCCCAGATTAAAAATGACGCTAGCAGAAGAGGTGACTTTCTTCAATAAAGCTGCTATTAAGAGAGAGCTTGAAGAACTTCCAGAAGGAACACAGTTAGAACTTAATATCACAAAGACCACGTACATGGACTACGATATTATTGAAATATTACAGGACTTTAAGCAAAAAGCCATAAATCGTAATATTAATATTACTCTTGTCTCTGAACGCGGTACTTTAAAAGATCCTGAAAATTACTTTCAGTTCTTTGAGCAGGAGAAACTGCATCTTTCTGATAATCAAAGGAACATATCTTAATTCTATTTTACACAAACCTGTTTTAAATCTTCTTAATTCATGAAGCTATTTAGTCACATTAAAGGAGATCTTTTTGGAGGTCTTACCGCAGGTATTGTCGCATTACCGCTGGCGCTTGCCTTTGGGGTTCAATCTGGATTGGGAGCTGTTGCAGGACTATACGGCGCTATATTCATTGGATTCTTCGCATCATTATTTGGTGGCACGAACACGCAGATTTCTGGGCCTACAGCGCCCATGACTGCCGTAAGTATGGTGGTTATTGCGGGAATACTACAATTGAACGAAGGCAGTATTGAGAATGCCTTACCAGCAATACTTGCCGTCTTTCTTATGGCAGGAATTTTCCAGGTAAGTTTGGGAGCGCTCAAGTTGGGTAAATACATCAAATACATTCCATATCCAGTGGTTTCTGGATTTATGACAGGAATAGGTGTGATCATCTTGATTACCCAAATTCTGCCAGCCATAGGTTATAATGCAGGAGCAGATGAAGCATACGTGAGAACCTTTGAGCCTGTCGCTCAAGAATCCATTCTCAATGGTATTCTAGCAGATGAGGTCGATGAGGACGTACTCGTCATCGATGACTTTCAATCGGCAATTGCACGTGCCCAAAATATCACCGATGAGGAAATAGCTGCCGAAGCCAAATCCATGGCCCAAAGCTCCAGTAAAGGCGTTATAGGTACTATTAAAACCTTACCGCGAGCGATACAAAATATCAACTGGACAGAGTTAATCACTGCGCTCGTTACCATCGTGATCATTTTTGGATTCAAGAAAATCACTACCGCCATTCCGTCTACTTTAATAGCCTTGTTGGGTGTTTCTGGAGCCGTGTACTTTTTAAATGTGGACGCGATGAAATTGGGTGAGATTCCGTCAGGTTTTCCCATGCCCAATTTTGAGATCATCACGGGTTTTAGTTTTGCAGAGGTTTCACCCTATATTCTCACCGCACTAACGCTTTCCCTATTGGGCGCCATAGATTCTTTGCTTACCAGCGTTGTTGCAGACAACATGACCAAAACCCAACACAACCCCAATCAGGAATTGATAGGTCAAGGAATAGGGAACAGTATCGCATCGCTTTTTGGAGGTATTCCAGGCGCTGGTGCCACGATTAGGACCGTAGTCAATATCAATTCTGGTGGTAAGACCAAACTATCGGGAATGATCGCCGCCGTTTTATTGCTCATTATTGTGGTCGCTTTAGGCAGTTTTGCCAGTGAGATTCCCAATGCAGTTCTAGCAGGAATATTGATTACCGTTGGTATAGGCGTGATGGATTACAAAGGTTTGAAAGCGTTGAGATCCATCCCTAAAAGCGACGTCATCATCATGTTTATCGTGCTTATTTTGACCGTTACTTGGGATCTGGTTTATGCCGTTGGAATAGGACTGGTCATTGCCAGTTTAATTTTCATGAAAAAAATGGGAGACGCAAATGCTGCAAAAAGTAAAATAAAAACGCTTTCGCGAAAGGATGAATACACTAACGAGGATTACTCCTTAGTACCATTGGACCTACGCGAAGAGGTGTTTATCAAAGAGCTGGATGGGCCATTATTTTTTGGATCTACCAAAGACTTTCAGGCCATGTCACAAATCATTCCGCCCAAAGCCACGCACGTGATCATAAGGATGGAGAAAGTACCTTTCATGGATCAATCAGGATTGTTTGCGTTTGAAGATGTCTCACAGGCATTGATCAAGCAAGGTGTTACGCCTTTACTTGCTGGTTTGAAGGAACAACCACGCTACCGACTGGAGGCTATTGACATCATACCAGATTTGATTAGCAATGATCATGTATTTGACACCTATGAAGAATGTGTAGGTTGGGTGTCGCAAAACGTTGCAGATACGGTTGGACCTGATGAGGTTTGATTAAAATTCTTGGATGTATTTGAATAATGTTTAATCGCATTATTGCAAATCAGACGTATCATAAGGTGCGGCATTAATTCTGCACCTTATGATAGAATGCGATTCTTTGAGGAATGGGAATAATTAATAAATTGTATCAGGCTGCACGGTATCTCGTTGAGTGCGCCATTCCTTTTCTTCACCGCGTATCTTACGATCCAGTTCGTCAGCTTGTTCTAGAATTTTAGGAAGTAAATACGGCGCCACTGGTTCAACATAAGGATATACTAGGCTTTCTTCCTTGACCTCGCGGTCGATGATTTGGATCTCACCGGCAGCGCTGTTGACAAACATCAAAATCACGCTGGCGATAAAGGCTAGTTTTACCAGCCCAAATGCGCCACCAGCAATCTTATTCAGAAAGCTGAGCTGGACGGTTTTGACCAGCTTGGTCACCAGCTTACCAACATAGGTCACAACCAGAATGATCACCACAAACGTGATGATAAAACTCACGATGGTGATGGTAGAATCATCCCATTCCGTATGGGACATGAGCCAGTCGCCTGCATAATTAGAAAAGTGAATGGACCCGTAAATGGCTGCTACAAGAGCGACCAGCGAGGTCAATTCTACAAAAAAGCCGTTGAGGTATCCTTTCCAGAATCCAACCAATAGAAATATCAATAATGCAATGTCTAACCAATTCATATTGCTAAGATAATAAAAGGCATGAGGCAATAGGTACTAGGTATGCGGTAACACATTTATTGTAAAGCTTGATCGTAGGTATGAAGAATAGAGGAATAGAAGATAAGCGGATTAGATTTATCGTTAAGTATATAATTGTTTTTTATTCAAAATACTTTACCGCTAATTTTGCTCAGACAAGCTGAAAGTGACCATAGCGTTTGCAGAATATTACCTATTTCAAGTGTTGTAGAATGCGACAGGAATATTACTTCAAACTCTCCTTAATATCTGCCATCAACTTCAAACCACCATTGTTGAGGATGTGTTCCGCTTTCGCGAAAGCGAACTCTTCCAAATCGTGCCAGTCCAAGCTTTCTGAAATACCGGTAGTCTGAATGCGTTGTTTTCCATCAAGCGACAACAAACAGCCCGTGAAATGCAATCTACCTTGTTTAATGACCGCATATGCACCTATGGGCGCCGTACAACCGCCTTCCAGACGGCGTAAAAAGAATCGCTCTACATCCACACATTTTTGAGTGTCGAGATGGTTGAGCTGTGCCACGGCATCTACCACATCTGTGTTTTCCTTCATCGCGGCTACCATCATGGCACCTTGCGCTGGTGCTGGGATAAAACTATCTAGATGTGAATATTCTAGACTATAGGAACCGCGCAAATTCTTGAGGATATTGATGCGTTCCAGACCAGCTTTGGCAAATATAGCAGCATGCCAGTCGGTATTGTTTTGAAGTTTTGCAAGCCTAGTGTTCACATTACCGCGCAAATCCACCACCTTGTGCAAAGGATACATGTTGAGCCACTGTGACTTGCGGCGCAAACTACCCGTTGCGATCGTCATGTGATCGTCAGGATTGAAGGTCGATTTATAAACCAAGATATCGCGCTGGTCAGCGCGTTCCAGGACCGCTGCCTGGATCATGCCTTTGGGCAGCTGTGTAGGCACGTCCTTAAGACTGTGAACGGCAATGTCGATCTCACCTTTAACAAGAGCAACATCCAGTGTTTTGGTAAAGATGCCTGTAATTCCCATCTCGTACAGCGGCTCGTCCAGATTGAGGTCACCTTGGGATTTTACGGGAACAAGTAGGGTTTGATGTCCTCGTGATTCCAATTCGTTTTGAACCGTGCGCGCTTGCCACATGGCCAGCTCGCTATCGCGAGTTCCTATGCGTATCTGTTTAGTCATGCGCAATGGTCTGTGCGTCTAGTTTGAAGACTTTGTTGAGCAATTCAATGGCTTGCTGTGTGTTTTCATCTTCATCGCGCAAATGGTTAGCAAAATGACCTGCAATTTTCTGAATGATACGATCTGCAAGAACATCGGCTTGTTCTTGATTGAAGTTGTCAATTTTGGTGCGGTTGCTCTTGATTTCTGCCTCTTTGAGTAAGGACAGTTTATTCTTGAGGGCAAACATGGTAGGCGCAAACTTGCGAGACTCGCGCCAGGCGTCAAACTCTGCCGTGATCTCTGCAATGATTTCTTGCGCTTGTGGTATAAAATGCTCTCGGTTTTGGAGTGTGCTTTCGGTGATTTGAGAAAGCTCGTCCAGATGAATAAGCGTCACATTTTCCAGTTCGCTTACATCAGGATCTACATTGCGTGGTATGGAAAGATCCAATAGCAATAAAGGCCTATTGGTAACAATAAGATTTTTAGAAACCGTAGGGTTTTGTGCGCCAGTAGCGACAATCATAATATCAGTTCCTGCGATTTCTTCTTCCAATTGTGCATAATCTCGCACGACCAGGTCAAACTTACCAGCGATGCGCTCTGCGCGATCTTTGGTACGATTGATTAGTGTGATTTGTTTGTTTTGCGTGTGTTTGATCAGATTCTCACAGGTATTGCGACCTATTTTTCCTGTTCCAAAAAGCAAAATCTTCTTCTCTTGAGCGCGCTCTACCTCATTCAAAATATATTGAACGCTGGCAAAGGAAACCGATGTCGCGCCACTGCTTAATTGGGTTTCGGTTTTGATGCGTTTGCTGGCCTGTATCACCGCATTGATCAAACGCTCCATATAGGCGTTGAGCAAGCCCAATTTTTTGGACTTTTTAAAAGTCATCTTAAGCTGTCCAATGATTTCAAAATCACCTAAGATCTGACTGTCTAGACCTGTTCCTACTTGAAATAGATGCTGGATTGCAGCTTCTTCTTCATGAATGTAGGCTACTTGCTCAAACTCTTCCATGGTTCCATGGGAATGGGCACAAAGTAACTGAATCAAATCATTGGGATGCTGGGCAAACCCATATAGCTCTGTACGGTTACAGGTAGAAATGACAGCAAGTGATGGGATTTTTTCTTCTTTTGCCTGCTCCAATAAGTTGGATATGCCGGTATCGCTCAATGCGAACGAACCACGCATCTCAGCATCGGCTTTGCGATAACTGATGCCTATGGCATAGAACTTATAAGATTTTCCCGAAACTTGCGGCATGGATTGCTTTTGCAATAAGTCGCAAAATTAATGGTAGCATTTCGTTAAAAATAACGCTAGAGGTTTCATTTTCGTCGCAATGTGCTAATTTTGATGTCAAATGGTGTATTATCACTATTAACAATGGTTTTGAGAAGTTACGCTTTCGCGAAAGCGTGCTATTTATAATCATTACAAATAAAAATATCTATGAAAAATACCGCTAAAGGAGCTGCAGAAGTAACGCATATTGAAGATGGGTTTCAAGTGGTGCGCATCAAGAATGAAACCATTGAAAATGTGAGGTTTGAGCATGCCGTGGACCGTACTTTTATACAGTTTCACTTCTGTTTGAAAGGTAACGTCCAGCTGGCTTTTAACGAGGGCAGCTATCAATTGCCACTTTTAGAACAAAACTCTTATTTGTTGTACAATCCTACCAGGGATTTGCCAGTAAACATCGATGTATCGACCAATAGCTGGGTAATCGTTGTGCTGGTTTCCATCAAAAAATTTCACTCGTTGTTCTCGCCAGATGCAGATCACGTGAGCTTTTTAAGTACAGAAAATAGGGACAAAAAATATTATGTGGATGGAAAGGTATCACCATCTATGGCTGTGGCGCTACACCAATTGATGAATTATAATTTGAACGACGCGATCAAGCGTTTGTATTTTAAGGGAAAATCCTATGAATTGCTTTCGCTGTATTTCAATACTAAAGATGATCCAGATACAGAGTCCTGCCCATTTCTAGTCGATGAAAAAAACATGGCCAAAATCAAGATGGCCAAAGACATCATCATCGAGCGCATGACAGATCCACCATCACTATCAGACCTGGCACTGGAAATAGGTTTGTCGCTCAAGAAACTTAAAGAAGGTTTCAAGGAAGTGTACGGTGACACGGTTTATGGATTTTTGCTGGATCATAAACTGGAATATGCACGCCAGTTGCTGGACAGCGGTCAGCACAATGTCAATGAAGTTGGTCTAAAGGTAGGATACAGTACCGGCAGCCATTTTATTAGTGCCTTTAAAAAGAAATATGGAACGACGCCTAAGAAATATGTGACGGCGGATTGATTATTTCTTGCGGTAAACCTTGTCAACCTCATCTGTCTTTATCAAGGATAATTTCCCATGCCGTAACATCCAGTTGTGTGAGGTGATTTGTAGAATGTTTTTATAGTAATGATCAGATATAAGGATTCCTTTTTGGGATCCTTTTTCTTTGATGAGTTCTTGCACGCGCTGGATTTGTAAAGGTGCTAGTCCAGAAAACGGCTCGTCCAGCATCAGGAATGGATGCGGCAAATAGAACACCAATAAAAACTCTAAAAAGCGGCGCTCGCCCATGGAAAGAATACCCACTTTTTTGTGGTGCATGGAATGCAACATGGGCTCGTAGAGGATCTTGTCTTGATTTTCGTGATCTGGATACCAAAATTGAACTACATCTGTCACCTTGACTCCTTTTATCACAAACGGATCCTGCGGTAAATAAGCTACATGCTGCAGATGCTGTTGGGTCAAATCAACCGAGTGCTCGTCAACAAACGCATGGTAATCTGCTTTTTTGTTACTGCCAGAGAGGCTTTGCATGAGCGAAGACTTTCCAGCACCATTTAAACCCAACAAGCCATGGATGTCACCGGTTTTTAATTTGAAATCGATCTGGTCTAGAATCGTTTTGCGACCGTAGGAAAGTTGAAGGTTTTTGATATAAAGTGTATGCTTATCCATATATCAAAGTCACTAAGGCCCACAATGGTATCGTGATGATCCAAATAAAAACAGAGGCAAACAAGTACAATTCCCGTTTTCTAATCCCGAGATTTTGGAACACAAAACGCTCTTGTTTATAGAAATAATGATAGGCAAGAATACCGATAGGAATACCAAAAGTAGCAAATGTTGCTAGCGTTATTTGAGGCATAGCACTTGCTAAAGTTGGAAAGGAAATCACCGCAGAGAAGAAGGCTACTCTAACGGCAAACCATAATTTAAGTCGAATGTAGGTCACGTCTTAAAATTAGAAATTAAATCTAATTCCTAATCTGCATAAGCAATTCCTGATACGACAATTCATTTTCTGGATTTTCTCGCAAGTATTTGTACACTTTATCGATCACCTGTTGTGAGGCTCCCAATTCTTGGAATAAACGAACGTCGGTTTCCCAGGTTCTTATATCTCCTTTGGTTTCAGCAAGTTTTTGACTTAGGAGTGCGATCTGTTTCAACTCTGTATAGTTGGTAGTTTGCTTCATATCGTTGATGCCGGTGAGTAGATCTCCATAAGTCAAGTTGTCGATAAGCTTGTCCTTAGTTAGCTTTTTGAGTAGTGTTGATAGCGCCTCAATACGACCAAAAAACCGAATGTCATACTCGTCAAGACCGCAGGAACTCAACCTGGATACTTCTCTTTTTACCACGGCAGCGCTTTGCAGGGATCCATCTACAAGAAAGGTCATGATTTCATTTTGTACATCACCACAGCTTTGCGGCTTGTCAATGCTCATGGAGACTTTATTTTGAGCCACAGCTACCACAGAGAAGCTTGCGAGTAAAATGGTGAAAAGGTATTTCATAGATAGTTTCAAATATAACAGAACCTGACCTGCGAAAAGAGTGCCAAAGCAATAACGTCCAAAAACTGTAATTGATACGAATTGAAAAAATTCTGTAGTTTTAAGGTAAACCAAACCAAACCAACTGAACCGATGAAATTCAAGAAAAAACCAGCAGTCTGGTTCTGGATCGTTGCCGTGCTGCTACTCCTTTGGAATATCATGGGGCTTCTGGCCTTCTTAACTGAAGCCGTTGCGCCGCAACTCATGACAGAAACCTTTAATCAAGAACAACTAGAAATGTACAATAACCGGCCATCGTGGTACATGTACAATTTTGCCATAGCCGTATTTGCAGGCACTTTCTCTTGTATTATGTTGCTCGCGCGCAAGAAATTTGCCGTTACTTTGGCCATTTTTTCTTTTTTAGCGGTGCTTATTAGTACAGGTTATACTGTTTATTCTGGCGCCTTGGATCTCGTTGGAATGTCTGATAAAGTCTTGTTTTATCTCGTATTTGTTTTCGGTTTTATATTGGTGCTTTTTGCCATGTTTGCCACAAGAAAGCGCTGGATCGTTTAAGACCGTTGCCGATTATATGAAATATCTAAATGGTCATGAATTGTTTTTACAGGAACATCCTTATTTTTAGAAATACATAAGATCAATTTTCAATGACGACAAGAACAGCACCACCTACCGTATTTTGGATTATTTCATTTCTCATGCTGTTGTGGAGTGTCGCAGACCTCACCGTTTTTGTTTTGGATACTTTTATGGCAAACCCGCCATCTTTCGATAACAATTCTGTAACTAATGTTGCTAATGATGAACTGCCACTATGGTATGTTGGGGTTTTGGCTTTTGCGATCGTCACTGGTACGGCATCCAGCATATTTCTCATCATGCGCAAAAAGATAGCTGCACTACTGGCCTCCATTTCATTTGTGGCTGTAATCATGGATGTTGCATTCACTCAATTTGCCTTCAGCCTGGTGGACAATAGCCTTTACAATTGGGATGTTTTATATATCATCCTATTCTTTGATTTGACCTTGCTGTTTTTCACCCATTATAGCAAGTGGAAAAATTGGATCGCATAGATTACAATAGAATATCTCGTGCAGCGCGATAGGTATTAGTGTGTGCGTCTATGATGATCTTGATTTCTGGTGAGTAGCCTCCGCCCATACTGCATTGTACTGGTATGAAGGGTTTTGAAATGTGGTTCGCTTTCGCGAAAGCGGAAAAACTATACTCATCGCGCATCTTACAACCTTGAGGTGTCAGGCCCAATCTGCCCAGTTTATCAGTGCTCAACACATCAACGCCAGCGAGGTAGAAGATAAAGTCAGGTTTTTGTTGTGCAATCAAATCTGGTAGATGGTGGCGTAACTCTTTCAGGAAAGCCTCGTCATTGGTACCATCAGGCAAGGCGATATCCAGATCTGAAGTTTCCTTTTTAAACGGATAGTTGCTCGCGCCATGCATGGAAAAAGTGAACACGCTGTCGTCGCCGGTAAAGATTTCTGCCGTTCCATTTCCTTGATGTACGTCCAGATCCACGATCAAAATCTTTTCAGCATGTCCATGGTGTTGTAAATACCTTGCAGCAATGGCTTGATCGTTGAGCAGGCAAAACGCCTCACCATGATCTGTATAGGCATGGTGCGTGCCACCAGCAATATTCATGGCGACCTTGTGGTCGATAGCTTTGAGACAGCCTTCAATAGTGCCTTGAGCGATGCGCAATTCTCTACTGACCAATTCTTTACTTAAAGGAAAGCCCAGTTTGCGCGCGGCACGCTTGTCCAGCGTCAAGTTTTTAAGGTCGTCCAGGTAATCAGCCGTGTGAACCCGTAGGACATCAACATCCTCGCACAACTTGCTGGGTTCAAAAAAATCGGCTTCTGTTGCAATACCTTCTAATTTTAATTGCTCTGGCAGCAATTCATATTTGATCATGGGGAATCGATGCCCTTCTGGTAACGGATGCTTATAAATAGGATGAAATGCGATAGGAAGCATGCGAGTGGATGTACAATTTGGAATTCAATACGGCAAACTGCTATTAATGGTCGTGATTGATCACAACAGCTAACCAGCGACAGTGTTTACAAAATTAAGCCTTGAAAATATGGAAAGACTTAAGAAGATTGTAATTGATAAATTCGATAGGCAACGATTTTGCCAGTACCTTTGTGGTAACTTAAACAGAACTCTTGTAATAGCTCAAAATGTTGACAGTGAGTTTTTTAAATATTGAGATTGCAGCTGGTACTAATTCTAAATTATGAAAAAAATAATCTATTTGTTTGCGATAGTGATGATCGCATTTTCCTGTAAAAACGTTGCAGAAGATCCGCTAGAAGAAGAAATCGCATCTTTTGATCAATTGACAGAACAAACCATGGAAGTCCACGATGAAGTCATGCCAGAAATGGGACGCCTCATGGACTTGAGCATTGAAATTGACTCAAAAATGGAAGATGCAGCGTTAAGCGACGCTCAAGTAGAACAACTGTTTGACGCACAGGTACAGCTGGATGAGGCTCACGATGCCATGATGGACTGGATGAAAGACTATTCTGAAAAGTTTCCTTATGAAGCAGAAACTCCATCTACCATAGAAGAACTGGAAGAGAAGATGCCTATCCTACAAGCATCTTATAATGAAATAATAAAGGTGAAGAACGACACGCAAGCCGCAATTAAAAATGCAGAAGAGTTGCTGGCCAACTCATAACTTTTCCTACAAACTCTTAACCTTATCTCAAAGACACCTTTAAGCTTCGTTATAAAGGTATCTTTGAGATAAGTTGTTTTATACATATGCTAGAAACTGATAATCACGAATACGAAAAAGCCATTCTCATAGGTGTGATCACGCAATCACAAGATGAGGAAAAGCTCAATGAATATATGGACGAGCTGGAGTTCCTTGCCTATACGGCAGGTGCGACGGTGCGTAAACGATTTAGCCAGAAAATGGCAAAGCCCAATCCTAAGACCTTTATTGGGACTGGAAAAATGGAAGAGATACAAGCCTATGTCAAGGCCCACGATATAGATACCGTCATCTTTGATGATGAACTATCGCCGGCTCAACAACGCAATATTGAAAAAGCACTGGAGGCAAAAATCATTGATCGAACCTATTTGATCCTGGACATATTTGCCCAACGCGCACAAACCAGTTATGCACGTACTCAAGTGGAGCTGGCTCAATATGAATACCTTTTACCTAGACTTGTGGGATTATGGACTCACCTTGAAAGACAAAAAGGTGGTATAGGTATGCGTGGTCCAGGTGAGACAGAAATTGAAACAGATAGACGTATCGTAAGGGACCGAATCACTTTACTCAAAGCAAAGCTGATTAAGATTGACAAGCAAATGGCCACTCAACGCGGTAATCGCGGTCAACTGGTGCGTGTTGCCTTAGTAGGATATACCAACGTTGGTAAAAGCACATTGATGAATGTGGTATCAAAAAGCGATGTTTTTGCCGAAAACAAGCTGTTTGCAACGCTGGATACCACCGTGAGAAAAGTGGTAGTCGGGAATTTACCTTTTCTGTTAACAGACACGGTTGGGTTTATACGCAAACTACCTACACAGCTGGTAGAGTCCTTTAAATCAACTCTAGATGAGGTAAGAGAGTCTGACTTACTGTTGCATGTGGTTGATATCTCACACGAGTCCTTTGAAGATCACATAGCGTCAGTGAATAAAATTTTGGATGAGATTGATGCCATTGATAAGCCTACGATTATGGTGTTCAACAAAATCGATAAATACCAACCAGAAGATTATGATGAAGCTGATCTTATGGTAGAGCGCACCTCAGTTCATTATTCTTTGGAAGAATGGAAAAACACCTGGATGTCGAGAACTGGCGACGATGTGATTTTTATAAGCGCTATCGAGAAGGAGAATATGGAGCAGTTTCGGAAGAAGGTGTATGATAAAGTGAGAGAAATACACGTTTCTCGATTCCCATACAATGCTTTTCTATATCCCGATATTATGGGAGAAGAAGAGTAAAAGGTCCCATTTATAGCTAGAAATACATGAAAAAAACACTACTGTACGTTTTTATAGGCCTTTTGACAGTGGTGGTTGGAGGTTATTTCTATGCCAATTATCTTGTGAAAAGCAAGCTGGAATCTTTTCTAGCAGAACAGCTTTCACCTGAACTTGATTTTCAATATGGAGATCTGTATATGAGTACCTTCACAGGAACCATCTCGATTAAGGATATCAATGTTGAACTCTCCAATCAAACCGATACTCTAGTACACACCAGAGCTACCGTAGATAAGTTGTCCTTATCTGGTTTTGGCTATTGGAAGTTTTTTGTCAAGGATCAAATCCAGTTTGAGAGAATCAATATTGATAGAAACAACATTGTCTATTTCAAGGATAAATTCAAATCTACTGCGCAAATTGACACGATAAAGGCAAATCCGCTGGCGACGCTGGATAAAAGCGTACTTATCGAGAATGTGGATATTGGAGCTACATCATTTACTATTTATGACTCTTCCAAAGATTCTGTGGTGTTGCATGTTGCCAAAGCTGCATTTGCAGCGAGAGACGTTCGTACTGATGGGAAAACCATACGCAAACGTATTCCTGTTACTTACGAGGACGTGCATTTGGAAAGCGACTCATTATTTTTAAAAATCAGCCCTTTTGAAACGCTTAGTGTCGGGCATATGAGTTTGACCCAAGAAGACATCACGATCGATAGGCTTTCCATCAAACCTAAATTCTCTAAAACGCAGTACAAAAGACTTATTGATAAGGAACGCGATTATACCGTTCTTGACGTTCCGGTCGTTGAACTTCTAGGCTACAACTTCGGGTTTAATGGCTCAACCTTGTTTACTAAGGTGGACAAGATCCATCTAGAAACACCAGAGTTATCCATATATCGAGATAAGCTGGTAGCAGACGATCCAAGCTTCAAACCTCTGTACAGTAAATTGCTGAGAGATTTAAATATGGATCTCATGGTAGATAGCATCACGGTTTCCAACAGTGTGATTACCTATGAAGAAAAGCTTAAGGCAGATCAACCTGCAGGCTCCATCAAATTCACAAATCTGGATTTGAATATGTCCACCGTAGGTAACACGCAACACGCTGGAGAGCTCACAAAAATCACAGCCGATGGTCTTTTCCAACAAAGCAATCTGCATGTGGATTGGGCTTTTGATGTACATGACACCAGTGATGCCTTTAGATTTAGTGGAAATCTAGGGAAACTGCCTGCTGCAAATATCAATTCTTTCACAGGTCCCAACCTCAATGTAGGATTTGAAGGCACACTGCAGGAAATCTATTTTGACATTTCAGGGAACAATAACCGCTCACAGACCGCGATGAAAATGGCCTATGAAGACTTTAAGATCGACCTGATGAAAAAGGATGGTACAGGAATCAATAAGTTGCTCTCTGGTATCGCCAATCTATTTGTTGCTAATGATAGCCGTAAAAACGGTGAGAAATATCGTGAGGGAAATGGTGAAGCAGACCGCAACAAGACGCAATCTGTGTTCAATTTTGTGTGGATCAGTATTCTATCGGCCTTGATTAAGACGATGACTTAGAGAAGTTTCGCTTTCGCGAAAGCGAACTCTTTTAATACTCTTTACAAGGTATAATTCAACCCTAATCCTGAAACCTCGCGTATCTGGAAGGCACCAACGGCGTTATCGTCATAGATGGCTTGAAAGATCAACTTGGCACTAATATAATCGTTGACTTTCATGTTGATGTTAGTCGCATAATTGATATCGACGTTTCCTGGTTTATCCAAGTAATTAGAATATATGAGCAGCTTGTTGTCCATGGTAATGTTGTCCATGATCTTGAGCTTGTACACCGCATTAATGGAGGCGCCTAGTTCATAACGTCTACTTTCTCCAGCTGCCACGCCAAAGTAACTGCCGTCCTCATAATCTTCTGCACTGGTAAACATGTCATCCACCATGATCAATCGTGCAGTCGATGGCGCTACATTAAGCGTAAGCACCTTATTCTTTTTGTACAAAAATCCTGGGCCGGCTTGAAAATACCCTGGAGAAAACATGTTAGTGCGCTCTGTTCTTGTGATCTCACCATCTTCATTTGTGGCATAGACATAGCCTTTAGTCGCTTGCGTCATTGCGTTGATAAAGAACGAATAGTAGGCCGTGTCGTCATTTTCATTGACTTCATAGCCTATGACGCTGTTAAGCTCTATTCTATCATTGGTCTTGCGGGTAAACTTCTCATTTTCTTGAATGGTTAGACCGTATTCTGCACTAATGCTGTTTTCCCATGCGATGCGATCTTCTGTATAATTAAAATCAAGGTCTGCTGCAAAACTGCCCGCAATACTGGATGTACCGCCACCGGTCCAGTCTGCATTAAAGGCAGATTGATTGAATAGAAACTGGAGTTTGCCGGTGTTTTTCCAGCCGTTTTGATTCACATCATCATCTCCAGCATCTTGAGCCTGTAGCTTTACCATCGAGGTTAGAAAAAGTAAAAGGCACATCAATATTCTCATAGGTGGTGGTTTTCGATTTTGGCAAAGATAGAATCTTCTTGTTTTTTCTAAAAACGAATGATTTTTGGACTTCTTGTGTCTTCTGGGATTTTTTGATGTACCAAAACCAAAAAAGCACCCAATTAGGGTGCTTTTGATATCTCTGTAGAATACAAAGCTATAGTTTGTAGTTAAGTCCCAATCCAAACACCTCACGTATCTGGAAGGCTCCAACGGCATTGTCGTCATAAATTGCTTGGAAAATCAAGTTGGCACTTAGCCATTCGTTGACTTTCATGTTTACTGCTGCAGAGTAGTTGATGTCCACATTTCCTGGTTTGTCCAGGTAGTTGGAGTACAGCAATAGAACATTGTCCATGGTGATGTTTTCTGCAATATCAAATTTGTACAATGCATTTACAGAGGCACCAAATTCAAATCTGGAACTCTCACCTGCATCTACACCAAAGTATGCACCATCCTGATAATCAACTCCAGATGTAAACTGATCGTCAACAACGATCAATCTTGCAGTTGCAGGTGCGATGTTTACAGAGAAGTTTTCGTCTCTCTTATATAACATACCTGGACCAGCCTGGAAGTATCCTGGAGAAAGAATATGGGTACGCTCGGTGCGTATCGTCTCGCCAGTATCAGGATCTTCACTAAATGTGTATCCTTTAGTAAATTGAGTAAGTGCATTAAAGAAGAAGGAATAAGACCACTTGCTTTCCTCAGACACTTTATACCCATAAACCGAATTGAATTCCAACCTGTCGTTGGTCTTGCGAGTGAAGTCATCACCGTCTTGCTTAGTGATACCGTATTCTGCAATGATCTTACTGTCCCAAGTGGTGCGACCATCTAGGTAATTAAAATCGTAATTGATTCCCGCGTTTCCAGCAATACTGGAAGTACCGCCACCAGTCCATTCTGCATTAAAGGCAGATTGATTGAACAGTAATTGAAACGTACCGCCTTTTGACCAACCTTGTGGTTGAGCATCAGGATCTGCATCTTGTGCCTGTGTGGTTGCCATCATTGCTAGCAACAGGGCAGAAAGTAGAAGTTTTTTCATATAACCTAGTTTAAGTAAATCCCAAAACTAAGGTTCTTTTTATAAATCCTAAATAGAAAAATGAAAGCTGTGGCGTGGAAAGGCTTAAGACGCGTGCTACCGGCGTTTTTTGTAAACAGGAACCGATGAACAGGCTTCTCCATACATCACGCTGCTGGCGATGCCTTGAAGCTTCTCTGTAATCATTAGGTATGCTGCAACGGGAACTGGCTTTTTAGAACAGCCTTTTACAATTACCGGCAGGTCTTTATAACTGGACAGATCAATATGAGCCATTACATTGCGGTACAAATGAGTCTCCAGGTCTTCAAGAGTTCCAAGGACTACGGTCTCGGCTATTCCAGTCAATTGAGATTGCAGTAACATCCATGCCCACGGCGGCACTATGGCGTCTGTACTGCAATTAAGGGCAACGTGATGATTTTTATAGACCGTGAAGTCTGTGTTTTTTACGCTTTCGCGAAAGCGAGTTTCCATCAACACTAATCCTTCCATCAACCATTGCGAGATATCAATCTCTGTGCGCGGTCCTGCGACATAATAATCCTCAAGGTCAAAATTCTTGAGCTTGGAATTTGCAACACGATTGATGATTTCTTCTCTCATTTTTAGAGCATTCCCAGTTCTAGCTTTGCCTCTTCACTCATCAAGTCCTTGTTCCATGGTGGATCAAAAGTGATCTCCACTTCTGCATCCTTGACTTCTTTAAGAGACTTAATTTTTTCCTCAACCTCGGCAGGCAGTGATTCTGCTACTGGGCAGTTGGGTGATGTTAAAGTCATGAGCACTTTTACCTCTGCTTCTTCACTTACCATCACGTCATAGATCAATCCCAGTTCATAAATATCCACTGGAATTTCTGGATCATAAATGGTTTTGATAACGCGTATGACCTTTTCACCTAGTTCTTGTCCGTTGATTTCTTCCATGGTTTAATTAAGTTGTGATTGATACGCCACTGCGTACATTTTAAGTTGTTTGATCATTGATACCAAGCCATTTGCTCGAGTAGGAGATAAGTGCTCTTTAAGGCCTATTTCATCAATAAAATCTGTATCTGCTTCCAGAATATCCTGCGGTTTTTGGTTGGACCAGGCACGTATGAGAATAGCAATTATCCCTTTTGTTATAATGGCATCACTGTCTGCGGTAAAAACGACTTTGTCTTGGTCAAGATCTGCGTGAACCCATACTTTAGACTGACAACCTTTGATGATGTGATCCTCGTCTTTGTATTGCTCATCAATAATGGGCAAACTTTTACCTAGATCGATCATGTATTCATAGCGTTGCATCCAGTCGTCAAACATGGCGAACTCGTCTACGATTTCTTCTTGTATTTCTTTTATGCTACTCATTGACTCTTTTTGCCTTGATCAATACCATTCCATCTTCATCCATCAATCTCAAGTGATCGTTTTTGTATTCTGCTTTTTTGACTAACGCCAGCTGATTCATGAATAACTGCTCTGTTTTTGCCTTTTCTTCACAGTACATCTTAGTTGCCATGATCATTCCAATGTCCACATTATTTGCTTCTGGATTTTCAAACGTACCGCTGTATTCATTACAGCTGTTGTTTCCAGAGATACGATTTTCTTTTTCTGACATATCTATATTGATAGTGATGCCTTGACCGGCCATATTTTGACCATCAATGGTAACGACCTCATAAGACCCATTGATATCTTCCAGCTCATCGCAGGCAACAAGTGTCAAAATCATCATCCCAAAAAGTAGAAATTTAGTTTTCATAGCTATTCAATTAGCATAGGTTAATGATGTTAAGATAACATCTTTACTGCACGGTGCAAAGCCTGTACCATAACGTCTATCTCTTCCTTTGTATTATAGAATGCAAAGCTGGCTCTTATGGTTCCTGCTATTTGATAGCGATCCATCACTGGTTGCGCGCAGTGGTGGCCCGTGCGCACAGCAATACCTAACTTGTCAACAATCGTTCCTATGTCATATGGGTGAATCCCATCAACATTGAATGAAATTACCGCCGCTTTGTCAGCCACATCACCGTAAATGGTAGCTCCTGGAATGGTTTTAATTTGCTCTGTCCCATAAACCAGTAATTCATGTTCATAGGCAGCGATTGCATCCATGCCTATGCTATTGAGGTAGTCTACTGCAGCACCTAAGGCGATACCACCAGCGATATTAGGCGTACCAGCCTCAAATTTGTGAGGTAATCCTGCATAAGTCGTCTTTTCAAAGCTCACCTGATCAATCATCTCGCCGCCGCCTTGATATGGTGGGAGTTCGTTTAATGCCTCTTCTTTTCCATAAAGTAGTCCTATTCCTGTTGGACCGCACATTTTGTGACCTGCCATGGTATAAAAGTCTGCATTGAGTTCCTGCACATCAACTTTCATGTGACCACAAGATTGTGCGCCATCGATAAGCACTTTAGCTTGATGTTTATGAGCGCCAGCAATGATCTCTTTTACTGGATTTGTGACACCTAAGGCATTAGAAATGTGATTGACAACGACAAAAGCGGTTTTGGGATTCAACAAATCGTGATAGGCCTTCATGTCCAGCTGGCCGTTATCCATTACTGGAATGACCTTTAAATAAGCACCAACTCGTTCACACAGCATTTGCCATGGAACGATATTGGAATGATGTTCAACCGCACTAACGATGACTTCATCACCTTCTTTCACAAACACATGTGCACCACTAGCAACAGCGTTGATACTATGTGTGTTTCCCGAGGTGAAAATGCACTGTCTAGCGGTTGGGATGTTGAAAAATGCGCGACACTTTTCTCGGGAAGCTTCAAATAGATCTGTGGCTTCCTGACTTAAGGCATGAACACCGCGATGGATATTGGCATTGTAAAGTGTGTAGTATTCCGTGATTTTTTCAATGACCTGCAATGGCTTTTGTGAAGTCGCTGCATTGTCAAAATAAACCAAAGGCTGTCCATTCACCTCACGGTTGAGAATGGGAAAATCGGCACGTATTTTTTTGATGTCTAGCATAATGTAAAGGTACGATGTGATGCATTCATAACCTTGAAAACAAAAGCCCGATCAACAGATCGGGCTTTAAATTTATGTTGATTTGAATCTATAAATCAAACCCAATCTCTACACCTAATTTCATGGCGATCAATTTTGTGATGCGCGATTTGATTTCAGGAATCTTGACGCTTTCCAAGACTGAATTTGCAAAAGCAAACATCAATAGTGCTCTAGCTTCTTTTTTACCTATACCGCGAGACTGCATGTAGAACATCGCTTCTTCATCCAGTTGTCCTATAGTACAACCGTGTGAACAGCGCACATCATCTGCAAATATTTCCAGTTGCGGCTTGGCATTTATAGTAGCTTTATCACTAACCAAAATGTTGTTATTCTGCTGGAAGGCATTGATTTTTTGGGCAATTTTATCTACCAGTACCTTACCATTAAAGACACCTACAGCACGATCATCAAAAATCTGTTTGTATTCTTGATAACTCTCACAATTAGGCGCGGTGTGGTGCACTAACGTGGAATGATCCACATGTTGCTTATCACCTATAATCGTCACACCATTGAGCAGTGAGTTACAGTGCTCACCCAACTGGAAAAAGTTCAAGTTGTTACGTGTCAAAGCACCGCCAAATGAGAACGTGTGCAAACGCACCTCGCTATTGGTTTGTTGCTGCACGTTGGTATGGTCAATAAGGGATGCGCTTTGTTGGTCGTTTTGAATCTTATAGTAATCCACTAAAGAGCGTTGATCTGCAAAAACTTCAGTTACGCTGTTAGTTAGTACATTGTTTTCAGTCAAGCTTTGGTGGCGCTCTATAATTTGTACTTGTGAATTTTCACCTACTACTACAAGATTACGTGGTTGGACCATCATAGCTGCCTCACTACCTGTGGAGAAATAAACGATCTCTATAGGCTTATTGACGGCTATGTTTTTAGGGATATGGATATAGGCACCTTCTCTGGCAAAAGCCGTATTGAGAGACGTTAAGCTATCCTTACCTGCTAACTGGTTATAATAGGTTTCAATTATCGGAGCATACTTTGGATTGTTCAACGTGCTGGACATCAAACACACATCAAACTGCTCGTGTGTGGTTTGAGAAAGCTGCGAACTGTAAACACCATCAACAAATATCACACGATAAGCATCGATTTGATGGATGAGGTATTTTTTGATCTCTGCATAATCCAGCGTGACTTCCTTTTTAGGGAATAGGCTGTAATCTTTATTGAAAAGCGCTTTTAAGGATGTGTATTTGTAGGCCTCATCCTTACGTAACGGCAGTCCTTTTTCCTCAAAATCAGATAAGGCCTTGTTGCGCAGTTCATGCACATAGCTATCTGTATCGACCTCATTTTCAAGGGCCATAAAAGAGGAAAGGATGTTATCTTTAAAACTCATATAGTTTTACTTTTAAGCTGGATGATGATTTGACTTTCGTGCCTCGCTGTTGGTAGACAGCAAAGCGATAAAGCAAAATCATCAAAGCTTTACTTATTCAATCTATGCTTCTACTTCTTCTTTGATCCAGTCGTAACCGCGCTCTTCCAACTCGTGCGCCAATTCTTTACCACCAGATTTCACGATGCGTCCATTGAAAAGAACATGTACGTAATCTGGAACGATATAATCAAGCAAACGCTGGTAGTGAGTAATCACGATAGTCGCATTGTCCTTACTGCGCAATTTGTTGACACCATTAGCAACGATACGTAAAGCGTCGATGTCAAGACCAGAATCAGTCTCGTCAAGAATGGCCAGTTTAGGCTCTAACATAGCCATCTGGAATATCTCGTTACGCTTCTTTTCACCACCAGAAAAACCTTCATTCAATGATCTGGAAAGAAATTTGCGATCGATTTCAAGAAGTTCTGACTTCTCGCGTATCATCTTCAACATGTCCTTTGCAGGCATCTCGTCCTTACCTTGAGCCTTACGCGTCTCATTGATGGCCGTTTTCATGAAGTTGGTGACGCTTACACCAGGAATCTCTACAGGATATTGAAAGGATAGAAAAACGCCTCTGTGTGCTCTTTCTTCTGGATCAAGCTCCGTAATATCTTCATCGTTCATAGAGATTTCACCTTCTGACATTTCGTATTCCTCACGACCGGCAATCACGTTTGCTAACGTAGATTTTCCAGAACCGTTAGGTCCCATGATCGCGTGGACTTCTCCAGCTTTTACCTCTAGATTGATTCCTCTTAATATTTCCTTGCCGTCGATAGTGGCGTGCAGGTTTTTTACTTTCAACATATCTGTTAGTTATCTTCTTGTTCTTGCGCTTGAATCACACTGGATGATTTTGATTTGCGCACTTCTATAATTTTATCAATGACCAGCATTTGATCCCAGCCTTCGCCGGTTTCTGCCTTTAGTGGATTCGGAACTAGTTCGCCAGTCACAACTACTTGTACCATATCGTATGGTGTTCTTTGAAACTCTTTGGCCTTGCTGGCCAGCTCTGTTGCCTTTTCGTCAATTTTCACCGCATAAATATCGTCGCTGGTGGAAAGTACCGCCGCATCTGCTAGATAAATGAAATCGCCTTTGTACCGTGGCTCATCATAGGTAAGCACGTTTTCCTCTGTACTTTTTGGTTCAGATTCATTCTTGCAACCTACCAGTAGACCGATGCATAAGAAGAGTGAAAGGAGAAGGCTTCTCATTACTTAAGCGGTGTTTTGGCGACTGTATTTTTGAAGTCATCTAGGTCATGTTGTATAATGACTGTTGCGTTTTTCGCTTTCGCGAAAGCTTCAAACTCTTCAATACTTTGCTTACTCTCTGGAATGTCATAGTTAAATTGTGGAACGACAGCATCCTCACGGTTTTGCTCAAAGTGGTACGTGTCACCGGATAATAGGGTCGGACCAGATTCCTTTAAGCTAAGGAATAGCGCTTGGTGTCCTGCGGTGTGACCTGGAAAGGATTTAACCACCACACTACCGTCGTTGAAGATATCAAAGTCTCCATTAAGCACTTGCGTGTTTTTCAACTCGCTAAATGAATCTGGAGCATAAAACGGATTGCCTTTGATGGCGTCGCTATTGATAAAATCCAGCTCAGTTTGTTGTACTAACCATTTTGCATTTGGGAAATTGTTTGCAGCACCAGTGTGATCAAAGTGTACGTGTGAAAACGCAATCATGTCAATATCTGCTGGAGTTAATCCTACCGACTTTAATTGATCAACAATTTTCTCACTGCGTGAAATGGTAAACGCGTCACCTTCTGGAGTGACATCGCCTTGACCTACAAGTCCTTCTGGAAGACCTGTGTCCCATAATAAAGTTCCTTCTGGGTGCTGTATGATATAAAACGGTGCCGCTAGTTGGATGGATTCTCCTTCATAACGATCACCTTCAGAGAACATGACTTTTTGTTTTGCCAAAACACTACCACCATCAAAAATGTGGAGTTTTACCTCTGGTAGATTGGCAAGGCTATCTTGCTGGGCTGCCTCAGCCTCTGCATTTGTCATTCCTTCTTCAAAACCTTTTTTGAAGTCGTTACATGAAGTAAGCAACAACACTGTTGCAATAATGTAAATTATGTTTTTCATTGTTTTTGGTTTTTTTTGATTGATTTTGAAATAATTGGAATCTTCTATCCTACAGATCCTTCTAGGCTTATTTCTAGTAGTTTTTGTGCTTCTACGGCAAACTCCATTGGTAGCTTGTTCAATACTTCTTTGGAAAAGCCATTGACGATAAGTGCAATTGCTTTTTCAGTATCGATACCACGCTGATTGCAGTAGAAAATCTGGTCTTCACCTATTTTACTGGTCGTTGCCTCGTGTTCGACTTTGGCACTGTTGTTTTTAGTCTCGATATACGGAAACGTGTGTGCACCACACTCGTTACCCATCAACAAACTATCACATTGTGAAAAGTTACGGGCATTACTGGCTCTTGAGTTGATTTGTACTAGGCCACGATAAGAGTTTTGCGATTTACCGGCACTGATACCTTTTGAGATAATCGTAGACTTGGTGTTTTTACCAATGTGCGTCATCTTGGTTCCCGTATCTGCCTGCTGGAAGTTGTTGGTTACCGCGATAGAGTAGAATTCCCCAACGCTGTTGTCACCTTTCAAAATACAACTAGGATATTTCCATGTGATGGCACTACCAGTTTCTACTTGTGTCCAAGAGATCTTAGCGTTTTTCTCGCAAATACCACGTTTGGTTACAAAATTGTAGACGCCACCTTTTCCTTCTTTGTTTCCTGGATACCAGTTTTGTACGGTAGAATACTTGATTTCTGCATCATCAAGGGCAATCAATTCCACACAAGCCGCATGCAATTGGTTTTCATCACGTGATGGTGCAGTACAACCTTCTAGGTAACTCACATAACTACCTTCATCTGCCACTACAAGGGTTCTTTCAAATTGTCCTGTTCCCGCTTGATTGATACGGAAGTAGGTGCTCAATTCCATAGGACAACGTACGCCTTTAGGAATGTAACAGAAAGAACCATCAGAGAATACGGCTGCATTCAAGGACGCATAGTAATTATCTTTTTGCGGGATCACGGTTCCCAAGTATTTCTTTACCAATTCTGGATGCTCTTGAATAGCTTCAGAAATGGAGCAGAAGATAATGCCTTTCTCGGCGAGTGTTTTCTTGAATGTCGTTGCTACAGAAACCGAGTCCATCACGATATCTACCGCTACACCAGCAAGCATTTTTTGCTCATCAATGGAAATACCCAATCTTTTAAAAGTGTCCAGCAATTCTGGATCAACCTCGTCAAGACTTTCATATTTCGGTTTCTTACTAGGTGCAGAATAGTATGAAATGGCTTGTAAGTCTGGTTTTTCATAAGTCACGTTTGCCCATTCTGGCTCATGCATGCTTACAAAGTGACGATATGCCTCAAGTCTCCATTCTGTCATCCATTGCGGCTCATTTTTCTTAGCGCTTATCATGCGCACCACATCTTCACTTAAGCCTACGGGAATGGTGTCAGATTCAATATCTGTATAGAATCCATACTCGTACTCCTTAGTCTCGAGTTCTTTTTGTAATTCTTCCTCAGTATATTTTGCCATAATCTGTTGCTTATTTTAAGTCCAAAACTAGGACCTAGGTGCTATTCATTGTTTTACCTGATAGCTTAAGGCGTGTTTCGCTTTCGCGAAAGCGAACTCATTCTACTTCTATTGTTATAGAGAAAAGCTTTCTCCACATCCACAGGTGCGTTGCGCATTGGGATTATTGAAAACAAAACCCTTACCGTTCAAACCACCACTAAATTCTAGGGTCGTTCCTACTAGATACAGAAAGCTGCGCTTGTCAACAACGATGCGTACCTGGTTATCTTCAAATACTTTGTCAGTCTCAACGGTATTTTTATCAAAGGTCAAATCATAGGACAGACCGCTGCAACCGCCACTCTTGACGCCCACACGAACAAAATCCTTGTCGATGGAGTAACCTTCCTCACTCATGAGCGAGGTTAGTTTATTTTTTGCTGTTTCAGAAACATTAATCATAGTACTAATTGATTAAATAAATGTGTACAAAGATACGATACAAACAGCGGTAAACGCTAGGATGCAATGATAATCTCATATGGTAGTATGTGCAAAGACTATGCCTATGAACGCACTTGTCAGATCGTTAGTCCATCCCGAATCATAATTGTAATTTTGTAGCATGATTGAAGATAAAAATCCCTTAAGAACACCGATTGAGCAACTGGGCGAATTCGGTTTGATAGACCATATTACTAAAAACTTTGCGACCCAAAATGCGGGAACCGTAAGAGCCATAGGCGACGATGCGGCCGTCATCAAGCACGATAAGCACACGGTTGTCACAACAGATATGCTTGTGGAAGGCATCCACTTTGATTTAAGTTATGTGCCTCTCAAGCATTTGGGTTATAAAGCAGTGATGGTCAATTTGTCAGATGTCTATGCCATGAATGCCATCGCGACACAAGTGACGGTTTCCATTGCCATTTCCAACCGTTTTCCTGTAGAAGCGGTAGAAGAATTGTACGATGGTATCGCACTGGCTTGTCAAAATTATGGTGTCGACCTTATAGGTGGTGATACTACGGCCAGCAATAGTGGTTTGATCATTTCAGTAACTGCGCTGGGAGAACAGGAACCAGACAAGATTGTGTATAGATCTGGTGCTAAAGATGGTGATTTGCTGGTAGTTTCTGGCGATGTAGGTGCGGCTTACATGGGATTGCAAATCCTTGAGCGCGAGAAAGCTGTGTTTAAAGCTAACCCAAATAACCAGCCAGATATCGAGGCGTACAGTTATTTGATTGAGCGTCAACTCAAGCCTGAGGCTAGAAAGGATATTCCTAAACTATTAGAAGAGCTGGACGTATTACCTACCAGCATGATTGATGTAAGTGATGGCTTAAGCTCTGAAATGATTCATTTGTGCAAGCAATCTAGTGTTGGGATGAAAATCTATGAGGATAAAATCCCGCTGGACCCAACAGTCATTAGTTCTTGTGAAGAATTCAATCTGGATAGTACAACCGTGGCTTTGAGTGGTGGCGAGGATTATGAGCTATTGTTTACTGTGAAGCAGGAAGATTTCCCTAAGATTAAAGCAAATCCTAACCTATCCATCATAGGGCACGTTTTACCTCAAAGTGATGGTATACACCTGGTCACGCGAGGCGGCGAGCAGGTTGCCATTAAGGCAATGGGATGGAACAGTTTTGAAAGCTAGGCCGCTTTTGCCTTTTGAATAACTCTGGCTGGGCGACCGGCTTTTTTACGAGCCAGCTGTGCTAGTGACTTGTTGATACGCTCATAAATGTCATTAAGCGGTACGGTCTCACCATAGATATTGTTAGTAACTTGCTTGTTGCACTTGGTGCAACACCATTCATTGACGCGATCATTGACCACGTGAGAAATTTCCATTTGATGCCCAGAAATGAAGCAGACCAGACGCTTAAAGGGGTTTTGCATGTGTCGTTTTTTGGAGTTGGAGGTAATTCTGATTTAAAAGGATTGTTAAATCTAGAGAAAGTTATTCACAAATTACGTTTAACGAACTGTTTTTTCGACTAACTGCAATTTTATTATTTCATTGGGATGCGTGACTAAACTCATATGTCCTGATTCCAGCTCGTAGTTAATAGCCTTTAATTTTTCTATTTCCACTTCAATAGTAGCTGGTGGTATGATCTCATCACGTGAACCGTATATGTACTGAAGTGGGATGGAAGTGTCTTCGAGAACTGGTAAAAACGATGGTCTATCTCTCATGGCAATGAGAGCATTACTAATGCTGGCCATGGAAATACGAGCGGCTTGTTGTTTCATGGATTCTATTTCTGCCTTATAGTTTTCCCTTTCGGTCGTGGTGAAAAGATTGGAAATGGCCATTTTAGTAAATGCTTGTGGATATTTCTGGATCAATGTTAAAGATCTGTCGCGCTGCTCCACGCGACTGGTAGAATCATTTGTAGCGCAACTGTTGATTAATGTGAGTGACAGAAGCTTTGAAGGGTACGCTTTCGCGAAAGCGCACCCCACATAGCCGCCCATGCTATGACCCACAAAGTGAATTTCGTCAACAGCATATTGCAACAATACCTGATGGATCTCTTGAGCCAGGTCATCTAGCGTGTACTTCTTCTCACAAGAATTGTCGCCATGACCCGGCAACTCCAACAGTAGTATTTGATACGACTCTTTGTAGTGCTCGACCATCCTGCTCCATTGATCGCTGCTCCCTAAAAAGCCGTGAAGGAATAGGATGGTAGGACCTGTTTTAGGCAGGCATTGAAGTGTAAGAAGTCTGTCATGCGTCATAGGGCAAAGATAATCTGGATTGAGATGGACATGGGATATAACGCTAAACTTAGCTTTGAGCGACTTAGGCTTCTCTCGCTATTGCCGTTCATCTTTTAAGGTGGGCAATTTTAATAATCCTTAGATTTGAACATAAATCGGTTTTTTTGAGCATTCCATCACAAGCATTTGAGCAATATACTGTAGGGTTTTACAACTTAGAAAACTTCTTTGATTTTCAGAATGACCAACATATCCTCGATGACGACTTCACCACACTAGGTCGTAATGAATGGAATGAAAATAGGTACAACAAGAAGCTCCAAAAAATAAGTGATGCCATAAGCCAGATAGGTGCTGATTATACCGGTAACCTTCCAGCGGTCCTGGGCGTTGCCGAGGTAGAGAATAAAAAAGTCCTGAACGACTTGATCCAACAACCCAAGCTACGTAATCATAAATACAGCTACGTGCATTTCAATAGTCCGGATGAACGCGGTATTGATGTGGCCCTACTATATAGGACCGATGTTTTTGAAGTCCTGGAATCACGACCTATCACTTTGTTGATTGAAGATGATATGGGAATAAGGGACACCACTAGGGATATTCTGTATGTGAAAGGCAAGCTTGCAGGCACCACGCTACATATCTATGTGAATCACTGGCCGTCCAGGCGTGATGGTTCTGGAACGACAGAGTACAAAAGGGCACTTGCTGCCCAACAGCTCATGCAACACATAGACCAGATAGACGATGCAGGAAACCGTAGGCAACGACTGGAAAAGGACAATACTTTTATCATCATCATGGGTGACTTTAATGACGATCCTGAAAACGACAGTATTTCCAAAGGTATTTTACCGCATGGTTTTGACAATATAACAGCACCTCTCAAGAACTTTCATCGTGGGTCGCTCAACCATAAGTTCAAATGGAATCTTTTTGACCAGATCATGGTAAGTGAGAACCTCCACAATGATATACCTGGCGATTTGTTTGTCCATAAGGCAGATATTTTTGACGACATTATGTTGCGCCAGTGGAAAGGAAAATACCGCGGGCAGCCAGCACGCACTTTTGCTGGTGGTAGGTATGCTGGTGGATATAGTGATCACTTTCCTGTGTACACCGTGTTGAGACGTAATTGATTACATAAAAAAACCACTGCCATCAAAGCAGTGGTTCTTTGTATTTGTTACGCTTTCCTGACTGCCGTCAGGCAGGCGCGAAAGCGTAATCCATCAAGTCTTAGTTGCTGGTAATGGTAACATCATCTAATTGATAACCACCGTTTGCCGTACCGCCATCAACATCGTTGCCCGTGTACTTAAATGCAATCGCACCGGTACCGTCAACACAGTCAAGAGAAATATTTCCTGAAGAAACAAAGTTTCTAAAAAACTCGCTGTTGGGAACTACAGTGGCGTCTGCCAATGCGCTCCATGTCGCGGTTTCAACACCTGCAGGTGTTCCATCCCAGTCATTGGAGAAAAGAACCTCTAGAGTCGAAGCATCTGCAAAATCATTTGAAGTAAAGAAGTTGAGTACCTCACCGGTTTGTGCATCAAAGTCTATTTGTGGAGTGATCAACCATGCGATAGAGCTCTCATCACCACTTCTAAATGTAGTAGCTCTTGTTGCAGGGCTGTTTCTATCGCCGTCAAAATAAGATTCCCATTCCACGGTACCAGCTTGTACATAATTGGTCCAGCCGGCTGGCATGGTGGCAGTATTATTCACACCACCATTAAAGTTTTCATTAATTAACGAATTAGCTCCAGGTCCATTAGCAGTGCCACAGGCAACCACGTCAAACTCACAACGAGTAGTTGGATCAAAATCAAAATTTGATGGAGCATTTGCTTTCAATACAAAAAACTCATCTCTAAAATCTCTCAAGATAAGCCCATCGATGGAGCCACTACCTTCAGGAACTCTGATAGATTTAAAATCTGCAAAGGTTGAAGTTTGAAAAACTAAAGGTGTTGCAAAGAAGTCTTCGCAGGTTTGAATCAGACGGTCACCGTCAAAGGTGTCACCTCTTTCTGTCGCAAATGTCTTTCCTAATTCAGAATCTAAAAACTGAACATTAGAAACTCTTACCCATTGGTTTTCTAGTGATTCATTAACCTCGTTCAAAGTAACTTCCTTGGGAACAATAGCCGCTGTTTCTTCATCGCGCAGGATGGTATTCAAAACTTCTGAAGCAAATATTCTTTCAAGATCCTCGCCTATACCTAGTGTGTACACACCATTTGATTCTCCTAAAGTCAAACCATCTAGTTTGATATACACTTTACGACCAAAGTTAAAACGGGTGAACAAAGGACTAAGATCTGCCTGAACGTTTACACCAACGGTAGGATTTTCAGGAGCATTCTGGATCACTAATTCTTTGAAGTAATTACCACCTTCATCGCTAGAAACGACATAACCTTCAACAAAGCCGTCTGTTGCATCAAATGTGATAGGCTCTGGATCTTGCCCACCAAAGGTGTTCTCGTACTGGTTAATAATTGTGGTGAGATTAGCGGTGCCGGCAGGAGCTTCTACCACAACCTCATTCAAATCTGGTATTGCAAAATCATCATCTTCCACACAAGAAAAAGAGATCGCAACTACTGCTAGCAAAGCAAAGAGTTTGTTTAAATTTTTCATTTCTCTGTTATTTATAAATTTCATTAAAGCTTTTTTAGAATCTTAGGTAAACGTTTAGATAGTAGGTAGCCCCATTACCAAAAAAGTATCTTGGTGCAAAGACCTCCGTTGGGTTGTTTCTGTCGTCTCGTACAGATTGAAAGTTTGTAGTACGAGACTGCTCAAATCCACCTGTTTTGTATTCGATGTTAAATACATTGTTGATGGTAGCAAAGAACCCTACGTACTTGTCATCAATTCTCCAAGATTTTCCACCAATCACATTCACTAGGACATAATCATCAAATTGTTCCTGCTTTAAAAGTTCTTTGGCAAGCACAGGATCAAAATCATTGAACTCTTGCCCGTCCTCGTCAAGTCTGAATCTGTCAGATCTTCTTATGATGCTTGGGTCTATGTAGCCATTAGCAAAATAGTTGGCAGTAACTCCAATGTTCCAATATTCTGGATCACGATATTCAAATCCTATTTGTGCTGCTGTTTCTGGACCGCCAGCTACATGGTAGTTTTTTAGATTTACAGATCCATCACCATAGATTACTCTGTTACCATCTCGAACGATGCCACCTCCAAATAAATCTTCTCGTAATTGATCATCAGTAGTGTAATATACTTGTGCATCGTCAGAGTATATATTTTGTCCTGCCGCAACCGCAGCTTTCAAATTGATGGTAGGAGTGATTTGATACTCAATACCTAGTTCCAGACCATAGTTTCTTCTATCAATTCCAGTCACTACCTCTTGAATAAATCCACCTTGTTCACCAACAAAATTTTCTGTAAAGAAGAAATTGATATCATTTCCATCCTCAAACTGGGTATAGTAACCGGTAGCTCTCAATTTTAGAATAGGAGAACGATAGATATAACTACCGTCAAAACTGTAACTCTTCTCTGACTCTAGACCGTCAACGATAAGGTTGTTTTGGCGAGCGTTAACAAAGGTGTTTCTTATGTAAGGTGCTCTTGTTATATATGCTCCATTGAAGTTAAGTAGGTTCAAACCATTGATTTTGTAGGTAGCACCACCTTTTACACCAAAGTTCGTAAAGTCAACCTTCTCACTTTTTCCAAAAGATTCGTTTCCTAAAAAGTTTCCATTTTCATAAAGTCCATCACGTTGGTAGTCTGTCTGAGTTACAGATCCTGCTACGAAGTAATCGATTTTATTGGTCTTGAACTGTGCTTGTGCAAATGCGTTGACTACATTAGCATCTATAATATAGTTGTATTTATAACGGTCACCTTCGGTGACAATTCTATTAGGGTTTCTAACATCAGATTGAGCAGCATCATTTTGTACCTGATCTATGTTAGCGGTTTCTTCTGCAAAGAAATCTACGTCTAGAAAACCAGTTCCGCCTAGGAGGTCTTGTAACAATGCATAATTTTCACTTCTAAGCTTTCTGTAATTAGCACCTGCAGTAAGTAAGATATTGTCTGCTAGGTCTGCTGTAAGGATGGTACTAGCTTGAAATTGATTGTCATCGATTCTGTCTTCTTGAATTGCATAAATGGAGTTTCCTCCATTTTCTCGAACAGTCAAGTTTTGCCTATATAAATCTTCCCAATCCAACTGCCCATCATTGATGAACTCCTGTTCTGCTCTGAACGCAGAGGCAAGGTCAAAAGAAGTATTTCCATTTCTCAAGAAATAGCTAGGTAGATTTTGATAATAATCTGGATTAGGGTTAGGTGCGCCACCTATATAAACGTCGCGGCCTAGAGTGTTGTCCAATCTAGTACCACCATTATCAATTCTGGTGTTTCCAATTTTACCAAACTGGTAAGAAGCATTGGTCTGTAACTGTACTTTAGGAGAGATTGTCCAGTAGTGGTTCAACATCAAGATAGGCTCGTCAATCTCTCTTATTCTGGAATTGCGTTGTGCATTGTCCTGTAGTCCCCAGAATGGGTTGTACTCTATACCTTTAAGGTCTTTGATCTCTTCTGTAATCGCAGTTCTACGTCCACGTCTGTTAGAGGCATAGATACCGGTAAAATTCAAGAAGTGATTCTCGCTCAGCTTACGTTCTACATTAAGACTGACTGAATTTGCATCGTATAAAGTTCCATCTACAAAACCTTCTTCACCGCTTCTTCTGGAAGCAGTAATCGCATAAGCCCAACCGCTGCTAAGCAAACCACTTTTATAGGTTCCCATAAAGCGGGCGCGGTAACTTCTATTGGCACTGGCGTAGGAAATCTGTGAACCTGCACGTTGTTGTGAAGCTCTCATGTCAATACTTTGTACACCACCATATCCACCAAAAGTGTCGTCTGCAGGTGCCAGTCCCATGGTAAAGGTCTGGTTGCGTTGCAGATCGTTGATGCCGCCCCAATTGGACCACTGTGGTCTACCAGAGAATTGCTTGTTCATTTCAAGACCGTTGATAAGAATCTTACCATCTTCACTATTAAGACCTCTAGGTCTAAAGAATGTCGCGCTAAAATCGAAAGCAGCTGCTCTTAAAAATTGATCTCTCGTGGCTTGTAATAATCCAGAAACATTGTTTGCGGCGTTATCGTCATCAGCGAGGTCATTCTCTGTCAGGGAAACGATTCCTTGAGCCTGTTCTTGCTGTATGTTATCCACCTTTAAATAAAGAGGATCTAGATTTACTATGGAACCTTTAATGATCACCACTGGAATGTTGCGGGTTAGGTATTCATTGGACTCGATGATCACCATTTGGTCACCTTCTTCAAGGTCCTGTTCAAAAACAAAATATCCCTGCGCGTCTGTAGTTGCTTGTTGGTTTGAACCTCTTATCGTGATGATGGCACCAGGAATGGGTTCTTCGGTAGTCTCGTCAATGACGCGACCTTTAAGCAGTTCTTGTGCCATCCCTAGAGTAGAAGTGAGCATCATGACAGCCAGTAAAAATCTGGAGTAGAATTGATTCATTTTTAGTTAATATTATTATAACGTTATGTATGAGCGGGCAAAACTACATAATTATATTGGCTAACGTACCTTTGGCCTATCGTTTGGTTTAGATTTTACACAAACATAAACTTAGAACTATTCAAGATATGTACAAATATTTGATAATGAGTGCTTTGGCTTATTTCGCTTTCGCGAAAGCGACAACCGCACAAACCACTGAAGCCAAGCAGTATAAGGTTCAAACCATTGCCTTCTACAATCTGGAAAACCTTTTTGACACTGAAGATGATACCACCATTTTTGATGAGGCTAGCCCTATTATGGAGATGGACGAAGGTATACGTGAAGAAGTGTATCAAAAGAAGCTGTCTAACATGGCCAGAGTCATCCGCAAAATAGGAGCAGAAAAATCTCAATCTGCACCTACCATTCTAGGCGTTTGCGAGGTGGAAAACCGTAAGGTTCTTGAAGACTTGGTGAATCATCCATTGCTGCGAGAGTTTGATTACGGTATAGAACATTTCAATTCTCCAGACCGTCGCGGTATTGATACGGGCTTTTTATACAAAAAGCGCGAATTCAAGGTGTTGAATAGTACCCTTAAAGAACTGTTGATTTACGATCCTGTAGATGGAGATCGTATTTATACCAGAGACCCGATTATCGTTACAGGCGAGCTCAATGGTGACAAGATGACCTTTATCGTTAATCACTGGCCATCACGCAGTGGTGGAGAGCAAAAAAGCCGAAGTAAAAGAAATGCAGCTGCAGAACTTAACAAATCCATTATTGACAGTCTGCACAGTATAGATTCTATGTCTAAGATATTTGTTATGGGTGACCTTAACGACGACCCAACAAATGAAAGCGTCAAGGATATCCTCAATGCTCAAGAAAATAGAGAAGAGGTAAAGCCACAAATGATCTATAATCCCTATCTACAAATGCATAGAGATGGTTATTCTACACTATTCTACAGAGATGCGGGAAACCTATTTGACCAGATTATGTTTACTTATCCTATGCTAATGGAGGCGAACCAGTCCGGTTATCAGTACTGGCAATCCCATATTTATAATCCTAGTTTTATGAGCAATAAAACGGGACAATATAAAGGTTATCCTTACCGAAGCTTTTTAGGGAGCACTTTTACAGGTGGTTTTAGCGACCACTTTCCTGTATATGTGTATGTCGTCAAGGAAATAACTAATGACGATCAAACCAACGTAGATCGCGACTAGCACTAGAAATACGATATTTATTCAAGGCCTAGTCCTTAAAACCAATGCGCTCCTTGAGCGCATTGTTTTTTAGAAATGGTAAAAGGCATCTTCTAGATGCTCTATCCTCGTTCCTGCCTTGTTTTTTATGATGGCAACGATATCAAAGCGTACCTCAACATCGGGCTCTTCCAATTCTTCTACGAAATGATGAGCAGTCTCTACCAGCCTTTTGATTTGTAGTGGTTTCAGGAAATCTTGTGGATCACCAAAATCTGGTGTGGACCTTGTCTTCACCTCGACAATCACGATCAGGTCATCCAACCTGGCGATAATATCGATCTCACCTTTTTGATAGGTGTAATTACGCGTCAATATTTGATATCCTTTTTTAAGAAGATGTGCAGCCGCAAGATCTTCACCTACAGAACCTAATTCATTGTGCTGCGCCATATCAAAGATTATTGCGAGATAGTGATGTTTTCCTTTTTGATAGCTACTGTAATGTCTTTCCCTAGAACAAAGCTATAATTATCTACCACATGGCCAGCTGGAAACCCGTAGATTACAGGGTACGAATAGTCTGCCGTGTGCTCTTGAATAATCTCTTCCACCGTTTTTCCAAATGGTGTGTCGTGATCCTTGATGTCGGTAAAGCCGCCAACGATAAGACCTTTCAAGTGGGCTAGTTTTCCAGCTCTACTTAAGACGGTGACCATACGGTCCACGTGATACAACAATTCATCAAGGTCTTCTATAAACAGAAAATGTCCATCCAGTTCAGGAAACGTAGCAGAACCTAACATACTTACTAGGACAGATAGATTTCCGCCTACAATCGGCGCCTTGAGAGTGACAGGCTTTAGATGTTGTGTATTTGGTATTGTATAGTTTTGTGGACTTTGGGTAGCTGCGTATTGAAAGCTTTCTCGAACGGCTTTAGACTTTTCTCCTATTTCCCTAGGCATAAAAGCATGCATACTTTGAAGGCCGTTGCACTGCCATAAACCATGAAGATGAGTGACATCAGAGTAGCCTATCAAGAGTTTGTTCTTGCCGTTCAAAACGTTCAAATCAATTTGATCCACAATTTTAACCGTGCCATAACCACCACGAGCAATCCATATAGCGTTGACGTTCTCATCTTTCAGGGCATCCATGAAATCGTGTAGACGTTTCTCATTGGTTCCACCATATTGGTGATCTTTATTACCAATGGTTTTTCCTAAACTAACTTGAAAACCCAAAGAGCTTAACCATTCTGTAGCTGGCTGTAAGTCTACCGCTTCAACAGATCGCGCTGTACATAAGATCCTAATATGGTCACCTTCACACAGCGATGGAAATGGTTGATATGCTTTCATAAAAGGACGGTCTTCAATAGACTACATGGATTGGATTATGCCTCAAGCTTTCCTCTAAAAGTACTGGAAATAATAGCAGCGATAAAATAAATGAAAACACTTTGTGCGAGAAGCACAAAGGCTGTGAATCACTTTGCAATCAGCAATCTAAATCAATTAAGACAATATAGTTATTCGACGGCAGTGGAAGTTCCAGGCTTAGGAATCTCCATTTGAATCCTATTGATGTAGAGTTTCAAATCTTTGGACGCTGCAGAAGAAAGATCAAAAAGATCATAACTGTAATATTCTGCTGGGATCATGTCAGATGTTGGTCTAACGGTGTACGTGATCTTCTTATCGGCAAGAATGCCTTTGTCCGCTTTTACTTTACCTGGCAAATCATATCCTAAGCCATAGAAAGCAATAGGCGCTTCATTGGCTTTTTCCAATACTTCGATGGGATCACCTACTTTACCATAATCTGTAGTCCACTGACCAGATTTATCCCAGTATAGTTCTTGTGGTAGGGAATCATTGTAGATGACCTTCAATTCGTCAAGCGTTTCGGGATATAGGGTCACAACCGTTCTAATGCCGTTGTATTCGTCTACAAATTTGGTTTCTTTGGTTATGTTGGCATCGCTGTATTCCTCTTCCCAATCAGGATTGGTAGAGATTGCTTCTACCAGCTGTTGCGCATCAAATGGGTTAGCGGGTTCTTTATCGTTTTGACAGGAAATAATAGCAATAGCTATAAATACGAGCAATATCTTTTTCATGAAATCATTTTACCAGTTGCAAATATAGCCGTGCTTTTTAGAACTTATAGACTATACGATCTACGTAAAGTTGTAGTTTTTCAACATCTGGATCTTTTGAATCATAAATTTGGTCTCCTATAAACTCATTCACAGCATCTTCTGGTATATCGACATAACTGGGCGACAGGGAAATCGAGTAACGATCTGCGTCAATGAAGCCACCACCTAGAATCACATAACCACTATGATCCCATTCAAAACCTGCAAATTGTACCGGCACACCGTTGATCTCGTTCAATTGTTCAATGGAGCTGCCTACCTTTAAACCATCCCTAGTGCGCCATGGACCGCGTTTCAAGACAAAAATCTCAAAAGGTGCCTCATTTTCAAAGGATATAAAAAGCTCGTTAGACGTTCCTTCACCCATAAACATTACTTTACGTCTCACGCTTCCTTCTTCAAATTGCATGCTGGTCTCATTCATGTCCAGCTCTTGATAAATGTCAAGGTAGGAGCCGTCCTTCAGGGATTCCGCAAGGTGTTCCAGCGTCCAGTAGTCGGCATCTTCAGGGATTTTTGCAATAGGTATGGCTGGTTCCAGCGCTGGTCGCTCTTGGTTTTTACAACTTATAGCAATCAGCACAACGGTAAGAAGAAGAATATGATTTTTCATGGGGATCGTTGAGTAGTTCGCTTTCGCGAAAGCTAACAAATTACAAGCTTTACTGCTCCCAATGGAACATTAAAGCTGCGACAGTTATTGTAAATTTGTGGCTTTGAAACCATTTCATGAACCATCAACAACGATATACGATTACAGCGGCATTGCCGTATACTAACGGTCCAGTCCATATAGGTCACCTAGCAGGCGTTTATGTCCCGGCAGATATTTATGCGCGCTACCAGCGACTAAAAGGTGCAGATGTTGCCTTTATTTGCGGTAGTGACGAGCATGGTGTGCCCATTACCTTAAAGGCCAAAAAAGAAGGCGTCACCCCACAAGAAATTGTGGACCGCTACCATAAAATTATTGGTGATTCCTTTGAAGAATTTGGGATCTCGTTTGATAATTACAGCCGCACCAGCGCGCCCATCCATCATGATACGGCCAGTGATTTTTTCACCAAATTATATAACGATGGCAAGTTCATCGAGCAGGTTACGGAGCAGCTTTATGATGCAGAGGCCAACCAGTTTCTAGCCGATCGTTTTGTCGTGGGAACCTGTCCCAAGTGCGGCAATCCAGAATCTTACGGTGATCAATGCGAGCGTTGCGGGACTTCCCACAATGCCACCGATTTGATCGAGCCTAAAAGTGCCATCACCGGCAACGTCCCAGAATTGCGCGAGACCAAACACTGGTTCCTACCACTGGACCAGTACAGCGAGTGGCTCAATGAATGGATCGTAGATGGCCATGCGGCCGACTGGAAAACCAATGTATTAGGGCAAGTCAAGGGCTGGATCGCAGATGGTTTAAAGCCACGCGCGGTAACTCGAGATCTGGATTGGGGAATTCCTGTTCCCGTAGAAGGTGCAGACGGCAAAGTGTTGTACGTCTGGTTTGATGCGCCTATCGGTTACATCTCCTCTACTAAGGAATGGGCAGCTCGTGAAGGCAAGAATTGGGAAGATTACTGGAAGAATGAGGATACCAAACTCCTTCATTTTATAGGCAAGGACAACATTGTTTTTCACTGTATCATTTTCCCGGCGATGCTCAAGGCGCACGGCGAGTTCATCTTGCCAGACAACGTGCCAGCAAACGAATTTTTGAATCTGGAAGATGATAAAATATCCACCTCGCGTAATTGGGCGGTCTGGTTGCATGAATACCTAGAGGATTTCCCGGGTCAACAAGACGTATTGCGTTACGTGTTGACTGCTAATGCTCCAGAAACTAAAGACAATAACTTTACCTGGAAGGATTTCCAGGCGCGCAACAACAATGAATTGGTCGCCATTCTTGGGAACTTCATCAATCGTGCGCTGGTGTTGACACACAAATATTACGATGGAGTCGTGCCAGAGCCTGGTGCGTTTACACAGGTAGATCAAGAGACACTAGACGCTGTCAATGCCTTTCCAGCCAGTATAGAAAGCAGTCTGGAGAGATATCGCTTTCGCGAAAGCGCCAACGAGTTCATGAATCTTGCAAGATTGGGAAACAAGTACCTAGCCGATGAAGAACCGTGGAAAATCATCAAAACCGACCCAGAACGTGTAAAAACCGTGATGTTTGTTGGACTTCAAATCGCTGCAGCGCTTGCCGTTCTTGCAGAACCATTCTTGCCACATACCGCAAAGAAATTACAGGACATGCTCAACATCGCTTCTAATCCAGCTGCACGATTGCGTGCAGATCTAGTAAAGATTGAATGGAACGACATCGCTCAAAAACAAGAGCTATTCCATCACGGCTATAAAATCAATAAAGCCGAATTACTTTTCTCTAAAATAGAGGACGAACAAATAGAAGCACAACTTGCCAAACTAGAAGCTACTAAAGCCTCCAACAAATCCACAACACCTAATCTTATGCCACAAAAAGAAGAAACCAATTACGATGATTTCATGAAAATGGACCTGCGTGTCGCAGAAATCCTGACTGCTGAAAAACTACCGAAGTCCAACAAACTAATGGTGATGACAGTGGATACAGGCATCGACAAAAGAACCATCGTGAGCGGTATCGCAAAACACTTCACGGCTGAAGAATTGGTGGGCAGAAAAGTAACCGTCCTTGCCAACCTCGCGCCCAGAAAACTAATGGGTGTTGAATCTCAAGGAATGATTCTACTCGCCGAAGATCCAGATGGGAAATTGGTTTTTGTCAATCCAGATGATGCGATTGTGAATGGGGCGACGATAGCGTAGATTTAAAATAAATCTTGATTTATGAATTTTAAAAGCTTACTACTAATTGCTTCATTTGTTCTGTTGACTTCTTGTGCCTTGAAGCCTATTCCATCTCAAATGGAATATCAAAAAATTGAAAATGTTGAATTAGATCAACTTGGAAATGGAAAGGTGATGATCTATAATGGATCCAATGTATTTCATAAAGCCGATAATACAGAAAGGCTAAATATTCATATCAACGATAAAGCTCTAGGGCAGTTACGAGGTAGTGAATACGTGATTATCAACCTTGCTGATGGTGATTATAAATTTGATGTGTTGCACCTAGATATGGTGAATATGAGAAGTTCGCATCAAGTGACCGTGGATTCACAAACTAAAGTTATTATGATCAAACCAAATATAACTTCCAACAAATTAGAGGTCACCAATGAGCTTCCTGAGAAATGGGAAAAGTTTAAATATGTAGAGGAAAGATAGTTTACCTCAAACGTAAATTTTAAAAATAAAAAAGGCGCAGAATTAATTCTGCGCCTTTTTTATGTGTTAAGAAATAGTTTTAACTACTCTTCCTCACTTTTTGCATCATCACCAGTCTTGATGGATTTAGGCTCTAGGTTATCGTCTTTGGCAATTCCTTTAGCGTGAGGTATTGGGTGTTTTCCTTTTGTTTCTTCAAAGTTTGGCGTTTTCATAGTATTCTTTTTTAATTAGTTCATCGCTCTACAGCAATTTCCTACAAGTTAAAGAAACGAATGCCAGTACACGTGGTTGCTAACAATACTTTATCATCTCATAATTCTCAACGATCTGTTTTTTCCTTCCACAGCGGAATACTAGCGCTTAGTTGTACGCTGACTTTATTAATAGGATTGAAATTTTTGTTTGTTAAAATGACTTGCGGTTTTATAGTGAGAGAATATCCATTACCGCCCAAGCCAATAATTGGCACATATCGTAAAGTCCAAGAATCGAAATTAGTATAGGTAACTAACTCACTTCCTAAAACCACAAACTGATAGTAAATCACGCCGCCTATTTTGGGACCTAGAAGAAAATCTTCTGTATTCAAACCTATTTCTGAACCTATCCCATATTGAAATCCACCACCGTGACGACCGCCATAATGTAATTTATTGACACCTATTTCAAGTAAATGGTAATTCCGTTCGTTGGGTCCTTCGAAACTGAATTGGTACCCAACTTGAAGATTAACAGAGTCGTAATAACTATGGTCTGTCTGAGATTCTTGGGCAAAACTCAAAAATGAGATCAACATAAACAGGATCAAATGGCACTTCATAATGAAGCACATGCTTTAAATGTCCCTTGGTATTGTCACCTTTTCTTTTTGCCACATGGCTAGATAGAGCAGAATTCCGATTACTGGTGCAAGTACCACTACCAGGATATAAATCAATTTATTGTTTTCATTCACAAACCTGCTTTTAGCAATGTCTGCGATGCAGTACACCCATAAACCAATAAAAGTTAATCCGATGATGATAATAAAAGAGGCAGGAATCATTTGAAAAAAATTTTAAATAAAAATAAAATAAAAGATAAAGATTTCGAGTAACCTGATGAGATCAATCCGGCAAAGCCACATAACTATCATCGTTCGCCATCATGGGGAACGTTTTGTTTTTCCAAGCGGCTTTAGCGGCTTCAATCTTTTCTTTGGAATGACTCACAAAATTCCAATAGATATGGCGCTCTTCTGGGAACGGCTCACCGCCAAAAATCAAGATGTGACTACCCGCAGCGATGACCAGATCGCAAACGTCCTCGGTTTTACTTACCAGCATATTTCCTTCTTCTATCACATCACCGCAAGCAGTCACACTACCAGTGACAACTGTGATACCTATTTCACCCGTCAGATTCCCAGCAGCGTGAAAGGGATAATCTGCAGTGGTTTTGATGTCGATCATAAAAAGCTCAGAATGCACAGGCACTGGCGATTCTTTGCCATAGCCTTTTCCAGCAACTAATGTAAAAGTTGCTCCTTGATCTTGCCAGGTAGGCAAGGCATCTGCCTCGATATGATGAAATTCGGGTTCGCAATCTTCCAGATCTTTAGGCAACGCTACCCAAATCTGATAACCATGCATCGTGAATTCGGTTTTGGAGTCGCGCAAGGTTTGCGGTGTACGCTCCGTATGCGTGACGCCTTTACCGCCTACCATCCAGTTGACTGATCCTGGCAAGATCGTTTGATCTGTGCCTATACCGTCTTGATGTTGCAACTGGCCTTCCATCAAATAGGTCAATGTTGATAGTCCAATATGTGGATGCTGATCCACATCCATATATTTATCAGGACCCAGCGCCTCAGGACCCATGTGGTCAATAAAAATAAAGGGACCTACCATGCGCTTCTTACGGAATGGTATCAACCTACCTACTAAAAAGTCGCCTATGTCGCGACTGCGCTCTTCTATAATCAAACCCGTGTTGGACATCTTTAAAAAATTAAATGGATAGAAACTTGAGGCAGAGTTTTAGCTGTTCTTCAAATTAAAGATATGGGATTAAAGTAAATTGGGAATTAAAAGATCGACTTGTTCAATTTACCCGTTTTTTTAGTCCTCCAGAATATGAGATACAAAGGGATGCCTATCACGGGCACCACGATTACCAATAATAGGTAGATCAGTTTGTCCCTATCATTCTGATATTTATGAGTCACGATGTCATAAACACAGTAGATCCACAACACTATAAATAAAGGCATGATATAGAAAATGGGCGCAGAATACATAGCTCAATCAATTTCTATAAAATTAATCTCTGCCAGAAATTTACAGCAGCAATTAACTTTTGCTAAACCGTTTTTTAGGATTTTTGATGCTGTTTTTAGTTCACTTTCCTGTCTGCCGACAGGCAGGCGCGAAAGCGAAAACCTACACAAATTATCTTCACTTTTTACGGTAGTTTTCATTTTGCATACTACTTTTGCACCATCTCAAGGGGTGCTTCTTAAAAAGGGCTGAGATTATACCCGAGGAACCTGGGCAGGTAATGCTGCCAAGGGATTTGACATAAGGCCGATTCGAGCGACAGTCGAGAATGACTTTATGGCAATAAACGAGAATCCTCTCAACATTTTATTTTAACCAAGACCGAATAAATGCCCCTTTTATTTGAACTAATTTAAGTTCATATGAAACATTTTTCAGTCGCTGTAATTGCCGTTGCGTTAACACTATCCAGCACGGTAACAGCACAAAACCAACAACCACAAGACACCACCAAGGCAGAGAAGCTTGATGAGGTGCTGGTAAAAGCCGTGCGTGTAGATGCCAACTCGCCCATCACACACAGCAACCTCTCCAAGGAAGAAATTGCAAAGCGCAATCTGGGACAGGACATTCCTATTCTCCTCAACTTCTTGCCATCTGTCGTGACCACCAGTGACGCTGGTGCTGGAATAGGATACACAGGATTGAGGATAAGAGGTGTGAGTTCGCAATCTACTAATGTGACCATCAATGGTATTCCTTATTCTGATGCAGAGTCTTTAGGTACTTTCTGGGTAAACCTGGGCGATTTTTCATCATCTGTAGAAAATCTGCAGGTACAGCGTGGTGTAGGTACCAGTACTAATGGTAGTGGAGCCTTTGGAGCGAGTATCAACTTATTGACCGATGCTTTTTCAAAAGAAGCTACAGGAGAGATTGCTAACTCCTTTGGTAGTTTCAATAGTAGAAAACACACGGTTAAATATTCTACCGGATTGATGAATGATCATTTTGAAATCGCCGGTAGACTTTCTAACATAGAATCTGACGGTTATATAGATCGAGCCAGCACTTCTTTAAAATCTTATTTCCTGCAAGGTTCCTATGTGGATGATAATCGATTGATCAAGGCAGTGCTCTTTGGAGGTAACAATGTCACGTATCAATCGTGGTTTGGTATCGATAGGGACCAGTTGCGTGACGATCGCAGGTTCAATCCTGCAGGACAATATGAAGATGAGAATGGGATCACCAGATTTTATGACAATGAAGTAGACGACTACCGTCAGGATCACTACCAGTTGCACTGGAACGAACGTTACAATAGAAACTGGTCCACAAACGTAGGTTTGAACTATACCTATGGTCGCGGTTTCTTTGAGCAGTATCGAGAAGATGACGATTTTGCCACCTATGGCCTTGATCCACTTACAGTAAATGGCCAGCCAGTAAACACTACAGATCTTATACGCCGCAGATGGCTGGACAATGACTACTATGTGATTAATGCCAGTGCCAATTATAAAAACAACGAGATTGATTTGATTTTTGGGACCTCATTTAGTCATTATGATGGAGATCATTTTGGTGAGATTATCTGGGCGCGTTTTGCGAGCCAAAGCGAGATAAGAGATCGCTATTACGACGGTAATGGAAAGAAAAACGATTTTTCCGCTTTCGCGAAAGCGACCTATAAACTCAATGATCGTGTGCAACTTTATGGAGATCTACAGGTGAGAAATGTGAATTATGAGACATCTGGTATCACGTCTGACCTTGTGGAACTTGAAGTGGATGAGAACTATACATTTTTCAATCCTAAAGCTGGTGTTACTTATAGACTGAACGACGACAATGATCTTTACTTGTCCTATGCTAGAGCTAATAGAGAACCTAACAGGAATGATTTTGAAAGCAATCCAGATATCAAACCAGAAAAGCTCAACGATTTTGAGTTGGGATGGCGTCACAACAAAGGGAACTTCACCTTTAATGCCAATGGATACTTGATGCTATATGAAGAGCAGTTGACCTTGAGTGGCGAGATCAATGATGTAGGAGCACCTTTGAGAACCAATAGCGGTGAAAGCTATCGATTAGGAGTAGAGTTGGAAGCAATTATACCTGTCACCAGACAACTCACCTTGCAGCCCAATCTTACCTTGAGTAGCAACAAGAATGTGGAGACCATACGCTCTTTTGATGGCGGTCTTCAAAATCTAGGCAGTACTGACATTGCTTTTTCTCCTAATGTTATCGCAGCCAATGCCATCGTGTTCCAGCCAGTGAGGGATTTTCAGGTTTCTTTATTGAGTAAATATGTAGGTGAGCAGTTCATGAGCAATACAGAGGCTCGAGCTTCAAAACTCGCTGACTACTTTGTGAACGATATCAATCTAATATATACCATACAGCCCAAATCTATTTTTGACACCATCGTTTTCACAGGATTGATCAACAATATTTTTGATGAGCAATATGTCTCTAACGGCTATTACTTCACGTTTGATGATGATTTTTCAAACCCAGGAACTATTGCCACACAAGAAGGAGCTGGATATTATCCGCAAGCGGGAATTAATTTTCTAGCAGGTGTGACGTTTACCTTTTAAGATGCGGTATTAAATAGACTGCACAAGTTATAAACATGGAAATCCGATGGTCAGCGCCGCTGATGATCGGATTTTTTTATGCATACATTTTTCAGGAAACCGTTGTGAAAACTAAGGTGTTCAAAATGCTATTCGCCGCAAGCATTCCTTTAATTGGACACCACAACGTTATTACCTACACGCGAGACACGATAAGGTTTCATAGGGAATAATTCGGGATCTGTTTGATGCCTGCCGTCAATAATGTTGTACGTGTTGTTGTCATCTGTACAGCTGCAAGTGGCAATAATTCCATTAATATTCATGGACGAGCAGGAGTTGGGCGAGTGGTTGGGATCACTCAACTCATAGGCCACAAACTGGTCGTTCCCTAGATGGTACACCACGATACCTCTTATGCCTTGACCACGCACCACAACATAGTTATTTGCAAAATTGAGACTGGAATATTGCGGTAAGTCTGTGTTCAAAGCTGTTTGAAAGGAAAGATCGATCAAAAAGGGATTGCGCCTTGCATCGTCATCACTTTGACAGGCAAGAATACATATTAGGGCAAGCGCAAAAAGGATCTTTTTCATAAAGGCACAGCGGTAAGATGCTAAAAATATAACGTTCATTTCCATATTTCGTATATTTGCATAGAAATCCCGCAGCAATCGTGGGATTTTCTGTTTTGTAGAGACCTATGTCTTTGTAAGGGAAGTTGGGATGGTTGTTTCGCTTTCGCGAAAGCGAACTAAACAAAATGTTCACGCTTTGCACCATCATGGTAAGAAAGCCTAATCATCCCGCAAACATCTTAATATTTTTTGATCATGAGTAACGTTTCATACTACACTGAAGAAGGACTTAAAAAGCTTAAAGACGAACTTAAACAATTGAAGGACGTCGATAGACCAGCAGCCTCACAAGCCATCGCAGAAGCCCGCGATAAGGGCGATTTAAGTGAAAATGCAGAATACGACGCGGCCAAGGAAGCTCAAGGAATGCTTGAAATGCGCATCTCAAAATTGGAGGCTATTGTTTCAAATGCACGTATTATTGATGAAAATACACTAGATTTATCTAAAGCTTTGATTCATAGTACGGTAAAAATCAAAAACCATAACAACAATATGGTGATGAATTACAAGCTGGTAGCGCAAAGTGAGGCAGACCTTTCCAAGGGTCACATAAGTGTGGATTCCCCTATAGGTCAAGGATTGCTGGGTAAGGAAGTAGGCGATGTGGCAGAGGTTACCGTTCCCGTGGGAACCATCAAGCTTGAAATCCTTGAAATAAGCAGAGACTAATAATGAGCATATTCACTAAAATCATTTCTGGAGAGATTCCATCCTATAAGGTGGCAGAGACTAACGACTTTTTTGCGTTTCTCGATATCAATCCTAATGCACCAGGACACACCTTGTGTGTTCCCAAGAAGGAAGTGAACAAATTATTTGACCTAGACGAAAAAACGTACAATGAACTCATGCAATTTTCTCGCAAAGTGGCGTTGTGTCTGCGAGAAGAAGTGTCGTGCAAGCGTATAGGCATGTCTGTCATAGGACTGGAAGTACCTCACGTGCATGTTCATTTGATACCGTTGAGAGATATGGAAGACATGAGGTTTTCCAACAAGGTTTCACTCGATAAAGAAACCATGCAAGACATTGCAGATCGAGTGCAGGAACGATTTAATAATAGTTATAAATAAAAATGGCAGAAGACAAACAACCATTGGTCCCCTACGATGCGTTGAGACGTATGCGCAGTCTCGTGGACCGCGATGCGACAGAAGAATTAAAACAATTACTGGATGACCACGGCGTAGATGCCAAGGATTCGGACGGTAGAACGGCATTGATGCACGCCTCATTTTTTGGCAAGGAAGAATTGTTGGAAGAATTGATCAAGCGTGGTGCAGATGTCAACCATCAAGACAAGATAGGCTATAGCGCCTTGCATCACTGCAGTTTGGAAAAGCAAACCGGCACCGCACAGATCCTCTTGAACAACTTTGCAGATCCCAATCTACTGGACGAGCATGAGAATGGTCCATTATGGGTAGCTCTAATGAATTCTAAAGGTGACTTTAGACTCGTGCGCCAGCTTATCGAGCATGGAGCAGATCCAGAGATCGAGAACCTTTATGAGCGCACTGCAGAAGATCTTGCAGAAACCCTCTACAAAAAGGAGCTGGACGAATTACTTGAAGAAGACGAAGACGAGGAATAAGTCAAGTGCTAATGTGTCATAGTTATAAACGATGGTACAGTAATCGCAGACTCTCTATCAATCCATAACTTTGTAAAAATTTAAATTATGTACCCAGCAGAATTAGTTCAACCCATGCGTGACGATTTAGGAAACGCAGGTTTTGAACACTTATATACAGCAGACGCAGTAAACAAAGCCATCAATAAAGAAGGAACAACTCTAGTGGTTGTAAATTCTGTTTGTGGATGTGCCGCAGCAAATGCACGACCAGGAGCAAAAATGTCTCTTGCAAATGATAAGAAACCAGACCATATCGTGACCGTATTTGCAGGTGTGGATCGTGAGGCCGTCGATGCAGCAAGAGCTGCCATGGTGCCTTTTCCACCTAGTTCACCTAGCATGGCATTGTTCAAGGATGGTGAGTTGGTCCACATGTTGGAACGTCACCACATTGAAGGTCGCCCTGCAGAAATGATTGCAGAAAACCTTAAAGAAGCCTACAACGAGAATTGCTAAAACAGGCCATTCTTTTAAATTCCAGAAACGCATCCTTTAAAGGGATGCGTTTTTTTAGTCTATATTTATTTGTGAGTAAATTACCATGCAGCAATAATTATAAAATGACATTTAAAGAATATATCACTGGTTTAGGGTTTCAAGAAAATCCTTTTCAACATACTAATGCGGATAAGGAAAAGGACTATCTATCTAAATATTTTATCCAACCAGATTATTTTGAAGATGTATGGGGAGATATAGACAGTCCCGTTTCAAACATCATTTACGCACCTAGAGGTGGTGGTAAGACTGCACAAAGACTAATGATTGAAGAAAGAGCATTGCAACATGACAATGTTTTAACTATAACATACACTAATCATGACTTAACATCCTTTAAAACGGCTTCGGATGTTACTTTACTATATCATCTAGAATATCTTAATAGATTAATGCTACTTGCTTTTTTTGATAGATTAAATTCTTTGGATGATTTCCGGTATATGTTTGAATTTTCTAACTCAGAGAGGCAATATATTTATAAGTTGTGCAGAATATACCTTTACGAAACACCTGCTTCATTTCCTAAACAAGCCATTAACTCTCTTAAAACGATCTCGGATAGAGCCGTAGACGTCTGGAATAAGTTTAAGACTCCTATTTCGGAGATCATAAAAAAAATCACTAAGGCAAAAGGCCTAGAGGTTGATATTTCTAAAATTGATTTAGATAAAAAATTAAAAATGTCCCACAAGGACAATTTCGATAATATTCGTCAGCTATTAAATCGTCTAGGACTTACTACTATTTATGTATTAATCGATAAAGTTGATGAGCAAAGCTTAACCGGGAATGACCCAAAGGCAAGCTATGACTTGATAGCTGATTTGATCAAAGATTTGGAATTACTAGAAACTCCTGGTATGGCTTTTAAGTTCTTTCTATGGGATAAACTTGAACCTTTCTGCGCAAGATTTGCAAGACCAGACCGAGTTTTTTCGTACAAACTAGAATGGAAATCTGCTGATTTACAAGAGATGTTAAATGAAAGACTTTCAGCCTATAGCGATGGCAATGTAGGTAACGCTAAAGCTCTTTTTCATGAACTAAAAAGTTTAGGAAGGGTTATTTTATTTTCTGAACTTTCTCCCAGAGATTGTATTAGAATTTGTAATCGGATATTATCAGAACAGTTCAAACTAGACAAGGAATCCCGAAAGCTATTCGCATGGTCAACCAATGTTGCAATTGATTTATTTTCAAAGGAAAAAGTACAAGAATTGATTGACAATAGAGGTAATTTGAGTCATTTGAGCAAAGTTAATTCAGCATCATTTACTATCGAAGAGTTGGTAAGTTCTAAAGTTGCAGCGGATAGCGCAGCTATTAGAAATATTATCAGACCTTGGCAAACAGCAGGTTGGTTACAAAAAATTGGATTGGTAAATCGCCGTAATAAAAGAGCAGTTAACGAATATGCATTCATTGATATTCGCTTTGCAAGATACGCTTGCAATTCTATATCCCTAGATGATTTCATTTCAAAATATGTGAAGAAATGCACGACGGAAAACTGCAAAAAAATCTCATACCGTGCTTTTGATAAACGAGAGTATGTTTGTGTGAATTGCGGTACAAGTCTTTAATCATTTTTTAAGTAAGAATAAGTCTCCACAATTTACTATGCATGCATACTGATTCATGACGCAATCGATATCGCGCATCTCAAAGCATCCTATCTTTGCCTGATGCAGAAAATTCTTTCGTACCCTTTGTCAGTCATACATCTGGTGTTGTTTTTCCTGATGCTACTGATTTTTCATCCCATCCAGTTGATTTGTCACTGGATAGGTGGTCATAACCTACATCAAAAAAGCGTGGCACTCCTCAACCTGTGTTTGATGGGTACGCAACTACCATTATTCAACACCTTCAGCATTACTTATGAGCAGGAATTACCTGTAGGGCCGTCATATATTTTTACCAGCAATCACCAGAGTATGTTTGACATACCACCGTTGATCTACTATTTAAGAAAGTATTACCCTAAGTTTGTGGCAAAGAAGGAATTAGCAAAAAACATTCCTAGCATTTCCCTAAATTTAAGAATAGGAGAGAACTGCGCCATTGACCGCAAGGATCGACTTCAAGCCTTGAAGGCGTTAACGGCGTTTGCAAAAAATGTCCATGAAAAAAACGCAGCGTCGTCATCTTTCCAGAAGGAACCCGCAGCCGTACTGGCGTGCCTAAACCTTTCCAGCGTGGTGGATTATTGACTATTTTTAGTCATGTGCCAGATGCCGTTGTTGTGCCCGTTACTGTAAACAATAGCTGGAAAGTCGACAGATATGGTAAGTTTCCCTTTGGGATAGGCAACCATATAAGCGTTACGGTGCATAAACCTATGCCTATAGCGGGCGCAGATCCTAATGAAATTATAGAAGCGGCACAATCTGTGGTACATAGCAGTATCACGAGTACTGCCGTTTAAGTGCAGTATAGTTGTTAATGTTTCGCTTTCGCGAAAGCGTACCAAGCTCAAAATCTTACCTTTACAAATCAAATTTTTAAAATGGTTCAACCCTTAAAAAATATTCGCATAGAAGTAATGCAATCACTGGAGTCCAAGGTGGAGTCCTTCATGGACAAGTTCCTGATTCCGGTAGAGAAAATTTGGCAACCTACTGACTTTCTTCCAGATTCCCAGGCAGACGGATTTCTAGACAAGCTTAAGGAAATGAGAGAGTTGGCTAAGGAGCTACCTTACGATTTCTGGGTGACGCTCGTGGGCGACACTATTACAGAAGAAGCACTTCCTACCTATGAATCCTGGTTAATGGATGTAGAAGGCATCAACCAGATGGAAGGAAAAGGCAATGCCTGGTCTAAATGGGTGCGCCAGTGGACCTCTGAAGAGAATCGCCACGGTGATGTACTTAACAAATACCTTTATTTATCTGGTCGTGTCAACATGCGCGAGGTTGAGGTGACTACCCAACACTTGATCGCAGACGGCTTTGACATAGGTACAGATCGTGATCCTTACAAAAACTTTGTATACACTAGCTTCCAAGAGCTAGCGACTTACATATCACACAACCGCGTGGCAAAAATGGCCCGTGAGTACGGCAATACCGCTCTATCACGTATGTGTAGAATCATTTCTGGTGACGAGATGCGTCACCATAAAGCTTATTCCACCTTTGTGGATGAGATCTTTAAGGTTGATCCTAGCAATATGATGATCGCCTTTAAAGAAATGATGGTACATAAGATTGTGATGCCAGCACACTTTTTGCGTGAATCTGGACAGTCCATAGGTGCCGCATTTGAAGATTTCTCAAACAGTGCACAGCGCATAGGTGTTTACACCGCTCAAGACTATATTGACATCCTACAAAATCTTATCGATCAGTGGGAAATTGGAAAGATGTCTGACCTTACTGAAGATGCAGAGAAAGCCCGTGATTACTTGATGAAATTACCAGCACGTATGGAACGAATCGCACAACGCATGAAAATCCCAGCAGAGTCCCATAAATTTAAATGGGTACAGCCGGCGCTGGTATCATAATTACAATTCTTCATAAGAAGGATAAGCTCAAAAACTCCCATCGAGGCTAGCCTCGATGGGAGTTTTTAATTTAAGCCTTTTGCTTTTATAAGAGTTTAAGGTCACTGAGCGAAGTCGAAGTGACCACAACACTACCCAATCCTCAAATCCTTCCAATAGCCATCGGGTTTCAAGCCCACCTTAGTATCTGGATAGATGCGTTCCTGCATTTTGGGCTGGAAAAATGTGTACGGATAAGGAATATCTGGAGCGCTCGCATCATTTAGCTTCTTCATTAATTCGGTTGGAATATTAAAATCCAGCGCTTTCATGTTGGCCTCTATCTGACTCATTTTAGTGGCGCCTACAAGGACACTCGCAACACTTGGTTGATTGGCCGTCCAGTTCAATGCCACGCTCGCCATCGGCTGATTGATTTCTTCGCTTACCTCGTGCAGCGCCTTGACAATATTCCAGTTGCGCTCGTTGTCCTTGGAAGTTACCTCGCCACCATTTTCGGTAATATGTTTAAGACGGCCTTCTACATCACTTTGATCATCAATGCCGGGTTTGTATTTACCAGAAAGTAATCCACCACCTAGAGGCGACCACGCCATGATACCAGCATTCATGTCTTGGCACAAGTCGATATATTCATGTTCGATCGTGCGCTGAATCATGGAATATTCCAGCTGCAATGCACTTATAGGCTCATAATTATTGTAGCGTGCGATCATCTGCGCCTTGCTGGCATACCATGCTGGTACGTTGGAAAACGCATAATGCAAGACTTTGCCTTCACTCACTAAATCATTGAGCGTTCGCATCACTTCTTCTACAGGCGTCATGCGATCCCAACAGTGCATGATGTATAGGTCGATATAGTCGGTTTTGAGTCGTTTTAGAGATTCTTCTAGGGTGCGGCGTATGTTTTTACGCGAGTTGCCGCCACCATTAACGTGTCCGTTGGGACTGGTATTGAATGTGAATTTTGTCGCCAAAACGACTTCTTCGCGATTCTTTCGCGCGTGCATAAAATCTCCCAAAAATTCCTCGCTGCTGCCGCCCGTATACATATCTGCTGTGTCCACAAAATTGCCGCCATGATCCAGGTAATAATCAAAAATCTTTTTGGCGTCTGCTTTCTCATTTCCCCAACCCCATTCTTTACCAAAGGTCATGGTTCCCAGCGCAAGCCTACTCACGCGCAGTCCCGTATTTCCCAAAGTATAGTATCGTTCCAAAGCCATAATCTTGTTTTTTGGTTTAAGATAGTTTCGCTTTCGCGAAAGCGGACTAAAAGCCATCTTAAATTTTCAAATCCACCATCGACGCACGACTGGCTCAATAATTGCTACATTTAAAGCCATGAAAATGTACCGAAACAGCCTGCGCAACAGGATCTTCTTCTCCATGATCCTGCTGACTCTTATCTCCAGTATCCTGATTGCTGGGATGTCGATCTACCAGTTTTCTGAACAAGGGAAAGATTACCATAACAAGCGACTGGAACGTAAGGAAGCAGCGGTGCTGGAGAGTTTCAAATATGAGCTTAGAAAAACAGACTTTGTGGTCAACACGGCCAACTTGCCCATTATTTTCCGGACCTTGATATCTGATATAAGCGACATTCATGAGCTGCCCATCAATATGTATGATTTGCGTGGGAACTTGATCAAGACCAGCAGCAGGGAACTCACTACAGATAGCCTACGCCGCCATATCGATGCAGAAATCCTTAGGGAACTCAAGAACTCTGATTCTGGTAGATATACAACGCAATTTGAGGATCATAATGAAAATTATCGCTCCAGTTATACCTATTTGAAAGACAACCAATTCAAGAATATTGCGATCATTCACTTGCCATATTTGGAGAACGATGATTTTATAGACTATGAATTGCGAGAGTTTCTGTACCGCATAGGTATCGTCTATATTTTGATGATTCTGTTTTCCATATTGATCGCATATGTGTTGTCAAAATACATTACAAAATCCATTAGGGAAATAAGCGAACGCATCAAGAATTTAAGCATCGCCAAACGCAACAAAAAGATTGATGTGGATGTCTCTGGAACTGAAGAAATCAACACACTGGTAGAATCTTATAACGGCATGGTGGATGAGCTGGAAGAAAGTGCGGTCAAACTAGCGACCAGCGAGAGAGAACAGGCCTGGCGAGAGATGGCAAAGCAAGTAGCGCACGAGATCAAAAACCCATTGACGCCCATGCGTTTGACCGTGCAAAGTTTTGAGCGCAGATTTGATCCTCAAGATCCAGAAGCAAAGGAAAAACTAGCCGAATACTCCAACTCACTCATTGAACAGATTGATGTGATGAGCAACATCGCGAGTGCCTTTTCCACATATGCCACCATGCCGGCACAGCAGTCTGAAGAGACTAATGTCCCTAAAATCACACAGCTGGCGCTGGACATCTTCAACGATTCACATATAGAATATTACGAGGACGCACAAGAACTGTTCGCGATATTTGATCGCACGCAATTGATACGCGTGGTTACTAACCTCGTGAAAAATGCTATACAGGCATCACATCCAGATCGAGATCCCAAAATTATTGTATCAGTCACTCATGATAAGGACAATATTTACCTCAAAGTAACCGATAATGGTACCGGCGTCTCGCCAGAAAATGAATTCAAGATCTTTGAGCCTAAGTTCACCACGAAGAATAGCGGTATGGGCTTGGGTCTTGCCATGGTCAAACAAATCGTAGAAAACTTCAACGGGAACATCGCCATGCAAACGGATTATGGGTACGGCACGACCTTTACCGTTTGCCTGCCCAAAAGTAAATAGGTGAGCCACATGTGAAGAATCCATGTTGATTTCATTAAAGCAGCACTTAATCGCCTGTGATAAAGTCTCAAATCCCCAACTCGGAACTATCAAATTCTCTGTATTTTTGAGAAGAATCAAAATAGAACACCATGAATAACATCATCGTTGATATAGAAAACAAGATTGCCACGATTACCATTAATAGGCCCAATAAACTCAATGCGCTCAATAAGGAAACTATTGAAGAATTGGGAACGGCTTTTAGCGAGTTGGAAGAAAACGAAGATGTACGCGTCATTGTCATGACTGGATCTGGCGAGAAGGCTTTTGTCGCGGGTGCAGACATCTCTGAGTTTGCAGATTTTGATGAGCTGGAAGGAAAAAAACTAGCCGGTAAAGGTCAGAACGATCTTTTTGATGTGATTGAAAATTGTTCCACTCCAGTAATTGCAGCCGTCAATGGCTTTGCTCTAGGTGGTGGACTGGAACTGGCCATGGCAGCGCATTTTAGAGTAGCCAGTGACAATGCGAGGCTAGGCTTGCCAGAAACCTCTTTAGGCGTCATTCCTGGTTATGGAGGTACGCAGCGTTTGCCACAATTGGTTGGTAAAGGCCGCGCTATGGAAATGGTAATGACGGCAGGAATGATCGATGCCCACCAGGGGTTGACATACGGTCTGGTCAATCATGTGGTCTCACAGGAAGAACTATTGGACTTTACCTATAGCATCGCCAAAAAAATCATGCGCAACAGCCCTATGGCTATTGCGGCGGCCATTGATGCGATTAATGCCGGCTTTGTCGATGGCACTGATGGTTACCAGGTAGAGATCGACAATTTTGGGAGCTGCTTTGGGACTGATGAATTTGTGGAAGGAACCACAGCCTTTTTGGAAAAGCGTAAAGCCGAGTTTTAGTTCGCTTTCCTGTCTGCCGACAGGCAGGCGCGAAAGCGAAACATACATCAACCCCTAAATAAGAAGAAATCGTCCTTCATATCTTCGATCTTCTCATCCTTGTTGGTGATGATGTACTCCAGCGCTTTCTCGGTAAATTCCAAGCCTTTTTTTGTTAAGGAGACCACCTGATTTTCTATGGTGATCATATTATTTTGTTCGGCGAGATCGAGTACTGATTTTGCTTTTACTTTGCGCCAATTGATGTGTTCTTGCAAATGTGAGACATGGCGCTCTTCCAGGCTATCATGGTTATTAAGGTGCAATAGAAATGTCAATAGTGAAACCTCTTTGCGCTGTCTGTTTTGACGTAACAGTACGGCGATCAATCCTTTACTGGGCGCAAAGAGATAAATCGCAAAGAATAATATTCCCAACACCGTGGTGATGGAGCCAGAAATAGACGCGTCCAGCCATTTTGCAAACCAATAACCACCGATGGCGCTACCAACACCAAATAGCAAAGACAACCACAGCATCTTTTTCAAATCTGTGGTCAACAAATAGACCGCAGCAGCTGGTGTGATCATCAAGGCGACCACTAGGATCGCGCCTACCGCATCAAAGGCTGCAACGGTAGTTACAGAGGCCACACTCATCAAACCATAGTGCAGAACCACCGGCGAGAATCCTAATGCTGATGAAAGTCCTATGTCAAAGGTGCTCAGTTTTAATTCTTTGTAGAAGGCGAGCAAGAGTCCAACAGTAATCAACAAAATCGTTGAGATAACCCAAAGAGCTTTAGGTCCTGCATCTGTTCCGCCTATGTATAATCTATCAAAGGGTGCAAATGCCAGTTCACCCAACAATACGGCATCTACATCTAGGTGAACGTCATTGGCATTTTGGGCGATTAAAATCACACCTATACTAAACAGCGCTGGAAAAACGAGGCCAATAGCGGTGTCCTCTTTGACTAGTCCAGTTTTTTGAATCATTTCTACCAGTACAACGGTAATGATACCGCTCACAGCTGCCAAAAGAATTAGCCACGGTGAGGCAAGATCTTGCGTGATCATGAAACCTATCACGATTCCCGGTAAGATCGAGTGACTTATCGCATCGCTTATCAATGCCATTTTTCGCAACACTAGAAAAACTCCTGGAATCGCACAGGCAGCAGCGGTAACTGCAGCGATAAGTTGTATTTCTATCGAAGGATTCATGATTCTGGAAGATTAGTATTGTACAAATTGGATGCGGTTTCAAAACCAGAATGGGTCATTGACCATTGGTTTCCCTTGATTTCTATCCAGTGTTTTTGCTCCAGTTGGGACAAGGTGTTTTTAGTAAAGCCTTGGAAATTGTTCAGGATTTTAATGGCGTGTGGTCTGGAAATATCATCGTGCTTGCGTACGATGGTATACATGAAATAGAGTGTTTTTTGCAGTTCAAGTTCGCGGCGGTTGCGCAACAGACGCAATTGTTTAAAAAGAATCCCACGACCTGGCGAGAAGATGAATGAAACTGCCACAAAAACAGCGGCCACCAAAACTATAACCGGACCCGTAGAAAGATTAGGCTGACTCGCGCTTATGGCCGTTCCAAACACTCCTGAAAACATACCGAAAATCGCCGCCAGCAAGAGCATAACGCTTAAACTGTTGGTCCACTGTCGCGCCGCTGCCGCTGGCGCCAGCAACATCGCGCTCATCAACACCACACCAACGGTTTGCAAACCGATAACAATCGCCAGCACGATAAAGAAACTGATCAGACCATCGATAAACTTTGTGTTGAAGCCTAAAGTCATGGCATAGTTCTTATCAAATAATAGCAATTTGAATTCCTTCCAAAACAGTAACATCACAATCAAGCTGATACTCGTAACTGCCGACATAAGCATCACATCACTTTCTACTAAAGTTGCTGCTTGTCCAAACAAATATTTATCCAGTCCAGCTTGATTGGCATTGGGTTGCTTTTGAATATAGGTCAACAATAACATTCCAAAACCGAAGAACAAACTCAAAATCAGACCTAGAGCTGTGTCGGTTTTTAAATGAGTTTTTGTGGTGATCCCACGAATCCACCAAGTACCTACCAATCCACTCACTAGAGCACCTAACAAGAGCACATTTGAGTCCTTGGCACCTGTAATTAAAAAGGCAATAGCGATACCAGGCAAAGCGGCATGAGAGATGGCATCACCTAATAGACTTTGCTTGCGCAACACAGCGAAACTACCCAGCATACCACAAATAGCGCCCAGCACAGCTGTTCCCAGTGTGATGGTACGTAGTGTATAGTCCGTGAAGTATTGTGTGATGTCCACTCTGTTTTTTTAATCTTTAAGTTTTACCCTTTTTCTCTGTCATGCTGAATTCATTTCAGCATCTACGTGCTCAATTAGATAGTTGTATTCTCGCTTTCGCGCCTGCCTGTCGGCAGACAGGAAAGCGAAATTATTTTAATACAAGGCCTGCCAACTTTAATCTTTATTGCTGTACGGCCACTTTGTAATTGATACCGTATGTTTTTGTCAAATTATCATCATTGAAAATATCCTTGACAGGTCCGGTCGCGATGTGCTTCACGTTGAGGAATGTTACCCAATCAAAATATTCGGGAACGGTCTGCAAATCATGATGCACCACAATGACGGTTTTTCCAGCCTTGCGCAACTCCTTCAAAATGTTGATGATGGCAATCTCTGTCGTGGCATCCACACCTTGAAAGGGCTCGTCCATAAAATAGATGGCGGCATTTTGAACCAAAGCTCTTGCCAAGAAAATGCGTTGTTGCTGCCCACCAGAAAGCTGACTTATTTGCCTGCTTTTGAATGCTAGCATACCTACTTTTTCTAATGCTTCCAGGGATTGTTTCTTTTCTTTGGCACCAGGTCGCTTGATCCAGCCTAGCGAGCCGTAGGTCCCCATCATAACCACATCCAGTGCCGTGGTAGGGAAATCCCAATCCACGCTACCTTTTTGAGGTACATAAGCGACTTTATCGCGTTGTTTTACATAGGGTTTTCCATAAATAGCGACAGATCCCGCAATGGGATCGATGATGCCTAATATGGACTTGATTAGAGTAGACTTACCAGCGCCATTAGGTCCTACAATAGCCATCAACACACCTTCTGGAATGGAAAGGTCGATGTCCCAAAGCACTGGTTTGTAATTGTAGGCGACGGTTAGATCGTCTACCGCAACTGCGATTTTATCTTCCATTACTTTAAGGCGTTAACTATGGTTTCTACATTGTGTTTGTACATTCCCACATATGTACCTTCTGCGGTTCCTGCGCTGCCTAGCGCATCGCTGTACAATTCACCGCCTATGCTTACCTCATGGTTTTGGGCTTTTACAGCGGCTTGCAAGGCCTCAACCGTACGTCGTGGCACGCTACTTTCTATAAAAACGGCTTTTACTTTATTATCGATGATGAATTGAGTGATGCGCTGTACATCCTGCACACCAGCTTCTGTTGCGGTTGAGATGCCTTGCAGTCCCACGACCTCAAAGTCAAACGACCTCCCGAAATAATTAAAGGCATCATGTGCAGTAACTAAAATGCGTTTGTCTTGAGGTAACTCATTGATTTTGGCGGTAAGCTCTGTTTTTAATTGCTGGATTTTTTCAAGATAGGCATCACGGTTAGCGGCATAATAATCGGCGTTTTCTGGATCTGCTTTTGATAGCTGCTGGCTAACATATGCGGTCATCGTAGTCCAATAATCCACATCAAACCAAATATGTGGATCGTAATTGCTGGCAAAATACTCGCTGCCTATCAAAGTCTTTTTGTCCAGCGCATCGCTTATGGCGATCGTATTCTTTCCCTGTGAAGCCATTTGCTCAAAAACCTCTACCAGCTTTCCTTCCAGGTGCAGGCCGCTGTAAAAAATGATGTCTGCATTAAATAGTTTGGAAACATCGCCTTCGCTCGCCTTGTACAAGTGTGGATCCACGCCACTACCCATCAATCCTTGTACGTTTACTTTATCACCACCTATGTTTTCTACCATATCAGTAATCATGGTGGTGGTGGTGACAATTAGCAATTTATCGTTGCTGTCACTTTGGTTGCCACAGGAAATGAGCAGTAAAGCTAATAGGATGTAAACAATGTTTTTCATAGGTAATGTGGTTGTTGGGTGAGTTCGCTTTCGCGAAAGCTAATTTATGAGCCGCCGCGGTCCCTATATAATGTTTATAAGTTTCTAATGCGGTAGCTTAAGCCAGCGCTTAATAAAAGATTTTGGCCGTTTGTAAATCCAGATCCAAAAGTGACATCAAATTGCAAATCATCGTTTGCGAGATAGGTAAAGCCTGCATCCCAAAGGTGATTAGCGCTACTGTTTTCAGGGAAATCACCGTATATTTCTATATAGGAACCGATCTTGTCAGTAAGACTGTAACCGTAGGCAATGGTGTATAAATAACTCAACTCTGGATTGTTGGGACCAACACTGGCACCTAGATTATATGCAAGTCCAGACCTGTTTGATAACGTATGGTTAAAGGCAAACCTGAAGTCCATTCCGGTCGTTTCAGGCTGATAATCGCTGCTAGCGGTCAATGGTAAGTATAAATGCCCCAAAATAGCAATTTGTGGCATCCAGCCATTTTCTGGCGCGATACCAATTTTTGCTCCTAAAAGTAATGGCGAGGTGCCACTTAGATCGCCTTCCAGCTCTCGACCGTCAATTTCAAACTGAGTACGGCGCGTATCAAGTCCTAATCGTAATTCGAGATTATTGAGCAGCCCGTATCGTAACAAGGTTGTGTTGAATGTAGTTTCTTTAATGTCAACGCCGTTTTCTTCACTATCTATATAAAATCCGCCTGTTTCAATTTGAAGATAACCACGGCGCACAAGACTAGGTGATTCTGTCGCGTCTGGTCTGTCAGTTATAAGTGCGCCATCCACGTCATCTGTCGTCTGCGCAAAGACCGCAGGGTTTATAGTAAGAGTAATTAGAAATAATAGTTTTTTCATCATGTTGTTTTTAAATAGATATTGCTGGCGATACTTTCTGAAATGTGGAGCGTCTTATGGTCGGTTTTGATAAGAAACGACCCATCAAATTCCTCACGCTCCAAAACCTCTACCTTACTACCTAGCTCTATCTGGTGTTTGTCCAGATACTTTAGAAACTTGCGAGAGGTGTCCACAACACCAGTGATAACGCCATGATCGCCCTTCACAAGTTTGGACAAAGGAACTTGCTGCACCTCTTCATAATTCCCATCACGGTCTGGAATAGGGTCACCATGTGGATCTTTTCTGGGAAAGCCTAAATGTTTGTCCAACTCATCAATGAGTTTGCGGGACTGTATATGCTCCAGCTGTTCTGCCACATCATGAACCTCGTCCCAGTTAAAACCTAGTTTTTGTACCAGAAACACTTCCCACAACCGGTGCTTGCGCACGATCTGGTTAGCGTGATCCATTCCTAATTTTGTGAGCCTGGAACCTTTGTAAGGAATGTATTCGGCAAGATTTTTATCTGCTAGTCTTTTGAGCATGTCGGTAACAGATGAGGCTTTGGTATTCATCTGTCCCGCAATTTCATTAGTAGATACCAGCTCATCGCCCTGCTGCAGGTGATTAATGGCTTTGATATAGTTCTCTTCTGATACTGAGTGCATGCGGTAAAGGTAAATTATTAATTTGAACGGTAAAAACATATTTTTAGTCTTGTCTAAAAATAGTAGCAAATAAAAACCTTAATCGATTAATGATTAAGGTTGAAGTGATTAGCTATTAAGATTTACACCATTCCGCGTTCTTTCTGGATGGTCTCATAAGCTTCCTGCACCTTGCGGAATTTCTCCTCGGCGCCTTTTTTGTAAGCCTCGTCCATATCGATAAGTTTATCTGGATGGTATTTTTTGGCCATGGTACGGTAAGCTTTTTTCACCTCATGATCGGGCACAGATTTGTCGATCTCAAGGATTTTGTAGGCGTTGTCCTGATCCTTGACAAACATGGCCTTGATGGAGATAAAATCACGCTGCGTTAATCTCAAATAACCGGCAATTTGCTGTAGCATGTTCACTTCTGGAGAGCTTACATGGCCATCTGCTTGCGCAATACCAAATAGAAAATGCAGAATCTGCAACCTGGACTCATATCGGGTCCTGGCGTTGAGGTATTGACAAACCCTAGCAGGATTGATTTCCCTTTTTTTGACAACCTCATTGAATACCTTGAAAATCGCATTAGCGCGATCTTTACCATAGCTGCTTACAAAATACTGTTGTACGTACTGCATCTCGTTTTGCGTGACCTTGCCATCAGCCTTCATGACGATGGAGGAAAGTGTCAATAAGTGCAGCTCAAAATCCTCTGGACTTACTGTGGTAGAGCGCTGCTGGAAAGGTGCTCCAGTACGCTGGGTTGTAGTGGAACTATTTACAAATAGCGAGTACAACCATCGCAGTACCAAGAAAAGAAAAATATAACCGAAAAAGCTCATGGATACAATTAGCCCGCAAAAATAAGGAATACACTAACGGCTTTCAACGCTTTGTAAAATGTTCTTATTCCTCAACTTGATAACTCTCCTTAAGCACATAAATATCCTCAATGAGTGCTTTGATATCTTCTTCATCAGTGCCGTCATAGGAACGACCACGCAGGCGACCTTCTTTATCCACTAGCAAGAAATTCTCTGTATGTATCATGGCGTTCTCGCCGCCATATTTGTTCTTTTTTGCAGCTAGGTAGGATTTTCTTGCCAGATCATAGATCTGTTTGCGATCGCCTGTGACCAGATTCCACTTGGCATCGATCACACCTTTGCGATCTGCGTATTCTCTTAAGACCTGGACGCTATCAATCTCTGGAGTGACACTGTGCGAGAGTAACAAGACCTCTGGATCATTTTTAAATTCTTCCTGTAGCATCGTCATATTTTTGGTCATCACGGGACAAATACTGGGACATGTGGTAAAGAAGAAATCGGCTACGTAGATTTTGTTTTGATAATCTGCCTGGGTAATCGTGTCTCCATTTTGATTGATCAATTTAAACGGAGCAATTTTGTGGTATTTCTTGACAAAAAGCATGCTGTCGTCCACTAATGAAGGATCAAACTGGTCTGGTTGTAGCACGGCAAGCTGGCGATCTGGAGTAAGCGCATATTGAAATGCCGCCAAAATCCCACCACAAAGCACCACCATAAACAGGATGCGCCACTTATTATGTATCAAAAATTCTTTCATCGTTTAGCTTAAATACAAAATTACGACCTTATTGTAAGTTTAGTGGTGTGTATAAGGCTTTCCTAACATAATTATGGCTCCTATTGAGGCCGGAACTAGTAGGGTAGATGATGGGAATTTCGCTTTCGCGAAAGCGAACTAACCACAATCAAACTTTTAAAAAAAATCACCTGTGTGGCAGGAAGATCAACAGCGGCATGGATGATGTTATCTGTTAGTTTTGAGATTTTTGCTTTTACAAAGCCGAATCCCTTATTTTTGCCGCTTGAAAACCGATTAGACACATGCATCCCACGATTGTATTGATTATTAACTTCTTGATGAGTCTTTCCCTACTCATCGTTCTTCACGAATTAGGTCATTTTATACCAGCCCGACTTTTTAAAATCAAAGTCGAGAAATTCTACTTGTTTTTTGACATCAAATTTTCCCTTTTTAAGAAAAAGATAGGCGAGACCGTTTATGGAATAGGATGGTTGCCACTAGGTGGTTATGTCAAGATCGCTGGAATGATCGACGAGAGCATGGACAAGGAGCAAATGGCGCTACCACCGCAACCATGGGAATTTAGATCCAAGCCGGCGTGGCAGCGATTGATCGTGATGCTGGGTGGTGTGATCGTTAACGTGCTCGTAGGATTTATCATTTATGCCGGGATCATGTATTCCCAGGGAACACAGGTAGCTCATGGTGATGATTTTAAGTACGGTTTTGGGTATTCAAAAACACTGGAAGAAGTAGGTTTCATGCAAGGAGACCAACCTATGCTCATCAATGGTGACACGCTTGAAAATGCATTGGACCTCAATAAAATGCTTGTTTTTAGAGATGTAGAGACTGTTACTGTTTTAAGAAATGGCGCACCTGTAGAGATCAACATTCCTGAAGACATAGGCGACCGAATGTTTGAGGATGGTATTATGGGAAGACCAGAATTTAGATATCCGTTTGCTATAGATTCTATTGCTCCTGGTAGACTAGCTGATTCCTTAGGATTAAAAAAAGGAAATGAGATCATTGCTTTAGCAGGTTCTCCTATAGAATTTCAGACCGATGTTACCTATGCCATGAATAATATTGTAAAACCAGGTCAACCGTTTATTCTCTCTATTCTATCTGACGGTAGTCAAAGAGATATTGAATTAACGCTCACCAAAGCTGAAATGGCCAATGGGTTTGGTATAACAATGCGGTCTACAGATGATGATTTTGCTAGATTCACACGTCGTGATTACAGCATAGGTGAAAGTCTGGTTGCGGGTGTTTCCCGTGGTTACTGGACCATGCATGACTATATCGCACAGTTCAAATATGTATTTACTAAAAAAGGTGCTGGACAATTGGGTGGCTTTGGAACCATTGCCAAATTATATCCAGATACCTTCAATTGGATTGAATTTTGGGGTACCACAGCTTTGATTTCGTTCATTCTAGCGGTAATGAATATCTTGCCTATTCCTGCGCTGGATGGTGGTCACGTGATGTTTTTGCTGTATGAAATAGTCACGGGACGCAAGCCTGGAGATAAGTTTATGGAGCGCGCACAGATCATTGGGATCTTGATTTTATTAGTCTTGATGCTATATGCAAACGGGAACGACGTTTACAAATGGTTGTTTGGATAAAAATCAACCTTTTATTTTTATTGAAAAATATTGGCGTAAAATCCAAAACCTATTATATTTGCATCCGCTTAAGCAAATAGCTTGAGCATGTGTATATCACATTCCTCTTTAGCTCAGTTGGTTAGAGCATCTGACTGTTAATCAGAGGGTCCTTGGTTCGAGCCCAAGAAGAGGAGCAAAACAAACCAGTCTGAAAAGGCTGGTTTTTTTGTGCAACATATTGGGCAATAAGCCTCTGCCGCATATGGTACGGTAAGCCTATTGTCTGTCCCGATGGTTATCGGGAAAAAAGAACAAAAACCTAATCAGCAATGGTTGGGATTTTTGTTGGGGCTGAACTAGAAAGTTGATGATGGTAACGGTTTAAAGTGATCTCAATTTTTGAAAACTGCGGCTTCAATACCATTTTCAGATTCCCTATATTTACGATTAGTGCAAAAACTTTCAATCCATTACTCAAGTAATTGGATTTCAATATATAACATAGGAGAATGAGCTGTAATAGTTGTGGAACTGGCGATAGTGCGCCAGGTGGATGTAAGAATCACGGTACCTGTGGTACCTCAGGATGTAATAAACTCACCGTTTTTGATTGGCTGGCAAACATGGAATTGCCAGAAGGACAAGAACAATTCCCTTATGTTGAAGTTCGTTTCAAGAACAGCCGCAAAGAGTTCTTTCACAATCACGAGAACCTGCCTTTGAAAATTGGCGATGTAGTAGCAACCCAGGCCGCAACGGGTCATGATGTAGGTATCGTGACACTTACCGGCGAACTAGTACGTGTACAGATGAAGCGCAAGCGCGTCAAGCCTGACAGTGAAGAGGTGCTACAAATTTATCGCATTGCTAATCAAAACGATGTAGACAAGTGGAAAGAAGCCCGCAATCGTGAGGATGAGATGAAGATTAAGGCCAGAGAAATCGCTATACGATTAAAGCTCAAAATGAAAATCTCAGATATTGAGTTTCAAGGAGATGGCTCTAAAGCCACCTTTTTTTACACGGCAGATCAGCGCGTCGATTTTAGAGAGCTCATTAGGGAATATGCTGGAACATTCCGTACGCGTATTGAGATGCGTCAAATAGGGCTGCGTCAGGAAGCGGCTCGATTGGGCGGTATAGGATCTTGCGGTCGCGAATTGTGTTGCAGCACCTGGTTGACAGATTTTAGATCTGTTACCACCAGCGCTGCTCGTTATCAAAACCTGTCGCTCAATCCGCAAAAATTGGCGGGTCAGTGCGGTAAATTGAAATGCTGTTTGAATTACGAGTTGGATTCCTATCTGGATGCATTAAGTACATTCCCTAAGCAAAATCAAAAGCTCTACACAGAGAAAGGAGTTGCTTTGTGCCAAAAGGTTGATATTTTCAAAGGCCTCATGTGGTATTGTTACGATGGCGAGTGGATGAACTGGCACACCTTAACCATTGAACAGGTTCACGAGATTGTGGCTAAAAATAAGGCCAAGGAAAAGGTAGCTGGTATTGAAGAATACGCCCGTGAACTGGTCATAGAAGAAAAAGTAAGTTTTGAGAATGTGGTAGGTCAAGACAGCCTTACCCGTTTTGACAATAAATCTGGCGGTGGCAAGAATAAACGCAAAAAGCGTCGCAACAACCGCAATAAGAAGAAAGCGCCAGCAGGAAATGCTCCAGCAGCAAAAACGGCTGCCAAGACATCTCCTAAGCCAGCCAGCAAAGGCGGCCAGAGCAAACCCAACAAACCTCGCAGGAATAAACGTCGCGCAACTAAGGGTGGCAACAACAATAACGAGAAGAAATAAATGAATCTGGTACGTCGACTTGCTTTCGGTTTATTGGCGATCCCGGTGATCATAGGATGTGACGACAATCTGGTGGCTACAGACAGTAAGTCCTTTGATGGCGCATCCTGGCCCGCTAGTGAACCAGCCCAGTTTTTGATCGAACCGGTTGATACGGTTACTGATTTTCAGATATATTTGAATATGCGCAACAACAAGAGTTATGCGTATAAAAACCTTTGGTTGATCACTCAAATGAAATTTCCGCAGGGAAAGATCGTTACAGATACATTGGAGTATGCCATGGCAGATGCTAGAGGTGCATTTTTGGGTACCGGTAGCGATGTGGTGGAAAACAAATTAATATATAAGAAAGAATTTCGCTTTCGCGAAAGCGGAACATATCAACTTACCCTACAACAAGCCATGAGAAAAAGCGGTAGTGCCCAACCATTGGAACAGCTGGAAGGCGTGCTTGACGTAGGATATACTATTGAAAAAGAAATACAAAATGGCAGTAAGTAAAGCCCAGGAAGCAAAGCGCAAAGAAGACTTGCGAGCTAATGTGATTCTGTTCTGGAAACTCGTCGGTACGGCAATAGGATTGCTGGTGCTCCTATTTTTATTGACCAGTTGGGGCGTTTTTGGCTCCTTGCCAGACCACACAAAACTGGAAAATCCAGATACAGACCTCGCTACAGAGATTGTCGCATCTGACGGTATCACGTTAGGTAAATTCTACAAGGATAACCGTACGCCAGTAAATTTTGAGGACTTACCGCAAAACATGGTGGACGCGCTCGTTTCTACAGAAGATGAGCGTTTTTTTGAACATAGTGGTATTGATGGTTTTGGAACCCTGAGAGCGGTCGTTTTCTTAGGACAGCGCGGTGGTGCTAGTACCATTACACAACAACTGGCTAAAAACTATTTTACAGAGAAACCAGCTACTAATATCGTTGCTCGTATAGGTCAAAAGCTGAAGGAATGGATCATTTCCATTAGGCTGGAAAAACAGTACACCAAGCAAGAAATCATCGCTCAATATTTGAATCAGATCACCTTCTTATACAATGCAGATGGTGTTAGATCTGCCTCAAGGATTTATTTTGGAAAAGAGCCCAAAGACCTTAATGTGGAAGAAAGTGCGGTCATCGTTGCCATGCTTAAAAATCCGCGACAGTACAATCCGCGTAGGGAAATAAGCAAAGAGAAATCTTTCCAACGCCGCAATCAGGTATTTGTGCAAATGGTGCGTAATGATAAGATGACTGAGGCTATGAAAGATAGCCTTAGAGAACAACCTATTGAACTCAACTTTAGCCCAGAAACCCATAACGATGGAATGGCGACTTACTTTAGGGAATACCTAAGAAGCTGGCTGGATGACTGGATAGAGGATAACCCAAATCCTGCAGACGGTGAGAAGTACAACATCTACCGCGATGGACTTAAAGTCAACGTGACCATTGATAGCCGCATGCAAGCCATCGCAGAAAAGTCGGTTAAGGATCACATGAAAAACCTACAAGCCGAGTTTGATTATCAAAACCGAAACTTGAAGACGGCACCATTTAGAGATGTTACAGAGAAAGAAGTGGACGAGAAGATCCTAGCATCTGCCATGCGCAGATCAGAGCGATGGAGAATTCTTAAAGCAGATGGCAAGAGTGATCAAGAAATAAAGGACAGCTTCCTCGAGAAAACAGACATGACTGTCTTTTCATGGAACGGACCTATCGACACGCTCATGAGGCCTATTGACAGTATTAGGTATTATAAAAAGTTCTTGCAAGCTGGTATGATGTCTATGGAGCCGCAAACAGGTCACGTTAAAGCCTGGGTTGGCGGTATCAATCATGAAAATTTCAAGTTTGACCATGTCAAAAAAGGAAAGCGCCAGCCAGGTTCTACTTTCAAACCATTTTTATATGCCACGGCCATAGATTTACTTAAATATTCACCATGTCGAGAGTTTAGTGATGGAGAATACACCATTCCAGCAGGTAGATATGGAAACATGAGAGACTGGACACCTAAAAATTCCAGCGGTGGTTATGGAAATATGAGAACTTTGAAAGATGCTTTGGCTAATTCTGTGAACACGGTCTCTGCAAGGTTAATGGATGACGTTGGTCCACAAGCAGTGCTTGACAGAGTCAAAACGTTGGGCATCGATACGAGCAACATGAGCGCTCAACCAGCACTAGCTTTGGGAACGGAAGACGTGAGCCTTTATGAAATGGTAGCGGCTTATGGTGTGTTTGCTAATGGTGGTATCTATAATGAGCCTGTGTTAGTGACTAGTATCGAGGACAAAAATGGAACGGTATTGTATCAATACATGCCAGATTCTAAAGATGTCTTGAACCCAGAAGTGGCCTATACCACCGTCAAATTGATGGAAGGTGTTACTCAAATTGGTAGTGGTGCACGATTGCGCGACAAATGGCGTGGTAATCAATCCTATGCTAGTATTTTGACTGATTATCCTTATGCCTTTGAAAATGATATCGCCGGTAAAACGGGAACAACCCAAAACCAAAGTGATGGATGGTTCATGGGAATGGTACCTAATCTAGTAACTGGAGTTTGGGTTGGTGGTGAAGATCGCGCCGTTCACTTTCCTACCATTACTTATGGTCAAGGAGCTTCCATGGCATTGCCTATTTGGGGATCTTATATGAAAGGTGTGTACAAAAATGAAAACCTAGAAGTTTCTAAAGGAAGCTTCCCAAGACCAGCCAACCTCTCTATACAAACAGATTGTGACGTTTATCAACAAGAAAATGGCAGTCCAACCGAGGAAGATGATGGTGGTGAGCTAGATATGTAATTATGATACACAAACTGACTCTTGAGAATATCCTCTTTTTGGATATAGAAACAGTTCCTCAACATGAAAACTTTGAGGACTTAGAGTCGTTGGATCAAGAATTATTTGCTCAAAAAACACAGTATCAACGCCGGGAAGAATTCACGCCGGCCGAGTTCTATGACCGTGCTGGTATCTGGGCAGAATTTGGTAAGATCATCTGTATTTCAGTTGGGTTTTTTAGGGATACTGGATCTAAAAGGACTTTCAGGATCCACAGCTATAAAGGTGAAGAATCTCAATTATTGAAGGAATTTGCTCAGATGCTGGAAGAACACTTCTCCAGAAATGAACATCTACTCTGCGGTCACAATGCCAAAGAGTTTGATTTTCCCTTTATCGCTAGACGTATGATCATTCACGGTTTGGAATTGCCTACTAAGCTTAATCTATTCGGGAAAAAACCTTGGGAAATACCGCATCTGGACACCATGGAGTTGTGGAAGTTTGGCGACTATAAACACTTCACCAGTCTTAAATTACTCACTCGTATTCTAGGTATAGAATCGCCCAAGGATGATATAGACGGTTCCCAAGTACGAGACGTTTATTACAAAGAAAAGGATCTCGATCGCATCACACGTTATTGCGAGCGTGACGTGATCGCAGTCGCGCAAGTGATTCTCAAATTGCGCAATGAAAACCTACTGCAGGATGACCAGATCATCTCCAAATAACCTCCAGGTTGATGTGAAGGGATTGAACCTTTCCTTCAAAAACGGTAACCAATTCACGCAAGTGCTGCATGATGTCGATATCCAGTTACACAAGGATGAAATACTCGCGATTGTAGGAGAATCCGGTAGCGGTAAATCGATTACTAGTAAAATACTTATGGGCTTGCTGGACACGCGGCAGATTCAGGTGCATGCAAAAAAGTCTATTGTACTAGAAAAAGATGTGTTAAAGATGGATGCTGGTGAATGGGCTCGCTTTCGCGGAAGCGAGATCTCCATGATCTTTCAAGAACCCATGAGTTCGCTCAATCCCACCATCACTTGCGGTCAACAAGTCGCCGAAATATTGAAGATTCATACCCAGCTCAATGCTAAGGAACGGCACCAAACCGTGTTGGAACTTTTTGAGAAAGTCAAGCTACCATCGCCCGAGGTCACGTACCAAAAATACCCACATGAGATAAGTGGTGGCCAGATGCAACGCGTCATGATCGCTATGGCAGTGGCCTGCAAACCAAAAATTTTGATCGCAGACGAACCTACCACGGCGCTAGATGTTACGGTCCAGAGAGAGATCATCTTACTACTCAAATCGCTGCAAAGGGAATATGGAATGAGTATTGTGTTCATTTCCCACGATCTATCGCTGGTGCGATCCATTGCAGATCGTATCATGGTGATGTATCAAGGTCGTCTCGTAGAAACCAAGGATGCTCAAGATCTTTTTCAAAATCCACAAGAACTGTATACCAAAGCATTGATAGCTGCCAGACCAGAAACAGATCGTCGATTAAAACGACTGCCTACCATTAGGGATTTTATGGAAAAGCGACTGGTGGAACAAGTAGAAAGTACTTCCCAACGTAAGGAACGGCATCACGAGATGTATCGCGGCGTTCCTATTTTAAAAGTAGATAGCGTTGTGAAGGATTATGCACTTAAGAAAAAGCTGTTCCAGCCACGGCAATATTTTAGAGCGGTAGATCATGTCAGTTTTGAACTTTACAAGGGCGAAAGCCTTGGACTGGTAGGTGAGAGCGGTTGTGGTAAAAGTACGCTGGGCAACATGATTCTGGGACTGCTTCCCGTAACAAGCGGCCAGATTGTTTTTGAAAATCAAGATTTGAGTCAGATTTCTTCTAACGCGTTGAGAAAATTGCGCAAAAAGATCCAGATCATCTTTCAGGATCCATTTGCGTCGCTCAATCCGCGTTTGAAGATAGGCGATGCTATTATGGAGCCCATGAAGTGGCACGGCATAGGATCCAGCGATAAGGACCGCAGGCATCGTGTCGAGCAGTTGCTGGAGCGTGTTGGGCTCGACAGCGGCTATTTTGAACGCTATCCGCATGAATTTAGTGGTGGTCAACGACAACGCATAGGCATTGCACGAGCGGTCGCCTTAGAACCAGAATTGATTGTATGTGATGAGTCTGTTAGTGCACTGGATATAAGTGTGCAAGCACAGGTGCTCAACCTGCTCAATGAATTTAAGGAAGATCTTGGGTTCTCCTATATTTTCATCTCACACGATCTAGGCGTGGTCAAGTATTTTTGCGATAGGGTGATCGTGATGAATAAAGGAAAAATCGAGGAGCAAAACGAGGCAGATGAACTCTATTCAAACCCGCAAAGAGAATATACCAAAAAGCTTATTGAAGCAATTCCCTAAGAATTCTACCAAATAAAAATCCCATCCAGGCGGTATTCCTAGATGGGATTTGAATTTGAAAGCAACAGCCTAAAACGCAAAAAACGTTCGCGCCACTAGCTTACAAAGACCTTTAATAAATCTAAAGGTAGAAACAATACTATTGGGTTTTTGAATGGAAGTTTGCACGATATATAATTTTGTGATTAGGAAGCTCTAATATCATAATTAAAACCTAATAAAACAGTATAAGTGCATAATTATTCGATTAAAAGCACTTTTGATCTACATAATATGTTAATTGGAGCGCTCTGCATCACGCTGTTCCTGCGCTAGGTGATCCAGATATAGAATTCCATTCAAGTGGTCAATCTCATGCTGGAAAATCACCGCGGTAAAGTCTTCTACCATCTCGATTTTATGACCTGCATCCATCGTATCATATTCTACCAGGATCGCGTAGGCTCGTGAATTAAGCGTCTCGCGTCGATCAGGAATGGAAAGACAGCCTTCTGCACATTCTTGCTTCTTTTCAGAGTACTGTTTGATCACTGGATTTAAGATTACCTCAAACGGGAAATCAGGCTTGTCAAAACGTTGCACCCAAGCGATACGTTTTAAAATCCCAACTTGCGGCGCGGCGATACCAGCACCTAGCGACAGGCTATCGCGCACGGTGGCGTACATGCGATCCACCAGTCTTTTAAGGGTTGCATCCTTGGGATCGACATCAACTGCGATACTATTCTTGCGCAACAGCAGCGAGTCAGACTCTTTGGTAATCTTGAAAACGCGCATGGGTACTGTCGTTCCAGCATCCATGATCATGCTTTGCTGTTCTTTAGTGAACTGGTTGGTGGATTTTTGCGCTTTCGCGAAAGCGAAACTTCCCAAAAACACTACTGCAACGAGGTATATTTTTGAAACCATCATCTTAATTTTTAGGGCTGGAAGGCGTGATCTCAAAGTTTGGTCTCTTGCCTACGCTTACCTCGCTAGAACCCAAAATCTGAACGGTTCCTGCTGTAAAGTCTTCCTCGGTCGCGTCAAAGATGTTGTCCACGTATTTCTGTGGATTTCTGTCAATGTATGGAAACCAGGTGCTGTGAATCTGGATCATGATGCGGTGCCCTTTTTTGAAGGTATGCAGTACATCCTGCAATGGAAAGTTCACTGATGTTTTTTGACCTTTTACAAAAGCTTCTGGCTTTGAAAAGTCATTACGGAAACGGCCTCTAAAAGTCTCTGCACGTACCAATTGTTGGTATCCCGCGAGAGTCACATGGTCTGGAGTCTTTTCCTCATTTTGCATGGTGTCTGGATAGACATCGATGACCTTGACGATAAAATCTGCATCTGTGATGTCCTTGAGAATCACGTCCAGATTGGCTTGTATCTCGCCTGCAAGTCTGGTGTCATCTTCTAGGACGTCTGTCTGGAAAGTAAGCACATCAGGTCTTCTAGAGGCATGGCGCTGGTCGTCTGTCATGTAGGCACGAGGCGTGAAAGTCACCGGCGTTACCTCACTACGAAAAGGTACTGGATGAGCAGGATCGCTAACATAATCAAAGCTAGCGGTCTCGTCTTCTTTTTCGTTCATCAACAATTTGCCGTTTTTGCCAAAACCAAAAACGATCTGCTCTTGTTTAGGCGGCCATACATTGAACTGTTCCCATTGCTTCAAGCCTGTATCAAACATATAAGCTTCTGGCAACTGCGGATTCTTGGCACCTTTTAAGTGATGCTCAAAGAATGGTGTTTCAATATTACGCTGGTAAAATGTCGAGATACTGTCACCAAAAACGATGTGGTTAACCATTTGCGTGCCTGGTTCACGAGCCCAGTTACCGTGGCTCCATGGACCCATCACGATGGTGTTGTTTTTGTTTTTTGGATTGTTGCGTTCCACATTTTTATAGATGGTTAACGGTCCATACAAATCCTCTGCATCAAACCATCCACCTACGGTCATGACCGAATGGTCCACGTTCTCCAGATGATTGACGATGGATCTTTTTTGCCAGAACTCGTCATAGTTGGGATGTTCTGTTACTTGCTTCCAGAATTCGTTGTCTGGATAAATATTCTCGGTCACGTTTTTTAAAGGGCCCAACGCCATGTTATAGGCATAAGAGTCCTTTGTGTTTCCTGCAGCTCGCATGGCTTCCCATTTATCGTTGTACCAGCTCTCTGTAGTTGGTCCTTCCGTTTGATGTCCAAATACTGGATAGGCCATCAAATAGCTTTGCAAAGTGGCGCCCATGTGATGAAAGTCATCAAAAAAGAAATCACCAATAGGTGCTTGTGGTGATGAGGCCACTAGTGCCGGATGCGCATCTGGCAAGGCCGCTGCGGTGTAGAATCCTGGATAGGAAATACCCCATTGACCTACTTTCTTATTGGTGTTCTTAAGGTTATTCACCAGCCAGTCAATCGTATCATAGGTGTCTGAACTTTCATCGATATCCTTAGTGTTCTTGATATCATTCCCTGGAATATTAGGTGTCATGTTGTTAAAGGTACCTTCACTCATCCATCGACCGCGCACATCTTGATAGACAAAAATGTAGCCATCTTCCATCATGTATTTGTTGGGACCCAATGATCTCTTGAATTCATTCTCACCATAAGGCGCCACACTATAGCAGGTGCGTTGCATCATTATGGGATATTTTTTTGAGGTGTCCTTTGGCGCATAGATTACGGTGTACAGCTTCACACCATCACGCATCGGAATGTATTGTACGGTTTTAGTGTAATTGTCTTGTACATAGGTGGATGAGGATTGCGCTTTCGCGAAAGCGAACCCAACAACCAACAATACGGTAACGAAAATGTTTTTCATAAGAAATAGATATGGCTTAAAGATAGTCAATGCGACAAAAAAAGGCCTCCAACTAGGAGACCTTTCTTGAGTGTTCAAATGGTGTTACCAGATTATCACGCGATCTTCTGGTTTGACGTACATTCCGTCGCCTTCTTTGATGTCAAAAGCATCATAGAACGCCTGGATATTTTGAAGCGGCACATAGCCACGATACATACCAGGTGAGTGAGTATCACCCTTGATGCGCTGTTGGAGTGCCTCATCACGCATCTTGGTACGCCATACCGTTGCCCAGCTTATGAAAAAGCGTTGCTCTTGAGTAAATCCATCAATATCTTCTTCTGGTCTGCCTTTATCGTCCAGCCACATTTGTAGGGCATCATAGGCCGCATTCACACCGCCTAGATCGCCGATATTCTCGCCTAAAGTGAACTTACCGTTGATGAAAACATCTGGCATTACTTCAATGGCGCTGTACTGGTCTGCAAGGTTGGTTCCCAATCCTTCAAATTTTGTGTTATCCTCGTCTGTCCACCAGTTGGTCATGTTTCCAGATGCGTCAAAACGAGCGCCACTGTCATCAAAACCGTGAGAGATCTCGTGGCCAATTACTGCGCCCATACCGCCAAAGTTGATCGCCGCATCTGCGTTATAATCATAAAAGGGTGGTTGTAGAATCGCTGCCGGGAAAACAATCTCGTTATAATATGGATTGTAGTAGGCGTTCACTGTTTGTGGAGACATGAACCATTCTGTCTTATCCACAGACTCGCCTAAATCGTTGAGGTTATCTTGACGGTTCCATTTGCTTACCGCCATCATGTTGTCAAAAAGAGTACCGCCATTTTCTGGGCTTTTTATTTCCAGAGCGCTGTAATCCTTCCACTTGTCGGGATATCCTATTTTGATCGTCATGCCGTTAAGTTTGTCAATGGCTTTTTTCTTGGTGTCTGCACTCATCCAGTCTAAGGCATTGATGCGCACTTCATAAGCTTTCTTGACATAGTCGATCATCTCTAAAGCTTTGTCCTTTGCTTCTTTAGGGAATTTTTCATCTACATACAGTTTACCCAAAGCTTCACCAACAGTTCCATTGACCACATCTAGGGCACGTTCTTCCAAAGGTTCTTGTTCTACGGCACCGCGCATCGTTTTGCTGTAAAAATCCCAGTTGGCATCTTCCAAGGTGCTGGACAAGCTGCTGGCCGATCGATTGATGATGGTCCATTTTAAATAATCCTTGATCACTGGCAGATTCTTTTGCGCGATCATAGGCTGTAGGGATTTCAAATAATCTGGTTGTGAAACGATAATGGTATCAAAATCCTTTACACCTAAGGTTTCAAAATAACGTTCCCAGTCCATCGCTGGAACCAGTTTTTTCAAGTTTTCTTTAGGCATAGGATTGTAAGATAGCAAAGGGTTTCTACTAGAAACCTTATTCATCATAGGCTTGGCTAATTTCCCTTCAAAGGCTACAATTTCTGCAGCGGTGGTTTTTGCAGCAAGACTATCCGTTCCTGTTAGGCTCAACATGCGAGCCACGTGTTGCTTGTATTTTTCAAGCTTTTGCTTGCTATCTTCGTCCTGTTCCACATAGTATTCACGTGCCATTCCTAGGCTACCTGTTCCTAATTGTGCAACGTTGATGTTGGTGTCCTTGGCATCTGGTGATGCATAGAATGATATCAAACCGTTAATCCCGTAAGCGGAAAGATCACCTAGCAATTCTGGCAATTGGTTGATGTTAGTCACCGCATCGACCTGCTGTAAATAGGGAAGAAGAGGTTCGTAGCCCGTGTTGTCACGATTTTCTGTATCGACGATGGATTGAAACAGGTACACAGCCTTTGCCTGGTCAGACGCTGGGTCTAGATTCTCATCTTTTTCAGCTTTTCTTAGAATGGCAAGTACGTCTGCGTCTGTTTGCTTGCGCAGCTTGTTGAAGCCGCCCCAAACGGTTTGGTCTGCTGGAATTTCGGTTGAATCGATCCAGGTACCGTTGACATATCTATAAAAGTCATCCTTAGGACTCACTAAGGTATCCATGGCGGTAAAGTCTATGCCGGGATAGGTGTTGTTTTCAGCGATTTCGGTTTCCTTTTCATCTTTACAGGATGCGAAAACGGTGATTATGGCTATGATCATAAGTGATCTAACAGCGCTCCAATGGTGTTTCATTGTATTGAAATTTTAGTGTGATAAATGTAATTTGTTTTCCACCGTTGCAACAACATTACTAAACGGATTTAACAATGTGGTTGTAATGGAGTGGTTGTAGTAGAGTTCGCTTTCCTGTCTGCCGACAGGCAGGCGCGAAAGCGATACTTTCCAATCTATAGGTGCATCTTGACTAGGATTTGTTACAATAAAAAAGAGCTTTCCTCTATGGAAAGCTCTTCAATGTAGAGTAAATAAAGCGTTGTTAGCGTACTAGTAGTTTTTGAGTTGTCGAGTCGCCGTTAGATGATAGGGTCAAGAAGTACATTCCTGGTGCGAAACCAGTAAGGTCCAATGTTTCTTTTTTATTGTCGATCGTTGCAGATCGCAAGATTTGCTTGCCCGTGATGTCTGTTACCTGATAGTTATATTCACTATCCATTTTCCAATTAAGGTTGAAAATACCGTTGGATGGATTAGGATAAACGGTGTACTGAAGCTCCTGCTTTGCATTTGTGCTGGTGTTTTTTCCTGTGATCATAACATTATCAAGCACAACACCTTCTTGATTGATCGACTGATCAGAGTGAAACACAAATCTAAAAATGACACGTTCGTTACCTACAAGATCGTCCAGTGAGGTCTTGTAAGTGGTCATCTGGCTGTTAGTACCTGTCCATTGTCCACCTTGACAGCTAAAGCAGTTATTGCCTTCATTTGATTTGTTTGAGCTGTACCAGTTTTCATCATCTGCATTGCCTAGTAGGTTCCAGTTATTCCCATTATCTGTCGAGTATTGCACATAGAATATATCCCAATCCTGCTCTAGGTCATAGGCCATATCAAACTTGAACTGGGCCGTATCTACATCAGCTAGGTTGTAGCATCCAGTGTATAGGTAGGCTACGGTTAGGTCTGTATAATTACCATCTAGATTTGTGGCATATACTTGTTGACCATCTGCCGCCTTATTCAACAATCTGCCTTTAGGAGTACCGCGCTCCCAAAGGACGTTTGCGCTTTTCTCATTTAAAGTAACCAGAGTTTCTTGTTCAAAACCGTAGTTCCGGTTAAGATTTGCAGAATTGTTTTGAACGATGGTCAATGTTTTGAAATTGTTGCTCAAAAATTCATCGTTGTCTGCAGATACTTGTAATCTAAGAGTGTACGATCCTGGTTCAAGATTTAAATCATCAATAGTGACGATTACTTCTTCTTGAGGGTCGATTTCTAGCTCGTAATTTCTAGATAGGTCTGCACCACCATTGATGGAATAAGTAAGAGTTACTTTGTTGATAGGATTCATACCTGTATTCTCAAGCAGAACATCTACGATGTTACTGCCACAATCGATGGAACCACCATCATTGTTAGAGGCAGATTTCATGCGAATGTCATCCATAGGTTGTACAAACTCTACTTTAGTTTGCCATACACCACGACCATAGGTTCCAGCGGTCATGATCATATCATTAGGATTGATCTCGATGTCACGAACATTTACATTAGGAAGATTATTGGAAAACTTAACCCAATTTCCAGACGCTTCCAGATATTTGAAAATACCTACCGTTGTTCCAACAAATAAGGCATTGTCTGCACTGTTTGCCAGGTGAGCCAAAGTGTTTTTACCTAAGTGTGGTAAATTAGAAGTAATGTCTTCAAAGTTAGCACCCATATCATTGCTCATCATTATTTTACCATAAGCTGATCCGGTAGCTACATAAAGGATATTATCGTTATTGTTGTTTACTTCAATCGCTGTGATTTCTCCAGGAAGTTCTTTGATCCAGGTAAATTCCTTACCACCATCTGTACTTCTAAACAATTGCGCATCAACCGCCACATACATGATATCTTCATTGATAGGATCGATTTCCAAAACATCGATATTACCCGTAAAGCTTGAGGATACGGCTACAAACCTATCGCCGTCTACTTTGTATAATTTGTTATAACCAGCATAGATATCACCTGTGCTGGTAGTTTTAAGAGGAGTGATCCAGTTCCCTTGTGTAGGTCCTTCTATTTTCTTCTTAAATGATCCAGCGTCGTCTGTAATGTAAAGACCAGAACCAAACTGTGTAAAACTGTAACGTACATCAGAGTTGTTAGGATCTATACCAGCATCCATCCCATCAGCTCCATGAAAATTTTTCCAGGTATTGCCACTGCGAGTAAACCCACCATTATCCTGTAAACCACCAGTGATATTGCTACTGGATTTAGACCCTACAGCGATACGATAAAATTGGCCTATTTGAAGACCACTGGTCAGATCTGTAAATGAGGTGGCCTCGTTACTACTTCTATAAACACCACCATCAGAAAGAACAAACAGCTCACCATTAAACTCTCTTATTTGGTGAATGTCTGCATGTGTGTAGGTAGGTGATTCTGGATTGTTCCAAGTGTTGATGCGATCAAAATTACTACCGCCATCAACAGACTTCCACACGTTGAGTGCTCCAGTATAAATTACATTGGCATCAGATTGTGATACTTCCAAAGCTAGGTTGTACCAAGCTTGTTTATTCTCAAGAATATCAACACCATCGTCTTTTCTAGCAAAAGAATCACCACCATCAGTAGACTGGTAAACGCCCATGAAGCTGTTTTCAACACCTGCTGCCAGAATATAGACTACTGACGCATCTGCTTTTGTAACACCTATCACCATTCTAGTGATGCCCGTAGGTAATCCTAAATTGATTTGGGTAAAAGTCTCACCAGCATCAACCGACTTAAAGAAAGAGTTGGGCGTTGCTAGGTATATAATGTTGGGGTTACTCGTATTTATCTTGACATCCTTTACGTTACCGCTAAAAATTTTCTTCACGGTAGTTCCTGCGTTCATGGATTTGAACAATCCCTTGTTGGATGCAATGTAGAGGTTGTCATTGTTAGATGGATCAATATAAATCTCGCTTATATTGGCACCAGGATCATTAAAAGTAAGTCCAGTTGTTGTAAAGCTGTCGCCACCATTAGTAGACTTAAGCATTCCTATGCTTGAAGAATCACCAGCGTCATCATCACCAGTTCCTATATACACAACGTTAGAATCAGTAGCGTCAATTGCGATAGCGCTAACTCCTATTTGGGAAAGAAAATCAGTTAGTGGAGTCCAGTGTTGACCTGCAGTGGTAGATTTCCACAAGCCACCAGAAGGTGCGCCCACATAATACACATCACTGTTATTAGGATCTACCGCTATAGTATTTATTCTTCCTTGACCAGGTGACCAGGAAGAAGTGTTTTCATAAGTAAAAGGTCCAACTGGATTCCAGTTGGATGTATCTACGTGACCATCTTTGGGTTGCACAAACCCTAGAAGTTGCTCAGCTACTTCTTGACCTGACTGTACAGTACCATCAGGTTTTACGTAAGGTTTTGCTCTTTCAAGCCATCTTAGGAATGGTTTGTAACCACTTCCTTTGGCGTTTTTGTTATGAGAAGACCAGTATTGTTCTCCAGCCATTTTGACCTGATCATACTTGATCTCGCCAGTACTTTTTTGTACCGCGATGTCTTTCATCCATGGAGCATCGGTTCCCAATTGGCCCGAAACCGTAAAAGATACTAGTAGGATAATTAAAGTAATGATTCTCATAAATCTGTGCTCAATGTTCAAGCAATATACTCCTGTAAGAGGCGTACGGTTTTCACTATTCTGTAGCAAGTAGCGTTATGAGTTCAATGGCAACAATACTCGATTAAAGGTGCGTGTAGATGTCCGTTAAACGATGAAATCAAGTGTTAAAATGTGTTAATAAAAATCGGGATGCGTTTTGAAACTCTTGTATAATAAGACTTTGGAGTGGTTTCAGGTGACCAGAGAAAAGGTTTCCTTCATCGGCGATTGACACAAGAGTCTTAATTTGTGCCTTATCGGGATTTCAATTCTTTGATGTAGGAAGCATCCCAGATTTTTTTCATTTCAGTCAGGCTAGCTACATTGTCATTGGGTACCGCGATGGACAAAACGTAATGAGCGATGACAGGCTTGCCATTTTGCTTTTTAATCACGCCACTACCACGACATACTCCCATTTGTGTGTCCAGCAGCTCATCAAAATAAGTGACACCATTAACGCTGTAAATATTACGTTCCAGCGAGGTGAAAGACCAGGCTTTTCCTTTATCAAAAAAAGGCTTTGCAAATGCTTTAAATTCTTCTAGTTGCCAGTTTTCTGTTGCATCAGTTCCTATAAAAACGGCATCATTTGACATAAGATCAAAATAGGTTTCAAATTGCGCATTAGCAGCAGCTTCGTGCCATTGATCTATGACCTGGTTCACTTGAGTTTCAGGTATGGTTTGATAGCTTGAACAGCCAGTGATGAAAAACGCGAGGAATGCTGCAAAAAGAAAAGATCTCATATCGATAAATTGAAGTTCAATATAATTAAAGGTATTTTCATACCATGGAAATCAACAATAAAAAACATCGTTGTGGCTGGTGCGGGCAAGACCCTTTGTATCAACAATACCACGATCAAGAATGGGGCGTTCCCGTTTATGATGACCAGCGGCTGTTTGAATTTCTTATTCTAGAGACCATGCAGGCAGGATTAAGCTGGATTACCATTCTTAAAAAGAGAGAAAATTATAGGGAAGCGTTGGATCATTTTAATGCTGTAAAAATTGCCGAATACGATGATGAGAAGCATCAAGAACTACTCTCAAATCCTGGGATTATAAGAAACAAGCTCAAGATAAAATCCATCACCACAAATGCGCAGATATTCTTAGACCTGCAGCAAAGACACGGCAGTTTCTCAAAATTTATCTGGTCCTATGTCGATCACGAACCCATTACCAATCACTGGAAAACCTATAAGGACATCCCGCCAAACACACCACTTTCAGACCAACTTTCTAAGGACCTTAAAAAAATGGGGTTTAAGTTTGTAGGCAGCACCATTGTCTATGCCTTCATGCAGGCGACAGGAATGGTTAACGATCACGAGATCAATTGTTACCGTTATGATGAAGTATAGTTGGTGGTTTTTTATGGTAATCGCTTTCGCGAAAGCGAACTCATTACAAGCGCAATCTTCTCAAGTAAAAATCGAAAAGGAAGAACGCATTGATCAATCTGACGTTCCAGCACCCATCATTGCTACCATTGCAGATCTAGCCAAAGACACTAACGTCAAATACTATAAAGAAACAGACGACGATCGAGTAAGCTTTGAAGGTAAATTCAAAAAAGAAGGTAACCGGTACAGTGCAGAATTCAATGTCACAGGAATACTGGAAGATGTAGAAGTTGAGGTGGATAAAAAATCGTTGGATGAAAACCTACGTACTGCCATCACTACTAGGCTGGATAGTATTGCAAGTCGCTGGCGCATCGAGAAGATGCAAGAGCAATATTTGCCACAGTCAAGCATATCGCAGTTAAATCAAAATATCGATCAACGCACCTTTGACAATCTCGAGCTTATCGTAGCTTTTAAAACAGATGGAAAAATATACAGAAAGGAATTATTGTTTGACACTAACGGGTTTTTAATACAATCCAGAGACGTAAAAAGAATAGCTTATGACTTCCTACTTTTTTAGGGTTCTTCTATTCTTGCTGCCTACGCTGGTCTTAGGTCAGGTGGCAGATCAAGTGGTCTTTCAGCCAGCGATCAAAGTCTCGTGGAACCCAGCTTCCAGATGGAGCTTTAACACAGCGGTAGAACAAAGAACGCAGATTAATGATGATGCCCAAGCTATTAGTATGCAGCTCACTCAATTTGGACAGTATGAAGTAGGTTTTTATTCCCTGATAGGAATAGGCGTGATGTATAGAGAATTATTTGATGACAACCTGCCTGAGGAAGTACGGTTCATGGGACAATATGTTTACACTAAAAAATACAATCAATTACAACTAGCTCATCGACTGCGCTGGGACCAGCGTTTGCGAGGTGATCGTTTGACACATCGCTGGCGTTATCGTCTTTCAGGATCTATACCTCTCAACGGTAATGACTTGAATCCGTCAGAATATTATGTGGTTTCCCATCTAGAAACCTTATTCATTGCGGAAGATGGTTTACGCCCTATCTATGAACAGCGCGTCGGTTTAGGAATAGGTAGGCAAATCGGGTCTAGCTACAAGTTACAACTCAACACACAGTATCGATGGCTGGATATAACAGCTGCGACGACAACATCTTTATTTTTGAATGTGGCTCTTTATGCCAGCCTATAGATAGGATAGAAAAACCTTTCTATCGATCTCCATGGCGCCTAAGCTGGCGAGGTGATCATTGTACAGTTGTGCGTCGATCAGGTTATAATCGTCTTTGGCCAATTTCTCTACCAGATACCATAGCGCTATTTTACTAGCATCGGTTTTATGGGAGAACATGCTCTCACCACAAAAATTTTTTTGAGTTTTAAGGTCTATACCGTATAAACCACCTACCAACCGGTCATTTTCAAAAACCTCGATGCTCTTTGCCATTCCTAATTTATGTAGTGCTGTGTATGCGGTAATCATCTCTTCATTGATCCAGGTACCTTCATGTAAACCTCTTTTGGCATTCATGCAGGCGCGCATCACGTCTTCAAAACAGGTGTTTTCCTTGATGTGATATCTTTTGTTTCTGCGGCTTTGTCTTAGAGATTTTGAAATCTTCATGGGTTTTTGAGACTTGAGGTCAAAAACCATTCTGGGATCTGGAGACCACCAGCAGATAGGATCACCGTCGCTGTACCAGGGAAAAATTCCAGACCTGTAGGCGAGCATCAGGCGCTCTACACTCAAATCACCGCCTATGGCCAGTAGACCGTGAGCATCTGCCGTGTTGGGATGCGGGAATTCAAGATCAGGTCCTAAAATTTTCATGGTTACTTAAATGTCTAAAACAGTGTGGTTAATAAAAAAAGCTGCTTCTCAATGTTTGCCCTAGCGTGCTGCGATCGCCATCAAAAAAATTGATGAGCAACTCGTGACACAACATAGGCAACCTCATCGTGAAGCAGCTTTTATTTCAATAATTTATTTATCTAGAAAGGAAGATCGTCGTGATCTTCATCGCTAGAATTCTTGATGGGCTCATACTCATCAAACGGTGGTACTTCACCAGCGCCTGGCGCAGCTGCACCTACTTTCTCAATACGCCATCCTGTGATGGAGTTGAAATATTTGATCTCGCCTTGAGGGCTTTGCCATTCACGACCGCGTAAATTGATACCAACCTTTACTGGGTCGCCTACATTGAAGGCGTCTAACAGGCTCGTTTTGTCCTGTACGAACTCAATCATAAGGGGTTGTGGGTATTGCTCTTCAGTCGTTACGACCATCTCGCGTTTCTGGAAACCATTCGATCCATAAGTTTTGGTTTCTCCTATTAGTTTGATTTTTCCTTGAACTTCCATAGTTATGATAATAAAATTTTCCAAGCATCGGCGATCTGGTTTTTAGCGATCAGTTCCTTTGCTTTCTTATGTTTATCTTTTGTGTTGAGGTGTGAAAGGTTTTCCGCTTTCGCGAAAGCGAGAACCTCATCATCCTCAGGTATTTCACTCAAATTTCCTAGTCTGCCCAGGTCATTGCCGGTAAGTACCTCGCTGTTTCTAGCGTGTTCTGGCAAGGCATCAACGCCTACGCCATGATTTCTGGTAGGTTTTTCTACTTCAAACATGGCATCTTTAGAACGGCAGTACCAGTTGCCGCCCATGCGCGCGACCGTATCGATCTTGAACGGGTCGATGCTATCGTTCTCGTCCAATATTTGGTCGTCAATGTGAATCATCACGACTTCACAAATAACGAGGCTTCCGGCGCCACCATTGTCTCCCAATTCTTTAATGTCAATGACTTTACACTCAAATTGAACGGGACTTTCTGCAACTCTAGGTGGTTTGACCAGTTCGCTTTTTACAGCAGTAAGACCAGACTTTACAAATTCATCAACGCCAGTAGCATACTCTGTACTGGCAAGCGACATTTGCTGTACCATGTTGTAATTGACCACACTAATCACCACCTCGGCATTTTGCTGGACGTTGATGAGCGTATCCTTTACCGTTCCATCACGACCGCGGCGCACCGGTGAAAATACAAGTATAGGCGGTTTTGCGCTAAACACGTTAAAGAATGAAAATGGTGATAGATTCACCTTGCCATCATTATCAACCGTGCTCGCAAACGCAATAGGTCGTGGCTGTACGGCACCTACAAGGTGGCCATACAACTGCGGATTCTCGATATCTTCTGGTCTAATTTTCATGCGGTTGCTGCAAGATTTCAAAGGTACAGATTCTGTAAGCTGTTTGCAATATCAACTGCGATAGTTGCATGTACTTTTGAAGAGATTATCACGTTAATGGAATAGTTGTATTTTTAGTAGGGCATAGGCAGGCACAGCAGCTTGAGGCAGCCCTTAAATAGGATAGTTCACTTCATGAATTTTACTTCAAACAGGAATATACTGCGATGGATCATCATTGCTTTTGCCATATTTATTACTTCAATCATTTTATGGAATACCTATCTATTCTTTCAAAAGCTGAAGGAATCTGAGCGTAAGAATATGCAGGAATATGCGATCATGCTCAAGGACTTGAGTAACCAGTCGCTGGATGCAGATATAGGTGAGTTAGGGTTGACTGTGGCTGGGAACACTACTGGTGCACCCATCATAAGCGAAGATTACAAAGGAGAACTTAACGCACGTAATCTTCCTGAAGAAGTGATGAAAGACACCGCTAAACTGCGGGAACTCATCATTGAGTATAAAAGTCAAAACCAGCCCATCGTGACAACGTTTCAAGGTAAAGTCTTGAACACGATTTACTATGGTGATAGTGTGATTATCAATAAGCTGAAGTATTACCCGCTAGCGTTGTTGTTGATCATATTTCTTTTTGGCGCCGTGGTTTTGTTTTTTTACAGATCCACCAAGGCATCAGAACAGAACAAGCTTTGGGCTGGAATGGCCAAAGAAAGTGCTCACCAGATAGGAACACCACTATCATCCTTAGTAGGTTGGACTGCTATTTTAAGAGAGTCAGACGTAGATCCCAGTTATGTGGATGAGATGGACAAGGATATCAACCGTTTGCAGATGATCACTGAGCGATTCTCAAAAATAGGATCCATACCAACCCTAAAAAAGCTAGACATTGTCCAGCAAACTAAAAGTGCAGCAGATTACATTGAATCCCGATCTTCCAATTTGATCAAATTTGTTATTGAAGTGCCTGATAAAAGCATTGACGTCATGGTGAATGAACAACTTTTTGCCTGGGTCATTGAAAATCTGATCAAAAACGGAATTGATGCCATGCGCGGTAAAGGAAATATTGTGGTGCGTTTGAAAGACGCCGCCGGTAGAGTCTACATCACTGTGAGCGATACCGGTAAAGGAATCCCTAAACGTTTGTGGAAACGCATTTTCAACCCTGGATTCACTACAAAAAAGCGCGGTTGGGGTTTAGGTCTATCGCTAGCGCAACGCATCATTAGCGACTACCATAAAGGAAAGTTGCGGGTTAAGGAAAGCAAACCAGATCAAGGGACGACTTTTGAAATCGTGCTGGATAAGGCATAGGTGTTTTCCTAGAGCTTAGACAATTCAAATTGATAGTCTACACCTTTTAAATGAATTCAATTGGTAATTGTAAATTCAAAAGTTGATAAACCGTAACCTGAATCGTTCAAATCTTGGCTTTTGAGTGTCCAATCCTGATTTTGAATTGGTGATAAAATCAGAATTGGATTGTCTAAATCGTCAGCTTCAAAAAATTTTATTTCGTTGAATGAATCAGTGGGCATTGGATTTACACCAATCATAAAATCTTGAAAGACTTCTTTAGATGTATTGATCTCTAAGATGTCTGTGGTGTCGATTCCCAGCCCTAAGCTTTCAGATTTTTGGAAAATGGCTATGATTCTTTTATTGGTTTGATTATTTAAAAAATACTCTGATGATCCACCAGAATCAATGATGATAATATCGTCATCTGTATCGGAACATGAAAATAAAAGGAACATTGCAAAAAGTAATATCGTCAGAATCTTTGTTGACATAAATAATTTCATAGATAAATCTTTAACCCTATTATTAACCAGATGCAATAATTTGATAAAGGTTGCGTGAAAATTATTAAAAATAAAAAACCGTTAAGAATGGAGTCCTTAACGGTTGAACCTTTGCCTATAAGTAGCTTAAGATACCGCTTTCAATTTTTGAATGCCGCTCTTATCTAGTTTTGATTCTGCGTAATGTTTTGTGACTTTAAATTCCTTCTCTTCACTACCGGGCATGTCAAACATAGCATCTGTTAGGATGGCTTCACATAGAGATCGCAGTCCGCGAGCACCTAATTTGTATTCAATAGCCTTATCAACGATGTAATCCAAGGCACCATCAGTTAACGTGAATTTAATACCATCCATTTCAAACAGCTTTTCATATTGTTTGATAATGGCGTTTTTAGGCTCGGTTAGAATAGCTCTCAACGTTCCAGCATCCAACGGATTCATATGCGTGAGAACTGGAAGACGTCCAATGATTTCTGGAATCATCCCAAAATCCTTGATGTCCTTAGGGATAATATATTGCAGGATGTTTTCTTGATCTGCCACAAGGTCGTTTGACTTAATGGCGGCATAACCTACGGCCTGCATATTCAATCGCTTGCGTATGACTTTTTCAATACCGTCAAAGGCACCACCAGCAATAAACAGAATGTTTTCTGTATTGACTTCAATGAACTTTTGATCTGGATGCTTGCGACCACCTTTAGGCGGTACATTCACAACGGTTCCTTCCAACAGTTTCAATAATCCTTGCTGTACGCCTTCTCCAGAAACATCGCGAGTAATCGATGGATTATCACTCTTACGGGCGATCTTGTCAATCTCGTCGATAAAAACAATTCCTGTTTGTGCTTTTTCAAGGTTGTAATCTGCAGCCTGCAATAACCTGGTAAGGATGCTTTCCACATCTTCACCTACATAACCAGCCTCGGTAAGCACTGTGGCATCCACAATGGCAAGAGGCACGTTAAGCATTTTGGCAACGGTCTTTGCAATAAGTGTCTTACCGGTTCCTGTTTGTCCCACCATCATGATGTTGGACTTTTGGATCTCGATATCATCGTCAGTTGATGGTTGCAAAAGTCTTTTGTAGTGGTTGTATACCGCTACAGACATCACTTTTTTAGTGAATTCCTGACCAATGATATACTGATCCAGAAAATCCTTGATCGCCTTAGGTTTTTTAAGGGTCAAATCTGCCTTTGACACGCCACTTTCCTCATCCTTGCTATCTTCTATAACAATGCCGTGCGCCTGCTCAATACATCGATCACAAATGTGCGCATCTAGACCGGCAATGAGCAGATTGGTTTCTGCTTTATTGCGGCCACAAAAGCTACATTCTAGTTGTTCCTTACTCATAAATGTTGCGTTTTTACAATGTTGAAAACCTTTATAATGACTTTCTTATTGCATGGGTGCTGATGGATGAGTTCGCTTTCGCGAAAGCGAACCTGTCATCAACCGCGGTACTATTAGTTATCTCTCGTTAGTACTTCATCGATCATGCCGTACTCCTTTGCCTCGTCTGCGCGCATCCAGAAATCACGGTCGCTATCCTCGTTGATCTGCTCGTATGTCTTTCCAGAGTGCTTTGCGATGATCTCGTACAACTCTTCTTTGAGCTTGATGGTTTCCTTAATGGCGATCTCAATGTCAGATGCCTGACCTTGAGCGCCACTGGACACTTGATGTATCATTACACGGCTGTGAGGTAGCGCGCTGCGCTTTCCTTTTTCACCGGCGCACAATAGAACAGCGCCCATACTGGCTGCCATTCCCGTACAGATCGTTGCCACATCTGGCTTGATGAATTGCATGGTGTCATAGATTCCCAATCCTGCATAGACGCTACCGCCTGGAGAATTGATGTAGATCTGTATGTCCTTGTTTGCATCTGTACTGGCAAGAAATAGAAGTTGTGCCTGTATGATGTTTGCCACCTGGTCGTTCACGCCGGTTCCCATAAAGATGATGCGATCCATCATCAATCGTGAAAAGACATCCATGGCGAGAACGTTCATTTGACGTTCTTCAATAATGTTGGGAGTGAGGTTAGTAGGCGTCATGCTGCCTACTAGTTTATCGTAATACATGGGATTTACACCACGATCCTTAACCGCATATTTTTCAAATTCCTTAGCTATATCCATAACCGTAATATTACTTTTTAATGAATGAAAAAGGCGTTAACCTAATTGTAAAGTCAACGCCTAAAGATAATGATTAAAGAGCGCCTAGGCGTCGTAAGCCTCTTTTATGAAATCTTCATAAGTAACCTCTTTAACCTTGAGCTTTGCATTGTCTTTGAAGAACTTCAACATTTTTTCATTTTGAAGTTGCTCGCTCATTCTTTTTACTTCTTCTTGATTTTGCATGATACGGGCCACTACTTGGTCTACTTCTTCATCAGTAGCGTTAGTGTGTCCATACTGCTTCATCTGTTCTCTTATCTGCGCGCTGGCATAATCCTTAAGCTCTTCAAACTTGAGTTGAAGGTCTTCATTTGCCTTTAGGATATTGGATTCAATCAATTGATATCTCAATCCTTTTTCAGAGCGCTCATATTCTGCTGCAGCTTCTTCTTCTGTCAATTCGTTCTCGCCATTGTTTGCGATCCATTTCTTCAGGAAGTCTGCAGGAAGGTCGAACTTCGTGTCTTCTATCAGACCTTCAGTGATATCAGTAAGAAGCTTTTGATCGGTTTGTTGCGTAAACTGCTTCTTAGCGTCTTCTCTTAGTCGCTCTCTAAGCTCATCCTCACTTTTGATTACATCTGGACCAAAAAGTTTATCAAAGAACTCTTGATTCAAATCTGCCATCTCGCGCTTGTTGACTTCTGTAATTTCAAAAGTTACAGGTACGTCTAGGTCATGCGCCTTATCATGTTCGATTTTAAGGTTGGACATCAAATCATGATCGTCTTCAAAAAGACCTTTTGTCTTCAGCTCTAAAGAGTCCCCTTTTTTAGCGCCAATGAATTTTTTGGTATTGGTTTTACCTTTGATCTTATCTATTGAGAAAGTAGCATCAGTATTGATGTCCTCATCGTCGTTGCGGAAGATACCAGTCACTTGATCACCTTCTTCAACAACTTCTTTACTTACGAGCTTACCATATTGCTGTCTAATGCGATCGATCTGCTTGTTGATCGTTTCATCATCGGTTTTGATCTGGTAATGCGTTACTGATTTTTTTCCTTTTACATCCACTTCAAAATCTGGAGCAAGGCCTATTTCAAAATCAAATTTAAAATCGTCGCTGGACCAGTCAATTTCTTCTTGTTCTACAGGAAGCGGATTCCCCAGAATATTTAGTTTTTCCTTAGTGATGTATTCATTCAATTGTTCTTGAATGATTTTGTTGATCTCATCAACTAATACTGGTGTTCTATATTTTTTGTTGATCAGGCTTGCTGGAACGTGTCCTTTTCTAAAACCTGGAATGGTTGCTGTCTTGCGGTAATCTGCAAGAATCTTGTCCACCTTTTCTTTATAATCTGCCTGTGCCACTTCAATGGTGATAGTAGCATTAAGTGCGTCTGAGTCAGTGCGCTTGATATTCATTTAAAGACTTTTATGCTGTTAAATTCGGGCTGCAAAATTAGTCTTTATTTGCATGTTATCAAAACGATAGGTGACTGTGAGTTAATCTTCGCTTTCTGTTGTCTTGAAAAGAAGAGATCTAGCCAAGGCCAATAGAAATGCAAAGATGAGCGCATACCAAATATTATCCACTTGAAAACCGTCCACTAACCAGTCTGCAATCATGATGATGAAAGCATTTATGAATAAAAGGAATATCCCTAAAGTAAGTACCGTCACGGGTAAAGTAAGGATGACCAATATAGGTTTTACTATAAAATTGAGTATAGACAAGGCGAGCGCCACAAAGACCGCCGTTAGAAAATCATCTGTAGAAACACCAGGTAAAATGTAGGACAAGAGTATCACCAATACTGCGGTAAGAAGCAACTTGAGAATAAATTTCATGGGATTGGTTTTTTATAAAAATAAAACATCCGCTGGAAAATACATTCCAGCGGATGTTTGAAAAATGGGAGTATGAGTTATTGAGCTACACTATTACTAGGCTGTACAGATTTGTATTGACCTATATCTACCGTAGGTATAGTCGAACCATAGGTAGCATTAATCGCATTGATAACTGTATTTGCAGTAAACGCATAACCTCTAGGTGTAGGGTGAACCGCATCTAAAGAGAACGCACCACCAGAAGCATAAGTGCTCGTTAGCGTACCACCGTTAAAGGCAACACCACCTTGTGCCACACCTTGTAACGCAGTTCTAGCATCTACTAGGGCTAGACCGTTTGCTTGAGCTAAAGCGGCGATCGTCGCATTGTAAGCAGCTTGTGCAGCTGAGACGCTAGCCTGCTCACTTGGCGTCAAGGTAGACTGGTCTTGTAGAGCAAAAGTCAAACCGTTAGCTGATAATAAGCCAGCCGTTGCTGCTGGAACACCAGCTCCTGTAAGTTGCGTAAATCTTGCTTGATTTACTTGTCCCAAGATAGGTGCTGTTGGGAAGGTGATCAAATCGTTTGCAGTCGCTGGTCTTATCTGCCCGAACTGCTGAGCAATTAATCCCGCTAGTGGACCGAATTGAGGTGTCAAAGCTAACGTCAATTGCGGAGTGATATCATCTAAAGTCTCGTCAAATATAACGGCTGGACTTGCGGCAGTTGTTGAGAAAGTAACAGATCTTTCTGGATACCCAAATGCTGTAAATGCTTGGTTCAAGTCTGCATAAAAGGCATTTAAAGCAGGAATCTGAGGCGCAAAATCTGGATTAAGTGGGCTAAATGGGGCAAATGGAACCGTGGTAAAAAACGGAATTGAAGTTACATCTGGTATGTTGATAAGAGCACCTTTTGCACCGTTAGCTGTTAATGCTTGAACGTAGCCAGAATAAACGCTTGCAAATACAATATCATCAGTAATGTCATTTGGGCCATATGTAGTTGGATCAGTATTGTTTGCTGCATTTTGATCTACACCAGAACCTCCAGAGGTTGCGTAGCTTAATATATCATTGTTACCAATCCATAACGTAAAGAAAGTTCCATCAGCATCCACAGCGTCTTGTATGATCGTTGCATCAGGAGTTGAGGCAAAACGAATGTAAAACGGATTTGCATTAGGTAGTGCTTGTGGATTACCATAACCAGAGGCTCCCAAGTGAAAGCTTTTTGCTCCTGGAACACCAAAGTTGTTCAATGGTCCGTCAAAAACGTTTGAAATATCAGTCGTAGGAGTTCCAGCAATATTTGATGGTCCAACAGGTCCCATTGCGTTTGCAGTCAAGACTAACCTAGTATTAAACCCAGGTAATTGAGCTCCATTAAATAACAGACCACCTATGTTGTCATTTACTAATGGCTGATTGAACTCGCCACCACCAACGAGCTCAAACTGTTGAGCCATAATATTTGGAAAGGAGTTCTGCTGACCTTCTAAGTAGAGCGCGTTGTCAGCAAATCCAGAAGTTAACGAGTTACCAACACTTACGAATTTGGTAAAATCAGCTTCTCCAGCGGTATAAACGCCACCGTCTTCTATAGATTCGTCAAATTCGTTTTCACAACTTACCAAAACAGCAGCTGCTGCAAATAAAGCTATATATTTTATACTGTTTTTCATGTTTATCTTTTTCATTACATACTATATGTTATACCTATCCCTGGAATAAGTGCTCTGGACTTGTACGAACCTCTAAATGGTGCTGGTTGTCCACCTGGATCTGCGTAGAAGTCATAAGACTCTGTAACTTCTTTAAACCTCAAGTATAAGAATGAAGCATCGATCGAGAATCTTGGAGAGAAGGAATATGATAATCCCGCTGTGTAACCTACAGAATCATTACGCGGTGTTTCTGGAGCAAAGAATCCAGATTGAACCGGTGATTCATCAAAATACCAACCACCTCTCAAGGTCAATGCGTCTGTTGCTAGGTATTGTACACCTAATCTGTACGATGAAGCATCCTTGTAATTTCTAGGATTGATGGATGAAGTGCCATTTTCAAAGTCAATATCAAGGTTTTCATATTCACTCCAGAAGGCTCTATTGTAATCAAATGCAAATAACCACTTGTCGCAGGAGTATGCAATACCTAAAGTAGCTTCAGCTGGTAACGGTAGTGTAGCCGTGAACCCTTGTGTCCCATTTGCTGGAACTAGTGGGCTATTTGGGAAGTTGGAAAACGTAGCTTCTCCATCTTCACTTTCAATGTCGATTAGGGAACGATAGTTAAATCCAATGGATAGGTTATCCGTTGGCGTGAACATTATACCAGCATTCCAGCCTACACCTACAACACCACTGTCACTAATAGCAACGTTTGATCTGTTACCTTGCTCGTCAGTCAATGATCTAGAAGCATTTCTATTAAAGTCTACGGAACCTATAGCAATCATGGCACCAACACCTAAACTTACATTTTCAAAAATTTGGTAAGAAAGAGTAGGTTGGATAAAAATCGCTTGTAACTCGATTTCATTTACCAAATGTGAACCTTCCCAATCTGTAGGCCAGGTAACATTACTACCGTAAGGAGTATAAATCCCTAATCCAACTGCAAACTTATCGCTCAATGCATAGCTTGCGTAAGCATAAAAAGGAGTTCCTACAGGGCTCTCTGTTTCGGCAAAGGCTCCTGTGTCAGAGTTTTGATAATTCACATCTGAAAATACTCCAAAACCACCTACACTCACATTAAGTTTATTTTCTAAATGTACAAGACCTGCTGGGTTAAAGAATAGTACATCTGCACTATTAACGACAGCCACACCAGTGTGTCCCATCGCAAGTTGCTTGTTACTTTGCGTACTTACACGGTAACCACCAGCATAGGAAAGGGCAGAAACCAAACAAAGCACAGCAAAAACTTTTAATTTGTTCATATTCAGTTGTTTAAAAAGGGATAAGGATTATTATTGACCAAATTTAATATTAAATTAATATTACGCAAGCGTTTTCGTAATCATTATGCAAGCATAACAAATTTATTTTACGAAATTCTCAACGAGTCTGTTAAATTCATCAGGTTGCTCGGCATGTAACCAGTGTCCCGCATTAGGGATGGTGTGGAGTTCCGCTTTCGCGAAAGCATGATCAATAACAGCCTTATCGCTATCCAGAATGTAACCAGACTTACCACCACGTACGAACATGGTTGGAATTTGAACGGGAATTTCAATAGGCTCATGGCTGCCTACCATACTTTGGGCTTGAGACAACGCCGGTAAGTTGAAACGCCAGCCATAACTGGTCTTGTCTTTTCTGAAAAGGCTCTTGAGTAGAAACTGTCTGGTTCCTTTGTCGCTAATGGTGCGGCCTACTGCTGCATCTGCATCTTTACGAGAATTGACCGTAGTAAAATCGACAGATTCGAGCGCATGGATGATGTCGCTGTGGTGTGGATCGTATGGTTTAGGTGCGATGTCTGCAATGATGAGTTTATCGATCAATTCTGGATACAATACGGCAGCGCGCATGGCGACCTTACCGCCCATACTGTGACCTAAAAGAATGATGTTTTCAAGGTTGTGATGGTCGCAATACACTTTAAGATCTGCTGCCATCACATCATAGTTGTGTTCATCGCTATGAAAGCTGCGGCCGTGGTTGCGCTGGTCCAGTAGGTGAACCTCAAATCCAGATTCGCTCCATTGTGTACCTAGTGTTTTCCAATTGTCTGCCATTCCTAAAAACCCATGAAGGATGATAAATGGCTTGCCTTGTCCTAATATTATGCTGTGTAATATCATGCCAGTCTATGTTTGTACATGTTGACCACATTCTCAAGGCCTAAGTACAAGCTTTCAGAAATTAATGCGTGGCCTATGCTTACTTCTTTCAAATCAACAATCTGCTCACTAAAGTATTTTAAGTTCTCTAGCGATAAGTCATGGCCCGCATTGATGCCCAATCCTACTTGAGTGGCCACCTGTGCAGCCTTGATATAAGGAGCGATAGCTTTTTCTTTGTCGGTACTGTATTGACGCGCATAGTCCTCAGTATACAACTCAATACGATCAACACCAGTCTGTGCTGCAGCTTCTACCATTTTTTCTACGGGATCTACAAAAATACTGGTGCGTATGCCATTGCTTTTGAAATGTGCGACCATGTCTTTGAGAAAATCGGCGTGCTTGATGGTGTCCCAACCTGCATTTGAGGTAATGGCGTCTGGTGCATCTGGTACCAATGTTACCTGTGCTGGGCGCACTTCATCGACCAGTTTTACAAAACTGTCAATGGGATTCCCTTCAATATTAAGCTCTGTAGTGACTATTTTTTTGAGATCTCGTGCATCCTGGTACTTGATGTGACGCTCGTCTGGACGTGGATGGATCGTAATGCCTTGCGCACCAAATCTCTCAAGATCCATCGCTACTTGAAGTAGGTCTGGAACATTGCCACCTCTTGAGTTACGTAAGGTTGCGATCTTATTAATATTCACGCTTAAAATAGCCATAACAATAGTTTAGAACATCAAAAATACAAACTAAGGCTGCACCCTATAACTGGAGAAATGTTTAATTTGCAGGAAAAGCCAGTTATGAATATTCAGGAGTATATCATAAGCGATGTAGCACCCTTAAAAATGGATGACGATGTGCGCCAGGCGCAGAAGCTCTTCCAGCAGCTCACGTTTTCGCATTTACCTGTCATGGATAATGAAGTTTATCAGGGTTGCGTATCAGAAACTGATGTATACTGTTTTGAAGACGGTCAGTCGCTACGGGACGTCAAATATTCGCTGGATACCTTTATGGTAAAACCAGATACGCACTGGCTAGACGTGCTTGAGGCATTTGCGCAGCACAATTCCAATGTTATGCCGGTGCTCGATGACAAAAATGAATATTTGGGTTATTATGAGTTGAAGGACATCATGCAGCATTTTAGCGATTCTCCTTTCTTATATGAATCTGGTGCGGTGATTGTGCTGGAGAAAGGTGCAACAGACTATAGTTTTAGCGAGATCGCCCAGATTGTAGAATCCAATGACTGTAAGGTCTATGGCTGTTTTGTTAGCAACTATAAAGATCACGTCACAGAGATTACCCTTAAAGTTAGTCCCAATAACATCAACGCACTACTGCAAACCTTTAGACGCTACAGTTATGTAGTGGTAAGTGCTGCAGAAGATGACTCCTATCTGGATGCTCTCAAAGAGCGGTCAGATTACCTGGATAAATACCTCAATATTTGATGAAGAAAATCGCCATTTATGGACAATATCTGCATACCGGTTCACATAAAACGGTAAGCAGTATGGTAGAGGCATTGCTCCAGCGATCCTGCGATGTAAAAATAGAATCAAAATTTGCAGGTATTCTTAACGACTTAGAATTAAGTAAACCCATCGATAGTTTTGAACAGCTGGATGAAAGCTATGACTTGCTCATAAGCATAGGTGGCGATGGAACAATTTTGAGAGCCGTGACCTACATAGGCCGTCTCAATATTCCCATTTTAGGTATTAATACGGGTAGGCTGGGTTTTCTCGCCACGGTACAGCAAGACGAGGTGGAAAAAGTCGTGCAGCGAGTGATGGATGGAAATTATAAGCTATCCAAAAGATCTCTCATTACTGCGTCTTCAAAACATGAAGAGAACCACTTGCCACCAAATAATTTTGCGCTTAACGAGGTCACGGTAAGCCGCATGAACACGACCTCTATGATCGAGATTGAAACTTACTTGAATGACGAGTTTCTCACTTCGTATTGGGCAGATGGATTGATTGTTTCTACACCAACTGGTTCTACCGGTTACAGTTTGAGTTGTGGTGGTCCCGTTATTTCTCCAGATACAGATGCTTTTGTCATCACACCCATCGCGCCTCATAATTTAAATGCGAGACCGCTTGTTATTCCTGATACTACCGTAATCAAAGTCAAGGTCATAGGTCGTGAAGATGAATTTCTCGCATCACTAGACAATCGCATCGCTTCTTATCCAGACGGCACCCAAATCACATTGCAAAAGGCAGATTTCACCATCGATCTCATCGAGTTGGAAGATCAAAGCTTTATAGAAACGCTACGCCATAAATTGTTATGGGGAGAAGATAAGCGCAATTAGACAATAATTTGACGCTTCCTTTGTTTTAACATGAGTCACAATGGGCGGCGTTTACCTATGCTGCCTTGTGAGAATTGTTATATTTGCACGTTTGAAAAAAAACCAATGCGGTTAGTACTATTATTGATTGCTTTTTTTGTTTTCGCTTTCGCTAAAGCGCAGACCTACGAGTTAGGTGTATGGGCTGGTGGTTCAAACGTGATTGGTGATGTTGGGAGTACAAAATATGTAAATCCATCTGGGATAGCCATAGGTGGCGTGGCAAAATGGAATCGCAGTAATAGACATAGTTTTAGAGGTTCCTTAATTTACACCAGGCTTAATGGTGATGATAGCAAGAGTGATGATAGGTCTAGAGAATTGAGAGGCTTGGAATACGAGTACAGTATGTTGGAAGCCTCACTAGGTGTGGAATACACATTTTGGGAATGGGAACTGTATTCTGGAAAGAGACACATTACTCCCTATATGTATACAGGATTTTCAACCTATAGTTATGGAAGCCTGGCACTAAATGAGAATACCAATAACAATCAACTAGAACGATACAGTAGAAGAATAGATTTTGCTATTCCATTTATCTTAGGTGTAAAGACAAATTTAACAGAGCATCTAATTCTAGCTGCAGAAATAGGAGCAAGATATACCTTTACAGATAACCTCGATGGCAGTAATCCAGATGAATCAAAGGATGAATTTGAAGAACTAAAATTCGGGAATTTAAACAACAATGATTGGTATGTCTTTAGTGGAGTGACCATAACTTATACCTTTGGACGCAAACCATGTTATTGCAACTTTTAGAAATGGAAGAAATTTTACTTGATCAGACTAAATTGCCAAAACACGTTGCTGTCATTATGGACGGTAACGGCCGCTGGGCAAAAAATCAAGGTTTGATGCGAGTGCGTGGCCATGAAAAAGGTACGAAAGCTGTGAGTCAGACCGTAAAGACTTGTGCAAAGTTAGGTATCAAATACCTGACACTCTATGCCTTTAGTACAGAAAACTGGAAGAGGCCCAAGTTAGAAGTGGATACTTTAATGAGAATTTTGGTTTCCAGTTTACGCAAGGAATTACCTACTCTTAGAGAGAATGGCATCCGACTTAAGGCAGTAGGGTCATTGCACCAATTGCCTGATAAAGCCCAAAAGGAACTTGCCGAGGTTGTCGAACTTACTAAAGACAATGATAAGATGAATCTCGTCCTTGCTTTAAGCTATGGATCTAGGGAAGAATTAACAAATGCTGTTAAACTAATAGCTAAAGATGTGGTCAGAGGTGACCTAGAAGTTGAACAAATAGAAGAGTCCACCATTGAGAACTATCTATTTACCAAGGATATGCCAGACGTGGATTTATTGATACGTACCAGTGGTGAGCACAGGATCAGCAACTTTTTGCTTTGGCAAATAGCCTATGCAGAGCTCTATTTTACAAACACGCTGTGGCCAGATTTTCGTAAAAAAGATTTGATGATGGCCTTAAAAAATTATCAAGATCGCGAAAGGCGATTCGGTAAAACGAGTGAACAATTATAACAACATGACAAAACAGTTAGCACCTAAGCTACTTTTAGTAATACTACTTCTCACAAGTGCCATTTCCTTTTCACAAAGACCAGGCGATATTCCTATAGGAGAATCTACGGAATATATATTGGGAGACATCACCGTCACTGGTACTAAAAGCTATAATGAAAACACTGTTGTTGCTTTTACAGGCCTACGTAAAGGCGACCGCATTTTCGTTCCAGGCGAGCGTTTGAGTCAAGTCGTCAAAAAGCTTTGGGATCTTAAATTGTTTAGTGATATTAGAGTTTACGCCGTAGGGATTAAAGGTGACCCTAATGACGACATTGTGGATACGATTGATCTTGAATTCAATATCATTGAAGTGCCCACCTTGAATAAAATCGAGATTGATGGTTTAAAAAAGAACCAATCTAAAGATCTATTGAAAGAGCTCAATCTTTCAAAAGGAACTAAGGCAAATGAAAACCTGGTTACTACGACGCGCAATTTCATAGAGAAAAAGTATCAAGACAAAGGCTTTTTATATGCAGATGCGTTGGTACGCACACGTGATGCGCAGGATACGCTAGGGAACAATTACGTCGATATGAAGATCGAGGTAAATAAGAATGAAAAGGTAAAAATTAAGAGCATTGACTTTGAAGGTAACACGCAATTATCTGATAAAAAGTTAAGAAAGGCCTTGAAAAACACGAAGCAGAAAAACTTCTTGCGTGTTTTAAAAAGATCCAAGTATGTAGAAGAAGACTATCAAGAAGATCTAAAAAACTTGGTGGAAACCTACAAGGAAAATGGATTTAGAGATGCGCGAGTAGTAGGTGACACACTTACTAAAATCGATGATAAAACCATCGCACTGGACATCAAAGTAGAAGAAGGGAACAGGTACTATTTTGGAGATATCAAATTTATTGGGAATACGGTCTATTCAGATGATTATCTGCAGCGCTTATTGAAAGTTGAAAAAGGAGATGTTTACAATGGAGTTGCTTTTGACAATCAAATCTCTGATCCTGCAGATCCAGATGCGAGAACCTTAGAGAATGAATACCAAAACAACGGTTACCTTTTCTCACGCATCAATGCCGTCGAGACTAAAGTAGAAAACGATACCATTGATTTTGAAATTCGCATTATTGAGGATAATGTAGCCTACTTCAATCACATTAGCGTTAAAGGTAATACACGTACTAATGACCATGTGATTTATCGTAACATACAGTCCAATCCTGGCGATAAGTACTCAAAAGCAGCTATCATCAACTCCATACGGGAATTGGGACAGCTAGGTTTTTTCAATGCAGAAAATATCAATCCGCGTATTTTGAACCCATCACAACAAGATGGTACCGTAGATGTAGAGTATGAGCTAGAAGAGGCTGGTGCCAGCCAGATTGAATTACAAGGTGGTTATGGTGGTGGTGGTTTTGTGGGAACTCTAGGTTTGAGGTTCAACAATTTCTCGCTACGTAATATTTTCAATAAGGAGGCTTATCAACCAGTACCACAAGGTGATGGACAGACACTTGCCTTGAGAGCACAGGCAAGTACTATTTTCCGTACGTACTCTTTGAATTTTACAGAGCCATGGTTAGGTGGTAGAAAACCTGTTTCCTTCAACGTTTCTTTCTCGCATAGTGAGCAGTTTAGAGTAAATGCTCAGAACTTTAGAGAGGTCGATAGAAACCAGCGCTTCTTGATTTCTGGGGCTACCATAGGACTTGCTAAAAGGCTGGAGTGGCCAGATCCATACTTCCAGTTTTCACAAGCGCTATCATTCCAACACTATAACTTGAAAAACTACCAGACCAATCTATTTAATTTCCCTAATGGTTTCTCAAACAACTTTGCTTATACCTTAGGCCTTACTAGAGATAATGTAGGTGTCAACCCCATTTTCCCTACCTATGGTTCGCGTTTTGCCCTTACGGCCAAAATGACCTTGCCTTACTCTTTATGGAATGGTGTGGATTATGAGAACCTAGAAAACGACCCTAACTTCCAGACGAATGGAGCGCCAGACCTTGCCAAGATCGATCAGGAACGCTTCCGTTTCTTGGAATACTACAAGATCAAATTTGAGGGAACTTGGTATACTCAGATTTATGACAAATTAATTATGCAGACTAAGTCAGAATTTGGATTTTTGGGAGCATACAACAACGATCGCGGTCTAGTCCCATTTGAGAGATTCTTTGTAGGTGGTGATGGATTGGGAGCTTTCTCGTTAGACGGTCGCGATATTATTAGAATGCGTGGTTATGACAACAGTGCGTTGACCACCAGTGCAGATGGTGATACCGTGTATAACAAATTCTCTTTAGAGATGCGTTATCCCATCACGCTAGAGCAGGCGGCATCCATTTATGTGTTGACCTTTGCAGAGGCTGCTGGATCCTACGATACTTTTAGGAGTTATAATCCGTTTGATGTAGAGCGATCTGCAGGTGCAGGTCTTAGAGTATTTATGCCAGCCTTCGGTTTGTTGGGTATTGACTTCGGTTATGGATTTGATCCAGCACCTATTTCAAACAGTACAGATCCTAGTGGCTGGAATGTTCACTTTATAATCGGGCAACAATTTTAAAATGGCACGGTTATTTCTTTAAATGATATAATCATGAGAATCAAGAATTACCTTTTACTGTCAATGATGGTTTTATGTTTCGCTTTCGCGAAAGCGCAAAGAGGCATAAGAGTTGGTTACGTTGATATGGAGTACATTTTAGAAAGCGTTCCAGAATACCAGAAAGCGTCAGAGCAATTAGAGCAGCGCATGCAAGGATGGAAGACCGAAATCGAAAAGATGGAGTCTGAAATTGCCCAAATGGAAACCTCTCTCAAGAACGAACGCGTTTTGTTGACTAAGGAATTGATAGAGGAGCGTGAAGAAGAAATAGGCATCAAGCGACAAGCTCTGAATGATTACCAGCAAAAAAGATTTGGTGCTCAAGGTGATTTCATCAAGCAAAAACAACAGTTGATTCAACCCGTACAAGATCAGGTATTCAATGAGATGCAAAAGATAGGTGAGCAAAAGAAGTATGACATGATCCTTGAGCGATCAGAGACGACCATGCTTTACAGCGATGACCGTCATGATTTGAGTGATGATGTATTAAGAGCCATAGGTCGTACTGGCAAGAAGGCAGATCGTGAAGAAAGAAATCAGACCAGGAACACTCCAGTTGAGGATGTCAAGGACGAGCCGTATATGTCAGTACAAGAAGCTGCAGATCGTCAGGAAAAAGTAGCTGCAAAAGAGGCGATCATTGACGAGAAGCAAGCCGCTAGAGCCGAAAAAATAAGATTTAGAGACAGTATAAAAGAAGCAAGAGCAAGAGAATATCAGGAACGTAGAGAAGCGAGTATCAAAGAGCGTCAACGTAGAAAAGATAGTATTCTAGCTGCTCGCAAGGCAGATAAAGAAAAGAAGGAAAATAACAATCCTCCAGACAATAAATAAAGGTTTCAAACCCATTATATTTGCAGCCCGTTACCATAAAATAAAATAATAAAGTTGATAATGAAACAAGTAAGAAATTTAATAGCCATTGCTGCATTTGTAGTTGCAGGAACTTTTACAGCGACCGCGCAGACAGCCGCTTCAAAAGTGTGTCACATTGCATCTCAAGAATTGGTTGAAATCATGCCTAAGGCAAAAGCAGCCGAGAAGCAATTGAGAAACCTTGCAAAAACCTATGAGGCAGAGCTTGTAAACATGGATAAAGCTTTACAGACGAAGTCCCAAGAAGCACAGCAAAAAGCTCCAACACGTACTGATGAGGAGAACCAGCGTATCTTGGAGCAAATCCAGGCAGACCGCAAGACTATCGAAGAGTTTTATACCAATTCTCAAAAGTCTCTTTCTCAAAAAAGAACGGATCTATTAAAGCCAGTTTATGAAGAGGCAAGACAAGCGATCTTTAAAGTAGCTAGAGCAAAAGGTTTTGACTATGTTCTTGATTCTACTACGGGAACTGGTGTGATCATGGCAGACGGTTATGATTTGATGCCAGACGTGAAGAAAGCATTAGGTATCCAATAGGAATACGCTTAAATATATAAGAAACCGTCTCTACAATGTAGAGGCGGTTTTATTTTTGGCGTAAATTAAGATCTCAAACAACACATCATTTTGAGTAAGGCTCCCTTAGGTTTTTTTGATAGCGGCGTTGGCGGCACTTCAGTTTGGAAAGAAGTGGTTCAGCTTTTGCCACATGAGAACACTATCTATCTCGCCGACTCTAAAAATGCACCTTATGGCATTAAATCCAGGCAAGAGATCATTGATTTAAGCATTAAGAACACAGAGTATCTGCTTGCCCAAGGTTGTAAGTTGATTGCCGTTCCCTGTAACACGGCAACCACAAATGCCATTGATTATTTGAGGGCTAAGTATAACGTTCCCTTTATAGGTATAGAACCGGCCATAAAGCCCGCAGCCCTAAATTCTGATACCAAAAAAATTGGCATTTTAGCTACTAAAGGTACCTTGTCCAGCCAGTTGTTTAAAACCACACAAGAAAAATTCACAAGAGATATTGCCACGATTGAAGTCACGGGTACCGGCATTGTGGAACTTATTGAATCTGGTAAGAAAGACAGTCGTGAGATGAAATCCCTGCTGCAGGAAATCACACAGCCATTCATGACCTCCGGCATTGATTACCTGGTTTTGGGCTGTAGTCATTACCCATATATTAAAACCACCTTGCAGGAATTGCTACCTAAAAACGTTAAGATCATAGATTCTGGTGCAGCCGTGGCAAGGCAGACCTTGGCGGTTTTACAAGAGCAGAATCTTCTCAATACAAGTAGTGACTCAGGACAGCATCGGCTCTTTTCGAATGCAGATCCTACGATTCTGGAAGAGCTTATTCAGCCTGTAGAAAATGCTACAATTGCCTCGTTGGATTTTTGAATAACTTCTGCCCACTGTTGAAAAGTCTAGGGACGAGCCATCGCGCTTCCCTTACCTAAATTGTATTTTTAAACCTCCTAAAATCAAGCACATTGGCAGCCAAAAGTAAGAAGGTCACACCCTTAATGCAGCAATATAACAAGATCAAGGTAAAATATCCTGATGCCTTGTTGCTCTTCCGTGTGGGTGATTTTTACGAGACTTTTGGAGAGGACGCCGTCAAGACCGCTCGCATCCTCAATATTGTATTGACCAATAGGAACAACGGTGGCGAGCGCACAGAGCTGGCAGGTTTCCCGCACCATTCCTTGAACACCTATTTGCCTAAGCTTGTCCGTGCTGGTGAACGCGTGGCCATTTGTGATCAACTGGAAGATCCTAAACAGACTAAAAACATCGTTAAACGTGGAGTTACAGAGTTGATCACTCCAGGCGTTTCCCTCAACGATGAGGTCTTGCAAGCTGGCAGTAACAATTTCTTGGCAGCAATATCGCTTTCGCGAAATGTCTATGCCGTGGCATTTCTGGATATATCAACCGGTGAGTTTTTGATCAGCCAAGGCACCAAAGAAGAAGCCGATAAACTATTGCAGAACTTCAATCCTAGTGAGGTTCTGGTATCTCGCAGCGATAAAAAGCAACTGGCTCAAGACTTTCCTTATGACTTGCCTTTTTTCTACTTAGAAGATTGGGTGTTCCAGATTGATTATGCCAGAGAAAGTCTACTCAAACACTTTAAGGTAAATTCCTTAAAAGGTTATGGAGTGGAAAAGCTGGATGAAGCCCTAATTTCAGCAGGAGCCATACTACACTACCTCGCAGAAACACAACACCATCAAATTGATCACATTGCTACTATCTCTAGAATAGAAGATGATGGCTTCGTCTGGATGGACCGATTCACGGTGCGTAATTTGGAGCTGTATCAGGCTCTCAGTTCTGGTGCCGTTACGTTGATTGATGTCATTGACCAGACGACAACATCCATGGGCGCTCGTTTGCTCAAGCGCTGGATGGCATTCCCGCTTAAAAATGCAGATCAAATAAAAAAGCGACACGATGTGGTCGCTTATTTCAAAGCTCAGCCTCACACCAGAGAAGCTATCAAGATTCAGCTCAAGAGTATGAATGATCTTGAGCGGTTAGTTTCAAAAGTGGCGGTCGGTAAGATTTGTCCGCGAGAGGTGATTCAATTGAAGAATAGTTTGTTGGCCATAGCTCCCATCAAAAAACTGGCAATGGAAGCTCCAGACAGTTCATTACAGGTCTTGGGAGAGAGCCTCAACAACTGTAAGCATCTTGTTGAACTCATTCAAGAACGATTGGATGAAGAGGCACCTGTCAACATCTTAAAAGGAAAAACCATCGCTAATGGCTTTCATGAAGAGCTGGATGAGCTGCGTGGTCTAGCAACTTCTGGAAAGGACTATCTAGATAAGATGCTGGATCGACACAGTAAGGAAACTGGTATTTCCAGCCTAAAAATATCCAGCAATAATGTATTTGGCTATTACATAGAAGTCCGCAATTCCCATAAAGATAAAGTCCCAGAATCTTGGACACGTAAACAAACCCTTGTCAACGCAGAGCGTTACATCACCGAGGAGCTCAAAGAATATGAGGGAAAAATACTGGGTGCTGAAGAGCGTATTCATGCGCTGCAGCAAGAATTGTTTGAAAAGGTCGTTCAAGAAATCATTCCTTTTATCAAGGCCATTCAAAACAATGCACATTTGATCGGCCAGCTGGACTGTTTGTTGTCCTTTGCAGATCATGCTGTGGCGTCCAATTACACGAGACCAGAGATTTTAGAGACTGATGAATTGGTCATTAAAGGTGGACGGCATCCAGTGATAGAAAAAATGCTGCCCGCAGATCAGCCTTATATTCCTAATGATGTACAACTCGATCGTGAGGAACAGCAAATCATCATGATCACTGGGCCCAATATGAGTGGTAAAAGTGCGATCCTTAGACAAACGGCATTGATTGTCCTACTCGCTCAAATAGGAAGTTTTGTTCCTGCAGATGAGGTCAAGATGGGAATCGTAGATAAAATATTTACGAGAGTTGGAGCCAGCGATAACATATCTCAAGGTGAATCCACCTTCATGACAGAAATGAACGAGAGTGCCAGCATTTTAAATAACGTTAGCGATCGCAGTTTGATTTTGCTGGATGAGATAGGTCGTGGAACCAGTACCTATGACGGTATTTCCATCGCCTGGGCCATCACAGAATATCTTCATGAGCATCCATTTAAAGCAAAAACCCTATTTGCTACCCATTACCACGAGCTCAATGAAATGACCGAACAGTTTGACCGCATCAAAAATTATAATGTTGAGGTAAAAGAATTGAAGGATAAAGTGCTGTTCATGCGCAAGCTCATTCCTGGCGGTAGTCATCATAGTTTTGGAATTCACGTAGCAAAAATGGCGGGCATGCCTCAACAAGTGATTCATAAAGCTCAAAAGATTTTAAAAACTCTTGAAAAGTCGCATCAACGAGAAGACTCTAAAGCTGCCATGAAAGCGGTGCAAGATGAAGAAATGCAACTGAGTTTCTTCAACCTAGATGATCCATTGTTGGAGGAAGTGCGCAATGAAATACTGCAAGTTGACATCAACACCTTAACGCCAGTCGAGGCATTGATGAAATTGAACGAGATAAAACGCATGCTTGTGGGAAAGGATAAAGCCACAGGATAATTTTACATTAAATCCTTTGCAGAATAAGGAAAGTTATTAAATTTGCATCCGCTTTGAAACTTAGTTTGAAAGTGATTGTTCTTCAAATTTTGAAATACAATAATGCGAAAGTAGCTCAGGGGTAGAGCATCACCTTGCCAAGGTGGAGGTCGCGGGTTCAAATCCCGTCTTTCGCTCTAGAAAAAGCCGATTCAACGTCGGCTTTTTTGATCATACCAATGATGTGTCGCTGACACAATCGCTCGAGTGGTGGAATTGGTAGACACGTTGGACTTAAAATCCAATGAGCAGTAATGTTCGTACGGGTTCAAGTCCCGTCTCGAGTACAAAAAAGCTTCTCTTTTAGAGAGGCTTTTTTAGTTTTGTTGCATTTTATAATTACTCGGCTTCACTCGCATCTTTTCCTACTTAGTTTTCAACTGCAGCCTCTTTAACGGGAAGGTGTAATGTGTATTGGGTTTTCGCTTTCGCGAAAGCGAAATAATTAACCAAAACAATGCTCAAATCGAGGTGGATTATAAACTTAAGTTCAGCTTAATTAAGGACGGTGAAGAAATCCTTTAATCCGGTAAGAATGCTTTGTACCGCATAGGATGCGAGGATCAAACCCATCACTTTACTGATGACTGTAATCCCGTAGGAACCTATTCTTTTTTGAACGGCATTTGCAGCAATCAACAGTAGACTTGTTAAAGTGATGACGATAAGAACGAGGACCGTGGTTATGGCTTGTTGCTCTATGCTATACAGGTTGTTGTTGGTCATGAGTACCACGGCCATGATCGCACCAGGTGATGCGATGGATGGGATCGCAATGGGAAAGATGGAAACGTGTTTATAGTCCGTGATTTTACTTTTTTCGCTTTCGGGTTTTCCTTCTCCAAAAATCATGGTCAAGGCAAAAAGAAACAGAATAACTCCACCTGAAATCTGAAAGGCATTCAAGGAGACTTCCATTCCTTCCAGTATAAGTTGGCCTACCACTATGAAAAACAATAGGATCAAGAAGGCGATGAAGGATGCTCGCAGGGCAATCTTACGTTTGTGTTTCTTGTCAAAGTTTTTGGTAGCTTCCAGATATACAGGTACAGATCCCAACGGATCAATTACCGCAATCAGGAATAAAATGGTGGTGATGATTTCTGTCATGTTACTGCACTCTTTTTCCCTGTGTGGTAAAGGAAAGGCCTTGCTGCCTGTTGGTAGAGTTCATGATACCTTCAAACATAGGTTCTGGAGTCGTTGTTGAGGCTTTCCATTCAAAAAGGAAATTTGATCCTGTGCCACCAGTGACGTCTTCTTCGTCTATGATAATTTCCACAGTTTCCATAGGTGCTAGATAGATGGGCTGATCAAAATAGGTCCTGATCATTTTACCATGCGTATCAAAATATTTGGCACTGAGTACGTAAATAGAATCCGTATCGCTGGTGTTGCGCAGGCTTGCCGTGGCGGTAAGATTGATACGCTTATGTTCTGATAGGTTATAAATCTGCGAATAGATAGAAAGATAAGTCTTTCCAATTTCTAAAGAATCTAATTGAGAGGTATCAGCAGCTCTTTTGGACCAGTTCTCTGGATTGACGGAACTCATTTTTTCCTGCTCCTCGCAACTTGCTAGGGCAAGTGCAAAAAAGCAGAAAGTGTATAGATAGTCTTTAATTCTCAACCTTTTATATAAGTTCATCTCCATCCTATTTTAAATCATAAAGATACTTATTTGATATCAAGTTATTATGAGGTTCAAGACAGTAGCTCGTTAGGTTTAACAATGCTTTTTTCGATTTTAAAACTTCTTTTGAGATTGATATTCGCTTGTACGCAGAAATATAAGTTGTCTGCTCCTGATATCTTTACCCCAAACAAATGGTCCAATCTTAACGTAACATTCTCAGCCAGCTTCTTATCAAAACTTAGTGCTATATTATCTTTACAGCAATAGCTAGTGGTAAACTCAAATGGGATATGCAAATGGTTTTCGATCATTTGACGATTTTGGATTAATTGATTACCTAGCTGACCGCTGCACTCAAAACTTAATAAAACATGCTTTCGACTCAACTCATAGACGCGATCACCGCCCAAAAGAAGGAAGTTTCGGTTTCCATGAGATTAAAAAGCGAATCACAACGCTTTAGTCAGCTACTGTTCCATGTATTCTTTGATTCAGAAACAGATACCATTGCTGCATTAAGAGAGTTGGAAGATCTTTTTCTGGTCATACGAAATCTAGCCTGTCCAGATATCAAAGGCAAGCCCTGCAAGACTTGGGAAGACTTTACGGTCGCGATACCAGATCTATTCTGCAGTTTAAAAAAGGATGCTACTGCCATTTATGAGAATGACCCAGCAGCAAAATCTCTGGAAGAAATCTACTTGGCCTATCCTGGATTTTTTGCCATTGCTATTTATAGAATGGCTAGAGTTTTTTACAAACTAGGCTTACCACTTATTCCTAGGCTCATGACCGAATATGCGCACCAGCTTACAGGAATCGATATCCATCCAGGAGCAACCATAGGAGCATCTTTGTTCATTGATCATGGTACAGGTGTCGTCATAGGCGAGACGGCAGAGATCCATGATCATGTAAAGATTTATCAAGGGGTAACACTAGGCGCGCTCACGGTAAAAAAATCCCTTCAAGATCAAAAAAGACATCCTACCATACAAGATCACGTCACTATCTATGCTAACGCTACTATTCTAGGCGGCGATACCGTAATAGGCGCACATAGTACCATTGGTGGAAACGCTTGGATAACTTCGTCTGTAGATAAAAACACGGTGGCGATCTATACCGCACAGGTAAAAACATCAACCCAAAAAACACATTCATGAGTCACTCGATTCTAGATCAGATAGGAAACACGCCACTGGTAAAATCCATGGTACTTAATACAAATCCCAACGTCACACTCTATTTTAAAATGGAAGGTGATAATCCAGGTGGCAGTGTTAAGGATAGAGCTGCATTTAACATGATCAAGAGTGCGCTGGAAAGAGGTGAGATTGATCAGAATTCCAAACTAATTGAAGCAACCAGCGGCAATACTGGTATCGCTCTAGCCATGATCGCTGGGATCTATCAACTGGATATAGAACTGGTCATGCCAGAGAACGCCACAATAGAACGTGTGCAAACCATGAAAGCCTATGGCGCAAAAGTTACCCTGCATCCAGATGGCATTGAAGGCGCGAGAGATTATGCCACAGATAAAGTAGAAAAAGAAGGATATTTTTCCTTCAATCAGTTTGCTAATGAGGACAACTGGAAGGCGCACTACAAAACCACTGGCCCAGAAATATGGGCAGACACAGATGGCAAGGTCACGCATTTCGTCTCCTCGATGGGAACCACGGGAACGATCATGGGAACCTCTACCTATTTGAAGGAGCAAAGCAAAAACGTCCAGATCGTCGGCGTACAACCTACAGATGGCTCCAGCATTCCGGGAATACGTAAATGGCCCAAAGAATACCTGCCCGCCATCTTTGACGCCTCAAAAGTAGATCGTGTGATGGAAGTAAGTACAGAGCAAGCAAGAGCTATGGCCAGACGTCTCGCTAGGGAAGAAGGCATTTTTTCTGGGATGAGTAGTGGTGGAGCCACTACAGCAGCCTTGAAACTGGCCAGTGAACTGGAGAGCGGCGTGATCGTGAGTATCATCTGTGACCGCGGCGACCGTTATCTTTCTTCAGACCTTTTTGAGTAAAATACTAGGTGTTTGATAGATGAGGTTGATGATGAATTTCGCTTTAGCGCCTGCCTGTCGGCAGACAGGAAAGCGAACTAAAGACACATTTTTCACAATATTAATCTACGGTTGTAGCGATAAGTTTGCAGGTAAGCCGCCGATGGTAGTCAGTTTGATGGAAGCTACTTTAAGCGCAAATTCAACACACTGCTCTAAACTGCGATTCTCCAGCATGGCGCATAAAAATCCAGACCAGAATGCATCACCAGCACCAGTAGCATCTTCTACAGATGTGATGGGAATGGCAGGCATTTCAAGTAAGGCGTGATCTTTACGGGAAACAATTACTCCATCACTGCCACGAGTAAGACAGATCAAATTTGCGCCGTAACCGTGAAGTGTTTCAAAAAGCTCACTGCTGGTCATCGCATTGCCATACAGACGCTGCATGTCATCCATACTTATCTTGATCATGGCGCCGTAGGAGCAGTATTCCTTAATCGTTTTGATCGCCTGATCCTTATCGGGCCATATCCTCGCAGAATAGTTGAGGTCGATGCTTATCAAACAACCTGCAGTAGCGGCCACCTTGACCTTTTCTAAAATAGTGTCACGTGCCGGATTGCGGCTTAAAGCAAAGCAAGTCGTGTGAAATACAGCGGCTGATTTGATGACATCGTCAGGAAGTTGTGAGTTGATGATCTCACAGTCTGCTTCTCTATAGGCTATAAAGTCTGGAGTTTCAGAAGTTTTTGAGACCAGTATGGTGCTCGTGGGAACGTCAGTTACTTTTCTCACATGATCCTGATTCATGCCCAGCGATTGCATTTCCTGCAATAGAAAATCCCCTAAACCATCGTCTCCTATGGTTGCTACCAGCGTAGCCGTAAAACCCAGCTTGGTGAGATTCATCGCCACATTTGCTGGTGATCCACCTAGAAAACGCTTGAATTCTGCTGTATGGGCGATGTCTGGACTGCGGTGCAAGCCTATAAAATCGATCAGGATCTCGCCTATGCAAATGACTTGTTTATTGTTGTCTTTCATCAGGATAGCAGTCTTTTACCGTTCATGTATTCTCTCACGAGAATCTCTCCAGCAGCGCTCCAGGTGCAATATTTGATTCCTATCGCGGCTGTCGTCTGCGTATTGAAGTTTTCGTAATAGCCGTAATCTTCGGCGCTGTTGAGTTGTTTAATGTGAGCTAGGATTTCTTGGCTCTTGTTTTCATGCTGTCCGGCCAGTGCCATTCCATAAAAGCCGTTGACCATTTGCCAGGTGCCGCCATTATGGAATTCATAAGCATGGTTGCGGAATTCATACTTGCAATTGTCCGTCAATAATTCCCAATGCTTGTCGCCTTCCTGGATAGGTTCCCAAAAAGCTGGTAACAAGTTGAGCGGCAAGGTACAGCGCAGCTGTTCTGAGTAGGTAATGACGCTTTCGCGAAAGCGAACTGAACCCAATCCCAGTAACAAAGCAATGGAATTTCCCAAGGCGTCAAACATGGTCTGATAACCCGACGGATTGATGGAAGCCATCCAATAAGGTTTGTCTTCCATTGATTTATAAGCCCTAGGATGAAACGGATGCTCAAAATTTCCTGCGGTATAGTTGCCTTCCAGTATCGTAGTGATCGTACTAATTTGTTCTTCCAAGGCACTTGAAGGTTCCAAAATATGGACGCAGCGTAACGCCCAAAGGCGTAATACCTGATCGTAGAAGATGTGACCTTCCGTAATATATTCATCTGCCCAGTTTCCTGATCTGGGAACGTAAATCAAATGGTTGTTGTTGAATTCCCAAGCCTTGAGTAGCTGGAGTCCTTTATGAATTTTGGGAAGCATTTTTTTAAAAAAGTCCTTTTCACCAGTATGTGATTCATAATTGCAGACTCCTATAATAAACCAGGAAATGGTATCAACACGGCCGGCAAGACCGCCAAAGCTTACTTCACTAGCTCCATCTTCTTTAAAGTGGACGTTTGAAGGTACGTGACCCAATTCATGCTGGTGGCTGGCTAGGGTTTCTAGCGTAGACTTAAAGGTCGCGATCAACGAGTCGTCACCATCCAGCAATGCGGCAAGTCCACAAATAACGCCGTCTCTAGCCCAGATGCGCTTGTAGTTGGAAATATCTGAAGCGCTGGCGAGAAAACCGCGATCTGATCGTGCAGCGGCCAAAAGACTTGATGGATCTTGAGTGATTTCCATAATTATTGAACTACTTGATTCTTGCGTTTTACTTTGATAAATAGGGTAAATACCGCTGCCAGTCCCAGAAACACACCTGCCATTTTGATAACGTTGATAGGGTTGCTACCCAACAATTCATAGACAAATCCCTGCATGGTCAAAATCTGGATGATCATAGGAATTACAATGAACATGTTGAAAATACCCATGTAGACTCCTGTTTTCTCTTTTGGAATGGATCCGGCTAGTAATTGATAAGGCATTGCCAGCATCGATGCCCAAGCGATACCTAAGCCTATGGTTGCTAGGTACAAGGTGTAAATAGGCGTCGCACCACTACCGAATGGGTTAGGGATCGAGAACAAAACTTCTGTAACACTTAAGTATGGAATACAAAACACACCTATACCACCTAGGATCAAAGCAAAGAAATGAACTCCTTTTGCTCCAATTTTGTATGCTAACGGTACTAACGCAAAAGCCACCATAAAACAAACGATGTTATAGGAGCCGTTCACTTGACCTGTCAGCACTTGGGCTTCTTTAAAACCGGCCGTATCGGTATCTAACGTTCCAAAAAACGATAAAGACATTGCAGAGGTCAAGTACTGCCAATAGCAAAACATAGCGTACCAAGTAAAGAATTTTACCGGTATCAATTGCTTCATGGTGAGTGGCATTTCTTTAAAGGCCGTGACGATATCCTTCCAGGTTCTTGTCAGGATATTGCCGTGTTCTTTTTCGGCTTTAATCGCAGCGAGCTCTTCTGGAGTTGGTGGGTATTCTTTGGTAGTATAAACCGATACCAGAATACTGGCAATGGAGGCAAAGGCACCAATGAAGAAAGCCCAGTACGTCGCTACTGGTATACCGTTATCCATGGTGTCTGTCAAAGCAAAGAAACCTATGGAGATCAAGATAGCTGGCGTGAAATTGGCTAACGTGGTTCCTAAGCCGGTAAAAAAGCTCTGCATCAAAAATCCAAGAGAATGTTGCTTTTTAGGTAAGATATCAGAAACAAAAGCCCGGTAGGGTTCCATGGCTATATTGTTTCCTGCATCAAGTATCCATAACAAACTTGCCGCAATCCAGATGGAAGGCGAGTAGGGCATAAATAAAAGCGCTACACTGGCACAGATCGCACCTATCAAAAAGAAAGGCTTGCGACGACCAAATCGTGGCGACCAGGTACCATCACTTATGGCACCTATGATAGGTTGCAAGATCAATCCGGTTACAGGACCGGCAAGCCACAAAATGGGAATCTCACTTTCCTCAGCACCCAGATATTTATAAATGGCGCTCATGTTACTTTGTTGCAACCCAAAACTGAATTGAATCCCGAAGAATCCAAAATTCATGGTCCAGATTTGCCAGAAACTTAGTTTAGCTTTTTGAAACATTATCTTTTGTAAAAGGGATTAATTTTTCAAGAAATTGGTCAAAGTCACCGTCATTGATGAGGTATTCGCCAGATTTTTTGATCACTGGCATGTTTAAGTTTTTTAGGTCAATGGACGCTGCCTTCAACCCTTCGATCATTTCCTTTCTTTTGGCAACATTCGTATCCACATCATAAAATGTGTATTCCACTTTGTTTTTGTCCAGTAGAGCCCTTGAATCGTGACAGTAATGACAGTCGTCTATTCCATAAACGATGAGCTGGGTTTCTTGCTGCGTTGACGTTTCGGTTTGTGAGAACGCATGCGCCGTTGTGAACAAGAAGAGTAAGACAAAAAGGGATTTCATGAGAAAGGCTTTAGGTAAAAAGAGTTGCTGAAAACCTCGCTTTCAGCAACTCCAAGGTACTGATCTAAACTAAAGTAAAAAGGCTAATTTTTAGAATCGGTATCCTAATCCTAATGAAATGGATCTTCCAGGTACTGGACGTACTCTAATGAAATTGGTTTGACCTTCAGTAATTGCGCCTTCTTCAGACTCTGTGATCCCTAAGGTGTCAAAGATGTTGTTGGCAGATAGGTTTGCCGTCAAGTTGTTTGCGATCTGGAAGTTCACGTTACCACTAACAATTAAGAATGCAGGTAATACCAACTGATTGCTGTCTTGTGCAAAAGCCTTAGACTGTCCTATAAAACTTAGACCTACATTATTTTGTGACTCAGCACCAAAGCTGTAGGATGGCAAGAAGTTATAGATAAAGTCTGGCTGTCTTCTAGGAGTGTTTCCTGCATTGTCACCAGAGTCAATTTCGGCATTGGTGTAGGTTACACCACCACGCAGGTTGAGGTTGTCAAATCTGTAGGTACCTTCTAGTTCAATACCTATGGACTTATAATCGTTCTCGATAATTTGCTGTGAGGTTGCTTCAAAACCACCTTCTTCTGTTGTTTTTGCATAGAAAGCAGTTGCGTACAATGCACCGTTTTCAAATCCTTGTTTGTAACCTACTTCTGCTTGGTTGATAAAGTCCAATGCGTTGATCGCATCACCATCTAGATAATTGAGTCCCGCAAAGAGTATTCTGTCAGCTTTCGCGGAAGCGCCTCTAGAATATCTTCCAAACACAGCTTGAGACTCTGACAACTTCAAGTTAGCACCTAAGGAATAAGAGAAATAGTCATAGTCATAATCTACAGTGGTAGGGTTTGCCACGTCAATAGCAGAAACAGACTGCTCGATAAACGAAATTTCACCGTCATTGTTCACGTCATAAGTGGTTTGAACTGGTCCTGCAAAAGTTCCATCTACACGACCTTTATCAAAACGAGCACTTGCATTGAAGTTGAGATTTTCATTGGCCTCGATGGAAACGTCCACATAAGGAGCACTCACATTATAATCAGTGTCGTAGTTGCGCTGGCAACAGTTACCGAATAGGGTAGCGCCATAGCCAATAAGTCCGTTTTCACTGCGAGCGTCGCCATTAGCCGCTGTAGCGTTGATCAAACGAGCACGGTCACCAGATGCTTCCAGCAAATAGGAGTTCCACAACCAGGACATGCTTACATTTTGATAGGATTTGAAGTATCCCAAGGTGATATCGATATTGTCAAATGATTTGGACAACCTCGCATCATTCATAAAGTTGTTGAAGTTATTGAGCTGTGTATCAAACAATACCGTTGGAGCAAGAATGGTGTTGCCAGGAACTGGGCTGCCGTCGTTTGCAAAAGTCAAGTTTGCATAGTCACGTGAGGTAGCAAAATCACCGGCAAGAAAATCGTTGGCCGTCAAGACGCTCGCTGGAAATGGTGAGTTGAATCCACCTTTATTGAAGGAAAATCTGCCGCGATTATCAAATCTCCAACCGTCTACCAGATCAAAGGAAGCCTCAACACCTACTGAGCTTGAAATAGGATTCATACCGTTTGCCACATCAGATCTTCTCAATTCTCCACTGTCGCCTAGACCTACATTTTGACGTAAGAATGGTGTGTGTAATGTTTGACCATTAGCATCAAATCCTGCGATGTCATTAAAATCAGGATCGGCGTTTGTTCCAGAAACAGCAATAGGGTTAGGCAAGTAAGCAATAGCCTTGTCGTTTAGGTGTTTAGCATATAGTCTTACGTATCCTTTTTCAAATTCTTTAGTGATATTAAACTTAAACTGACCGCCATTGTTAGCCGTATAACCAGCATCTCGTATGCCTTCACCCACACGGTAGAAACCACCCATGTGAAAATACAGTCCGTCGGCGATAGGAGCGCCGTACTCAAAATCAGTTCTAAAACTATTGTAATCTGCTCCAAAGGTTGTCCCTAGAGATCCACCTTCTACACGACCTGTTTTGCTAATCAAGTTGATGATGGCACCAGGAGAATTTGAAGAAAGTGTTGATGCAGATCCACCACGTATGGCTTCAATTCTAGCGATGTTGGAATCGTATCTGGTAAAAATATCTGCAGTTGCAAAAGACATATCCCCAAAAAGCAGCACCGGTAAACCATCTTCCTGAATCTGTACATACTTTGATCCACCAGAAGAAACCGGCACACCACGAACAGCAATGTTGGAATTACCTTCTCCACCAGAGGATTCTGCGCGTATTCCTGGAATGGTTCTGAAGATCTCTGCTGTTGTTCTAGGTGCAGATTGTTCTATCACTGTAGGCGTTAGGGTAGTGATCGATACAGATGATTCTAATTTTGACTTTGGGTTTGCCACACCAGTAACGACGATGGCGTCTAGGGAAGCAGCATCTTCGGCAAGTTCAAAGTTGAGCACACGGTCAACACCTATAATGCTTAAGGACTTTTCTACTTTGGTGTAACCTATGGAGCTGGCAACAACAATGTAATCGCCGTCTTCTACATTAGTAATGGTGTAGTTCCCATCAAAATCTGTAATAGCTCCTTTTGTAGTGTTTTGTAGTACAACATTGACATTAAGTAATGGCGTACCGCTCGCGTCTGTGATTTTCCCAGTGATCTTGGACTGTGAGAAACCTACTAGACAAACAAAGAATGCCAGTAGAAAGGCAATCTTATGAATTGAAGTATTTGTTTTCATGATGCATTATGGATTTGTGAATAATTCCTATTGTGGTTGCTAATCTATTGGCATTAGGCAGTTAAAAAAGCGAAATAGAAAACGAAAACGTTTTCGAAAGTACCGAAAACGTTTTCGATAAATTTTCTTAAATTCGATCAACGCATCATTTATGAAACCTACCACACTCAAAGAAATAGCAGAAATCCTAGGCATTTCCATCACTACGGTTTCTAAAGCTTTAAAGGATTATCCTGATGTAAGCAAGAAGACCAAAGCCATGGTTAAGGAACTCGCGGTCACCATGAATTACAGGCCTAATTCCTTTGCCGTGAATTTGCGTACCAAGGAATCCAAAACCATAGGTCTGATCATCCCTGAGATTGTCCATCATTTTTTCTCAAGTGTCATTAAAGGAATCATTAGCCAGGCAGAAAAGAAGGGCTATCTGGTCATTATTTTACAAAGCGATGAATCCTACGTCCTAGAGAAAAAGCAAATGGAGTTGCTGCTTAACAAAAATGTGGATGGACTTTTAATCTCTTTGGCAAATGCCACAGCAGACTTTGATCACTTGACCAATTTTATGGAACAAGGAAAACCTTTAGTGCTCTTTGATAAAGTGGCAAAGATTGTCAACTGCTCAAAAATCATCATTGATGATCGCAAGGCTGCAGAGACTGCCACACAGCATCTCATCGATACCGGTTGTAAACGCATTGCCCATTTTAGAGGGCCGTTGTTGCCTCAAAACTCTATCGACCGGTTCTTGGGATATCGCAAGGCACTGCGTGATAACCATATGGAGTACGACCCGTCTTTAGTCTATATATGCAACGACATGAGCTATGAAGAAGGTGGTAATTATGCAGAGCAGTTGGTCAAGGAACATCCAGATGTCGACGGTGTTTTTATCAATACAGATATGGTTGCCATAGGCGCCATCACCAGACTTAGAGATATGGGAATCGATATTCCTGGTCAAATATCCATTGTAGGTTTTAGTAACTGGTTCATGTCATCGGCGATTTCTCCATCGTTGACCACCATTGATCAGCCGGGTTTTGAGATGGGTAAAGTAGCGTTCAAACGTTTGTACAAAGAAATGCAGGCCGTCAAGTCAAAAAAGCAATTGCCGCCCACAATCAAAGTGCTGGATACCGCACTGGTAAAACGAGAATCGACTAGATCTGTTACTGTTTAGCAATACATTAGAGTTCGCTTTCCTTTCTGCCGACTGGCAAACGCTAAAGCGCATACTTATAAAAACCTACGCAAATAAAAATGCAGCGATTACCGCTGCATTCTATAAATTAAAGGCTCACTGATTAATTATCATCTGCATCAGTGCGCTCTTCCTGTATTTCTTCTTCGATCTCGTCGCCCAGTTCCTCGATTTCATCACCTACTTTTTCTAGGTTATCCTCAGTATCTTCTGTAGCGGCCTCGATGGCATCTTCTGCTTTTTCAGCGGTGGATTCACGGCAAGAAGTGGTCGCCAGTAACAAACCTAGGACAGCGCTGCTTAGGAATATTTTTCTCATAATAATGTTGTTTAATGGATGACTAAATCTAGGTCATTATTCTTAAACGTGAAAGCACGCTTCCAGCCATCAATTTCAGCTTTTTGATTGTGAGGTTACGATTGTGACTTTTACCTTTCTGAATATGAATGGGTCAGTCTATTTTTTCACTCAAGTATTTCCAGTATCGTTTTGGGACGTGTTGCAGGTGCAGTTTCATGTTTTTGCGCGATTCTATGTTGACGCTCTTGAAATATTGATTCCACAGATCACGGTAGTTGTTTTCGCTTTCGCGAAAGCGAGATTCCTGACCAGCTAACTTATTGGTTACGCCTCTTTTTGCTATAGGATCGTCAAATTTTATGGTGATCTCTTCTACTTTTTCCAAGTCATACGAGATCCCAAAATCTCTCTTCAAATCGTAAATGATCCATTTTTGATCTGCATATCTATTTTTAAAATGGCTGCTTATGAGCGGCAACACATTAAAATCTGGCTCGCAATTAGCATAATACACGTCGCCGTCAATCAGGTGAAAGCGTATGAAGGCTTCCATGCGGTGCTTCTCGCGGCCTACCATTTTGGCAGCTTGCGAAATTTTCAAAACGGTGGAGTTCCCGTAATCTCCAGACGGTGCTTTGTTATTCTCAAAGGTGGTCCTGCAATACTCAAAAAGCGTATTCTCGATCCCAATGATCTCACTTAAAAAGGCGCGATAGAGATCGTAAAAATCGCTTTTGCTGGTGAGTTCCTGCAGTTTTTTTAAAACACGTTCTGCCTTGTCGTGTTCTGTAATTACGGTATGTGCCTCACCAAACAGCTGATTCTGCACCTGCGATTCTGGCTGGATGATGGGGCTTTTGATCTTGTGGGCATAAATGGTAAAAACCGTGGTCAAAAAACCATTGAAAGAGCCATCATAAGTCAAGACATTGTTCATGAAAATAGGCTTAATTGATTGGTGAAGTTCTTGCTGTACTTGCTACTGCCTGACAATAGGATCTGGTTCTTTATTTGTATGCCCGTAAGGTCTCGCGTCTCAAACTCCCTTGAATTGCACGTGATGAAATACTTGCTACGGTTCATGGAGATCCCAATGGCTTTTAAGTGTTCCCAGTTGAGTTTTCTATAACGACGTGCACTCAATATTTTGCCTACTGATTTTAATCCAACTCCAGGAATGCGAGCGAGCATTCTCTTTTCTGCCTTGTTGATGTCTACAGGGAATTGATCAAGGTTGCGTAGTGCCCACGAAAGTTTAGGATCAATATCCATGTCTAGATTCTGGTGCTGGTCGTTCAGGATTTCCCGCACGTCAAAACCGTAAAACCGCAATAGCCAGTCCGTTTGATAGAGTCGGTTCTCACGCATCATGGGAACTTCAGTTCCTAGGGCAGGCAATCTGGAGTCATCTGCTACCGGCACGTAACCAGAATAATAGACGCGCTTCATCTGGAACTTGTTATAAAAATAGTTGGCGCTGTACATAACATCGCGATCGCTCTCACCAGTGGCGCCCACGATCATTTGGGTACTTTGCCCAGCAGGTGCATAAACTGGCGTGCTCTTGATGATCTTTTTTTCTGACTTATAAATCTGGATCGAGTTTTGAACTGCTTTCATGGGCTGTATAAAATCCTTGTGGTCCTTATCTGGCGCCAGTAATTTCAAGCCAGCTTTTGTTGGGATCTCAATATTGACTGATAGCCTATCTGCATACAATCCTGCTTCCTGCATCAGCTCATCGCTCGCGCCAGGTATGGACTTGAGGTGAATGTAGCCGTTGAAGTTTTCTTCCAGGCGCAGTTTTTTTGCCACACGTATCAACCGTTCCATGGTGGCGTCTGGACTCTTGAAGATTCCAGAGCTCAAGAAAAGGCCTTCAATGTAATTGCGTCTGTAAAAATTGATGGTAAGATCTACCACTTCTTGAACGGTAAATGCAGCACGTTTTATATCGTTTGATTTACGGGTCACGCAGTAGGCGCAGTCAAAGATGCAAACGTTAGTCAATAGAATCTTGAGCAGTGATACACAACGACCATCTTCAGTATAGCTATGGCAAATTCCCATACCGCTGGAATCGCCCAGTCCTTTGTTTTTGTTCTGTCGTTTGCTGCCGCTACTGCTGCAACTCACGTCATACTTTGCAGCATCTGCCAGTATCTCCAGTTTTTCCTTTATTCTCTCGTAATTCATAATCGTTGCCCACGTATGTGAGTGTTTTTGCTTAGTTCAAATCTTCTTTATGTCACGCCGCCGCATAGTGGCACTGGTTAGAAGTGATCTCAACGCTCCTTGAAAGAACATCAGTGACTCCATCATTCTCTAACCTTACCTGGTTTGCGACCAGCACCAGGCTGATGAATGTTTGCATTCTCATGCGGCAGTTCCAAGCGACGGTACCCATTGCCGTTTCCCATGCGGCGATCGCGCAGGCTTGCCTGTTTATCCAGCCGCTGCATGGTTTGCGGATTATCCTCTGCATACCGTGGATCTTGTATGTAATCCATTTTTCTCATGTCCTCAACCTCTATGGAACAGAAGTCAAACTCTTCAACTACTTTGCCATATACTGCATAAATACCGCTGCCGCGAAAGCTGATTTTTGCCGCCACAGGTGGAAACATTACGGTATCGAAAAAATGACCGTCTCGATCCAGAAAGGTCCCAAACTGCATGCGCTTGCCTTTGGCCGTATGTGTCGTTTTGATGTTTACCACATAGCCGTAAATCAAGATTTTATTGTTGAGATATCTCGATAGGTCCTTGCACGTATGATTGTTGCGCGGCTCATCTACCAATAAGTCAAAATGGGAACACAAGGGAAACCCTAGAAGTTCTATCTGCTCAAAAGCCAGTTCTTGTTGTGTGGTCGTCAATTTAGGAATATGTGCTTGTCTAAACTTGGGCACGAACAGCTGTTTTTGCAACGCCTTTTTAGGTGTTTTATCCATCTTGAAATGTGCTTGCCACAAGAGTTCATATCGATCTATTCCTGTAAACCTAAAGGCATCAATGCGTATCAATAAACTCATCTGGTCTATGCTTATCGCGACTCTATTGATAAAATCATCCAGCGATGTAAATTCTCCATCTCGCCATCTGGATGCTACAATGGACAACATTGCTTTTTTCTCCAGTTCATTGATGTAGCTGTAACCCAAGTATATCGAGGTCCCTTTGATCACATTTGCCACATCACTGTTATTGATGCAAGGTGCTTCAATAGTGGCGCCGCACATTCTTGCCTCGTGTACGTAGAGTTCTGGTTTATAGAAACCACCACCATTGTTGAGTGTTGCGGTCATGTACTCCAGCGGGAAATATCGTTTTAAGTACAAACTCTGGTAGCTTTCCACGGCGTATGAGGCAGAGTGACCTTTCGCGAAAGCGTACCCAGCAAAACTCTTGATCTGGTTCCATATCTCTTGGGATTCTGCTGGATCGTGACCTTCTTTGCGACAGTTTTTATAAAACTTTTCTTCCACCTTTTGGAACTCTTCTCGAGAACGGTATTTACCGCTCATACCGCGTCGCAGCACGTCTGCCTCGCCCAGGTCGAGCTTTGCATAATGGTGAGCCACCTTGATCACGTCTTCTTGATAGACCATGATACCATAGGTTTCTGGCATGATACTTTGTAGGATGGGATGTGCCTCGGCACGCTTTTCTGGATAGCGCGTGCGCAGGATAAACTCGCGCATCATACCACTTTGCGCCACGCCAGGCCTGATGACAGAGCTGGCTGCGACCAGTCCTATGTAATCATTGGTGGCCAGTTTACTCAAAAGCATGCGCATCGCTGGTGACTCGATGTAAAAACAACCTATGCATTTTGCGCGTGAGATCATGGCGTTGATGCTCTCGTCCTTCATAAACTTTTTCACGTCACGACGCACATCTGCCAGTACAGCATCTGGCTGATTGTTCTTAATGATCTGGATGGCGTCCCTTATTTTTCCCAGACCGCGCTGTGCCAGGATGTCAAACTTATGGATGCCGGCATCCTCTGCAATATGCATGTCAAACTGTACGGTAGGATAACCTTTGGGCGGCAGGTTGGTGGCACTGTAATAGTGAATGGGACGCTCTGTAATGAGAATACCACCAGCGTGAATGCTGGTATAGTTGGGCATGTCCATCAAATATTTGGAATACCTGATCACCAACTGGTGCATGTGATCCAGTAGCGCAAAATTCCAACTTCCAGAGGTGAGCATGTCAATATCTGCTCGTGGCAACCCAAATACTTTACCCAATTCTCGCAGTACCGCGCGATATTGAAAAGTGACATAGGTTCCCTGCAACGCGACATTAGCTCGCTTCCCGAATTCCTCAAAGATGAATCGGGTCATGTCCTCACGATCGTCCCATGAAAAATCAAGGTCAAAATCTGGTGGGCTGGTACGGTAATCATTGATAAACCGCTCAAAATATAGATCCAGTTCAATGGGATCGACCTCAGTGATTTGCAATAGGTAGGCAAGGATGCTGTTAGCGCCACTACCACGGCCTACATAAAAATAACCTTGCTCACGAGCATATTGACAAATGCGCCAGTTGATCAGGAAATAGGCAACAAATCCTTTTTTTACCACAGTGGTGATTTCCTTTTCAATGCGTGCGTCAATATCTGGTGTTGATGCGCCGTACCGCAATGGGATTCCTTCCTGAGCCAATTGCTGGAGCAGTTTGAAATCTGCTATTGAGTTTTCTTCTGGTGTACCGTCGCGGTGGTAGGTCTTCTGGTTGGCATTGAGTTGCGACTTGTCGTAATCAAAACTTATGCTGCACTGGTCCAGCAGTTTTTTGGTGTTTTCAATGATGAATGGATATTCGCTAAACAGGGCTTCCAGTTCATCAACAGGAATCATTTTATCGGCTTCAGTGCCTTGTTGTTGTGTGGGCAGCTGGCTCAAGAGAATGTTCAGGTCGATGCAGCGCAGCAATCGGTGTGCGTTAAAATCCTTCTTGTTTCTAAACGTAACAGGCTGCAGGATCACCAATTTATCCTTGTACTTGAGATAATCGGTAAAGGGTAGTTTACGTAGGCTTGTTATGGAGACTCCTATGAATTCGCTTTCGCGAAAGCGAGTTTTCCTCAACGCTACCACTTTCTCCAGTGGGTAAATGACAAAACAATTTTCAAATGCAGGCGCTACCTCTGGCAGGGCTGTCTTCCCGTGAAGGTGCGGTGACAAAAAATCATTGAGTTCTTGAAAGCCAGCGTTGTTTTTTGCAAGTCCTACATACAACTGCTGGTGATCATTACGAAAGTCGATGCCTATTACCGGTTTTTGCGGCTTGTTCTCCAGCAGGCGCACAAAGTTGAGACAGGCGCTGGTGTTGTTGATGTCTGTTAGTACAATGGTTTCCAGCCCACTTTTTATCGCAAGGTCGATGAGCGCCTCTTCATCAAAGGTGCCGTATCGCATGGAATAATAGGTGTGGTTATTCAGGTACATTTTTAAAAACAAGCTTATCTACAATGGACAAATGGCTTAAATATTTTACTTCTAGGCAGTTCTCGACTACGCTCGAGCAAGCATTTGCTTACGCTCTACTCTCTACTGTTTTCTATGCGCCAGAACTACTGGCGGCAAACCGTTGAATGGGTTGACCATTCTACCTATGGTTTTGGCTTCCATTCCAGCGGCTTTGACAACCATACGGTCGCCGTACTTTTCCCTGATTTTATCTAGGGCACTATATAGATTCAACGCACTTTCGTCATCTTCAAATAAGTTGATTTGATAATGACCGCTTACAAGATGCGAGAAGCGTATCCCAATAAGACGCACCAAAATTCTGCGGTTGTACAGCTTGTCAAAAAGGTCCAATATTTTAGGAATCAATATGTGGTCTGCACTGCAAAAGGGAATGCGCATTTGTTTGGAATAGGTATTGAAATCAGAGTATTTGATTTTCACATTAATGCATGCCGTAAGTTTATCACCACGGCGCAATTGATACGCCAAGTTTTCTGTCATCGCAATCAATATGGACTTGAGCTTTTTGACGTCTATGGTGTCATTGTCAAACGTACGTTCTGTACTGATGGACTGGCGCTCATTGAATGCAATCACGGGTCTATTATCGACACCTTGCGCTCTGCGCCAGATAAGACTACCGTTTTTGCCCAGTACGTTGATGAGCATCTCTTCTGACATTTCCTGGATCGTGTGAATTCTTCTCACGCCCAGATGCCTTAATGTTTGATAGGTTTTATCGCCTACCTGCGGTATTTTCTTGATGGATAATGGTGCCATGAATTGTTTTTCATGCCCGTGCTCTATCATAAGCTGGTTATTGGGTTTTGCCTCACCAGTCGCAATTTTTGAAACCACTTTATTGATAGACAGTCCAAAAGATATGGGCAAACCAGTCTCTTTAATGATTTTGCTGCGCACCTCACTGGCTAGTTTATAGCAGCCGTGGAATTTGTCTATTCCTGTGAGGTCTGCATAGAACTCATCAATGCTGGATTTTTCAAAGAGCGGTGTTTGCTCTTTGATGATTTCAGTCACCTCGTCAGAATGTTTTGAATAGGTACCTGCATTACCGCGTATGACAATGGCTTCTGGACATAACTGGCGTGCGAGTTTCATAGACATACCACTATGGACGCCATAACCACGCGTCTCATAACTACAGGCTGCCACCACACCACGATCACTGGTACCACCTACTAGAAGCGGTTTGTTTTTAAGCCGTGCATCCATCTTACGCTCTACCGAAACATAAAATGTATCCAGATCAATATGCATGATATTCTTGTCAGCCATGATAGTTACTCGGTATTGGTATTTTTAAAATAAGTGGTCAAAAAACCTCACAGTAAAAACTGTGAGGTTGACGGTATTTCAAATAATGAGAGGTGGTTCTAGTCCTCTATGTTTTTAATGATGATATCGTTGACGCTGGGCTCCAGCATACTGATCAATCCATCCAGCTCTTTATTGCTGGAGAACTCGATACCGTTCGTCTGTAACACCTCATACAGAGTCTCGTATACTTTTTTGACAAGGTTGTTTGCATCTGCCACTTTATCCTTCCAGGTTTTAAGTGGAATAGTGGAGTTTGCTTTGCGCCTGGAAGCCATCAAGTTCTGGACTCTTAGGGCTAGATCTGCTTTTATGTGCTCAATGTCCATCATCTTTATTTAAAACAATACAAATTGATCTCCAGCCACGAGTCGCTCCTCGCGTATGGTAAATGGTTTTTCTTCCACATACTTCAAACGCTCATACAAACTGCGGTCATAATCCTTAAAGAGTTTCTCGCCTATAGGCTTTAAGAGCTCCAATCCATTTTGTTCTGGATTCTTGATCTTTTGCGAGATAGGGTAGGCATTGAATCCTTTGTCATCAAATGGCTTCATGATACTTGTCAATCTTGCCATGGAAAGATCCTTATCCAGCCATTCTTCTTCTTGTTTTCTAGTCAATACCACTGGTGCACGATGGTGACCTATACGTTGTGTAAGCCTGTTAGCCGCCGTGGTCACTATGGCAACGGTATGATGCTGCTCACCAGTTAAGGGATGTTGCCATACATCATAGATACCAGCTAGTGCAAACGGCCCACGATCTTTATTGGGATAAACCAGATGTGGTTTGTTGAGTTTTTCCAGTTTAGGACCTTCAATGAAAGCATCTACAAGTACAAGGCATCGTTGTGATTTGATGGCGTGTCTAAACATAGGCTTCTGAAAGATGCCTGCCGGTCCATCATAATTAGGGTCGTTGTTAGGGTTGTAACTTCCTTCTGCCCTGGCATTGATCATGTAGGTTTGCTTGTGTGCCCAGTGTGGCGTAAAACCTAAGGTAAACATCTGTATATGGTTGGGTCTTGCACTGGTGATCACCGGTATTTTATTGCCGGCACTTATGTTCACATTTTCTGATAGTTGTTCCGCTTTCGCGAAAGCGGCATTAAAACGCTGCTCCAACAATGCTGCTGGTGTTATAACTGATGCTCTTCCACACATAACTTTCGATTTTGGAAATATTCCTAGGAATAGTTCTGTTTACACTTCAAAAGTATGGAATAATTCCTAATATATGGAAATATTCCAGTGTTAAAATTGGAATAATTCCCAAAAGGAGTATATTTGAACTATGGGACAAGATATTTCTATAGAGGCACAGCGCTTCAAAATCGTACGTGAAGGTCTAGGCAAAACGCAGGCCGAGTTTGCACAAATGCTGGATGCGGGATCATCCACGGCAGACATTGAACGTGGTAAAAAGAAGATCACGGGTAAGATTGTGACCGAGCTGTTACGCCAGTTCAACATCAACCCTTTATGGCTGTATGGAAATAGTTATAACAAGCACCTAGAAACTAGTCAAAGCACCGCTCCCAAAATCATCACCATGGATGTAAGTGAGCGTGAGAATATGATCATGGTGCCTATCAAAGCCAGTGCCGGTTATGCCAACAATCTACAGGATACGGACTGGTTCAATGAGTTGCCAGCTTTTAATATACCGTTGCCACAATATAGAGAAGGAAGTTATCGCGCATTCCAGGTAAAGGGCGACAGCATGTTGCCCGTTTTACAGCCTAATGAATGGGTGATGGGTCGTGCGGTAGAAAGCTTACGCCAGGCAAACGACGGTAAGATCTATGTCGTTGTTACCAGTGACACTGTCGTCGTCAAGAAGTTGCGTAAAGATTCACAAGAGCGCGTGATGCTTATTTCCCTGAACAATGAATATCCTATTATCGAGCAGGACGTGGCAGAGATATCTGAACTTTGGGAAGTCAATTCAAAATTGAGTTTTGACCTGGATGTTCATGAAGGCCAAGAGGCGATGATATCGCTCAAACAAGGACTCGATAGTCTAAGAGACGAGATTGCAAGCATAAAAAAAGGAACCTGATTAGGTTCCTTCTTTGTTATCTATGATTTTATTTAATCTGGATCACTAGGTGTAGGGTTTGTGTCGTAGCCATCATCGCTGCTATCATCTGCATCTGGTGCTAATGTTTCTACCTCGATTTCTTTTTCTTCACGACAGCTGTTCAATGCCGGTGCTAGTATCGCGCATAATGCGCAAGCAATAAATAGTCTTTTCATGTTTTTAATTTTTGTGCGTCGTTCTCGTCACGGTTTTTAATTTCTAGTAATTGGAAAGTTTTGTTTATTTTAAATATAATTCAGTTTGATAATCGATCACGATAGTGATCAACCCCAACAATGCTAAATATAAATTATTGTAGGGCAAACCAATAGTAACAAAAGCAAAAAAGCCGTCTCGAGAGACAGCTTTTCTATAAGGATTATAAAAACACGTGGTTTTTACATGTCGTCTGCTGCATCTTCTAAATCATCAGCGCGATCGTCCATTGCGTCTTCAACCTCTTCAGCTTGCTCCTCTAATTCATCAGCACGCTCTTCCATTGCCTCTTCTACATCGTCTGCAGCATCTTCCATGTCGTCAGACATTTGCTCCATTTTTTCTTCTGCACTATCTGCCTCATCTCTACAAGAAGTAGTGAATAACACCACTGTGAATAGCGCAATGAAGAGTAGGTTTAATTTTTTCATAATTAAAAAGTTTTGGTTAAGAGGTAAATATAAAATATTGAGACGTTTTAAAGGATTTTTGTTAAACTAAAAAAGCTGTCCTTTTGAGACAGCTTTTAAGTATAAGATGGTAAACGCCTAATTAAGCAGCGTCATCGTTTCCTTCTACTTCGTCTTCAACTTCTTGAGCGCCATCTTCAACAGCGTCCTCTACATCTTCTGCAGCATCTTCCATATCTTCACCTACTTCTTCCATAGATTCTTCGATGTTAGTTTCTTCAACTGTAGTCTCTTCTCTACAAGAAGTAGTGAATAAAGCAACTGCAAAAAGAGCGATAAATAATAAATTTAGTTTTTTCATTGTAATAGTTTTTAAGTTAAATGATGATAAATATATAATAGTTGATCAAAATCATTGCCTTGCGGCAAGATTCTACGATCAATTAGTTATCGTCGCCTATCTCGTCGATAGCCTGATCGATTTCTTTGTTTACTTCTTGATCAGCTTTTTCTCCAGCTCTTTCAAGAATACCGCCAGCTTCTTCAGCAGCCTCTTCCGTTTCAACTTCTACTTCTTTAACGATAGTCTCAGTTTCAGTCTCACGACAAGAGGTGAATGCAGTAGCACATGTAGCAAATACCGCTAGGGTTAATACAACTTTTTTCATTGTTGATGATTAAATGATTAAAGCGGCAAAAGTATTTTTTTTGCTCAAAACTTTTACTAATGTTCTCATAACTTATTAACAATTTAATTGGCTCATTTCTATCTTTATAGCAAAAAGTAGATGAGTTTTCATAAAATGTTTTCTTTCTTAAGAGAGCTACAAAAAAATAACAATAAGGAATGGATGGATGCACATCGCGACACCTATGAAGAAGTGCGCGACTGGTATAAATCTTGGCTCAATGAGCTGGATGCAGAACTAGGCAAAATTGACAAGGACTATCATTCTACCGAAGGCAAAAGAGCCATCAACCGTATCAACAACAACCTACTTTATCATCCCAATAAACCTATCTACAAAGACCATTTTGGCGCTGGACTGGATCTATCAGAAAATGGCAAACAAGGTGATTTTTACATTCATCTAGGGACCAACGGCTCCTTTATCGCTGGCGGTTTTTACAATCCCAAAAAGGAAACTCTTGACTCCATACGCGACGCTATCGACTATAATGGTGCCGAATTCAAAAAGATCATGGCTAAAAAGTCTTTCAAAGAAACCTTTGGTGAAATGATTGAAGATGAGAATAAACTCAAGACCTCGCCCAAAGGCTATTCACAAGATCATGAACACATAGATCTACTACGACGTAAAAGTTTTGCAGTAAAACATGACGTGACCCAAAAAGAAGTCATGCAGGATGATTTCAAGGAAAAATGTGTAGAGATATACAAGGAAATGTTGCCCTTTAGAAAATATTTGAATAAGGCCGTGACAGTTTAATCTTTTGGCTCGTACACTTTAAGAACCGCACCCATTCCGTAATTGTCATGACCAGATCGTACCAGCTTGCTGTTAGGATTGTAAGTCAGGTCAAAAAGCTGCCAGGTTTTGTTGTTGAAAAAAATACGACGTACCCAGGTTTGCTTACCATCAATTTCATCGGTAAACGGTAAGAGTGGCCTATAGGTCGTGGATACTTTTTCCATACCGCGGCGGGTTTTGATCTCTCTATATTTTTTGGCGTCTATCAATCTGCCGTCTGGATAAGTGTATCCCAACACTTGAATGGCGGCAAAAATTCCGTTTTCAGGAATCTGAATTCCCAGTTCCTCTACATCCAGTTCATGGATCTCGTCGGTTTCTTGAGTGATTACAAAAGTTTGCGCAGGATAATTGGATTGTCTCGTGGGCGATCCATCGCCGTTGACGTTGTAGAATTGCACCCTAAACATAGTAGAAAATGCTCGCAACTTTCCCTTTTTACTGGCCTGACTTTCTTCAAGAACAACCGGTATTTGTAGGGTTTTGATTAATGTGCGGCGTCCATCCTGTCGTTCAAATTTTACCGCAATTTCAGATTCTACGGTAGGCAGCCAGCAATCAAAATAATTGTCATGAACGATCGCATCAATCTCTTCTTCCTTAAATTTTCCTTCCAGTTTTGCGAGTACCACGATCGCATCCATCTGCGCTGTTGATGGATTCATGTACAGCTTATCAACCACATTTACTGTAGCAACCTTCAAGTCTTCATAACCTATGGATGATACTGTTAGAGAATCTACGTCTGGATATCGCTTTCGCGAAAGCGTAAACACTCCATCGCCATCTGCAAAGGTGCCTTTCCCATTACCAAAGCTGATGGTCGCAAAAGAAACTGGCTCCTTTGAAATCGAGTCCAAGAGTGTGATCTTTTGTGCGCTCGAGAGAACCGCAGTGCATAGTAGGCTAAGAAGTAATAAGTTCTTCATCAATGGTTTTTAATTGTTCGAGCACGTGATTTGTCGCGCCAGTATTGCTATTGACCCAATGCCCACAAACCATGCCTGTTTTCTCCCTTAAAAAATCATCCTCAAATAGTTTGTTGACTGTATCTGCAAAATCCTGCGCGTTAGATATGGAGAAAAGTCCACCTAGATCTTCCAGTTTTCCAGCTTCAGGATACTTGTCATAATTCTTACCTATCACCACAGGAACGCCAAAGGTGGCTGCCTCTAAAATATTATGCAGGCCAGAATTACCCATGGCGCCACCTACATAGGCGACATCTGCATAGCTGTATATTTTTGTGAGTAATCCTATGGTGTCTATGACAAGAACGCTCTTGTTGGAAGTCAGTAACTTCTCGTGAATTTTGGTTTCCGTCCATCGCAAGGTGTCAAAGGGCAGACTATTTTCTAACTCTGTAACCTTTTCTTCATGCACCTCATGCGGTGCGATAATCACTTTGATCTCTTTTGTCTGGTCATTCCCTACAAGCCATTTTTTCATCACCTCAATATCCTTGGGCCAGCTGCTGCCTACCACAAGACAAGGCTTGCCATTGATGAGCTTTTCCAATGCCGGTATACGATTATCTCGTTCAATAAGCTGGCTGGCGCGATCAAATCTCGTGTCGCCACTTACACTGGCATTTTCAAAACCCAGCTTTTTGAGCTCTCTTAAGGACGATTCATTTTGCAGGAAAAAATGGTCAAAGGCTTCTAAAGAGCTGGTCATCCACGAGCCGTACCATTTATGGAAACTCATCTTTTCTCTAAAGATTCCGCTTACCAGGATGGTGGGAACCTTATGTGACTTGAGCGCATTCAAATAATTGGGCCAGAACTCATATTTGACCATTATGGCCAGCGATGGCTCGACCAGACCCATGAACTTTGAAACGTTTGAGACTGCATCAATAGGTAGGTAACAAACCACATCAGCAAGTTGGGTGTTCTTTTTATTCTCGTATCCAGATGGTGAGAAAAAGGTGAGCACCACCTGATATTTCTTTCGGTTCAATTTCTCTAAGATCGGGACCACCTGTTCATATTCACCTAGAGAGGCCACGTGCACCCAGATTTTTGGTATCGTGCTCTTTACTTTGGTGTCCAGAATGTCCCAGGATCGTTCCCGACCTTGTGATCCCAGCTTCATTTTCTTGTTAAAGAAACCGGCGATGGGAAGTGCCGCTTTCGCGAAAGCGGAACCCGTATCATACAAACTTTTTAAAATAGGCATAGGCAGTAAAAATAGCATAAAATAGCCGTTGGGTGATGCGCTACTTATATCGTATTTTTACAATAATGTCGCTGTTTACAGCTGTTAATCTAGAAAATCGCATGCGCAAGATTCAAATGGTAGACCTAAAAGGTCAGTATGAAAAGATCAAACCAGAAGTTGATAAAAACGTGATGGATGTCATTGAGACGACCGCCTTTATCAATGGACCAGAGGTACACGCTTTTCAAAAGGAACTCGAGGAATATCTCAACGTTAAACACGTGATTCCATGTGCCAATGGTACCGATGCCTTGCAAATTGCCATGATGGGATTAGGGCTCAAGCCCGGCGACGAGGTCATCACGGCAGATTTTACGTTTGCAGCCACGGTAGAAGTCATCGCATTGCTACAACTCACGCCGGTTCTAGTCGACGTGAACCCTTTTGATTTCAATATTGACATAGAGGCCGTTAAACGTGCTATTACTCCTAAAACAAAGGCTATTGTACCGGTGCATTTATTTGGTCTAGCAGCAAATATGGACGAGATCATGAAGCTTGCCGAAGAGCACGATCTTTATGTCATTGAGGACAACGCTCAAGGAATAGGTGCCAATTTCATGCATTCCAACGGTTCTAAGTCCAAAACGGGAACCATAGGCCATGCAGGAACGACTTCATTTTTCCCTTCTAAGAATCTAGGTTGTTACGGCGATGGTGGTGCTATTTTTACCAACGATGATGATCTAGCGCACACCATACGTGGGATCGTCAACCATGGTATGTATGAGCGATACCACCACGATGTGGTTGGTGTCAATTCAAGATTGGATTCCATGCAGGCGGCCGTGTTGCGCATTAAGTTGCGCCATTTGAACGATTACAATGACGCGAGACGCAGTGCAGCAAGAAAATACACCGCTGCTTTTGCGCAGGAAGAAAAAATCATCACACCGCTTATTTGCGATAATTGCGATTGCCATGTGTTCCATCAATATACCTTGACCATCAAGGATGCAGACCGCGACGCACTGGTCAAGCACTTGAATGAAAAAGGGATTCCATGTGGTGTCTATTACCCAATCCCACTACACAAACAAAAAGCGTATCAGGACGAGCGCTACAACGAGGCAGATTTCCCTGTTACGAACAAACTGGTTCAAGAATGTATCTCGTTGCCTATGCATACAGAGCTGGATGACGAGCAGATCGCCTTTATTACTAAAACCGTTATTGACTTTGTAAATGGGTAGTTTTTAATTCGCTTCACGCCTGCCTGTCTGCAGACGGTAAAGCGAACTCATAAACAACCTTATAACTAAACTTTAAAATCCTATTATGAGACATCTATTTGCGCTTCTCTTTTCGGTAATGCTCAGTTTTACTGCGTTTGCCCAACAAACCACTACATTTATACATGCAGGTCATTTACTGGACACAAAATCTGGTAAGTGGATGGATGAGATGACGATCAAGGTAAGCGGTACTGAAATTACAGATGTTTCTAAAGGCTATGCCGCCATACCTCAAGATGTCAAATATTTTGATTTGAAAGACCAATGGGTGCTGCCAGGCTTGACTGATATGCACGTCCATATGGAAACAGAATATAATCCACAGGCGTACATCTCAAAATTTGTAGACGATCCAGCAGACGTCGCATACAACTCGGTCGCTTTTGCAGAAACTACTTTGATGAAAGGATTTACTACTGTACGTGATTTAGGCGGTAGCGGTATCAACATTAGTTTGAGAGATGCCATCAATAAAGGAAAGCTGGTAGGTCCTAGAATCTTCACGGCTGGTAAATCCATCGCTACTACTGGTGGTCACGCAGATCCTACTAATGGTGGTAATGCAGCATTTATGGGAAATCCTGGACCACGTGAAGGAGTAGCCGATGGTGCTGACCAAGCTCGTGAAGCTGTGCGTCACCGCTATAAAAATGGCGCCGATTGTATTAAGATTACCGCTACTGGTGGCGTCTTGAGCGTTGCAAAAAATGGTAGCAACCCGCAATTTACTGTTGAAGAAATCAAAGCCATCACAAGTACCGCAGCAGATTATGGTTTTCACGTGGCGGCACATGCACATGGTGATGAAGGAATGCGTCGCGCGGTAGAAGGTGGCGTTAGGACCATTGAGCATGGTACTTATATGAGCGAGGAAACTATGGACCTCATGAAAAAAATGAACTGTTATTTAGTTCCCACAATCACAGCTGGAAAGGAAGTCGCTATGAAAGCCGAAGAAGACGGTTTCTATCCAGACATTGTTGTGCCTAAAGCAAAAGCAGTTGGTCCGCAAATTCAAGGAACTTTTGGTCGTGCTTACAAACGTGGAGTGCCTATCGTTTTTGGAACTGATGCAGGCGTGTTTAAGCATGGTAAAAACGCAATGGAATTTGGTTATATGGTAGAAGCAGGAATGCCCGCCATGGAAGCGATTCAAAGTGCGACCATCACACCTGCGAAAATCCTACAGATGGAAGATCAGATAGGTCAAGTCCAAAAAGGCTTTTTTGCTGATATTATCGCTGTTTCCGATAATCCTGAAAAGAATGTGGCTACACTTAATGACGTCAAGTTTGTGATGAAAGACGGTAAAGTTTACAAGGATTAGTTCAAAAAAAACTTGAATTCCGCTAAAACAAGAAACGCCGCGAATCGCGGCGTTTCTTGTTTTATAAATAAATCCTTTACAAAGCTGGATGGTTCTTGAATCCTTTGTCTTCTAGATACTGCACGTAATCCCGAGTATTCACGGTTGCCTTTAGATCATGCAACAAATTATAAAGACCAAAGAACGTACGGTTGATGTATAAAAGGTGCTTGCTACCACGATTACCATTCATTTTACGCAACTTTTAATCATACTATACTTTTTGCTTAATGATGGGATAACGTCCCAGAGAGATTCTATAGCGAAACCAAGTGATAGTTTTAGTAATGGTTTGTCGAACCAGCTTAGCTTTTTAAATGTTGCGTCAATGAGAATCTTACCGTAGAATTAAACTTTAGTGAAGTATTTTGCTCAGAAAGAATGATTTTAGAATTACTTCAAAATATAAATGCCGTGGAGTCATTCCACGGCATTTAGTTACAAACGTTTTTCAAAAATTAAGTTAATCTCAGTTTTACTCAACAATTATTTTCTGAGTGTAAACATTACGTTCATCCATAATTTTTATGATGTACATACCGGATCCTATTTCATTCATAGATATTTCGGTTTTCGACCTTTTAAGATCACCAGTCAAGATTTGTTCACCTAGTAAGTTATATACTTGAAAAGTATACTCATTATTAAAATTACTGATTTCTACATTTAAAACACCATTGTTTATGGGATTAGGAAATAAAATAGGGGCAGTAATATTGGATACATCGTTTATGCTAAGTAGAGATTGATTACTCAAGCTAGTTTGCCAACTACCTCTACCATAAGTTGCAGCTCTAAGTATACCTGTAGAAGAAGTTGGGTAAAATATTTCTAAATCAGTGACCGCGCATTTCGGTAAATCCGTAAGAAATGGCACAGCTGAGGTTGTTAAATTATCAATAGCATAAACCCCTATATCTGCACCAATATATACTTCATCATTTGGGCTGTTCTTTCGATAAACGATCGTATTCATAGGTATATTAGGTAGACCATTTGATACATTTATCCAAGTGTTACCACCATCTGTCGTCTTATAAACTTTTTCACCTGCAGCATAGCCAGAAAATATTACCCATATCTTTGAAGCATCAGTATTTGAAATTGCTAGATTCTTTAGTTTGGCAGAAGCCACGGGTAAACCATTTGTAATATCTGACCAAGTGGATCCCGAATTAATTGATTTTGAAATGATATTATCTTTAATAACGTAAATAGTGCTAGAACTACTTGGGGCTATTTCAAATTTCAAAATATTCTCATTTATTGGTGCTGGTGCCGTAGTTCCTGTTTTTGAAGCTGTTGGGTTTGCTGTAAACCAATTACTTGAGACATATAAATCTTTCCCGCTTCCTATATAAATCTTATCTGCATCTACTGGATCTTGTTTTATCGGTGTGAACCAATCACCACTAGGTAATGCAGGTGTAAAGGTTAAATTACTAGAAGTCAAACCTCTATCCATTGATATAAAAAATTGACCATTTACAGTAGATGAGACCAAAACATTGTCATTAGAGTGATCTATAAAACCGTCTTCACCATCGCCACCGCTCAATACCGACCATGACCCAGCGTCGTATTTTAATGAACCTATATCTTGCAAACCAGCAAAGAAAAAATCCTGACTTGAAGGAGATAAAGCAATATTAGTTTGTTGACTTACTGCAATGTTATTTGTAATATCAGTCCAGGTGACGCCATCATCGGTAGTTTTTGAAACACCACCATCACAAGTTGTAAAAAATGTAGTGCTGCTTCCAGGCATATATGCTATATATTGTATATCCGCATGAATATAGGGCTCTGGTTCAGTGTTCTGACCTGGATAAGCTGGGTTTGCACCCAGCCAATAAGTAATCCGTGTCCAATTTACGCCTCCATCCGTTGATTGCCACTGATTAACGCCACCTATGGTTACTTTATTTTTATCAACAGGAGAGACCGCAATAGCCAAATCATGAAAAGCTTGCCCACCAACAGAGTCAGCAGTAGGATGAGCACTGGAGTGTAAGATGTTTGGTGTAGACGCCGTTGATTGTTTAGTAAATGTATTACCACTATCTGTGGAACGGTAAAACCCTTCAAATCCTTGATCGCTGCTTTTACCTATAATTGCATAAACGTAATTAACATCAGCTGGTGTTACAGCCATTTCAATACGCTCAACATCGACTGGATTAGGTAAGCCAGTAGAAGTGTTTGCTATCCAACTAATTCCACCATTAGTGGATTTATAAATTTGCTTACCTGCGGCATATGCAATTGTTGAACTTCCTGGCTTGTACTTAACATCAGACAAAGCCTTAGTAGGTAGTGTGTGAGAAGATACTGTATCCCAGCCATCTGTTGTTCTAAATACACCACCATCGGTTGAGACCATCATAACCAAAGGATCGTTAGGATCCATTACTATTTTGGATATTCTGTAATTATCTGTTACCGTCCAGACTAAACCAGTGGTTTGCCAGTTAGCACCACCATCTGTCGATTTTAAAACCCCTATACTTCGTCTATCGCTTTCTCTATCTCCCGTTGCTAAGTACATTAAATTAGGGTTACTAGGATGAATCACTAAACCAGAGCAACCTATGATTGATAAGTAATCAGTATTAGTAGACCATGATACACCACCATTTGTTGTCTTCCATAGTCCACCGTCTGGCGCACCTACGTACATAGTTGTTGTGGGATTTAGAGGATCAAATGTGATGAAGTTTAATCTACCTGATCCCGCATCATAACCTGAGGCTACTGTACCTTGATTTAAAGTCGTCCAACTAGAAGTTGCTGATGTAGCCTTCATTTGACTATTTGCATCTTTTGCTAACTCATTATTGTATTCTTTCTGCCACTGAATGAAATTAGGGTACGTATTAGAAGGTAAAGATAAATCTCCAGTAGGATAAACTTTATCTGCTATCTGATTTTCCCATCTTTTAAATATTTTATATCCCTGACCTTTTTCAGGTATTCTGTTAGACCAATAATTATTAAATTCTTTTTGAAGCTCATAAAACGATTTTTCACTAGCAGCCATTTTAGACCAGCTTTTGTCGCCTTGAGAAAACATCAACAATGAAAACAGACATGTTAATGCAGTTAGGTATAAATGTTTCATAACCTAGATATGTGTTTAAAAGTTTAGGCTACAAATGTAAATAAGCGTTAAGAAAGCATTAACAAAAAGACTACGCAAGTACTACTCATAAATTAATTTACTCCTACATAGAAATTTCTTATTCTTTTGATCTTTAGGAAAATGAGTCTTTTAAATAATCACTTAGCTTAATATTATTTTGCTTTAGATTAAGTTTTGAACTAATTCTATACCTTTTACTTTCCACAGCCCTGACAGAAGAATTTGTAAATGAACTGATTTCTTTATTTGTAAAATCCATAAACAAATAATAGCATATAATTTTTTCTGATGAATTTAGTTTTGGATGTTTTGTAGAAAGTTGATTGAAAAAGTTTACGTTAAGATCATTTATTAAATTTAAATGATCTTCGCCACTCGAAAATAGCGTTGAAGAGTTTAATTGAATCTTTTTGTACAACTCTTTGACTCTGTTTTGTTGCTCCTTTAATTCAGAAATAGCTGCAATATTTTTTATTTCCATTTTTATCTCTGAAAGGTAACCTTCAATTCCTTTTACCTTTACTTTTAATTTCTCGTGATTATCTTTTAAATAGGCAAACTCATCTTTATTTTTTTGAAATTTCGAATTATTTGCTTAGTTCTTTTATTCTTAATTAGATAATAACTTAAACCTAGAAGTAAAACTGCGGAAAGCGATAAGGCCCATGTTTTATTTAATTCTTTTTTTCTTTTTTCTACATTTAATTCATTTTCAGATTGTAATAACACATCTCCGATGAGTAAACTCGCATCCATTGTTTTTCTCAAGATATTATCTTCTAAGAAGCGCAAAGAATCTATGTACTTGTTTTTGGATTGATAATCCTTGTTGTAATCAAAATAGTCTGCGTAAAGATTAAAATAGTTTCTTTTATCTTCATCAGTCATAGCGTCTTTAACCCTCTTGGATTTATTAAGATAAAAAAGAGTGGAGTCCATCATTTTTTTATCGAAATGAAATTCCCCAAAATCTCCATAAAGGGTCGCTAAATGTGATTTATATAATGCAGGTGTTATACTGGAATCGTCCTTTAAGTTTTTAAGGTTATTGAAATAAACGTGAGCTTCTGCTAGATTGTCTAATTCAAGATAATTAGTTGTTATTAAAAACAAGCCGTACAATTGATAATAACCATCATCTTTGAAACTTTTATAATGTTCTAAATTATCAAGTAATATGTTATTACTATTAATAAAGTTTCCTTTGTTTAATTGATCTAAAGCTTCCATTTGGGTAACTTCAGCTAGTCCTTGGCTATTACCAGCCAAATTATAATAGTTATGAGCTTTATTTAAAAAGTGATATGCGCTAGAATCTTTTTTTATTACGTATAAATTGTAAAAGAGTTCTAGAGAAGCCCAACCAGCTATATCATAGTTCTTTTCAGATTCAGCATATTTCATTGCCAATATAGTATTCTGATATTGTTGAGCTGTTTCTTGATTTCTAGAATTAATTATTACTCTCAACTTGTAATAACAAGCTAGATGTCCCTTTATATTATCAGACAGAGGTTTAGCAATAGAATCTAAGTAATTTTCTGCCAAGCGATAATTAGCATCAATCGCTTTGCTTGCTAGGTCCATATACTTTTCTTCATGTGAACTCTGTGAATATAATGACAGGATGTTCAGTACATTCACAGAAATCAGGACAAAAATTTGATATAGCCTCACGGTCAATTCAATAAAAACTTTAGGCGCTAAAAGTATTTAATGCATTGCTTTAAGCCTAATGATTATAAAGTCAAATAAATTATTATGAGATTAAATACACTTAACAGTAATAAGTTTATGTAAAAACTTTTGTGTCAATAGGAACTCTACAAAGCTGGATGGTTCTTGAATCCTTTGTCTACTAGATACTGCACATAATCCCGAGTATTCACGGTTGCCTTTAGATCATGTAACAAATTATAAAGACCAAAGAACGTACGGTTGATGTACAAAAAGTGCTTGCTACCACGATTACCGTTCATTTTACGCAACTCTTTATCGTTGCTATACTTCTCGCTTAGCGAACTGATCTGATCCCAGAAGGATTCATCTGCAAAATTGAAGGTTTCTTCTTGAAATGGTTTGGTAAACAAACTCAACATCTCATGAAACAACGCAGAGAAATACTTGACTTCCTTCTGGCTATCGTCCTCACGTAAAATCTCTAATTGATAGAGTTTCTGCTCAAAGATTTCAGGATTATTAATACTTGCAGGAACCGCTAGTTCAAAGTACGGCTGATAAAATTCATCTGGAATTTGCTTGATACAACCAAAGTCAATCGCAATCAACTCATTGTTTTCTGAGATCAAGAAATTCCCAGGATGTGGATCTGCATGAACTGCTTTTAGGCCGTGCATCTGGAACATATAAAAATCCCATAACGTCTGTCCCAGTTTGTTGCCAGTTTCTTGAGCAAATTCGGTTAGGGCAAATTCGCTCAAGTGCTGGCCGTTCATCCAGTCCATCGTGATAATGCGTTTACTGGATAGATCTGGGTAGTATTCAGGGAAATGTAAATGAGGTATGTGCGAGCAAGCCTCAGTTATAGCGATGCTTTGCTCAACTTCAAGATTGTAATCGGTTTCTTCTAGGAGCTTGTCTTCAACCTCGGCAAAGTATCTTTTGGAATCTTCACCCTTTAAGTTGAACATCTTGATAGCAATAGGCTTTACCATCGCAAGGTCACTACTTATGGAATCTGCAACACCAGGATACTGAATCTTAACTGCGAGCTCCTTACCGTTTTTAGTAGCTTTATGAACTTGCCCAATGCTCGCGGCATTGATGGAATCCTTAGAAAAAGTATCGTAGATCTCTTCAGGAAAAGCTCCTTGATAGCGCTTGAACGTTTTGCGTACCAGCGGTGCCGATAGTGGTGGCACACTAAACTGAGCCAGGCTAAACTTTTCCACATACGCGCCAGGCAATAAACTCTTATCCATGGACAGCATTTGTGCGACCTTGAGCGCGCTGCCCTTAAGACTCTTCAAGCCGTCATAAATATCGCTGGCATTATTTTCATCCAGCTCACTGCGATCCATGCCTGGATTAACAGCCTTCTTGGAATAATATTTAAGATAATTCCCACCTATTTTCACTCCAGTCTTCACAAGCTCTGTTGTGCGACCTATTTTGCTGGTGGGTATTTTATCTAGTGTTTTCATTGCTTGATTATGAATTCAGATCACTGAATCTTGTGCTGCTGTTGGTTGATGTTATCGCTTTCCTTTCTGCCGACAGGCAGGCGCGAAAGCGAACTTTTCAAAAATCATTTTCAACCTACAGTCAGTAATATTTAAAATTTAGCCGATGGACCTAGGTTTAGGCCATTCGCTCTTTCCACAAAAACTTTCCAAAGTCAAAGACAGCATCCAGTGGTGTGTTATCAAAAACATCAAAAATGGTGTTGACCGACTTCTCGATCGCCATATCTGTTTTCTCAAAACCAGCACTGTCGTCGTCCATCCAGAATTTGAGTAGGAATAACATTTGTACCCATGCACCTTCGCTATATATAGTTTCAGAGCGTTCTAGAAGTATGTTGGTTTTATTCTCGTTACGATCCTGAATCAATTCTTTGGCAAAACCTTTCACGTGCTTGCGCAAACCTTTAAGCTGTTCCATCTTGCTCATCATGTGCTGATTCTCTTGCAATGCAAACAGGACATAACTGCGGTTGAGTGTCAACAATTCAAAGAAAGTATAGAAAAAGGTGAGCATTTTCTCACGGTTGGAAAAGCTGTGGTAATCCTCGCTTTTATGAGCCACATCCATCGTCATGGTAAAGAAGGTATTCCAAATCTCTTTGCGTAAACCTTCAAAACTTCCAAAAAAACCGTAGAAATCAGCTTCAGTCATATTATTATCCTTGGCAAACTTGAAGACACTTTTAGGTGTCTTCTCATGCTCAAGCACATATTCCATATAAGCGGTAATCACATCTTGACGATTGATTTCCTTTTTTGGGGTTGTTTTTTTTGTTGTGGTTTTCTTCACAGTCGCCATAATATCAAATCTTTAGGTAAAGATACAGTCTGTTTAATGTTTCTGTATATTTTATTAAACAAAACTGTGTTAAGATTAAGTCGTTAAAAGTGCGTATAAATTGCAGTGCGCTGTATCGTTTTTAAAACGATTCCATAAAAAAACCGCCTTTCAAACAAGAAAGGCGGTTTTTACAAAATGTGTTTTACCGATTATGGCTTGTTGCTTGCTACTGGATCTTTATCGATCCACGTGTTTACAGATGCAATTTGGTTGTTTTGGTAATCAACCTCAGTCAATTCATCACCGTTCCAGATAAACCATTTACCCGTTTTCTTGCCGTTGTCGAATTCTGCTTGCGCTGTCTTCTGGCCTTCTTTGTTGTAGCTTATCCACTCACCGTGTCGTTTGTTGTTCAGGAAAAAGCCTTGTTGGGCTATGGTTCCATCTTCGTGGAAATAAGTTGCCGCAATCTTGCCATCTTTTAACTGGTCAAATTTGGGCTTAACTTCTTGTGCAAATGTGATCATGCTTAACATCATCACAGATAGGATCAATAAATTCTTCATAGTTATGCCGTTTAATTCATTCAAATTTAAACATAAATATACATTAAATACATTATTAGATAACATTAAATTTACATTACTTATATAAACATCTAACAATCAGTAAATAAACATAAATATTAAATACCATTAAATAGGGCTTTGAACTATTTTGGCAGCTATTCTCTGTAGGTTTAAGCTATAAAATGGGTAGAATCGGCTTATTTTTGCAGGCTTATTACAAGAATTAATTATGTACAGATCACACGATTGTGGCAGCTTGCGCTCCAGCGATATCAATAAGGAAGTTACACTTGCCGGTTGGGTTCAAAAGAGCCGCGATAAAGGATTCATGGTTTGGGTAGATTTAAGAGATCGATACGGCATCACGCAATTGATCTTTGATGAAGAACGTACCAACAAAGCCGTACTCGAACAAGCCCAAAAACTAGGACGCGAGTTTGTGATTCAGGTCAAAGGGACCGTTATTGAACGTGAATCCAAAAACGACAAAATGCCTACTGGCGATGTCGAGATTCTTGTAAAAGAACTTAAAGTATTGAGCGAGTCCAAAACGCCACCTTTTACCATAGAAGATAAAACCGATGGTGGTGAGGAACTGCGTATGAAATACCGTTATCTAGATATACGCCGTAATCCTGTGCGTGAGAATCTGATCTTCCGTTCCAAGGTGGCGATGGAGGTGCGTAATTTCCTTGCAGGTAAGGATTTTGTTGAGGTGGAAACACCAGTGCTGATCAAATCCACTCCAGAAGGTGCCCGTGATTTTGTCGTGCCATCCAGAATGAATGAAGGCCAATTTTATGCCCTTCCACAATCGCCACAAACCTTTAAGCAACTGCTTATGGTAGGTGGATTGGACAAATATTTCCAGATTGTGAAATGTTTTAGAGATGAGGATTTGCGAGCAGATCGCCAGCCAGAGTTTACGCAAATCGACTGCGAGATGTCCTTTGTAGAGCAGGAAGATGTGCTCAATATATTTGAAGAGATGACACGCCACTTGCTTAAAAAAGTGAAAAATGTGGATGTGACAGAATTTCCTCGCATGACCTACCAGCAGGCGATGGAGAAGTACGGTAACGATAAACCAGACATTCGTTTTGGGATGGAGTTTGGTGATATTTCCGCTTTCGCGAAAGCGAGAGACTTCAAAATCTTCAATGAAGCCGAGTTAGTTGTCGCCATCGCAGTTCCTGGCGGTGCATCCATGACCAGAAAGGAAATCGACGGATTGATCGACTGGGTAAAACGCCCGCAGGTAGGAGCTATGGGAATGGTCTATGCCAAATACAACGAAGATGGCACCTTTAAATCCAGCGTAGATAAATTCTATAATCAAGACGACCTAGCCCAATGGGCTGAAGCCACTGGCGCACAACCAGGCGACTTGATATGTGTACTTTCTGGGCCAGCTAACAAAACTAGAGCGCAATTGAGTGCCCTAAGAATGGAAATGGCAGAGCGTCTAGGCCTAAGAAACGCTGATGAATTTGCTCCGTTATGGGTAGTGGATTTCCCGTTGTTAGAATGGGATGAAGAAACCAACCGCTACCACGCGATGCACCATCCATTTACATCGCCCAAACCAGAAGATATCGAGAAACTATCGACAGATCCTGGCAATGTGCGAGCAAATGCCTACGACCTTGTCCTTAATGGTAACGAGATAGGTGGTGGATCTGTCAGGATATTTGATAAAAAACTACAGTCTTTGATGTTTGATCATCTAGGATTCACACCAGAAGAAGCTCGAGCGCAATTTGGCTTTTTGATGGATGCTTTTGAATATGGAGCGCCACCGCATGCAGGATTAGCTTTTGGCTTTGACCGACTGGTGTCCATTCTGGGTGGTCAGGAAACCATACGTGATTTTATCGCGTTCCCTAAAAACAATAATGGCCGCGATGTCATGATTGACGCACCTTCAAAAATTGATGATGAGCAGTTGAAGGAACTCAACTTAAAAGTGACCGTCTAAATAAATCCTGAGCCTAACTTGAACGCCACAAAATTTATTGGAATTCTTCTTCTATGCACGCTAGGCGTGATAGGATTGGGATTTTACTTTGTCAATAATGGCGATCCTGTTTTAGGGAACAAACTTGTAGGCTTTTCTACCTTGTTTATGTTTCTCATATTGATGCCAGCGTTTATTGTAGTGCGATACAAGAACAAGGATTTGTCAAAATTCAACTTCAATAACAAGAGTAAAGAAGAGCAGGAAGAGGAACAAGATGAGGATTGGGATGATAAAAGCAGGTGGAATTAGTTCAACCGTCTTCTAGCCTTAAAAAAATCATCTAAAATTTTAGAACATTCACTGGCTAGAATCCCATGGCTAACTTGTGTTTTAGGGTGTAGTTGCGTTCCCATTTTACGATACCCGCGATGGTCATCACTGGCACCAAAGACGATTCGTGAAATCTGTGACCAGTAAAGTGCACCAGCACACATCTGGCAAGGCTCCAGCGTCACGTAGAGCGTGCAATCTTTTAGATATTTTCCGCCTAGAAAGCTTGAACCAGCGGTGATGGCTTGCATCTCGGCATGAGCCGTGACGTCTGTTAGGGTTTCTGTGAGGTTGTGACCTTTGGCGATGATGCGGTTATCGCTGACGATTACGGCACCCACAGGAATTTCTCCGCGATCCAGTGCAGCTTCTGCCTCTTGCAGGGCTTTCTTCATGAAATAGGCATCGTCAAAAGGTTCTAACATGATATAAAAGTACGTGTAATTACAACTTCCACAGGATTCTCAAATAAGAAATTCAAATTTCAGGTAGGAGTTCGCATTCAGTTTCAATAAGAATTACCTTTGAATCATGGCACAAGACCTACTTTCCCAGATTGATTCACCGGTTGATTTAAGACGCTTTCGCGAAAGCGAACTCCTCATTCTAGCTCAAGAATTGAGAGCGTTTATCATCGCCGCTGTGGCTGCAAAGGAAGGTCATCTGGGCGCTAGTTTAGGCGTTGTCGAGCTTACCATTGCGTTACATTATGTGTTTGATACACCGCAAGATCTGCTGGTTTGGGATGTAGGTCATCAGGCTTATGGGCATAAAATATTGACGGGTCGGCGCGATGTGTTTCACACTAATCGTGAACTAGGTGGTATTTCTGGTTTCCCAAAACGATCTGAAAGTGAGTACGATACCTTTGGTGTAGGCCACAGTTCTACAGCCATTAGCGCTGCGCTAGGAATGGCGATGGCGAGCCAATTAAAAGCCGAATCCCGTAAACACATTGCCGTGGTGGGCGATGCGAGTATTGCCAGCGGTATGGCCTTTGAGGCGCTCAACCATGCCGGTGTGAGCAGTGCCGATTTGCTCGTGATTCTTAATGACAATGCGATAGGGATTGATCCAGCGGTTGGTGCGCTCAAAGATTATTTGACTAAAACCAAAAGCGGTAAAGAAACAGGTCGCGATAACATTTTTGAATCGCTCAATTTTGATTATTCAGGACCCATCGATGGGCACGATCTACCAGCCTTGATCAAGGAATTAGAAAGGCAAAAAACTCTTGATGGGCCGCGACTGTTGCATGTGCGAACCACAAAAGGCAAAGGCCTCAAACAAGCTGAACTCGATCAAGTGCGGTACCACGCTCCTGGAAAGTTTGATAAAATTACCGGCGACATTCCTGCCAAAGATGACAGTAAGTTACCGCCTAAATTTCAAGATGTATTTGGGCATACGCTAGTAGAACTTGCCCAGCAAAATGAAAGGATCGTTGGTATCACTCCTGCCATGCCTACGGGTAGCTCCATGAAAATAATGATGGATGCCTATCCAGATCGTGCTTTTGATGTAGGCATTGCAGAGCAACATGCGGTCACGCTCGCAGCTGGAATGGCAACCCAAGGACTGATTCCTTTTTGTAATATTTATTCCACCTTTTTACAGCGCGCCTACGATCAGGTGATACACGATGTGGCACTGCAAAAGTTGCCGGTCGTTTTCTGTCTGGATCGTGCTGGTCTGGTAGGCCAAGACGGAGCGACGCATCACGGTGCCTTTGATCTTGCCTTTCTTAATTGTATTCCAGATTTGACCATCGCTGCACCTATGGACGCCATTGAGCTGCGCGATATGATGTACACTGCACAATTGGGCTTGGGCTTTCCTATTGCTATACGTTATCCGCGAGGTCGCGGTCATCTTATGGACTGGCAACGACCCTTTTCAAAACTGGAAATAGGCCAGTCTAGATTATTAACTACTGGCAATCGCATTGTGGTTATTAGTATAGGCACGATAGGAGTAATGGTACAGGAGCTGATAGAAACAGAAAAGCTCGAAGTCACGCACGTAGACTTAAGGTTTTTAAAGCCGTTGGATAAGAGTCAGCTGGATGAAGTTTTTGAAAATCATGATCATGTTATCACGATTGAGGATGGCACCATGGTAGGTGGAATGGGTAGTGCTGTTGGAGATTACGCTTTCGCGAAAGCGTACAAAGGATCCATCCATAAACTAGGTTTACCAGATTCTTTTATAGAACAAGGTCCCACAAGCGACCTGCAACAAATAGCAGAAATCGATCGTGGGACCTTGTTGAGCCTTATCAAAAGCCTATAATTATTACTCCTTAACGAATTTGACGGTCTGGTCGATGCCGTTGCCGTGCACCTTCAATAGATACAATCCAGTGCTTAATCCAGAAACGTCAATGCGTTGACGGCTGGAAGACAAGGATTTCTTTTGCTGATACACTTGCTGGCCATTAAGATTGAAAATGGTAACATCTGCGTTGTTGTAGTTCAGTTTAGTAGAAATAAATATCTCTGAGGTGGCTTGAGTTGGAAACACCTTTAACTGATTTTCATCCAAAGGCGCCGTGATGCTGGCAGTATCTGCAGTGAACTTACCGGTAAATAAGCCTCTTCCATGTGTGGTCGCTAGAACGGTATTGTCTGCAGTTCTTAAGTCTAAGTCGTAAACAGGAACATTAGTCATACCGTTGATAGAAGGTGTCCAGGTAGGACTCGCGCTATCAAAATCATTGGTGGAAAAAAGTTAGAAAGACTTATTATTTCAATTTTAATGTACCATAACTAAATTATGTTTTCAAGCAGATTAGAGAAGAGGAAAGCAACAGTTTAAGCCCTCTTTTTAAGAAATTGACTAAAATTTTATTTGGAGCCGATTAATTTATAGTGATTACAAGTTGATCGTTAAATTTTCCCGTTGATGATGTGAAATAATCGGGAAGATTTGGTATCAGTGAGTGATGCTACATAACAGCAAGCCGCTAGTAATCTGTCGTATAGATCTTCTGAAACTAATGCCGATGCGGGCAAAATTTCCAAAATCAATCGATCATAACTGGAGACTTGACTATTCAAATGATTGACACTTGCTGTGATCACGGCGTCAAGGATAGATGTCAATATCTTGTATCCCGCAATTTCCTTTTCCACCACATCTGGATGGCGGTACAGTTGCTCTCTGGTAATGGAAAGTATGTCCTCAATTTGTGGCTTGAACCTGGACAAATCTGTAAGAGATGTAGTGAGACTGCCAGTCAATAAAGCATCTTGCCTCTCCATAAACACATTTACGCAATCCGTTATTAAGCTACCGATGGCGAGAGATCTTAAATATGCGATGCGATCAGCCGTGGTGGTCAGGGCCGTGTAGGTTTCCGTTTTTATGTTGTCACGTACCAGATTGATGAGCAGTTCCAGTGCATGATCTTCGGCAATGTGGCCTAAGTTGATGGCATCCTCAAAATCAATAATGGTGTAACAAATATCATCTGCAGCCTCAACCAGATAGGTCAATGGATGGCGATGAAATGGCTGATTTTCATCTGTGGAATTAAGTCCTAGTTCTAGAGCGACATCGTTAAAATGTTCCACATCTGCCTGGAAAATCCCATATTTCTTTTGAGATATGTGTGTGGTGGGCTTCTTTGGCAAAGACTCTTTCGGGTATTTCACAAAAGCTCCTAAGGTCGCATATGAAAGTCTAAGACCACCTGGAGATCCAGCTACCGTTTTGTTAAGTAGGTGATATCCATTGGCATTTCCTTCAAAATCAAGCAGGTCTTGTTGTTGCTTTCGCGAAAGCGAACTCATTAAAGCATTTCCCTTTTCATTGGCAAAATAACTGCCTATAGCCTTTTCACCACTGTGACCAAAGGGTGGATTTCCTATATCGTGAGCTAGCGCTGCTGCTGCCACAATGGCGCCAAAATCTTGATGCTGATACCCGTTTTCCTGTAATTCTGGATGCTTTTCCAGCAGGTGCTTTCCAGCCATACGACCCAAGGATCGCCCTACTACCGAAACCTCTAAGCTATGCGTCAACCTCGTATGCACAAAACCCGTCTGGCTTAAAGGAATTACCTGCGTTTTATCCTGCAGGCTGCGGAACTGTGAGGAAAAAATAATACGGTCATAATCCACCTCAAATCCCAGTCGCAAATCGTCCTGATCCTTTCTGTGCCTGGGCATGGTATCGCCATGTTTTTTAAGGGAAAGGAGCTGTAGCCAGTTCATATTATTTTTTGTTGCAAGATAAGTACCATGAGGTAAATCAAGAGCATAACATGGCTTAACCGTTTCTTAACAATCCCGATCATAAAGCTAATACTGTAATAACCTATCCAAGTGCATTAAGATTGTTTTTTTGTAACCTCAAAACGAAGCGTAATGAACAGATTGATTTTCATTTTATCTTTTTTTATAACTGTGGTGGCTTCTGCCCAAACAGGTAAGGTAAATGGGTTGCTTACAGACAAAGATTCTCAAACTGCAGATGAACCAGTGTCGTTTGCGTCTGTGGTATTAAAGGGCACTAACTATGGCGCTCAATCAGATATTGATGGTAAGTATACCATCACAGCTCCTGCAGGAACTTACACTCTTGTAGTTTCCTTTGTAGGTATGAAGACAGTGGAGATCCCAGATGTGGTCGTGAGAAACGGATTTACCACAACCGTTGATGTAGCGATGAGTGCAGAGGCTGCATCTCTAGATGCGGTATCCATAACAGTGACGAAATCCCGCGAGAGCGCAGAGGCTTTGCTACAAGAGCAAAAGAAATCAGTAACGATCGTACAGTCTATTGGTGCAGAAGAGCTTTCTCAAAAAGGGGTAAGTGATGCCTCTGGAGCAGTTGCAAAAATATCTGGAGTATCAAAACAGGAAAGCAGCAGCAATGTTTATGTTCGAGGCTTAGGTGACCGCTACCAAAACTCCTCCTTAAATGGTTTATCACTTCCATCAACTGATGTGAATAAAAAAAACATTGATCTTGATATTTTCTCTTCTGATGTTATTGAGAGTATTGATGTGAGTAAGGCATATGACGTCCGTTTCTTTGGAGATTTTTCTGCAGGAAATGTGAATGTAAGATCTAAAAAACATACGGGTAATAGTTTCATCAACATTTCACTGGGAAGTGGTGCAAATACTAATGCCATAGGAGAGGATTTTCTAAGAATGGATGGCGCGAGTTTCTTTGGTTACTACAATAAATATGACAATGATCCATTTGCTGTTTTATTATCCCATGGTCTTGATCCAGTAGATGGATATGCTCCAGTGAACATTGACGCGAGTATTGATGGTGGTCATACCATTAAGTTTAATAACGATATGAGATTGAGTATTTATGGATCTGCAAGTTTTTCTAATGGTTCTTATTTCCAGACTGGTGTAGCGCGCGATTATACAAACGTTCTAAAGGTGGACTTTCCTGCAGTCGAAGAATTTAGTTATACGGCAAGAACTACCGCACAGGCTAACATTGATTTTAGTATTGATAGCTATAATCGATTTAAGTTGGTGAATTTGTTTGTAAACAAATCAGCAAATGAGGTTTCTAATTATGGTATCAATGGTTTAGGTTTTAATCGTGATGCTAACGATAGTGAAGATGGATATTTTGTAAGAAACACACAGTTCAACCAAGACAGAGTTCACGTAACCCAATTATTAGGTGAGCATGAAGTGACAGATAGTTGGACAATCAATTGGGGAGCTGCGTACAACAAAGTTTTTTCTGACGAACCAGACAGACGTAGAAATACGCTTGAGGATTATCAGTTTGCCCTTGATAATGACCCTACAACAAATCCAAATTTATTCTCAAACATTGCCTTTGATAACCAGAGATTTACTCAGGCAGTTCAGGATGACGAATGGACTGGTTTCCTTAACGTAGAGAAAAAATTAAATGATAAAGTCAAGCTTAATCTGCGCTATAGCGGTAAGGTAAAGGAGAGAGATTTTACGTCTTATAGATATGGGTATGAGGTAGAACTTAATGGAAGCGACGTTCCAGTTCTTGACGTCAATAATCTTGATGCGATCTTCAACTTGAATAACCTAAATACAGATGGGAATGGTGTTTATAATACTGTAGTACTCAATCCTATTTCTAATGAAATTGGAAACACGAATGTTCCAGGACTGCCAGAAAATATCTATAACGGTGAGATGAGCTACCAAGGTGTTAGCGCAAATGCAGAAATCAACATAGGTAAATTATTAGTAATCCCAGGATTACGCTTTGAAACGTGGGATCAAAGTATTACTTACGACGTAGTGAATTTACCACCTAATGATCCAGGCTTGAGAAGTGTTTATGAAAACATCTTGTTACCTAGCTTGAACTTGAAATATGCCTTAACTGATGATATCAACTTGAGAGGATCATACAGTCAGACAGCCTCATTACCAGAGTTTAAAGAAGTGGCACCTTTTGTCTATGAAGATGTAACCGTTAGATATGGTGGTAACCCAGACTTACTTGGTGGTAGAGATGGCAGCGGCCCAACTTACTCAACCATTAACAATGTTGACTTAAAGTTTGAATGGTTTTTCAATAAGTCAGAAGTGCTGTCTGTTGGAGGTTTTTACAAACAAATTAACGATCCTGTCAACAGAGTTGTTGCAGCAGATGCTACTGGGACACAGCGTTATTTCAGGACTGGTGATAGTGCAGATGTTGTAGGTGTTGAATTGGAAACTAGAATTGGAGTCATCAAAGATCAAGAGGATGACAATGTATTAGTTGCTGGCCTTAACATGGCTTATACGCATACCACTCAGGATCTTAAAAATATATCAGGAGATAACGTGACTTATACCACGTCCTTTGACCGTGATGAGATTGAACTGCAAGGCGCGTCTCCATTTATATTCAATGCAGACTTGACCTATACTCCAACTTTCAATACCTACAAGCCTACAGCATCACTAGTGGCATCCTATTTTAGTGATCGTATTTCTGCGATTGGTGCTGGTTCATTGGGAGATATAGTAGAAAAATCAGTGACAACTCTTGATTTTGTATGGAGCAGTCCTTTATCTGAAAACTTAAGTCTGAAATTTAGCGCTAAAAACCTACTTAATCCTGACATCGAGTATGTTAGAGAAGAAACCAGTAGTGGTGATATTACCATAAGTAGCTTTAAAGTTGGTGTGAACTTAGGCATGAGTCTTAAATATAAATTCTAAAACAATCAAATAATCAATAAAAACTGAAGCAATGAAACTGAATAAACTTTTAATACTGTTTTTATCTGCTATTGCACTTACTAATTGTACGAGCGATGATACTGCAGATATCGTAATCAACATAAATAATGGCGGTACAGGTACGAGTGGTGCTGTGAATATTAGCGGTGTCTATACCGAGAACTTAACACTTGATGCAAACACAGAATATCTTATCAATGGTCCATTGTTGATGAGTAGAGGTACTACGCTTACAATTCCTGCAGGTACTACACTTAAAGCACAGCCAGTAGGTGTTAATGCGTATATCGCAATACAGCAAGGAGCAAGAATTGATGCTCGCGGTACTCAAAGCAATCCTATCGTATTGACTTCTGCAGCAGCAGATCCTCAATCTGGAGATTGGGGTGGCTTGATCATATTAGGAAATGCACCTATCAATTCGACTGCTGCTGGTTCTACAGACACTGCAACTTCTGAAGTTGGACAACTTTCTTATGGTGGTAATGAAGTAGCAGATAATTCTGGAACTATTTCTTACCTACGTATTGAATATGCGGGTGGAGCAATCGATGGAAATGCAGAATTGAACGGTCTTTCTTTATATGCAGTTGGAAATGGAACAAGTATCGATCACGTCCAGGTTTACTTAGGGTCTGATGATGGTGTCGAATTCTTTGGTGGTACTGTAAATCTTGATTTTGTTTCAGTAGTTGGAGCAGAGGACGATTCTATTGACTGGACAGAAGGTTATAGAGGTAACTTGTCTAACGTTTATGTAGAGCAGCTAGCTAGTGCAGATGGAGACAGTGGATTTGAAATGGATGGATTCAATACAGATTTCTCTCTAGAAGACACTTCTTTACTATCAAGACCAACCGTGAGTAACGTAAGTATTGTTGGTAACAATGACAACAGTAGAGCATTTAGAGTTCGTGCAGGATCTGGCGGGATCTTCACAAATGTCTTAATATCAAACACAGGTAGAGGTGTTGTAGTAGAAGATGACGAGTCTGCCTTTAGAACAAGCGATAACATACCAGACGACTTATTGTTTACTGATGTAGCCTTTACAAACGTGACTACAGAGTATTCTTATGGATTTGAAGCTGGAGTAGGAACCGCAAACCCAGCACCAACTCAAGCTGATGTTATAAAAGGTACCTCTGCAAATGCAACAGGTACAGATTATGCTACTTGGGGTGCAGGTTGGACTAGAAACTAAGTATCAATAAAGACATCCTGCATGTAAATTTAAAGAAAGCTGCCCTCAAACGGGCAGCTTTTTTATTGCGGTAAAGCTGGTATGGAATACGCTTTCGCGAAAGCGAACTAAAACACTCCTATATTTATAACCTTATCATAACGTACAAGTTCCAGCAAAAGACCATTTTTGCGGATTAATATTTCTATAAAAATGGGAGACATTTATATCTACATGCTCATTATTCTTGCCGGTCTGGCGATCACTGACCTTGTCGTTGGTGTTAGTAATGATGCGGTAAACTTCTTGAACAGTGCCATAGGTTCCAAGGCCATAAGCTTCAAGACCATCATGATCATTGCCAGTCTGGGAATCGCGCTGGGCGCGCTATCCAGCAGCGGTATGATGGAAGTGGCACGTAAGGGAATCTTTAATCCAGGTGAGTTCTATTTTGACGAGATCATGATCGTTTTCATGGCTGTGATGATTACAGACGTCCTCTTGTTGGACTTTTTCAATAGTATGGGATTGCCTACATCCACTACGGTTTCTATTGTTTTTGAATTGCTGGGTGCCGCGGTTTGTATGTCGTTACTCAAGATAGGCGAGAGCGAGACAGAGACTTTTCTGGATCTGGGCAAGTATATCGCTAGTGATACGGCCATAGAGATTGTGAGCGGTATACTACTATCGGTGGTTATCGCCTTTACCATAGGTGCGCTGGTGCAGTTTTTATCGCGATTGATGTTGACCTTTAATTATAGCAAAAGACCCGCTTTTCTGGCCGGTATTTTTGGTGGTCTTTCCCTAACCAGCTTGTATTACTTCATCCTTGTCAAAGGACTTAAAGGTGCAGACCTGGGCGCGCTTAATTTTATATTTGATTACACGACAGAGGTTTATACCACTTTAGGTTATGGATTCATATTCTGGTTGGTGTTCAGTTTGATCTATGTGTACGTCTTGAAATGGGATATCTATAAATTGATTATCATTTTGGGAACCTTTGGTCTTGCGATGGCTTTTGCCGGTAATGACCTTGTGAATTTCATTGGTGTGCCTATAGGTGCTTATGATGCTTACAACGTATGGTCTGCAGCAGGTTCACCAGCAGACTTTGCCATGGATGCACTTGCAGGTCAACTGCCTAGCCAGAGATGGTTATTACTACTCGCGGGTGTTGTAATGGTATTGACCTTATGGTTTTCATCCAAAGCTCAAGCGGTAGTGAAAACCTCTGTAGACCTCGCGAGACAAGACAGCGGTACAGAGCGTTTCAAATCTAACGCCTTGTCTAGATACCTTGTACGTTACTCCATTTTAGCGGCCGAAGGCGTTCAACGCATCATGCCTGCAAAAGCAAGTGCCTACATCTCAAAAAGATTTGAGAAGGCACCATCGCTGGGAATTGTTTCAAAAAATGCAGACAAACCGGCCTTTGACTACGTTAGAGCATCCGTGAATCTTATGGTGGCGAGTATACTTATCTCTTTGGCAACATCCTATAAGTTACCATTATCCACGACTTATGTGACCTTTATGGTGGCTATGGGAACCTCGCTGGCAGATAAAGCTTGGGGAACAGAAAGCGCGGTGTACCGTATTGCTGGAGTCCTTAACGTTATAGGTGGTTGGTTCTTTACTGCCTTTAGCGCGTTTACCGCAGCTGCGATATTTGCTTATATCATTTATTGGGGTGGCTTTTATGCTATTATAGGATTGGTCGTTCTTGCCGTGGTCTTGATCACACGCAGTTTTATCATGCACAAGAGATCACAGACACAACAAAAGGTGACTGACGAGCTTCAAAAGGCCGAAAGCAACACCATTCAAGGAATCATTGAGGAAAGCTCTGAAACGGTCGCTACCGTCTTCAAACGCGCCAGAGACATGTATAGCAACACGCTGGAAGGATTGATTACCCAAGATCTGGGTAGTCTTAAATCGGGTCGCAAGGCCACCAAAAAGCTGGCGGTAGAAATTGATGGTTTGCGCAACAATATCTACTTTTTTATCAAAAACCTTGATGAAAAAAGTATAGGTGCAAGTAAATTCTACATCGACGTATTGGGACATTTACAAGACATTTCCCAGTCATTAGAATACATCTCGCGTTCCAGTACAGACCACATCAACAACAATCACAAGAGCCTTAAGTTTACGCAGATCAAGGACTTAAAAGAGATCATTGAGCGCATCCAGAAGATTTTTGACGACTCTAAAAAGATCTTTAAGTCTAAAGAATTTAGCGGTCTTGAGAAGATCATATATGAGAAGCGCGAGTTGCTACAACTGGTCGACAGCAAGATTGAAAAACAGGTCAAGCGCACAAAGAATACTGACGAGTCTCCTAAAAACACCACGTTATACTTCGGTTTGTTGCTCGAGACCAGAGACCTTATGAATGTAACCATTCAGGTGGCAGAGCAGTACTATTCAGAGTACGACGCCAGTAGGTTCGATAACGAGGAAAGCGAGTAAACGCAGTAAGGATTGAATAGGGTTCGCTTTCGCGAAAGCGAACTACTTCAACACCTCTTTGCTACAAACACAGTACCTCACATTGCCGAATTCAGGACAACAAAAAAATCCCAACCATGAACCGGTTGGGATTTACTTTTTAAGCACTTTTAAGTTATGCTGCCGTTTGGGTTGGGATTTCTTCACCTTCTTCAGGTTGATCCCCAAACTTCCTACGGAATCTTAGCTTTGCTCTGTGTACCAAGTAAAGCAATACTGGTATGATGATAAGCGTCAGGAATGTGGCAAATAATAATCCAAAGATTACCGTCCAGGCCAGTGGTCCCCAGAAAATCACGTTGTCACCACCCATGTAAATATTAGGGTCAAACTCACTAAATAGCGAGAAGAAGTCAATATTCAAACCTATGGCCAGTGGTATAAGTCCTAGAACTGTTGTGATTGCAGTAAGCAATACAGGTCGCAAACGGGCCTTTCCAGCTTGAACGATCGCGTTAAATGAATCTTCTTTACTTATAAGGTATTTGTCATCATCGATTCCCAGCTCTTCACGTCTTCTAAGTTTTAGAATGTCCACGTAGTCAATAAGAACCACACTATTGTTTACCACAATACCAGCGAGCGAGATAATTCCCATCATGGTCATCATGATCACAAATGGCCATCCTGTAATCATCAAGCCTAGAAATACTCCAATAAAACTTAGGAAGATGGAGATCATGATAATGGTAGGTTTTGAAATACCGCTAAACTGAAAGATCAGAATGAAGAAAATCAGAGCCAGTCCGCCTAAAAGAGCCGTCATCAAGAAGGCTTGCTGCTTGTTTTGCTCTTCTAGCTGCCCAGTATAGTCGATTTTAATATCATCTGGAAGATTTTCAAAATCCAGCATCTCATTCTGTATCTGTGCCACAGCGGCGCCAGCATCGGTATAACCTGGTTTGAGCGCACTGTACACGGTTACTACACGTTTGTTGTCCTTGTGCTTGATGGCACTAAAGCCACTAACATTCTCTTGTGTAGTCACTGCACTTACAGGCACTTCACGCACCTGACCGCTCGCCATATCTCTAAAGGTAATACGCTGATTGAATAGCGCGCTGCGATCATAGCGGTTCTCGTCATTGAACCTAACATAGATGTCATAGTCCTCACCATCTTTTTTGTAGACACCAGCTTTTTCACCAAAAATAGATCTGCGCAATTGCTGTCCTACTTGTCCAGCGCTAATGCCTAATTCTCCTGCTTTCTCGCGATCTACTTTTACTTGTAAAGCAGGCTTGCTTTTGTTCACATCGATTTTAAGTTCGTCTACCGGTGCGATGTTTTTCTCATTCAAGAATTTCACCATACGGTTAGCCGTTGCGATAAGCTCACCATAATCTTCACCTTGCAGTTCAATATTCACAGGATAACCTGCTGGTGGTCCTGCTTGGTCTTTTTCAACACTTATAGCGATACCAGGAAACTTGCCTTGAACGGCTTCTTGGACCTTTTTACGCAGTACCTCACTGTCTTTTCCATTGCGATATTTGTATTCTCGCATGGAAGCTGTGATTTTCCCTTTGTTAGGCATTTCGGCAGCGCTACCGCCATCGGTTTGTGGATTACCAGCACCTTCACCTACCTGTGAAACAGCGCTTTCTACGAGGAAGTTTTCACCGTCTTCAATGTATTCTGGATCATTAAGAACTTCATAAACGACATCTTCAATCTCTTTGGTAGTCTTATTGGTCTTGGCAATAGAGGTACCTTCAGGATACTCAATATAAACGATGATCTGGTTGGGTTTGTTTTCTGGGAAGAATTCCACTTTTGTTCTACCACTGGCTACAGATACACCAAAGTATAGGAACAACACCGTTACAAACATGACCAACATACCTGCTGTAAGATAGTAGGGCTTCTTACCTCTCAAGGCAAATTTCAAAAAGCGCTCATAGGCATTGTCCAGTCTTTTCAACGTGTTCTTCTGGAATCTTAGAGTCCATCCTTTTACCACGTATTTGTAAAGCCATAAAAGAATAACGGTCACCACCATCACAGATCCAATACCACGTATCGCACCACCAAAAATCATGATGAGTATTCCTATGCCGCCCATGATGGCCGTGATGTATATCAAGTTCGTGAAAGGAATCTTTTTCTCGTCCACACTCATGAACTTGGACACTAACATGGAGTTGAAGAATATGGCCACTATCAGTGAACTACCTAACACAATGGAAAGTGTGATAGGGAAGTACTTCATAAATTCTCCCATGACGCCAGGCCATAAACCGATTGGGACAAAAGCCGCCACGGTAGTCAATGTCGAGATGATGATAGGCACGGCGATTTCACCAATACCAATTTTTGCCGCTTTAATGCGTGACATTCCTTCTTCATCCATCAATCTGTAGACGTTCTCAACGACTACAATACCATTATCCACAAGCATTCCTAGTCCCATAATCATGGCAAAAAGGATCATTGTGTTTAAGGTGTATCCTAAAAAGCTTAGAATAATAAAACTCATAAGCATGGACATAGGGATCGCAAAACCAACAAATAAGGCATTTCTAAAGCCCAAGAAGAACATCAGCACCGTGACCACGAGAATCACCCCAAAAATGATATTGTTTACAAGGTCGTCTACTTGATTGAGCGTGCGGCTGGAACCATCGTTCGTGATGGTGATCTCCACATCATCTGGAATCCTGTCGTTTTCTTGTGATGCGGCAATGATTTCCCGAATGCTTTCTGCAGCTTCAATGGTGTTTTTACCAGACTGCTTTTTCACATCAATCATCACCACTGGATCACCAAATTCCCGTGCGAAGGTTGTTTTATCTTCTTCTTGAAAGCGAACCTCTGCAATGTCAGTAAGGTAAATGGGGCCTTTCTCATTTTTGACCACAAAGTTTTCCAGCTGGTCAGGTCGAGTAATTTCTCCTAAAATACGGATGGTACGTCGCTGACTTTCGGTTTTGATATTACCGGCACTCATGGTAGCATTACCACCAGAAACGGCATTGATTACATTATCAAAGCTCACTTGAGCTGCCGTCATTTTGTAGATATCTACGGCAACCTCAACCTCTAGTTCTTGAGCACCACGTATACTGGCTTCTTTGATCTGGTCCAGACCTTCAATCTCATCCTGCAGGTATTCTGCAAACTCCTTGAGGTCACGTACTGTATAATCACCACGCAAGTTGATGTTCATGATAGGCATTTCTTCACTCAGCTTAAGGTCAAAAATGTTGGGCTCGATCTTGGCATTATTGAAAGTAGGCCAGTCCTCATTAGAGGTCTCTACATCAACTTCATCTTTTACTTTTTGTTTAGCCTCTTCAACGCTTACCTTTTCATCAAACTCTACCGTGATGATGGAGTAATCCTCTTGTGAGGTAGAAAGAATCTCCACCACATTAGAGAGGTTTTTTAATTTGTCCTCTAATGGCTCTGTGATGAGCCGCTCAATATCTTCAGCAGTGTTACCTGGGTAGACGCTGGATATGTAGATTTTCGTTTCTTTTACCTCTGGATAGTCTTCTCTAGGCATGGCAAAATAGCCTTGAATTCCCAGCACGAGAACCAAGCCTATTATGATCCATATCACTGTGGAATTATTGATCGCCCATGAGGAGAGACCAAATTCCTTTTCGCTTTTCTTTCCCATTGTTATGCTTTTATTCTAATTTGTTGATCGTCCTTCACACTACGTGCTCCTTCAACGATAATGACATCGCCTACTTCCAGACCGTTTACGATCTCGATCATGTTGTCGCTTGTTTTACCGGTTTTAATCAGTTTCCTTTTCGCGACAGCGGTATCAAAATCATCTCCAGATTGACGATTTACGGCTACCATCACATATTGCTCACCATCTTGATTTTCACTAATCACGGCAAGAGGAATCAAAATGGCCTCTTTATTGGTGTAGTCGTTGATTTTTAGTTTGGCCGTTAGGTTAGGCTTCACGTTCTTCTTTTCATTCTTTACGGGAACTTCAATAGAAAACGAACGGTTGGCAGGATTGATAAATGAACTGGCCTGACGCACTTTACTGTCCATTTTTTCACCCAAAACCGGGAATTCAATTTGCACATCAGTACCTTCATTGATGGATGCAATGTAGGTTTCTGGCACTTCTACCTCGATGTACATGTTATCTAGGTTGACAAGTCTGAAAAGTTCTGTCATACCAGGAGACACGACATTGCCTTGTTCTGTCATTACATTGTCAATTACTCCAGCAAATGGTGCTTTTACGATAGATTTAGCAAGTTGCTGTTGCATGGAATTAATCGCGTTTTGTTGGGATTCATAGTTAGCTTTTGCCTGTAGATATTGAATTTCAGACCCTATGTTTTGATCCCACAATCTCTTTTGTCTTTCAAATGTCGTTTTAGCGAGTTGCGCCTGGACTTTCATTTGTTCGATCTGTTGAGAGAGACCACCGTCATCAATTTTGGCAAGAGTTTGTCCTTTAGAGACTTTTTGACCTTCAGTCACATAGACGCGCTGCAGTATTCCTGAAGTTTCTGCCTTTACGGTGATGTTTTGTTTAGTATCTACACTACCTTGAAGTTCGATATAGTGGTTGAACAACGTATCCTCAATAGGTTCCACACTCACGAGCGATCCTTCTTTTTTTACACTGTTTTTGTCCAGGTAGGATTCAATGGCTTTGATCTCATCTTCCAGTTCCTTCTTCTGGTTGAGTAATTCTGTTTTCTTTTGGGAGATCGATTCTGTATCACCGTTGGCAATAAGTTCGTCCACACTGGGCTCGCCACTACCACAGGCAACGATTACAGGCAATAACAGCAGGTATAAATATTTAGTTTTCATAATGGAATCAGTCTTGGTCATTGTTGGTTAGATATTCTGGTGTATTGAGTACGGTCTCTAGGGCAGCCTTATTAGTGATGACCTGATACATACTGTTGAGGTACTCGCTTTGTGCTTCATAAAGTTGGGTTTGTGCCTGTCTCAAATCAAAGCTGGTAGCGATACCTTCGGTAAATTTTATTTCGTTCTTGTTTTCAATGCGCTCTGCGAGCTGCAGGTTTTGTTTGCTGGTGAAATAAGTGTCTATCGCCAGTTGATATTCATTGACGGCACGTTCATATTCCAACTCAATTTCTTGTTCTGCACGTACTTGATCTGTCAATGCTTGATCCCATGCAATCTTTGCGCGGTCCACTCGTGCCTTTCTACCAAAAGAAGTAAACACGGGCCAGTTGATGCTCAATCCAGCTATGGACTGTTGGAACCATTGCGTGTTGCTATTAAAGAACACAAAATCATCATCAAATGCTTGCGTCCCATAATTCACAAAGGCAGTGACTTTAGGCAACGCCTTGCTGCGTTCCAGTTTGTATTCCAGTCTGCGTTGTTCAGAAAGGTTTCTAGCAATTTGATAATCCACACTTTGCTCCAGGTTGAGATTCTCATTGGTTAGCGCAGGATCGATGGTTTTTAAGGCAAGACTTTCCAAGTCATCTTTTAGGGTAATGGTTTCCTTAAGATCAATTCCTAAAGCCAGTTGGAGCATATTCATCGCAATTTCAGTTTGTCGACGCGCGCTATTGAGCTGGTTGGTCAACTGTAAATATGTGATTTGTAATTGCTCGACATCTTCTTCTTCAGTAAGTCCGTTCTCGTAAATCTTGCGAGTCTCGTTGAGATTTTTTTCTACCGTCTCAAGATTGCGGGTCACGATATCTACGTTTTCTTGGGATAATAGCACGCCACCATAAGCGTTGATGACACCTTTGCGCACTTCCAGTTTAGTCTTGTTATTGGCATTTTCAGAAAAATCCAGAAACGTTTTTGAGGCTTCTAGCGCCACAATGTAGCTACCGTCAAAGATGATCTGGGAAAGAGTGGCCGTAAGATTAGCACTCTGTCTAGGCGAGAATGCTACGGGAACAAAAGTTCCAGGTTCGCCGCCAGCAATCTCTCCTGGTAGTGGCGTAATGGGTTGTTTCAGCTGATTTTGATAGTCTGCCGTACCAGTGACTTGCGGCAGGCCAGTTGCTGTAGTTTCCCATTTTTGCTTGAGCGCTGCAGCGATATCTCGCTTGGCATTCAAGGCTTGGTAGTTGTTGTTGAGCGCAAAATCGATGGCTTCTTCCAGCGTGAAAGCATAACTCTCCAGACCAGTTGTGGTTTGTTGTGAGTTCGCTTTCGCGAAAGCGAAAAACATCAAAATCAACGTCACATAGGATAATCTGTTCATTTAGTCGTGGTTTGATTGGGTTAGTTGGTTCAATATTTTACGTCCGGTAGGCGTGACGATACCGCGCAGGTGATATTCCAGATATTGATCGTACAGTTTGTCTTGTGGGAACTGATCTACTGGAAAAATGGAAATATCCTTTATTCCTTGAATGCCAATAAAATACATGCGTGCAACAAAGGTCTTGTCAATATTATCGCGGTAAAGTCCCAGGTCGATGCCTCTTTCTACATTGCGATAAATGCAATTATCCATAAAATCGTACATCTGTTTGTTGACCAGCTTGTGTATTTCTGGATAGTACTTTTGAAGCTGATAAATAGAAGAGGTGTTGTCACCTTTGAGTTCCCGCATGACATAGCTCTTGATCTCATAGAGCTCCTCAATGGGGTTGCGGTCCTCACAGGTAGAGATTTTTTCAACACCATTGCATATGTGATGACACATGTGCAGAGAGGTGGCTGCGACCAGTTCGCTCTTGTTTTTATAATGGGTGTAGAGCGTCTTCTTACTCATTCCCATCTTGTTGGCAATCTCGTCCATGGTTACACTTTTGAAACCATGGTTGATGAACATGTCCAGCGACTCTGTTAAAATTAATTCTTTAGTTTCCATAATTGAAGCTGCAAAAGTACACCTAGGAAACTTTAAAAACTAATAAAGTTTCCAAAGTTTTATATTTATTTAACATTGGACTATTTTTCATAGAAGATGTATGTAACCTTGCCTATTTTTGAAACCATGACATCAATGGAAAACTTGCGATCCCAATTTCTAGAATACCTACAGCAAAAGGTAACTTTAACAGAGCCTGCCGGGCTTTACGATCCCGTACATTATATCCTACAACTAGGCGGCAAGCGATTGCGACCATTAATGACGTTGATGAGCGCGCAGATGTATGGTGCGCCTGTCACTAGCGCCATGGATGCCGCCGTAGCGGTTGAGGTTTTTCACAACTTCACCTTGCTGCATGATGATATTATGGATGCTGCAGACTTGCGTCGTGGCCAGGCCACGGTCCATAAAAAATGGGATGTCAATACCGGTATTTTGAGTGGTGATGCGATGATGATCATGGCCTATCAACAGTTTCTATCCTATGAGCCTAAGACCTTCTATGATCTAAACAAACTATTTTCAAAGACAGCACTTGAGGTTTGTGAAGGCCAGCAATATGACGTGGATTTTGAAACTCGGGATGATGTTACTGTTGATGAATATCTATTAATGATCAAGCTCAAGACATCGGTTTTAGTGGGTTGTGCCCTGCAAATGGGAGCGATTATTGCGCAAAAAGATATTGTGGAGCAGGAAAAAATCTACAACTATGGTATCGAGTTGGGAATGGCGTTTCAATTGATGGATGACTATCTGGACGCCTTTGGTGATCCAGAGACTTTTGGAAAGGAAGTAGGCGGCGATATTAGAGAAAACAAGAAGACCTACTTGTACTTAAAATCTATTGACAACAAAGATTTTGCTGCAGAACTTAAAGATCTTTTCGCTCAAGATTACCGCAGCTTGACTGATCAAGAAATTGAAGATAAAAAGGCCCGAGCAAAAGAACTTTTTGTCAATAGTGGTGGCGCTAATCGCACACTGGAAGCGATTGAAGATTACACTCAAAAAGCCCTCAAAACCGTTGAGTCACTCGATATGGAAAAAGAGCACAAAACCATCTTGAAAAAGTTCTCTCAAGATCTTACGTCTAGAATAAGTTAACCATGGAACTGGCGCGCATTCAAGAACAGCTGGAAGCTAAACATCACATTTTTATGGTGTACCGCAATCAGGTGAATAAAGATCTGGAGCGATCTGGTTATGATGCGATTGTAGAGAATAATCCGCAAGAGTTTTTAGGAGCTTTGATCGACTTGTTGAATGAGGCGATTGAAGATCGAGACCCTAAGCTAAAGCAACTCTATTATCTCGCCGATGTCCAAGAAAAAAACCTAGAACATGGAATCGTTCTAGGTTTCTTATCCAGAGAATGGATCAAAATTAAGTATCGATTGAATCAGTAAGGGCTGGCGTACCAGCCCAAACCAATCATCAACAATAATTTTAATTGTTCATCTCTTCATTATATTCTTCAGTAGCATCTTTAATACGCTCACTCATAGTCTGATTGCTATTGCTGTTGAATTCTTCCATAAATTCTTCAATAGCATCACTTTTTTGATCGTCATATTTTTTACGTGACTTGATCAATTCCTTGTTTAGGTCGTATAATGCCTCGTCAATTTCCTCTAGGTTTTCTAGATTCTCATCAAGGTCTGTTTCGGCATTGTTTTTCTCCATCTCATACTCTTTCATCTCCTTTTGCACGTCTGCAACAGCATCCATCACATCGTCAATTTTTAAGTAAGCTGGCATTCTATTCACCATCTCATTAAAACTCGCTCTCAAGGTTTTTTGATAGGTATTTTTTTCGTCGTCTGCAGCTTCGTACAAGGCTATGCGGTCATCCTGTACTTTAGCATAATTATCAAAATTGATGATGGTCACATATCCAGTATCGTCATAATTCACATTGTCTACAAAATCTCTGTACGCATCATAATCTATGGAAGTATCGTTTTCAAGACTTAAGCGTATGTCCACAATCTCCTCGTTAAGATCCTGCACCGCTTCTTCTACATCGGCAATACGGCTTTTGATAGCACCTTCTGTAGCATTATCATTGCTTAAAGTAGCGTTTAAACGATCCATTCTATTTCTTACGTCTTTCACTTCCTTCATGACCAGATTAGTTTTTAAATAAGCCGGCATTTGTGCTACAAAAGTTTCAAAAGAAGCGTATGCTTTTTCACCATTCATCTTGTCTCTTAGATTGGGACTTGTAGAAAGATTTTTAATGTCATTCTGCAATTGGCCATATTCCTCAAAACCTGTAATGGTTAAGTTGTTATCCTTATCCACGTTTACATTGGTTTTCATTTCGTTTGCCATCGTTTCGGCATCCTCACGGGTTACAACAGCAACGACGTCAGAATCATCTTCCGTTGCGTCGTCTTCATCATACACTTCCATGACGAGCGTCTCATCCGTTTTTTCTTCTTTACATGCTGTCATCGCTAGAGAAACAGCAATCATTGTTATAAATATCTTTTTCATAGTTTTTGGTTTTGTAATAGCAACATACGACCATTGTGTAGGAATTACCCTTAATTTAATCATAAGTCTAGCGTGTGGAAGTCTATACCGCTTGATAATTAACACATATTATTATCGCATTAAAACCGAATTAACATACCGAGATCATGAGATGGGAAGCATCTGCATGGAAAGGAGTTGGGATGTGTAGGATGATTTCGCTTTCGCGAAAGCGAACTCTTAAAAAAGCACTCTTACAAACGGCTGCAACCCGTTTCTATAAATACTGCGATCCTCATTGAACAATACATCATAGCGAACGCCTATGACCACAGGACCATTAGAATAACCAGCGCCCAGGAATAATGCAGGAACCCAGTAATTGTCATCGAGAAATTGATCGTCCTCAAAATTTCTATTTACATTAAGCAATTCAAAATCAGAGCTAAGCTGGATCTCACGAATGGGTTGAAAGATACCGATAAAGCTACCACCTAGAATGGTGCTGGTAAAATCCAGCCCATCGTTAAAGCCATTGCGGTTATCAAAATTGCGCTTTACATAACTACCATTGAGACCGACGCCAACGCCTACATATGGATTGACCTGATAGATTGCCTGCGGTGCTACTTGAATTGCGGTGTATCCAGTGCTAAAATTGAGACCTAGATTACCTCCATAACGCACGCGATTCCAAAAGTCTGAACCAGCATCTTGAGCAACCATGCCGCTGCAAATCGAGATCCCAAAAAGTAAAGTGATTATCAGATTTTTAGAAAAAATAGAAGCCATTGTCTGAAGTTATAGTGCAATCGTTATAAATATACAAAACGCTATGCCGTACAAAGCCAATTCTTTACTTTTGCTGTAATTATCGAAAACGGGACTTTTCCCGATAGATTTATGGATAAATTTTCTTTTCTAAATGCAGCACACACTGCATTCTTTGCACAACTTTACGATGAATATCTAATCAATCCAGACCGCGTGGAGCCATCGTGGCGCGCATTTTTCCAAGGCTTTGATTTTGGAATGGAGTCTGCTGGTGATGGTGAAGTACAGGTAGTTTATGAAGATAGAGGCGAGACCAAAACAGTGGACGTGTCTGAAAAGATGCGCAAGGAATTTGAGGTGGTCCAGCTTATTGATGGCTACAGGACTCGTGGTCACTTATTTACCAAAACAAACCCAGTAAGGGAACGTCGCAAATACGAGCCTACTTTAGAACTATCCAACTTTGGACTTTCTGATGCAGATTTGAATACAGAGTTTGAATCTGGCGAATTGATCGGTTTAGGTAAAACCACCTTGAAGAATATTGTCAATCACTTGAAGCAAGTGTATTGTGACAGTATCGGTGTAGAATATATGTATGTGCGTTCTCCAGAGCAGGTCAAATGGATACAGAGCTGGTTGCATAGAAACAACAATCACCCAGATTTTGATAAATCCCAAAAATTACAGATTCTTAAGAAGCTTAATGAAGCAGTTTCTTTTGAATCCTTTTTGCATACAAAATACGTAGGACAGAAACGTTTCTCTTTAGAAGGGAACGAGTCGTTGATTCCTGCATTGGACAGCTTGATTGAAAACGCTGCAGATAAAGGCGTGAATCAGTTTGTGCTGGGAATGGCGCACCGTGGTCGTTTGAATGTGTTGAGTAACATCTTCGGCAAGCCGGTGTCTGATATCTTTTCAGAATTTGATGGTAAGGATTACGAGCAGGATATTTTTGATGGTGACGTTAAGTATCACTTAGGTTATACCAGCAAACGTAAAACCGATAATGGGAATCAAATCAACATCAACATTGTTCCCAACCCATCACACTTAGAAACCGTAGGCGCCGTAGTAGAAGGTATTGCGCGAGCAAAACAAGACATGCATACGCCAGACGACTTTTCTAAAGTATTGCCTATCGTACTGCACGGTGATGCGGCGATCGCAGGGCAAGGTGTAGTTTATGAAGTGGTGCAAATGGCAAAACTGGATGCCTATAAAACCGCTGGTACCATTCACCTAGTGGTGAACAACCAGGTAGGCTTTACTACAAATTATCTGGATGCTAGATCAAGCACCTATTGTACTGACATTGCTAAAGTGACTTTATCGCCTGTACTTCACGTCAATGCAGACGATGCAGAAGCTGTGGTACACGCCATGAACTTTGCATTTGAATATAGAATGCAGTTTCAGAGTGATGTATTTATCGACCTGTTGGGTTATAGAAAATACGGTCACAATGAAGGTGACGAGCCACGATTCACGCAACCACAATTGTATAAAGCCATCAGCAAGCATGAGAATCCGCGAGATATTTATGCAGATAAATTGTTGAAAGCTGGATTCATTGAGGAAAATACAGTGGCAGATCTAGAGAAGGCCTACAAAGACAAATTAGAGGATCAATTGATCACTTCCAGAAAACAAGAAAACACGGTGATCACGCCATTCATGCAGGATGAATGGGAAGGTTATGAAACGGCAGATGAAGAATTGATGATGAAGGTCGTCAAGTCTGGCGTGAAGAAAAAGACCCTTGAAGAGATCACTAAAACTATATCAACATTACCTAAGGATGAAAACTTCATCCGCAAGATCAAGAAGATTGTAGAATCCCGTCAGCAAATGTGGGATGAGGACAAACTGGATTGGGCCATGGGCGAGCACCTAGCTTACGGTTCCTTGATGCTAGAAGGCTACAATGTAAGAATGAGCGGTCAGGACGTGGAACGTGGAACTTTTTCTCACCGTCATGCGGTAGTAAAATCCGAGAATCATGAGAACGAATTTATTCTGCACAATTTCCTAGATGCAGAAGGTAAGATGGAAATCTATAACTCACACCTTTCAGAATATGGAGTAGTAGGTTTTGAGTATGGTTATGCCATGGCACAGCCAGAGACCTTGACCATTTGGGAAGCACAGTTTGGTGATTTCTCAAACGGTGCACAAATCATGATTGACCAGTACATCAGTGCTGGTGAGGACAAATGGAAAAATCAAAACGGACTGGTATTGCTATTGCCACATGGTTATGAAGGCCAAGGCGCAGAGCATTCCAGTGCGAGAATGGAGCGTTATTTACAATTGTGTGCTAAGGACAATATGTGGATGGCAAACTGTACGACGCCAGCAAACATGTTTCACCTATTGAGACGCCAGATGCTGGTCAACTACCGCAAGCCGTTGACCGTTTTTACTCCTAAATCATTGTTGAGAAGCCCACGTGCAGTGAGCTCTATTGATGAGTTTGTCAATGGTCATTTTCAAGAAGTGATCGATGTGGATGGTGACGCTTTCGCGAAAGCGGAAACCCTAGTATTCACTAGTGGTAAATTCTACTATGATCTATTGGAATATAGAGAAGAACACGACCGCAATGATGTTGCCCTTGTACGTGTGGAACAATTGTTCCCGCTACCGGTGGAGCAGATCAAGGAAGTGATCAAAAAATACGGATCCAAGGATGTCGTATGGGCGCAGGAAGAACCGCGCAACATGGGAGCTTATTCCCATTTAATGTTGCACATGCCAGAAACCAGAACATGGCGCGTGTGCTCAAGAAACATGTATGCCGCACCAGCTAGTGGAAGCTCTACAAGATCCAAAGCTAGACAGGCACGAGTAATAGAAGACGTATTTAATACCAACAAATAGCATTATGGCTCTAGAAATGAAAGTGCCCTCACCGGGCGAGTCGATTACAGAAGTAGAAATAGCAGAATGGCTGGTTGCCGATGGTGACTGGGTTGAAAAAGACCAGGCCATTGCAGAGGTAGATAGCGACAAGGCCACACTGGAATTACCAGCAGAGGCCAGCGGTATCATCACGCTTAAAGCTGAAGAAGGAGACGCTGTTGCCGTAGGTGCCGTCGTTTGCCTTATCGATACTGAAGCAGAAAACCCTAACGCTGGCGGCTCATCAGACAAAAAGTCTGAAGCAGATAGCAATGAAGAAGATGCTAAAAAAGCACCATCGTCCATGGGTAAAGGTGATGAAGGTGGCGGCAAGGCTCCAGAAAAAGAGATCGCCAAAAAAGATGACAAAACTGCGGACAAAAAGAATTCTGAAAAGGCACCACAGCCTAATCAGGCCAAAGATACTTATGCCAGCGGCACACCTAGTCCTGCTGCAAGAAAGGTACTTGATGAGAAAGGAATTGATACCAATTCTGTTAGTGGTTCTGGTCGTGATGGCCGCATCACTAAAGACGATGCTGTAAAGGCAGAAGGAAAGGCATCTATGGGAACTCCAGGAAATGGATCACGTGGCGAGTCACGTTCCAAGCTTTCTATGTTGCGTAGAAAAGTAGCAGAACGTCTGGTAAGTGCCAAGAATGAAACAGCGATGCTTACCACTTTCAACGAGGCAGACATGCACGCAATTTTTGCATTGCGTACAGAATATAAAGACGCCTTTAAAGCTAAGCATGGCGTTTCTCTAGGGTTTATGTCTTTCTTCACAAAAGCAGTGGTCAGAGCATTAGACATGTATCCAGCAGTGAACTCTATGATCGACGGTAAGGAGATGGTGTCTTATGACTTTAAGGATATTTCCATTGCTGTATCAGGACCTAAAGGATTGATGGTTCCCGTGATTAGAAATGCAGAGAACCTATCTTTTAGAGGTGTAGAACAAGAAGTAAAACGACTGGCACTAAGAGCTCGTGACGGTGAGATCACCGTGGACGAAATGACTGGTGGAACATTTACCATCACAAATGGTGGTGTCTTTGGTAGCATGATGAGTACACCTATTATCAATCCGCCGCAGAGTGCGATCCTAGGAATGCACAATATTATCGAGCGACCAGTGGTTATTGATGGCGATATTGTTGCAAGACCTATGATGTACCTAGCGGTTTCTTATGATCACAGAATCATCGACGGTAAGGAATCGGTAGGATTCTTAGTAGCGATCAAAGAAGCACTGGAAAATCCCATTGAGCTGTTGATGGATAACGATGTCAAGAAGGCATTGGAGCTATAGAAATATTGTTGAACCAATAAAGAGCGACAGCATCGCACCGAGCGTGTCGAAATGTCGAAATATGGTTTTACTATAAAATATGTTTAAAAAGCGACCTCAATCGAGGTCGCTTTTTATTTTTTCACTTTCGCGCCTGCCTATCTGCAGACGAGAATGCGAAATAATTCAGACGCTGAGGTCATTTTCATGGAATGGCGCAGTATATTTTGCCGTTCAAAACAATCCAAATACATGAGGTGCCTATTATTCATCTTACCCGTATTATTTTTCTCTTGCAAAAATGAAAATCAGCCTGAAAAGCAACTAGAAATCCCACAATCAGAAAACGAGGTAAAAACCTATCAAGCCGAGTTAGCCTATGAATATAAGGCCCAACTAGGTGAAGGTGCCTTATGGGATGCCGCAACGCAGAGGCTTTATTGGATCGATATTTTTGGAAAGGAACTCCATGTTTTTGATCCAGTAACCCATACAGACAAAACCTATGATACAGGATCGGTTGTAGGAACGGTAGTTTCCGTAAATGATGAGAAAGTGATGGTCGCTTTGGTAGAGGGAATTTTTTCTATTGATTTAACTACTGGAGCTGTTGAGTTGTTTTCAGACACCACGGATACTGAAGTTCCGGGTCGATTTAATGACGGCAAAGTAGATCCCAATGGGAATTTCTGGGTAGGATCCATGCCATGGGATCAAGAAGCTAGAATGGGTAAGCTCTATAAAATCGATGGTGAAGGAAATGCAACAGTAATGCTTACTGGTATAGGTATATCCAATGGTATTGTATGGGCAAAGGATAAATCGACCATGTATTCTATAGACACCAAGCTCAATAACGTGCGAGCTTTTGATTATGATGTCGCTACCAGTACCATAAGTAACGAGCGTGTCGTTGTTGAAGTTCCGGAAGAATTGGGAAATCCAGACGGTATGGCGATTGATGAAAATGACCAGCTCTGGATTGGACTATGGAACGGCGGTATCGTTGCCCACTATGACCCTAAAAGCGGCGAACTTTTATCTAAAATTGAAGTTCCTGCACATAATGTGACTTCTTGCGCTTTTGGCGGCGAGAATCTGGACGAGCTTTACATCACAACCGCAACCCAAGATATGACAGATGAAGAGATTGAAAAATATCCTCTGGCAGGTTCTGTTTTTGTGGTGAAACCTGGTGTACAAGGAGTAAAAAGTGCTGTTTTCGGCAAAAGCAACTAATACAGTAAAAAAACAAAGCCATCTGAAAAACGGTAGGTTTTTCAAGATGGCTTGATGTTGTAGGTTTTAAGATGAGACTAAATCCTATCAGCAATTGAAGCTTGACTCACTGGAATGTTGCGATCTATTTTTCCAATCATACCTTGTAAAGCCTTACCTGGGCCAACCTCGATAAATTCAGTAGCACCATCTTTGATCATTTCTTGAATAGACTGCGTCCATTTTACGGGAGCTGTAAGCTGGTAGATCAAATTAGTCACTATATCGTCTGTAGCTGTGGTAGCTAGATTCGTCACATTCTGATAGACGGGACATTTAGGCTTCTCAAATTCTGTTGCGTCAATAGCTTTGGCAAGGCGTTCTCTGGCTGGTTCCATTAATGGAGAATGAAAAGCACCACCAACAGGTAAGACCAAAGTTCTCTTGGCGCCTTTTTCCTTGAGTTTTTCGCAAGCCGCCTCAACGGCAGGAATTTCTCCAGAAATCACCAACTGGCCTGGACAATTATAATTGGCCGCAACCACAACACCACGAGTATCACTACAGACACGTTCAATAATGTCGTCCTGCAAACCTAATATGGCAGCCATGGTACTGGCCTGCATCTCACAGGCATCTTGCATGGCAAGAGCGCGTTCGCTAACAATGCGTAATCCATCTTCAAAACTCAATGCGCCAACGGCAGTCAAAGCACTTAATTCGCCTAGACTGTGACCTGCGACCATATCTGGAGCAAAATCATCACCCATTACTTTAGCTAGAATAACCGAATGTAAAAAAACCGCAGGTTGTGTCACCTTGGTTTCTTTGAGCTCTTCTGCAGTGCCTTCAAACATGATTTTAGAAATATCAAAGCCTAAAATCTCATTGGCTTTATGAAATAGATCTCGAGCCACCTCAAAGTGGTCATATAAGTCTTTTCCCATTCCCGTAAACTGGGCTCCTTGACCAGGAAATACGTATGCTTTCATATATTACTTTCTTAATTCAAATTTAAGGGATTATTTGGAGTTTGGCTTTAGCTATCCGTTCTAGGAATACTCGTCTAAAACAACTAAATCCTGAATGTTGTAATGCAAACAACCTAAGAACTAACGAAGCTCCCAAGTCTCATAATCAAAAGAGTACTTGTGGCGCTCATCAGTGCCGTGAGAAGTACTGTTTACCAGTTTCCATTTGGACTTGTCGATGCGTGGGAAGTAGGCATCAGCATCAAAGGTTCCATGTACTCTGGTCAGTTCGATTTTGTTGGCATATGACATACCTAGCGAGTAGATCTCGCCGCCACCTATAATAAATGGACTAGCATCATTACCTACAGCAGCTAGTGCCGTGTCCATATCGTGAACGATGATGGCATGATCACTGGTATAATTTTTATCACGTGTAATCACGATATGAGTACGATTAGGTAATGGCTTGTCAAAGCTGTCAAAGGTTTTGCGACCCATGATGATATGGTGACCTGTGGTCAAAGCTTTAAACCTCTTGAAATCATCTGGTAAATGCCAGACGATCTCGCCATTTTTACCTAGCTCATTATTTTCTCCAGCGGCCGCGATCATGGTGATTGTTTTGCTATTGGGAAGTGGAGCCATGGGATTATCCAGTTTCACCTCAGGCAATGGATGATTTTTGTCCACTTTGGATTGGAGCTTTTGGATCTTGTCCACTTGCTTTTGAACCAGTCTCTCGTACTGTCGCTTTTCCCATTCGGGACCTAGAATTCTCTTAGTGATGAATACATTAAAGGCGTGATAGGCAAGAAGTAGGAACCAGACCATGATAACCCAGATCCACCAGTCAATACCTAGAAACTGCGGTATTTCTTCCTGGATTAACAACTGGCTCGCAATGATCAAACCTACTGATCCTATTAGGAAAACCACAAAATGCGTGAATAATCTACGTTTTTGCTTGATGCGCAATCTCGCATTCTCAATCATCTCCTTTTGATCGGGATCGATTGCCTTACGTTCTCTTTTCTTACTACCTAACATTGGATTACATTTATATCAAATTTACGTGTTACACGCCATTCACTTTCTTAACCTATGTATAATTTAAGAACGCACTATCCTGCGCTCCAGGATTACACCTATCTCAACACCGCAGCTCATGGATTGATTAGTACCGTGGTGGTAGATTATAAGGCTTCCCTAAATCATGAGCTACTTCATCATCCAGCTTATTTTGCTGAGCGGCGCACACCATTTATGAACGAAGTGCGCAACAGTCTTTCCAGCTATCTTGATTCACATTACCATCTCACGGCTCTAGTATCTAATTTTTCACTCGCGTTCAATGCATTGCTGGAAGGTATTCCAGCCACAAAGAAGTTTTTACTGGTCAAAGGTGATTACCCATCCGTCAACTGGCCGGTAGAGGCTCGTAAATTTCAATGCTGTTATGCAGACCTCAATGCCTCTTTAGAAGAAAATATATGGCAAGCCTGTGAGCAACACCAGCCAGATTTCTTGGCATTGTCCATAGTCCAATATATTTCTGGTATTAGGATAAGCTTGAAGTTTTTGAAGGATCTAAAAGTCCAATTTCCGGACTTGATCATCATCGCAGATGGAACCCAGTATATAGGTGTGGAAGAATTTCGCTTTCGCGAAAGCGGAATAGACATACTCGCCGCATCCTGTTATAAATGGCTCGACGCTGGCGACGGTAATGCTTTTATCACCTTCAAAGAAGATGTGGTGGAACGGATCAAACCAAAATTTACCGGATTCAATAGCGTGCAGGATTTCAAGAACGACCGCGGCAGTTTTATGGGGCATTTTGAGCCTGGACATCAGGACATGATGGCCTTCGGTGGTTTGCAAAAAGCTGTTGAGTTTTGCGATGAATACGGTATGCAGCACATTGAAAAGCAAATAAAAATCCTTACTGATGCCGCGATGGATGCCTTTACACAACGTAACCTTTTAAAGCCTGAAGTAACGGCACGCGATCGTCATTCTTCTATTTTTAATATTAGCGGTGATGAGGTCTTGATGGAACGTCTAAGTGATCAAAACATCATCGTATCACAGCGTGGCGATGGCTTGCGCGTGAGCTTTTCCTATTACAACTCGATGGATGACCTGCATCGTTTGCTGGATGTGATCGACAGCCATTAAGGTTAATGCAGACGTCACCTTAAAAATGGAGATTGATTTGAGTCAACCATTTGTCAAGATGGATCTTAAAGAAAGCGCTTTTATTACGACTGTAATATCATATCTTAAACTTTAAAGGGTGTTGTGGTCATGTATAGTCGGTTTCTTTGAAAATGGCTAGCCTAAGCTCTAAGTTTGATAAAATTGTACTCCATGTTTGTTTATAGAAGTTTTCTCTTTGCGGTCTTACTAGCTTTTTCATCTGCTCAGGCGCAGCAAATGCCGGTTGATTTTTCAGAAGATGAAGACGTCTTCACTGGTTTTTCTGGAGCTGTATTTTCGCAAGCAAACGATCCTCAAAATAATTCAAATCCTGTAGGCAGGTTTCAAAATTCAGGGAACCAGGCTTTCGAGGGTTTCTTTATAGATTTAGATCGTCCTATCGATACTGACGAAGATAAAATCATCAATCTAAGAGTTTATGTGACAGATGCACAAGCGCACAGCATCCTTCTAAAATTAGAACGCGGAACAGATAACGATATTGAAGTCCCTAAAGGGATCCCAGCAGGAGCGGCAAATCGCTGGGTAGATCTAAGCTTTGATTTTGGGAATGCAGTAGTAAGCGGTACCAACACGGTAATAAATGCCAATGGTTCTTATGACCGACTCACCATTTTCTTGGAACCTAATGAAAATAAGGCAGGAACCTTCTTCATTGATGATATCGATGACGGTTCTACCCCAACAGGTCAGAATATGATTGATATCGTTTATGATCAGTTAGTGTGGAGTGATGAATTTGAAACCACTGCCGGAGCAAAGCAACCTATCGATCCAGAGAATTGGTTTCATCAAACTCAATTGCCTGCTGGTGGTAGCTGGTTTAATGGTGAGCAACAGCATTATACGGACCGCATTGATAATTCCTATATGGAAGATGGGTTTTTGTACATCAATGCTAAACGGGAGACTTTTACAGATCAAGGAGAAACGAAACAGTACACATCTGCCAGATTGAATTCAAAATTTGCTTTTACTTACGGCCGTGTTGACGTGAGAGCAAAACTGCCTTTAGGTGATGGTACCTGGCCAGCAATCTGGACATTAGGCAAAAACATCAATGAAGATGGTGGATTTTGGGATGATGAATTTGGTACGGTGAACTGGCCTGCTCCTGGAGAAATAGACATTATGGAACACGGTCTTGCGGCACCTAACGAAGTTTCAAGTGCGCTACACACACCTAGTAGTTTTGGAAATACGGTCAATGTGAAGAAACGTATTTTAGAAAATGTAGCAGACAATTTTTACGTGTACTCCATGAATTGGTCACCTAACCAAATCACCTTTTTGATTGACGATGTTCCTTATTACACCTACAGTCCAACAGTCAAGGATGATAGCACATATCCATTTACAAAGGATCAATACATTTTACTGAATGTTGCAATGGGAGGCATCGCCGGCAACATCGACCCTAACTTTACAGAAAGCCCTATGGTAATCGATTATGTGCGAGTCTATCAACAAGGCACTGCCAGCATAGGTGATGAAGAATTAAATAAAATACAATTGTTCCCTAATCCAGCCACAGACCTGGTGAGCATCCAGTCAGTCAATCCTATTGAGACCATAGAAATTTATTCTATACTAGGCTCTAAAATTCAAACATTGCAAACGTCAAACAATAGCTTCTCAGTCAGCAGTCTGTCTAGTGGAATGTATCTGGTAAAATTATTTTCAGGAACTGCAACTAGCACAAAGAGATTGATGGTGAAGTAAAATATCTTTAGTGATTCGCTTTCCTGTCTGCCGACAGGCAGGCGCGATAGTGAAATTTTAAGACCAATATCAATTTAATCGAACTGTTTTTCTTTAAAGATTTGTTCTGTTAAATACTGTGAATCAAGGTTAAACGTGGTTAAAGCTTAATTGCTATATCCAGCTTATCTATAATTTTAGCGTAACTAAACAGAAAGATTATGAAAAATATACTTGTAACAGTGTTTGTGGCTTTATGTGCCTCATTTATCGCTACCGGTCAACAGATTAAAGACAAGTCTACTGAAACCGTCACTAAAGAAGTGATGCAGGACGGCAAAAAAGTCTTTGAATATAAAGTAATTACCGAAGAGATTAAAAACCTACAGTTCAAAAAAGAAGACGCTAACGATACCAATCAAGAATTGGACCTAGATGGTTCACCTACTAAAATCATCAAAACCGTTTGGATCGATAAAGATGTCGATGGTGTTTATGATAAGAAAATCACCTTGACATACAATAGCGAGTATGATGCAGATATGGAGTTTGAAACCATTGCAGATGGTATTGTATTCACTAACCATCAAGGTCAAACCCAAATGATTACAGATCTAGGGTTCTATGTGATGAACGCATCACAGGATGATGAGGTGTATATCAATGTAGATACCACATCAGTGACTTATTAAGAAAAACCATTTTTAATAAGGAAGCCCAGAAACTAATGTTTCTGGGCTTTTTTTATAGGCAAGTATTTGGCTAGTGATCTATTGCTTAATCGCTTCATTTCAACTTTTAAATTAATGATCGAGATAGTAATAAAACGTCTGACACAAATTCGATCAATTCTCGACACCTGCTAATTGAGGATGTAAGTTGTTGCTTTTCTATCGACTACATCTTTCAACAGCGTAGTATTTTGCAGTTTATCTATTAAATTATCAAATGATAATAAATTTTATAAACCACGTAAAATCAAAACATTAAAGCAAAAATGTTTTCTCATCTTGTACATTAAGCAGAAAAATAATGCTTTTTATCGATTAAAAGATTTATCTATGCTGTTCACAAGTTTTGTAAAAATGAATAAAAGATTTTTTATTGCTGTATTAGTTTGTTTCAGCTTGATTGTCGTAAAGGCTCAGGTAGGACTTAATACAATCACTCCAGAAGCTTTTCTTGATGTCGCCTCTACAGATGCCGGTGTATTGTTGCCTAGAATCACATTAACCAATAGGACGAGCGCAGCTCCAGTAACTAATCCCAATGGTGGATCTCTAGTAGATGGCACCATGGTGTGGAATACAGGATTAGGAGCGTTGCAGCCTGCGGGCTTTTATTACTGGCAAAACGGTCAATGGAATCAATTGCTAGCTGACAACGAACAACAGGTCTATTTTGGTAAGATGATAATAGATGCAGCTGGTTCAAAAACGATCACAGGAATTCCTTTTAGACCGAAATCTATAGAATTTACAGCCTATAATAAAGTTTCTGCCTATAATGTAAAATATCGATCTGGAAATAATAATTCTAACGACTTAAGAATGGCAGCTGGTTACTCAACGGGTTATGCAACATTGGTTGGAGGGAATATTCAACAGCAAGCGATTGCAGAAGGACATAATGGAAGTAGTATTAATAATATTGGGGCTTATTCTGCATCTGATCGTTGTATTGCGGCTTATTATGTCAATAATAACGGTTTACCTATAGGTACAACAAATGGTTCTATTACAGAGGCAGGAGTAACGGAAGCTGAACTGACCAGTTTTGACGTCAATGGATTCTCATTGAATGTTCGAAGTTTTATCTCTGGAGAAGATTTAGTGGTACTTTTTAAAGCCTACAAATATTAAATATTAATTATCACTCATGATAATAAAACTCAGAGGCAGCTGCTTCTGGTTTTTTTGATTTTTTGAACTACTCCGCATTTCTCTAGCCAATAGAGAGATCTCCGCCTAGGCAAGATTTAATGCGCCTCTAACCAATTCTCACCAACTCCAACTTCTACATCTAGCGGTACGCTCATTTTATAGGCGTTTTGCATTTCTTCCTGAATCAGTTTTTTCATGTCTTCCAATTCATCATTGTGAATGTCAAAGACCAATTCATCATGTACCTGCAACAACATTTTTGATTTGCAGTTGAGCTCCTCAAGTTTCTTATGAATATTGATCATCGCAATCTTGATGATGTCTGCCGCACTACCTTGTATAGGTGCGTTCACGGCATTACGCTCGGCAGCGCCTCGCACGACCGCGTTAGAACTATTGATGTCTTTTAAATAGCGACGTCTGCCTAGCACCGTTTCCACATAACCGTTCTCTCTCGCAAAGGCGACCTGATCATCCATATAGGCGCGCAGCTTGGGATAGGTTTTATAGTAGGTGTCGATCAGTTCTTTGGCTTCACTGCGGTCCAGGTCGGTTTGATTGCTCAACCCAAATGCCGAAACTCCATAGATGATTCCAAAATTCACGGTTTTGGCATTGCTGCGTTGTTCTCTAGTCACGTCTTCCAGAGCGACGTCAAAAACTTTAGCTGCCGTAGAGGCGTGAATATCTTCACCACTCTGGAACGCAGCCATCATGTTTTCTTCTTCACTCAACGCTGCGATAATGCGCAATTCAATTTGCGAGTAATCGGCTGCGAGAAGCGTGTAATTTTCATCACGTGGGACAAAGGCCTTGCGCACCTGTCGACCACGTTCAGTTCTGATAGGAATATTTTGCAGGTTGGGATCTGTCGAGCTCAATCTACCGGTTGCCGCCACGGTTTGCATGTAATTGGTATGGATGCGTTGCGTGTCTGGATTCACCTGATTAGGCAAGGCATCCACATAGGTGCTTTGCAACTTTGCCAGACCGCGATATTCCAGGACATCTGCGATGATCTGGTGGTCTTTGGCAAGGTAACTCAACACATCTTCAGCGGTGGAATATTGACCGGTCTTAGTCTTTTTAGGCTTGTCCACCAGCTTCAACTTCCCAAAAAGGATTTCTCCCAACTGCTTCGGCGAGCCTATGTTGAACTCTTCGCCAGCTTCCTTATAGATGTTTTTTTCCAGCGCAGCGATATCTTCTGTTAGCTTTCGCGAAAGCGAACTCAAATAATCCTCGTCCAGATTGATTCCTTCAATTTCCATGTCAGCAAGCACTCTCAACAACGGGATCTCGATGTCTGCAAAGAGTTTATCGGTGCCTGCGGCTTTGAGCTCTGGCGTAAAATGTTGCTTGAGTTGGAAGGTGATATCTGCATCCTCTACCGCATATTCCTTGACTTTTTCCACGTCCACATCACGCATGGATTTTTGGTTCTTGCCTTTTTTACCGATCAGCTCCACGATGGATTGAGGCGTGTAGTTGAGATAGGTTTCTGCCAAAATATCCATGTTGTGGCGCATGTCTGGATTGATGAGATAATGCGCAAGCATGGTGTCAAAAATGGGTCCTTTAACATCTACCTGGTACTTATCCAGCACCTTGATGTCATACTTTAAATTCTGTCCAATCTTCTCAATTTCTGCCGATTCAAAAAATGGCTTGAGTTGATCCACCACGGCTTGAGCCTGCTCGCGATCTTGAGGAATAGGCAGGTAGTATCCTTTTCCTTTTTCCCAGCAAAAGGCGATCCCAACAAGTTCTGCAGCTAGTGGATCCAGACTGGTAGTCTCTGTATCAAAACAGACGCTGGTTTGCTTCATGAGGGTTTGAAGGAACAACTTGGTTCCCATTCCTTCCTGTACGACTTGGTATAGGTGGTCTGTAGTAGCTAGCGTTTGTCTGCCAGTGGCTTGGGCTTCGGCTTTGGTTCCAGAACCAGGCGTATCAAACAAGGAAAACTGACCAGCTCCTGCTGATGAATCTGAACTTGAATTGGAATTTGAATCTGCAGATTCAAGGATTTCTTTAGAAAAAATCTTAGCTAGCGTCTCCTTAGCCCTACGAAATTCCAACTCGTCAAAAATCTCGTGAACGGCTTCCACATCTGGATCGTCCAGAGTGTATTTGTCGGCACTAAAGGTGACGGGACAATCTAATTTAATGGTAGCGAGTTGTTTGGAAAGACGCCCCAATTCCGCATTCTCTCTTATTTTCTCGCCCAGTTTGCCTTTGATATTCTCTGCATTTTCCAGCAAGGCTTCCATACTGCCGTACTCTTTGATGTACTTTTTGGCCGTTTTATCACCTACACCAGGCAATCCTGGAATATTATCACTGGAATCACCCATCATTCCTAGATAATCAATCACTTGTTCTGGTCGCTCTACTTCAAATCGCTTTTGAACCTCTGGAATGCCCCATATTTCAATGCCATTACCCATGCGGGCTGGCTTGTACATAAAAATCTTTTCAGAAACCAATTGTGCATAATCCTTATCTGGCGTGACCATATAGACGGTAAACCCTTCTTTTTCCGCTTGTTTTGAAAGTGTCCCAATCAAATCATCTGCCTCGATACCAGCTTCTACGACGATAGGAATGTGCATGGCTTTGAGTATGCGCTGTATGTACGGAATGGCTAGTCGTATGGCTTCTGGAGTTTCATCGCGATTCGCCTTATAATCCTCGTACAATTCGGTACGTTCTGCGCTTCCTTCCTTATCAAAAGCAACGGCAAGATATTCTGGTTTCTCACGGCGTATGACGTCAAATAAAGAGTTGGTAAAACCCATGATGGCACTGGTATCCATGCCCTGTGAATTGATTCTTGGGTTTTTGATGAGTGCGTAATAGCCTCTAAAAATTAGGGCATAGGCATCAAGTAAAAACAGTCTTTTATCGTCAGTTCCGTCGTTTGTCAAAGTGTGTGGATTTTAGGAATGCTAAGATAAAATTCTCTTGCGAGAATGAACTTGAAATTGAACTCGAACTTGGGCTGGAAAAAATAACTTGAGGTCTGTCAAACAGTATCGAGCGACAGTCGCTCGACGCAGCTCGAATAAGAGAAAATAAATTTTATCTCGCTTTCGCGCCTGCCTGCCGGCAGGCAGGAAAGCGAACTAATTAAAAGTCAGATTTATAATTCAATCCTTATCGTTGTCCTCAAAGTCTTTGGTCAAGTCCAGATTTCTAAAAGTAGGCGATACCACGGCTGTAGTAATCACCGTGATGAGCGTCATAGTACCACCAAAGACAACAGCGGTCACCGTACCCATAAGCTTCGCGGTGACGCCACTTTCAAAAGCACCCAACTCGTTGGAAGATCCCACAAACATGGAATTCACGCTGGCGACCCGACCGCGCATGTGATCTGGTGTTTTGAGTTGCAGGATGGTCTGGCGTATGACCATGGAAACCCCATCAGTGACTCCGCTAAAAAAGAGCGCGACCAGAGACACCCAAAAAATGGAGGACAGTCCAAATGCGATGATACAAAGCCCAAACCCAAAGATGGCTACCAGTAATTTCTTACCTGCATTTTTACTGATGGGAATGTAAGCGGTAGCAATCATCGTCAATATCGCTCCAACCGATGGTGCCGCTCGCAGGACGCCAAAACCTTCACTTCCTACTTTAAGAATATCCTGTGCAAAAATGGGCAGTAGGATCACGGCACCACCAAAAAGTACCGATACCATGTCTAGTGTGAGCGCGCCTAAGATGGATTTGGTTTTAAATACAAAGGTCAAACCTTCTTTAAGGCTTTGTTTGATGGGTTCGTTGATTTTGGTATTGAGGATGGGTTTCTTGCCTATAAACATGACAGCTAATAACGCCAGCATCACGAGGCTAAATACAATGAGTAGCGACCAGTGCACACCAAACCAGCTTATCGCAAAGCCTGAAAAGGCCAGTCCTACTACTGAGGCGATTTGCCACGAGGAGCTACTCCAAGTCGCTGCATTGGGGTAGACTTTTTTGGGAACGATAAGCGCGATTAACGAGAACAAAATAGGACCGAAAAAGGATCTTAAAAAGCCACCAAAAAACACCAACGCATACACAGAATATAAAATAGTGTTGGTTTCCCAGCCATCAATAAATGCTGGCCAGGTCAATAAAAACAAACCCAAACTGATCAATGAAAATGCTCCAATGATGAGAGCCAGTAAATTCCGTTTTTCTCGTTGATCCACGATATGACCGGCAAAAAGTGCCATCCCAAATGCTGGAATAAACTCCATCAAACCTATGATGGCAAGCGACAACGGATCTTTAGTCAACGAATACACTTCCCATTCTATGACGATAAATTGCATGGACCACCCAAAGACCAGCAAAAAACGCATGAGCAGGAAAATGTTGAATTCTCTATATCGCAGTGCTGCGTAAGGATCGTTTTTGGCCAAGGTGGAATTTTTTTTGAATGCGAAATTAAATCAATTACAAAGAAATAAGTGTTTGTGCTACATCTACTGTGGTCGAGAGTTACATCCCGATATCGATGTTGTTTCTAGAAACAAAAAAGTAATTGCCCACGAGCATGTTCATTGTTACTTTTTAGGCAGGAAAAAATGGAATGATATTTAGAAAATTCCTGAGTAAACGCTATTGTTAATCCCGATGAGTGACGGATCAAAGTCTAGCTTATTTTTCAATAGAGAGGCATAAACGCTTCTAAAATCAATGTCATGAATGAGATCACCATCAGATAGGTTGGCGAGATCAGGATTCTTACCCAGCACGCGGCCGCGATTCTTGCCGCCTATGATAAATACCGGTGCGGCAGTACCGTGATCCGTACCGCTGCCGTTATTCTTGACGCGACGACCAAACTCTGAGAAAATCACCAGCGTGATGCGCTCCATAAGTCCGGCACTCTTCAAGTTCTTATAGAAGGAAAATACGGCATCGTTTACCTCAGTTAGTTTTCTCGCATGGGTTCCCAATTGATTGTTGTGCGTATCAAAACCACCCAAGGATGTGTAGTAGACCTTAGAATTCAACTCGCCTTTGATAAGTTGGGCAATCCATTTGAGCTGTACGCCAAGAGCTGATTTTGGATAACCATATTCTTGCCCAGCTTTTTTCAATGCTTTCTGGATTTCCTTGCTTCCATCTTGAGTTCCTGCCGCGATTGTGCGTACAAAGTCTAGTGATGGATGACCAGATAGGTCCATTTCAGTTTGCAGGTTGGTCTTGAATCTATTGACGTCTCGTACCGTGATGCTGTTGGGTTCAGATCCTTTTAAAGCGAGATTATCGATGCGATCCACATTCATACCAGCGGTTGGGATGATGTCATCACACTGCACATCCAGATAACGTCCCAACCATCCATTGCGTAGGTATTCATTGGATTTACTGCATGTTTGCCAGATCTCCTGACTACGGAAATGTGATTTCACCGGTTCTGGATAGCCCACATTTTGAAGAACTGTTAAATCACCAGCTTGCTGGATCGCCGCAAGGCCTTTCAATGCTTGGTGAAAGCCCATTCCTTTGTTTTTATTGATCACATCATCTGCAGATAGTTTTATGGTAGGACGATATTCCTGATATAAAGGATCCTCAAATGGCACATAGGTATTGAGCCCGTCGTTACCACCATCCAATTGTAGAAAAACTAAGGATTGCTCACCCATAGAAGCATATTTATGGGCAGCTGCCTTTAAAAAGTTGGGCAGCATCATGGCACCGCTGGATGCGGTAGCGGTGAAAGTCATAAAATTTCTTCTGTTCATGAGGTTGCCTTTTAAATCACCTGATATTCTGGTGTGGTGATGATGTATTCATAGGCTCGTAAAATCCCTAATTCTGAGCCTTCTTTATGGGGTTGGAAGTCATACTTCAATATTTCTTCTAAATCTGCTTGTATGGTAGGTGTCGTGATGGTTAAGGTCTGATCCAATAGGTACGCGATGATTTGCTTGTTGTTTTCCAATTCTTTTGGAATTTGTAAATCGGGCAATTCAGGATCTTCAGTTCTATTCATCATGTTGCGCTTGGAAATGCGTTCCCCAGAAGCTAACATACGAGCGACTTGATTGCGTCTTAATAAAATGGAAGAGGTGATCCAGGAATTGCCGCCTTCCCAACCCTTAACATTCGGTTGATTATAAAGATCCATGGATTGATCGCGCAGGAATGTCACAATTTGTTTGGGTTCTATACGATCCTCAACTTGAAGCTCCTGTATGGTTTGTAGTGCAAACCGTAATGGATCCTTTACTTTAGTAGCGATGGGGTTTTTATCGTATTCCGATAGGAATATTTTCTCAAGAAGCGGTTGGATTTCAAAATCCTGCTCTCTAAAATAATCACCGTATTCCTTAATCAATGCAATAGATGGATTGTCGTATACAAACCACTTGAGGATCTTTTCTGTAATAAGAAAAGGAATGGCTTCTTGTTCAAAAATAATATCCACGATGGCATCGCTATCAAAAAAACCAGTTTGCCCTAAATAGGTGATTTCTTCATTTTCTCGCTGTCTATTGCGGTAGTTACCTGTTTGATTACCATAAGTAAGTCCAGCCAGAGCTTTGGCACCACTTTTTACATCTATTTCTGTATAGTTGCCGATGCCTAGTGTGAAAAGCTCCAACAGTTCACGACTCAAATTTTCGTTATTGCTGCCCTTTCGGTTTTTATCATTGTCCAGATAGGAAATCACTGCGTTGGACTTAACCATCGTTTTGGTCAATTCCCTAAAGTTGCCGAAGGCTTGTTCATACAGTGCTGTATAGTGTTCAAAAATCCATGGAGCTACCTTGACTTTCTGGTAAGTAGCCACATAATGATTGTGCCAGAAACACACCATGTTTTCGCGCAAAGGGAATTGGGCATCCTGCATGCGCTGTATCCAGTCAAGGCTTATACTGCGCAGGTTTTGCCGTTGTTCCCGTCGGGCTTCGGCTTTTTGCTCTGGAGATAATTGGTTCAGTTCCCTGCGGCGAGACCTGATCGATTGAAAATCCATGGGCTGTCCTTCCAAAAACTCTGGAATATCCATTGGATCGTTATAGGCAAAGGATTTTGCAAGATATCCAGCAAGCCCCAAATCACTAATCAAATCTTGTTGCGCGGTGCTGAATCCCAGCCGTAGCGACCATATGGCTTGCTTATTCATATCAGTGATTTGTACTAAGACCATTAAAGTTACTCAAAGTCTAGGCACGTCAACAACTTTAACATTTATAAGATTGATGTTGAGGTAGTTCGCTTTCGCGAAAGCGAAACAATTTACAAGCGGCTATTAAAAATGAAACTTTAGAGATACTTTGATCTTTGACCGCACGAGTGGTTACCGGCTAGCCTTGTAGTGTGCAACAATGACCGACGAGACGTGTAATCGTTCCAGCATGCGAACAATGGTTTTCATCTTGCTGTATCTTTGTTCTTTAGTTGTAAAAGCTCGCTAAGTACTGCGGGCATTTTTAATTTTTAGAATGGATTTATGACAAACTTAAGTGAGCAAAAGGTAGTTGCAGGGTTTGTTCCTAGTAGTTTCGCAGTATGAGATGGATTGTAGCCTTATTAGTTGTAGTTGTATTTGAATTTTATTCGTTTCAACTTATCAGAACCTTGTCACGTGGCCACTGGTGGAAATGGGTCTACCTCGCCATATCCATAGGCGTGTTTGCAAACTTAATTCTGCAATTTTATCTGCATCCAGACCGTACCATAGTCTCTGGAGCACGAGATTTTGCAGTAACCTTGTTTCTTGCCTTGCTACTTGCTAAAGTGATTTTCACAATTTTTATGCTAGGAGAAGACCTGTATCGACTGGCCGAAGGTCTGTTTCATAAAATCAAAGGTGACTCCACAAGTGATGCTTTTCTTTCCAGCAGGCGCAAATTCATTTCTATGGTTGGATTGGGCGTGGCGGCGCTGCCTTTTGGTGCGATACTGTATGGCGCTTTTAAAGGCAAATACGATTATCAGGTACGTGAGTACGAATTGACTTTTAAAGACTTGCCAGATGCATTTGAAGGTTATAAGATTACCCAGATAAGTGACATCCATGTAGGGTCTTTTGATGATAGGGAAGAAGTAGGTTATGCACTGAACCTGGTAAATAAACAGAAATCTGACGTTATATTATTTACAGGCGATTTAGTCAATAACGTGTCAGAAGAAATGTATGGCTGGGAAGAACTATTTGGTTCCTTGAGTGCCAAAGATGGTGTCTATTCCATACTGGGGAATCATGATTATGGAGATTATGCCACCTGGGAATCTGAAGCAGAAAAGAAAGCCAACCTCCAAGAACTTCTTGATATTCAAAAATCCATGGGCTGGCGATTGCTGCTTGATGAAAATGTTTCCATCGATCGTGGTGCGGATTCCTTAAAGCTGGTAGGTGTTCAAAATTGGGGCGGCGGCCGTTTTCCTAAATATGGTGATCTCAAGAAGGCTTCTGCCGGTTTGCAGCCTCAAGATTTTAAAGTATTGATGTCTCACGACCCAACCCATTGGGATGCACAGGTAAAGGATAATCCAACTAACTTTCACTTGACATTGAGCGGACATACGCACGGTATGCAAATGGGAATTGAGATCCCAGGTTGGATCAAGCTGAGCCCGGCATGGTTTGTCTACAAGAAATGGGCTGGTATTTATAAGGAATACGACAGATTCTTGAACGTGAATCGAGGCTTTGGATTTTTGGGATATTCTGGCCGCGCTGGGATCTGGCCAGAGATTACCGTAATCACATTAAGAAAGGGCACAGATTCATAATATGGCGGTCAGTGTGGTTCTTAAATCATACCGTTAAGAAGACGTTTACAGCATAATTATTCAATTTCATTACATTTACCATACTAACACGGCTTTCTATGTCAAAATTTGGTGAGTTAATCAGTTCCCATGTTCCTGTTCTATTCAATTTCTTTACAGATTGGAACGAGGAAAGTACGAGCATGCATCCCGTATTGCGTGAAGTAGCTGCCGCAATAGGTGATAACGCCAGAATCATAAAAATCAACGTAGATAAAAATCCAGAACTCTCTGATGCCTTGCGCATCAAAGGTTTGCCTACCTTGATCATTTACAAACAGGGCGAGATGAAGTGGCGACAAAGCGGTGCCCAGGATAGCGAGGCGCTCATCAATTTATTGAAGCAGTACGCGTCCTAAGAAATAGGTAGGCACTCAAATTGTTGCTCCTGTAACCATTCTAAGTATTCTGGAAGTACCTCTTTTAAAATGGGAAACGCTTTCTCACTGTCGTGAAATACGACTACACTTCCATTTCTAGTGTGTCTTTTAAGGCTTTTCAAACTACTTTCAGGAGATCTGCTGGTGTCAAAGTCTCCTGATAGTACGTCCCAAAGAACAATTTTATAACCATCAGCCACGAGTTGTTGGGCAACTTTTCTATGGATGCGGCCGTATGGTGGTCTGAATAGGCTGTTGCTGGTGTTCGCTTTCGCGAAAGCGATATCCTTCAAATACATTTCACTGGAAACCTTCCATGAGTTCAAATGGTGGAAGGTATGATTCCCAATGGAATGTCCAGCCTCCAAGACTTCCTTTTTTAGGCCGGGAAAACGCTGGGCGCGATCACCTATTAAAAAGAAGGTGGCCTTAAATCCAAAACGCTCTAGTTGCTCCAGAACAAAATGCGTCACCATAGGTGTAGGACCATCATCAAAGGTGAGGTACACTTGCGATTTGTTGCGGTCACCATGCCAGTGATATTTGGGAAACAAACCGCTTAACCAGTCTGGTATGCGATCTGGATACCACATTATTCGTTAACGGTATCGCCTACAGGTTCAATTGTTCTTTCGGCGTCTGCATTGTCGATTTCGCTCTCCAATAGCTTGATCAGCTCTTCATCTCCAACCTCACCAGGCAATCTCAACTGCTCGTTATCATTGTAAACCCTAGGGAACGACTTCACATAACTATTGAAAGCATCTAGGTGTTTCTCGATCATTAGGTCATCATCATTGTCGATCGCCGTACGTACTAAACCACGATAGCGCTCTATGGCGGTGATGATTTCGCGACTTATTAGGCTTTGCTCTTCCAGCGGCATGGCTTTATAATAATCCAACTCATCTTGGTATTTAAGGACCACACGGTTGAGTAGGTCCTGAGCCTTTGCGGTAGTGCCTATTTCATAATAACTACTTACAAAAGGCTCGATCATGGAATAGTGCTCAAAATATTCCAATGGCATTTTTTCCATACCTAGGTCAAGAATTTCTTCTGCTTTTTCCAGCTGGTTGTCTGCAATAAGCGCTTGCGCAGCTCTAGTTACATTACTTCTATATCCAACACTGTTGCGACGGGTCTCTACATCATGATAGATGTCTGGACTACCGCTGTTGCCCCAATCCCATCCTTTGATGATTTTATAGGCTCTATCTGGATTGATGCGTCCCATATCAAATGGATCCCTTTGATCTACCGGCGGCGTATAAATAGGCGTCAATAGGTAGGCGGTTCCATCCAGTTGCAAATAATCCTTCATCCAGATGTAATCTTCATCTCCAAAGGCACCACCAGAGAAATACACCGGTCGTTCCCAGTTGTTAGCATTGATGATGTCCAGCATAAACATGCGGTTTTTATAAACCAGATCGGATTCTATGTTGATTATAATCTCATCCACGATCTTATTAGCATCCTTGGCAGCTACCACACCGTTTTTCAAAACAGCTTCTTTATTTACTGGAATGCGAATGTATTTAGTTGGGAACGTATGCTCGTAGTGATCGTTGCGCATCAATTCTTGCGTGATTTTGCTATCACTCGCTACCCATTCCATCCAGTCTTTGAGATCCATGGTGTCTGGAAATACATAGTTTGGATTTTGTTGGGCTTGACGCAAGCGTTCTTGGATGCGTTCCTTTTCTGTATACCATAAGGCATCGCGCGTACCGTAGACATATTTGTCATGCGTCAAGGTAGATGGCACTGGCTCACTCTCATAGGCCTTTTTCTTCATGTCGTCCATATACCAATCAGTACTCAATAGTGAGGTACAAACGATGCGAACATCTGTGCGGTAACCTTCTACTTCTTGAGCATACCATAATGGGAATGTGTCGTTGTCACCTATGGTAAACAGTAACGCGTTAGGCAGGCAGCTGTCCAGATATTTTTTGGCGCTGGCTAGTGCCGTATATTTTTCAGACCTATCGTGATCATCCCAATTCTGGAAGCCCATCAATAGAGGCACAGCGGCAAAACACACCGCTATCGTGGCAAATTTGACAACTTTACTTTTGGTATACTCCAGCAGGCCTTCATAGATCGCATAAACGCCCATTCCTATCCACATGGCAAAAACTAGGAAGGATCCCACATAGGCATAATCACGCTCACGCACTTGGTACATGCTCTGGTTAAGGTACACGATGATCGCCAGACCCGTGAAGAGGAATAACATCATGGTCACTACAAAAGACTTCCAATCTTTTTTGGCATGGAACACAGCGCCTAAAATACCCAAGATCAACGGCAGGAAATAATAGAGGTTGCGACCTTTATTGTTAAGCATGTCATCGCTCAATTCATCTTGCGAACCTATATGCAGCTCGTCAATGAAGTCTATACCGCTTAACCAATTACCATTAAAGCGATCACCCATTCCCTGAATATCATTCTGTCTACCGGTAAAATTCCACATGAAATACCGCAGGTACATGTAACTAATCTGGTAGTTAAATAGGTAACTTAAATTCTGACCAAAACTAGGTTTCTTGATATCTACAGCTTCAGAAAGGGAAGCGATGGTCTGTATATACTCATCTGCACTAATGCGCCCACGATCAAATTGACGCTCATAATCGTCAAGCACACTTATGAGCTCTTGGTTCCCTTGATAGCCTGGCTTGATTTCATATTCTAGACCACCCATAAACTCTACATAATTGCTGGCACGACTGGCATCTGTCATTCTGGGAAAGAAGCCTTTATGATCGTCATGCGTGTTTTGCAGCGCGTTTTCAAACTGGTTGACGATCACATATTTTCCTTGCTCATAATCGCGCTCATACTTGGGCTTTTCATCAATATATGGATCATCTGGATCTAGACCGGCATACATATCTGTAAAGGCTTCTCCAAAAAATAATGCGGGCGATGGATATTGTTCCCTGTTGTAATAGGCGAGCAGCGCACGCGCATCATTAGGGTTGTTCTCATTAATAGGTGTTCCTGCATTGGCTCTTATAGGCAGCATGGTCCAGCTAGAGAAACCTATAAGGACAAACATGACGCAGATAGTGATGGTGTTGAGAAGTGGTTTGTTACGCTTTCGCGAAAGCGATATCAATCCCACAAAAGCTGCCACGATCATGATAAAGGCGATGATAGTACCGCTGTTGAAGGGCAACCCTATGTCGTTTACAAAAAAGACCTCAAGGTAACCGAAGATACTGAGCGTAGTAGGCAACAGCAATTTAAAGACAAACAGCAACACGGCTACCACAGCAATTAATGCCACGGTAAAATTGAGTGGTGTGACTTTTCTATAGTGTCTAAAGAACCACATCATTCCTATGGCAGGAATGGTTAAAATCCCCAAGAAGTGAACTCCAAACGATAGCCCTATAATAAAAGACATGAGGATCAACCAGCGATTACCGCGCGGCTCCATCATGTCGCGTTCCCACAACAAGCCCAGATAGAACATGCTGCTCATGATCAGCGCTGCTGGTGCATAGACTTCTGCCTCAACGGCGTTGAACCAAAAACTGTCGGATACCGCAAAGGCAATCGAACCTACAAATGCCGATCCCAAAACGACAGTGGTATCAAATTTTCCCTTCAAAATATGGCGTTTGAGCAACAATGTCATCGACCAGAACATAAATAAAATGGTCAAAGCGCTGGAAAATCCAGCCATCCAGTTGACCATGTAAGCGATGTTAGTCACGTCTGTGGCAAATATGGCTGCGGTCGCTACCATCATTTGGTACAGTGGTGCACCAGGTGGATGGCCTACTTCTAATTTTGCTGAGGTGGTAATGTATTCTCCAGCATCCCAGAAGCTTACTGTAGGTTCTAGGGTGATCCAGTATATGGTTAGGGCGATCAAGAAGACCGTCCAGCCTAATATTTTGTTGAGTTGATTGTAACTTAGGTTCATGGGAATTTTTAACAGCTGCTAAAATAGTAAAACTATAAGGACACGAGTAATAACAACGCAGCTAGTCTATTTTCATTTTATGCAAGATTAAATTTAAAAGTAGTTGCATAAAAAAAGAATTGTTTTAAATTTGCAGCCGCAATTGTCCCATGGTGTAATGGTAACACTACGGTTTTTGGTACCGTCATTCAAGGTTCGAATCCTTGTGGGACAACTGGTAAATCCCGATTCTATTTAGAATCGGGATTTTTTGTTGCGTTTATTTTAATTAGTTTACTGTCTTTCAGACGGTTGCTGTGTAAGCAGTTTATTGCCTCAATCCACGGTCTTTAAAATCATTGATGGATTCTGCATGTATCTGAGATACCTAAACTCAAGCTTATATGATCAGGTTTTTACTGTTTACCAGTTATTATCTCGTGCAGCATTCCAGGATAATCGGTGATGATGCCATCTACATTCATGTGTAGCAACGTTTTCATGTCTTTTTTCTGGTTAACCGTCCATGGAATGAATTTCATACCCATCGATTGGACCTCATTGACCAGTTCCTGATGGGCTAATTTGTAGTAAGGACTATAAAAGTTGGGCTTAAAACCCAGTCTATCTATTTGATCCTGTACGGTCTTTCTTTTATCCTCGGTCAGAAAACCCAAAGGAATGGACTTGTCCCGCCTTCTCACTTCTTGAAGTTGGCGTATATCAAATGACTGAATGTAGAATCGGTTATTGATGTTTTTTTGTTTTAATAGAGATACAACCATAGTAGCTATATGCTGTGGAGATGGATGATACATTCCATCGGTTTTAGGGCTGGCTTTGATTTCTATGTTATAGATAATAGGATCTCGTTTGCTGGATTCTGTAAATTCTTCTACGGCATCAATAAGCTCACCCAATTCTGGGATATGGGTTTTTAATTTGCACTGTTTGGGGTATGAGGGATAATGCTTGCTGCCCACGTCGTACTGACGCACCTGCTGGTAATCCATTTGGTAGATGACAAGTTTTTGCTTTTGGGGTATTTCCTGTCCTTTAGGATCGAGACTATAACGATGATTGATAAAGGGATCATGCGCTACAACCACCTTTCCGTCTGCAGTAAATTGTATGTCCATCTCCAGCACGTTTGCGCCGTCTTCAATGGCTTTGATCATACTGGGAATGGTGTTTTCTGGCATGAGCCCGCGAGTGCCTCTATGACCGGCGAGCATAAAAGTTGGAAGTAGTTTGTTATTCAAAATGCTGCACATTAAGCAAACTCATTTCAAAAGCTCTTTCCTGCAGAGAAGCTAGAAGATGAATGAGGTAGATTGTTGATGGGTTTCGCTTTCGCGAAAGCGAACTAAAAATAATCTCCAGCCGTTTTGAAACCGTCATTGTTTTTAAAATTGTCCACCTAAAATAACTCTTTAAAAAGCAATGCGTTACAGACCTATTGCAGAACCTTAAAAAATTACTATCTTTGCACGGTATTTGAGCAATATGAGGGGACAAAAAGTCCCCTCTTTTTATAAAATATGTTGGAAAAGAGAGTTCGTGAGCTGCTAGACGCAGCATTTGAAGAAAGACCAGACCTGTTTTTGATCGATCTGGATATCACATCTGGAAATATCATTAAGGTGATTATCGATGGTGATCAGGATGTTAAGGTTGCAGATTGTATTTTTGTGTCTCGCGCCGTTGAACATCAACTAGATAGAGAAGAAGAAGATTTCTCTCTTGAAGTCACTAGTGCTGGAGTAGGTAAACCGTTAAAGCACCACAGGCAATTTGTCAAAAACATTGGTAGAAAGCTGGAAGTTCTGGATCGTGAGAAGGTAAAGGAGACAGGAACCCTTGAAGCTGCCGATGAAAATGGTATCAAGATCGTCTGGAAAGTTAGAGAGCCCAAACCAGTAGGAAAAGGCAAAGTTACCGTTGACAAGGAATGGTCAATAGAGTACGATAAAATTAAGCAAGCAAAAGTTGTTATAACATTTAATTAAAAAGTGAATATGGAAAATCTCGCACTGATCGAGTCTTTTTCTGAGTTTAAAGATGATAAAATGATAGATCGCGTCACGTTGATGGCGATCTTGGAAGACGTTTTTAGAAGTGCCTTGAAAAGGAAATATGGTGAGGATGACAATTTTGACATCATTATCAATCCAGATAAAGGTGACCTAGAGATATGGCGTAATCGTGTGGTTGTGGCAGATGGTGAGGTTGAAGATGACAATTCTGAGATTTCATTGACTGAAGCGAGAAAAATTGAGCCGGATTATGAAGTGGGCGAGGACGTTGCAGAAGAAGTAAAACTGATCCAGTTGGGTCGTAGAGCGATACTGGCATTACGTCAAAATCTAATTTCCAAAATTCACGAGCACGATAATACGAACATCTTCAAGCACTTTAAAGAATTAGAAGGTGAGCTGTATAATGCAGAGGTGCACCACATAAGACATCGCGCTATTATTTTGTTGGATGACGACGGTAATGAAATTATCATGCCTAAAGACCGACAAATACCTTCAGACTTCTTCCGTAAAGGAGAAAGTGTGCGTGGTATCATTGAAAGTGTAGAGTTAAGAGGTAACAAGCCTAATATTATTCTTTCTAGAACATCTCCACGATTCTTGGAGAAGCTTTTTGAACAAGAGATTCCTGAAGTATTTGATGGTGTGATTACTGTAAAAGCGGTAGTTCGTGAGCCAGGCGAAAAGGCTAAAGTTGCTGTTGATAGTTATGACGATAGAATTGACCCGGTTGGTGCCTGTGTAGGTGTTAAGGGTAGCCGTATTCATGGTATAGTTCGTGAGTTAGGTAATGAGAATATTGATGTCATCAACTGGACAGCAAATACTCAATTATATATAGGACGTGCTTTAAGTCCTGCCAAAATCGTTTCCATGGTGATCGATGAGGAAAACAAGAAGGTAGAAGTTAGACTCAACCCAGAAGAGGTTTCTAAGGCCATAGGTCGTAGAGGTCATAACATTAGACTAGCTGGTAAGCTTACCGGTTATGAAATTGATGTGATAAGAGAAGGAGTTGAGGAAGATGTAGAATTGACAGAGTTCTCTGATGAAATCGAAGGATGGATCATAGAAGAACTTAGTAAAATAGGTCTAGATACTGCAAAAAGTGTATTGGAGCAGGATGTAGACGATTTAGTAAAGCGTACAGATCTGGAAGAGGAAACCATCGTAGCATTGATGAACATCCTCAAGTCAGAATTTGAAGATTAGAAATTAAAGACAACTTTTAGGTATTTATGGCCGAAGTAAAAAACATGAGACTCAATAAAGTTCTTAGGGAATTCAATATTTCCTTAGATCGCGCAGTGGAACATCTCAATGCCCAAGGTATTGAGATCGAGGCTCGTCCTACCACAAAAATAGATGCGACGGTCTATCAAGCACTTGCTGATGAGTTTCAAACAGACAAAAGCAAAAAAGTAGCCTCCAAAGAAGTTGGTGCAGAACGCAGGAAAGAGCAGGAAGAACTGCGCATCCAACGTGAGCAGGAACAGGAAGAGAGACAGCGCAAGCAGCAACAGGTCATCAAGGCCAAGGCTGAGGTTACTGGCCCTAAAACGGTTGGAAGTATCGATCTTGATGCCTCTAAAAAAACGGCTCCTGAAAAGGCGACGGATAACGTTGAGGTCAACAAGCAGCCTGAAGAAAAGATGGCTGAGGCCGTCAAGGAAGCTGTTCAAGAGCCAGAAGTGGTATCCAATAGGCCTAAGGCAGGTGGAACTACCATCAAGGGTAAAATTGATTTAGATAAGGACAAGCCTAAGAAAGCAGCAGATAAGCCAGCTCCAGAGGCAAAAGCAGAAACTGCAAAAGCACCTGAATCTAAAGAGACTTCTAAGCCAGCTGAAAAAATTACCACTGATGAGCCTACAGCAAAAGCTGCTGAGACTCCAGTGAAAGAAGAGCCTGCTGCAACTGCTGACGCAGAATCAGGAGAGTCTGAGGTCATCAAAACAGAATACAAAAAATTAGGAGGCTTAAAAGTGACAGGTCAAAAAATCGACCTTTCCAAATTTGCCAAACCTAAGAAGAAGGACGACAAACGTAAGCGCAAACGTATTACAAAACCTGGAGCTGCCGCTGGTGGTGCTAAGGGTAATCGACGTGGCGCACCAAGTGGTGGTCGTAAAAATATTGTCAAGGCAGAGCCTACTGAAGAAGAAATCCAAAAGCAGGTAAGAGAAACTCTTGAGAAGCTTCAAGGGAAATCTTCTAAGTCTAAAGCTGCAAGATATCGTCGTGATAAACGTGATACGCACCGTGAAAAAGTGGAGGCTCAAGAACAAGAGCAAGCAGAAGACAAGAAAATACAGGTTACAGAGTTCGTAACCGTAAGCGATTTATCTACCATGATGGATGTGCCAGTGAACCAAGTAATTGGCGCCTGTATGTCATTAGGTATGATGGTGACCATGAACCAACGTCTGGATGCAGAAACAATGTCAATCGTTGCAGAGGAGTTTGGTTTTGAAATGGACTTCGTTAATGCAGACATTGAAGAGAGTATTGCAGAGGTAGAAGATTCTGAAGAGGATCTGGTTTCTCGTGCTCCTATTGTTACCGTAATGGGTCACGTTGACCACGGTAAAACATCCTTACTGGATTACATCCGTGAAGAGAATGTAATAGCAGGTGAAAGTGGTGGTATCACACAGCACATTGGTGCTTATGGTGTGGAACTGAAAGGCGGTCAAAAAATTGCATTCCTTGATACACCAGGTCACGAGGCGTTTACCGCTATGCGTGCACGTGGTGCTCAAGTAACCGACCTTGCTATTATCGTAATTGCTGCAGATGATGATGTGATGCCTCAAACTAAGGAGGCGATAAGTCACGCTCAAGCGGCTAATGTGCCGATCATTTTTGCTATCAATAAGGTGGACCGTGATGCGGCAAACCCAGAGAAGATTAAAGAATCTTTAGCTAACATGAATTTGTTGGTAGAAGATTGGGGTGGAAAAATCCAGTCTCAAGATATTTCAGCAAAAACTGGTTTAGGAGTTGAAGAACTTCTAGAGAAAGTGTTGTTGGAGGCAGAATTATTGGATCTTAAAGCTAATCCTAATAAGCAAGCGACAGGTACGGTTGTAGAAGCGTTCCTTGACAAAGGTCGTGGATATGTATCTACCATTCTAGTTCAAGCAGGAACGCTTAAAGTTGGAGATTATGTACTCGCAGGGCGCACGCATGGTAAGGTAAAAGCGATGCAGGATGAGCGTGGTCATGATGTGGCAAAAGCAGGTCCATCGACTCCAGTTTCTATACTAGGTCTGGACGGTGCGCCACAGGCAGGTGACAAGTTCCATGTATTTGAAGATGAAAGAGAGGCTAAATCTATTGCTTCCCGTAGAACTCAATTACAACGTGAGCAGTCGGTTAGAACGCAGAAAACATTGTCTCTTGACGAGATAGGTAGACGTATTGCACTAGGTGACTTTAAAGAATTGAACTTGATCCTTAAAGGTGATGTGGATGGTTCTGTAGAGGCATTGACGGACTCGTTCCAGAAATTATCTACTGAAGAGATTCAGGTGAATATTATTCACAAGGCTGTAGGTGCGATCACTGAAAGTGATGTACTTCTTGCAAGTGCTTCAGACGCGATCATCATTGGATTTAACGTTCGTCCGCAAGGGAATGCTAGATCAGTTGCAGATCAGGAAGAAGTCGATATTAGAATGTACTCCATCATCTATGACGCGATCAACGATCTTAAAGATGCTATGGAAGGAATGCTTTCTCCAGAGCTCAAAGAAGAGATCACAGGATCTGCAGAGGTTCGTGCAACCTTCAAGATTTCCAAAGTGGGAACCATCGCAGGTTGTATGGTTCAAGACGGGAAAATCTACCGCAACAGCGGCGTGAGATTGATACGCGATGGAGTAGTGGTGTACACAGGTGAGCTCGCTACCTTGAAGAGATTTAAGGACGATGTCAAGGAAGTGGCCAAAGGCTATGAGTGTGGTATACAAATCAAGAACTACAACGACCTACAGGAAGGTGACGTGATAGAAAGTTTCCGTGAAGTGGAGGTAAGAAAGAAGCTCAAGTAAAACCTTGAGGTCATTATAAAAAGAAAGCCGTTTCAAGTATTTGAAACGGCTTTTTTATGCTTTGAAATTATTGAGGTGGCTTGGTTATCAATTTCTGTCAGATCACTGCCACTAGGTCATTTTTAAAATGATCAACTTCTTAAGGCTTTAAAACCTTAGCGTTTGGAAAGGTTTTTTTGATCTCCAGTAATGCGCGGTCAGCTTCTAATCGGCTACTGTATTTTCCTACCCAAACTTTATGGTTGGGCGACTCATACCTTAATTCCGATTTCCAGACCAGGTCTAGAGCATCATATCTAGACTTCGCGGCATTGGCCGGCTGATTTTCTCCTTGGAAGATGTGTATGGTATAACGATCGTTGAATGCACCTTCCTTATCCATGGAAATTTTGGTGGTAATTAAGCGCTCAAGAGTGCTCTCGCTCACCTTGTCGGTTGTCTGTGCCGTGGTCATCTGAAGTGTAAAAATCAGAGCGCCAGCGCATAATGTGTTTTTGATAGTTTTTCTAATCATAGCAGTATGTTTGGTGAATTCGCTTTCGCGAAAGCGAACATCTATTTAGAACCTTTATAAATTAATTTCTTCATTATCTCCTCTCAAAATTAAACCATTTATGACCTATTTTTGCAAGGCATTAAAGAAACAGTTGACTACTGTAAATATTGTGCCAAAGTTATCGTAATAATTATAGAACGAGATGACAAAAAAGAAATTACATATTTCACTATATCAGTTTATTATCGCTTCCCTTTTTGTGGTTTTCTCCTTTTCTGGAGCGGCTGCACAAGAGGATGCAACGACCTCTGATGGTGAATCTTCAGCTCCTGTAGAAGCCACTGACGCTCCTGCAGATTCAGGCGCTGGAGGAAACGCGACTCAAGGAGAAGCGCTATTTAAAGCTAATTGTGCATCCTGCCACAGGCTGTATAAAGATGCAGTAGGTCCTGCGTTATTTAATGTGACGCAAAGACACGATCGCGAGTGGTTGTATAAATGGATCAAGAATTCATCTGCACTTATCGCAAGTGGTGATGCAGAAGCTGTAGCTCTTTACAATGAATGGGGACAGTCCAACATGAACGCTTTCCCGCAATTGAGCAACAGCGATATTGACGATATTCTTGCCTATACGGATACACCTAAGCCAGTTGCTACAACAATCGAAAGAACTGAAGAAGTTGGTGGTGGAACCGTCGATAATACGATGACCAACAATTTGGTCTTGGGTGCTCTTGCTTTAGTTCTTGTAGTTTTGATCGTTGTTCTTTTTGCTGTCAACACGACTTTAAAAAGATTTGCTGCAGCTAACGGTATACAAACGGAGTTTGAAGAAGAAAAGCCTGCTCGTACACCTATTTGGCAATTATTTATACAAAATCAATTCCTGGTGTTAGTGTCTGCAGTGTTTCTATTGCTTGCAAGTGCCTACTTTGTGTATGGCGGCTTGATGAGTGTAGGCGTGGATCAAGGTTATGCGCCAGTGCAGCCTATTCACTACTCACACAGGATTCACGCAGGTGTGAGTCAGATAGAGTGTAAATATTGTCACTCCAGTGTAAGAGAATCTAAGCATGCAGGTATTCCATCGCTTAACGTCTGTATGAACTGTCACAAGTCCATCGCTGAGGTTGCCGAATCTACGTATGCAGAAGGAATGGAAGAATACGGTATCGACTATAACAAAGAGATCCAAAAGCTTTACAAAGCCACGGGTTGGTCTGATGCAGAGCAAGCGTTTGTAGGTGAAGAGGAGCCTGTAAGATGGGTGCGTATTCACAACTTACCAGATCTTGCCTACTTTAATCACGCACAGCACGTACAAGCGGGTAACATAGCATGTCAAACGTGTCATGGTGAAGTGCAGGAAATGGAAATCATGTACCAATACTCACCATTAACCATGGGCTGGTGTATCAATTGTCACCGTGAGACTAATGTTGACTTACAAGGAAACGGGTATTACGAAGAGATTCATAAGGAGTTATCTGAAAAGCGTGGCGGTCGCCAATTGACTATCGCAGACTTAGGAGGACTTGAATGTGGTAAGTGCCACTATTAATATTATAGCTTAAGAAATTTATGGCTACTACTAAAAAATACTGGAAGAGCACAGCACAACTCGATGAGAGCAATGAGATGGTTAAAAATCTCGAGCAAAACGAGTTTGCTACAGCTATTCCTACTGAAGAATTTTTAGGAAATGATGAAGTGTTGGAAGCCTCCAGCACTACGCGTCGTGACTTCTTGAAATATGTTGGGTTCAGTACTGCAGCGGCATCACTTGCTGCCTGTGAAGGTCCTGTGATCCACTCGGTTCCTTATGTGAACCAACCAGATCGTATCATTCCTGGTATGGCAAACTATTATGCCACTACCATAGCAGATGGTTATGATTTTGCCAGTGTTGTCATCAAGACACGTGAAGGTCGACCTATCAAGGTTGAAGGGAATCGTGATATTCCTGCACGTGGTAACGCAAACGCAAGAGTTCATGCTTCTGTTTTGGGATTGTATGACAACAACAGATTAAAGACTCCTTTAGTTAAAGGTAAAGAAGCAACCTGGTCAGAGCTTGACAAAGAAGTGCGTCAGCAATTGAATGCCAATGCTGGGAAACAAATTGTTTTCTTGACACAGACATTTGCTAGCCCATCAACAGCTAGACTTATTGAAGACTTTAAAGCTGCTTATCCTAACGTACGTCAAGTGATTTATGATACTGTTGGTGAAGAAGCTGCTCTTGATGCATTTGAGGCAAAATACTTCCAGCGTGGTCTTGCAGATTATGATTTTAAGGATGCAGAGTGTATTGTAGGTGTAGGTGCTGACTTTGTAGGTGACTGGCAAGGTGGTGGTTTTGATACCAACTACGCACAGTCTAGAGTTCCCAAGAATGATAAAATGTCGCACCACATACAGTTTGAGGCTAACATGACTCTTTCTGGTGCTAATGCAGACAAGCGTTATCCTGTAACTCCTACAGAGCAAAAACAAATTATTGCTGCGCTTTACAGCAAGTTGGTAGGCGGTTCGGCTAACAATAACCTTTCTGAAAAAGTGAATAAAGCAGTTGAAGAAGCTGCTCAAAAATTGAGAAGAGCTGGTAGTAAAGCCGTCGTTCTTTGTGGATTGCCTGATCAAGGTGCCCAACAATTGACATTGGAAATCAATGAGCGATTGGGTAGTACGATCATTGATACAGCAGCGCCGGTGATGACCCGTCAAGGTAACCGTCGCGCCGTAGCTCAATTAGTAAAAGATATGGAAAGCGGTGCTGTAGGTGCTGTTTTTGTAGCTGGAGTTGATCCAGTATATAGCTATTCTGATAGTGACGCTTTCGCGAAAGCGTGGAAAAATGTACCCTTAACCGTTTCATTTGCATCTAGGTTAGATGCAACTGCAAAGGAGTCGATGTATGTGGCTACAACGCCTCATTATCTGGAATCTTGGGGTGATGTAGAAATGAAAAAGGGAACAGTGTCCCTGATGCAGCCTACGATCAAGCCATTGTTTGACACGCGCCAAATGCAAGATTCACTTTTGAAGTGGTCTGGAAGTGATGTGTCTTATAAAGATTATATCAAAACCTTCTCCACTGGAAATGGTGCTTCATGGAATCAATCCTTACAGGATGGTTTTTATGCTGCGGCAGGCTCTGAAACGTTGTCCTCTGGCGATCAAGTTCCTAACATAAATAATACTTCTGCCTTAAGAGATCTTTCTGGAGCTACCGCTGCTGGTGATTTTGAGTTGGTATTGTACACTAAAATATCAATGGGTGATGGTACACAAGCCAATAATCCATGGTTACAAGAATTACCAGATCCTATCACTAGAACGACTTGGGATAATTACCTGACCATCTCGCAAAAGGATGCAGATGCTTTAGGTATTGAAAACTTCAACGTTGCCAACGGTGCTCTTGATGGTACATATGCTATCGTGAAAATGGACGGTGTGGAACGTAAGATTCCTGCTTTGATCCAGCCAGGACAAGCGCCAGGTACTATAGGTATCGCTTTAGGTTATGGTAGAACTTCGGGCATACAAGAAGAAATGCAAACCGGTGTTAATGCTTTCCCTTTCTATAAAGATGGGATTTCAGTTCAATCTGTAAGTGTTGAAGCTGCAGGTGAAGTTCATGAATTTGCATGTACACAATTGCAAAATACCATGATGGGTCGCGATATTATTCGTGAGACAGACCTAGCTACTTATATTGCAGGTGATCAGCATGAGTTTAACCCAATGCCTGAAGTTTCCTTGAATCACATTGAAACTCCAGTGACATCACCAGATGTTGATCTTTGGGAAAGTTTTGACCGCTCAGTAGGACATCATTTCAATATGTCTATTGACTTGAATGCTTGTACCGGTTGTGGTGCATGTGTTGTAGCATGTCATGCAGAAAATAACGTACCTGTTGTTGGAAAAACAGAAGTAAGAAGATCCAGAGATATGCACTGGTTGCGTATTGACAGATATTACTCATCCACAGATAGTTTTGAAGATGATGAATCCAAAAAAGATGGATTCTCAGGATTGTTTGGTGAGAATGGTTCTCTAGGTGGTTTTGGTGAGTTGGAAATTCCAGCAGACCAACCGCAGGTAGCTTTCCAGCCTTTGATGTGTCAGCACTGTAACCACGCTCCATGTGAGACGGTTTGTCCAGTCGCAGCATCGTCACACGGTCGTCAAGGTCAAAACCACATGATTTACAACCGTTGTGTAGGTACAAGATATTGTGCTAACAACTGTCCATATAAAGTACGTAGATTCAACTGGTTCTTGTATAACGGCAATGACGAGTTTGATTACCACATGAATAATGATCTAGGTCGTATGGTGATCAATCCTGATGTTACCGTGAGATCTCGTGGTGTGATGGAAAAATGTTCTATGTGTATGCAAATGACGCAAATGACCATTCTAGAGGCCAAGAAAGACGGAAGAATGATCAAAGACGGTGAATTTGCAACAGCATGTTCCAACGCTTGTTACAATGGAGCTATCAAATTTGGTGATATCAACGATAAGGAGTCTGAGATATTTAAATTGAAGCAACAAGATCGTATGTACCACTTGTTGGAAGAAGTAGGAACAGAGCCTAACGTGATGTATCAGGTTAAGGTAAGAAACGTATAATAATTAAGAAACTAATCAACGCATTATGGCTCATTACGAAGCGTCCATAAGAAGACCACTGGTAACCGGCGACAAAACGTATGCTGATGTTACTAAGGACATTGCCTTTCCTGTTGAGGGTCCGGCAAATAAGCAATGGTGGCTGGTATTTACCATCGCTCTTATTGCTTTTCTTTATGGAATAGGATGTATTACTTACACAATATCTACCGGTATTGGAGTTTGGGGATTGAACAAGACCATTGGATGGGCTTGGGATATTACCAACTTCGTTTGGTGGGTAGGAATCGGTCACGCAGGGACATTGATTTCGGCGGTACTGTTATTGTTCCGTCAAAAATGGAGAATGGCGATCAACCGTTCTGCAGAGGCGATGACAATCTTCTCGGTAATTCAGGCAGGTTTGTTCCCGATTATTCATATGGGTCGTCCATGGTTGGCTTACTGGGTATTACCTATACCTAACCAGTTTGGTTCCTTATGGGTGAACTTTAACTCACCATTGCTTTGGGACGTATTTGCGATCTCTACGTACCTCTCGGTTTCACTGGTATTCTGGTGGACAGGATTGCTTCCTGATTTTGCCATGATACGCGATAGAGCGATAACTCCTTTTAACAAAAAGATATACGGCATCCTTTCTTTTGGATGGTCAGGTAGAGCTAAGGATTGGCAACGTTTTGAAGAGGTTTCTCTGGTACTTGCAGGTTTGGCAACACCATTGGTACTTTCGGTACACACCATCGTATCCTTTGACTTTGCAACATCAGTTATTCCAGGATGGCACACGACTATCTTCCCACCATACTTCGTTGCTGGTGCGGTATTCTCTGGTTTTGCCATGGTAAATACGCTTTTGATAGTGATGAGAAAAGTATGTCACTTAGAAAACTATATTACTATTCAACACATTGAGTTGATGAACCTGGTCATTATGATTACGGGATCCATCGTAGGTGTCGCTTATATCACAGAGTTATTCATGGCTTGGTATTCTGGAGTAGAGTATGAGCAATACGCCTTCTTGAACAGAGCAACTGGTCCTTATGCATGGGCATACTGGGCAATGATGACTTGTAATGTGTTCTCACCGCAGTTCATGTGGTTTAAAAAGTTAAGAACAAGTATTATGTTCTCCTTCGCAATATCTATTGTAGTAAACATAGGAATGTGGTTTGAACGTTTCGTAATTATTGTCACATCATTGCACCGTGACTACGTACCATCTTCATGGACGATGTTCTCACCTACGTTTGTTGATATAGGTATCTTCATAGGTACTATTGGATTCTTCTTTGTACTATTCTTGTTGTATTCTAGAACATTCCCAGTAATTGCTCAGGCAGAGGTGAAATCCATTCTTAAATCCAGTGGAAATAAGTACAAGGAATTGAGAGAAAGTAAAATGACGTCTAATCACGATAAAGCTTCCGGTGACCCGATAGCTCATCCTAGCGAGTAAATTAATATGGCGACACACAAAATACATGCTTTATACAACGACGATGACGTTTTGTTGCGTGCTGTAAAGCAAATTAGAGAACAACATTATCACATAGAAGAGGTTTTTTGCCCTTTTCCCGTACATGGTCTAGAAAAAGCCATGGGACTTGCAGACACTCGTTTAGCTATCAACGCATTTCTTTATGGAATCGTGGGTCTTGCGGTAGCAACCGTGATGATGAACTATATAATGATTGAAGACTGGCCTCAAAACATAGGTGGAAAACCTAGTTTTTCCTATTTGGAAAACATGCCAGCCTTTGTGCCTATCATGTTTGAATTGACGGTATTTTTTGCTGCACACCTTATGGTAATTACTTTTTACCTGCGCAGTAGGTTGTGGCCATTCAAAAAGGCAGAGAATCCAGATGTAAGAACTACAGACGATCACTTCTTGATGGAACTGGATGCACATGGTGAGGACATTGATTCCATTACTAAGTTTTTATATGATACAGGTGCTGTAGAACTTGTACTAATTGACAAAGAAAATCACTGATGAATAAGATATCAAACACATTTCTGATTGCCATTTTGGCTCTGGTGCTTGTTTCCTGTGGAGACAGTAGCACTAAGGAAGTGAGTCCTAAATCTGACCGTAGCGTTCAGTACTTTCCTAACATGTATGAATCTGTAGGTTATGAGACTTATCAGGAAGGCGACATTTTCCCAGGAGATGTCGAGGCTCAAAAGCCAGTAGAAGGAACGGTTTCCAGAGGCTGGATGCCTTATGATTATGAAGATGATAATGATGGTTACGCTTCCGCGAAAGCGAACTTAAAAAATCCAGTACCATTAACTGAAGCTCATTTGACGAACGGGCAAGCCCTTTACAGTATATACTGCGCGATTTGTCATGGTTCAAAAGGAGATGGTCAAGGTCATTTAGTAACTACAGAGAAGATTTTAGGTGTCCCTAGTTATGATGCTCGTGAGATTACGGAAGGGTCCATCTATCACGTCATGTATTACGGTATCAACTATATGGGATCTTATGCTTCTCAAACCAGTATTGAAGAGCGTTGGGAAATTACTCATTATGTGGAAGCCTTAAGAGCAGACCTTATGGGTGTTGCTCGCAAACCTGTCTTAACCGAAGACGGTAAGATGGTAGCACCTGAAACTCCAGCCGCGCAAGAAGAAACAGATTCACTTTCTACACAAAACACTGATAAGGATTCTGAAATCGAAGCAGATGTGCCGCCTACAACTGGTAGTGCGAACGCTCAAAGTGATAATATGAACCAAGGCCAGTAAAAGGATTCAAGAAGATATTATATATGTATACTCTTACAACTAAATTAAAAGTATTTGCCATAATCCTAATGGTTGTTGGCGCTGTGTTTACAGCTATTGGCTTTCTTGCTGTTCCCGCAGATGAGGCAGCTGTAGAAGAAATGCTTGCTAAAGAAGAAGCAGCTCACAGCGGTGCTCATGGTGAAACACATCAAGTCGGTGAAGATCATTCTGGATCCACACACGAAGGTGCAGCTGGTGATCATGCTATGGAGTCTCATGATACGGAAGACATGCACATGGAAACGGGTTATGTTACGGATAACGACGTTGCTCATGCTGACGACGCTCATTCCACGACACCACACGAAGCTGAAGATCACGCTGGTTCTCATGCAGAGCATGTTTATCACCAGTTGGTCAATCGTCCATGGTCTGCGGTATATGTAGCTTGTTTCTTTTTCTTTATGATTGGTTTGGGTGTTTTAGCATTCTACGCCATCCAGAAAGTATCACAAGCAGGTTGGTCTCCGGTACTATTTAGAGTGATGGAAGGAATCAGCAGTTACATACTGCCTGGTGGTATCCTTATGTTCTTATTGTTACTCGTAACAGGCCTAGGCTTGAACCATATTTTTACTTGGATGACTCCAGGAATTGATGATCCAACGAGTGAAGCCTATGATCATATCGTAGCCGGAAAGACTGGATTTTTAAATGTTCCATTCTGGTTGATCCGTGCTGGTATCTTTTTGGTAGGTTGGAATATCTATAGAATGAACATTCGCAAGTTCAGTTTAAAACAAGACGAGAGCCCAGAAGGTAACGTTTGGTACAAGAAGGCATTTAAGCACAGTGCTATGTTTTTAGTATTCTTTATTGTTACGGAATCTATCATGGCTTGGGATTGGATCCTTAGTTTTGATCCACACTGGTTCTCTACATTATTTGGATGGTATGTTCTAGCAAGCATGTTGGTTTCTGCTATAACGGTCATCGCTTTAGTAACTATATTTCTTAAAGGAAAAGGTTACTTGGAGTTCGTTAATGATTCCCACATCCATGACCTTGCAAAGTTCATGTTTGGTTTCAGTATTTTCTGGACTTACCTGTGGTTTTCACAGTTCATGTTGATCTGGTACTCTAATATTCCAGAAGAGGTAACATACTTTGTTACACGTATCAACGACTATAACATTTTGTTCTTTGGAATGGTTGCAATTAACTTCCTTTTCCCGTTATTAATTCTGATGAATTCCGACTTTAAACGTGTGAATTGGTTTGTTGTAACGGCTGGTATTTTCATCCTTATAGGTCACTATCTTGACATTTACGTGATGGTGATGCCAGGTACTGTAGGAGCATCTTGGTTTATTGGTTTCCCAGAGATAGGAGCATTTATGTTTTTTGCAGGTCTATTCTTGCTATACGTTTTCAATACCATGACTAAGGCACCGCTATTGGCTAAAGGAGATCCTTTCCTAGGTGAGAGCAAACATTTTCATTATTAAAATTTCATAGAAAAAAACTGTAATGACAGCATTTCTAATCATATTAATTGCAGCACTTCTTGCCGTTTCGATCTGGCAAATATCCAAGATTGTTAAACTAGGTAAGGCTCCAGATCCTGATACGGATCAGAGCGAAGTTGCTAACGACAATGACAACAAGCGTAACGGGCAAGGAATGCTCTTATTCGTAATCGCCATGTACATCATGATGATAGCTTGTTTCATAGGGTATCAAGACTATTTTTTACCAGATGCTGGATCTGAGCACGGTGCAGAATATGACAACTTACTGTTACTAACAACAGTGGTTATCATGATTGTACAGTTCTTGACTCAAGCATTGTTACACTGGTTCTCCTATAAATATCACGGAAAGAAAGGTCAACGTGCCTTATTCTATGCTGATAATGATCGTCTGGAGTTTATTTGGACGGCAATACCAGTTGTAGTGTTAGCTGGATTGATTTTATGGGGATTGTTCTCATGGAATGATATCATGGATGCTAATACAGATGATGATCCTTTGATCGTTGAAGTATATGCCTATCAATTTGGTTGGAGAGTTCGTTATAGCGGCGCTGATAATACCTTGGGAGATGCTAACGTCCGTTTCATTGAAGGTACTAACCTTGTTGGTATAGACCCAACGGATGCAGATGGTATGGATGACGCGCTTGCACAAGAATTGCACTTGCCAGTAAATAGACCTGTGTTGTTTAAATTCCGTTCTCAGGACGTGTTGCACTCTGCATATATGCCACACTTTAGAGCACAGATGAACGTAGTTCCTGGAATGGTCACGCAATTCAAATTCACGCCAACAGTAACTTCTGAAGATTATAGGTCTACAGAATTTATGACTGAAAAAGTTCGTAAGATTAATGAGATACGACGACAAAAAAGCAAGGAGCTTTTAGCCGCAGGAGATGTTGGTTTAGATCCTTATGAATTTGAATACTATTTGCTTTGTAATAAGATCTGTGGAAAATCCCACTACAATATGCAAGCAAAAATAGTTGTAGAGACTGAAGAAGAATTTAATGAGTGGCTAGCTGCTCAGGAAACATTTGAACAAACGTTAGCGAAAGCTGAAAATTAGTATTTATGGGACAAGCTGTTGCAGTTGCACATGATGACCACGGACATGACGATGGGCATCACCACCACAAAGAAACCTTTGTAACTAAATATATTTTTTCTCAGGATCATAAGATGATTGCAAAGCAATATCTTATTACTGGGTTAATCATGGGTGTTATTGGTATTGCCATGTCTCTTTTAATGAGAATGCAAATTGCCAATCCCGAAGAGCCAAACGTAATCTTTGAAGCTCTACTTGGGAAATGGGCTCCAGATGGGGTTATGGATCCAGGTATTTATCTCGCACTGGTTACCATTCATGGTACCATTATGGTATTCTTTGTACTTACTGCTGGTTTGAGTGGTACGTTCTCTAACTTTTTGATTCCATTACAGATCGGTGCTCGAGATATGGCATCTGGATTCTTAAACATGGTATCTTATTGGTTGTTCTTCCTTTCCTCCGCTATAATGATTGGTTCATTATTCGTTGAGTTAGGTCCTGCAGCTGCTGGTTGGACTATTTATCCGCCGCTTAGTGCATTGCCAGAGGCTATGCCAGGCTCTGCGATGGGTATGACCTTGTGGCTGGTATCCATGGCGATTTTTATTGCCTCATCGTTATTAGGTTCTTTGAACTATGTAGTAACAGTAATCAATTTAAGAACCAAAGGAATGTCAATGACGAGATTGCCATTGACCATCTGGGCGTTTTTCGTTACTGCAATTATTGGTATTGTTTCGTTCCCAGTACTGTTCGCTGCAGCTTTGTTGCTGATTATGGATAGAAGTTTCGGAACTTCCTTCTTCTTATCCGACATCTATATCCAAGGTGAAGTTTTAGCAAACCAAGGTGGTTCTCCAGTATTGTTTGAACACTTATTCTGGTTCTTGGGTCACCCAGAAGTTTACATTGTATTGCTACCTGCATTAGGGATCACATCTGAAATTATTGCTACCAATTCTCGTAAACCGATCTTCGGTTATCGTGCCATGGTTGCATCCATTCTTGCGATCGCATTCTTATCTACAATTGTTTGGGGTCACCACATGTTTATTTCTGGTATGAATCCTTTCTTAGGATCTGTATTTACTTTCACAACTTTATTGATTGCGATACCATCCGCAGTTAAAGCATTTAATTATATCACCACGTTGTGGAAAGGTAATCTCCAGATGAATCCAGCGATGCTGTTCTCTATAGGACTAGTATCAACATTTATTACAGGTGGACTTACAGGAATAATATTAGGTGACAGTACACTGGATATCAACGTACACGACACATATTTCGTGGTAGCTCACTTCCACTTGGTAATGGGTATATCTGCACTGTATGGATTATTTGCTGGGGTTTACCATTGGTTCCCTAAAATGTTTAACCGCATGATGGATAAGAATTTAGGTTATGCACACTTTTGGTTAACTGCCATAGGAGCGTACGGTGTATTTTTCCCAATGCACTTTGTAGGAATGGCAGGATTACCTAGACGTTACTATACCAATACAAATTTCCCTTACTTTGATGACTTAGCAGATACTAACTCTTTGATTACTTATTTCGCATTATTCACTGCAGCTGCGCAGTTGTTCTTCGCCTATAATTTCGTTAAGAGTATTTTCTTTGGTAAGAAAGCGCCAGCAAATCCTTGGAAATCCAACACCTTAGAATGGACGACTGGTGACAAGCACATACACGGTAACTGGGCTGGAGCCATACCTCATGTACACAGATGGCCTTATGACTACTCAAAACTTAATGAAGATGATGAGTATGTTATTGCTGGACAGGATTATGTGCCACAGCACATTCCACTACAGCCTAAGGAAGAAGAAATGAATCACTAAGAAATTATAGATCTTAAATACAAAAAGGTGGAGCAAACGCTCCACCTTTTTTGTGTCATATATTGAAATTTGACTTAAGCTCCTCCACGAGCAGGATAACCCTTATCTTCAATAAAATCGATTGCCTTTAAAAGATCATCCAGTTGCGGTCTAGCAAATGGCATGGTTTGCACGGTACTACCATATAACGTTCCGTCTTTTTTGATGAGGAACAGTCCTGGTTCAGAGAACAATTCAGGTTCTTTCTCGCTAATACCTTCAGATAGGTAGAGACCCCATTCTTGGGCTTGTTCTTTCGTTAGATTGTATCCTACAGGAATGCTTTCAATATCCCATTCATCACCCGTTTTTTTGGCGCGCTCTTCAGTGTCCATGCTTATCGCGATAACATTCACGCCTCGATCTACAAAATCTGTCAATTTATCTTTCAAAGATTCCAATTGCTTTTTGCAAACTGGGCAGTGATAGCCACGATAAAATAAGATCAAAGTATACTTTTCTGGGTTCTGCTTTGCCATAGACCATTGGGTATCGTTTATGAGATCGAGTTCTAGATGCGGTACTTTTTCAGTAGGTTTCATATTTTTATTTTCAATATAGCGCTGCCTTTTCCTTTTTCTACTAAATTCAAGCTAATTGATAAAATGTTGAGAATAGTTACGCTTTCGCGAAAGCAAAAACACGACTAACAATTTCACTATCGACTATCTTTGAAACTATGAATGAGCACCTAGACGCAAGCGGCGATAATTTTTCTAATGAAGAGCACGACATAGAACGTGCTTTAAGGCCGTTATCATTTGACGATTTTGCTGGTCAGGACCAAATATTGGAGAACCTAAAAATATTTGTCCAGGCGGCAAATCAACGAGGTGATGCTTTAGACCACACTCTTTTTCATGGTCCTCCAGGATTGGGAAAAACCACACTGGCGCATATTCTCGCTGCAGAATTAGGCGTAGGCATCAAAGTGACTTCTGGACCTGTGCTAGATAAACCAGGTGATCTCGCTGGATTGTTGACCAATCTTGACGAGCGCGATGTACTTTTTATAGATGAGATCCATAGGCTTAGTCCTATTGTAGAAGAATATCTTTACAGCGCGATGGAAGACTATAAGATCGACATCATGATCGAGACTGGTCCCAATGCACGCACGGTACAGATCAATCTTGCACCTTTCACCCTTATTGGAGCGACCACCCGTAGCGGTTTGCTTACGGCACCCATGCGAGCCAGATTTGGGATTTCATCAAGATTACAATATTATACTACAGAACTTTTATCCACCATCGTCGAGCGTAGTAGCGAGATCCTACAGGTACAAATTGATCAGGAAGCTGCCATTGAAATTGCGGGACGCAGTCGTGGTACACCGCGTATTGCAAATGCTTTGCTTAGAAGAGTTCGTGATTTTGCTCAAATAAAAGGAACTGGAAATATCGATCTGGACATTTCCAGATATTCGCTTAAAGCATTGAACGTAGATGCACACGGTCTGGATGAAATGGACAATAAGATATTGACAACCATCATCGATAAATTTAAAGGTGGACCTGTAGGTATCACCACGCTTTCCACAGCTGTCTCAGAAAGTGCGGAAACCATCGAGGAAGTTTACGAGCCATTTTTGATTCAGCAAGGTTTTATTATCAGGACTCCTCGTGGCCGTGAAGTGACAGAGCATGCCTACAAACATCTAGGCAGAACGCCTAATGCAAGAATGGGTGGCCTTTTCGACCAATAGCCTATGCGATCTATTGAAAAAGTACCCACGTTACGGTTTTTGTCAAAAACCAGGCAGATTTATAAAGATCCGCTGCCTTTTCATAGGGAGAATTTCCAGAGGTACGGCAATACATTTAAGATAAGTCCTAAGCCTGGCTTGACCATCCACTTTACTTGCGATACAGAGCTTTCAAAGCATATCCTGCAAACCAATCAGCGCAATTACAACAAGTCCAGCTTACAAACAGATGACCTTGGTAAATACATAGGTCACGGATTATTAACTGAAAACGGCGAGAAATGGCGTGCCAACCGTAAACTGGTCCAGCCGGCATTTTACAAGAAACAAATTGCCACACTCATGGATTCCATGGATCAGGTGATTCAAAAAGAGCTGTCCAGGATTGCTCTGGATAAACCCGTTGATATTCATGAAATATTCAGTGATCTAGCTTTTAAAGTAGTCGCGCGTAGCCTGTTCTATCTGGAAGATATGGATGAACGCATCGCACGCTTGCAATATATTACCGAGACGGCTCAAAAAATGTTGATCAAAGAACTACGTGTGCCGTGGATGCTTTGGTACTTCAATAGTAAATGGCTTTCAGGAACCTCGAGCATTCCCTATCACATGGAATTGATAGAAGAGGCACGATCCATTTTGCAGGAAATCATCAACCAGCGCAGGACAGAGAAAAAGGAATACGGCGATCTACTGGACATGCTGTTGCAATCCACCTATGAAGATGGATCCCACATGACCGACCCACAATTGATAGACGAGATCCTTGTGCTTTTTATCGCAGGCCATGAAACCACGGCAAACGCATTGACTTTTGCGACGCAATTGCTCGCACATCATCCAGATAAGGCTGCCGTTGCTAGAACCGAAATTGACCAACTGGAAAGCGATGACCTCATGGTCCAGATGAAGGAACTGGAATACACACGACAAGTCCTTGAAGAAACCATGAGAATGTACCCACCAGCTTATGTGACAGATCGCGTGGCGGTAGAAGACGATTTTTGCGGTGATATCTCGTTACCTGCTGGCAGCATCTGGCTCATCAGTTTTTATGAGATGCATCGCCGTCAGGATTTATGGGAGCAGCCAGAAACCTTCCTGCCAGAACGCTTTAATGCCGAAATCAAAAAGCAATGGAACGACCAATACTTTCCATTTGGCGCTGGGCCACGCATGTGCATAGGTAATAATTTTGCGATGTACGAGATGGCTTTGGTCATCAAGAATATCCTGAAAAACTATGATCTCAAGCCTATTGGCGAGACCATCGAGTACCATCCGTTGATCACTTTACGACCCAAAAACGCCCTTGTCACCTTCACTGTTAGAGCTTAGCGAATTGCTAGTTCAAATGTTTGCCAGGAAAATGAATGTGTAAATGAGTTCGCTTTCGCGAAAGCGAATTCTTTATAAACTACTCATTTCTTACCTATATATGCGGTTTTGATAAAACAGGTTGAGCCCTATAATCGCTACCTTTGTCACAGCCTAAAAAGCAACCTATGAGCAGCAAACCTAGCAGAAGAAGAGAAGCACTGGTTTATCACGCCAAACCTACACCTGGAAAAATCAAGGTAGTACCTACCAAAAAATATAGCAGTCAGCGAGATTTGTCGCTGGCCTACAGTCCTGGTGTTGCAGAGCCTTGTCTGGAAATTGTCAAGGATAAAGCAAACGTCTATAAATACACTACTAAAGGGAATTTAGTGGCCGTGATCAGTAACGGTACCGCTGTTTTGGGCTTGGGCGACATAGGTCCTGAGGCCAGTAAACCCGTCATGGAAGGAAAAGGACTGCTGTTTAAAATCTTTGCAGACCTTGATTGTTTTGACATTGAGGTAGATACCAAAGACGTAGAAGAGTTTATCGCGACGGTCAAAAATATCGCACCTACTTTTGGTGGGATCAATTTGGAAGACATCAAAGCTCCAGAGGCTTTTGAAATTGAGCGCAGACTCAAGGAAGAACTGGACATACCGGTCATGCATGATGACCAGCACGGTACGGCAATTATTTCCAGTGCAGCGCTATTGAACGCCCTAGAACTCGCCGAAAAAAACATTGAAGACGTCAAGATTATCGTTTCTGGTGCTGGAAGTGCAGCGATTTCCTGTACATCACTTTACGTGAAACTAGGAGCGAGGTTGGAGAACATCATGATGTTTGATATAGATGGTTTGATCACAAAATCACGCACAGATCTAGGGGCGATGCAAATGCAGTTTGCCACCAGTCGCGAGGCGATGTCTTTAGAAGAGGCTATGGTAGGTGCAGACGTCTTTTTGGGACTTTCTGCAGGTAATATTGTATCGCAAAAGATGGTGCAATCCATGAGCGATAACCCCATTGTTTTTGCGATGGCAAACCCAACGCCAGAAATTGATTATGATCTAGCCATGGCGGCTCGTGAAGATATCATTATGGCTACAGGTCGCAGCGATCATCCTAACCAGGTGAATAATGTATTGGGTTTCCCATTTATTTTTAGGGGTGCGATGGACGTTCGCGCCACAAAAATCAATGAAGAAATGAAGCTGGCGGCGACTTATGCACTGGCTAACCTTGCCAAAGAAGCCGTACCAGAGCAAGTAAATATTGCCTATGGAGAGTTGAAGCTCAACTTTGGCCGTGATTACATTATCCCTAAGCCATTCGATCCACGATTGATATCTACCATACCACCAGCAGTCGCTAGAGCGGCAATGGAATCTGGAGTGGCTCAAGAGCCTATTACAGATTGGGAAAAATACGAGGAGCAATTGCTTAGCCGTATGGGATCTGACAATAAGCTCGTAAGATTATTGCTTAATCGTGCCAGAACAAATCCAAAAAGAATTGTTTTTGCCGAAGCAGATAATGTTGACGTTCTCAAAGCAGCACAAATCGTGTTGGAAGAAGGTATAGGAACACCTATACTTTTAGGAAGAAAAGATGTCATTGAAGAGATGATGGCAGATCTGGATTTTGATCAGCCGTGTTTGATTATTGATCCTAAAACCGATGAGGAGTCTGCGAGACGTGATCGATATGCTCATGAATTCTGGAAACTGCGCCAGCGTAAAGGAGTTACCGAATTTGATGCAGGCAAAACCATACGACAGCGCAATTATTTTGCAGCTATGATGGTTAAGGTAGGAGATGCAGATGCATTAATCACTGGTGTGGCACAATCGTATCCGCGATCTGTGCGACCCATGATGGAAATTATTGGAATGGCTCCTGGTGTGGATAAAATCGCTACGACAAACCTGATGATCACAGATCGTGGGCCGTTGTTCATTTCTGACACTTCCATCAATATAGATCCTGACGCTATTGAGTTGGCCAAAATTGCTCAAATGACTGGCAGGACTGCAGCCATGTTTGGTATTGATCCTGTAATGGCCATGATCTCTTATGCTAACTTTGGATCGAGCAAACACCCTAATGCTTCAAAGGTGACCGACGCCGTGAAATACCTGCATCAATATTATCCAAGTTTAGTGGTAGATGGAGAGATCCAGACGGACTTTGCCTTAAATGCCGATATGCTCCAGCAAAAGTTTCCTTTCTCAAAACTGGCAGGAAAAAAAGTCAACACGCTTATTTTTCCTAACCTTGAAAGCAGTAACTCCACCTACAAATTGTTGAAAGAATTGCGTGGCATTGACTCCATAGGACCTATCATGATGGGTATGCAAAAACCTTGTCATATACTACAATTGGGTGCTAGTGTTGATGAAATCGTCAACATGTCCGCTGTGGCCGTGATCGATGCACAACAAAAGGAAAAAAGAGCAGCAGAACTTTCTAAAAGCGGGAAGACGGCATAGTCATACCATCTTCTCATGGACCACAAGGATGCCGGTAGATATTATCGGCATCCTTGTATTTATTTTGTTACATTTGATCGATTGCTAATATCCTGTTAAATGATAGCCCAATTGCAAGGCCAGCTGGTCGAGAAAAATCTTACTGATGTCATTATAGACTGTGCAGGCGTAGGTTATTTTGTAGAGATATCGCTTCATACCTATTCTTTAATTCCAGATGGTGACCTTGTCAAGCTATACACCTATATGCTGGTGCGGGAAGATGCGCACCGACTTTTTGGTTTTATGGAAAAAAGTGAGCGGGAAGTTTTCAAACTGCTCATCTCAGTTTCTGGAATAGGGGCAAACACGGCGCGTACCATGTTGTCCAGTCTAGATCCATCCCAGATCGCACAAGCTATTGCAAATGGTGACGTTAGAACCATCCAAAGTGTCAAGGGAATAGGAGCAAAAACGGCGCAACGTGTCATTCTGGACCTGCGCGACAAAATTCTTCAAGTACTGGAAGATCCACAGATTTCTGTATTGCCGAGCAATAGGGGCCGCGAAGAGGCGTTATCTGCATTGGAAACCCTAGGTTATCTGCGCAAACAAGCTCAAAAGGTGGTCGATAAGATCCTTTCCAGCAATCCAGATGCCAGCACAGAACAACTCATTAAGGAAGCACTTAAACAATTATAGGATTTGAGATACGTATATATTAACCTGATACGCAAGTATTTATATGTCGTAATGTGTTTCATTGTTTTCGCTTTCGCGAAAGCGCAACAACCCACAACCACTCCTGCAGATACCACAGCATCTCAAATACAGTTAGGAAGAATCAACTTGCCTGATCCTCCTAGCATCACCTCGCTGTACATCTATGATGCAGATCTGGATCGGTATATTTTTAACCAGCGTTTTGGAGAATATCGTATCGATTACCCATTCACGTTGACCCGTGAGGAATATCAAAAAATCGTGATCAAGGAACAGATGCGTTCCTACTTTAGAGAGAAATCAAAACTTCTTGCCGGTAAAACTGAAGCAGACAAGGAGAAGCAAAAGAATTTGTTGCCTAATTTCTATGTGGATTCTGATCTTTTTGAGAGCATCTTTGGCGGTACGGAGATCAGTATTATTCCGCAGGGAAATGTGGCGATCGACCTGGGCGTGCTGTATAACAAGACAGATAACCCTAGTTTCTCTCCTAGAAATAGGCAAAACGTCACTTTTGATTTTAACCAGCGAATTAACCTAAGTCTTTCGGGAACCGTTGGAACCCGACTGAATGTGAACGCCAATTATGACACGCAAGGTTCCTTTGATTTCCAAAATCAAATAAAACTGGACTACACGCCTACTGAGGATGATATCCTTCAAGGTATCGAAGTAGGTAATGTGAGCATGCCGCTCAATTCCCAGTTGATACGTGGTGCTCAAAGTCTTTTTGGTGTGAAGGCAGATTTGCAATTTGGTAAAACACGCATCACAACCGTCTTTTCAGAACAGCAATCAGAATCCCGTACAGTGCAGGCTGCTGGTGGAGCCACCGTCAACGATTTTGACTTTTTCTCGCTGGACTATGACGAGAACAGACACTTCTTTTTAGCGCATTATTTTAGAGATACCTACGATCAATCGCTGATCAACTATCCCTTTATCAATAACAACATACAGATCACAAGAGCTGAAGTTTGGATCACTAATCGTGGCAATCGTACAGAAGACGTTCGTAATCTTGTGGCGATCCAGGATCTTGGAGAATCAGATCCTACCAATATAGGTCTGGACCAGCAGCCACCAGGATTTCTCAATGTTCCTGCTGGTAGTTTCCCTAGCAATGGGAATAATGACTTTAATCCAATCGCAATTAATTCTGGCGGTGAGACTGTTCTTAATCGTCAAATAAGAGATATCGCAACTGTAGAGCAAGGTTTTGGAAGTGTGCAGGTGAATGAAGGCTTTGATTATGTTACTCTTGAAAATGCTCGCCAGCTTAATCCCAATGAATATAAACTCAATACACAGTTGGGTTACATTTCTTTGAACCAACGACTGAGTAATGATGAAATCGTAGCCGTAGCATTTCAATACACGGTAGGCGGTCAGGTATTTCAAGTAGGTGAATTTGCCAATGATGGTGTCAACGCCACAGAGGTCAACCAGAATCCAGCTGCAAATGAGCAAGCGGTAACCAATCAAAATCTCGTCGTCAAGTTATTGAAAGGTAATCTTACTAATGTATCAGAACCTATTTGGGATTTGATGATGAAGAATATTTACAACTTAGGAGGTTCTAGATTATCTCAGGAAGATTTCAAACTTAATATATTTTATCAATTCCCACCAGAATTAAATTACATCACTCCAGCAGAAGGTACATTGGCAAATCCTGCAGTGCCACTGCCTGATGATGTGGAAGAGACGACCCTGATACGTGTATTTAATCTGGACCGTTTGAATAAGCAAAACGACCCGCAACCAGAAGGTGATGGATTCTTTGATTATGTTGAAGGACTCACCATTGATTCTGAAACAGGCCGAATCATCTTTACCAGCGTAGAACCTTTTGGAGAATACCTCTTTAATAAGCTGGACAATACGCCCAATGGAGGTCCCGAAGTGTATAATAATCCAGATACGTACAATGCGAACCAAGCGAAATATGTTTATAGAGACATGTATCGTACTACCAAGGCACAGGCACTACAAACGGCCGAAAAGAATAAATATCTCATCAAGGGTGAATACAAAGCGACAGGTCAGCAGGGAATTCCCATAGGTGGTTTCAATATACCACGAGGCTCGGTTACGGTGACCGCTGGTGGTCGAACGCTACAAGAAGGTATTGATTATACAGTGGATTATGCGCGAGGCAGCGTTATCATTCTAGATCAAGCGCTCTTGAACTCAAATACTCCTATACAGGTTTCTACCGAAAATAACTCAACGTTTAACCAGCAAACCAAAAGATTTACTGGTATCAATGTAGAGCATACTTTCAATGAAAACTTTATCGTAGGTGGAACATTTTTGAACCTTAAAGAGCGACCTATTACCCAAAAGTCTAACTACGGTACCGAGCCTATCAACAATACGATCATAGGTGCCAATTTTCTTTATAATACAGAAGTTCCGTTTTTGACAAGGTTGGCCAACAAGTTACCCAATATCGATACGGATGTCATCTCCAATTTATCCATTAGAGGTGAAGCTGCGTATTTATTTCCGGGATCACCAGACAGTGATAATTTTGATGGTAGAGCCGCAGCCTATGTGGATGATTTTGAAGGATCTCAAACATCCATAAATATCTTATCTCCATTAGCTTGGAACCTAGCGAGTACACCAGTAGCCTTTGAAGGAGCAGGATCACCTTCCAACCCGTTGGCCTACAATTATTCTCGTGGTCGACTGGCTTGGTATACTATTGACCCTATATTTTATGGTAATCAACGTCCTGATGAGATAACCGATGCAGATGTTTCTGACTACCGTACAAGACGCGTGTTTATAGATGAGATTTTCCCACAGGTAGATATTCAGCAAGGACAGACTCAAGTGATCAATACCTTGGACTTATCTTTCTATCCGGATGAACGAGGATCCTACAATTACAACCCTGCAGCAGCTGGAACCGATATTCTTCCTAATCCAGCAGACAGTTGGGGCGGAATCACACGCAGTTTCTTAAGTACAGATTTTGAGGCTACTAATGTGGAGTACATCCAGTTTTGGGTCATGGATCCATTCATGTATGATCAAACAAATGATGGTGGAACGATCTCCATCAACTTGGGAAGTATCTCTGAAGATATTTTAAAGGATAACCGTAAACAATATGAAAACGGGTTGCCAGAAGATGGCGGCACTGATTTGACGGTTTCAACGGCTTTTGGAAAAGTTCCCTTGAACCAATCACTGATTTATGCTTTTGATACAGAAGGTCAGGAACGTATCAATCAAGATATTGGTCTCGATGGATTTAGCGATGCCGAAGAAATTGCAAATTTCCCTCAATTTGGTCCGGACCCTGCGGCAGATAACTATGAATATTTCATCGCTGCAGATGGAAATATCTTGGAGCGCTACAAACGATACAACAATACTGAAGGAAACTCACCTACAGATGTCACCCAAACAGACCGTGGATCTACCACTCAACCAGATGTGGAAGACATCAACCGTGACAACACGATGAATACCATCGACAGTTACTTTGAGTACGAGATTGAGATCGCACCAGGCAGAATGCAAGTAGGTACTAATCCTTATGTATCAGACTCAAGGCTTGTCACATCAACCTTGCCTAACGGTTCTACAATCGATACTAGATGGGTTCAATTTAGAGTGCCATTGAATGATCCTACTCGTGAATCCATTGGAGAAATAGCAGATTTCAGGGCGATTCGTTTTATGAGAATGTACCTGTCAGACTTTGAGGTAGATACTTTTTTGAGGTTTGGAGCGATGGATTTAGTTCGTGGTGATTATCGTAGATATACGGCTTCACTAGACCCTAATGATCCTAACGTTGATAATGATCAGACCTCGTTTGAAGTTCAAGCCGTCAACATTGAGAATAACGATAGAAGAGAACCTATTCCTTATGTATTGCCGCCAGGTGTGATCAGAGAAGAATTGAGAACTCAAAACCAAAACATTCGCCAGAATGAGCAGTCACTAGCTCTTTTAGTGGAAGATCTAGAGGCTTTTGATAGAAGAGCCGTTTTCAAAAACATTAGAATTGACATGAGGCAGTACGAAAATCTTGAGATGTTCGTACATGCAGAATCTATGGTGGACAAGCAGCCGCTTCTTGATGGTGAACTGGAAGCCTTTATACGTATAGGTGTTGACTTTACTGAAAATTACTACGAGATACGACTACCCTTAACGCCTACACCATTCAATAGTACTAGTCCAGAAGAGATCTGGCCTGCCGCAAACCGGTTTGACATCGATCTTTCATTGTTGCAGGAGATTAAGTCTAGAGTATTGAGTGATCCTGCTTTGATCAATAGTGAGGTAAACTTCTTTAATCAGGCAGATCTTGATCCAGATTCTGCAGGTGAACCCAACCAGCAGATCTATGGTATTAAAGGAAATCCTAATTATGGAGATGTGCGAGCGGTGATGTTGGGTGTGCGCAACAATGTCAAAAGCTCCATTAGTGGTGAGGTATGGTTTAATGAATTGCGCCTATCTGGACTTCAAAACCAAGGTGGTTATGCGGCCATTCTAAATCTGGATGCAAACATGGCAGATTTTGCCACGGTAAGTGCCAACGGTAGACGCAGTACTATAGGTTTTGGATCCATTGAACAAGGTCCCAATGAGCGCAGTCGTGAAGATGTGACCCAGTATGATGTCACTACAAGTCTAAGTCTAGGACAGTTGTTCCCGCAAAAATGGGGATTGAACTTGCCGTTCTCCTATCGCATAGAAGAAGAAACGGTGACACCTCAATTTGATCCTCAGTTTGAAGATATTGAGTTGGATACAAGACTGGCAAATGCTACCAGCGACCAGGAACGTGAGGCGATTAGAAATCAGTCAGAAGATTATACAAAGAGACAAAGCGTCAACCTTATAGGTGTCAGTAAGGCCAGAACAGGCGACAGCAAGCCTATGCCTTATGATATAGAAAACTTTGTGTTCTCTGGATCATACAATCAGACTGACCAGCGCAATTTTGAAATCGAAGAGTTCAAGGATCAATCCGTGAATGTGAATGCTACTTATAACTACGCATTTCCTGAGTTGAAATTTGAGCCACTCGTAAAGGCAGACACTACATTCTCAGGTGATTATTTCAAATTCCTTAGGGATTTCAACGTCAACCTGTTGCCTAATGTGTTTACTGCCAGCGGTACCGTACGTCGTCAATTCAACACACAAACCTTCAGGGATTTACAGTTGGATACCAACCCAGTAGATCTAGATGGTGATGGTATCCCAGATGCGCAAAACATCGCTCTGGCACCATTGACCAATCGTAATTTTACACTGGCCAATCAATATGCCATCACTTGGGACCTTACCAATTCCTTGAACTTGAACCTGACGGCTAACAATGATCGCATCATACGTAGTTACATCAATACAGAGGACAACACCATTGACGAGAGCTATACCTTGTGGACTAATTTCTTGGATGAAGGTATACCAGACTCGCACACCAGACAGTTTAGAGCGACTTATGAGGTGCCCTTCGAGAAGTTTCCTTTTCTCGCTTTCGCGAAAGCGACATACACTTATACTGCAGATTTCAACTGGCAGCGTAACTCACAACAATTTGCACAGCTAGACGGCATTCCCAACTTAGGAAACAGCGTCCAGAACGCTAATACGCACCGTATCAATGGTAATTTGGATTTGGGTAAATTGTATTCCTACGTAGGACTGGAGAAGAAGAAATTTGGCGCCGCAGCGCGTAAAGAAGCACAGCAACGCACGGCAAGTAGATCTCGCAATCGACTGCCTACAGCCAGACAGGAAAAAGGTGAAGAGCAAGAAAAAACTGAAGAGATCAAAATCCCAAAGAAGAATTTTGCCAACCAAGCATACAACACGCTGATAGGGATCGCAACATCCGTAAAACGTGCGACCATTAATTATGAAGAAGGTAACGGTATTTTCTTGCCAGGATATACACCTAGCGTCGGATTTATTGGGACTTTAAGGCCTAGTACAGGATTTACCTTTGGTAGTCAGGCCGAAATTAGGGATCTCGCCGCTAGACGTGGATGGTTGACGTTGTACCAAGACTTCAACGAGCAATATGCAGAAATCGAGCGACGTAAACTGAACGTGAACTTTAGTGTGGATTTGTTGCCAGACCTTAAGATCGACATCGTTTCCAACAGACAGTACCAAGAGACTTTTAATGAAAATTATAGAGTAGATCCAGATGATCTGACGTATCAATCATTAACGCCACAAACCTTTGGTAACTTCAGTATTTCAACACTTATGTTAGGGACGGCTTTTTCTAAAAGTAGTATCGAGGATTCCCAGACTTTTGACCAGTTTAGAGACAATAGATTGCAGGTGGCAAACAGGCTTGCAAGAGAATTTTACGGGACTGATAATTTCTCACGTGATGGCGATGGTTTCCCTAACGGGTTTAGCCGCAATAGTCAAAACGTATTGTTGCCATCATTTTTAGCGGCCTATGAAGGTCGTGATGTCAACGACCAGGATGATAATGCCTTTAAGGATATCCCATTGCCTAACTGGGATATCAAATACACAGGTCTCATGAAGTTGGCCTGGTTTAGAAAAACCTTCAAGCGCTTTAGCCTACAACATGGTTACCGTTCTGATTATACCATCAACAGGTTCCAGACTAATTTGAATTTTTCTGCAGGAAACGGTGTTTTAGAATATGAGCAGCAAAATCAGCAGGTATTGAATCAAAACGGAGATTATAAGCCTGCCAATTTGTATTACAACATCAATTTAACCGAAAGTTTTAGTCCGTTGATCAAGGTAGATTTTGAAATGAGAAACTCGCTGTCCATAGCAGCCGAGTGGAGAAAAGATCGAGCGATATCCTTGAGCTTTGACAACAACTTATTGACGGAGATAAGCGGTAATGAACTTGTTGTGGGTGTAGGATACCGGGTCAAAGACGTGCCATTTAGAACGAGTGTAGGTGGTCGCAGTAGGGTTATCAAAAGCGACCTCAACCTACAGTTGGATGGACGCGTCAGGGATAATATCACGATCATAAGATATTTGGATCTGGAAAACAGTCAAGCAACAGCTGGACAAACCATTTATGGCGCTAAATTCACGGCAGAGTATGCCTTTAGTAGAGCATTTCAAGCGCTCTTTTACTACGATCACACGTTTTCTGAATTTGCTATTTCTACAGCATTCCCGCAAACCACCATTAGAAGTGGTATCACCCTTCAATATACTTTTGGGAATTAAGAGGTACAGCGCCTAAATAACGTTATACTTTTTTACTTTTGTCTCATACAAATTATACTATGAATATTCCAGCAGAATTAAAATACACAAAGGATCACGAGTGGGTCAAAATAGATGGTGATATCGCAACGGTAGGTATTACGGACTTCGCTCAAGGCGAGTTGGGTGATATCGTTTATGTAGAGGTAGAAACTATAGATGAAACTCTTGAACAAGAAGAAGTATTCGGTACGGTAGAAGCCGTAAAAACTGTTTCTGATCTTTTCTTGCCGCTGTCTGGGGAAATTCTGGAATTCAATGAGAAACTAGAAGATGAACCAGAATTGGTGAATTCTGATCCTTATGGAGATGGCTGGATGATCAAAATGAAAATTTCAGATGATTCCCAACTGTCTAGTTTGCTAAGCGCAGACGCGTATAAGGAATTAGTCGGGTAGATGCAAAAGCTTCTCTACTGGATAGCACCATTCTATACGGCGTTGATTGCCTACGGTTCTCTGTCCAGTAGTACAGTTCCTTCTATTGATGTTGAAAATATTGATAAAGCGTATCATGCCGGCGCCTATTTTTTGATGATGGTGGTGTGGTATTTGTTTTTTTACCATAGATATTTAGAGCGTCAGGTTCATTTTGAATACAATCTGGGTATGATTCTGTCGCAATGGTCAAGAACAATTGCTGTGGCAGCTTCTATTTTTTCCTTAGTTATAGGTGGTCTTTTAGAGTTGGGTCAGGGATTTATTTCGCAAAATAGAACAATGGACGGCTATGATATGCTAGCAAATGGGACTGGCATTATAATTGCAGTTTTGATAATGCGGGTTATATCTTTAATGAAGAGTCCTAGATAAAGCTTCATTTGCTTTTATTTGAAATAGTATTTATATATTTTTAGCCTTTAATTTTTATCCATCATGGAAGTAAAAAAATCAGAAAACGCAGATTTGCGTAAAAACATTACCATCTATGCCTTAATGGGTTTAGCATTTATGTTATTGCTCTCATGGCAAGGACTAGAGTATGAATCTAAGCAGGTCGATGTAGAAGAAATCTACGATGAGCCTATGGTTATGGAAGAAGTGGAAGATATTCCTATCACACAGATGATGGATACACCACCACCACCGCCACCACCGCCACCAGCACCCGAAGTAATAGAGGTTGTTGAGGATGAAGTAGAAATTGAAGAGGTTGAAATTCAAGATACTGAAACTGACGAGCAAGAGGAGATCGTAGAAATCGATGAAGTAGCTGAAGAAGTTGGTGTTGTAGAAGAAATTGCTGACGTACCATTTGCAATAATTGAAAATGTACCTGTTTATCCTGGTTGTGAAAGCGAGAAAAACAATGCAGATCGTAAAAAGTGTATGCAGGAGAAAATCACACGTTTTGTGAGAAAAGAGTTTGATACTGGTATTGCAAATGAAGTTGGTCTTTCAGGAAAACAAACGATTAGCGTTCAATTTAAAATTGATAGAAACGGAGATGTTGTAAATATTGTATCTAGAGCAAAGGATCCTAAACTACAGACAGAGGCCGCAAGGGTTATGAATAAATTACCTAAAATGACGCCAGGTAAGCAAAGAGGTAAACCAGTAGGTGTTATTTATGGACTTCCTATCATTTTTGAGGTTCAAGACTAAGAATCTTTAAAGAATTAACAAAAATCCGCTTCATGTTTATGGAGCGGATTTTTTTATGGTATGTTTCTTGAAGATGGTTTTAAATAACATAAAACCATTATTATGAGAAATCTAGACTCCAAAGTAGGTGCTGCAACACCAACTGGAACCAGTAGAGCGGACAAGAAATCCGTGAGCATCAAGACCAATTCATCCATCAACTTCCTTATCGGGCTCTGTGCGGTAATGATGTTTTCCTTTGTGGTTATTGAATTACAAACTCCTAAAATCGATCGGGAATATACCATAAGCCTACGGGATGATTATGTGATCGAGTCAAATCTGGACAGGTTCAGGATTGAAAAGCCACAGCCAGAGCCACGTCCTGTAAAACAGCCTAAAGAGCCAAAAGTTCAAGAACCTAAAGTCAATAAAATCAAACCACCGGTAATTGTTGACAATAGCGATCCAGAACCAACTGAAGATCCAGAGCCCAGCGATACACCTTTACACGAGCCTGCAGAAGACTCACCCACAACTAACACGTCTGAACCGTCAAAAACAGCAACTGTTTCCAACGAGCCTCGTAATGTCATGAGTGTTACCGAAGTCCCTTTGTTCCCAGGTTGTAGTGCTTCATTGAATAACGAAGAGCGTATCAATTGTTTAAATGAAAAAATGCAGCGGTTTGTTCAAAGACGTTTTGATTTAAGCCTTGCCAATGAGTTAAACAATACAAAACAAGTCAATATCACCGTGGTTTTTACCATCGGGACTGATGGTTTACCTAAAGACATCCTTGTGCGAGCGCCTAGCGAAGAATTGAAAAAAGAAGCCTATCGCATAGTTTCAAAACTCCCTAAAATGACACCAGGAAAATTTGAGGGTGCAGACGTCAATACGACTTATGCCCTACCTATCATTTTTAGGATACAGTAAAAACAATTGTACGGTGACACTTTCAATTCAATCGTAGAATAAATCTGGATGGAGTAAGGTGCTACATTCGATACCTTTGCTATTGAATTCAAAGCCTTAATGTCAACTGCACAAAGGATTTCCAGTATATTTAGCCCAAATTTGCCATGTTCTATGAGAATGATATGCGCCATTTGGGCTCTTTTTTTTGGATGTTTTGCAGTTGCTCAAAGCGAGTTGGAGACCTTTCCCATATTTCCGGCCTGTGATCGAATAGATAACGATGCTGCACTGGAACAATGCTTCTACCGTGAACTATACAAAAACCTGTACCAAGCCTATGATCAGACTGCTATGGACAGCACTTCAAGTAAGGCTACTTTGCGTTTTGAGGTAAGTCGCGAGGGCAAATTTGAGCCTATCATTTTTGATGCGCCTACCGCAGCTCTCAAGGAGTCACTCTACGAGGCTTTCGGTAAACTGGAACCTATCACTCCTGCGGTCTACAATGGCAGCCCGACGTTTATGCAGTTCATCGTCAATGTCCAGTTGCCTATGAAGGAGAATGGATCTTTCTACATTATCAATCAGAATGAGGACGTAAAGGCCAATGCTGGTCAAGATGATGGTAGTGATATCGCTTTCGCGAAAGCGAACAACAATTACAACAGCATTACATCTAACAAATACGATGGACAAGAATTGAAGTCCAATGCGACCATTCCATTTTCTTACCAGCGGTATCATCGCTATGAGGCCGCGATGAATAAGGTGGGAAATAATGCGCATACAGCGGTCAAACCCTACACATTTAACTATGTGAATCAATATTTTGATATGGAAGAAGAACGCAATTCCTTATTAAAGGATAGCGGTACATGGCTGGGTCGCAAGTTCTGGAATGAGCATTTCTTTGAAGTGGCAGGCGAGGATTATTGGTTTGTTATCGATCCAGGTGTGGATTTACAATTGGGAAAGGATACTGGCGAAGATGTCAATACCTTTAACAACACGAGACTGGTAGCCCTAAACGGTGGCGTAGGCAAACAGATTACCTTTGGTGCAACCATTCAAGAATCCCAAGGACGGTTTGCACAGTATTTTAATCGCGAGATCACGCAGCGTGCTCCAGATGGTGGTAATCCTGGAATTGTTCCTGGCCGTGGTATTGCCGAGGATGGCGGCGAGAACATCTATGACTACCCAGTAGCGACAGGCTATGTCAATTATAAGCCCAGTAAATATTTTGATCTACAAATAGGCCATGGGCAGCACTTTATAGGTGATGGTTACAGGTCTTTGGTCTTGAGTGATAACTCACAACCATTTCCATACGTAAAAGTGAATGCCAAATTCTGGAAGATCGACTACACGGTGTTATACACTTCCTTAAGAGATGTACGACCTGAAGTGACGGCAGACGATTCTTTCAGGACGAAGTATATGACGCATCATTATTTGAGTTGGAATGCTACTAAACGTTTGACACTTGGTTTTTTTGAGAGCGTTTTATGGCAAGACGACAATGGTCGTGGTTTTGATTTCAATTACATCAATCCATTGATATTCTATCAAACCGTAGAACTAGAAACCGGATCCAGAGGTGGAAACGCCTTGCTGGGAATCACTGGTAAGTACAAGATAAGCGATCGTGTTACGGCATACGGTCAATTGGTACTGGATGAATTTGCCAGCAGCTCTGTCATTAGCGGTGATGGAAGCTATCAAAATAAAAGTGCCTACCAATTAGGTGTTAAGTACCAGAATGCATTTTCAGTTCCTAATTTGATGCTTCAGGCAGAATATAACCGAGTGCGACCTTATACGTATAGTCACAACACCATCGTGCTTAATTATGGGAACAGCAATCAAGCGCTTGCGCATCCATGGGGCGCTAGTTTTTATGAAGCCATACTCATAAGTAGATATACTAAAGATCGCTGGTATGGAATCGCCAAAGCGATTATAGGTGAACGAGGTTTTGACATCTTGTCCAACGGTGATAACGCCTATTATGGTGGTAATATCTATAGAACTGAAGATGATCGCATCGCAGACAATAGAAACACTCTAGCTCAAGGTAACAATGCACCTTTTTCCTATGCGGAATTGGAGGCTGGTTACCTTATCAATCCAGCAAGTAATTTGAAGGTCTATGGTCAATTCATTTATCGCAACATATCGCCAGAGATTGATAACGCCGTGGTCCAGGATGCCACCACAACCTGGTTCAATTTTGGTATACGAACAGACATCAGTAATTGGGGATTTGATCGCTAGAAATAGTGTTTTAAGAACAGATTATCATTAGATCCAGTGAGATTGAGCTACATTTAAACTCATTTTTTTGTCATGATAGGATATTATATAATTGGCGGACTGGTATTTCTGATCAGTGCGTTTGTAAGCAATAAGCTCAAATCAAAATTTAAGAAATACTCGCAGATACAACTGCAAAATGGGTTGACTGGCGCGCAAATCGCTCAAAAAATGTTGTCTGACCATGGTATTACAGATGTTGATGTGATCTCTGTAAAAGGTCAACTAACAGATCATTATAATCCTTCCAATAAAACGGTGAACTTAAGTGAACCTGTATATTCCATGCGCAATGCTGCTGCAGCAGCCGTTGCAGCACATGAGGTAGGTCACGCCGTGCAACACGCGCGTGCCTATTCCTGGTTGGGAATGCGCTCAAAACTGGTTCCTGTGGTAAGTATCGCCTCTAAGTATTCCCAATGGGTTATTATAGGTGGAATTGCACTTGCGGCCAGCACCGCTTTTGGTAACACCTTACTCTTGATAGGTATTATCATGTATGCCATGGGAACGCTGTTTGCGTTCATCACCTTGCCGGTAGAGTATGATGCCAGTAATAGAGCATTGGCCTGGTTGGAAAATAAGCGCATGCTCACTCAAAATGAGCACGCTGGTGCAAAAGATGCCCTCAAATGGGCTGCACGCACTTATTTGGTCGCTGCCATTGGTTCACTTGCTACCTTACTTTATTTCCTGTCGATTTATATGCGCAGACGCTAGCGATTCAAAGCATTATAGCCCAGATACGGAGTTTCGCTTTCGCGAAAGCGAATTCCATATTCCTGCAGTTCTGATAATATAGGCTCGTAAACCTCTCTAGAAATTGGGATCTGCACGCCGTAGGTTTTGATGGTGCCGTTTAGGATAGCCAAGGCTGCCATCGCGACAGGTAGGCCAACGGTTTTGGCCATGGCCGTTTGTCGGTCGCCATCGCCTAGGCACACCATGGTGCTGTCTATTTGCTTCTTCTCACCACCTAGTTCGTAGCCAAATTTGTGATACATCACGATCATGTCTTTTTCGCCTTTTTGGAGCGTCCAGCTGTCTTCCAAAATCTTTTGAAGCGCCATGGCTGGTGAGGCGTCCTTGATACCTATGGTTTTTTCGTTATTGAAAAGGTCCAGTTCCATCAATTTTTCCCACATGATGTCATCTTGATCGATTTTGAGTTCATGGCGCATTTTAAGCTCGACACTATCTGTAGGCGAATAGGGCAGGAAGCTGTTTACAAATTCCCGGTAGGTCATGTTCTCTGAATTGTCCAAAATATAGGAGTCATCTGTCATTCCTAGTTGAACAAACATATTCCATGCTTTGCTGTAACCTACGCGACGCATGGTACCACGATACAGCGTGGCAATATCGTCCAGTCCATAGATCTCACGATATTGTAAGCTATTTCTATTGGCATAGGCCTCAAAACGACCGTAGCCATCCACATCTAGAAATTCCGTCCTACGGAATAACCTGTGATATGGGATGTATTTGTATTTATTTTCCTGTATAAACTTTGCTGCACCTCCTTGACCGGCAACCACGACATTACGTGGGTTCCAGGTAAACTTATAATTCCATAGGTTGTTATCATCTTCTGGCGCTACTAATCCACCGGTAAAGGATTCAAAAAGAATCATTTTGCCACCTTTGTTTTGAATACGATCAATCACCTGCATGGCGCTCATATGATCGATTCCTGGATCCACGCCTATTTCATTCATCAATACCAGCTTCTTTTCTTTTGCTGGACCATCCAGTTCCTGCATTTCTGGACTCACGTAGCTTGCGGTAACCATGCTTTTTCCCAGTTTGACACAATCTCTTGCCACTTCTATATGAAATCGTGCTGGCAACATGGAAATGATGATGTCTGCTGTTTCAATAATCTGCGTTCTTGCTGTTGCATTGAAGATGTCCAACTCCATAGCTTTGGCGTTATCATTTCCATCTATAAGTGCTTGAGCAGCCTCAAGAGATTTATCTGCCAGAGTGATATGAAATTGTTCCTTTTTTGCCTTTTTTAAAAGATAATCAACTAGAACTCCGGTGGATTTTCCAGCACCTATAATCAGAATGTAACGCATGCCTGTCGTAATTTTGGTTGAAGTTAAAATTCTTCACTTTAATAACCCTTCAAATGGAAAATAAGTTATTGGTAACAGGTTGTGGTTTCATTTTAATGGCAGTCGTTCTAGGTGCCATTGCTGCCCATGCCTTAGAAAACTATCTTACTATCGATCAGTTGCGTAGTTTTGAAACAGGCGTGAGGTATCAAATGTATCATGGTCTGGCCTTATTGATTTTTTCCCAGGTAAAACTTTTATCGAATTCTTCAAAAAAAGTGCTATGGATCTTGTTTTCTACGGGTATGGTCCTATTTAGTTGGAGTATATTCTTGTTGTCGACGGGCTCTATTTATGGCATTGACGCTAGTTTTTTAGGTCCCATTACACCTCTAGGCGGATTGCTCCTTATCTCAGGCTGGATTTATGGAATAGTTAAAATTTGCCTATATAAATTGTAGAATAGTTGTTGAAGAGCACATTATATCTCTACTTTTGCAAAAACAACTTGAATAATTACTAAATCATGGCTTCTAACAAGGTAGCAACGCAAACGATTTCGTTATCTAATTTTGGTATCAACAATTCAAAAATCAATTATCAACTCAGTCCAGAAGAGTTACAGTCACGTTCTCTGGAAGATTATGGTGGCAGAGAAACAAAAAATGGTACTCTCGCCATCAACACAGGTGAGTTTACAGGTCGATCGCCTCTAGATCGATTTATCGTCAAAGACCACGTCACTGAAGAGCTGGTCTGGTGGGGAAATGTAAATATCCCATTCAATAAGAAAGATTTTGACAACCTACTTGTTCGGGTGACAGATTATCTGGATGGAAAAGAACTCTTTGTACGAGACGCTTATGCTTGTGCACATGAAGATTATCGTTTGAATTTGAGAGTCATTAATGAGTATCCATGGTCCAACATGTTTGCTCACAATATGTTTCTAAGACCTGAAGAAAGTGAACTGGAATCTTTCACACCAGAATGGACGATCATCAATGCGCCAGGATTTATGGCAGATCCCAAACTGGATCGTACTCGCCAGCATAATTTTGCTATCCTAAATTTTACCGAAAAAATCGCGCTTATAGGCGGTACAGGTTATACTGGAGAGATTAAAAAAGGAATCTTCAGTGCCCTTAATTTTATTTTACCAGTCTACAAAAACACCTTGCCTATGCACTGTAGCGCAAATGTTGGGAAGGATGGGAATACGGCTATCTTTTTTGGTTTGAGTGGTACTGGTAAAACCACATTATCTACAGATCCTGAAAGAGAATTGATAGGCGATGATGAGCACGGCTGGACTTCTAATAATGAAGTTTTTAATTTTGAAGGCGGCTGTTATGCAAAGGTCATCAATCTTAATGCAGAGCAAGAGCCAGAAATCTTTAATGCCATAAAGCCAGGTGCTATTCTCGAGAATGTAGTTTTGAATGATGACAAAACCGTAAATTTTGAGGACACTTCCATCACACAAAACACACGTGTGAGTTACCCTATACACCACATTGATAACATCAAGGAACCATCAGTAGGTAAGAATCCAAAGAATATTTTCTTTCTTACAGCAGATGCCTTTGGCGTATTGCCTCCTATTTCAAAACTAACTCCAGGCCAGGCGGCTTACCACTTCATAAGTGGCTACACTGCAAAAGTCGCAGGAACTGAAGCTGGTGTTACAGAGCCTCAACCTAGTTTCTCGGCTTGTTTTGGTGCACCCTTCATGCCGTTGCATCCTACTAAATATGCACAGATGTTGAGTCGCAAGATGAAGGAGCAAGGCGTTACCGTATGGTTGGTCAATACAGGTTGGACCGGTGGCCCGTATGGTGTAGGTCACCGCATGCCACTCAAATATACCAGAGCGATGATTGCGGCCGCTTTAGATGGCTCATTAGAAGCTGCAAATAAGGACAATTACCACATTCACTCCATGTTTGGACTGGCGCAACCACGCGTGGTACCTAACGTCCCGACTGAAGTCTTGAGCCCGCGTAAATCTTGGAATAATGATACCGGCTACTATGAGACCGCCGCAAAACTGACCAGATTCTTTAGAGAGAATTTCAAGAAGTTTGAGGCGCAGGCATCTCCAGAGATTATCGCTGGTGGTCCACTCAAATAAGATCAGACATACCTTAAAAGTAAAGCGTCCCATTCAGCTGAATGGGACGCTTTTTTTATGCTATGATTTTTGAGAAGTTTCGCTTTCGCGAAAGCGAAAACATTCTAAGCCTTATCTAAGGACTTGATGTAGTTTTCAATGGCCATGGTCATGGATGGAGACTCTGGTGTAGGTGCCTGAATATCGATGCGTAATCCTTTATCCTTTGCCGCCTGGCTGGTTGTGTTGCCATAAACCGCTATTCTTGTGGAATCCTGCGTGAAATCAGGGAAGTTCTGGAAAAGGGATTCAATACCACTAGGGCTGAAGAATACCAGTACATCATACTTCACGTCTGCAAGATCTGAAAGGTCACTTATAACGGTTCTGAAAAACGTCGCCATTTTCCATTTGATGCCCAACTCATCCAACTGCTCTGGAACAAGGTCCTTGAGCTTGTCGGTGGTAGGTAATAGGAAAGATTCGTTTTTATGCTTTTTGATAAGAGGCATCAATTCTGGAAACGTACGTTTCCCTACGTAAATCTTACGCTTTCTATAGACCACATATTTTTGTAGGTAGTAGGCAACAGCCTCGCTCTGACAAAAATATTTTAAGGTGTCTGGAATTTTGAACCGCATCTCTTCTGCCACTCTAAAAAAGTGATCAACACTGTTGCGGCTGGTAAGAATTATGGCGGTGTATTTGTTGAGGTCCACTTTTTGCTCACGCACCTCTTTTGCAGACACGCCTTCTACATGAATAAAGGAGCGGAAATCTATCTTTACCTTTGTCCGATCAACGAGACTCTGGTAAGGTGAATTTTCCATTTTAGGTTCAGGTTGGGAAACTAAAATCGTTTTCACTTTCATACACTATTTTCTTTATTAGTAAAGGGTTCACACTGTAATATACTTATACAAAAGCAGGTAGGGTGCGATTTCAAGCGTGCAAAGATACAAAATAAAATAGAAAAATGAAGCAGACAAGGCGTTGCGATGGTTATAAAAAACCAAAAAATGATAGACGATAATCACAGCGCCAGCAACGGCTGCCGTGATTTGAATAAAGCCGTTTGATGTAGGAAAGATGTAGTAAATCGAGATCACGATAACCATCAATAAAACACTTAATGCTGCCCGGTAAAGATTGCGCTCATGGTCAATGGAAATCAATAAATCTTCAAAATTTGCGATAGTTGAAAGAAGCTTTGACAGGTAGTGTTTAAAGATCAAAAAAGTGCTTACGGCTGTAAGAATCAGGATGAAATTGGTCAAGGATTGAGAGCCATTCTGTACTGTGGATAGTTTAAATAAAATCAAGGCTATGCTTATTCCATAAATGATCAAGCCCAGATATTTATAGCCATGGTGATTGTCTATCCTGCCATCTCTAGAAATTTTAATAAATCTGGAGCTTACGTAAACGCTCAAGAATTCACTTACCGGTAGCGTCGTAAACTGCCTTGCGACTGCAAAAGAAAGCAGGCACATAAAGATGATGATGCTTATCCAGTCAAGGGATTCTGTAATACGATACAACGCGTCCATAGGAACGTAAAAATAAGAGGATTTTATAATCGTGAGGATAAGGCGGCACTATATTTTCTTACTTTTGTGGGTTGCTATGAATCACACTTTAGTCATTATACCAACCTATAACGAGCGCGAGAATATTAAGCCGATTATCGATGCTATTTTAGGGGACCATCCAGAGATTCATTTGTTGATTGTAGATGACAATTCGCCAGACGGTACGGCAGCATTGGTGCAAGAAAAAATGCAGGATTTCCCTAATAGGCTTTTTCTTGAAAACCGTACAAAAAAATCTGGATTGGGAACTGCTTACATTCATGGCTTTAAATGGGCGATGGCTAGAGATTATGAGTATGTTTTTGAAATGGATGCAGATTTCTCTCACGACCCGGCAGATATTCAAACCTTGTATGAAGCCTGCGCGGTTCACGGTGCAGATCTGGCCATAGGCAGTAGATATGTAAAAGGAGTAAATGTTGTGAACTGGCCCATGTCCAGAGTACTACTTTCCTATACGGCTTCAAAATATGTAAGGTTCATCACAAGAATGGATATACATGACACTACAGCAGGATTTAAATGTTTTAGAATGTCGCTTTTGCGAAAGCTGAATCTCGACAAGATTAAGTTTGTAGGTTATGCCTTCCAGATAGAAATGAAATTTAAGGCCTACTTGTTGAAGGCAAAGATTATTGAAGTACCTGTAATTTTTACAGACCGTTCTAGAGGACAATCAAAAATGAGTACAGGTATTATTGGAGAAGCCGTTACCGGCATTTTGAAAATGAAATTGAAAAGCCTTTTAGGCACGTTGGAAATATGAAAAAGACATTGATAAAGAACGCTAGGATTGTTACAGACATGAAAGTGTTCGATGGTGATATATATATTGAAGGCGACACCATTGTTGAGATAGCAGATAGCATCAGTGCCAAAAGTGGTGACACATCCATCATTGATGTAGAAGGTAAATATGTCCTTCCAGGAGTGATCGACGATCAGGTGCATTTTAGAGAGCCTGGATTGACACACAAAGGTGACATCGCTAGTGAAAGCGCTGCCGCCGTTGCTGGCGGAATCACGTCCTACATGGAAATGCCCAATACCATTCCTCAAACCACCAGTATGGAAGAATGGCAAAAGAAAATGGACATTGCCGCTAGAGATAGTTATGCAAACTATGCCTTTATGCTAGGTGGTACAAACGATAATCTAGAAGAGATCCTTAAAGCGGATACCTCACGTATTCCAGCGCTCAAATTGTTTTTGGGATCTTCAACTGGTAATATGTTGGTCGATGATGTAGAAGTCCTGAAGAAAATATTTTCAAAGGTCAAGTTAAGAATCGCGCTACACTGCGAGGATGAAGGTACGATCAAGGCTAATTTGCAAAAAGCCATTGATAAATATGGCGAGGACATTCCGTTTGATCAACATCCAGTAATACGTGATGTGGAAGCGTGTTACAAGAGCAGTTCCCAAGCTATCAAACTAGCACAAAAGACAGGAGCCCGTATTCATGTGTTCCATCTTTCCACAGGAAAGGAAACGGCTTTGTTTGAGAAAAAGGCCTCTCTAAAGGACAAGCAAATCACTTCAGAGGTTTGTATACATCACCTGTGGTTTACTGACGAAGACTATGCGTCAAAGGGATCAAAAATTAAATGGAATCCAGCCGTCAAGTCTGTAGACGATCGTGAGCAGCTATGGAAGGCCTTACTGGACGATAGGATCGACGTTATTGCGACAGACCATGCACCTCACACATTAGAAGAAAAATCCAACAAATACCTTAAAGCACCTAGTGGTGGACCGCTTGTACAACATGCACTTACAGCTATGTTGCAATTTGTCCACCAGGAACGCATCACCATAGAGAAGGTTGTACAAAAAATGTGTCATAATCCTGCCATCCTATTTGATATTCCAGATCGAGGTTTTATACGTGAAGGTTTCAAAGCAGATCTGGTTGTTGTAGACACAAATAATCCATGGACGGTGACTAAAGAAAACATCCTTGCTAAATGTGGCTGGTCACCCTTTGAAGGAGTCACTTTTAAAAGCAGAATCTCACACACGCTTGTCAATGGTCATGTAGTGTATCAGAATTTCAAAGTCAATGAAAACAAAGCTGCTCAGGCTCTAACTTTCAAGCGATGAGAAAATTATTGACGTGTAGTATATTGTTATGGTTGGCTGGCTGTCAAAATATAGAAAAGTCACCTAAACCTGATGATTTCTATGGCGATGACAAGATGATTGAGATCATGGCAGATCTTTATCTAATGGAAGCTTCCATGACTACAAATCGAGTAACTTTTACAGATTTAAAGGTGCTGCCTCATGAATTTATCTACGATAAATACGACACAGATAGCCTCACATTTGCAGAAAATCTTGAGTATTACACAGACCGCAACGACAAATATCTGGAGTTGATGGAGCAGGTAAAAACTAAGATGGAAGTTTTGCGGGATACCATAGACTCTAATATGAGCACGCAAAAAACATCAGGTTCAGCAAGCCTGGAACCTAAGGTATCCTTAGAAGAGGATCCCGATAACGATTAATCGTTTTAATTTTTCTGCTTCTGGTAATTTAAAGCAACGCGCTCGATGGTTTGTTTGAGATCCTTAAATTCGTAGGATAGGGCTTCGGTTACCTTATCATTGCTGTAAATGGTTCTTGAGGTAAACGTTTCAATCTGAGCGATACTTAAACCCTTTACAATACCTAGCCAAGATGGGATTTTAAGAAGCGCGTAGACCGTATACAACATCCATTTTCTCAATTTGAAATAGGGTTTCTTTGAGTTGAGTGATGTAGAGATAAGATCTAGCAAATCTTTAAAAAGCTGGTTTTCTGCAATTAGAATAAAGCGTTCATTTTTGATGCTGGATTCCATGAGTTGCTGCATGATACTCACCACATCTCTCACATCCACAAAACCAGAACTTCCGGAGACATAAAAAGGTTGGTTATTGGCCGTCTTGCTAAACAATTGACCACTACCCGTATCGTAGCAACCTTCTCCCAGAATCACTCCAGGATTTACTATGATAACTGGCAATCCTTCTTGCGAAGCTCGCCAGGCTTCCATCTCACCGCCGTATTTCGAAATGGCATAATCGGTATTTTTAGCATCTGGATTGAAAAAATCCTCCTCATTGATGGATTGGTCGCCTAGAGGATTTCCCAGCGTCGCAATACTGCTTACATAACAAAACTTTTCCACCTTACGAGCAATGGATAGATCAATCAAGTGTTGGGTTCCCGTGACGTTCACTTTTTTCAATTGCTCAAAGGAATCGGCATCCAGTGCCGCGGCGCAGTGATACACCTGCTTCACACCTTCCATCGCATTTTCAAGGCTGGGTAAATCCAGAATATCTGCCTGGATCCAGTTGATGTTATCCACCAGCGAGGCTGCTCCATCCTCATAGGAATCAAAGATGCGCCTGGTTTTATCAATAGAGGCTTTGGTCCTGTAAATGGCGTTAATGGTTAGTTCGCTTTCGCGAAAGCGATATAATAAATGGCCGCCTACCAGACCAGTTCCTCCTGTGACTAGAATCATGTCTGTAAAAATACACAATAGCCGCCGTTGTGCGCCCGCAAGTTGCGTAAAGCCCATATATTTGCAGGTTTTAAAGCTAGATTATGTCCTACGATTTTGTAAAAGAACTACAATGGCGCGGTATGATTCACGATATCATGCCTGATACGGAAGAATTACTCAACGCTGAAACGGTAAGTGGTTACATAGGTTTTGACCCAACGGCAGATTCCCTGCACATAGGTAGTATGGTCCAAATCATTTTGCTCATGCACCTGCAACGTGCTGGCCATAGACCCATTGCGTTGATAGGTGGTGCGACTGGGATGATAGGAGATCCATCTGGTAAAAGTGCAGAGCGCAACTTGCTCACTCAGGAAATTCTAGATAAAAACATCGCTGGTGTAAAATCTGTCATCTCTAGGTTTATTGATTTTGAAGATGGTCCAGAAGAAACGCGTGCCATACTGGTAAATAATTATGACTGGATGAAGGATTTCAGTTTGATTGATTTTGCCAGAGATATAGGTAAGCATATCACAGTCAATTATATGATGGCCAAAGATTCTGTCAAAAAGAGAGTTTCTGGCGAAGGCGATGGAATGAGTTTTACAGAGTTTACCTACCAATTGTTTCAGGGTTACGACTTTGTACACCTTTATAAAAACCTCAATTGCAAGTTACAGATAGGTGGATCTGATCAATGGGGAAATATCACGACGGGAACAGAATTAGTTCGTAGAATCACTGGTGGCAAGGCTTATGCTTTGACGACTCCATTAGTGACTAAAGCTGACGGTACAAAATTTGGAAAAACAGAATCTGGTAATATCTGGCTGGATGCTGATAAGACTAGTGTTTATAAATTCTACCAATTCTGGATCACTGCAACTGATGAGGACGCGATTAATTGGATCAAGATTTTTACATTTTTGGATGAGAAAACCTGTAATGACTTGATCGAGCAACACGCCAAGGATCCAGGTTTTAGAATTTTACAAAAAAGACTGGCTGAAGAAGTAACTGTCATGGTTCACGGTCAAGAGGCCTACGAAACTGCCGTAGAGGCCAGTAAGATTTTGTTCAGTAAGAAAGTGTCCATGGAGCAATGGAACAGGCTTGATAAAGAAACCCTATTAGAAATCTTTGAAGGCGTTCCACAGACTACCATTTCAAAATCAGATCTTGAAAAAGGTATTGAAATCGTTCCTTTCCTCACTGACGTTACAGGCTTTTTACCTTCCAACAGTGAAGCGCGTAGAGCCTTAAAAGAAAATAGTCTCGCCATTAACAAGGAAAAGTTTGAAGACGATAAGGTTGTGGGCTTAGACGATGTGATTGCTGGTAGTTTGATATTATTGCAACGTGGTAAAAAGAATTATTTCTTGGTGTTAGTCGACTAACAAACATGAAAAAATCACAGTCAATAATGGCAAGAATACTGGTGGTTGCTGCCTGTATTGTTGGTGGCTTTTTCTTCATCCAACAGCTTGACAAGCCAGGTTCATGGCAGGCTTTTGCTGCGCTTGCAGGATTTCTCATATTCATAGGATTTGCCGTGCTAGTGATCAAAAAGACAAAGTAGCTTACTTGACCCAAGCTACATCTTTCAAAATGAGGTTATTATTAAATTGATGCGCTAGCCTATTGCTAGCAAGTTACAGCCGCGAATGTCAGAATTGTCGAATCGGCCCAAAACTTCAAAAGTTCCATCTGCATACGTTTTGCAAAGGTCTTGAGTGGCGATGAAAGAGCAGGATTCAATATTTGCTAGGTCGATGACGTTGAGTCCGCCAGTTTTTCCATGAGCGATGCTGCTCAAGGGATCATTGGTGTCTCTTGCACTTACTTGCATCCATGGTGGTAGTTTGAAGTGGATGCCGTCTGGAGCGTAGGCTTGGGATAGCAATTCCGTCATGCCGTATTCACTATGAATTTGCGCTTTTGGGAAAGCGCTGCTTAGAATTTTATGCAATTCTGGTTTGACGATTTCTTTTCGCATTCCCTTCATGCCGCCAGTTTCAATAATGATCGTATTATCAAGGGCCATTGGGAATTGCTCTGCCAGCTGTAAAAGCGCAAAAGTGACTCCTATCAAAATTACCTTGCGATCTAATTGTTGTAATTCTTTGAGGATCACAGATAGATCCTGAAGATTGTTCAGGTAAAAACCACTTTTTGAATTATTAGAATGTTTGATCCATCGATCTACCATATAGACCAATGAAGAACCTGTACGCTCTAGATAATGGGGTAAAAGCGCGAGGATGGTGTATTCCTCAGGATTGCCGTAGAATTTTTTAAAACTATGATCAAGGCTTTGATTGTAGATTTCCAGATTGTGGACTAGGTGCTTTGAAGTTGAGGTTCCTGTGGTGCCGCTACTCGTAAATACTATTTCTGGTTTTTTTTCTGGCTCTGTAGTTATCTTGTGCGTTTTGAAAAAGGAAATAGGCAGGAAAGGAATGTCGCTAACCTGACTAGCCAGTGGTTTCCTTAAAAATGAACAATATTGCTGGTAAGCTGTATTGTGTTCTAGTTGATACTGGTAGATTTCCAAAGCGAGCTGTTCGAACTGAACATTATCTTCAATATCAAAAACGGGAAACCTCACTTGAACTGTTTTGAGTCAAAAGTAAACAAAAAGCGCCGCAGGATATCCTGCGGCGCTCTTGATATAATCTGTTTTAAAGAAACTACTTCACTACTAATTTTCTAGTTTGGGAAGCTTCTCCTTGAGTCAATTTCACAATGTAAAGACCTGTGTTTAGGCCATTGATGTTAACAGAAGTCGTTACTGCTTTTTGGTTCACGACTCTTTGTCCTAATGTGGAGAAGATCTCTACATCTACACTACCACCATTAGTCACACTAATATTCAGCGTTCCAGAAGTTGCTGGATTAGGATACATAGAGAACTGTGGATTTTCAATGCTATCACTGGAGAGAGTAGCATCATTCACTGCTCCCGGAGTTCCCGAATCACCATCGCCGAAGGTTGAAGTAGCGGCAAACCAGTTGCTTGGGTCGTCGTTTGCAGTGGCGTCTAAGCTATTATTAGCAAGTTCCATAGAAATCCCATTAGAATATGGCCAATCTGTGCTATTGTATGCAATCTCATCAATTACAGTGCCTCCACATTCAATAACAATCTCATCGCCACTATTTGCAAGTGCAAATGAATCATAAATATAAAGAGGTGAAAGTCCACCATTTTCGGTAGCACTTCTAGCAAGTAATGCATAACCGTTTGCCCGAACTATTACAGATTCAGTAATAGTGTGAGTATCATCGTCTTGGTCTCTCAGAATCCAAGATTGGATATCAATATCTGTGTCTGTAGTATTATATAATTCTAAAAATTCTCCATTCCCATCGGTCGTTACTCCAGGATTAGGTAGTACCTCTGTGACAATAATACTACCTACCGCAGCACAGGTTGCTGCTGCATTTACACTTCCGTTAGCAGATAAAGTCTGGTTTTCAGCTCCAGTTGACGTTGCTGTTATCGTACCTGTGTAATCTCCAGCAGTCTCACCAGCCCTCAAACGTATAAACACTGTTGTATTTTCAACTGTACCATCTACTGGTGCAATGGAAACCGCGCTTGAAAACGAACCTTCTTCATCTAGGGATACTTCAAACTCGTTATCTACGGCAACCGTTATGCTTTCAGTCAAAAACATACCAGATACTCCAAATGCATCCAATCCAGAAGGACCTGATCCTTCGTTGTAACTTAATCCCTCTACATTACCTGCAAGAGTAATAAATGGATCGTCTGCGGTAACGGTTCCTGCTACGGCAACCGTTTGCGTGGTTGCATTTACAGAACTTACCTCAATAGATTCTGCATAATCACCTGCGGTTAGACCGGCAGGCAATCTTACATATATATCTGTAATAGGAAGTTCACCGTTTGAAGGAAAAGCTACTTCTACACTTTCAGAAAACCCAGCGCCACTCGTTAAGGAAACTTCAAAAACAGTTGAAGAAACAAGAACAGAACCTTCCAGATTCATACCAGAAACCGTGAATTGACCTTCCTGGGATGGACCGTTGTTTTCAAAGTAGTCCAGACCTGTTACCGGTGAACCGTTTACATTAAGAGCAGGTCCTGAAGGGGCAGTGGTTGAATAAGTGCCTGTTTGAGTTACGGTTTGAAGGTTTTGGCCACCACCGTTACAAATACCTTGTGAATCCAGAGCTTGCAAAGTACCGTAAGACCAGTTTCCAGAATTAAAACCAGAGTCAGGACCACTTCCATCAATTCTGTTTGCATAAGTATCTTCATATTCCCACTCAGTCCCTGTACCATCAGTATTATCTGTACCGTATTGATCTACCACTAAACCAGTTGAGATTTCTATGATACGTACACGATCATCGCCATTGAAGTTAGCAGCACCAGATATCAAAGTTGCTTCAGTATCCACGTCAGGATACTCAGCTTGAAAAGTGGTGGCGCTTGCACTATTTGCGATGACGTAAACAAAGTTAGTAGTTCGCGGTTCAGAAAAGGCGAATTCTAATTGGGTATTACTTGCCCATGTAGTATTGCTGTTGCTTTGAATTTCAACTGCATAGAGAGACAGGTCTACCGCTACATCAGCATAAATTTCGAAAAATTTGGGTGTACTTGAACAGCTACCATCTACTATCGTAGTGATAATTGGTTGTTGAGCAAAGGCGATCGCGGCCATAAAGAACATCACGATCAAAGAGTAAGTTTGTTTCATTTGAATATGTTTTTCACAAAAATATGGGGTTCAAATTATTATAGAATGCTGGTTTTTTGGATTTAATGATTAGATAACACTATGTTCGATAAACTACATTGTTAGGCGACGGGATGAGATGTAGGTCGCTTTCGCGAAAGCGATATCATCAAGAATTCCTGGTATAAATTATCAATGTGACACTTAACCATATGCTAACCTAAGTGTTTGTAAAGTTGAGTAACTTAGCCCTTTATTAATCTGATCTATGAAAGAATCCAAAGCAAAAATCCTACTGGTTGATGATGAGCCGGATATCCTGGAAATAGTGAGCTACAACCTCAAAAACGAAGGTTATCAAGTATATACCGCCGAAAATGGTGAGGAAGCCATCAAAAAGGCGAAAAAGAAAAAACCAGACCTTGTGATTCTAGATGTCATGATGCCGGTAATGGATGGTATCGAGGCCTGCGAGAAGATGCGCAAGATGCCAGAGCTGGATAAGACCATTATCACTTTCCTTACCGCAAGAGGCGAGGACTACTCCATGATTGCAGGATTTGACGCAGGTGCAGATGATTATATTACAAAACCTGTAAAACCACGTGTTTTGGTTTCCAAAGTAAAATCCCTACTACGACGCAACGTGGCCGAGAAGGAAACCGAAGACAATGTGAAGAAGCTGGGAGATCTTGTCATTGATCGTGACCAGTATAAAATCTTCTTCAAAAAGGAAGAACTCATATTGCCACGCAAGGAGTTTGAACTTCTTTCCTTACTTACGGGTCAACCGGGAAAGGTCTACACAAGAGAAGAAATTCTGGATGTCGTCTGGGGTAATGAAGTCGTAGTAGGTGGCAGAACTATAGATGTTCATATTAGAAAACTACGTGAAAAACTAGGCGATAAGCGTTTTAAAACCGTCAAAGGAGTAGGCTACAAATATGTCCAGTCCAAATAAGAGCAGCACCAGACCTAGTTATAGATTTGCTTTAAGATCCTCTATTTTCATAGTGCTTATTGTGTTACTAATGATGGTGGCACTTCAGTTATTTGGGGCAACGTTTAAAGTGTGGCACTTTGGTGTGATGCTTCCCGGGATTTTTATTATCTGCTTTCTGGTCATTCAATATCGCGTTCAGAAATTCATCTACCGCCGTATCAAAAAGATTTACGAAGATGTGTCCTTACTGGAGTCTACCAACTTTGCAGATCGTGAAATCGCGACAGACATGCGCACACTTACCAGGCAGGTAGAGCAATTTGCACGCAACAAGAAAATTGAGATTGAAACACTTAAGGTGCGTGAAGCCTATAGGAAGGAATTTCTGGGTAACATCTCACACGAATTAAAAACTCCGCTTTTTACAGTTCAAGGATATATTGATACGCTTATTGAAGGAGCGCATAAGGATAAGGCCATACGCAAGAAATATCTGGCGCGTGCTCAAAAAGGTGTGGAACGTCTTACCTATATCGTCAACGATATGGACATGATCACAAAACTGGAGATAGGTGACATGAACCTTGAAAAAACCGATTTTGATATTGTAGAATTGGTGAGACAGACTTTTGATCAGTTTGAGATGAAAGCCGCAAAGAAGAGCATCTCTCTAGTATTTGACATGGTCTATTCAAAACCTATCATGGTGCATGCAGATCAGGAACGCATCCAGCAGGTCATTTCTAATCTCTTGGTGAATTCCATAAAGTATGGTAAGCCTAATGGAACCACAGAGGTCGCTATTGAAGATCTCATCAACAATAAGATTATCCTAAGAGTTACCGATAACGGCGAGGGAATCGACAAGACCTACATACCACGACTTTTTGAGCGTTTCTTTAGAGTGGACCGCACCGGTTCAAGGCGTGAAGGTGGTTCTGGATTAGGGCTTGCGATCGTGAAGCACATTGTAGAGGCACACCAGGAAAGAATCTACGTGGATAGCGAGTTGGGAATAGGGTCTGAGTTTTCATTTACTTTAGAAAAAGTCAACTCGATCAAAAAGGCTAAAGAAGCAGCATCATCTTGAAGTTTAGCTAAGCCTTCATAATCATTTAGCTGCTCTAGCATTTCTATTTCAAACTCATCTTGTGTGGCAAAAGGAGCAACTCTTTGTAGCTTAAGATGTCTTGCCAGATACTCTTGCTCAAATTGCCCTGGCGTTGGTATTAAAAACGCTTTTTTCTCTAATTCACACAAATCCATAATGCTTGTGTAACCGCTGCGGCATAGAACGACTTTGGACCTTTCTATAGCTTTTTGAAGGCCGCTGGTAGATAGATAATTATAATAGGTGACTTTACCTTTTATTTCTACGCGCTGCTCTGGCTCAATAACACCAGCGACAAACAGGACTTTGCCCTGATAATCTTTTATTTGACGCAACAATTTCTTTTCTAAAATACTGCGTTGAGGTTCTGGACCTGACAAAAGGATGAGCAAATCATAAGTGACCTTGGCATCGTTCGATTTTTTGAATCGGCTTATGGGGCCTAGGTAGACTTTGTGTAATGTAGGGTCTGTGTTTAGAGAAAGTTTTCCAGTCAGGTTAGGTGCCGTTTGATGGTCTGGAATCCAGCAGGCATCAAACTTTTTAATGTAGTGCAAATGCAATTGGGTGCTTAACCACGTGGTACCACCTGACAATACCTGCAGCTGGTGCGACATGACTACACATGGGATGGTTCTTGTATAAAGCCCCAACCTATTGTCACTAATGACACCGTGTAGATCGTGTTCTAAAATAAGGTGTTGCAGTAATTGATGCTCCAACCGTATGGCATTCCAAATTTTAGGCGAGTCTTTGAGCAGTTTGAGCTTGAGGTTTTCGCCTTTTTCTGCATAAGCGACATCATAGGCAGGAAGCTCAACGGCAACCAGATTGGGAAATTCCTTCTTAAGCAGTTCCAGCGCATCACCATCACTGGCAATGATAGGGCGATCACCATTATCCAGCAAGGCTTCTATGATGGGAATACAGCGAGTTGCGTGACCCAAACCCCAATTAAGAGGTGCAACCAAAATGTTTTTGGATATTTGCATGCAGTAAAAATACACCTTGCCTTTGTGCAGTGTGGAAATTGCACTTTATCTAACCTTTAAATAATTGTTGTGGGAAGTAAGAATAAAATGAAGCGTTTTAGGGAGAATGAAACCTTTCCCAATGTGGTCCAGCCTTCTAGAGAACAGATGGTTAACGGATTTGAATGGAAGGGAAAATGGTCTCAGTTCTTCAAGAATGACAACCCCATAACACTAGAATTGGGCTGTGGAAAAGGCGAGTATACCGTGGCGCTGGCCCGCAAGTATCCTGACCGCAACTTTATAGGGATTGATATCAAGGGAGCTCGTTTTTGGCGTGGTGCAAAAACAGCTGTAGAGGAGAAACTAGAAAATGCTGCTTTTTTGAGAACCCAGATTGAGTTGGTGGATCTCGCTTTCGCGAAAGCGGAAATATCAGAAATATGGATCACCTTTCCAGACCCGCAAATAAAATACAAGCGTACCAAACACCGCATGACAAATCCAGAATTTCTCGATCGATACAGGACCATCCTAAAGCCCGATGGCGTCATCCACCTCAAAACCGATTCTGAGTACATGCATGGGTACACACTAGGTTTGCTGGAAGGACTAGGAGAAGAGATTCTTTATGCGCACCATAACATCTATACAAATACCGAGGCACCTGATGAGGTCATAGGAACGCAAACATTCTATGAAAAGCAGTACCTTGAGGCTGGCAAAGCCATAACTTATATGAAGTTCAAGTTGCGTAGATGACCTATTTTTTACACTTATTGTTCGGTTTTACCATAGGGTTCATAGGTGTTATACCACCAGGACTCCTTAATTTGACCGCGGCAAAAATTAGTGTAAAGAGTGGAAAAAGAGCGGCGATTATTTTTGCGATAGGAGCCTCTTCAGTAGTGATCGCGCAAGTTTACATAGGTGTTTTCTTTTCTAAGCTTTTAAGTCTCAATCCAGATGTGTTGTTGATGGTAGAGCGTTTTGCGATCATCATATTCTTTGGTCTTAGCATCTTCTTTTTTATACGCGCACGTCTAGATAGCAAACCAGAATTTAAAACGGTTCACAAGTCAGATTATAAAGTTTTTGGTCAGGGAATTATTCTTTCGGCGCTCAATATATTTCCTATACCATTTTATATAGGATTTAGCTCCTTTCTAGCGAGCAGGAATGCCTTTACTTTTGAATTTCCCATGGCGCATCTCTTTATCATAGGAGCCACAACAGGAACATTTTTAATGCTATGTGCCTATATTAAGTATGTTAAGAGGCTAAAGTTTGACAGCGACACTTTTGCAAGAAAAATCCATTATCTATTGTCGGCATTAACGCTGGCAATTGCTGTTTTTACCTTGATAAGAATTAACTAATGGCGGGAGATTTCTTTGAAAAGGTATACGAAGTTGTCAAACAAATTCCTGCAGGTCGAGTAACTAGTTATGGTGCCATAGCTGCTTATTTAGGAGCGCCGCGCAGTTGTCGTGCGGTAGGTTATGCCATGAATGCTTCACATTCCCAAACAGATGTTCCGGCGCATCGCGTCGTCAATCGCAAAGGTCTATTGACGGGCAAGCACCATTTTCAAGGTTCTAATTTAATGGTGCAGCTTTTGGAGAGTGAAGGCGTTAAGGTAAAGGAAGATCAGGTACAAGATCTTGAATCTATTTTCTGGGACCCTACAGACGAATTGGATCCACTAGAATAGTCACAAAATGAGTCATAAAAAAAAGCCACAGCATTGCTGTGGCTTTTCTATTACTGTGAGTACAGATTAGTTTTCTAATCTCATAATTGCTTTAGCATTTACAAACTCTTTGATACCAAACCCGCCATGCTCACGTCCATATCCAGAACGCTTCACACCACCAAATGGCATATTAGGCTGCGCTAGTCCAAAGGAGTTGATAAATACCATACCTGTATCAAAATGCTTGCTGGCGAGTTCAAAGGCTTTGTCTTCATCTTTAGTGAAGATTCCGCCACCTAAACCAAAACGGCTATCATTGGCAATGCGCATAGCATCTTCAGCATCTTTTGCTTTGATCAATGAAGCAACCGGTCCAAATAGTTCGTCATCATATCCTGGCTGTCCTGGATGAACATTTTCTAGAACGGTAGATGGATAATAAAATCCTTTTCCATCTGGCATCTCACCACCGCATAATACTTTGGCTCCATTAGTGACGCTATTTTTAACCTGCGTATGCAAGTCATCTCTCAAATCTTTACGAGCCATAGGTCCCATGTCAAATTCATCGCTAGTAGGATCTCCATGCTTGATGTCTTTCATCGCCTTTACAAATCCTTTCTTGAATTCTTCATAGACAGCCTCTACCACTACAAATCGTTTTGCTGCGATACATGTTTCACCATTATTATAAATTCTTCCTTTCACGCAAGCTTCCACGGCTACATCAAGGTCTGCATCTTCAAGTACTAAATACGCATCATTTGATCCTAGTTCCAATACCATAGGTTTTAAGGCTTTTCCAGCTTTTTCCCCAATGATTTCTCCCGCAACAGGACTTCCAGTCAAAGTCACACCGCGTACTAGATCGTTGTTGATGACCTTGTCAGACTGGTCATGATTGATGACTAATGTGGTAAATAAGTTTTTAGGTAATCCAGCTTCTTCAAAAATCTCTCTGATTTTCTCACCGCATCCCGTAACTGATTCCGCATGTTTTAGTAGAACTCCATTTCCAGCAGCTAGATTAGCAATTGCATATCTTATAACTTGGTATGCTGGATAATTCCATGGCTGTATTCCATAAATAACACCAATAGGAGAATAGGTGATTAATCCGCGACCACCATTGGGCAACTCACGCTTTTCATCTGCTAATTCTTTAGGGGCAATTTGCGCCGTATGATCACAAATACCGGCACAAAGATCGACTTCAGATTCACTTTGGGACAAAAGTTTTCCCATTTCTGCGGTCATCAGTTGGGAAAGCTCTTTTTTGTGTTCCTTTAATTTTTTACCAATGGCTTTTAATACTTCGCCACGTTCTTCAACGGTTTTGGTTTTCCATTCTAAAAAAGCTTTGTGACATTTTTCAATAGCTCCAGTTAGCTCATGGTCTGTCATGTATGGATAGAAACTTAGCTTTTCTTCCGTAGCTGGATTGATGGTGGTTATTCCTTTATCGCTCATAATAGTTTATCGTTTGATTGTTTACCTTATGAAGGTACAATCCTACTAGAGCACAAGAGTTGTCTTTAAGTCAACCTTATTACGGTTTTATGTTAAGCTTAATACTTTAGCTCACAAATGCGCTATAACCAGTGATCGCTCGACCTACAATTAGGGAATTAATCTCCTTCGTTCCTTCATAGCTGTAGATGGCTTCAGCATCTGCGACAAATCTGGCGACGTTGTGTTCCAATAGGATTCCATTTCCGCCTAAAACTTCACGGGCACGAGATACGATATCTCTAGTGCGCATAGAGCATATTACTTTTGCAAGTGATGCGTGCTCGTCCTTCAAAATTCCTTGATCCTGCATTACACTCAGTCTAAAGCAAAGTGTCTGCATACTGGTGAGATTGGATATCATTTCTACCAGGTGGTTTTGGACCAGTTGGAAGCTTGCGATGGGTCTACCAAATTGCTCTCGCTTCTTAGTGTATTTCAACGCGTTCTCATAGGCGCCACGAGCGCATCCTACTGCTTGCCATGCCACACCAGCACGAGTCATGCGTAATACTTTGGCCGTGTCTTTAAAACTCTCTGCTTGTTGCAGGCGATCACCTTCTGGTATCACGCAATTAGTTAGCGTGATAATCGCATTTTGCACGATGCGTAAGGCCATTTTATCTTCCATTTTTTCTGCATGGAAACCTGGATTGCCCTTACGTATCAAAAATCCTTTTACCTGGTTGGAGTCCACATCTCGTGCCCACAACACAACCACATCTGCAAAAGTGGCGTTACCTATCCACTTCTTTTGACCGTTGAGGATCCAGTTCTCACCATCCCATTTGCAAGTGGTTTCCATACCACCAGCGATGCCGCTACCAGTTTCTGGCTCTGTAAGACCAAAGGCACCGATCTTTTCCATTCGGGCCATTTGAGGCAGCCATTCCTGTTTCTGTTCCTCACTACCACATAAGTAGATGGATCCCATGGCAAGACCGCTATGAACACCAAAGAAGGTCGAAATAGACACATCCACACGTGCGATTTCTTCTGCAATGATACCTTCAGTCACAAAGTCCATTGCGGGACAACCATAACCTTCATAGGCGATACCTGCGATGTTCAGTTTTGCCATTTTAGGAATAAGATCGTGCGGGAAAGCGGCTCTATTCCAGTAATCATTAGCAATAGGCTGCACTTCATCTTCCATAAAATTGCGCACCTTCATTTGCACCTCGCGTTGCTTTTCTGTCAACTCTAGGCTTAGATTGTAAAAATCACCATCAATAGGTGGCAGTTTGTGTTGTCCTTTTTTCTTTTTGGTCGACAGCATTTTCATCAATCCCGCAAGTTGTCGATCATCCAGTTCACCAACTGTATCCATCACTTTTGACAAGTCCACCTTGGCATTGAGCGCCGCGAGTTTCTCTAGGTCAATATTTTTCATCAAATCGATGGTTCCCTTTATTTTACTGAAAATGGACATAGTTCTAATTTTTGTTTCAATTTACTTTAGAGGGCAGCATCGCCGTGTTAATGAAAGCGTAATATTAGGTCGATGCGCTGGTGTCAGTCACTTGTACTTCGTTATCATTAGGCTTGTAGGTAATTTCGCTTTCGCGAAAGCGAAAACATCTTCATCATTACGGTACGGTAATTGACTTTTACCTAGTTAAACCGCTCTTAAACAGTATTTACTTACATTCAAAATCCTATTTTTGAACAATGAAAAACATTACCCTACTACTATTTGCAGTGCTGCTTTTATCCACTCCAGCACTAGCTCAAGAATTTACTAACGACCGTATTGCAGCCATGATAGAAGAGTATCGCGATCTGGATCGTGGTCCCTATAAAAGAATCGAATGGTTTTGTGCAGATGGGACGCGTCGCGACTCTAAGGATCCATGTCCTGACGCCATAGGCGGCGGTATACAGCATGCAAGCTATAAAACCGAAGTGGAACAACTTGCCAAGAGAAACCACATTTATTTTGGAGAGATTCTGGCAGCGGCAGACTTGTGGAGCTTTTGGGATGGTGACAACGACCACTCTAGATTGAAGCAATACCAGCTTAATAATTATCTAGTGGCGGCAGACAATGGTTGGATCCAGGAAAAATCCAGATTTTACCGTGGTGCCAAGCAAATTGAGGACGAAGAGGAATGGGGTCGCAAGTTTTATTATACCGTGCTGGGTGACAATGATTTAATCGATCGTGATTTTTTCCTTTTAAGAGAAAGCCTGCGCGATCTGCCACACGATGGCGATACCAACCTGGCGCAGGAAGTACGTAGCATCAGTAAAACGCTTGCCGAAAAGCATCCCAAATTCATGGATTTGCGCATCAAGATTCATGGCAATCCAGAGGCTAAGGACATTGCCTCCACACGCGAATGGGTTAAAGAGCATAATGATGAGTTGAGCTTTAAGGAGCGTGAAGAATTTGAAAAACTCATTGATGTGATGCAGGAGTTTTTTGTACCGGTGCCAGTAGCTGGTCTAGAAAAAATGGTGGCTGACTGGGATAAAGATTCCTACATAAGACAGCAAGCAATATTGTTTTCTTCTACATATACAAACGACACAGAGCCTTCCATTTTAGTTCCCGCAGCTGCTGGATTGATGTGTGATATCAGAAACAACATAAAGGACGATAAGCGCGGTACACGCAGGACTTCTGCATTGGAACTGAGCTTGAGGTTAGAAGAATTGATTTTTCAAACGGTGCCCAACTGGGAGCCGAATACACTACAGGAACATCTAGACAAGATTTATGCAATCAGCGAGGCTTTAGCCGCTGGTGGTTACGTAGAACAATGGGAATGGGATGCGGTAGAACCTAGGCTTTTCATAACAGAAGGTGAGACCATTAAAACAAGCAAGTTACTGGATTTTATCGCTGCAGCTCGCAGTCAGGTAGAATGGGGAACAGGAATGGTCAATGCCATCTATGGCGATGTGGTGGAAGAATATGTGCAGTTTGAACCTTTGGCTTATGGATTCTATGACGACCGCATACGCAGTTCATTATTACTGCCGTTAGGTGATGCTATTGGCGATTTGGGTGGATTGGTTTCCCGACAAATAGGCTTGACCAGTCAAGTCGAAAAGATAAGTAACCCATCAACGGTTCGCGGTTTGAATGCTGGATATGCTAAAGGAAAACTCGTAGTTGTTGAAGGAAATGCAGAAGGCATGACCGTCGACCCTAATAAGATCTACATTTTTGATAGACCACCTAGTGATTTGAAGCCAGTGGCTGGAATCGCAACCGTCTCAGAAGGTAACTTAGTGTCGCACGTGCAATTATTAGCTAGAAATCTAGGGATTCCTAATGCAGCTATCTCTACAGATAACCTAGCCGACTTGAAAGCATTTAATGGCAAGGAAATATTTTATGCTGTAAGTGGTCGTGGAACGGTAGTGATCAAATCTGCTGAAGAGATGTCTGAAACTGAGAAAGCACTCTTTAGCAATAACAAAAAGGAGAAGAAGACCATTCGCATTCCTGAAGGTAAGTTAAAGTTAGATGGCACTATGCCACTTGATATGAGTAAAGTTTCTAGTGCGGATAGTGGCATATTGAGCGGCCCTAAAGCAGCTAATCTAGGACAACTCAAACAATTATTTCCAGAACATGTGGTCAACGGCATTGTGATTCCTTTTGGTGTCTTTAAGGATCATATGAATCAGCAGATACCTGGTCAAGATCAAACGTATTGGCAATACCTCACTCAAATATTCAACACGGCCAAATCTATGCGTGAAGCAAAAGTTGATGAGGCTGAAGTGATCAAGTATCAACTAGCAGAATTTACAAAGCTAAGAGCCGAGATCAATAGAATGCCAATGAAGCCAGCTTTCATAGGTCAATTGGAGAGTGATTTTAAAACCATTCTTAACGGTAAAATAGGAACTGTTCCTGTGTTTTTGCGCAGTGACACCAATATGGAAGACCTGGAAGAGTTTACAGGTGCTGGATTGAATCTTACCGTTTTCAATGCTGTAGAGCGTGATAAGATCATTCAAGGTATCAGAGACGTCTGGGCATCTCCATATACAGAACGTAGTTTTAAATGGAGACAAGCCTATCTAGAGAATCCAGAAAATGTGTACCCATCGATCCTAATCATACCAACCGTTGATGTGGACTACAGCGGTGTTTTGATCACTAAGGATTTTATCAATAATAGTGATGATAGGGTAACCGTTGCCATGAGTCGTGGTGCTGGTGGTGCAGTAGATGGTCAATCTGCGGAAACCTATCTCATCGATAACGACGGAATGGGCCAACTCATATCACCGGCACGAGAAAACAAGCAGCGTAAATTACCGGTCACTGGCGGTTCTATCATGGAGCATGCAGATTTTAATTCTAGCATATTGACTCCAGAAAACTTAAAGACGATTAAAAGATTTGCAGAAGAAGCTCATAAAACCATGCCTGGTTCCAAGAACGGTAGTTATACTGGAGCTTGGGATATTGAATTAGGCTTTAAGGATGGTAAGTTGTATCTCTTCCAGATCAGACCGTTTGTAGAAAACAATCAAGCAAAAAACTCAGAATATCTATCATCGATAGACAGTGATGTAAATCTAAACACAGAGCTGTATCTCAATAAAAATATAAGAAATTGAAAAAGCATTATTACATCACATCTATTTTGATCATTGCCGTAATCACTATGGCAATCTATCCCATAGATGGATATGAAAGAACAAGAATAAAACGCCTCAAGCGATTGGAAAAAACACTTGATAGCACCATAACGGAATATTATCTAAAACCAGGTTCCTTCAAAAAAACAGATGAAATCAATCTATGGTTGTGCGAGGACACCGTCGCGACGGACAGTATCATGATCGTCGACGAGGACTTTCAAAACAAAATGACTCGACTCTTTCCCAGACGCGGTGGATATGCGATTACCGTATTGGATATTACAGATCCTGAGAACATGCGTTATGCAGAGATGAACGAGAACAGTGGCTTCCAGCCAGGTAGTGTAGGTAAACTAGCGGTAGCGACTGCTTTCTTCACACAATTGGCAGCTCTGTGTCCAGACGACTTTGAAGTACGCACAAAACTGATGCGTGAGAAAGTGGTACGCTCTGGAATTTGGGGAGTTGGTGATCACCATACCGTTCCTATTTACAATATCGAAAAAGATAAGTTAGTCAAAAGACAAGTTATTGCCAGTGATGAATTTAGCTTGTATGAATGGGTAGACCATATGTTAAGCGTGAGTAATAATGGAGCAGCCAGCATAGTCTGGAGAGAGGCCTTGTTGATGAAGCTATTTGGGGATGAGTACTTTGATCTCACTCAAGAAGAGGCCGATGAGTACTGGGAAACTGCAGATAAGAAAATGTTGAGCGAGGTTGCTACAGAGTTGGTCAATCAACCCTTACGTGATTTAGGCATCACTCATGATGAATGGAGATTGGGTAGTTTCTTCACTAATGGTCCTGACCGTATTGCTAGAGCAACTGGAGGAAGCATAGGAACACCTGCGGGATTGATGAAATGGTTCATCAAGCTGGAACAAGGTCAAATTGTAGATCGTCAATCCAGTCTTGAATTGAAAAGATTGATGTACATGACAGACCGCCGTATAAGATATGCGTACAGTTCACGGTTAAACGATGCTTCTGTATATTTTAAATCAGGAAGCTATTACAGCGGTGGTGGTGTAAAATATGCAGGGACAAAGTTCAATTATATGAATAGTGTTATCATGGTAGAACATCCAGATGGAACGAATTACATTGTTTGTTTGATGTCAAATATCTTGGGTAAGAACTCTGCTGGAGACCACATGTATTTAGCAAGTGCTATCGATAAAGCTATCCGCTCAGAAGATTAAATAAGGATTACGCAATATTTCTAATGTTGCGTATTTTCAAATAGGCCTCACTAGCTGCAGCAGCAACTATGGGGTCTTTTTTTGTTGTGGCTCTAACCAGTAAAGGCATGAAATCTTCGTTTCCTGAATCTACTATGACTTGAATGACAAGTTTGTTGAGAGCGCGATCCTGTAGCTCTAGTAATTGTAGATAACATTGCTTTTCAGTAGGCAAATGAATGCGGTCATTTATCTCTGATAGGTTTGCATCATGGCTGCTTATGGAAGATTCAATGATAGGAAACAGCTGGGTTTTGAAATTACGTGAAATAAGCCCTTCTAGAAATTCCATGGTGGCTCTACGAGTTTCCTTTTTTTCACTTTGTAGTCCACGATAGGCGATAAAAACATCCCTAGAATTAAAATGTAGCGCCAGGATATTAAAGATTCTCTTCAAGTTATTGTCTAGCGCCTTGCGCAATCCTATTATGAGTTCTTTTCTGGAACCTGTCTCATGGATGTCAATCACCCTTTCTGGATGTAAGTTGGATCGTTCTACAATGCGCTGGCAGTAATAGCAGGCTTCTAAGAGACGATATTGTTCACATTCAGACCTAATGATTTTAAAATACACGCGTTGCGGAATGTGAAGGTCACCTTGGACCTTTTTGAAAACCGAAAGCTCGTTGGTGATCCTCGTACGCAATTTCAGGCTGCCTTCCTGACTCAGGCTCAAGAGAGCTCGCACTGCCTTGGTAGTTCCTAGTTCTAAAAGAATGTCTGGCAAATATTTCTTAACGGCTTTGGGAGCCACTGGATCCTTGTAACGCTTTATCAAATATGTAATAATGCTATTTCCATAATTGGAGATGGCTATAATGGCGCTTTCGCGAAAGCGTGCATCATCCAACTCATTGATCAACAACGGCAAAAAGTTTTCATGAGCGGTATTTCCTGCTGCAAGTATGGCTGCAGTGCGCAACTCGTGATCTGGATTTTCAAAATACCTAAGGATAAAGCGGTGTCTGTTTTCACCTTTTGCATACCCTATAGCCTTGACCAGTTCGATGACCTCTTCTTTCCTGAAGTTTCCTTCATTGCGGTCCAGTTCGTCCAAAAATAGATTGATACGCAGGTCTAGGTTATATTTTGCGGCCAGTTTGGGATTGTCTTCGGTTTCCTGAGCAAGACATAATAATGCTGCACTAGAAATGTAGTCGCTCTCGTGATCCAGGTAATTCTCAAAAAACTGCTCTGGGAATTTAGTGTCCTGGCTCATTAGGTATTGCATCGCCGCTAGGACGACCTCGTCATTTTCAGTATAAATCAGGTCATGAACTTTACCTACGGGATGGCCTCGATCAACATACTTCAAGTTAGCAATCGCACTGGCCACCACGTGTGGATCTGAATGTTCCAAAAGGTTGATGATAGGGGCTTTGAGAGATCGATGTGCCAGTTCTGGGACGCGATCCAGCATGTATAGAATATCTTTGGACCCACCAGATTCAAAAACTACTTTCATGTTGTTTCGTATCAAACTGTTCGAGCGTTTCTCGAGTTTGATCTGTTCCCTGCTCACGATCATTTCCTTAAAGGTGCCAAAGTACGCATCACGTACCTTCATGATCATGACCACCCATGCAACCACTAATACCAGAATAAGTATGGTGATAAAAACAGGCGACAGATCAAACGCCCTTACGATGAATATCAGGATTAAACCTGCTAGCCCAGTGGCAACGCTATCCACAACGACATCGATAAAGGTTTTGGTTTTGTTTTTTACATCGCTAGGAATAGGTAGTGCGAGTAGTTCTACCGCGCTTTTGTGAAGGGACTGTTTCAAGCTACCATCCAGGCCTTTAAGAACAATCACTACCCATAATTCTGGTATGAACAATAAGATGACGCAACAAAATACGATTCCTATAGGAAGTGCGGCAAGACCAGTACTTACGCCACTTTTTGATAAAATGTGTCTGGTAATAAATAGCTGGATAACCAGAGAAACAATGTTGAATGTAGAAAACCAAAATCCAAAAAAGGAAGCTAATTCTTGCGAGTCTGGAATGTTGCGCGAAGAGATGTAGCTAAATTGATAGTCCACAAGCTTTGCCACCAGAACGCCTATCCCAATGACTGCTGCCAGAGCAGACAGGTGTTTTGAGTTAAATATAAGTTTGACACTGCTCTCGCTAGAAACTGTCGCACGTTCCTTACGTTTAAAAGAACTCAACTTATCAACGCGGTTGCGCCAGATGGAATTCATCACAAAGATGCAGCCCATGATCATGAAACTTGCCAGTATCAATAGCGCGCCATTCCCTACATGTTCTGCCAGTAGGGACGTGAGATAACCACCTACAATACCACCAGCGATACCACCAGCACCTATGAAACCAAAAAGTCGCTTTGCTTCTCTAACATTGAAGACAACGTTTGCCATGACCCAAAATTGACTGGTAGCCAATAGGGCAAACAAGGCAACGATCGTATAAAAACAATAGGCTAGAAAACCGTTAAAGTAACCTACAGCGATTAGGACACCCATGATCATAAAGATCACGGTAAACACCATCAATGTGTAGCGTATGAGTGACTTGAGCTTGAACCGCTCTAATGACTTGTTGTAGAGCAATGATCCTGCAACTGCAGCAAGGGCGATGATCACAAAAGCTTCGGCTAGGGCATCTGCGCCCAGTTCAGAAAGGAAAAGTGCGTTAACCGTAGGTTTGACTACGAGTAACGCACTTATAATTAAAAATATGTAGAGTTGCATGAGAAGCGAGATCGAAAGCTCGCCACTCCTTATGTCAAAAACTTTACGTATCCTGTCGGACAACCACTTCATTCTCTTGTTCTAATTCTACAGGCAAGATAACAGATTTGCGTAATGCCAATTCTGCTGGCTGTACTAAATTTCTGATAATTTGTTCACCATTAGGATCTTCAATCAACGCAACAAGAATGTACTTTCTGCCATCTTCTCCCCAAACTAGGATAGAGTCAGAATGCCAGTTTTTCCATGATCCGCTTTTTCTAAAAAGTCGTGCGTCTGGCGCAATACGATCAAGGGTATTTACAAACTTGTGGTGCAATGATGGATTTTCCATAATGTCCAACATTTCCTTGCTTCTGGTTTTGTTGATCAATTGACCGGTAGCCAATTGATAGTAGAATTTTGCTACTGCATCTGTTGTTGCTGCGTGGCTTAAACCTCTTATAGGTTCTGGATTTCTTTTTCCTTGAGCGGCATATCTTTTACCTACCCAAAGACCACCAACACCATCTTTGTCATAAAATGGATTGGAAGGGTCACACATCAAGTCTTCAATCTTTTGAAAACCTACGCGATCAATCATTCTGGTAGATGCCGCGTTGTTTGATTTTGAAATCATCAACCACATGTCATCTCTAACCTTAGGCGTATCTTTTAGTTCACCATTTTCAATCGCGTCCATTGCTGCATATAAAACGGCAATTTTAGGAAGGCTGGCGGCATACATCATGTTGCTACCATTGATACTGGCGTATTTTATATTCTCTGCATCATTAAGATCAACTAGACTTACTGACATCCTTTTTTGCTGGATCAACTTCCTCCAGTCAGGATTTGCCATCAATTGAGCTTTGAGATTGAGTTGTAGGGTAGTGTTTTGAAACGTTTTAACATCTTTATTATTCAATGCTAAGTTTACTAGCGGTGCATCATCGTCTGCTGCACTCATATTCCAAGAAGCTGCTAGGAATAGAAAAATAAGAATTCTGTTTAACATACTGATTTTTAGGGTTTTTCGATTCATGTTAAAAGATTCATAAACCATGCCGAATGTATTTAATGATATGGTTTTAAAACGTTAAAAACCAACATTTAACACTTTTTATCCTTAGGCCATGATTTGAACCATCCTTTTAACGATTGAACGTTACATTTGTTGCACATGAGCGGCATTTATATTCATATTCCTTTTTGCAAGCAGGCTTGTCACTATTGTGACTTTCATTTTGTGACCTCCATGAAACACAAGAATCGTGTAGTAGCGGCGCTTCAGGAAGAATTACGGCTGCGCAGCAGCGAGGCAAAAAATACCAGTATTGAAACGATTTATTTTGGCGGTGGAACTCCTAGCGTTCTGGAAAGCACCGCTATCGATGCTATTATTGAGACCGTTTATTCCAATTATCAGGTAATTGCTGACCCAGAAATCACTCTTGAGGCAAATCCTGACGACTTGACACCAGAAAAGATAGCCGCACTGGCAAAGACTAAAATCAACAGATTGAGCATAGGTGTGCAATCCTTTTTTGAAGAAGATCTCAAGTTAATGAACAGAGCTCATAATGCGGTAGAAGCGATGGAGTGTATCTCGCTTTCGCGAAAGCGATTTCCCAACATATCCATTGACCTTATTTATGGCATTCCAGGATTGACTGACGACCGCTGGCGAGAAAATCTTTTCAAGGCCATTGACTTGAAAGTACCGCACATTTCAAGTTATGCGCTTACCGTGGAAGATGATACCGCACTCAAGACGTTTATTGAGAAAGGAATTATTGATGAGGTCGACGATGAACAGGCACAACGCCAATTCAATATTTTGCTGGATACCATGCAGTTGCATTCCTATGAGAATTATGAGTTTTCAAACTTTGGCAAAGAAGGCTTTTTCTCTCGCAACAATACCGCTTACTGGACAGGTAAATCCTATATAGGTATTGGTCCCAGCGCGCATAGTTTTGACGGTAAAAGGCGCGCCTGGAACATCAACAACAATGTCAAATATTTAAAAGCCATTGAGGCTGGAGACTTGCCTCAGGAAACAGAAGAGCTTACGGTAGTAGATCGTTACAACGAATACATCATGACCGGCCTGCGCACCATTTATGGAGTTTCCTTATCGCATGTGGAACTTGAATACGGTTCCAAATTTAAAGAGTACCTCTTACAGCAATCCACAAACTACCTCAAGGATCATTTGTTATATTTAGATGATGATACATTGCGCGTCACTCGCAAGGGAAAATTCCTAAGTGATGGTATCGCCAGTGAACTCTTCATGCTCAACCTTAATTCATGAAATATTTCTTACTCCTTTCCATTTCCTTATTCATCTTTTCATCTTGTAAAACTGAGGAAGAAGACCAGCTTACCAGGTTGACTTATGATCAAATGACAGATCTAGTCATTTCTAATGCATTGTTACTACCTGATGATGTGAAGTATTATGGGCTGGACGGTACATTGCTCAGTGAAGAGGAACGAGAAGCTGCGTCTGAAGATCTGCTTTATGCAGATTGGTATATCAATAACGAGTTGGAGCTCATTAAGGTTCAATTAAACGATTCTGATGCCGAAAGAAAACGTCGCAAGAAAGAGCCCTTATTTACCAGCATCGATAACGTGGATTGTGCCAGGCTTGATGCTATTCTTGAAGAGATCTACGATCGCGATCAACAAAATAGAACCGATAATTTGATGGACGAGTCCATCGACCAGAACAATTTGGAAGCTATTGAGCTTATTCTGGACAAGTGCGGCATGCCTACCAGTGATACCAGCAGTAGCAAATCCCTTCAAGCCATCTGGCTGGTTATCCAGCACGCTGGTGCCGACAAACGTGAGCAATATTTTCCGTTATTGGAAAAGGCAGCGCAAAGAGGCGATCTGGATTTGCAGGACATCGCATTGATGAAGGACCGCATGCTACTGGACAAGAATGAACCTCAAATTTACGGTTCTCAAGTTTTGATCAATGACGGCATCTATGAGTTGTACCAGTTACAAGATCCAGAAACGGTAGACGCAAGACGAGCCACCGTTGGCTTAGGCCCGTTATCAGAATATCTGGCGCATTGGGACATTGAATTTAGCGTTGCCCAAAAACCACTGAACTAATGAAAGCTTTAACTCTATTCCTTCTGGCTACGTTGGTCTCTTGTACCACAACAAAAAACGACCCTATGGAAACTACCTTATTCATCGACGACAAGCCGTTATCGATCGATCTGAACAATCCTATTGACATTAGTCTTGCGGTACAAAATAATGCCGGCGTTGGCGCCTGGTACATCGATCAGCCCAAAATTACACATGTTGAGGTGGACGGTTATGTGGGCAAGGTTTCCATGGGCGGCAGCACTAATTTCAATGATGTGTTTTTCAACCCGCACAGTCATGGGACGCATACAGAATGCATAGGTCACATAACCGAAGAATTTCATAGCGTGAATAATGCGCTGGAAAAAAGCTTTTTCACGGCTCAACTGATCACGGTGACTCCAGAAAATCGTGATGGCGACCAGGTAATCAGGGCCGCTATGTTTGAGGATCTAGATAAGGTAGATGCAGTGATCATACGTACGCTGCCTAACACAGATGACAAGAAAAGCAAGAATTACAGCAATACAAATCCGCCATATTTGATGGAAGAGGTGATGTTACGCTTTCGCGAAAGCGGCATCCAACACGTCCTCATCGATTTACCCAGCGTTGATAAAGAAAGAGACAACGGTGCCTTGCTGGCTCATAAAGCCTTCTGGGATTTTGATGGAAACCAAAGATTAAATGCCACAATCACAGAGTTGATCTACGTGCCTAGCGCTGTTGCTGACGGGAAATATATTCTAGACCTGCAGGTGGCACCAATTGAAAATGACGCCGCGCCATCGCGACCTATCCTATATGCGATTAAATCCTAACTTTGTCATATGGAGTATTTATTCATAGGTCTTGCAGTAGGAGCAGTAGCTGCATTCTTTATTTTTAGATGGTTCGGTGGATCTTCTAAAGACAACCGGAAGGAGCAAAGCGTCGTGTTGATGGAAAAAATCAGGACGGTCTGTAAATTCATCACCGTAGAAGGTGACTTTGCCGAAATCTACCATTATCAAAATGTCAAGGACAAAATAGCCAACTTCTTGCTGGGCAAGAAAAAAGCCATCATCCTTATCAATGCCAAAGCTCACATAGGATTTGACCTGACAAAAATCCGTATGGAGAGCGATACTGACAACAAGATCATACGCTTGACCGAGTTCCCACAACCACAACTCATGAGTATCGAGACCGATTTTAATTACTACGACAAGAGCGAAGGTTGGGCCAACTATTTTACCAGCGATGATTTGACTGAGGTCACTCGCAATGCAAAACAGCACATCGTCGATAAGATCCCAGAAAGCGGTCTTATGGAACAAGCTAAAAAAGAAGCCCTAAATACCATCCAACTCATGGAAGGACTGGCGCAAACCATAGGCTGGAAATTGGATTACACTGCCTTGATTTTGGACAAGGCGATGGACACCAAAAAACTACCAGAATAGTGGAAATTGACCAGCTTCAGGACTATTGCCTGGCAAAAAAAGGAACCACGCAAGAAATGCCCTTTGACAACGAGACACTGGTATTTAAAGTTATGGGGAAGATGTTCATGCTGCTGGGACTGGAACGATGGGAACGCGGCGAGCCATCCATTAATGTCAAATGTGATCCCCAAAAAGCCATTGAATTGCGTGAGCAATATGACGGTGTAGTTACCAGCGCCTGGCACATGAATAAAACCCACTGGAACACCATACATTTGAATCAGTCCATGACTGATGCTGAAGTCCTGAAATGGATCGACCACAGTTATGCACTTGTTGTAGCTGGATTGACTAAAAAACTACAAGCCCAATTAAACACCATCTGATTGAAGGAACTACTATCTATATATGAAGCCCGAGTTGATGGGTTTTCGCTTTCGCGAAAGCGATACAATCAACAGTTGCGCATCTCCGGTGTGGTCCGGTTGCTGGTCTTTATCGCCGTTGTTGCGGGAATTTATTTTTTCTGGAGTTCTACCTTGACGGCTGTATTGATTGCTGTAGGCGGTATTGCGCTTTTTCTTTATTTAGTTTCACGTCACGAGGATCTTAAAAAGAAGCGCAACTATTATGAAGAGTTGCTACGCATTAACGAGCAGGAAATTGAGGTAGGCAAAGGCAACTATACAGACCTTCCAGATGGAGCAGAATTTAACGATGACGATCACGATTACAGCCGTGATATAGACTTGTTCGGTATGGGTTCGTTTTTTCAGTTCATGAATAGAACGGCATTAAAAGAAGGCAAGAAGTTGCTGGCTGCTCGTTTGATGGCAAATGATATTCACGATATTCCCAAGCGACAAGATGCTGTTCAAGAGCTAGCCAAAATGCTGGATTATCGTCAAGAGTATGAGGCGACGGCAAGATTGCTGGAGAACGACACGAAGCCAGCTGCCATCAAGAGCTGGATACAGAGCTATCAAAATTTTGTGCCGAATGTGTTCTCGTGGTTGTGTTATGTTCAATTTGCGGTTTCGGTAGCGATTGGGGTTCTTTATGCGATCGATGTGCTAAGTGGCTGGTGGCTTCTGGGTATTTTCCTAGTGGGCTTATTGGTCTCGGGTAATTATGCTGCCAAGATTATTGAACTCAACAAGTACATTTCAGAGTTGGAAGATTTCTTTACCCAGTATGGAAAGCTCCTGGAACTTATTGAAAAGGCTGACTTTAATGGAGAAGTGCTGCAAACCTTAAAGAGCAATGTGCTAACTGATGGCAAACCGGCATCACGACGGCTGTACGATCTGGGAAGAGCACTGGTAAGGCTGGACCAAGGCAGTAATTTACTCGTCGGTGTGTTTATCAATGCATTTGCGTTGTGGAATTTGAAGCAAGTCCACAGTATTGAGGCCTGGTTGACTTCTAATAAAAACTACATCGCACCATGGCTGGAAGCCGTTGCACAAATGGATGCTTTAAATTCTCTAGGGAATTTTGCCTACAACCATCCCAATTATGTGTTTCCTGAAATCAAAACAGGCGACTTTAAGTTTCAAGCCGCTCAAGCGGTGCATCCGTTGCTTAATCCTGATAAAGCGGTAGGGAACCCGATTCATATCCATTCTGGTGAGTTTTTCATTATTACCGGTGCCAACATGGCTGGAAAGAGCACGTTCCTAAGAACCGTTTCCATGTCCATCGTGATGGCAAATACAGGTTTGCCTATCTGTGCGCAATCCGCGATTTATTCGCCCATCAAACTTATTACCAGTATGCGCACCAGCGATTCCTTAAAGGACGATGAGAGTTATTTCTTCAGTGAGTTGAAGCGTTTGAAATTTATCGTGGACAAAATGGAACAAGAAAAATATTTCATTGTTCTGGACGAGATCCTCAAAGGAACCAATAGTGTCGACAAGGCGAGTGGCTCTAGAAAACTCATTGAGAAGTTAACGCTCAATCAGGCAACCGGCATCATCGCTACGCATGACTTAAGCCTGACCGAAGTCGCCAAAGATCACGAGCATATTTCCAACTATTATTTTGACGCACAAATCATTGACGATGAATTGTTCTTTGACTATACGTTCAAGTATGGCGTCGCTACTAATATGAATGCTAGTTTTCTATTGAAGAAAATGGGTATAGTTTAAAGTAGTTTACCCAGCTTATCAAAATCAAGACCGCCGTAATCACCGCTGCTCATAAGCAAAAGAACGGCATGGGCTAGTTTTTGCTTGTACAACCATTCTTTAAAAGCTGCAGGATCTGTCATGACGATAAGATCTTCATTGTTAAATGCTTCCTTGATCTGATCTTTACTAATGGGATCCAAACCTTTCAATTCCACAGCATCTGGGCTATAAAACACCACGGCAACATCTGCAGCGTCTAACGTGTGAGCATATTCTTTGAGGAATTCAGGGTTGAGGCTGGAATAGGTGTGTAATTCCAGACAGGCAATGATTTTGCGCTCGCTGTATTGTTCTGCAACGGCATTAGTAGTCGCTTGAACCTTACTGGGCGAATGAGCAAAGTCTTTGTAGATCACCGACCGCTGATTTCCTGCAATTTTTTCTAGACGTTTTGAAGCTCCTTTAAAACTTGCTATGGCCTCATAAAAATCATCTTCATCAATTCCCATGTGCTGGCAAATCCATTTGGCTCCAGCAAGATTGCTCAAGTTGTGCTTGCCAAAAACTTCTATAGGCATATCACCTTCTGGTGTTTCAAGATAAGTCGTGCCGTTGTCTACCGTATGATGTGGTACGTTGTAGGCATGTTTTCTGGTAGGTTTGGTGCTGGCTTCTGCAATGCGTTTCACTTCTGGATCTTCTTCATTGTAGACCAGAATGCTACCGTTTTTCATGAGATCCACAAATTCTTCAAACTGCTCTACATAATTCTGATAGTCCGGAAAAACATTGATGTGATCCCAGGCGATCCCAGAAATCAAAGCGATGTTAGGTTGGTACAAGTGAAATTTAGGTCTGCGATCGATGGGACTGGATAAGTATTCATCACCTTCCAGAACAATAAACTCATTGTCATTAGTAAGATGAACCATAGTGTCAAAACCTTCCAGTTGCGCTCCTACCATATAATCCACTTCTTTGTTATGATAATGCATCACGTGAAGTATCATGGAAGTAATGGTGGTCTTACCATGCGAGCCACCTATGACGACACGCGTTTTATCTTTGGACTGCTCATACAGATATTCTGGATAGCTATAGATTTTAAGATTAAGTTCTTGAGCTTTGAGAAGTTCGGGATTATCGGCTTTGGCATGCATGCCTAGGATTACTGCGTCAAGATCTGCAGTAATTTTTTCTGGAAACCAGCCCATTTTTTTAGGAAGTAGCTTCTTTTTTTCAAGCCGTGTTTTGCTAGGTTCAAAAATAGCATCGTCGCTACCTGTTACTTGATACCCTTTTTGATGAAGAGCAAGTGCTAGATTGTGCATGGCGCTGCCGCCTATCGCGATAAAGTGTACGCGCATTACTTATGGATTTACCGTAAAAATAAGGTTTTGATAAAAGCTAGAAGATCGTAAAAAGGTAAAAAACATTAATCGGAAGTATGGTTGTCACTTATACCTTTGCTCCAGTAGAATCAATATCTTCTTTAATAAGAAAAGAAGAATCGTTGCAATTCCTAAAACCAGAACGGTATCTCTGATATTTTCAGTTTTTAATGGCTCTCCATAGTTCCTCAAGAGAATACGCAAGAAAATAAGAAAATCACATAATATAAATGTGGTTAGAAAAAATGAAACGATTCTAATTGCAACATTCCAAATCACGAATCCAATTTCTCCAACTGGGCCAGCAATTGGGCATCCTTATGGATTTCATAGCCCTTTTTTAAAATGGCCTTAGCATCTGCGGTGCGATCCATTTTGTCTGCATAGAGCGTGGCTAGCTTCATGTAAGTAAGCGGTGAGCCGCCTACTTTGATCGCGTTTTTATAAGCCGTTTCGGCATCTGTGTATTCCTTGTCATACTCATCAACATAACCGTGAGCCAGATAACCATCGACGGGTGAGATTTTCTTCAACTGGTCTGCATAATTGCGTGCAGTTGTTAGTGAGCCACCTATAATACCTGGCAATTCTGTATACAACTGGACCAGCGCCCATCGCGTGTCGACGTGTTTTGAATCAAGTTCGGCTGCTTTTTTTAGATGGAACTTGACGTCGTCCACCAATCCCAGCGCCTTGAATTTAGATGCATTCTTGGCCCATAAACCCATGGAACCACCATAGTAGAAATGATAATCTGCATTGGTATCATCGGTAGCCAGTAATCGTTTATAGATGGCCGTGGCTTTTTCAAACTGTTCCATCTCGCCATAGGTCTGACCAGTCTTGCGCAATAATTTTTGGTCCTGTGGTTTTTCTTCCAATAGGTCCAGATATATTGGCAAGGCTGCTTTGTACTTGGATTGTTTGAATAGCTGTTCCGCTTTCGCGAAAGCGGACTGACCACTAACGCCAGTGCAAACCAATACCCCTAAAATGATCAATAGATGTCTCATGTGTGGCAAAACTAGCAAAAAGAATACCAATTAAGTTGTGGTATGGGAATTGGAGTGTTTTTTAAAAGAGGAGCGCCCAGAATTTGGCTAACTTTAAATAATTCCAATCTGCTATGAAGAACTATCTCATCATTCTCGTCCTAACTATTTTAGGATTTCAAAATGTTTCTGGACAAGATTATCAAGAGCAATGGCGCGCCATTGAACAATTGGAAGTAGAGAATAAAATTGAGGAAGCCCAAGAGTTACTCGATGAGGTTTTTAAAAAAGCATCGCGTAAAAACGACGAGGCACAACTTATCAAAGCCTTCATTTTTCAATCAAAATTCTGGCTCATCAATGAAGAAGATGCGCAGAAAAAGATCATCGCAGCTTTGGACAAGCGCATTACAGCTTCTAAATTCCCAGAGCGCAACATCTATTATTCTATCAAAGGACAGCTTTTTGAGCAATACTTGCAGGAAAATAGATACCGCATAAATAATCGCACCAGTACTGATGCTGGTGGCGATGATTTCATGGCTTGGGATCTTAAACGATTTTACAGTGAGATTTCTGATGTTTTCCAAAAATCGTTAGTTGATGGTGACAGGCTTTCCAAAATCAATGTAGCCAGCTACGACCCGATTTTGCATATCAAACCTCTAGGGCGTGAGTTGCGACCCAGCTTACTGGATGTTCTTGCCCATCATGCGCTGGAATTTTATAAAACCAGCGCCTACGGCGTTACCATGCCACGAGAAAATTTCACGGTCACTAAGGAGAACGGATTTCTACCTACTGAAGAACTGATCCAACTCAAACGATCTGTAAATGATACCATTTATTCCAGCTATGACGTGTTACAGCTTTATGGACAGCTGGAAAACTTGCATAAAAAGCGTAAGGAAATTCCAGCCTATCTCGCAGCCATTGATGAGCGACTGGAATTTGCAAAAGACCAATTAAGTAACGACCAAGATTTACCACTGTTGGTAAAGATCTATGAGAATCTGATCGATCAGTATAAGGATAATGGTGCGATCACCATGATACAGTACAGCCTTGCCCAATACTATTATGGAAGGTCCAACGATGATGAGAATGACAACAAACTTTCTGACCGTAAAGAAGCCGTACGCATTGCCAAAGATGCTATCGAGAAGCACCCAGAAACCTACGGTAGCTTGCAATGTACGAGGCTATTGTCACAGATCTATCAGCCAGAATTAAGTTCCCAATTGCAAACTAATGTCATTCCCAACCAGCCCAGTCGTGGTGTGATATCCTATCGCAATGCCAGAGACGCCTCGATTTATTACCTCAAAGTCGCTCAGGATTTTGATGAGGTACAGGGAAATCTAGACTCCATTCACAATGCCGCTTTCGCGAAAGCGAACCAAAACAACGACTTTGCCCACATAGAACAAACACGTTTACCGCAGGGCGACGACACCTTTTCCCATACGTATGAATATGCGATTCCGGGATTGCAAGCCGGCAAATATCTTGTGTTGATTAGAGAAAAGGATCAAAAAGAAGTCACCTCTGGCAGGTTCATGACGGTTTCAGGAATCGCGCTGACGAGTAATACGGTATCTGGTAAAACCGTGATAACAGCTACAGATCGCAATACAGGAAAACCCATGGAAGATGTTTCCGTCAAGATTTTTGGGGATGATAAATCCACCATCTACAGAGGTAAAACAGATAAGAATGGTCAGGTTTCATTTTTGTTTGCAGATCGTTATTACAGAAATAGAGTAGAAGCTTCTAAAAATGGCGATACGATTTCGACTTACGTCAATCGCGGCTACTATAGAGGTTCCTATGCAGATTCAGAGAAACAGGTTAAAGCATTTATCTATCTAGATCGAGCGATATATAGGCCAGGACAAAAGGTCTATTTCAAGTCCATTGTAGTGGAGAATGACAATAACAAATCTCGAGTGCTTTCCAATGAAAAGTTTAAGGTCATAGTAGAGGACGTCAATGGAGAAGAGGTTTTCACTCAGGAGCTTACCACTAACGCATATGGAAGTATCAATGGTTCATTCACTTTACCGTCTGAGGTACTTACGGGAAGATTTGACATTTATCTAGAATCTGATGAAGATGGAAGCTATTGGGATGGTGTAGATAATTTCGACGAAGGCGGAATAAGTTTCCAAGTAGAAGAATACAAACGTCCCAGATTTAAAACAGAATTCAAAGACATTACTGAAACCTACATTATAGGTGATAGTGTAAAAGTAGAAGGATTTGCCAAAGCCTCATTAGGCAGTAATATCACAGACGCCCAAGTTGTCTATACCGTAACGCGAGTAGCTAACGTACCTTACTGGAAATACGGGTATGTGCCGGTCGACCAGCAAGTAATGGCAAATGATACTACGCTTACAAAATCAGACGGAACTTTTACGATACCTTTTAAAGCATTGCCAGATTCCACGCTGGTGGCTAAGGATATTGAATCCAACTACAACTACCGCATCGAGGCTAGCGTCACAGACGTGAATGGCGAGACCAGAACCGCACAGACCAGTGTGCGAGTAGGCTACAAACCGATCGAGGTACAGATTTCTACCACAGGAAATCTCACGGTTCAAAACAATCAGCTTCAAGTAATCGCTCGTAATCTTAATGGTAAACCCATCAATGCCACTATTGAGATACAAGTGCGCGAGAATATCGAGAGCGATCATGTCATCGTCAACAGTAACCTTAAGGATGCGGAGTTTCACGAACTAGGTCTGGAAGCGTACCGCGATCAGTTCCCATTAGCCGAATTACGCAGGGAAGAAAAGATAGAAGACTGGAAACAAACACCCATCACTTTTAAAAAGACGATTACCACAGATTCGCTCGCTACCATAGAAATTCCAATTACTCTGGATTGGAAGAATGGGAACTATATCCTTTATGCAAAGGCTGTTGAAGCAGACAAAAAGCTAAGTCTAGATGACGAGAAAGATTATGTGGAAGAAAAACAAGAAGTTCAAATCTGGGCCAATAAGGATGTACCAGCCACACCATCTATTGTAAGTCAAGATGTAAACGTCGATGGAGATCAGGCTATTGTTGACTTCTACACCAGTACAGATGGCATCTACATCTACCTTACAACCTATGACAGCAAACGCGTTCTAGAATCCCAATGGGTCTATTTGCCTGCTGGAAAAACCACTATGAGGTTTCCTATGGGTCAGGCCATTGGAAATTCTTTGAAGTTCCAATACTACACCTATAAATACAATGACTTTAGGTCTGGAAGTTTTGAGGCCAAAAAACCCGTAAAACCAACTCAGCAGTTTGCGATCACTACGCAAACCTTCCGCAATAAGTTGTATCCTGGCGTGGAAGAAGAGTGGTCTTTTACCATTAAGGATCAGGACAGCACGGGCATGCAGGCAGAAGTTCTCGCCAGCATGTACGACAAGAGCCTGGATGAGTTTGCAAACAGTTATTGGAGTGGATTTAACTTCTATAACGGCGGTCGCGATTTTTATCCGTCATCTGCAAATGATCTAGCGGGTGCAACGATAATTAATCTTTACAGTCGAATATATTATCAAATCGATCCTGTATTTGCCTTGGAAAAAGAACAACTACATTTATTTGGATTGACGTTCCAAAATTTTGAATATCGTTATAGAACATATAAGAATTCGCTTTCGCGAAAGCTGACACCCGTCAAACCTATTGCAGGTAAGATAGTTGGAAAGGTCACTGATGCTTCTGGTGAGCCCATCTTAGGTGCAACTGTAAAAATTCAAGGCACAAATAGATCCACGACGACCGACTTTGATGGAAAATATATGTTGGAAGGTAAGAAAGGAGATCGCATACGTGTATCATTTCCAGGTTACGAAACGGAAAATAAAGATGTAGATAATTCAATCATGAACTTTTCTTTAAATTCTTCATTGGATGAGGTTGTTGTTGTCGGCTATGCAGCTCAAACTAAAAAATCCCGCACGTCTTCCGTGACGGTTATGGAAGAAACTGAAATGATGTCCAGTGATGCAATCGCGCCGGCCATGATTTCTGAAACCTTATCTGGGAAAGCGGCAGGTGTTGAGGTCACTTATCAAAAAGGTCAGCCTGGAGCAAATGGAAATATTCGTATTCGCGGTACTTCAAGCATTGATGTGAATACGTTGATCATAGTAGACGGCGTTCCTTTAACTCAGTCAGAATACCAAGCAATAAATCCTAATGATATTCAAGAAATGGCAGTACTCAAAGACGCTGCTGCAACTTCTATTTACGGCAGCCGTGGAGCCAATGGAGTGATTATTATCAGCACCAAAAAAGGAGTTTCCACTGCAGACATTGTCAATGAATATCTCGCATTGCAAAACGTACAACTCCGCAAAAACCTAGACGAAACCGCCTTCTTCTTACCAGAGCTCTACACAGACGAAAATGGGAATTTAAAATTCAGCTTTACATCGCCAGAGGCTTTAACCCAATGGAAGTTAAGACTGTTTGCGCACAATAAGCAAGGGCAAACGGCGCAGTATGAAGCACTGGTGCAAACTCAAAAGGAGCTGAGTCTCGTTCCTAATTCGCCGCGATTCCTGAGGGAAACAGATACCATCAGATTCTCTACTAAAGTAGCTAACCTCTCTGGCAAACCCATGACCGGTAAAGCAACGTTGCAATTATTTGACGCGTTAACTATGCAGCCTATTGATGCAGAATTAGGCAACACTCAAAACATTCAGTCTTTTGAAGCGGCCACTGGTGGCAACGCCAGTCTCAACTGGACGTTTCATGTCCCTAAAGGCACGCAAGCCGTAACCTATAGAGTGCTCGCCACATCTGGAAACTTCTCTGATGGTGAGGAAAATACGCTGCCCGTGCTCACTAACCGCATGTTAGTCACGGAAAGTCGCGCTCTTTGGGTACGAGCAGGCGAGACCCAAAGCGTTACCATGGACAAGCTGGCAAACACTACGTCAGATTCCAGAACCAACCACCAGTTGACCTTTGAATACACCTCAAACCCATCATGGTACGCCATCCAGTCATTACCTTATTTGATGGAGTATGAGCACGATTGCGCAGAGCAAACCTTCTCTAGGTATTATGCTAATGCTATGGCAGCGCACATCTTGAACAGCAACCCTAAGGTCAAAGAGGTGTTTGACACCTGGGCAGCAAACGATATACCTGCCAGCAATCTGGAGAAGAACGAAGAATTAAAAAGCGTAATTCTTGCCCACACGCCATGGCTGCGCGACGCACAGTCAGAAGCCGAAAAGCAAAAGCGTCTGGCTACCTTGTTTGATTTGGCCAGAACGGCTCGAGAGAAAAAGAAAACGCTGGCAAAATTGGAAGGGCAACAACTTCCCAATGGTGGTTTCCCGTGGTTTGCAGGTGGCCGCATGAGCGAGTACATCACCCGTCACATCGCCGCTGGAATAGGTCATTTGAATCAGTTGCAGGTCAACGATGGCGATCGCCCACAAACCGACCGCATCTATGAAAACGCCATCAAGGCGCTGGATCGTTCTTGGGAAAACAGTTTCAATGAACACTTGAAGAGAAACAAAACCCTGGAGAATTTCAACTATAGTGTGAGTTACTGGCATTATCAATATTCACGTAGTTTCAAGAAGGACAAGAACTTGACCGGTGTTTTGAAAGCTGGTCGTGAGTTCGCTTTCGCGAAAGCGAATACCTCATTCTCCTCACAATCCATCTACCAGCAGTTGTTGATGTCCATAAGCCTGCACCGCAACGGAAATGTGGCAACCGCTCAAAAAATCGTGGAAGGATTGCGCCAAAGCGCCGTCAACAGCCGTGAAAACGGTATGTACTGGAAGGAAAACGTGACCGGTTACAACTGGTATTCCAGCGATATTGAGACACAGGCATTGGCGATTGAGACTTTTGGCGAGGTGGTAAATGATCTCAAAAATGTCGAGGAACTCAAAGTCTGGTTGCTGCAAAACAAGCGTACCAACCGCTGGAAATCTACCAAAGCCACGGCAGATGCTACCTATGCATTGCTGTTGCAGGGCAACAAATGGCTCGATGTCCAGGAAAGTAACGTGATCAAATGGGGCGACAAGCCTATCCCAGAATCGCTGATGAAGGACGTAAAAAAAGAAGCTGGAACTGGTTATTTCAAGGTGTCGCTCCATGAAGAAGCAGTAAAGCCTGTCTATGCCACTATTGAGGTAAAAAACAAGAGTGAAGTCACAGGATATGGTGGGTTGTACTGGCAATATTTTGAAAACCTGGACAAGATCACCGTTGACGATGACCTGCCCATGTCGATCAAAAAACGATTGTTCAAGAAGGTCAATACAGACGGTGGCAAGAAACTGGTAGAAATTACTACAGAGGATGCATTGGAAATAGGCGATCTGGTTACCGTACGCATGGAGATACGATCCACCAAGGATTTGGATTTTGTTCATTTGAAGGATATGCGCGCCAGCGGTTTTGAGCCGGTAGACGTGATCTCGCAATACAAATACCAGGATGGATTGGGTTACTACCAAAGCACCAAAGATGTGGCCACACACTTTTTCTTTGACCAGTTAAAACCGGGAACCTACGTTTTTGAATACGATGTACGGGCCAACAACGCCGGCCAATTCTCTAACGGTATCACTCAGTTGGAATGCATGTACGCACCAGAATTCTCCAGCCACAGTGAAGGCGTGCGTGTGACGATTAAAGAGTAGGTGTCATAGACACGCTCCTTCTCGACTACCGCTCGAAGTTGCTGCATTTGGGTTTATAAAGCCTAAGCTTTTAAACCAGTATCGAGCGACAGTCGAGATATGGTTTTTCTGAAAAGATTTTTGTTGCAAACTCAAGACAACTGCTGGACTATCTCTCGAAGCGGCTGTATTTGGTTCTATAAAGACGAAGCTTGTAAACCAGTATCGAGCGGCAGTCGAGATATGGTTTTTCTGAAAAGATTGTTGTTGCAGACACAACACAACTGCTCGACTATCGCTCGAGGCGGCTGCATTTGGGTTTATAAAGCCGAAGCTTTTAAACCAGTATGAAGATCTAATCATTGCTTAATAGTAAAGGAACGTGCTTTTTATTGACTGCGAATCTTATTCAACCAGTATCGAGCGGCAGTGGAGATATGGCTTTTCTGAAAAGATTGTTGTTGCAGACACAACACAACTGCTCGACTATCACTCGAAGCGGCTGTGTTTGCGTTTATATAGTCGAAGCTTTTAAACCAGTATCGAGCGACAGTCGAGATATGGTTTTTCTGACAAGATTGTTGTTGCCAATTCAAAGCTTATTCTGGACTATCGCTCTAAGCGGCTATGTTTGGTTTTATAAAGTCGAAGCTTGTAAACCAGTATCGAGCGACAGTAGAGATATGGTTGTTCTGAAATCATTCTTTTGCTAAAGAACCACTCCTTCTCGACTGTAGGTCGAATCGGTTGTAGTTGAAAAAATAACATCTGTCATGCTGAACTCGTTTCAGCATCTCATAGGTGTTGGTTAAAATTGTTTAAAGAAGGACGACTCTGAAATAAATTCAGGGCAACAGACAACCCGACATTAAATTTTTCTCTTGCCTCTTTCTACTGATACTTCTCTATAGCTTCCTTGATCTTCTGGATGCGATTTTCTGGATCTGGATGTGTGGATTGGAATTCTGGCACTCGGTTAGGACCGCCTGCGGCAGCAAGAATTTCCATGACGCCTATCATTTCATAGGGATCATAACCGGCATCGATCATCATTTTGACGCCTAGTTCGTCGCTTTGTAATTCATCTTCACGACCGTATTTCATGGTAAGCATCTGGGCGATCGCTTGAGCGGCCTCGCCGCCGCCTTCTGCAGCAACGGAAACACCAGTGATGACACCATTAGCCAGTCCTTGTTGTTGAATGCGCTCTGCGCTGTGTCTTGCGATCACGTGACCTATTTCATGGCCCATCACACCTGCAAGCTGATCTTCATCTTCAAGTTGTGCATACAATGCCGCAGTAATAAAACACTGGCCGCCGGGTAATGCAAAGGCATTGATGGTTTGGTCATCTGCTAACAAATGAAAGTCCCATTTATAGTTACTGTTTTTAGCAACGCTACTTTGCACTAATTGATAACCTATACGATCCAATTGGTCTTGAGCCGCTTGATTTTGAAGTAAACCACCGTGTTGCTGCATCATGCTGGGTGCGGCACTCAAACCCATACTTATTTCTTCTTCTACGGTTAGATCTACATATTGTTTTTGACCTGTGTATTCATTGGTTGTCTCACTGGAACAAAATTTAAATACAGCAAAAGCCACAATGGCTAGGCCTATGAAGAGTCTAATGGTACCAGAGCGGCGTTTCATATAAGATGGATTAGAAATTTAAATCTACTCTTTTTCTAAAAGTAGCGCTGCGTTAATCCCTTGAATATGTTCCTTATAGTAGCGTTCTAACCTGGCATCGCTTATGTCGTCCATTCCCATGATATTTTGAGAGCGGAGAAACTTGACGAAGTCTATTTGATTCAGATATTGCTCAAGGTATTTTTTGGAAACTGGAGCATAGCTATAATGCCAAGGTTCATATTCAAAACCTGTACGATTATTATTCATGGTATAGACCAATTCAAATCCATACTCCGTCGAATGTTGATCCATCCAATCCTTTAATTTACAAAACGGGCCATCACCGTGAAATTTATCGGTCACAAGAACAGAACCACTGTACTTGGCATTGCCGTCGATCAAATCCATGTCCGTTCCCCAATGATGTCTGGATGTTCCTGGAACTGTCGAATATTCTACGATTTTATCAAAAATGGCATCAGGTGTTAAGCCTTGTGCTTCATACTTTGAGTATTTACCGTTCCAGATTTGACGCTGGCGATTGAAGCTGCGGTATCCAGAAGCCACTTCTATTTTTATACCGTCTTTAAGCGCTGCCGCCTGCATTTCCTTCAATGCCGCTTGGGTTTCTTTCTCTAACGAGTTGGATGGATTTACAGATTGACCAGTCAATACTGCTGGCGTGATTTGAGCGGTAGTTAGGAAGCCAGACAAACAGAATAATGCTAATAAAAGTTTCATAATGCTGCATACATTTTATAATGAGTGCCTATGTTTTTGACCTCAAACGGCTCACCATAACTGGTAAAACCTAAACGTTCATAAAACGGCACGGCCTTGATGCGTGCATTGAACCATAGGATGTCAATATTAAGTTCTTTTAGGCGATGGATGCCTTGGGTGACTATGTCTGCTCCAATGCCTTTTCCTTGGTGGTCTGCTACAACGCCCATTCCTCTCAATTGATAATACGTGGTTTCTGCAGGGAAATTTATGGGTAAATCCACAGCTTCCGATTTCAAAAAGGTCGCGACACCTACATGCAGGTCACCATCAAAAGCACCTAAATGAAAGGTGGTTGACAAATCATCGCCGTCCATTGCGCATTCCTCCAGCGGTCGTCCTACTCTCAAAACAGCATGGCGCACGCTGTAGGTTTCTAACGTGGTAATTTCCTTAATTGTAATAGGCATCTCTAGTCAATTTATAATAACGTCCAGGCAATAATCCATCCCATAAAAATCGATGGTCTAGTTGAAACCCCAACTTTTCGGCCACGCGTTGTGATCCAATATTTTGTTCATGTACATGAGCAATGATTTGATCTTTTTGATGGTGGTCAAAGGCAAATTTCAGCATTTTGTGACAAGCCTCAGTGGCATACCCTTTTCCCCATTGGGATCTTAGCAGACGGTAGCCTATGTCTGTAATCTGTGAGGCCTCGTGTGTTTTGATGCCGCAAAACCCAACAAACTCTTTGGATGTTTTATCAATTACCGCCAGGCGTCCCATGTGATATTTTTGAATTTGTCCCGTTGGATTGTTGGTATAGTCTTCAATAAAATCCTCTGCAGCGGCAATGGATTCAAAGGGCACATCGCCAGTATATCTCATCACTTCCTCATCATTGTTCATGAGATAGAAATGAGAAGCATCCCTTTTTTCAAAAGGACGCAACAACAATCTTTCCGTTTCAAAATTTAGATTCATCCCACGCGCACGTCACTCCATTCCTCATGCTGGTCAAAAACGACTTCGGCAAATGGACATAGCGGATTGATTTTTAAGTGGTTCGCTTTCGCGTAAGCGTAACTCTCCTCAATCATTTTGCTGCCTAGGCCTTGATTTTCATGTTCTGGCTGTACCTCTGTATGGTCAATGGTCATCACGCCATCTTCCAGTGAGTAGGTCAATTCTGCAATGGTTTGATCGTCTTGCTTGAGGTAAAAAATACCGCGACGGTCGTTCTGTTTATGTTGGATATTGTCTGTATTCATGGTGTCTAGATAAATTTAGTGGTTTAAGTTAAGGGTTGCAAAATCAGTTTCTGGTTCAATTTCCATGGGTGCTTTTCCTGCCTGAAAAAGCCTGGCTTTGAGCGTGCCTTTAAGGATTTCGGTCGTTCCTTGGACATCGATAAAACTACCTTCACGCAGCCCTATGACTGGAATGTGATTGTATATGTGAAATTCATTAATGCGTTGCTCGCGAGTCTCGCCCATGTGCTGGTCGCCCTCAATAGGATCTTGATAATGCGGATTGATATTATAGGCCAAAGCTCCAGTAGCCTTAAAACTGGAAGGTTGTACGACCGGCATATCATTAGTGGTTCTTATGTTGAGCCCACAAATATTACTGCCGGCACTAGTGCCCAGATAAAAAACACCTTGATATATGACTTTGCGCAACGGTTCGACTAACTGCAAATCGTGAAGCATTTTGATTAACTGAAAAGTGTTGCCGCCGCCAGTAAAGATTCCTTGAGCATCTTGAATGGCTTTAATGGGATCCTCAAATTCATGAATACCCTTTACGTTCACATGCATCGTTTGAAAAACAGCTCTAACCTTACTGGTATAATCATCATGGCTAATGCCACCAGGTCTTGCAAAAGGAATAAAAAGAAGCTCTTTGATAGACGCTGCTTTTAATCTTTTGGAAAGGAAAGGTGTCAGATACTCCAGATAGCCACCGCCATAAAGCGTCGAGGTACTGGCAACAATCATATTTCTCATGGCGATGAGTTGGTTTTAACCAAAGGTATTTAACAATTTTCAGGCAGTATGCACGGCGCACTCTTTATAACTTTATATTAGTATTTAATCCCATCCCATGAAATATCTCTTACTTTTTTTATTGATAACCAGCGCTGCGTTCGCACAAGATCGCGTCCAGATAGAAGGAACCATCCTAGGCGTGACTAAAGAACCGCTGGACGGCATCACCATTTTTAATGGGAACACCTTAGAAGGTACGGTGACTAATCTAGACGGGAAGTTTTATATGGATGTGCGTGTGGGCGACAAATTGTCCTTCAGCGCTTTGCAATACGATCCATTTACCTTGACCGTGACAGAAACCACGGTAGAAAACAGAAAAACCCAGCTCGTTTTTACTCAAGGCGTCAACTTGCTGGATGAAGTCGTTGTGACCGATGAGTCTATTGTAGTAGCGGTCAAAAAGACTGAAATGCCAGAAACTGGACTGGACAAGGTAAGCGAGCGCAACATAAGAACTGCTGCGGTAGACCGCATCGAGAACACTTTTTCTGACCGTATACGCCAGCCAGAAGAAATCCCGTTGGAAAATACAGCGTTCAATCAGAGCCAGCTGCGATACAATTCCTTCAATCTTGTGGGTTTGCTGGGTGGTTTGTTGATTGAAGGCGCATTGCGCAACGTCGACCTATCTGTGGACGCACCTAGCAAACAAGAAACTCGATTCAAAGAGACGCTGCTTCAAAATGAGTACAGCACCGAGTATCTTGTGGATTACCTTGACATTCCAGAGGACAAACTTTTTGAATTCATGGTATTTGCTCAAGAAAAAGGTTTGAATAAAGCCATGTTGTTGCCAGAAAATGAATTTCAATTGCTACAATTCCTGGATGAGCAGGCGACCACATTCAAGAAAAGGATTGCTACAAAAGAATAAAAGGTTCATTTTTAGGCATTGTTATTGCTCAAAAAAGATTGGCAATCGCCATAATTGAATACACATTCTATGAAATTGACTAAAGTAGCCGTAATCATCACGGTTCTTTTTGGTGCCCTTGCAAGCACCGCTTCCACTATCAAGGAGGCTTTTGATTTACCCATAGTTGTTGAGGGTTCTCGCTTTCGCGAAAGCGAACTCATCCAACAATACCACAAATATTATCTGTCTGTTTCCAACGTGAAATACAACGAGAAAAGTAAGGCCCTGCAAATGGTTTCCCGATTTTTTATTGATGACCTAGAAGATGTTCTCAATGAACGCATGGATAAAAAGGTCACGCTGGGAAATCCCGATGGTCTTGAAGAACTCAAACCGATCTTGAATCGTTACATCAATAGTAGACTGCGTGTTAAGGCCGATGGAACCACTACAGATCCTACCGTTATAGGTGCAGAATATGATGCTGACCAAATTATCATCTACATAGAATTACCGGCCGCAAAACAGCCCAAAACTGTTGAGGTGAGTTATAAGGCCTTGTTCGAACTTTTTCCCGAGCAAAAAAATCTTGTGCATTTCAAAATGGGCAGCCAGCGTAAATCACTGCTTAACAGCATGGATACGCCTACAGATCGCGTAAACTTTTAAAGGGATACCGTAATTAGATCCTAATATTCTTAAATTAGCAGCAACTAGAAAAAAACACCAATTAATGAAAGCAATCAAACTTTTGTTCATGAGTATGATGCTCATTTCTTTTGGCGCTTTTGCACAAGATGCACCTGCCGAAGAAAAAGCACCAGAACACTACAACGAGAACAAATTCCGTCAAATGTATCAGGAGTTCTCAACTCCTAACGAATACCGTAGCGCCAGTGGTGCTCCAGGTCCAGCGTACTACCAACAGCGCGCAGACTACAAAATGGACGTACGCCTGGATGATGCAAACCATCACCTATACGGTTATGAAACCATTACCTATACTAACAAATCTCCAGATGTCCTAAGCTATTTGTGGGTGCAACTGGATCAAAATATGCGTGCCAAGGACAGTAAAACCCCTTTGATTGAAGGTGGAAGAATCGATCCCTATGCAACTCCAGCCGGATTTACCGGTAGCTTCTTGGAGCAGCCATTTGATGGTGGTTTCAACATCACCAAGGTTTTGGACAGTAAAGGAAATCCCTTAAAATACACTATCAACCAAACCATGATGCGTGTAGAGATGCCAGAGCCACTAGAGTCTGGTGACGATTTTGAATTTGATATTGAATGGGATTATAACATCAACGATCACGTGAACGGCCGCGGCCGTAGTGGTTATGAGCAAACTCCAGATGGGAACCGCTCTTATGTTATCGCTCAATTCTATCCACGTATGGCAGTTTATAATGACGTTGAAGGATGGCAAAACAGCCAGTTCTGGGGACGTGATGAGTTTGCATTGCCATTCGGTTCTTTTGAAGTGAATATCACTGTGCCTTCTGACCACTGGTTAGACGGTACCGGTAAATTGACTAACCGTAAGGATGTTTATACCAAAGAAGAAATGAATCGCTATGAAAGAGCGATGAAGTCTTATGAGAAGCCTGTGATCATTAGAACACAAGCAGAAGCTGAAAAGTTTGCTCAAGGAAGTGCAGAAACCACAACGACTACCAAAACCTGGAAGTTAAAAGCAGACTTCGTACGTGACTTTGGATGGACATCTTCTAGAAGATACATTGCAGACGCGATGGCGGTAAAAGTAGGTAAGAGCGATGTGATGGCAGTTTCCATCTATCCGCCAGAAGGTAATCCTCTATGGGAACAATGGTCCACTTATGCCGTTGCACAAACATTGAAGTCGTACTCAAGAATGACTTTTGATTATCCTTATCACAAGGCGATCTCTGTACACGCTAAGAATCAAGGGATGGAATATCCTATGATTTGTTGGAATTATGGTCGTCCAGAGCCAGACGGTTCTTATTCTGACCGTGTGAAATATGGTATGATTTCCGTAATTATTCACGAGGTAGGACACAACTATTTCCCGATGATCGTGAACTCTGACGAGCGCCAGTGGACCTGGATGGATGAAGGTTTGAACACTTTTGTACAGTATGTAGCAGAGCAAGATTTTGGTGAAAGCTATCCAGAAGCCCTTAAGGGTGACACAGATCTTGATAAATATCCATCACGTCGCGGTCCAGCAGCAGCCATCGTTCCTTACATGGGCGGTGACCAGCGTTATATCGCACCTATTATGACCAAAGGTTTGAACACATATCAGTTTGGTTCTAACGCTTATGCGAAACCTGCTACAGGTCTAAACATCTTGCGTGAAACGATCATGGGTAGAGACTTGTTTGACTACGCCTTCCGTGAGTATTCCAACAGATGGATGTTCAAGCACCCGACGCCAGAGGATTTCTTCCGTACTATGGAAGATGCCAGTGCAGTGGATCTAGACTGGTTCTGGAGAGGTTGGTTCTATTCTACTCAATATACAGATATGGCGATAGGTGGTGTTGATCAATACTACGTTTCCAATGAAGTAAATGCTGAGATGAAAGAATTAGCGGCAGAACGTAACATACCACTTGAGCGATTCAAAGGTTTGGTATTCATGGTCAAAAAAGACTCTGAAGACTATAAGGCCGAAATGAATGGTCAAGATCCTAAAGAAGATGCGGTTGCTTTGAAAGAATACTTGATGGACAACTTCACACCAGAAGAAAGAGCACAGCTTAAAAACCCTAAGTACTTCTACCAAATCACTGTTGACAAACCAGGTGGATTGGTAATGCCTATTATTTTAGAATACACCTATGCTGATGGTTCTACTGAAAAAGTAACGCACCCAGCAGAAATTTGGAGATACAATGATAAGCAGGTAACCTTGTCTAAAGGTTCTGCTAAGGAGATCACTAAAATCGTTATCGATCCAGATCTTGAAACAGCAGATATCGACGTGTCTAACAACGCATGGCCACAAGAAGCTACAGTAGACAAGTTCGAAGAAATGAAAAACTAAAAATTCTCATGGAATAATTATCAAGCCAGATTCACAATGAATCTGGCTTTTTTATGTTTGTACGTTATGAGAAAACACTTTTTCTATATCGTGGTTAGTTTTCTGGCTTTAAGCTTTGTTGCTTGTGATGATGATATCATTAGTGATGACGAGTTGGTCGAAGTCATTGAGCCTGTAGATGATCTTGTGAGATTGCAGGGCATCACAATAGAGGACGATGCAGCTACCGTGATTCAGGAAATAGAGATTGATTACGATGAAGATTCATTGATCAGGCAGATCACGTTCTCAGGCATGGAAAACGCCTTATATACGATGACTTATGCGATTAATGATCGGTTGATAGCCTTTGAGAAAGTGCATAATGGTCAAACGACTAGCAACACGCTGAATTATAATAATAACCTCATCACCTTGACTACAACATTTCCAGATGCTACCGTACAGCAAAAGGAATTAAGTATTGACTTTCAAAACAGGATCAACTTCGTTAGAACCTTTGATAGTGCCACTAACGGCTCAAGAACTGCCACTGATCAAACCCAATACGTGTACTCGCAAAACTTCAATGTGGAGCGTATCAACGATCTGAGACCAACGGGAAACTCTATTGAATCCACTACAGAGCTTACTTATCTATTCAACAACAATCCGTTTAGGGATATGAACGATGTGATAAGGTTTTTGATTTTCGAAGAGTTCGTTCCTTATACCAGGTATTTACCGGCAACGCTGGAAGAGCGATTCAATTCCAACGGTCCACCTGTAGATGGCAGGTTTGTGTCTTACGATTACACCTTGCAGGAAGACGATTTTCCCAGTTCTAGAACCGTATCGTCCACTACGGCAACCGGTACTCAAACCACGGTAGAGACTTTTATCTACATGCCTTAATTAACGCTTTTGAATATCTAAGATCTTGCTGGGATCGTATATTTGCATCATGGTTTCATTGCCCCTTTTTATAAGTATGCCAGAAATGATGATCGTAGGATTGGTCATTATTTTGGTATTTGGTTCTGATAAGCTACCCGAAATTGTTCGAGGTATCGCAAAGGCTATGAATACCGTGCGTAATGCCACTGACGATATCAAAAATGAGATCACCAAATCTGCCGATGAGCACGGTTTCTCAAAAGATATCAAGGAAATCACCAAACAAATTGAGCAAGTCAAGGATCAGATTGAAGATTCTGGATCCATCAAACGCAAGTTCTAATGTGGGAAGAACTCGTCCAGTTAGATCGTGATATATTCAGTTTTATCAATGGTCTTTGGATAGGTAGATTTACCGACTTTTGGCTGTTTGTTACCCAGATAGAACACTGGATACCGCTTTACCTTTTCTTCTTTTATTTACTCTACAAATCCATGTCTTGGCGCAAAGGATTGGCCAGCATCGGCATGGTGTTGACCACTGCTGTTTTTACCTTGTGGTGTACCAATTTTGTCAAGAATAATGTGGAGCGCCTGCGACCCAACAATGAACCCATGTTGATGGACAGCATCAACATTCTACAAAAGCCAGAAAACTTTAGTTTCTGGTCCGGACATAGTGCCGTGAGTTTTGCAGCCACAACGATTGTGGTGCTATTGCTGCAGCATTATAAGCCCAGCAAGTGGTATTATCTTTTTTATATCTGGCCCATCACTTTTGCGCTTTCCAGAATATTTGTGGGCGTGCATTACCCGGCAGATGTCACCGTGGGAATGATCGTCGGGCTTCTCACCGGCTATGCTTTTTACAAGCTGACGCTGTTTCTCTTTGAGGTGCTAGAGAACACGAGAAAGCGTTAAACCATCACGTACGGACAGGAGCACCGTTTGTAACCTAGGGTCTTCCTTGAGCAGTCTATTATATTCCAGCAGTACCGGTGTTGAGGTATCCTTAGGCTGTACCTCTTCCACCACTTTTCCATGCCATAGCACATTGTCAGAAATGATCAAGGATCCAGAGCTCACCTTTTCCATCACCTGATGTAAGTAGGTGACATAGTTGGGTTTGTCGGCATCAATAAAGACCAAGTCAAAAGTTCCCTTAAGCTGCGGGATGATTTGGGTGGCATCGCCTATTTTTTGATGCACCGTGATTTTAGGGTTTATGCTTTCGCGAAAGCGAGAAAAATACCTGCCTGCAAAATCCTCTAATTCTTCATTGATATCGATGGTCACCAATTCACTGCCAGACGGCATGCCTTCCATCAAACATATCGCCGAATAACCAGTGAACGTACCTATTTCCAAAACACGTTTAGGAGCGCGTAAATGCGAGATCATGCTCAACACGCGACCTTGATAAGCGCCAGACAACATGATGGGTTGCAGCACTTTTAAATGCGTTTCCCGAGTCAGATCCTTTAGAATCTGCGGCTCATCTTGTGAATGGTTGACGATATAGTCGTCTAGATCTTTAGGTAAAAAAAACATTTTTACAAGTTACAATGGTACTTACTTTATATTATAGTAAAAATGGCATCTTTTCAGCACACTAACTTACGGGACAGACCTAGGACCGCTTCGCTGTTGGAATATGGAGTATAGATGTAGCCTTACTACTCACGTCTATGTTCTATAATCTATATTCCATTTTCCTGTCAAGAGGGTTTGAAATCTAACCCAAAATCCCTTTCTGCTTTTCATAAAAAGCATCGGCTTGTTTTTGCATGAGCTGGCGTGCGGTTTTCTTTTTGTAGTTGTACAATTCTTCCTCATCGGCTATGTCGGCATAGACGCGATTGTTCAGGTCGCGGTCGGTTTGAACCATGACGGTTTGCTGCTGTTTTTGCTGGGTGACCCATGATTTGACCAGTTCTTCACGCTCTGCCAGTTTGAAGTCGTACTCACCTTTAGGAGCGAGTAGTTTTGCAATAATGGGCGAGGTCTCGATGGCTAGAAATAGCAGGAAAATAAAGAACGAAATCAAAAACGGTAATTTGTTCAATGCACTGATGCGTGCCATAAGTCCATCAAAGTTATCGATGATGGGTTGGGTAGCGAGCAACTGTGCTGCTTCACGTTCCTGGACTTCGGCGAGCTGGGTTTCCAGCGCTAGGATCTTTTCTGCATTGACGGGTTTCAGTGCCTGTAATTCGGCTAGGGCTGCGTCGTGTTTGTCGCGCTTCTCTTTGTAGACTGGTCCTTTCCCTAGGCGGTTGGTTCCTGCGGTACCTTCGGCCTCTGCGATGTAGGTGGCATAGAGCGCATCGACTTCGGCCTCTTTGTTGGTGACCTCGTCTTTTAAATCTTGTATCGCTTTCGCGAAAGCGGACTCTTCAGCAGCAAACAGTAATCCAACTTGCTCCTGATTCTCGAGGGTCATCTCGTTCTTTTCGGCAAGGAGCACGCGGTCGATTTCCTTTTCAAACATTTTAAGTTCTAGAGGTTTTGAAATCACTACGGCAATGATGATGGCCAGCAAAATACGTGGCGTCGCCTGCCAGATCTCGTTGATTTTCTTGTCGCTTTTCTTGAGTGTGGAAACGATATAACGATCCAGGTTAAAAATCAACAATCCCCAAACCAGGCCAAAAGCCGTAGCGACCAGATAGCTGTCAAAAACGGTAAAAAGCGCGTAAGCCGAGGCAAAAAAGGCCATGAGCGCGGTAAAGAAAACGGTGGCGCCTATACCGGCGTATTTGTTGCGCTCTCCAGCGCTACACTTATCCAGCAGATCTGCATCTGCACCGCTACAAAAAATGAAAAATGATTGCATGAAAACATTAAGTTAGGAGGTTATAACGCTCTAGGCGGTAAAATGTTACATGGATGATTTGAAATTATAGCATAATCACATCAAAAATGAAAAGCCACAAATCCATAATATTTGTGGCTTTTAAATATATAGCGTGATAGCGGTTAGAGTCTTATTTGTTAAATACTATGTTTTCAATATCGTTTATCTAATCTCTGTTTTATTTCTAAAGGCATTTTCAAATCCTTTTTTCGTATAAAGATTTACCTGGAAAGGTTGTGGATATTTTTGGGACTGAGCATTTTTATAAACTTTGCTTACATGATAGTGAGTAATGTCGCTAAGCTGATATTTTCCAGCTTTCAAATCAGTAATTACTTTTCCATCTATCCAAACCGCATAGTTTTTAGAATTCTTCCAGGATTCAAACTGTTGATCGTTAGGTTTAATTGGCTGTACTTCGCTTAAATCAATAGAGGGAAGCATCGGTAATTTCTCAACGGTGTTCTTTTGTTTTGGGGACATCTTTACATAAATATTTCGCATTCTTTCCAAATCAGAATTTTTCCAAATGCGGCTGTCACCTCTATAAGACTGCTGCATAAGCTTCTTATATTCTTGCATCATTTCCTTTGTTGCAAAAGTTGAATCCTGGCCTTGATTTATATTTGAAGCGTATAAAGTATTTATATCTCCATTTGAAACTGAATAGATTGATGTACTCAAAGATTGGCTCAGTGATTGTTCTTTATTAGAACTATTTGAACGTTGATTCTTATTCTTTTCTATACTTAGAACTTTTGGCGCTGGTGGCGTTGGCGGTAGAGGTGGCGCAATCTCACCCGCTTTATTACCATCAATTCCTAAATACGGCCATGGCTCGGCATTTGCTCGTTGCTCTTCGTTCATGGTATTCCAGATGGTTTGCATGTGTGTTGTTTCATCTTTGAAATAAATGGAGTGACCTTTTTGTTCAATCATGGCTGCGTGTTTTTTTGCGAGGCGATTGTATTCTGTGATGTCCTCTACAGTTATGTTTGGTAAAACTTCGACAATCTCAACTTCTTCAATCTCTTCACTGATCTCGTCAACTTCTACAATCTCGTAACCTCGTTCTTGAAAGTTTTGTACAGTACCATCGTTATCATAAATAACAATACGATCGTTTTCTCTTTTAAAGATAAACTTCGCTCTATCAATCAAGGCTATTCCGCTTTCTTGACCAGCAATTATGAATATTTTATTTTTTTTATCAACTAGATTGACCTCAGGCTCCTCAACAATCTCAATTAGCTCTGGTTCTGTTACGATTTCTTCCTGCCCGCAACTAATGATGAGCAATGCAAGAACTGGAATAAGAGCAAGACTTCTTAAGAGTCCGCTGGCGGTGGTGGTGTGTGTTTTCATAATGGTAAATCTTTTTTTGATGATGGGAAAGTTAAAAGTGTTGGCTAGCGCTTGATGTTGACTGCTGGAAGAATAGGCGAGTAATGTTTCTTGATATGCTTTTGTGGGTACGCCACTGGAAAGCACCGCTTGATCTGCGAGGAATTCATGATTCAGTTTCATGGAATATTTGACCAGATACAACAACGGGTTGAACCAAAACAAAACAATAAGAAGTTCAATAAATAAGATATCGACGCTGTGTCTTTGATCCAGATGTGCCTTTTCATGTTGCAATACGGCATCTGGAATATCGCCTGCGTGGTAATCCTTCTTTGAAGCATAGATACTGCTGAAGAAGGAGTGAGGCACTTGAACCAATTCCCTTAAAATCAGTTTATAAGTGGCGTAAGTAGTAACTTCATCAGCGGTTTTGATGCGTAGATCATATAGGTTTCTCATAAATCGGTACCCCATAATCAAAACTCCCATCAAATAAGCACCCCATAAGATCCAGCTCCAGTCCAGTGTGAAACCAGTGTCTACAACGGTATCAGGGTTCAATTCTACGGTAGTGAAATCTGGTGCAGGTCCGTAATTTAAAGGAACTACTACTGTACGGACCACCACGAAAGGAACTATGGCCGAAATGATAATGGCCGCCAAGAAATAAAACCTCTTGAACTGGTGCCAACTCGTATTTTCCAGCAAGAGTTTGTACACCAGCCACAGGCTGAACAAACACACTGAGCTATTGATTAAGAAGTGTTCCATGGCTATTGATCTTTAATTTGGTCATCAATAATCTTCTTGAGTTCCTTCAATTCTTTTTGAGACAGGTTGGTCTCCTTTGTAAAAAAGGATGCGAATTGTGAGGCGCTATCGTTAAAGAAATTTTTGATCAGACCGTTCATGTGTTTGGAGAAGTAGGTGCTCTTTTCTACCAGTGCATAATACTGGCGGCTATTCCCCAAAATATCATATCCAACAAAACCTTTATCGGTCATGCGTTTGAGCATGGTAGCAATAGTCGTATTGGCAGGTTTGGGTTCTGGATAAGCATCAAGCAAATCTTTCATAAAGGCTTTTTCTTGTTTCCAAAGCACATTCATTAATTCCTCTTCAGATTTTGACAATTTCATTTCTACAATTTTAGAATACACTCTACAAATGTAGAATAATAATTTGATTCTACAAGTGTAGAAGTAAAAGATTGTAATTCTGCTAGAGTTATGCCGAAATAGAGATGATAAATTTAACCATATACCTATTTTATGCATCAAATTATGCCTTATTAACTGGTATAAATAATCTATTAACAGATAAAAAGAATTAAAACAAGATAAAAAGTATTTTATAAAGCTGAAATAATGAATATTGGGTCTAATTAATATATATTAGAATGATTAAAAGTAAAATGATTCGCAATTGTTTATAAAAATGAATTTATGAAAAAGTCCCTATTCATCTTTTGCTTTCTGTGTTTTGTCATCTCGTTCGCACAAGTGGGAATAGGTACGGCAATGCCAGACCCTTCAGCTTTGTTAGATATAAGTTCTTCTACTCAAGGAATGCTGGCTCCTAGAATGACTACTACCCAACGGCTAGCTATTGTTTCACCGGCCAATGGGTTGTTAGTTTATGATACAGACGAGAATCGCTTTTTCTTTTATGAAGATGATTCCTGGTCGTCATTAGACCCAGTAAAGAAAAGAACCAATTACAAGCTCGTCCAGTCTATTGCAGATCTCACCGATGAGCTTACTGCAGGAAGTGGATCTAAATATGTATTAAACACAGATTTTCTTTATGAGATTAACGGGACCATCATTTTTGATTTCCCGATTGATTTGAACGGCGCTTATATAGAAGGAGTAGATTCTTCAGAAGATATACTTGTAAATAATTCCAGTGGTAGTCTATTTGAAGGGACTAGTGGTGGCGGTTTGCGCAACCTGACCTTGTCAGGTAACGGCAAGCAACTCTTTGACATCACCGGTACCGCAACAGATTTGTTATTGATCAATAATACCGTCATTGCAGGTGCCAGCACGGTAGGAACCTTGAGTGGTTTAGGCACAGTGTTTCTAAGCGTCACACAGTATATTTCTAATATGGATGGACTTACTATTGATAATATTGATAACTTCTTTGTTAGCAATATCTTTTGGACAGAAACAAACACGGGTACTTTTATGGAGTTTACAGGTTCTTTCGAAGATCTTCAAATGAATGGAGGTCGCGTAGTGACAGATTCTGGAGAAATCGGAATTGATGTGAGCGCTAATCCAAATATTGTAAACGATGCCACTTTAGCTGAATTAAGTTTTGTGGGTGATGGAACTTTCGTAGAAGGATATACCGTAGGTTCCTACACAGGCTTTAATTTTACAAATGATTGGAATGTTAATTGTTCTGGAATACCTGCAGAAACAGACGTACAGGCTACTGGAGATCTTAATTTTGATTTTGGACCTACTACGGGAGCACCCACTACCTTTACAAGTAACATTCCTAAGAAACTAGAAGGATTTACAACGACAAATAACAGTTTTAGATTTATTCCTTCTGGTAACAATAGAATTGTTTACGATGGCAAACAAGAAAGATTCTTTAATGTTAATGCGAGTTTATCTTTTCAAGGTGATATGCCAAATGATCGGTTTATTTTTTATTTAGCAAAAGGTGGTCCAGCACCTGGAAATCCCGCGGCTGTATTGAACGAAACTCGTGTTTGGAGACAGGTAATTACTGGTGGAGACCTTGGTGCTGTCCCAATAACAGGTGTAATTAATTTAGAACCAGGAGAGTATGTTGAGGTTTGGGTTCAGAGATTTAGTGGTAGTGGTAGGGTTCTAACAGTTTCTCTTAATCTGACCATTTTCTAATAAAATTTCGGTTTTAATTTCGCGAAAGCGAACTTCTATCCAGTATACATTCATAAAAAAAGTCCCTATGAATAATCAAAGAGACTTTTTGAAAATGACTTCTAACCGAAATCTATTTACTCATCGCCGCAAAATGCTTGTAAAAATGTGGGATGGTCTCTATACCTTTCAGATAATTCCATATACCAAAATGCTCATTAGGCGAGTGAATCGCATCGCTGTCAAGTCCAAAGCCCATCAGGATGGATTTGGAATTCAATTCTTTTTCAAACAGCGCGACGATAGGAATGGAACCACCACTGCGTTGTGGTATTGGTGTTTTCCCAAAGGTGTCTTTATAAGCAGCGCTGGCGGCCTGATAGCCTATGCTGTCGATAGGAGTTACATAAGCGGTGCCACCATGGTGCGGTTTTACCGTTACTGTAATGCTGTCTGGAGCGATGCTTTCAAAGTGATTTTTGAAAAGTTCTGTGATTTCTTTCCAGTTTTGATCTGGAACCAGGCGCATGGAGATCTTCGCAAAAGCCTTGCTGGCGATTACGGTTTTGGCTCCTTCGCCAGTATAACCACCCCAAATGCCATTGACATCCAGCGTTGGTCGTATGCTATTGCGCTCGTTGGTGGTGTAACCTTTCTCACCATGTTCTGAGGCTATGTTGAGCGCCTTGTTGTATTCTTCTTGAGAGAATGGAGCTTTGGCCATTTCGGCGCGTTCTTCCTTACTCAATTCTTCTACCTTGTCGTAAAAGCCAGGAATGGTAATGTGGTTGTTTTCATCATGCAGTGAAGCGATCATCTGACATAATATATTGATGGGGTTTGCCACCGCGCCACCATACAAGCCAGAATGCAGGTCGCGATTAGGACCTGTGACTTCTACCTCTACATAACTTAGGCCTCGCAGTCCTGTTGTAATACTAGGATTTTCCTTTGAAATCATTCCGGTATCAGAAATAAGGATCACATCATTAGCCAGTTTCTCACGATTGCGTTCTAGGAACCAACCGAGTGACTCGCTACCTACTTCTTCTTCACCTTCAATCATGAATTTTATGTTGCAGGGCAAAGCATCATTAGCCGTCATGAATTCCATGGCTTTGACATGCATGTACATTTGTCCCTTATCATCGCAGGCGCCGCGGGCAAATATGGCGCCGTCAGGATGTAGGTCGGTTTTTTTAATGACCGGTTCAAAAGGAGGACTGTCCCATAAATTAATAGGATCTGGCGGTTGAACGTCATAATGACCGTAGACTAAAACCGTAGGTAGATCTTTATCGATAATTTTTTCTCCATAAACAATAGGGTAACCAGGTGTATCGCAAATCTCTACGTGGTCACATCCTGCCTTTTCAAGAGCAGTTTTTACAACTTCGCTTGTATTTATGACGTCGTCCTTATAGGCTTTGTCTGCACTTATGGACGGTATTTTGAGAAGATCGACAAGTTCATTTATGAATCTGTCCTTATGCTGTTCAACGTACGTTTTGGTATTCATTCAATAGGAGTTTGATGTAAAGATAAGCAGCAGGAAATTTTCTTATTACAAAGAATTTGTAATATCGGGAAAGTATGTATATTTGCCGTCCCAAATAGGGAATACCAGTATGCGGATGTGATGGAACTGGTAGACATGCTAGACTTAGGATCTAGTGCTTCACGGCGTGCAGGTTCGATTCCTGTCATCCGCACCAAGAAAAGCCCTTCAATTTTGAAGGGCTTTTTTGTTTATCAAACTCAGTTTTAAAGAGATCGAATTAGTATGTCCTATTTCTCTTGCCACTTAGGCGAGAAATAGGTCGCGCGGCCACCTACTTTGATCTTCTCAATGGGTCCACCGGTGTGGAAACAGGTGCCTTCCTTTTCTCTAAAATGCATGAGAAAATCCTCTGGAAAACTGTCGTAATGCGCATCGTTTTCAATGGCCACCTCGATAACCTTTTTCATGGCGTCAAAAACGGCTTTGACGTCAGTTTCGGTCATGTTCTCGATCTTTTTCTGCGGATGCATTTTTGCCTGATACAGGATCTCATCTGCCATCCAGTTGCCCACGCCAGCCGCAACACTCTGATCCAGCAAAACTTTTTTGATGTCGGTTTTTCGGGTGCTTAGGGAATTTTTAAAGTCCTCAAAGGACAGCTCGCGAGCATCATCGCTCAAGCCATGATCCTGTTTATAATCTGCAATAGAATCTATCAAATCCCACCAGCCGAACTTTCTCTTGTTTTCAAACGCAAAGTGAAAATCGTTGTCAAAGGCCAATACGATATGGCCAAATTTAGGTCGGTCATCTGCTTCCTTATAATAACTGGGCCTACCGGTCATGCCAAAATGCATCACCAGCACCTTAGGCCCAGTCGTGTTGACAAACAAATATTTCCCAATACGCCGTGTAAATGTCAGCTGCTCGCCCACTAGGAATTTTTCAAAATCACCGTACGCTTTCTTGAGCAGCTTCTTGTCCCGACAATCCATAGATATGATCGTCTTGTGCAGGATCGTGCTGTCGATGTACACCTTATAACCATGTACTTCTGGTAATTCTGGCATGTAGTTTTGATATTAAAATTAAAGAAATCGGTCGTGGCAACGCCTTTCAGATTCCCATTTGATTGTTAAAACCCAAGCGCCACCAGAAAATTCCTTGGTGTAATAAAGAGAGATGGTCTTTTAACGATTGGATTTTAATGAGTTCGCTTTCGCGAAAGCGAAAACATCTACCATCCTTTTCTACAGGGACAAACAGCATCAAATAGTCCAGCAGTCGTTGCGAGTGTGCTTCAAAGGATATTCACCAAGAACTGATCTAATGATGAACATTCTCCTTTTGTAGGGTTATTCTTCATTAATACCAATGGAAACGTTTATTAAGAAATTTTAACGTGTTAGAAAATATCTATACATTTGTGTAATCGATTACAAAGCTGTTTTTAATAATATAATGCGGGACGATAACTTACTGTGAATTATATTTTCAAAATAGGAATCTAGGTAGAAAGCGATAGATTCATTAAAACTTGTAATCCATTATATAGCAGATAGCAATGAGTAAAACATTTATAAACGAGAATTTCCTGTTGGACAACTCCTATTCTGAAGAGTTGTACCACACGTTTGCCAAGGATCAACCCATCATTGATTACCATAATCACTTGTCACCTAAGCTGATTGCCGAGGATCATATTTTTGGCAACTGTACCAATGTGTGGATCGATGGTGACCATTACAAATGGCGAGCAATGCGCACGCTGGGCATTGATGAGAAATTCATCACTGGTGATGCTTCTGACAAGGATAAGTTTATGAAATGGGCAAAAACGGTTCCTTATACGCTAAGAAACCCACTATATCACTGGACACATTTGGAACTGGCTCGTTACTTTGATATTTATGATCTGCTCAATGAAAAATCTGCTGAAGGTATCTGGAATCAAACTCAGGAAAAACTTAGCTCGCCAGAATATAGCTGCAGAAACTTGTTAGTTAAGGCAAATGCTAAAGTAGTGTGTACCACAGAAGATCCCATCGACACACTTGAGCATCACAAGCAATTAAGAAACAGTGATTATAAGGTCACGGTGAGCACCGCTTTTAGACCTGACAAGGCGATCATGATTGCTAATGACGGCTATAATGAATACATCGATGCTTTGGCAAAGGCTGCAGATACTGATATACGTAGTTATGAAGATCTATGCGCTGCGCTAGAATCTAGGATACAATATTTTCATGATCATGGTTGTAGACTATGTGATCATGGACTCAACCAGATTTCTTCAGTTCCTTTTACGCAGTCTGAGGTGAAAACTATATTTGAAAAGAGACGCAACGGTCAGGAACTATCAGATCAAGAGCGTTTGAAGTTTGAAAGCGCTCTATTGATTTTCTTGTGCGAGACTTATCACAAACACGGCTGGGTGCAGCAGTTCCATCTAGGAGCATTGCGCAACAATAATAAAAGAATGCACGAATTGTTGGGTCCTGATACCGGTTGGGATTCCATAGGTGATTACTCTCAAGCCCAGCAATTATCGTCCTTTTTAAACCGATTGGACAGCACCAATAAATTGACAAAAACTATTATTTACAACCTCAATCCTGCCGATAATGAAGTGATCGCCACCATGATTGGGAACTTTAATGATGGTAGTGTCAAGGGTAAGGTACAGTTTGGTTCTGGATGGTGGTTCCTGGATCAAAAGGATGGCATGATCAAACAAATGAATGCCTTATCCAATATGGGATTGATAAGCTGCTTTATTGGAATGCTTACAGATTCCAGAAGTTTCCTTTCCTTCCCACGACACGAATATTTTAGACGCGTGCTTTGTAACCTACTGGGTGATGAAATGAAGCGAGGCGAGTTGCCTCATGACATGGAGCTAGTAGGCAAGATGGTGTCTGATATTTGCTACCACAACGCTAACGAATACTTTGATTTTAAAAGTTGATAAAACACTCAGCGAAGCTGTGATAGGATAGAACCTATTGAACCTCTTCCAACCTAAAATACCAAAAATCATGATTGAAGTTGTAGAAAAAAAGACGGCACTCAACAGAACCAATGTCGATGCAGGCAGGAAATTGCCTATAAAGGTGGTGCAGTTTGGCGAGGGAAATTTCCTAAGAGCATTCATTGAATATGCTTTTCAAAAACTCAATCAAAAAACAAACTTTAATGCCGGCATCGCCGTAGTGCAACCCATTGATCGCGGTATGGTCGACATGCTGAATGATCAAGATGGACTCTATACCTTATTTTTAAAGGGAATCAAAAAAGGTGAAGAAATACAGCATCAAGAGTTGATGACCAATATTGTAAAAGGCGTAGATCCTTATAAGAATTTTGCAGACTATCTGAGTCTAGCCAAGGAAGAAGAACTTCAATTTATTATTTCCAACACGACAGAAGCTGGGATTGCTTATGTCGCTACAGACTCGATGGAAATGAAGCCACCATCATCATTTCCTGCAAAGCTTACTGTTTTATTGCACGAGAGATTCCAGTATTTCCAAGGGAACCCAGAGAAAGGATTGACCATCATCCCATGTGAGTTGATCAATCATAATTCTGAAACTTTAAAGGAAATCATCTATAAATATTGTGAAGACTGGAAACTTGATGAGAGTTTTAAACAATGGTTAGAAAACCATTGTTCGTTTCACAGCACGCTTGTGGATCGTATCGTTCCAGGATATCCTAAGGATGAAATTGAAGCATACAACGCACAGCTATCGTATAAGGATAACTTAATCGTGAGTGCTGAAGCTTTTTTACTTTGGGTGATAGAAGGTGGTGATGAGCTCAAGGCTAAATTACCTTTCCATAAAACTGACCTAGATGTCAAAATTGTAAAGGATATGCAACCTTATAGAACGCGCAAGGTGCGTATATTAAATGGAGCGCATACCGCAATGGTACCATTCTCATTACTTTATGGAAATGCGACCGTGAAAGAAACGGTAGACAATGATTTTACGGGTACTTTCGTGAATAACGCGATTTTTGAAGAGATCAATAATGTGTTGCCTATGAATAAAGCAGAACTAGACAGTTTTGCTAACGAGATTTTAGATCGTTTTAGAAATCCATTTATTAAACATCAATTGGCAGATATTGCCCTTAATTCTGTTTCTAAATTTAAGGTACGCGTGTTACCTAGCCTTTTAGAATATGTTGAGAAATACAATCGATTGCCTACTCATTTGACCTTTGCTTTTGCCTGTCTGATCAGGTTCTACAAAGGAACCTGGAAAGGCGAAGACCTGCCGATAAAAGATAGTGACGAGGTGGTTGCTTTTTTCAAAAAAGTTTGGTCAACAAATGACTTGAATCAAGTGGTGGAACAGACCTTATCAAATACTGACTTTTGGGATGAAGACTTGACAAAAGTACCTCACTTATCTAACGCCATCGTTTTAGCCCTGGATGAAATCGAATCCCACGGAATAGAAAAGGGATTTAAAAATTACGCTACAAAAAACAGTAATCAATAGAAACATCATGCAAAAGAAACTGATCAAGGTACATCCAGAAGACAATGTCGCCGTAGCCTTAGTAAACATTCTTGCTGGCGATTTAATTTCTTTTGAAGATCAATCCATAGTAGCGGTTACAAATGTCAAGGCAAAACACAAAATATCGCTGGTAGACCTTGATGAAGGTGATGATATTTTCATGTATGGCGTTCTCGTAGGTAAAGCGAGTTCACCCATTAAAAGAGGAGCTGTACTCACGATTGAAAACGTCAAGCACCAAAGTGCTGAAGTTTCTCAGAAGACCGCTACCTTAGGCTGGAATCCACCTAACGTAGAGCAATGGAAGGATCGCACCTTTATGGGATATCACAGAGAAGATGGACAAGTAGGAACAGCTAATGTCTGGCTGTTTTTCCCATTGGTATTTTGCGAAAACAGAAATATCGAGACTCTTAAAGAAGTCTTTGAAAAGGAACTGCTCACACAACCCAAAAACAACTACCGCAACCTTTTGAGATCCTTGGTTCAAAATGGAGGTGATACAGAAACGGTAGAGGTTGATGAACCAGAAAGAGTTTTTAAAAATGTGGACGTGAAGTTCATCACGCATCCTGGAGGTTGTGGCGGTATACGACAAGATTCAGAAAGCCTCGCTAGATTGCTTGCTGGTTACGTACACAATCCCAATGTGGTAGGTGCAACGGTACTTAGTCTAGGGTGTCAAAACCTTCAAATAGAAGTTTTTGAAAATGCCTTGAAAGCCATTAGTCCCAACAACAAGAAACCTATTTTGATGTATGAGCAACAAAAGATGGGAACAGTGGATGATATGCTTAATAGCATTATAAAGAGTTCATTTGAGGCCATCAAAGAAGCCAATACATTGGAACGCAAACCAGCACCGCTGTCAAAACTTAAATTAGGATTAGAGTGTGGTGGATCAGATGGATTTTCTGGTATTTCTGCTAATCCAACATTAGGTTATACATCAGATATGCTTGTGGCATTAGGTGGTACCGCAATATTATCAGAGTTTCCAGAATTGTGTGGAGTAGAGCAGGAACTGGTCAATCGATGTGAGACAGAAGAATCTGCCAATAAGTTCCTAGACTTAATGAAGGCATTTGAAAAATCTGTGGTAGATGCTGGTTCTGGTTTTGATATGAACCCGTCACCTGGAAACATCAAGGATGGATTGATCACAGACGCCATGAAGTCTGCAGGTGCTGCAAAAAAAGGCGGAACATCACCGGTAGTGGATGTTTTGGATTATGGTGAATACGTGACTAAACCAGGTTTGAATCTGTTATGTACACCAGGTAATGATGTAGAAAGCACTACGGCGATGGTAGGTGCAGGAGCAAATATTGTTTTGTTCACCACCGGATTAGGAACTCCAACAGGAAACCCAATTGCTCCTATTGTAAAGGTGTCCTCGAATTCAGAATTAGCTCGTAAAATGAGCGACATCATCGACATTGATACCGGTGGTATTATTACGGGAGAAAAAACAATCGAAGAAATGGCAGAGGAAACTCTCAATACCATCATAGAAATTGCTTCAGGTAAGGTGCCTTCCAAAGCAAATCTTTTAAATCAAAATGATTTCATTCCGTGGAAACGTGGTGTTTCGCTTTAAGCGAAATATATCTTATAAAATTCTGTGTTCAGATTAATATCTAGTGGAAGATTTTCTAATTATTAGTTCGGGTTGAAGGACAATTTTTTTCTGAACCTTTAATTTCTTCTTAATACTTACTTCTTCTAAAAATGCTTGAGCTGTAAGTCGCCCCATTTCAATTGGTGATTGATCGACTGATGAGATAGATAAGTCCATGAATCTAGTAAATGGCTCATTACTGAATCCTACAACACAAATATCTTGTGGAATCCTCAACCCATGAGCTTTGATTTCTTGAATAGCACCTAAGGCTGTAAAATCACTAGAAGAGAAGATTCCGTCAGGTCTATTCTGCATTTCTAGAAAGGTCTTAGTTATTCTTTTTCCCTCATCAATCTTACTTGCAGATTCTACGACTAGACTTTCATCAAATTCTAACCCATGATCCAGAATAGCCTGTTTGTAACCTGCATAACGATCTTTGAATATTTCAAAGGACCGGTCATTAGATAAATGTGCGATTTTTTTACAGCCCTGATCAATTAAATGCTTTGTAGCGGTATAAGCACCATTGAAGTCGTCTATAGTTACGGAGCTTATTCCGTCCATTTCTCTTTTTCTATCGAAAAATATTAAAGGAACCTGTTTTTGCAGTAGGCTGTCAAAGACCTCTATGTTTGTCTTTGCATTACTTATAGACATTAAAACACCATCTACTTGAGCGTTTAGCAGAGAGTTAATATTGCTGGTTTCTAGTATTTCCTGATTGTGGGTTTGACATATGATCACATGATACCCTTTAGGATATAATTCCTCTTCAATCCCTCTAATAACTGAAGCAAAAAAATTACTATCCACTCTGGGTACAATCACTCCAACATTAAAGCTTTTACCGCTTTTAAGAGCGCGAGCAAGCGTGTTTTGCTCATAGTTCATTTCTAGAGCAGTTTGCTTTACAAGCTTTCGAGTGTTTTCACTTATTTTTTTGTTGTTGTTTAGTGCCCTTGATACAGTGGCTGCGGTAAGATTGAGTTTTGCCGCTATATCGTAAATAGTCGTTTTTTTCTTCATCAATGGTAAGGAGGTAGTCGGTAAAAATACGAAACTTTAATATGGAATAAATATGTCGTGTACTCGCGGTATTAGTGCGAGGAGCTTTACAATATAATATGATTTTAGATTGACTAATTTAATGTAATCGATTACCTTCGATACAAGGATAGATTCCAATTTTAAAAAATATGAAGAGATTTAAAAGTGTCTTGAAAATAATGTCATTGTGCTTAATCGCCTTCACAATGATCACTTGTAGTACTGATGATTCAGAAAGCATGTCTGAGGAAACTGAGATCAAGATTGAAACATTGGTAATCTATGGAGGAAATATAACAGATGGTGGCACCAACCAGCTGTCTGTAGGCTTTATTCCTAGCAATGCTAGCAATAAAACAGTCACTTGGAGCAGCTCGGACCCTCAAATCGCCACTATTTCTGAAACAGGTGTTCTTAGCGCGGTGTCAAATGGTAACGTCACCATCACGGTAACAGCTCAGGATGGCTCAAATGTGTCCGGAAGCAAAACATTTACGATCTCAGGTGTTGCTCAAGCAATTGAGGGCACGATCGTTCAAACCTCTCAAGAAATCATCAATGCGCTTGCTAACGCAACGCCTGGTGAAGAAATATACGTACGTGGTGGGACTTATACTTTTAGTTCACCTATCAGAATCACAAAAAATGGAACCAGTACCAATCCTATTATATTTTATGCCTATCCATTAGATAGTGAAAGGCCTAAGTTTGATTTTTCCGCTATGAGCGAAAACTCGTCCAATAGAGGCATTGAGTTATCTGCAGACTTTTGGCATGTCAAAGGCATTGATGTCTATGCCGCAGGAGACAACGGAATACATATTACTGGAGACAGCAACATCATTGAATTTTGCACATTTAGCGAGAATGCGGATACAGGATTACAACTTGACAATGGTGCCAGCAATAATTTTATTTTGAACTGCGACTCGTATTTTAATGCAGATTCAACCCTAGAAAACGCAGATGGTTTTGCTTGTAAGCTCGATGCAGGAACAGGCAATAAATTCAAAGGTTGTAGAGCCTGGCAAAATCTTGATGACGGTTGGGATGGTTATTTACGCAATACCGATAATATAACCACAACACATGAAGATTGCTGGTCCATCAACAACGGCAGGTTGCAAGATGGTAGTGTCGGTGCTGGTGATGGAAACGGCTTTAAAACTGGCGGTAGTGATGACAAGCAACTTAGACATAATGCTATCTACAAAAACTGTGTAGCGGTAGGAAATACTCAGGACGGTTTTGATCACAATAGCAACCGAGGAAACATAGAGATCTACAATAGTTCAGCTTACGATAATCGAAGAAACTTCAGTTTCAGTACTACTAATATTGCGGCATCCTTGTTAATCAAGAACTCCTTATCATTTGACGGTACTAACTCAGATAGCTACAACGCCACACAAACGGACATCACTAACAATGGATGGCAAAATGGACTAGTAACTAACGACCAAGACTTCAAAAACTTAGACATCAGCTTATTGTTGTCAGCTAGAGATGCAGAGGGTAATTTGCCCAAAGTAGACGCCTTGAGACTTATTGCTGGCAGTGATTTGATCGATAAAGGAGTTGATGTAGGTCTACCGTTCAATGGACCTGCACCTGATATAGGTGCTTTTGAATTTGAATAGTTTAGCGCTATTCAGTTTTGATTTCAAAAACGTTATTCAAAAAGGCAATAGTGTATTCCAAAGTTGATTGGAACCAAGGCTCTACCAACCAGAAGGAATGAGGAGTTCCTGGAATGGTATATTGCTCGTAATAGATGTTGTTCTGCTTCAAATAAGCAATCATTTCATCACGACCAGCGTGAAATCGCGGCTGAGTACTATTTATGAATAACGTAGGAGGTGACTCGGGAGACAGGTATTCTAGAGGAGAAGCTTCTTTCCAATTTCGGAAATTATCTTCTTTAGAGCCATTGAGCCATATTCCTGCCATCTTACCTTCTGCAGCGGCTTCTGGATGGATAAAAGACACAATCCCATCAATATTCACGATAGCCTGCACGTTATCTGAAACCTTTGGATTTACTTCGTAAATATTGGAGTCTGCAGTTTCTCCAACCAGTGTGGCCAGTTGCGCACCCGCTGAAGCACCAAGGATAGCGATACGATCAGGATCAATATTATATTTTCTAGCATTCTTTCTGCTCCATTTGATTGCATCTTTTATGTCAAGCACAGCAGCAGGATAGGGAGCTTCAAGCCCTAAACGGTAAGCAACGGTGATCGCAACAAATCCATTTTGAGATAGATGCTGCGCCATCGCTCGTTGGTTTTCCTTGCTTCCCGTGAGCCAGCCGCCACCGTGAACTAAAATGACGGCAGGAAATCGGTCTTTTGAAGTTTTTTGAGGACGATAGATATCGAGTTTTAATTTATTTCCACCTGCCTTTTTATAGGTCTTATTTTCCTTACTTCGTAAAAGAGTACCATCGATGGATTTGATAGGCTTTATGAACGGATGGTCTTTTTTTAGTTTTTGGAAAGTGGATTCGGCAGAATAGGGCTTGAATTCTGGCTCTTGCTGTTGACCGTTGGCTATAGTCCCCAGCAATAGATTTGATACAGTTAAACAATAAAATAGGATCTTCATTAAATCTTCTAATTATTGCCCTGAGTTAAAGATCGATGGAGCCAAAATTTAAATGTAAAAGATCAACATCATTTTTAAATGAATGATTTGATTAATGAAAACTTAAAACTCTAACAGCTTTTCCAAGTTTTTTAGCGATTCAATTCTAAACTTGCCAAAATGAATGGTCCAGTACCTTTAGGGTCGTTAGGCCTAATGATTTCTCCAACATAGTACTCGTAAGAACCATCTCTATACGGGTTACCACCTAGTCCGGCCACACCACAAACCTGATTGAGATTGACTAGTCCATTTTCTTCAACTGTGATGAGGTTGTTGATAATCCCTTGATACGCCTTTTGGGCTACGTCCTCATATTTTTCAGGTAAGTAGCCTTTACTTACCGCTTTGGCAAATGTGTAGGTAAACATAGAGGATCCAGAAGCTTCCAGATAGTTACCATCGCGGTCGCCTTGATCGATCACTTGATACCATAGGCCAGACTCGTGTTGAACGTTTGTAATCGCTTCTGCAAACTGATTGAGGTAAGTGACTATTCTTGCATGACCTGGATGCTCTTCTGGCAAGAAGTCCAATACATCTACCATCGCCATACCATACCAGCCCATGGCTCTGGACCAGAAATGAGGTGAGTTGCCTGTTTCCTTGTTAGCCCATTGTTGTTCTTTGCTCTCGTCCCAGCCATGATATAATAATCCGGTTTCTTCATCACGGCTATGCTTTTGAATAAGATCAAATTGCAGCACCACGTCGTCATAGATTTGCTGTACTTCAGCCTCATCATCTATATATTCTTGTGCATATCTTATATGGAAAGGCTCTGCCATGTATAGACCGTCCAGCCACATCTGGTATGGATATACTTTTTTGTGCCAGTAACCACCGTCAGATGTTTTGGGTTGTGATTCCATTTGATCATCCAGTGTTTGCATCGCGAGCAGGAAACGTTCTTCTTTTGTCTTAGGATATAGATAAAGCAACACATCACCAGACTTGATCATGTCTAGGTTCTGGTTGGATAACTTATAGGTTTCGATGGTACCTGTACTGTCAATGAGTTCATCTGCATAGGCATAGATGTAGTCATAATATTGTTCTTTGCCTGTTTGCTCATACACTTTCGCGCAAGCGCTAAGAACTAAACCGTTAGTATAGCTCCAACGCGGCTTTTCTTGAAAATCTAGCATGGAAGCCTTTGGCACACGTTCCATTTCAGAAAGCATCATGCGCTCTGACCACTTGAGATCTTTAGGCACGGTCAGCTCTGCCGATTTGCTAGCTGTGGCACTGCTCTTAGAAGACTCGTCGGTAGGTTTGCAGGCAATTATAGAGGTGAACAAAAGGAATAACAGGCCCAATCGGGCAAAATCAGTACGGTCCATTATAGGGAGTTTGTGTTTTCTAGAGTATTTAATTTCTGGTCTAGGTCAGCAAAAAAGTCTGTTTCATTTTTGATTCCATTAGGCTCTTGTTCCCAAGCACCCAAAAAATAATAAGTGAGTTCCTGAGTGGTAGGTTTGAAAATGACAAGGTGGTCGTTGACTCCTTCTTTTTGCTGTTCTACCTGACCCAAACGATAAAACAAAGCCATGCCCAATTTATCGTCATCACTCACTAAGGTCTGGTTCCCGTATGTGGCAATGTAAGCCCACTTTGCACCTTCTTTTTTTGATAAGGGCACATTTTCAAATTTTACGATTCCCGTGCACAGGCCTTCAATTTCTCGAGAAGGTTTCAAAACGGCCTTAGTAAACCTATCACTGGCTAGGATGCTTAATTGGGTGCTGAGATTGATACTGTCGTTGCCAGTTTTCCAATTTTCATAATCAATGTGAATGGTTGATTTTCCTTCAAGATTTTCTATTACCGCAGTAGTATTGGAAACGTTTCTAAAATGCGCAACGGTGTCATTTAAGATGCGACCGTAACCACCTATTCCCATGGATTTACCAGCCTTCAAGATGTCCTGTCCCCAGGGTTGCTCTTCATGATAGGAGTCAAATCCATCCTGACCTACATACGGTAGCACAAGCGTGTCTACCTTTTTTCCAAATATGTCAATCGCATTGCGCCAGTCAAGATATAGCCTGTAACCTATCTGGTTATTTTCCCATCCTGGACCTTCATAACGTATGAACCACGAGTGGTCTGTATGCTCTGCAGGTACCACGAGCGTATCTACGTTTTTGAAGTAGCCTTCCATGTACTCGCGGCCTTCCCAGTAGCCACCTTCCTTTCTAGAAATCTCTGCATAGGACGTGCTTGCTGTAATTGCTTCTTGGTTTTCGTTGGTAGCCTGCTGCTCTGTTTGTTCTCGTTTACACGAAAGCGTAATCAAGATAATCATAGCTGGTAGCAATATTTTTTTCATTTCTAAAAGATCTTGAATTAGTATTTTTTACCGTTGATGGTCACATTCTCAAATTGAAGTGGCTCAGAATTCTCTACCGAAAGATCTGTATCTGCACTTTTGATGGTGATGTTTTTAAGCGTCACATTTTTGACAATATTTTCTGGTCGCCCTTTGATCAGCACTCCATATTTACCGCCATCTTCCACCGTTATGTTTTCTAGATGGATGTTTTTAATGGAAGGAATAAAGTCACCTTCTTGATTTGCATAAGTGCCATAATAAGCATTGATTCTAAGCATGGCTTCCTTAACCTTGCCTACTTTAATATCTTTTACAAAAACGTTTTCTACAAAACCACCTCTAAGAGTATTGGTTTTGATACGTATGGCTCGATCCAGCTCTGGACTGTCCATGGTACAATTTCTCACATATACATTGCGAACTCCAGCAGATATCTCACTGCCCATCACAACACCACCATGTCCATCCTTCATGTCGCAGTTTTCTACGACAATATTCTCACTGGGAATATTGACCTGACGCCCATCGTTATTCCTACCAGACTTTATTGCGATACAGTCATCACCGGTATCAAACGTACAGTTTGTGATATGAACATTTTTTGCATACTCTGGATCACAGCCATCATTGTTGGGTCCATGACTATTAATGGTTACTCCATCAACCGTAACATTGTTAGATTTGATAGGGTGAATTACCCAGAATGGAGCATTTAAAATCGTGACACCTTCAATAAGTACATTTTCACAACCAAATGGCTGAATAAATTGCGGACGTAATTGATGCCCTTCACCAAAGACACGCTCACTGACAGGTTTGTTTTTATCAGAGAATGCCCATAATCGTGGTAGGTTATGATCGTCACCTTGTTTAGGTTCTCCTTCTACATATCCATATTCTTCTTTGCCGGCCCATTTCCACCAGTTCGCGTTATTCGCTTGTCCATCAAATACGCCTTTGCCTGTAATGGCAATATTTTTCTCTTTATAGGAATAGATGAGTGGCGAGTAATTCATCAATTCCTGGCCTTCATAAGATGTATGAACCAATGGAGTGAAGTCTTTTGTTTCCGTAGAAAATAAAACGACAGCTCCATCTTCTAGGTGTAGATTGACATTGCTTTTTAAATAAATGGCGCCCGTCAGGAACTTTCCGCTAGGTATTAGGACAGTACCGCCACCGGCAGCGTTACACTCTTCTATTGCCAGTTTAATGGCAACTGTGTTTTTCGTAACGCCATCTGCTACGGCTCCATAATCCAAAATATTAAAGGTGGCCTCAGGAAAGGTAGGTATGATGATATCCTCAATGATTTGATCTGCAGCAGCAAAATTATCGACGGCTGTATTGTCTTTAGTAATTGATGTCTTACAGCTTAAAAGCGTAAGGAACGATAGCAGGGTCAACAAATAAATCTTGAGATTAGAAGTTTGGTTTTTAAACATGGGCTTTTTGTCAATTATGGGCTTTTAGAAAATTAGCTTAATTAAAAAGAGGTATGCATAAAATGGATACCTCTTTTCATTGCTAACTCATTTTAAAAATTATTTATCGCAACCATCTAGGGTCACCTATATTATTGTCAATTAAGGTCTGGTTAGACACGCTGAAGTTTCCTTCTTCCACATTCTCAAATTCTGGATCTAGAGTAAAGTAGGTTGAAGTAGCATCAAAAACAGTATTACCGGCATCATAGAAACCTTCTGCATTGAAATAATTGTTGTTGTCAAATAGAGTGTTCGGGTCTGTTCTACTTTGGTTAGAGTAGTATGCCGATGTTTGAGCAAACAGATTGTTTCTCACGGTTATGGTGTTTGTTTCAAAGCGCACGTATAGAATTCTGTCTGACGTGTCAGAAACGCCATATAACGTACAGTTTTCTAAAAGCACGTTGATGTTAGTGGTGCCGTTAGAATCACCAGCAGCATCCAACCTTAAAAAGTCACGTCCAGGAGCACAATTATTGAAAGTACTGTTGGTAACAGCAGTATCCAATACATCTGAATTTCTAAAATCGATGAAGTCTCCACCTGAGGTAAGAACGTCTGTTACTATACAGTTGTTAACGGTAAGGGATTGTAAGATCGCTCCAGTTTGATTGCCTGCAACAAACGACCTATTATAGTCGTGAACATTACAGCCATCAAGAACCAATGTATTAAAGGCACCAGCGCCAGTGTATCGTACAGTATCTGTAAGATCTGTGGCTATGTCACCAGATAGGTCTAAGTCGATTAAATTCACATCAGTTGCGCCTCCAACAATAGAGATGCTTACTTTGAGCAACGGTTTGTCATAGCTTAGGAGACCTCTAATGGTCAGGGATTTGTCCAGAGTAATTGTTCCTACTTGATCTGTGTAATCGCCAGCTTCTAAAAGCAGAACGTCACCAGGGTTGGCATCAGCTACTTTTTGAAAAAGATCATCAGCAGGAGTTACCACGTTTCCAGAATTGGCATCAACCTCTGTTGTAAAGTCTATAATTCCCCTAATGTTATTTCCATTTAAAAGAGTAGCTCTATATTGGGTTTCTCCGGTTAGACCTGTAATTATAGCTGTCCCTTCAATCACTTCTTGTGGTGTGATTTCACGAGTAATAGGATTGTTACTTTCTCTGTTCAGGATTATTGTAGTAACGGTACTATTGGGAACCCATCTCAATAAAGCTTGGTTAGCCATGATGTCTCCATCTTGGGTAGGTAAAAATATCTGCTCTGTTAAGGTTTGCGCGATAACTGCCGTCGAATATTTTGAATCCTCGAGCCCTCTAGAACTCACCGCTTTTACTCTAACATAATAAAGGGTTTCTGCTGCTAGTAGAATTCTAACAGGAAGCTCGTTAAAGGTGACTTCTCTAGATTCGGTCAACGTACCAAAATTAGGGTCTTCACTAACCTCTACAATGTAGTCATTTACATTCTCGTCCGCATTCCAGGTTAGCTCTACTGTCGTTTGAGTTCTTATCTGAGCTCGAACGTTCACAGGAGCAAATTCTCTTTTAACGTTTAGCTCTGTGATTAATTCATCATCATCCGTACAATTGGTGGTCACTAAAAGGAACAATAGTGCTCCTAAAAAGATTTTAAAGACCTTTGTGGTTTTATTCATCATAATAACTCGTTATTAGTTTGTTGACGTTTAGTATCCGTAATCGTTGGTTAATTGACCGTTGCTACCGTCAATGAAAGTTTGCCAGATAGGCCAGAACTGTCGGTCATCTGGATCAACACCTTCCTTAAACAAGCTGTTTACTTCTACATCTGTCAATGTCGTCCAATCAAAAGCTGAAAATTCTGGACCTGGTTGTTGGGTCTCACCTCTGTTTAGTCCATATATTTCCAATGTTTCATTATCCTCAGCATATCTAAAGTAAACCGTGGTCGGGACATCTGCATATTCTCCTGATCGCGTTTGAAGGTTTCCTAATTTTACTTTTGCTTCTCTTAAATTTTCACCTAGTAAATTCCACCGAATGAGGTTTTGTTTTCTTTCTGCCTCACCAGTGAATTCAAATTTATTTTCTTGGACGATAGCGTCAAACATTGCCTGTTGTGAATTTAAATTATCCACATAGCCGTCCACTTTCTGCGCTTGTAAAGCAGATGGGAATGCTCTTCTACGAACTTCTTTCAAGTATGGAGCAGCTGCACCTGGGCCTTGCAATTCATTGGCAGCCTCTGCAGCTATAAGTAAGACTTCTGCATAACGCATGTAAATCTTATTAACTCCATCATCATTAGTTGATGTAACATATCTATTCATCCATTCATAACGATACTTTCCAAAATACCACGTGTTGAGTCCTACAAGCTCTTGTTTTGCAAAACCATCTATTGGTATACCCCATTGGTATGGAATACACGTAATATCTCTACGTAAATCATCTTCATCGTAATCGTAGAATAGGTTAGGTAATGGGCCAGCGATACCACCACGTGCCTGACCAGTATGTTGGTCTACTCCACGATGTCTAATCGCAAAAGAAAAAAGCATTCGGCCTCTACCTGCCGCAAAAGGTATTTCCCAGAGTGACTCTCTGCCTGCACTCAAGACTTCTTCATTATAATTTCTCCAAAGTGTTTCAAAAGACGATGATAGCTGAACTCGCCCACTAGTAATTACTGTGTCTGCCTCTCTCAATGCTAAAGTATACATGTTAGTCACCGAAAGCTCTGGATCGTTGGATCTCCTTACTCCATCAGGATACTGTTGAAATCCACTAGCGACCATCGCTAGGCGCGCTCTTAGAGACTTTACAAAAGCTTTGTTCACTCTTTCAACGGAAGTTGTAAGTGAATTTTCATTAGGCCAAGCTACCAGTTCCGAAGCCTCAGCGAGATCATCTAATAGTCGTTTGTAGATCTCATCTCTATTAGTTTTAGGAAGATATAGAGTTTCTGGGGTAATAGGTTCAAATCTGGCAGGGACATCACCCCAAGCTTTCATTAGGTCCGCATAATAAACAGCTCTGTAGGTTAAGGCTTCACCTAAAAGCTGACCTAAATCCTCATTTACATCAGTATTCCCAAAGCTGCGAAGCCCTTTGATACAAATATTAGCACGCTCGATACCCAAATACATTTGAGCCCACGCATTGTTTTCGGTATTCATCTGCGAATTGGTAGGTTCTGCATCATAGATCATCAATTCGCCCGTTGGGTTATTTGCTTCGTCAGAATTATAATTCCATTCCGCATCGGTATTAAATCCATAGTATGGTAGAAACCTACCTCTATACGAGTTGGTCTGCCCCATAGGCTCCAATATTCCATCAACAGCACCCTTTGCCAAATCGAACGTGGAAAATATTACGGATTCATTCAAGGTCGATTGCGCTGGAGCTTCCAAAAACTCTCCTTCAACATCCTCGCAAGAACTTAAAAGACTGATGGTAAATATTACTATAGCAAGTTTTATATATTTCATCTTTTGTAAAATGTTTAATTAGAAATTAAGATTAAGTCCGAACACGATTTGTCTGCTTCTAGGGTAGGGAGAAAAGTCTACACCTGGAGTAAGAGGCGTTCTTCTTCGAGTTGAAACCTCTGGATCAAGACCCGAATAATTAGTAAGTATAAATACGTTGCTGGCTGTAGCATAAAACCTAACCTTGGTAAGCCCGTAGTTTGAAATGATCGTTTCTGGTAATGTATAACCTAAACTCAAGGTGTTCAAACGTAAGAATGATCCATCTTCAACTGCCCAATCGCTGAATACAAAGTTATTCGAGAACGGTGACCACATGGTTGTGTTTGCATTTAAAGCTGCAAGTTCCTGAGGATCTTGTACGAGTAAACCCGTTTCAGGATTTAAATTAGTCCATCTCACACCGTCTGCTTGCATCGTGCTTAAATTTCTATATTGACTATTTAAGTTTGATGTTGTGAATTCAATTTTATTGGCATTGTAGACATCATTCCCAATGCTGAAGTTAAAAGCAGCGGTTAAATCAAAACCATAAGCATTGGCATTTAAAGTAAAACCACCTACGGCGTCTGGATTTGCATCACCTATGATCGTTCGATCGTCAACATCTACCACTCCGTCACCGTTGATATCTTTCAACTTCATGTTTCCTGGTCTTGGAGTTCCTACAATACCTTCATTGCTTGGAACACCATCAATCAAGGTGTAAGGTTCGGCAGCAGTTGGGTCATAAGTGAAATCGTCAATCTCGTATCTTCCGTCACTTTGATAACCATACATAATTCCTATGGGTTGGCCTACCTGAACTAGGTAATCGTTCCCAATTTGAGAGGATGCCCAATTGGTGTTTGCTCCAAAGTTTATTAGATCACCTCCTAATGAATTGATCCTGTTGTTATTAAATCCTATGTTAAACGAAAGGTCTGCTCCATAATCTTGCTCATTGAATAGTGTATAGTTCAATGTCAACTCTATACCAGAATTCTGAACTTCTCCCAAATTCCTGAATTGACTGATATATCCGGTTCCAGGTATTGGGAAATTAACTAATAGATCTTTTGTTAGATTTTTGTAAACCTCTGCGGTTCCTGAAAAGCGACCATTGAACAGTGTGAAGTCTAAACCAGCATTTTGTGTTACCGTTGTTTCCCATTTTAAATCTGGATTAAACAATGTTCGAGATGTAGACCAGTAATCTGTAATGTTATTTAAGTAGTTTGTGTCGTTAGATTCAAAGGTTTGAACTGCTTGATTAGGAGGAATGTTGTTGTTACCTACAGCACCATAACTAACTCTTAGTTTCAAGTTGTCAACCCAATCTACCTCGTTTAAAAAATTCTCTTGGTCTAACTTCCAAGCTACGGCTGCTGATGGAAAGTAACCCCATCGATTACCCTTAGCAAATTTGCTAGAACCGTCTGCTCTAAAAGTAGCGGTTAGCAAATAACGATTTAGAAAACTATAGTTGGCGCGACCAAAGAAGGATAGTAGCTTATCATCTGCACTAATGAAGTTATCTACTAGATTTGGTGACCCTTGAGTGGTTAAACTCACAGCATTATTAAAATCAAAATCAGCTGGGTAGCCATTTATTTCTGTTGTAGTACGCGTGTCTTTATTGATGATGATTTCTTCCCCAACCAATAGCTGTAAACGATGATCATTATTCAAAAACTTTTCGAAATCATAGTTTAAGGTATTCGCATTTCTGAACGATTCTCGTTTGCGATCAGAAAAGATCAAGGATGGAAGTCCAAGATTCTCTACCGAAGGAACGTTATTGGAATAGTAGGTAGAACGACCGTAGAAACGGAAATCCTGATCATTTCTAAAATCTATACCAAAGTCAGACTGAAGCTTAAGATTATCTATAATTTCCCAACCTAAACCTCCTAGCAGATTGTAATTCCTTCTCAATTGTTGTCTTTGATTATCAGCAACTGATACTAATGGGTTGACTAGGTAACCAGCTAACGCCTCATCAGTATTAGTTGTCGTAATTCCTGGAAGAGGAATAGGAGAGTATCCAACACTGTTTCTCAATCGAGCATCAGCAGATGAGAATTCATTCTGCTCATTTGCACCACCACCATTGATCTCTGTATCTGAATACCTTATGGTAAATGATAGATCAATTTTTTCACTGGCTTCACTTCTCAAGGCTAGCGATAAGTTGTCACGCTTAAAATCAGATCCTATTTGTATGGCTTTTTGATCAAAATGCGCATAGTTGAAATTAAAGTTAATAGCATCTGATCCGCCTCTTATGGCAAAGTCTCTGCTATTAAGTGTACCTTGTTCGCCATACACTTGCTTTTGCCAGTCATTGCCTTTAAGACCAATATATTGATCATAATCTTGCCACTCACCAAAGAATCTTTCATAAGATTCTGGAAGGTCCCTCAACAAGGCATATTCACGTTGCCATAAAACGAAGTCATCAGGCTGAAGGACATCAATAGTATTAGCAATTTTACTATAACCAAAATAGGCATTAGCATTCACACTAATTTTTCCTGCTTTTCCTTTTTTGGTAGTCACGAGAACAACTCCATTTGCTCCTCGAGAACCATAAATTGCTGTTGCAGATGCGTCTTTAAGAACGCTAATTGTATCGATATCTGTTGGAGAAATGTCATTTAAACTGTTGATAGGGAAACCATCAACAATAACTAAAGGTGAACTATCTTGTGTTAGAGAGCCTGCGCCACGTACTCTAATGTTGATTTCTGCATCTGGAGAACCTTCTGATGATGAAATCTGTACACCAGCCAATCGTCCCGTTAAGGCTTCAGCTACATTAGAAATAGGTTGTTTAGTCAGTGCTTCACCACCTACAGATACCACAGAACCTGTCAAATCTGATTTTTTAACACTGCCATATCCTATGATCACAATCTCATCTAATGATTCAGTGCTAGGATCAAGAGAGACAGTGATGGAGCTTTCATTAGCTATAGAAACTTCTTTACTCAAATACCCTACGTAAGAGAACACCAGAATCGGATTCTCAGTTGGCGTACTTAAGGTAAAGTTACCATCAAAATCTGTCACAGTCCCTAATTGAGGGTTGCCTTTGACAGAAACGGTCACGTTCAATAAGGGTTCACCTGTATCTGCCGCTTTTACCGTTCCAGTGATAAGGTTTTGACCTTGAACCACTGAACTTGCAGATAAAAATAAGGTTGCAAAAAGGAATGTTCTTGCTAATCCTTGAGTAAAACGAGAGTGTCTTTTCTCCTTTGATCCGAATAACAACGAATGAAATAAATTAAAAACCATAAGCTGATTTAATTAAACTATTACTGAAATGTAATCGATTACCCAAATGTATTGCATATTTTGAATTATGCAAATTATATCTTAATCTTTTTATTAATCTTAATTTTTGGATAGGTCAGCTAACAATATGATTTCTACAAATAAAATTTGCAGATTTCCAAAATAGAATTAACAATGTTCTTTATGTAATCGATTATATAAGTATATTTCTTTTTAACTCTATGAAAAGTTTTGTCCATAGCATCTTAATAATCAGTGCTACAATAGGTGGATCACTGCAATACGCCGAATATTACCTATAAGGCTTTAGTGCTGCAGAAACAGGTGGAGGAAATGCTGATCCAATGACCGTTTCTACGTACACATCTTTCGCGACAGCGGATTTTTCTGCTACTCCTAAGGATGAAAAATATGGAGCAAGAGCTACTTAGAAATAAGTAATTCTGGTATGATAAGCTCTAAATGCCCTAAACTGGGATACGGCGATGTCAATTCGCCAAAATTCCAAATTTATCCCACAACCATTGAAAGTCTTTTATCTTTTGAACTAGTTGATCTAGACCTAAAAGGATCTTCGTTGAGCATTTTTTCGCTTGACGGAAAAAAATATATACCAATTTCAACCTTGAAAAGGTAGGTGGTAAGATCAATGTTGATTTTGTGTAGCAACGACTTGGAATGTATTTATGTCAATTTTCTAGTAAAAAGGACGTACAAACTATATGAGTGATCAATAGGGTGCAATGAATTGCCAATCAAAATATTAACTATTTCAAAATTACTTCTATATTTACAATGTAATCGATTAACCTAAACTCAAAAACATGAAAAAAACTTTACTATTCTTCTTGCCTTTACTATTTGTAAGTGCAATGACAACAGCTCAAACTAAAACCTGGAACTTTTCTGATGGATGGCCAGAAACCGATGGGTTTCCTGGTTATGCTGCTGATCCTGATGGGACAAATCCTGTGGTAGTGGATAATCTTGTGATACAACCACATACGTCCAATAACAACATGGGACAGATCACCACTAGCGTTCTAGATTTCTCTGATGGATTCACTTCTAGCTTAAGATTTAGAACTAATGGAAGCGCCGGAGGAACAGCAGAACTTCCAGTTCGTAGATATCTAAAAATACCGGTTTCAGGAGATGTGACCGTTACTATCTGGTGTGCTGCCGGTGGAAGTAGCGCAAGAAGCCTTTTCGTTTCAGATGGATCTATCATTTTAGGCACATTACCAACCGATGGAGAACAAGACGTTCCTAAAATTTTTGAAGTATCTTATACAGGTGCAGACGCAGATCTATATGTATATGGCGATAACAATTTCAGCCTTCACAAAATTGAAGTGACTGGAACTGGAGCAAGCAGATTGTTGAGTGTGGACAATGCAATCAAAATACCAACTACCTTAATTAGTCGTGACGGCCAAGTTTTGGTTTCTAACGTTACAGCAAAAACTCAAATTGAGATTTATAATTTAAGTGGTGCTTTAGTAAAATCTGTAAGTGTTGATCAAGATGCTAGTTTTGATTTCAACGTTTCTTCAGGATTGTATATAGGAAAAATAAATACTTCAGCTGGCAGTAAGTCTGTCAAGCTACAAGTACAATAGCTTCATTGTTAATTAGAGTTTAGAAGGTCCAATGATTCCTTTCATTGGGCCTTTTATTTTGAGCTCGTTTTCGCGACCCTTCAAGGCGAAACAAGAATAGGACAACATCCTGCGCATCCTAATCATACACATTAATTGTGTTTGTAAGCTTTACTTCTAAGTACGGTTAGGAATAAGTGTCAAACGCATGTACCGCATAGTAACCTATTCTAAGAACGCATATTTTTGATATGGTAGGCACAAAAAATCGCCCTGCTGTGTTAGCAGGGCGATTTAAAATAAATGAAATCGAATTACTTTTTAATCATCCGCTTGGTAATCGATCCATTAGGAGTAACGATCTTCATCAAGTAGATACCAGCGCTAAAGGACCTAAGATCTACGGTATCGATTGGGTTTTCCATTGCATTGATTAGTGATCCTAAAACATTATACACCTCTATTCGCTCGATGCGATCTAAGCTATGTTTTAAGGAGACTATTCCAGATGTAGGATTAGGATATAGGCTGACATTTTCAAGTTCTTCAATGTTTCCCATACTTAACGTGTAAGCCGTTTTAATATAAAATAAGTTAGCAACGCTGCCTTTGGTGATCTGATGTGAACCGCTGTTTATTGAAGGGATCAATAGCAACCCATTTGATGCGGTGTAGCTCGTGTTGTCTAGTTTAATCGTACCGTTAAAAGTAAGGTCAAATACCAGTGTAAGTTCTGACTCTGTAGATGTTGAGTAGGATATGTTTGTGGAAGACTCAATTTTGAGTCGTGTCGTCAAAGTAAGACCATCATAAGTGGTAGATCCTGCTGTTGAGTTGATGTTTGCACCTGAAAATGAATAGAAATTACTGGTTAAACCAGAGGCCGTAAAATTGTGGACCTCATCATCACCTGCGACTCCATTAATTCTAATAGATCCAGTTCCAGAAACTGGTGAACCTGCTGTACCTGTGGTTGTTACTGTAAAGCTCACGTTTTCAGTAGGAGTTCCGCTTATGGTCACTGTCTTTGAAGAAGAATCAATTGTAAAAACAATCCCAGCGCTCGGCAAACCTGAAACGCTGGCAGACGTAGCATCGCCGCCCCAAACAAATACCATATCTTCAATACTTTCACCGCTATTTACAGCTTGTTCGTTATTGTTTGGGATTGTCAAGGTTTGAGCGCTTTGATTAGTTCCTTGATCACCTTGAACGGAGACAACACTGGTGCTGTAGGACTGCAATAGAGCCGCAAGTCCAGAATTGACTCCAGAATCATTGTCATCGACCGCATTATTAAAAGTCCAAGTAATATCGCCACCACTGACCCTGCCGGAATATTGCATGACCTTGTCACGCGCGTCTTCGGGTGTATCTATACTAATGGTATTCACATAGAGGCTGGCGTCGGTATCAAAATTGTTGTAAGCATTATTTCCTTTGAAAGAGGTGAGATTTGATGGGATTTGCTCGCTTCTAGCTGCAGCTTGATAGGCATCAAATTGTACTGGCGCATTGACGGCGTCATAATAAACGAGACGTTGTTGACCACTTATAGTATTATTAAATGCTTTGATAAAGCCACCATCTTCACCAGAGAAGGTACCAGAAGAACCGCCAGAGATGTCAGTTCCTTGTCGTGAAGTAAGCATAGGGTATTTACACTTTCTAAAGTAATTTCCCTCAATGAATAAGGAAGAGCCGTTAGTTGATCCAGAGCCATACTTGGAATTACCATCAAAGTAATTATTGTAGATGTGCGCAGAATAAAATCGAACTCGTGGATGACGAGAATCAGAATGATCGTACCAATTGTGATGATAGGTAATATATAAACCAGTGGTAGTGTCCTCGCTCAATCCCAGCAAATTGCTTTTACCAGTATCCCAAAAGTGATTATAAGACATGGTTACATAAGTCGAACGTTTGCAATCCAGCGCACCGTCGCCTTTAGATTGATCAGCATCGCCACCAGGCGCTCCATAAAACATATCGCAATTATGAACCCATACATGGTCGTTATCTTGTTGTAGCCCTACGTTATCACCTTCGGCGGCATCAGTGAGCATAAAAGCAAGATTGCGTACTTCAATGTTGGTGCCTCGTTTGATTCTAAGTCCCCAACCGTTAGCTACCGCATCAGATCCTATACCTTCAAATGTGATGGATCCATTAGCATTGTTGTCGTTTTCAATGACAAGGTCTCCATTAATCATATAGTCCAGGTCTGTAATATTACCTATAAGTCGTATCGCGAGAGGTCGATTATCGCGACCTTTTTTAAATCCATCCAGAATATTTTGTAGACCTACACAAGGGTTACTATTGGCACCAGTAACGTTCAAAGTGACCGTATTTTTAGAATTTTCAGTAATGTAAATAACAACAGCATTATCCTTTAATGTTCCGTCCAAATTATAGGCTCCAGGTACATAACCACCTTCATGGGCAAATCCATTGCGGTCGTGAGCCATAACGGTGACCACACCAGTGACCGCTGCTGCTCCAGGATTGTTTGAAGTGACGGGAACGATTTTAAACGTATAATCTCCAGCGGCAAGACCTATAATGTCTGCACGGTAATAGCTGCCATAACTGCGTATGAGCTGGGTGTCGATCTGTTGATCAGTCATGCCATTACCGCTGTAAAAAACGTCATAACGGTTTGCGCCGGCCACTGGTTCCCAAGTCACATATGCAGACTCCAGCCATCCTGTAGCGGCCGTGATATTGACAGATTGGGCGGTCGACAAAGCGCAAGCCATCATAAACATTTTAAAAAGTAAAACTGTTTTCATAACAATTCATTTAGGATTACATCGTTCTTAATGTAATCGATTGCATTAGTAAATATAATTTTTTTACCTTAGCGTGCTATCATTAGAATATAAATTGTTCAAACAACTGAAAATAAAATAATTAAGTGGCTAATCAATCTCGATGTTTCATGAGGTTACGCTAGATATCTTGGATTTGAATACAATATAATATTGCTGTAAACTTCAAGAATACCACTCAGGATGAGAAGTAGGTTGGTGGTTGAAGAATTTCGCTTTCGCGAAAGCGAGATCTTTATCAATCACCTAATAAAAAGTGGTCCATGGATGTGACGATTATCAATCACCAAAGTTGTATAAAGCAAATAAAAATCAAGCGTTTACCTTTAAATTCATCCTTCTTAGGATAGCCAAAAAAAATCATCAATTTATGAGAGTTTTCACGTCATTAGTTTGCTTCCTGTTTTTTCAAGCTGTACAGTCGCAAATCCTGGACAAATCCTGGAGAGATATTATAACAAACAGTAGCGCTGAATGGTATGCGTCTGCGGAAGCTCGTGAAATAGCAGAAAACGTTTTGCTGTATCAAAGAGATATAGGTGGCTGGCCTAAAAATATCCAGATGCAGGAAGTGCTCTCTACTAAAGAAAAGCAAGAGTTAAGAGAGTTACAATCCACTGCCAAAGGGGTCACCACCGATAACGGTGCCACTTTTCAAGAAATGCTTTTCCTATCAAAGATTCACGAGCAACAGCCTGATGAAAGATACAGGGTTGCATTTTTAAAAGCGTTGGACTACCTGCTAGAAGCACAATACCCTAATGGCGGCTGGCCTCAGTTCTATCCGCTTAAGAAGGGTTATGCTACTCACATCACCTATAATGATGATAGCATGGTCAATATTTTGAATGTATTGAAAGAGGTAAAAGATAATTCTGGCTATTATTCCATCCAGCCGCCCAAGGAGACTTTGGAACGGGTCAAAAAAGCTTTTGACAAAGGTGTCTCTTGCATCTTACAAACTCAATATGTGCAGGATGGTATATTGACAGGCTGGTGTGCGCAGCATGATGAGGTGACTCTTGAACCTGCAATGGGAAGAGCTTATGAATTACCATCATTAAGCGGAAAGGAGTCTGCTAAAATCGTTCTTCTACTCATGTCCATCGAGAATCCATCGATCGCGGTGATGGAATCTGTTGCCAGCGCTCACGCGTGGTTGCAACGTGTAAAGATTGAAGGCTTGAGAGAAGTGAGAACCTATGATGATGAGGGCAAGGTGATCAATAAAGTAATAGTTCAGGATGAAGAGGCACCAACATTGTGGGCACGTTTTATGGAACTGGAAAACAATAGACCTTTCTTTTGTGATAGAGATGGAATCAAAAAATATTCTTTGGATGAGATAGGAGCAGAGCGCAGGAATGGTTACGGTTGGTACACTGACGAGCCTAAAGAAGTACTTAAAACCTATGACCGATGGGTGAAAGCTCATGATGTGATTGAAAAATTAAAAGCCAAGACCGCTGCGCCAAAGGATCCTTTTAACGTAACGGTGGCAAAAGATGGCACTGGCGACTATTCTTCCATTCAGGATGCCATTAATAATGCAAAATCCTTTCCTTATGAAAGGATCACAATTACGATTAAGAATGGAATTTATAAAGAAAAGGTCAGAATCTACGAATGGAATACGCACATCAATTTGATAGGAGAAAGTAAGGAGCAAACCATCATTACTTTTGATGACTATTTTGATAAAATGGCCATAGGCCGCAACAGCACTTTCCATACACCAACATTATCCATAGATGCAGATGATGTTTTGGTGAAAAATTTGACGATTGAAAATTCGGCTGGAGAAGTTGGGCAAGCCGTGGCATTAGCGATCAATTCAAATAGGGTAGCGATAGTCAACTGCAACTTGTTAGGCAATCAAGACACGGTTTACGCCTCTGGAAACGGTAAGCAATATTTCAAGGATTGCTTTATTGAAGGAACAACGGATTTCATTTTTGGCAACTCCACGGCGTTCTTTGAGAACTGTGAGATTCACAGTAAAAAGGACTCTTATATCACAGCCGCTTCTACCGGTGAGATGGCAGATTTTGGTTTTGTATTCAAAAACTGTAAGCTAACTGCTGCTGAAAACGTAGATGAAGTCTACCTAGGCAGACCATGGAGAATTTATGCCCAAACTGTTTTTACGGATAGCGATATGGGTGATCACATATTACCGGTAGGTTGGGATAATTGGTCCAAACCTGAAGCGGAAAAAACAGCTTTTTATGCGGAATACAAAAATCGTGGAAAAGGATTTGCTCCAGAACGCCGCGTCTCATGGTCCAAGCAATTGAAAAAGTCCCAAGCTAAAAAGTACAACCTCAAAAATATATTGGGTGAACATAAAAAATCATCAAAAAAGGAGTGGTATGAAACTCTATAACAAATTTGCATTGCTACTGCTTTTGACATGCTCCTTTGCAATAGCACAAGAGCATGTGGAAGGATCTTCGGTAATTACCATTCATAGCATTGGGGATTCTACCATGGCGATAAAACCGAACCCAGATGAAAATCCAGAACGCGGCTGGGCGCAAATGCTACCAGGATTTTTATCGGGTAACATTGCCCTAGAAAATTATGCGGTCAACGGCAGGAGCACACGCAGCTTTATTATAGAAGGACGATGGGAAAAAGTATTCGAAAATTTAAAAATGGGTGATTATGTATTTATCCAGTTTGGTCACAATGATCAAAAGGAAAATGATCCTAAACGATATACCAATCCGCATACCGCATATCGTGCGAACCTCATCAAGTTTGTGGAGGATAGCAGAGCTAAAGGAGCCATTCCAATTTTGTTCACATCGATTGTAAGACGCAATTACAATGAAAACGGAACCCTAGTCGATACACATGGTGATTACCCAGTAGAAGTCCGTCAGGTGGCTCAAGAATACAATGTCCCTTTGATTGACCTTCAATATCAAACCGAATTATTGGTGGAGTCCTTTGGTCAGGAAGACTCAAAGGATCTTTACCTGCATTATAAGCCTAAAGAAATAGCATATTACCCAGAAGGTAACGAGGATGATACACATTTATCTGTTTTGGGAGCCACTCATGTGGCGCGACTGGCAGTAGCCAGCCTGATACAAAAAGTACCAGTATTATCCGTTTATTTAAAAGCAGATTAATATGCGTTATCTCACTTCTACCTTTCTATTTTGCTCCTTGATAAGCAGCAGTTTTATGATCGCACAGTCTTTTGAAATTGATTTATGGGAAACTAATATCCCTAATGCTATCAATAACCCAAACTATCAGGAATCTCCGATAATAGAAGGCAAAGAGCTTATGAAAACGTCTCAGGTGACTGCACCTACCTTGACCATCTTTAAGCCAGAAAACCCCAACGGTACGGCTATACTCATTTTACCTGGTGGTGGTTATAAACATCTTGCCATTCATAAGGAAGGAACCAAGATCGCACGATGGTTGAATACCTTGGTCATTACGGGAATTGTTCTTAAATATCGTCTGCCATCAGATGTTATCATGGATGAAAAAAGCATTGGTCCTTTACAAGATGCTCAAAAGGCGATGAGAGTCATAAGGAGCAACGCTGCTACTTGGGGAATTGATCCGGCGAAAATTGGGGTCATGGGATTTTCAGCTGGTGGACATCTAGCCGCTACCTTATCCACTGGATACGATGATGAGGTGTATATTGAGAATAGCTATGTAAGTGCAAAACCTAATTTTTCTATGTTGATTTATCCTGTGATCACTATGCACGATGAATTTACACATCAAGGATCTAAATCCAATCTTCTAGGTGACAACCCTACTGCAGATCAAATTGAAATGTATTCCACTGAAAACAGAATTAACCAACAAACGCCACCAACGATTTTGATTCACGCTTTAGATGATACATCTGTGCCATACCAAAATAGTGTGATATATTTTGAAGGATTGCAAAAGCACGATATAGCGTCAGAGATCCACCTGTATCAAAAAGGTGGACACGGTTTTGGACTCAATGAAGATGGGCCTGCCAGGAATTGGCCAGCAGCCTGCGAGCAATGGCTGCGCACTAACGCTCTACTTAGAAAAGGTTTTCCTTAGAAAGCCAAATCAACTAATAAGTCAATCAACCCAAAAACAAAAAAGCCTCTCCTATTCGTCCCCAAAATTTGGGGATCAAAAAGTCTCGGTTTACTGATGATTTCATCAAGCTTATAAAGAAGTACTATCTGAAATTGGAAGTCATTTTTTCTCCTAACTATAGGCGCAGCACGTAATATTTAGGTGGAGATAACTTGTGAGCCCTTTCAGGTCAAAGCATATTCCGGTCTGAATTAATCAAATACTCGATTTGGGATCTACTATATTTTTTAAGGACTCTTTCTCTTATCAATGCTTCTTTCTTAGTTGGAAACTCTTCTTTAAATACTAATTCCCAATCATTTGCTCTTGAAGTAAACTTGCTTTGAGCAGCGTTGTGTTGTGCCAGTCTATTTTCAGGGTGCTGGCTGTAGCCTTTGTAATAACAATCCATGGCTTTTGAGTGAATTACATAAACATAATGTTTAATGCACATGACTTTGAATCAACTATGGTTGAGAAGATACCAAATTAACCCAAAAACAAAAAAGCCTCTCCTATTCGGAAAAGCTTCTCAAAAAGTCTCGGTTTACCGAGGCCTTCAAATCCCCAATTTTGTTAGGGGACACACAACTTGAATTGCTCCCGATTGCTATCGGGATAGCGGTCTGGACGGGATTCGAACCCGCGACCTTCGCCGTGACAGGGCGACATTCTAACCAGCTGAACTACCAGACCGTGTTCTTATAGAACGATGCTATCACATTTCTGCTTTAGCGGATGCAAATATACCTAGGTTTTTTAATCTAGCAAGTTCTTACCCATGATTTTTGAAAAAAGTTGAAATACTTATGCCGCCTGATGGGTAAGATGTAGTTTTACAACATGATACAACTCATCGCCACAGACATCGACGGTACGCTACTGGATGGAAACCGTTTTATTTCTGCAAAAACTGCAGAAATCTTCAATCAACTGGAGCTGCCTAAGATCCTCATTTCTGCGCGCATGCCGCAAGCCATGTACTACCTGCAGGAAGCGCTTAATATTCAAGGGCTGCCTATCGTCTGTTATAACGGCGCCTTAGTGCTGCATCAAGAAGAGGTTCTCCATAGTGATAGTATTTCTTTTGATATCATCAAGGATCTTGCTGCAATAGGTGTGGATCACGATATTCACGTGAGTTTGTATCGTGGCAAGGAGTGGTTTGTAACCCAACGGGACCAGTGGACACTTAGGGAAATCAACAACACGCGTGTAGAGCCTACCGTTCAGGATCTGGAAGATACCATGGCGTATTTCAAAAAAACTCAAGATGCTGGTGGTGCCCACAAGATCATGTTCATGGGCAATGCAGATCGTATGGAACTCGCTTTCGCGAAAGCGGAAAAACATCACTCCTCAATGGTTCATTTGTACCGCTCAAAAGATACCTATACTGAAATATCGCCTAAGAACATCTCCAAAAAATCAGCCCTGGAATTATTGATCCAGCGCAATTATCCATCCATCGCTATGTCTGGCGTGGCAGCCTTTGGCGATAATTATAATGATACTGAGATGCTCGCTGGCGCTGGATATGGAATTGCGGTAGCCAATGGCCGTGATGAGGTCAAACAGGCCGCAAATCACGTCACGGCCCATCATAAAGAAGATGGCGTGGCCCTATGGCTGGAGGAATTTATACTCAACAAAAAAGCGACCCTGTAGGTCGCTTTTTGATGTCTTTTATAAGTTGTCAACTTAGTTCTGGATCTGGATCACATCTGCAGATCCTAGATTTGCTATATTGATAACAGAGTTATAGTCACTAACATCCAGTCTTGGATCGCTGGCAACCTCTGACGGTAAAATTACGAATCTAAAAGTTTGATTGTTCAGATCTGCTGTTGTCAAGTTATTGAAATCAGTAGAAATAGGTCCGTCGATAAATAGTCTTGCATCTACGATAGTAAAGTCATAATTGTAACGGAAATCTCCAAAATCGCTAAAAATGGTCTGTGGCAAAGCTCTCCATACATCAACGGTACGACCATCATCAGTACTAGCTTGTTCAAACAAGATGTAAGCAAGAACTACATCAGTGTCAAAAAGTTCAAAATTATTAGGATAATTCACAGGTACAGAATAATCTGGTGCTGTGAAATCCTCAGTGGTCTCAAAAATCAATGCGGTTTCTGCATCCAGACCATCCAGACCATCAAGACCATCACGCCCGTCAAATCCTGGAGGTCCTTGGTCGCCTTCACAAGAAGCAAAACCAACGGCGATAGCTAATAGTAATAGTATTTTTTTCATAATGTAGTATTTTAGGTTTTTGAGAGTTCAATAAGTATGCCTAAATTAATATCTATGAAAACCTACCTCACTCTAATTGTACTTTATTTAGGAAACTTCTTGAATACGACCGCTCAAGAGTATGAAGCAGATAGCTTGATGGCAATAGGAAATTACCGTGAGGCATTAAATTCCTATCGTGAACTTGACACCACTGCTGACAATACGTTTAAGACGGCTCGAGCATACGTCGTATTAGGCGACACAGATCAAGCCATCAACTCTTACAAGCAAGGCCTAGAAATGGAACCAGAAGCGATACGACCACGGTTTGAATTGGGGCGCTTATATTTAGGGACCAGCAATGTTTTTGAAAGCCTTTGGTTATTCAAACAGTTAAACGAAGAGTTTCCAGAAAACTCAACCTATCTATTTTATAAGGGACAAGCTCATGAACAATTAAAATCAGATGATCTGGCCATGGACGTTTATGAGAATGTCCTCAAAATGGATCCTGATTATCGCAGGGCAAGATTGGAACTGGTTCCATTGTTAATTAAAAACAGGGAAACAGGACCAGCGATCAAATACTGTATTGAGGTTTTAAATGAAAACCCTGATGATATCAAATTCAATAGTCTTATTGCTCAGGCCTATTATCACGCCAAGATCTACTCAAAAGCCATTGAACACCTAGAGCGGCTTTTGGAATTGGGAAATGATACAGAGTTCAATCGCCGTACGCTGGCGATCAGTTACATCCAGGATGCTCAATGGCAAAAAGGCATTGAGAACATTCAGATCTTTCTGGAGAAGTATAACGATAAGGATGCAGACCTATATTTTCTAAAATCAAAAGCGCACCTGAGACTTCAGGAATATGATGAGGCTCAAGATGCCATTGAATATGCCATCATGTATAAAAGGCCATCTATTGCACAGGAATATCTTCAAATGGCATCTATTATGGCGGCAAGAGAGGATTTTAAAGGTACTTTTGAAACGATGCAATTAGCTGTCAAAGAAAATCCAGAAGATGATGTCGCCGCTTACCAATTAGTTGTTGCGGCAGACCGTTATTTTAAGGATAAAAAGTCCATTCTGAAGTACTATGAGCGTTTTCTTGACAAATTTGGAACGTCCAGTGATTATGCAGAGATCGCTGAATCCCGAGCTAATGACCTCAAGAAGGAAATTTTCATGAACATAGAAAAGTGAGGCTAGTTTCAAAACATATCGCTTTTACTCTCTCATTTGCGTTTGTATTGCTACTATCCGTCACAGCTTGTAAATCAGAGTTGGACAAGGATCGAGAAGCAGCTCAAATTGCCTCTAAGCGATTTCAAGAGCTGGATACAACTACCGTGGACGTCTATCCACAATTTAAGGATTGCGATGAGTTGCTCTCCTCATCAGACTGTTTTTATAAGAACCTTCACCAATTGATCAAGTCCCGATTATCCAGTGATACCTTATCTATGGAGATCAAGGCAAAAGACAGTCTGGTTGCACAATTTACCGTGAATAAGATTGGACGTATTTCCTACGACAGTATTTCCAGATGTGCCAACCATCTGGATAAAAAGTACCTGGATTCTATCATGCAGCAAAAATTTCAGGATCTGCCTACTATCGATAGTGCATTAAAGCAAGGCACACCAGTGTCATCGTCCTATCTGGTTCCTATTGTGGTGCAACCCGTTGGGACTACTCTTGATCAATAGATCTGCCATGCCATTCAATAGTGCCTAGACTGCGCGCCGCAACAGCGATGACAACAAACGGATACACAAAAAACTGAATTAAAAAATACCGCGCCCATAAAAATGGTGTCACTTGGTTGCCTACCAGTAGCACTACCGCATCTGTAAAAAACTTGATGAGGATGACCATGACGCCTAATTTGAAGTCCATCAAATCCAGTAAGAGTAATACGGGAACGCCCAGAAACAGCAGGTTCATCAAGAATACATGAGCGCTTACCAGTTTGTTGAGTAGGCTTTTAGTGTGCTTTCCCTTACGTGACCATCGAGCGCGTTGTTCAATGAGAGCATTAAAAGAACTTTTGGCAGGTGTGGTTACGATAGCTTCTTCGCTTTTGAGGTAATGGCACTGTAAGACATCTTCGGCGGCTAATTTTTCCAAAAGAAATACATCATCACCACTTGAAAATTGGTCGTTCCCGAGATAACCATCAACTAGATTGAAAGCGTTTTTGGAAAAGGAAAGATTGGCGCCATTGCACATAAAAGGTTGGCGCATGGCAAATGATCCAGCCGTGATGGCTTGTAGTGCCATCATTTCCAGCTGTTGTATGGCTGCAATAAAGCCTTTTCCAGATAATTGTATTGGCGCGGCAACCAGCATCGCATCGGCAAATTGTTGGTAGTGATTATTAAAGCTTAATAGCCAGGTTTTAGGCAGGAGACAGTCGGCATCTGTGGTTATGATGTGATCATAGCTGGATTGTGAAACCGCAGCCGTGATCCCGTCTTTTTTGGCACTGGCGCTGCGTTTGGGTCGTTCCAGTAAATGAATCTGTATGGACGGATTTCCAGCAGCAAAATCCTGAACCAGACTTTTGCTTCCATCGGTAGATTCATCGTTGACAAACCACCATTCGCAGGCATCTTTAGGGTAATCCATTTGCCGGATGGACTCCAGTAATTGGGGCAGCGCACGTACCTCATTTCGATACACGACAATGATGGAAAAGCGATGATGGTGTTGAGTTCGCTTTCGCGAAAGCGAACTAGGCATATACCTCAATGCTGGCATGGCGAGCCCTAATAGGATCAAACAGTACCCAAAACTGATGAGAAGTACCACAAAACTCATGAGATCGCAGCTTTTTGAAATTGAGGAAATGGCAACATTAGGCTGCCAATAATAACTGGCAATACCGTATTAAATAACCAGACCACCGCAACTATGGCGGTCATGGACTCCATGGGAATTGCCAAAGAATCTGCAAAAAAGCTAGCCACGCTCCATTTGAGTGCCAGATCAAAAAGTTGCATGCTGGGAACGATGGATACGGTAAGGTACATCGCTGTAATACAGCTTATTACCGTAGGTGTTGGCGACGTACTGGAATAGCTTAACAAAAGCAACCAACAGCTTGAAAATAAGACATATCGCAATGCTGATAATCCCAAAATTGGAGCAATGCCAGCCGATAGGGAAAGCCGTTGATGCAATCGTGGCGACAAGTGCATAAGTATGAGAAGAATAAAAATGCCTATAAAAAATATCCACCAAGGCAAATCTGCTAAATACCACCAACCGATTGCTCCAAAGATGACGGTAACTGTCATCTGGCAAAAGTTGCCGTAGGCTACGGCCTTCAAGATATTCTTGCGCTGGTGTTGTTGGAAATAGGAAGCCTTGAGGGCAAATTCTCCGGCCCGCAAAGGCGTTAGAAAACTGGCAGCTTGACTGGTAAGGTTTTGGTAAAGGCTTTGGGTAAAAGTGAGGCGTTGGCTGGACGTTGCTAGCAGCTGCCATTTAATCGTTTCCATCATCCAACTGGAAATCGAAAACACCGGTAATAGCATCCAGAAATACAATGGCAGTGAATTCAAATAGCCCAAGATATTCTGCTCTTGAAAATCGATTTGTTGCAGGTACCAAACAATGTATCCTACCGTGAATAACGCCACTGCTATCTTGCAGGCCTGCCATAGGAATTGCTTAGATTTGTGGGACACGGCTATCACGGCTGGAAATTACAACAATTGGCAAGAGAACGTATCATTTTGGGTATCGATCCGGGAACGGCGATCATGGGATTTGGAGTCATTAAGATCACTGGAAAAACCATGTCTTTTATCCAGATGAACGAATTGGACCTGCGTAAGGTGACCGATCCTTATGTCAAACTGCGAAAAATATTTGAGCGTACCCTAGAATTAATCGATACGCACCATCCAGACGAGATCGCACTAGAAGCACCTTTTTTTGGTAAAAATGTGCAATCCATGCTCAAATTGGGACGAGCTCAAGGTGTCGCCATGGCTGCTGGGCTTTCTAGAGACATTCCAGTTACTGAATATGCACCACGACGCATCAAGCAATCCATTACGGGTAAGGGAACAGCGAGCAAGGAACAGGTGGCACTAATGCTCAAGAGCACTCTAAATCTCAAAGAACTTCCTAAAAACCTTGACATGACCGACGGACTCGCCGCAGCCGTTTGTCACTTTTATTCCAGCGGTAGGGTTGAAGTAGGCAAGAGCTACACAGGTTGGGCTGCGTTTGTAAAACAAAACGAAAAAAGAGTTAAAAAGTAGTACAGCGATTTTTCAATCTTTAGCTTTATCAAAATTGTCCATCTCTGTTTTATGAAGCAATCATAACAGTGATTTAACCCCAATAGATGGCAATTTGTTTTACTTAGAAGCATTTAACGTATAGCTGCAACATGACCAACTGCCTTATCATATTTACCCGTAACCCAGAATTAGGAAAAGGAAAGCGACGACTTGCTGCCACAGTAGGCGATGAAAAGGCTCTCGAGATCTATAAATTCTTGCTGGAGCATACACGATCGATTACAAAGAATATTTACGGCGTGAAGCAAGTCTGGTATTCAGAAGAGGTGCATGAAGACGATGATTGGGATAACTTGGCTTATGAAAAGTATCAGCAAAAAGGTGAAGACTTAGGCGCACGTATGAAGTATGCATTTGAAAAGGCGCTGGAACGACATGAAAGCGTCATAATCATAGGATCAGATATGTACGACTTGAGCGCCTTAGAAATCGATGATGCCTTTAAAAAGCTTAATGAAAAGGACGCCATCATAGGTCCTGCAACAGATGGTGGATATTATTTGCTGGGATTCAAGAACAAAATACCACAAGGGATTTTTGAGAATAAAGATTGGGGAACATCTACCGTACTGGAAGAAACACTTAAAGACTTAAAAAACCTGGATTATGTCATGCTGGAAGAGCGCAATGATGTCGATACAGAAGATGATATCAAGGACCATCCAGATTTTCAAATACTATTAAATTAAGATTATGCTTAGCAGAAAATTATTGAACAACTCCATAGAATACCTTAAACAACAAGGCTTTGAAAATCCTGACGTAGGTATCGTGCTGGGAACTGGTCTAGGACAATTGGTAAATCAAATCGAGGATCAGAAGGTGGCTCACTATAACAATATTCCATCGTTCCCGCTGGCGACCGTTGAATTTCACACCGGTAAACTGATCTATGGCGATCTAGGTGGCAAAAAAGTAGTGGTGATGCAAGGTCGCTTCCATCTTTATGAAGGCTATGATTTTATGGACATTACTTATCCCATACGAGTGATGCATGGTCTTGGTATCAAGAACTTATTAATTTCCAATGCTGCAGGTGCGGTCAACCTGGATATGAAAAAAGGAGATTTGATGCAGCTCGATGACCATATCAACTTACAAGGCGGCAGCCCGCTGGCATTGAAAAATATTGCAGAGTTCGGCGATCGTTTTACGGACATGAGCGCACCATATGATCAAGATATGAACGAGACTCTAAAAAGCCTGGCACAAAAACACGATATTACCTTACACAAAGGTGTATATGCCAGTGTGGTAGGACCACAGCTAGAGACCAGAGCAGAGTATCGCATGCTCAAGATCCTAGGAGCAGATGCCGTAGGAATGAGCACCGTTCCAGAGGTGATCGTTGCAAACCACCTAAAGCTTCCTGTGTGTGCGGTAAGCGTCCTGACAGACGAGTGCGATCCGGAGAATCTACAACCCATCAGTGTTCCAGAGATCATTGAAATCGCGGGCAAGGCAGAGCCTAAACTGGTGCAGTTGTTCAAGGGTCTTATCGAGTCGCTGTAGTGTTATTCTGTTGTTAAGCCCAGCAGGGTTGACATGTTTTCCTACTACTTTTAGATGAAGATTGAAAGTGGAACTTATTTCGCTTTCGCGAAAGCGAACTACACTATGAAAAAGATTGCATACCTAATAGCCGTATTGTTGATAGCAGCATCCTGCGTGAGTTCTGGTGGATTACACTACGACTCTCTACAAAATGGTGAACAAATGGAAACCTCTAGAGCAAAGCTGGATCACTCCAATTATGATGAGTTATTGAAGAAATATGTCAATGAGGCTGGCTTTGTAGACTATCAAGGCCTAGCGACAGAACAGGCAAAACTAAAATCGTATTTGACTTACTTGAGCGTAAACCCACCAAAATCTGACTGGGAAACAGGAGAGCAATTTGCCTATTACATCAACCTGTACAACGCATCGACACTAGATTTGATCATTGACAACGACATGCCTGGCAGTATCAAGGATATTGATGGACCGCTGGGTCAAGTATGGCTTAAGGATTTTATCACCGTCAATGGAAAGCAATACGCATTGGCCGATATTGAAAAAAGTGTTCTTCAAAAAATGGGCGATCCCAGAATTCACTTTGCGATCAATTGTGCAAGCTATTCTTGCCCTAAACTGTTGAGAACGGCTTATACCGGTAAAAATGTGGATGAACTTATGGATCGCGCAGCTACAGAGTTTGTGAATTCTGATAAAAACGATTTGAGCGACCCCAACAATCCTAAATTGAGCAGTATTTTCAAATTCTACACTAGCGACTTTACATCTAATGGGATGACGCTTGTTGAATATGTCAATCAGTTTGCCAGTAATAGATTGAATGCTGGTGCAAAGGTGACTTACAAGGATTATGATTGGTCTCTTAATAAACAGTCATAAAATCAAAAACTATATTGAAAAGCTCATCGTATATTTAAACATATGATGAGCATTATTATTCCCGTGCTTAATGAAGAGCATGGGATTTTTAATTTATTGGAACTTTTGAAGGATCGTGCTAGTGATCCTCAAAAGCTTGAGTTTATAGTCGTTGACGGTGGCAGTATTGATAATACCGTTAGCGAGGTGCAGCGTTTTTCATCTTCATTTCAAGATCTAACGGTGAAGTGTGTGGATTCTGCCAAAGGTCGCGGCGTGCAATTGCACAATGGCTCACTCGCCGCAAGTCACGATATTTTCTATTTCTTGCACGCAGACTCTCATCCACCTAAGGATTTTGATTCCTATATTTTAAAAGCCATCGCTGCAGGCCATCCTGCAGGCTGTTTCCGTATGCGGTTCAGGAGCTGGCATTGGTGGTTGATTATCATAGGTTGGTTCTCTAGATTTAGCTGGAAAGCTAGTCGTGGCGGTGACCAGAGTCAATACATTACTCGCGAACTTTATCATCAAATAGGCGGTTATGACACTACTGTGCCTATTTATGAGGATTACCTATTAATCAACAAGCTTTACGAGATCGACACCTATCACGTGATCCAGAAATGGCTCACGACCAGCGCGAGACGTTACGAAGAAGTAGGTGTTTTAAAGTTACAGTGGTTTTACCTCACCATCTACTGGAAAAAACGTAGCGGTTCCAGCATTGATGAGATTTATGAATATTATCTCAAATGGTGTGGTGTTTCTAAAGATGCTGTAGAGCAAGTATCTGATTAGATCGACTAGACCATACCATTCCATTCTTGATAAAACTGATCCAGAAAATGCTCCATGAAGGCGTGTCTTTCCTGAGCTAAATCCTTTCCTGTTTGCGTGTTCATTCGATCCTTGAGAAGCAATAATTTCTCGTAAAAGTGATTGATGGTAGGTGCGTTGCTTTTCTTATAAGTTGCTACATCCATATGTAGGTCTGGCTTAATGGCTGGATTGTACAGCGGTCGGTTTTTGAAGCCTCCATAATTAAAGGTACGGGCAATCCCTATCGCTCCTAGAGCATCCAATCGATCGGCATCTTGAACAATATCTAGTTCTAAGCTTTTGAATTTTTGGGACTGATTTCCACCTTTGAAAGAGATGTTTTCAATGATCTTGACCACGTGATTGATTACTTCCACTTCTACGTTTTGCTTCATTAAAAATTCACTGGCAACGCGAGGCCCAACCGTTTCATCACCGTTATGGAACTTAGAATCTGCAATGTCGTGCAGCAAGGCTCCTAATTCGACCACCAAAAGATCAGCACCAGATTCATTCCTCGCGATGAGCTGCGCATTTTTCCATACACGCTCGATATGAAACCAGTCGTGACCGCCTTCGGCATCAGCGAGTTGTTGTTTGACAAAGTTGATGGTGGTTGTAATGATGGGTTGATCAGTATTCATTATTCTAACTTTTCATCACTTCAAATTCCACGTAGTAATCTTCATCTACAGCAATGTCTGCTTCTTTGCCGTCAAGATCTAGATTTTGGAATTCAGTTGTTGGGATGATGCGTTGATTTTTACCGTTGACTTCTATTTCAATGGGCATTTCAAAACCTTCCACTACATTGTTCCATCTATAGGAAATTCCGGATTCATCGGGTCGTACTTCCAGCACCGGTATTTTCACCGTGCGCAAATACTGATCAAAGACTTTACTTAGATCCATGCCGCTTTGGTCAGATATATAGCTCTCTATTTGTTCTGTAGTCACCGTTTGGTGGTAGAATTCTTTGTTCAAGCCGCGCAAGATCTGTCGCCATTTTTCATCGTCATTTACCAGTTGGCGTATGGTGTGCAGCATATTGGCACCTTTATAATACATATCTCCAGATCCTTCACTGTTGACGTTATAAGTTCCTATAATAGGTGTTCTGTTGCCTATGCTGCGACGTGTGCCTATGACATAGGCTGCGCTGGCTTCTTTGCCATAGTAATAGTCCAGGAATAAATTTTCCGAATATGCGGTAAAGCTCTCGTGGATCCACATATCTGCAATGTCCTTGTTTGTAATATTGTTTGCAAACCATTCATGTCCAGCTTCATGAACGATGATAAAGTCAAACTTCATTCCCCAACCGGTACCTGATAGGTCGCGACCCAGATAACCATTCGCATATTGATTACCGTAGGTGACCGAACTCTGATGCTCCATTCCTAAGTAAGGAACCTCAACCAACTTAAAACTATCTTCATAAAAAGGATACGGCCCAAACCAGTGTTCAAATGCTTCCATCATTCTAGGCGCATCTGTAAATTGTTTTTTGGCTTTTTCGAGATTGTACGACAGTACGTAATAATTCATATCTAGATCACCTTTCTCGCCTTTGTAGGTTTCAGAAAAGTTGACATAATCGCCTATATTGATGTTGACTCCATAATTATTGATGGGATTTTCTACTTTCCACGTGTAGGTGGTAGTGTCATCTTCCAGCGCTTCAACCGATTCTAATCGACCGTTTGAGACATTCATCAAACCACTGGGTACATTGACGCTTATAGTCATTCCATTAGCCTCTTGGTACATATGATCTTTATTAGGCCACCATACACTGGCGCCCAATCCCTGACAGCTAGAAGCAATAAAGTGATTTCCATTTTTATCCTTTTCCCAAGAGATACCACCATCCCAAGGCGCATTTTTTGCCTCTCGCGGGTGACCTTCATAAAATACCTGAATGCTATCATTAGCTCCTGTGACTTGCTCTTTCTCTAGGTTGATGAAATGAGCATTACCATCGTGGCGCACCTCTAGTTCCTGACCATCCTGCAATACTTTTGTAATGCGCATAGGTTCTTGAAGATCAATTTGCATTGTTTGATAAGGTTCTAGGACCTGGTAACTTATCGTATTGGATCCAGAGATAAACTTGCCGTCTGGCGCTACTTTGATATCTAAATGATAATAGGTTAGTTCCCACCAAGCACGTTCTGGAGTGATGGAGCCACGCAAGGTGTCCTGATGTGTAAATTGGGACTTATTGGTCAGTACCTGAGCTTCTGCAATAGTAATACAGCTCATGATCAATAGTAAAAGGGCAAATTGTTTCTTCATTTTTTGGATACTAAAAGCTTATTCTGGATGGATATGGAAATGTCTATCATTTATTGATTAACCTGAGGCTCTCCTTTGAGAACAGGTTTATTCTTTAGGTTTCATGGCGCCGTAGGCATCGCTAACGGTCTGCTGGGCCAGTTTGTCCTGTGGCGTAAATCTTTTCTCAAAGCCACGCCTGCCATATTCTGAATGGTGTTTCCATAAAAAGCCGCCAGCAAACCAGTCTTGTTTCCAGACTAGATCGTATTGAGCCTGCAACAAATGCTTTTGCGCTTCCTCATTAGATTCTCTGGTTTCATCTGCGGTTAGCCATGGTTCCTTACCGGCATAATCTGCACTGACATATCCATATTCTGCGAACAGGATTTTTTTATCATGCTTTCGCGAAAGCGAACTCAACTCAACCATCCATTTCTTCCAGCCTTCCATGGCAGATGAAACATCTGGAGTTTTTTGGTCGCTTACCGGGAAATAAGCATCGACGCCTATGTAATCCATTTGATCCCAAAAAGGAACGTTTTTATAGCTGTCCCAATTGCCGGCATAAGTCAATTTGCCTTTATAAATGGCTCGTATTTTCTGGATCAATCGGTTCCAAAACTCGGGTCTCGCAGCTACAAAAGACTCCAGCTCAGTCCCGATGCAGAACATGGCTACGTTTGTGTTTTGGGCGACTTGAGCATAGTCCAGAATGAATTTCTCATAGGTCACCTCAAGAGTATCCCATCTGGAATCGTCTGGCATGTCTATCGTGCCGGTATAGATACCGCGGCCTATCCATATTTGAGGTTTGAGCATGACTTTCAAACCTTTGGATTGAAATGTTTCTATGGTGGCTGTGGTGCCATCGACACGCTCGCCCCACCATTGCCGTTCACTGTTATGAATCACGGCAGGATTCTCAAGATCCCGCATGAATCCGTAAGGATGCACCGCGACATAATTGGCGTTGTAATTGAGTAAAGGTTTTACGATCTCGTCAGTAATGGCATTTCTAGTGGCCACAAAAGAGACACCTCTAATTAATTCTGGCGCAGCAGGTGGTTCAGTTTGAGCATTGCAGGCACTAAGTAAAATGCCTAAAAAGCAAAGCGATAGAAATTTATTCATAGGTAACATCGTCATTTTAATAGGCTTGCTACTAATGGCTTTAAAATTACTCCATAAACCGCTACTTACCGTTCAAAGCCCAGTCATAATTCATGAATTGAACGGTAAATCCATCAGGTATCATGTCTTCACGGTAGCGATTCAGGTATTCTATCAAGGTCTGGTTTTTAGTGAAATCTGAATTGTACCAGTCGAAAATCTTGGAGGCATAGACCTTTTTTTCATGCATGTCTAGCTTTACCAGGTTGGGATTGTTTATAGCGGCTTTGGTCGTTTTTTTGAGCATGAATTCTACATTTTCTGCTGTGTAGGGTTTCATGGATAATGGCGGGCAACTTACCGCGCCACAAACCAGCGCAAAATGTAGGCGCTCGTCTGGGAATTTTTTGAACAGTATTTCTTTCTCCAATTGATTCAAGGAAACCTTCTGACTTCCTAATCCATAGACCTTTTCGTCAAAAAAGTTGGCCTTATCCATGACCGATTTGATGGGATAGTGATTTACCACACCTTTGATAACAAATAAATTATAGGCGTTAATTAGCAGTGCTTTACTTTCATTGTTGGTCAATTGATCCAACTCGATCTTTTCCAATGATTTTAAGGCCAGATCCAGATTCTGCGGATTCTTTTTGATGGCCGCATAGTTCACATTGCCATTGGCTACTTGGTTATTGAGCAACTCTTTTGTGGCTGTGGAGAAGGTGGATAATTGCGCTTTCGCGAAAGCGAAACTCCCCAAAATCATCAAGACTATCATTCTAATTTTTAAACTCATAAATTGATTGTTACACGCTCTTGCGCCTTAGTAATTTACAACAATCAAGCCATTTACTACGACGCTAAAATTCAGGAAAAATGAACCCGAATCACGGAAGTATGTAACATGACTTACGGCTAGTTTCATCGTGATTTATTGTAGCTTTAATGCTACATTGTTGAATCAAAACCAAAGTAAGGTATGGAGCACGTTGTTATCATAGGAAATGGGATCGCAGGAATCACGCTGGCTAGACACGTGCGTAAGTTTTCTGACAAACGCATCACGGTCATATCTGCCGAGACGGATTACTTCTTCTCACGCACGGCCTTGATGTACGTATACATGGGACACATGAAGTTTGAGCACACGCAACCGTATGAGAACTGGTTCTGGGAAAAGAATAGAATCGAACTCAAGCGTGATTATGTAAAACACGTTCATACCGATACTAAAATATTGTCGCTGGAATCTGGCGAGCAGTTTTCTTATGATAAACTGGTCATTGCAACGGGTAGCGTTCCTAATAAATTTGGCTGGAAAGGTGAAGATCTGCATGGCGTTCAAGGTCTTGTTACTCGCAATGATCTGGAACTACTGGAAGTAAATGCGCCCAATAACGATGTATGTAAAAGAGCCGTCATCATAGGTGGTGGACTGATAGGCGTGGAGCTTGCAGAAATGCTTCATACCAGGAAAATTCCAGTGACTTTCCTAGTTAGGGAAAAGGCTTTCTGGAGTGGTGTTCTACCTATGCCAGATGCTACCATGATCTCTGATCACATTTTGTCACACCATATTGATCTGCGCCATGAAGAAGAACTGGATGAGATCATAGGCGATGAAAATGGTCGCGTGAAAGCTATCAAAACCAAAACAGGAAAAACGATAAATTGTAATTTGGTGGGTCTTTGTGCTGGCGTGAAGCCACAAATAGGTTTTCTAGCCTCCAGCGGCATTGACACAGATAGAGGTGTCTTGGTGGATCGCCTACTACAAACCAATGTTCCCGATGTGTACGCGATAGGCGATTGTGCCCAGCAACGCGAGCCGGTAGGTGAGCGCAAACCGGTAGAAGCGGTATGGTACACCGGTCGCATGATGGGAGAAACCCTGGCTCAAACCATATGCGGCAATCCTACACCATGGAATCCCGGACACTGGTTCAATAGTGCCAAGTTTATGGATATTGAATATCAAACCTACGGCTGGGTATGGAGCAAACCAAAGGAAGGTCACGAGCACTACCACTGGCAGGACGAAAAAAATGAACGCGCCATCACCATAGAATATGATGTAGCTTCAAGAGTATTTATCGGGATCAACACCTTTGGCATTAGAATGAAGCACGAGGTTTTTGACCAGTGGCTTACAGAGAAACAGTCTGTAGATCACGTGGTAAAGCATCTATCTAAATCCTGCTTCAATCCAGAGTTCTATCAAAAACCATTTGAAAGCATCAAAAAGGATTTTGCAACATCACAAAAAACGGTAGAAGCCTAGATCACAATAACGGTGAAGCTGTCATTGCCTTTTAGCATTAAACCATTGCTGCTTTACCAATCACATTTTATAAATATCATTTATGTCTATATTTCAACGTAATATGTCGCTTACCGGCGAGCCGCCTAAATCGCTCACCGCTGGTCAAAAGATCTTCACAGCCTTAGGGTTGTTTGGCTTGGCCATTTTGATTCTAGCCAATTTCAACCTGAGTTTTCCCAATAAAACGCTGTGGCTGTCCATTGCTCTAGGTAGCATATTTGCTGGAGTCGTTGGGTTTGCCTGGTCTGCGTATGCTGGCAAAAGCGCAGGAATCAAGAATGATGGTGTCTGGTTCAAATCGATTTCCAGTCGTGGTTTCTGGGCGTGGTGTGCCATACTCGCATTTAGCGGATTTTATGTCATACTCTATTTTTATCCGCAGTATTTGGGACTGGTTCAAGATGGAGATAACACTGGAGTGATTGCCTTGTTTGATCCTTTGTCCTATTTCCTAAATGGTGGACCAGCGAGCCAGTGGTTTGTCTACGGTACGTTATACACGATTGCCATTCTTTCCTTTGGGATCAAGTTTATCTGGAAATACCGCCACAATAGATATGAAATGATACGCACCGGTAGTGTGATGTTTTTCCAGACAGCCTTTGCGTTTATCATCCCTGAAATCATGACAGGTTTGAACAAGCCGTATTATGATTTTAAAAATATCTGGCCATTGAACTACGATCTGTTTAATGGATATAAAATAGATGAGTTTTTACGTGCTGGGAATTTTGGGGTTGCGATGCTGATTTTTGGTGTGGCATCTATTTTTGTGATCACACCTATTCTTACCTACAAATACGGGAAACGCTGGTATTGTAGCTGGGTTTGTGGCTGCGGTGGTCTGGCAGAAACTGCTGGAGATTCCTTTAGACAACTATCCAATAAAAAGAAATACGCTTGGAACGTCGAGCGATGGGTCATTCACAGCGTGGTCGTATTTGCTGTGGTCATGACGACCGCAGTAGTGTACTCGTATTTAAAAGGAAATGAATCGGCGAGCAGTATAGGTAGCTGGAATGACTTTAGCAACAAAGTGGTTTTTATAGGCGCTCAAGATCAAAAACCAGTTCATGAAGTGGTCCTTGCTGCACAAGAAGCTGGTGCATCACGTGTGGTTTATCTAGATCGCACCGAAAGTGACACGCCTATAGAATTACAGTCTACAGAAGGTATCAACATCCCATTTGATGTGGTCAAGGAAGAAAATAATTCTCAAGGCCTTACCCAGATCATGGACCAACAACAGGCTACGTTATTACCCATGGATCGCAGTAAAGATGATATTTTCATCGAGAAGGGTACAGAAAGTGTCATTTATGATAACGTCTGGCTAAGCAAGGAATTCTTTGTTTGGGGCGTTGTTGGATTGTTGACTCTGGTTTTTGGTCTAGTGTTTTTATTCCGTCGGGAACAGCTTGCCAAAGATGCTAAAATAGGTGCCGTTGCCTACTTTGTGATTGTCATTGGACTATTGCTTTTTACTTATATGGATGGCTCTGGGAAACTCTTTATGTTTGAATCCTGGAAGCTTAATCAGTTCTACGGGTTTTTGATAGGCGCTGTGTTTTCTGGAGTGATAGGTACTGGCTTTTATCCCATTTTTGGGAACCGCGTTTGGTGTCGTTTTGGCTGTCCCATGGCGGCAATCCTAGGCTTTCAACAGCGTATGTTCTCAAGATTTAGAATCACTACCAATGGCGGTCAATGCATTTCTTGTGGTAACTGCTCGACGTATTGTGAGATGGGAATCGACGTACGTGCCTATGCCCAGAAAGGTGAGAACATCGTGCGCTCCAGCTGCGTAGGCTGTGGTATTTGTAGTGCCGTGTGTCCACGTGGTGTCTTGAAATTAGAAAACGGTCCCATGGAAGGTCGCATCAATAGCGAGGCTGTTTTGTTGGGTCAGGATCCAGATTTGATGGCCTTGTTGAGCGATCACAAATCTGCTTAAAGAACCGTTGATTTTATTTTGCAGAAAACTGTTTAGAGAGTTCGCTTTCGCGAAAGCGAATACATCATCCATCATTTTCTAGACATCAGATTTTCTAAGTTCCTTAACTGCCTTGCCTTTATTTTGTTTCTTAATTAGAAGTAAAATCATGAAAAAGACAGTCATAACAACAGGAGCAGCCAGTGGTTATGCCGCGAAGTAATCTTGAGATTGACTTGATAGAATATTGAAAAGTGAAGCTGTGGTCTAAAGGTTTAGACCGCAGCTTTTTCTTTGGTCTTGATATCTTCTATGATCATGGAAGCATGCACACGGCTATTTTCTATAAACCATTTATGCGTTTCTTTACCGCCACAAATAACACCTGCTAGATAAACATTCTCAACATTGGTTTCCATGGTGTTCTCATCATACTTAGGTATCATCTTGTCACCTTGCAGGTCGATTCTCATCATGGTTAGAAAGGCAAAATTAGGCTTGTAGCCAGTTAACGCCACCACAAAATCATTCTCCAGATCAATCGATTCTCCATTATGGGAAATGGTGATTTCATCTTCTTTTATTTCGGTAATTTCTGAATTGAAGTAAGCTTTGATGCTACCTTCCTTAATGCGGTTTTCAATGTCTGGCTTGACCCAGTATTTCACTCGCTCTCCTATGGATTCACCACGTATCACCATCGTAACATCACCACCTTTACGGTAAATTTCAAGAGCAGCATCTACGGCACTATTACTGGCTCCAACGACAGCTACTTTCTGGAAGGCATACAAATGCGGATCATCATAATAATGCGTGACCTTTTTGAGGTCCTCGCCAGGTAATTTGAGTTTGTTGGGTATGTCGTAAAAACCGGTTGCAATGATGATGTTTTGAGCGTACCATTTCCCTTTGTCGGTGATGACTTCAAATAAATCGTTGTTGTTCACTTTAAGGGCTTTCTCAAAAAGGGAAATGTTCAGCTTATTGGAGGTAGCAATGCGGCGGTAATATTCTAAAGCCTCTTGTTTGCTGGGTTTGGCTTCTTTAGAAATAAATGGAATTTCATCAATTTCCAGTTTCTCACTGGTAGAGAAGAAATGCATATTTGTAGGGTAGTGATATAAGGAGTTGACAATAGGACCTTTCTCAACAACTACATAATTTAGGCCTGCTTTTTTAGCCTCTAGCGCGCAAGCAATACCTATAGGTCCAGCTCCAATAATTAATACATCATAAATCTTTGCATCCATAATGGTAAAGATAATGGCTGATTCACAGCTAAGTCAAAAAGAAAGGTAAAAACAATCGCTAAACCTATAGTAATCTCAAAAGCTATTCTTGTCGGCGCATTTCTGCCTGTCTCATAGACATACCGTCAATGATTTCAAATAATTCTTTTGAACTGATGGGTTCATCGCGTTCCTCTTTGACGGTACCGTCTAGACCAATGAGTACGACTTTAAATCGATCATCCTTTTGCATGAATTCTGTAAAGAGATCTGTAGTGGCATTCCATTTTTCAGATTTTGCTCCAGTAAAATCGTTCAATCTCACCTCGCTGGGCAATACTTGATACATTAGTAACTTTCGCTCTTCACAACCTACGCTGGCTTCCTTAAGATCAGAAATCTGCTTGCGGTACTCTGTTGCATCTGAACCATTATTGAATACTAGAATCAATCGGTTTTTCCATTGATGCGTTTTAAGATCTTGAGAGTTCATAGTGGCTGTGATTAGGATGAGTTTGTAGAAAAGAAATTTGCTCATACCTTAAATGTAACCTATGAACTTGAGATCAACACGCTGCTTAACGCAGATTTAATGCTCCATCAATGAGGCTGCTGCTGAGACGGTCGATCAATGTTATGATACACCGATCCTTTAGGACAAGGCCTCAATTTCTGTAGTCAAATCCACAAATTCCTGAACTGATATTTGCTCTGGCCTCAAATCAAATATCTCACGTTCCCTCATATCATCTGGTAAGTCCATAGATTTCAAGGAATTTCTTAGGGTCTTGCGTCGCTGGTTAAATGCCAGTTTTACAACTTGTCTAAGCTTGTCATAAGAGCAGGAGAGCTGGTCGTGATTGGGCTTTCGCTTGAGCGATAACACACCGCTATGTACTCGTGGCGGCGGATCAAAAACTTCTGGACCTACCGTAAAAAGATATTCAGCATCATAATAAGCTTGCGTCAAAACCGATAGGATTCCATAGGTTTTTGAGCCGTGCTGCGCGCAAATGCGCTGCGCCACTTCTTTTTGAAACATCCCACCAAATTCAGGAATCTGATCCCGATTTTCAACTGTTTTGAAAACGATTTGAGTACTAATATTATATGGGAAATTACCTATGATCGCAAACGGTTGGTCACCATAAATCTCCGTCAAATCCTTTTGCAAAAAGTCTGTTTCAATAACTTCAAAAGTTTGAGGCGTCACAATTTTTGCATGCTCAATAGGAAAGGAATGTTTGAGATACACCACAGATTCGCTGTCCAGTTCCAGCGCGGTAACCTTAATGCCTTTTCTTATAACGTGTTTTGTAAGGACACCTGTTCCAGGACCTATTTCCAGCACTTGATCGTAGCCTTCATAAGAAAGCGAGTCTGCAATCTGTATGGCGACGTTTTCATCCTTGAGAAAGTGTTGTCCCAGATGCTTTTTGGCGGTAACGCCTTTATCCTGTGTGGTGTATTTTTTAAATTGCTTTTTAGCCAAATCTTGGTTTTCTAACCTAATTAATTCATGTTTCCAGTCACTCGATATTCATCGATCATATCCAGTTCTGTCCTAAAAGAGAGCACTCTGTCCCCAAATTTCTTGATGGCTTCCTGGCGCAATGCCGGTGCGTGCTTCTCATAGTATAGTTCCAATGCCTCACGGCTGGAAGCTTTATATTGAATGGAAAAAGTACTGCTGCCATCTTGCTCTTCTACCATGACCCTAGTCAATCGCGCGTCCATAAACAAGCCAGTGCCCAACACCTGTGCGATGTGCTCACGCGTCCATTCCAGCCATTCTTTTTCCAGTGATTGTGCCATGTTACTGGTCACGTTGTAAATTACCATGTACTTATATTTCGCTAGTTTCAAAATCACCTCTTAACCTGCGGTAGCGACGTCTGGCATCAATAAAAAAGATACTGTCTGCATGGTTGTAGATGATTTTCTCATAAATCTTTTGAGCCTCTTCTTGTTGCTGCAATTCTTCTTCCAGCAGCATTCCCAAGCGGTAGAGAGCATCGTCTGCCAGGATTCCATCGCCGAAGTTGTCTATAATCGACCTATAATTTTCTTGTGCTTTTTGCCATTTCCCATCCAGTTCAAACAACTTTGCCTGTTGTAAAAGCGCCTCGTCTTCTATGTCGTCTCCTTTGTGCTCTTGCAATAAGGCCTCGTAGAGAGATAAGGCCTCCTGATTTTTGTTTTGATATTGTTTTAGTTCCGCTTTCGCGAAAGCTTTCAACGCAACAAACGTCGTGTCATATAAAGAGTGATCACTTATGGTCAGGCTTAATTGCATGGCGTCGTTTGCGATCAACTTACTGGTCGCACCACGCAAGACTTTGAGTTGCGTCAGGCTCCACTTAAAATCACCCTGAAAATAACTGGTACGCGCCACCTTGAACTGGGATTCTTGGGCGATTTCAGAATCTGGTAGGTCATTTTGTATCTGGCTGTACAAAATGAGGGCACGATTGAATTGCTCCTGCAACACGAGAATATCTGCCAGTAGCATTTTTACTTCTGCCTTTTGAAAGCTGGCTAGTTTTTGTTGCTCCAGCGCTGTCAACAGATCAATTCCCTGCTGGTAATCACCAGATTTGAACGCCATAAAGTTGGCATAATCCAGCTGTAGTAAAAAGGATTCTTCTGCTTTACCATACTGTTCCAGCATGGATTCATACTTTGTTTTTATTACTGTGTAGTCTGTAACTTGGGTGTTTGCCGTTTCAATTTTGAGTTGTAGCACTTGAGCGAGATATCTAATACGCTCCACCTGGCTGGTCTCGATAATGTATTGCAGAATATTTTGTGCCGCTAGATCGTCATTCTCTTCATTTGCTGTGGCAGCCAGATCCAGTAAGCCAAAAATATTTTCCTTAGTCCGATTATAAATCGCCTTTTCCTGGATAAAGGCCGCGTTAAAATCCTTTTGCTGCACAAACAGCCAACTCAAGATCTGATTGTACAATAGTTTGGGTTCTTTACGCAGGCGCAGTAACAAAGCTTTACGTAGTGCCTGGTTACTTTCTGTAGCAGCATCGTCAGTAACATACTGTGAGAACACTGCCTGAATGCGCGGCACGATCTGCTCATTATTTTCCATGAGGTCGATGTATTTTTCAAACATCAACTCCAGCTCACCTTGCTCACCATACAGCCTTGCGGTCTGGAAGTTGTAGTCCATACTGGGATCTACTTTCATGGTGCGCTCATAACTTTCTATGGCTTCTTTAAGAAGACTGCGTCTTTCAAATGACTGTGCAATGTTGTATCCATATTTAGGAATGGAATCAATTTGCTGTATTGCGATTTGATAATAATTGCTAGCAAGACTGTCTTTGCCTTGCAGACTGGCGTTGTAACCTTTTTCTATAGGGAACAAGAGCTTGTTGTAGGCCGTTTTTTCACCTGTGTCCAATAAACTATCTGCACGTTGATAATTTTCCAACTGTTGCTGGAAACCTACCATGCGAAATAGGATATTAAAATTCCGATTGTTGGTAGCATACGCCTTTGCATATATGGCATAGGCTTTTTCATATTCTCCTTGATCTGCATAGTTGTCTGCCAGTTGCAAGTTTTGGGCATGACCCAAATTGGTAAAGGACATTATGAGAAAAAGAAAGATATACTTCATATAGTTCTAATCTATGCGATCAAACCCGCAATAGGGTATGAGTACTTTAGGTATGTTGATGTGGTCTTCTTCTTGGAAATTTTCTAGAATGGAAGCCAAAATGCGTGGTAACGCCAGTGCGCTACCGTTCAACGTATGAGCCAATTCTGTGCCATTATCACCGTTTCTGTATCTCAATTTCAAACGATTGGCCTGGAAGGTCTTAAAATTTGATACGCTACTTACTTCCAACCATTTTTCCTGTGCGGTGCTGTAGACCTCAAAATCGTAAGTAAGTGTAGAGGTGAAACCTAGATCGCCACCGCAAAGACGTAAAATTCTATAAGGTAACTCCAGTTCTTCCAAAATTCCCTTGACATGAACGACCATCGCGTCAAGCGCGCTATCGCTTTGATCTGGATGCTCAATTCTGAGGATTTCAACCTTGTCAAATTGATGCAGTCTGTTAAGTCCGCGTACATGTGCTCCATAACTACCAGCCTCACGACGGAAACATGGTGTGTAACCTGTCATCGCAATAGGCAGATCTTTTTGTTCCAATAAATCACCACGATATAGATTTGTAATAGGAACTTCTGCTGTAGGTATCAAATAAAGATCGTCTATACCTACATGATACATTTGACCTTCCTTGTCTGGCAGCTGTCCAGTTCCATAACCACTTTCTTCATTGACTAGGTGAGGCACCTGCATTTCTTCATAACCAGCTGCGGTGTTTTTATCCAGAAAATAGTTGATCAAGGCACGCTGTAATCTGGCACCTTTTCTTTTATAAACTGGGAAACCAGCACCTGTGATTTTATTACCCAATTCAAAATCAATGATATCGTATTTCTTTGCAAGTTCCCAGTGCGGCTGCGCGTTCCCTACCAGGGTTGGAATCGTGCCATGTTGAGAAACAACCTCGTTATCTTCATCGCTGTTTCCAGCAGGAACGCTTTCTTGTGGTATGTTGGGAATTAAATAAAGAACAGACTGCAATCCTTCAACGGCGTTGTTGAGCTGCTCGCTCAGGTCCTTTGATTTTTCCTTTAGTTCTCCGGTTTGTGCTTTGAGATTGTTGGCTTCTTCTGCCTTTCCAGATTTGAATAGATTTCCTATTTCCTTAGATAACAGATTGCTTTTTGCCAGCGTCTCGTCCAGTTGAGTTTGCAAGGAACGACGTTTTTCATCCATCGCGATCGCTTTTTCAAGAAGCGGTGCGGCGTCGATATTTCTCTTTTTTAATGCTTTTACAAAGTCATCTTTATGCTCACGAATGGCTGCAATCTGTAACATGGGAATCGTTAAATAGTAAGTGTCAAAATTACTATTTCTATCAAGAAAAATAGCAGGTAATCACTGCTTTACTTACTTGGTGGCTTTGGGCGATCATATCCAGGAGACGGTAGGATCCATTCATGGTGTTTGAACTGGTCCCATTCTGTAGCGGCGATATCGACAGTAGGATCTGTAAATTGTGAGGGACGCCTACCATTAATGCCTACTTGAGCGTCAATGTAAACCGCAATATCCTCGCCTTTTGCTTTGTATTCCTGTTTTAGTTTTTGTGCAAATTGCCACATAAAATCGGGCTTGCTTTGTACAGATCTTTCCTGTTTACTTGACAAGTAATTGCTAAGGTTCACAATGCTGCGATCGCCTGTATCCTTATTTTGAACGATGAACGTTGCGCGACCGGTACGGCTGCGCAGCATCATGCGCCAGCTTAATCGGTGGCCTTCTTCAGTCCAGAAAACGTCATCTTTTATAGTCCAGTGACGTAGAGGTAACAATAGCATCACGACAAGAAAAATACTTCCAGCAGCAAGAATGACATTGCGATATTTTGGAACGATGATCTCGCCCTTATCATAAAATGGTTTTTTCCATAAGAACCACTGGTGCACCTTTTGTACTGAAAAGAAAAAAAATAGGAACGATAGTGCCATATAGGGAAAGATTCCAATCTTGAACACCACGCTGTTGAACAAGTGAAAGAAAATCGATGCCGCAACGGCGATCCATCTGGTTCTTTTCCACAAAAGAAAGGGTACGATCAATAAATCAAACGTCAACCCGAAATATTTTATCGCCTCATGCGCCCATTCATATTGAAGGATATCCCAGTTCTTACCACGCGTACTCATCAAATATCTAGGGAAGCTGCCGTCCAACCAGTCTGGATAAAACTTGGCTACCGTAGCATATGCATACACGATCCATATCAAGCCTATGATAAAGACATAGATACCACGCGACATGTGTTCTCTTTTTATGCTTGGATCTATTGTGCTGTCCACAGATACCGACCTATGCGCTGGCAAGAAAATCATAATATAATTGAGCAGCATCAATAGGTAGCAGTGGTTATTATAGCTGGATTTTTGCAACAAATACACATAAGTCCAAGTAATGGCATAGTAGGTAATGGCGATGCGGTATTTATAACCTACCATTACCATAAGACCAGCAACGCCCATGACACTGTAAAAAACATACATCCAATTGCCGGGCAGCGGTTCCAAAAACTCAAAACCTATGAACGTAAATGTAAATTCAGGCTCTATAAACTGGCGTCTTACCATTCCGGTTGCAATGGATCCAAAAGCCTCACAAGCCAAGAGCAACCCAAAAATGATTCTAAAAGCGACCAGAGCAGAATTATCTACCTGTTTAAACAGCCACGAATTAAGAGTTGCTCGCATAGGTTCTCGTGTTCAATTCATCTTGAGCCATGATCTTTTTTAAGTCTTCCAGTGACTCAAACTTCTCTTCATCCCTCAATCGCGTGTGAAAGAAAAGTTCCATGTCTTGACCGTATAGGTCTTTATTAAAGTCCAGGTAGTAGGTTTCTATGGTAATGCTACCATCAGATGTGGTGACCGTTGGATTTTTACCAATGTTTGTCATACCATAGACAGTCTCACCATCGATGATACTACTCGTGATATAAACGCCCAGTTTAGGTATCAACTTATACTTTTCAGCAACCTTGAGGTTTGCGGTTGGATATCCTATGGTACGGCCTATTTGTTTTCCTTTGACGACGGTGCCATGAATGCTAAAATTCCTGCTCAGGTACTGGTTAGCCGTTTGCACGTCGCCATCGTTGATGGCGCTGCGTATTTTAGTGCTACTCACCGCAACTTCATCAATTTCTTCCTTGGTGATTTCAATCAGTTCAAAACCATATTCAATCGCATCTTTGCGCAGGTCTGTGATGTTTGCACTTCTATTGCGGCCATAATGGTGGTCATAACCTATCACGACTACACCGGCATTAAGTTGATCCACCAGGATATCCTTGACGTACTCCTTGGCAGATGTTCTGGAGAATTCTTTGGAAAACGGGTGTATGATCATGTGCTCCACACCAGTTTGGGCCACTAGATCAACACGCTCATCAATAGTGTTTATGAGTTTTAGGTCATATTCTGGCTGCAGTACCATTCTGGGATGTGGAAAAAAAGTGAGTAGGATGGTCGTGAGATCTTCTGCGCGGGCGCGATCCACCATCTTTTTTAGGATTTGCTGGTGACCGTAATGTACACCGTCAAATGTGCCAATGGTGACCACTGCTTTTTTTTGAGCCTGGTATTGATCAATGTTTTTATAGGTGTTCAATTCACTTAAAGTTTGAGTCACTACTTGCAAAATAACGCAAAGTGTGAGGTTTAAAGTTAGCTAAAAGGCGGTTTGTTTTAGTTCGCTTTCGCGAAAGCGAATTAACCTCAAACACCACTGCATTTATTTACCGTTGTACTGGTTCATGGCATTTGCGAGACCACCATGTACAAAGGCCAGCGCTGCGGCAGCTGCTGTTTCTATGCGCTCCTGAAGGGATTTGCGCTCCTCATCATCCCATTCTCCTAGTACGTAATCCACCTGTCTGCCTTTTGAAAAGGCATCTGAAATCCCAAATCTCAATCGTGGATAGTTAGGCGTGTTGAGTTGGACCTGTGTGTCTTTAAGTCCATTATGGCCGCCATCACTACCTTTTCCCTTCATGCGTATGGTGCCAAATTCTAGATTTAGGTCGTCTGTAATGACGAGAATTTGCTCTTTTGGAATATTCTCTTGCTTCATATAATACTTTATGGCCTTGCCAGAAAGGTTCATAAAGGTATTGGGCTTGAGAAGCAGTATGGATTTTCCCTTATGTGTGGTGCTGGCCACATCGCCCAGTTTTAAGGTCTCAAAAGTAACTTCTTTTTCTTGTGCCAGATGGTCCAGAACCTTAAAGCCTATGTTGTGGCGCGTTTCTGCATACTTAGCTCCTGGATTTCCCAGACCTACCAGTAGGAATTTTTTCATGCGATCGTCTTGTAGCGGTTCATCGTTGGAATTTGAATTTCCAAACCATTTGTTCCATAAGGTTTTCATGAGTCAAAAATAAAAAAGCCGTTCCAGCAATTGCGGGAACGGCTTGTATAATATTCAGGAATTGAACTATTCGTCAGTTCCTTCCTTAACAGCAGCCTCGTCATTAACTTCAGTTGCTGGTACCTCATCTGCTGGTACGTCTTCATCATCGTCTGTATCTGCGACGGCAGTTCTAGAGTTTTTCACCATCAATACAACGATATTGTCGGCATGCATGATTTCATACTCATCTACTCTTAGGTCACGCACATATTTTTTGTGGCCTATCTTCATATTGGAGATGTCCATCGTGATAAAGTCAGGAAGGTTTCCTGGAAGTGCCTTAACACGTAATTTACGTAGGTTTCTTCTCAGTACACCACCATTCAATACACCACGAGCAGTTCCTGTGCTGCGCACTGGTACTTCCATGGTTACTGGCTTGTCATCAAAGATTTGGTAGAAATCTGCATGTAGCAAAAGTTCTCTTACTGGGTGCCATTGCATGTCTTGTGCGATAGCGTTGAATTTACCGTCCTTACCTAGGTCAATAACCACAAGGTGTGCATCTGGTGTGTAGATTAAGTCTTTGAACGCTTTTTCTTCTGCTGAAAAATGTATGGGCTCGTCTCCTCCGTAGATTACACAAGGTACCAATCCAGCATTACGTAGGGCTTTAGTTGCCTTTTTGCCCACGCTTTCTCTTTTAGATCCGTTGATCGTGATTGATTTCATTTTGGGTTATTTAATTATTAATCTGAAATTACATTATAAAATTATCGCTGATGGACTCGTTGTTCTGGACGCTCTTCATAACGCCAGAGAACAAGCCTGCACAGGATAGTACTCTAATTTTTTCGCTTTGTTGTCTCAATGGAATAGAGTCTGTAACGATAAGCTCTTCAAGTTTTGATTGCTCAATGCGCTCATAGGCTTTACCAGAAAGTATCGCGTGAGTACAAATAGCTCTAACGCTCTTTGCACCACGTTCCATCATTACATCTGCTGCCTTAGTAAGTGTGCCGGCCGTATCGACCATGTCATCTACTAACACCACATTTTTACCAGTCACATCACCAATCAATTCCATATGGGAAATGACATTTGCCTTTTGACGCTGTTTATAACATACCACTACATCGCTTTCTAATGTTTTAGAATATGCATAAGCTCTTTTAGAACCACCCATATCAGGTGAGGCGATGGTAAGATTATCAAGATTTAAGCTTTTCAAATAAGGTATGAATAGAGAAGAAGCAAATAAATGATCTACCGGTTTTTCAAAGAATCCCTGAATTTGATCTGCGTGAAGATCCATGGTAATGATGCGTGTCGCACCAGCTGCTTCCAGTACTTTCGCAATCATTTTTGCACCTATTGGGACGCGTGGTTTATCCTTGCGGTCCTGACGTGCCCAACCAAAATAAGGAATGACTGCCGTAATGTGTCTTGCACTGGCTCTTTTTGCACCATCAATCATCAACAGTAACTCCATCAAGTTGTCGCTACTAGGATGTGTGGAGCCTATTAAAAAGATGCGTCTACCTCTTATGGATTCTTCAAAAGAAGGTTGGAATTCACCATCACTAAAGGTGGTGAAGTTTACTTGACCTAGTGGAGCACCATACTCTTGAGCGATGGATTTTGCTAGATCCATGCTTTGTCTACAACCAAAAAGTTTTGCTTCAGAGATAGAATATGGCATTGTCAAAGGTTTAGGGTCTTGATTTTAAGGCTGCAAATGTAAAACTATTTTCTGTGAGGAAAGATAAAAAGCTATATAAATCGCATTGCGCATTGATATTATTTGTTACTTTTGCCAACCCAATTTTATGCCTCAGTGGTGGAATTGGTAGACACGTTGGATTCAAAATCCAATGCTGCAAGGCGTGCCGGTTCGATTCCGGCCTGAGGTACTTAGCTTGAAAGCCCTTTTAAATAGGGCTTTCCTTGTTTTTTGTCTGTACTTTTTTACCAATTGAAAAATGGAAAAGGGTTACGATAAGGGTTACACATTTGAAATCGCTATTAAGATGCCAGATTACACCGTTCCTGCATTATATGAGGCTAAAAAGATTGTTGATGGTCGCAAGGTTGCATCAGTGGATCCAGGAGCGCGATGGTATGTGTGGTTTAACTATAAAGGCAAACGTTACGCATTCAAAAACGGCATCAATAAACTCAAAACGGTAAAAGATCGACGTAGGGTAGGAAAAGCTATGGTAGCAGCCTACACGATCATGCTAGAACGTGGTTGGAATCCAGACACCAAACAAAATGAGACTGAAAGCGCACCAGTTCTTACATTAGAAAATGCCTTAAAATTAGCGTTGTCACACAAGAAATCAAGGGTCAAGGATTCCACGTACAAAGGTTATGAACATCGACTAACAAAGTTTATTGAATACACCGACAGCAAATTGATATCAGGACTACCGGTAGATCAATTCACAAAAAAACAGTTTGCGGCGTTTCTTAACCAAATCGCAAGTGAAGGTGCTGGAAAAACTAGTGTGCGTAATTATCAACGCAGTATTAGTGCCTTATTTTCTAAACTCGTGCAAGATTATCACATTAAAGAGAATCCTGCAGCTGGTATAAAAACTCCCAAGGGCAAGCCAGAGAAAAACACACCTTTTACTGCCGAAGAATTTAAAAACGTAGTCGATTGGTTTACCGTTAATGAGCCATACATGCTCATTCCTTTAAGGTTGATCGTTTTTGCGTTGCTCAGGCCTATTGAGACGGTTCGATTGAGGGTGAGAGACTGCAACGGCGATCAATTAAAGGTCGAAACCAAAACAGATTCCTATGCGACTATACGCATAATTGACAAATTAAAACCCACTATTGATACTATTATCAAACAGTCCACACATTCCAGTGATTTTATAATTACGAAAGATTTTAAGCCAGGTCCTTATAACGCAAGCGCTCAAGGTCGCTACGGCTTTTTCCAGCGCCGTTTCAAGGTGATGAAGGATGCTCTAGGCTTTGATCATCGTTATGGCTGGTATTCCTTGAGGCATAGTGCTATTTTTGCGCTATACACCAGTTTCATTAAAGATGGCTTGACCCCACGCGAGGCTGTTTTAAAAATGCTTCCAATAACCAGACATAGGGATGAAGAATCCCTTTCCAGTTATTTGCGTGATATAGGAGCATTTCTACCACCAGATTACGGATCCAGATTCAAGTTTGATCTGTAGTACGCTTTCGCGAAAGCGCACTATCCATATACTTTTTCACTACGAGTAAAATCAATAATATCATCAGATTCTTCTAAAGTAGGATCGTATGTATAATGACCTGCCACGTTGTACGCATTAGTTGAAGTATCAATCAAAGTGTATCTATTCTTTTCAGCTATGAAGTAATTCTGGTCAAATGATTCACCTGGATAGCCTTTTACAACGATATCAGCATCAAATACTTTGTCTGCACCACCTTTCGTTCTACCAGTTGTAGTTTGTTGGAAAATGATCACAAATACCTTACCGTCAAATCCATTCCTTACCTGGTCATCATAATCAAGATCTTTGATCATTTTTTCCAATTTCTGCCAGCTGTCTATCAATATAAAATCTGCAGCGTTCACTTGATCTTGAAAATCCTTCAAATTTTCAAAATGATCTGCAACTGCAATCCTACCTTCATTTGAAGGGTCTATATACTTATCAATTTTCTCTTGAAACAGGTTGCTGGTAGGATGCTCTTCGAGACTGGCAAACAAACACTGATTACCAGCACTTGCAAAATCATTGAGCCATTTCCATCCAGTGGTAGTTTTTCCTGCTCCTTGCTTTGCATCAAGTGCAACTATGATGGATCCTTGTGGTTTACGTTCTAGTTTTCCTAAGAACTGACTAGTAGCACCAACTAAGGGAAATAAAGGATTAGACGGTCCAGAATGTCTCAAGGACTTAGAATTAGTACCAGTGGCCGCCCTCGCAACGGCCTTAACTGGTACCTGCGAGGTAGTCTCGCTAATTTCTTGTACTTGATTAATTATGGGTTGTTGAATAACAGGTTCCTGAACTGATTCACTTACAACCGGCTGGCCCAGCATACCATATTGTCCGTTATCGTCTATACTTACAGGTTTAGGGTCGGAAGATTTTTTAGCTTTCGTTTTCTTAGCCGTTCTGCTTTTTTGTACAACCTTTGGTCTTGTAGTCTTTGACGTTTTGCTAGATGCCTTGCGTGATTTATTAGCGATAGGCTTTTTAGGACTTGACTTAGGTTTTTCATCTGTTTCAAAAATTTCTTTATACAATTTATCCTTAGCAACTTTTCTTTTTTTGAACTCAACAGCAACCTTTTTCATGTATTGATTGATGTCGTCGTTCCAAAGAATATCGCTCTTATAAACATCGATAACTTTTTGAAGCTCAACATCAGAAAGTTTTGAAGGTTCCTTTTTCACATCAATTGACTCACTTTTTTCAACTGACACATTTTCAGAATCCTTAGCCTTTTTAATTTTTTCTGATTTGCTCAGTTTTTTGAAATAGGCAGGATCTCCATTTTTATCGCGATCTAAAATATGATCTGCTGCAGCTTGTGCCGCGCTAGCTGCTCTAAAAAACAACTTATTATCTTCTTTCATCAAAGTGACTAGACCTTGATTCCATGATTTGAGATACTTTGCGCTATTGTCAATAATATTGAATAAAATTCCACTTTCTGCACTTAGAAAAACTGCGCCCATTTCAGCAGTCAATTCTTCTTTCTTTTTAAGGAATTTCTGTAATGAACTATCAACATTATCACGATATAGCGAACCTCTTTTAAGCCTTGAATTGTGACCCGTACTATGCACTAATTCATGAAATAGAGTAGAGTAGTATTCTTCTTTATCCTTCCACGCCTCTATAGGCGTTTGTAGTACGGTATCGGTTTGTTTGAAATAAGCTGGTTGATCACCTTCATATCTAATTTCTGGTGGGTTAGGATAGCTATCAACAATAGCTTCTCCAATCTCCATACGCTCAACTAGAGGCTTGTCAGCATTGTCATTTCCTTCATAACCGCCAAAGTCTATTCCTTCAATGTCTTCACCGTTGAAAACATTGTAGTATTTCAAAATGGGAATATAGTTGTTGGATAGTTCTTCAATTGTACTTCCTTTTTGGCCGAAATTATTAATCTTGGATCTGTTCTTTTTCAACCATCCTTTCATCTTTTCTTGAGAGTAGGTTGAGAAATCCAGTGCAGGAAAACCATTCATTTCCTTTTGTGAAAATGAGTATAGCATGGTGAAGTAAATGACACGGTGGCCGCTAGATCCCTTTTTTAGTTTCCCTTTGAGTTTTTCAATTTGCTTGAATGTCAGGAAATAGGGAATATTCCATATTTTAGGTACCATCAAATATTTACTAGGATCTTTTTCACTTGGAACAATCTCATAGTTTAGCATGAAAAAGTTGATGCCACGGTAAGGCTTTTTAGAGACAAAGTTTGTGGCCACGTCACCAGCGGATAAGCTAGACGAATTCCAGTTCTTTTGCCAGGGTAGATGACCTACTTCCTGAATCGTATTAATTACCGTTTCAGTTATATAGTTGTAAATGTCTTCTGGTGATACCGCTTTTCCCATTCCTGGGCTTTCTGTATCATCAATTTTGACTAGATCAGCATTAGGATAGAGCGCGGCCATGCCTTCAATTTCAAAATCCACATAATCCATTTCTTGGGTCATGGTAACCGGCTCATCGATCGCGATACGGAAATACTTTACATCAGGATCATTTTCTAATACCTCAATAACTCTATTAGGAACAACAATCAATCCAGCGTTGAGCGCCTTAATTGAGAATGTCTCTAGATCTTCACGGCTCACCTTTTGGCCATCAAATGCGTTAAATTGCTCTATCAAGTTCATATTATCCTATTACAAAATTTCCTACTGCTGGCACTGTCAAAACTCCCTTGTAATCATAGGCCATGTAATTAAAATCAAAACCACCTAGCAACATGCTTGCAGCATTTGCCAGTGGTATGCTAACTGGTAGCCATCCAGTTTGATAACCACCGTTTGCCGGTATGTTGATATTGCTTTGATTTACAAAAACTCGCGCCACTTGATTACCTAATGAATTATTGATTACCAGTTCTTTTAGGGTGATCGCTCCCAATGTATCTAGGTTCAAGTTTTTATGACTAGGGTTGTTGATCAACATTTTTAATTTGAATGAAATCTTCTCAAAATCCACATCAATATTAGAGATGTCTAAAGGCTTAAATTCCAGTTGGTCAATGATGTCACTGTAGTCAGTCACCTTTTTAAATGAAAAAGCGGTTACCGCTAGTGCAGCTGCACCGCCTATTAGTAATAATTTATTCATGATTGATGCTTTTATAGATTTGAGCATTACGCTCATCAAATACCGCTAGGCTTTTAAACGATTGTATAGGCTTTAAAATTTTGGTTTTATCACCAGTAACGCCGCTCAATTCAAATAATGGTTCCATATCTGGAGCGATGGAGAATGGCAAAACAATATTTGTGAATAGATGGCTTTCGTTGGGTTTAAGTAGGATTTTATCAAAAAGCAAATCCTTTTGACCTAAGAGCTCAGGATCCTGCTGCAAGGATTTGATGCCAAAAAGTTTTATTGAGGAAGGTTGAATGTGAGCGATATCGCCAGTATCGTTTTTAATAATAAACTCCATAGATACATTTGTTGAAGTACGATCCAACATGGAAATATCATAGGTAAAACCACCGGTTGAACTTAGACCATCCAACCATGACAATATTTTATTAATAAAAATGGACGATACCACACCAGTCAAAATGCTCATGATACGCATCGATTAATGTTTTGACAGTCGATTGGATTAACACTTGAACCTTCATTCACTACAAGTGATTTAGGAATAAAAAAAGTGTCCTCAATGAATGCAGGTTTAGGCAAATTGGGCGGTACCGCTGCGCCACCTTTTATATCTGAAACCTTATCATGATTTGATCTACACCACCAAATTCCTAATCCAACTCCTAATGCGACTGAGACTATTGTATTCATCTTTTTGTGTTTAGTACGCTTTCGCGAAAGCGTGATTAAATTTTTCTATGCGGCCATGGAGCCATTAATTATTTCTATTGTGTAATCCTGAATAAGTGAAGCACGATCCAAATGATTTACCACACGACGTGCCTGGTAGAAATCATTGTAATCATAATTACCAACGTAATTACCTAGTTTTTTACCGGTGAAAATTCCCTCGAGCATACCGACTACTAATATTTCGGCTGCTATTTTAGGATTCATTGCTAGGTCTGGATTGTTCTCAAGATCATAACCTAGTCTTAATCCCATTTTTATGTAATTCTCAAGCCAGGTCAATTGAACAAAACCACGCCCGTAGTAAACGTGGCCATTTAGAACCCTGGCATAATCATAACCTTGACGATTTACATAGGCCCTTGCTTGAGCATCTGTGAGTGGTGAACTTCTAGTTCCTTCTCGCACGGGCATCAACTTACTTTCATGCCATGCCGTTGCTATGATATACGCCAACTGCGACCCATTATCCTTTGGGTTGTGCTTATTGTTAGCCGCGATAATCAACGCCAGATTATCCTTTTGCTCTTTAGTCAACGTAATGCCTTGACTACGGGCAAGTGATTCCATACCAGCTAGCGACTTTTTATAAAGCGCACTGTTTTTAACGCTGGTGGCGCTCATGAGTAAGAGGCTACCAGCGGCAATTCCAGCAATGGTATAGATCGCTTTTTGATTCATATCTAGCTCAATAGGGATTGCGTATTGACTAATTCAATAAGCTCACCGTTTTTCTCTATAGTAAAAACAGTTTTTCCATTGTCCAACCTACGGGCGAGCATGTGATTATTACGACCAGGGAACCTAGATTCTACATCATCATCGATAGGTAGAAGCCAGTATCTTTTACCACTAAAGAGGATTTCACCAGACTGTTTTTGATGATCCCATCTTAAAATTCTAAATATTGGTGGCGTGAAGTAATACCATGCAGCATACCCAGCGGCTCCTAATCCTATTATTGCCAGTACGGCTTTTTGTGTGTTGCTCATTAGTTCGATTCTTTATGATTAATTATTTGATCCTGTTTGTAGGCGTACCGTATTTTAAATAGATACGGATTAATAGCACAATTGAGCCGCCTATCAATAAAGCCCATAACCACCACGGCCAGACGGTGCGCACGGTTTCACTTGTGCCTTGATCTAGCTTATTTTTAGTGGTGGCCAGGCTATCATTTTTTACTTCTAATTGCTTTTTGCTTTCAGTTGGGCCAACGGTTGTATTAATGTTGATCTCGCGCTTTTGCTCGTCATAATCAACGGTACTGCTATTGGAACCGCTGGTTTTTCTGGACTTTATTTTTTTAAGGATCTGGTCCACTTCTTTATTCACTTTTTTATCCAGAATAGGATCGCCAGTATCTGCAGCTGGTACCGGTATGGTTTGCTGGTCCTCAATGGCAAGACTTTTAACCGTTTCTTTCTCGCTTATGCTTTCGCTGGACTTGTCAACGGTGGTTTTTTCAATGAGTTTTTCACTCACTTTCTTTTTAGATCTGCAGCTGGTACCGGCCATAAGAAATGAGAGCAATAGAATTGCACAAACGACTTTTAGTATAATGTTGCCTACTTTTCTCATTCCTCTATTTGCTTAAACCTGCGATATCCCTCTAGTCGATCCTTTGGGTATAATGCTATGTTGACCTCGTTGGACTGGTTGCCGCCCAATACTCTTATGTGCGTGTCAGTCTCATTGATATAAAAACCTACATGGCCATAACCGCTGCCTTTAAACTTGCGCCAGAACACTACCACGTCGCCCACGACTGGATCTGTAACCGGCTCGCCTATTTCCAGCCAGCTTATTGCATTTAGCTTTCGCGAAAGCGGTAAACAGGCCTTGTGATGCACGCTGTTTACAAATGCGCTACACCATGCCGTTTCATCATCCTGCACCCAGCTGTGGCCGGCATCTTTGAACATTTGAATGATCTTTTGCTCATGGTTTGCACCTGGCACCTCTTTAAGGCCGTAATCCTGTAATGCTATATCAATGGCTCTATTCATATCTCTGGTGTTAGATTAATGCCTGTGTTGCGCTCTATGATCTTCATTAGTTCCAGCGTGTCGTTATCGTCCTTATTCAAATTTTTGACGATGGGTACCACGATGGATAATTTTATTTGCAATTCAGTTAACTGTTCTTTTACTTTTTGCAGTTCTACTTTTAACTGCTCTGTTTTTTCCTTTTCAATGGCAAGTTCTGCCACTAGGTTTTTATGTTTGGTTTCCCTGTAGGCTCTCATGGCTTCCAGGATCTTAGGTAAGTTAAACGCTGCTATAATTCCACCTAAAGAACCGAACAACGCGATGATAACAGGTTCGCTCATATTTCATTATTCTGTTATTGCGACTGTGATCATTTCCTTTACATGAGCCGATACGTTAGCCTTAATTAATTCTTGATTTACTTTTTCCTTTAACCGTTGGTTTTCGGCCTGCAGCGTTGCGGTGATCTCGTCCACCTGTTCCTTGCTTTTCATAGTGGCCCAGCTGCTTTTAATGTTCTTGTAACTGGATTTAAAAGTGTCGTGCAGGTAGTAGCCAAAAACAGAAAAGATCACCGAGTGATACCATGGGTTGTGCAATTCAAAATGACGTAGTGTAAAATTGATCGATAGGCACAAAAACATAAAAGTCAAACCACGCCAAAACCTACCACTGTCTGCAATGGCCTTGTTACGCGAAAAGTAACAGTATGCAAATAGCGCAGATCCTAATAATAGTAAGACGGCATAGGCTAATTTCATGGGTTGTGGTTATTTTGTTTTTAGTTCGCTTTCGCGAAAGGGTTATAAAATTTCTCGTTTATCAATGACACCAGCTGCAGTGATGAATAATTCATAAAATTTGCCGTCCTCGCCTTTTAGCCTTGTGAATGGCTCGTAACTATCTTCAAGACCTACGTTTTGCTCCCATAGCGTTTTACTGTCCTTTGCGGTGATGTTTGGCAAAAGTAACGGCGTATTTACCACGGCATCAGAATTGCCGTCTAACGTATATTGACCGTCTTTTAATTGAAACAAATTGTCCGATAGGAAATTAGTATTATCAAAATCTGAAAGGATGGCACCCGCTGGCAAGGAAACATTTAACTCCGCAAAAAATCTACTTGAAAAAGTTAGATCGACACCTTTTTTAAACAAGGTTCCAGCAGCACCAAAGCCAAAGGCGTTGGTATTTGTTATTTTAAAGCCGTTCCACGATCCAGATAATGTAAAGCCATCGTTACAGCCATAAATCCCTATAGTGGTGCCTAAAAACTGTCTGTAGTCATTAATTACACCTAAGCTATTGCAACCATCAAAATTTATAACGTTGCACTCTATAGCATTAAAACCTGTTGCATCAACAAGATCAAAAACGCTGCCTGTGGTGGTAAATGATAATCCCTGCATTTGCAGCCCACCAGATCCACCAGCAGGACTTTTAAAAATACTTTCGCCTGGAACGTTCTTAATTATTTTTGACGCTTCAAGACCGTAGCCGTTTATGGTTAGATTTCCACCAGCTGGCACCTCTATAAATTCTCCGGCCAATAGAATTAGATCGCCATCAATGGTATAGGTTGTTTTGAGATCTAAAGATCGATTTATCAAATCTGTTTTTGACCTAATGACAAGTTCCTGTAATTTATCTTTAAACGATGCCACGTTAAAATCAACACCTACGGCAGGATCATTTGTGATCGATTGGCAATTACTTTCAAATCCACCTACCTCTATATTTGTTCTAACAGATGATAAATTAGTGCGTAATAAAAAGCCTGGAGCCGATTGTATCAGTATTGTTTTTTGAATTACTGCTGTTAAATCTGTGATGTTATCCGCTACAAAAAGGGGTAAAGCGTCAGACTTACGGATATAGCAATTAACGGCAGTTATTTTAGGGAAACTATTACCTGTCAACCTAAAATACCCTGTAAGGTCGGAGCAATTGAAATTTATTAAGTTCAGATCAAATACTCGTCCTGCATAACTATCAGTAGAACCTGTTATGTTTAAATTGTTTGCCGTACCCGATAACGTGATTTTACCGTTTTGCTGGCTAAAATTTAGATCTCCATTAAAATTGGAATTATTGAAAACAATGTGATGGTTTTTATTATGAGAATATGAAAATTTTATATCTCCGTTAATATCTCCTAACTCCCAGGTATTGTTATTACCTAACGGATTAAAAATGCTCCCAATGATGTTTAAGGTATTGGCTTTAACTGTTATCTCATTATTACCAAAAATTGCCGAGCCTGAAATAGTCAGTTCGTTTAATTCAATTATAGACCCTGTTGGTAATGCTAATATGCCGTTTGAATCAAATATGTTCAATTTTTCAATAACTATTTTGGCTACAGATATTACTCGAAAGCCAGCAGTCCATAAGATCTCATTGCAATTGATATAAGCATCAACATCCTCTGAACTGATATGACCACCATTATTATTGGATAAATTTTTGATTCCACCGTTTGGCAGATTCAATCGCAAGGTGTATCTCCCGGAAACATTGCTAGCATAATAAAGGTTTTGTGTGCCACCGGCAGGATCGCCATAATTGGTTAAATCAACAAATGCCGCTTTGGTAGATGTAATTTCCAAATTATAATATCCAATAGGGTTTATAATTGGGTGATCCCCAGCAGATAAAATCTGAATTTTTACAGTTTCATTTGACGTGGAATTACGTGTAAATAAATCAAAGATTGCATCCAGCGTTCTAAATGGCTTGTTAGCGTTTTCAAATTGTCCTGTTAGATCGTTACCTATAAACCTATCAACAAAAAAAGTGTCTTTAACTATTGGCTCTGTTGCGCCAATATCATCAAGCAGCTGCGATAATTTTGTGATCTCGCGTTTGATTTCAACATTTGAGTTGTCAGATACCAGTATAAAATCTTCTGGTGCTACTGGATCGCCATTTACTCCATAGGTTCCTGCAGCGCCTACATATCTGTAAACTTTGCTGGGTCTAGGTGCGATCTTTGCAAATTGCGTTACTCTAAAATACCAGTCTTGACCAGCTACAACCTCGTAGGTTTCTAGGCCAAAGGATGGTACCACCTCATTGATAAGATCATCAACTGGTGTATTCACGTCGTCAATAAATATTTCTTTTATCTCAACGTTTTCTGGATCTACTCCATCTGCAATGGGAAAAGGATCTGTAGAAGTTTCTTTAAGAAAAAAGTAGTCGGCTTCTGTAGTTTTAGTGCCTAAGATACCGCCATACGTTCCTTTACCTGGTTGGAATAAATAGGACGTTTGGACCAGCTGCACTGCAGGTGGTTCGCCTATTTCTACCACGTCTCTCGCAACGGTATGGTTAACGATATAGATTTCATCGCCAGCCACTTCCAGATTACCTACAAGATTCATTGCATCTGAAACGAAAGGCACGCGCAACGCATCAACAAAATACTGTTCTACTTTGTTGTTTTGGTCGCCACCGGTATCTGGTAATAATCCTATTATTGCTCCCATTACATTGAGACGTTTTTGACCTTAGGTTGAGAATAAATGAATAGACCTATGGCAATGGCACCTATTCCAATTAATCCATAAAGTTTCCAGTTGATAGGCTTAGAAGGTGAAGAAGTAATCACTGGCTTTTCATTTGTCAATTCAATGGGTTCTAATTGTTCAAATGAAACATCAAGAACGATATCGCCCATATTTGAGCTTGCATCTCTCAACTCAGTTGTGTAGCCTATGTGACTAATCTCTACCAATGCATCTTGAGGTACGTTGTACAGTGTAAAACGTCCTGAATTATCAGAAACGGTACCTGTCTTAGAATCAACGTAGATATGGGCTTTAGGTATAGGTGATCCAAAAGCATCAACAATACGTCCAGTGATTTTTATTTTAGGTGCAGTTATCGTCATCATAGGTTGTTTGATTGGTGATTCAACATGGCTCACTAGCGGTTGATAAGTAGGTTTTATAGTTAATGGCTTATCAAGCAATACATCTTGTAAAGGTTTTTCAATAGGTAGGCGATGCTCAACTACATGATTTTCTAAAGGAACCGTGTCAATGTTATAAACTGGTTGAACTGGTAATCGATATTCTACTACAAAATCATTGGTAGGCAATTGATAGTTTCCAGATTGAGCCATCAAACTATTCTCTAGATTAAGATCATTGCGGTATTTCAACCCGTCCATGGATAATGAATCGTCAAAACCACTTATGTATGCTATTTGTCTTGTGTCCATTACAGTTTTTTATTACTAATTTGACTTTGTAAAACGACACCGAATGAGCATCCCAATCCAAAAGCGAAACAATCCTCAACTATGTAGTAAGTTTTACCATCATTACCATTAGCATCACCTTTTGGAACTATGCCGTAAGCAACCACTTTACCTACGTAGTCTCTAAACTTGAAATTATCGTAGAGTTCACCGGTTCCTGTCCATCCATTACCAATTTTTACAGCTTGAAAAACTTGTATTCCATTTTTTGCGGCACAGTATAGTTCGCTTCCAATCGCATAGGTTTGAGTGTCCTCGTTGTACTGCTTTGCTCTTAAAATATCATAGAAGGTTTGCATTTCCTCAGTGTCTAAACCTTCCTGAATATCTTTATCCAAAGTCCTATCAAATAGTATATAGTAAGCATCACTTACATCCTTGAAACTTGTGACACGACTAGCAATATCATTCAATGCAGTTTCATTTGTAGAGATATTAATATCAGGAAGAATCCAACTCAATGTGCCTGGAAATTCAAACCTTGTAAAAGAATTAGCTATAATGCCAGCGGCAACAACATTTGGGCTACCTGCGTTGGCTCTTGCATATGCGCCAGCTCTCCAATTTTTGTAGGCTTTAGGAAGAAAAATAAGACCTAGAATAACCGCACCAGTTATTACAATGGGCTTAAAATTGTCTTTTACAACTTCAATTCCAGCCTCAGCAGCTGATGCAACCACCAATGGATTATTCATTCCTTCGTTTTTCATTCTAACCTAATTTTGCAAACATCATTAGCTTGCTTTTGTTCTTACGCAATAGGGCAATGCCTTTGGGTACGTTTGCGAGTTCGTATAGCGTTTTTTGATCCTCAGTGGAGAGCTCAGCAAACTTTTTGGCGTACTTCTCTCGGTTTTTTTGTTCAATTAATGCGCTCATTGTTGATTAGGGTATTTATCGTTCAATGCATAGAGCTCTGTTAAGTATTCTTCAATATTCAATCGTTGCGCTATTTCCTGCAGCAACTCTACAAGCCCATCACTTACTTGTGGAATGGAAATCGTTGCGATGAATTGTTGTTTGACCTCAGATAGTCTAGGGTTGGGATTTCCTTGACCTTGAGCATATTCAGGTATTTGACCGCCGTTACCAGCGAGCAATGGTAAAAGTCCTGGCAATTGCTCCATCATGGTTTTAAACCCTTCACTTTCCATGAATGATTTGTTTTCAGATTTCAAGAGGGCAATGGCCAGTTCCTTTTCACGTTCTGCGTTATTTTTAAAAACAGTCAGATCGTTTTTCTCTGCAGTCAGATTTAAATTTTTGGTACGTTCTTCATACAACTCTTTTCTCAAGTCGTTCATATCACGTAGGTAGTCATCACTGCGCTGTGCTTTAGCCTTCAAATCTGCCATTTCACTCACCATGGCGCTCATTCCTGCATTCATTCCACCAAATTGAAAATCCATCATTTGTGGTTGCTGTTGAACCGGTTGTTGAAATTGCTGTGGTGGTTGTTGATTGTGGTTCATGTTGTTGCTGGGTTGTTGCTTTGGTGCGCTATCCTGATTTCCCAACGAGTATTCAATTACTGGAATACTGGAAGGTGTGGTTGTATTGCCGTTTTTTTTTCTAGCCTGGATATATATAGGTTGTCCATGAACCGCAATAAGATCATCCAGATACTGCTTGAATGACTTATTTGTGGTTAGAAAATCCTTATAGTAGATATTGCTAGGTTCTGCAGGGTTTTCCTTAACGTTAGGCTTGTTGATAGGAGATTTCTTGCTACGATCACCCTTAGCATAGATTTTCATCAATGCTTTGGGATCGTTGGCAATAAAATCTTCTATTTCTTGTATTCGATTACTCATAAAATGCGAGGTTATGAATGGTTAAGGGCAACTAGGCTTGGGCTGCATTGCCTCAAAGTCAACGTTTACCAACTGGTAATACACTAAGACTAGGTTATCAGGGTTGGCAGGATCCTCAAACTCTATGTCATACTCATCATTGAGAATGAGATTATCATTTGTGAATCCTACATAAGGAATATTAGGTTTAAGATCCAATAGCTTGACGGTTACTGCAGTGCCACCAGCATTATAGAAAACTGGGTTCAAGAAATTATCAGCGGTCCATGAACCACTTCTAGTTATCTGCTGTACCTTATTACTACCTTTTACAAGCATCTTTTCTCCAAAAAATTACTTGATAGCTAGTATCAGCATCAACGTTTGCATGAGTTGTAAACTCAATATTGATGGACTGGTTTCCTTCTACATGACAAGGTGCCTTTGCCTCAAGAAATTCACCACCAGTTTGCTCTAGGCCGCGAGTATCAATCTTAGGCATGATCTCACTGCCGGTTGCATCTGTTACTTTAATTTCTGCCGCTTTGTCCAAGTTGTTGTTGAACCTATTGACGATGTGAATGCGGTCGTATGTACCTGGATCCAATTTTACATTACCTGACTGGCCTGATCTGGTACCGGCAGCAATGTCAATATTGAATAATTTAAAAGGTTGTGTGTTCATCTGATTGTGAATTATTCGCTTTCGCGAAAGCGTTAATAAAAAAACGCCTAGCCTACACAGGCTAGGCGTTTTAGAATTGAAAAGAGGGTAGCTTAATTATTATGCATCAAGTGCGATGGTACGCAACTTAACCTGCACATAGTGGAAATTATTAGCATCTGCATCACCATTAGGTGGGAACTTAATGTCAATTTCCAATGGGGTGTTATTTGAAAGTGCAAAAGGGAATACCTCAGTATAACGCTCATTCACGTTAGTTGATCCTGCATTGATATAGCTTTCCACAAGTCCAGATTGTAACACTTTACCACCTTGTTTGAAAATCAATACCGCATTTTTCAATTTAACGGGTAGGTCATCAGTATAGGCTGGTACACCTGCATCTGCTGCTGCTGCTGCGAGTACAGAATAAGTGACTTGAATACCATCTACCCTATGAGCTCTGGCAAGTTCACCAGCATCTGTAGAAGAAATACCTTCTACTTTTTTGGTATTGGCATCAATTAGGTTTTCAGTACCATTGAGGCCTATCAAAGCCTTAACATACACTTCATCACTAATGAATGAGTTGTAGTTAATCTCGTTCTTTTGCTTCCAGTCTGCTAGAGTGTTCTTGGTTTTAGGACTTAGGCCGCCTTGTGCGCTTAGGTTCCCGAAGAAACTCATTAGTGCTGTTAGTAATACAAATGTTCTCATTTTTACTTTTTTAGATTATTGTTGAAGGTTTAAATTGAATTTTTGTCCGGTGGTAGAACGGGTTATTGTGCTATGCGCATTCCCTCAAATGGGTTCTCGCTAGTTTGACGGTTTTCGATTCTTCTAATAGGTTCCTCACGTTGCGCAGTGCGACGTATGGTAGGAAACTGGAAGGTGCTATTCATTCCCAATAGGGATTTCATGAAGCCGTTTTGACCTGCGGCAACTTCTGCCTTTGTGCTTGCAGGAACCATTTCACGTCCTACAGCGATTAAAGCGGCAACACCTGTACCTGCGGCAAGACCTTTAAGGCCATTGCTGGTAGTGTCCTTTGATTTAATGGCTAGGGCTGCGCCTATACCGGCGACTGCCAGTGCCATATTTACTAATTTCTTGCTTGCCTGTGGAAATTTTCCAGTAATAAGCTGTTGAGCTGGTTCCTGAACTAATCCACCTACAGCAATACCGCCTAGCATCACGCCGTCGGTTTTGAATGTTTTGCTATCTGGAGTTCCAAATTTCATAGCGTTGGGTTTTAGTGATTATTTTGATTTGCCGGTAGGCTTAGAGTTATTCTTAAAATAATAGGCTCCAGCGCCTACGGCTGCAAGGAGTCCTATTCCTATCAATACTTCCTTACCACCTATTCCTGCGGTTTTAGGCGGTATGTTGTTGGGGTTATTAGGGTTGTAATTGTTGTATGGGTTTCCTGACCATGAACCGCCATTCTCAACACCACCACCATCATAGCCGTTGTAAGGATTGTCAAAACCACCTAGATTGCCATTTTGATCTACATAGGCATTTCCAGTATTGTTGTTTTGAGGCAACTTATCTACAAATTGTAGTATGTAATCCCTGATGACTAGATCATCATCGTTTGCCAGACTTTCTGGCAATTGTGTCTTACCTGCAATAACATCGTCAAGAAACTTTGCTAGAACTGTCCAGAAAGCATCCTCGGCTCTTTTAAAATCTCCTTGAGCGCTGCTACTAGGGCAGTGGTTGGTACGCCATCCATGCTTTAAAAGGCTGTCGCCAAAATGAGCCAATACAAATTCTGCATCACGCCATTTAAGGTGAACACGCTTGTCGTGGAAGAAAGGGTGACCTTTTTTACGTTCGTTTTCAAATCTAATACCACAGGCACCTGTACCACTGTCAAAGATTCCTACTATTCCATCTAATGCACCAGTTAATTGACTTAAATCAAAAGAACCGCCTGCACCACCTAGAATGCCACCAGTGCCGCCACCTTCTGCACCGCCACCGCCGCCTAATGATCCTGCAATTAGGCTCATTGTAAAGGGGTCTAGGTTCATTCCTTGATGTTGGTCACCTATATAGTTATAGGGGAACGCCATACCGTCAACTGTTATACAGGTGTCGGTGGCGATGACCTTAGGGGTAATATTATTGGTAAGTTTATTCCAGCAGGTTTCTGCTGCTTTCTGCATCATTTCAGGGCATGCACCGTTGTCAACTTTTTCTTGAATGAAATTTTGTAGTCGATGGTACTCGTTAGAGGTAAGTTCTAGCGCATTGTTGTTACTTTCTTTGCAACCGCAGTTCATACCTGCCAGTGCTGCATTCATCCCGTAAAATGGTAATATCTCCATATCGTTGTTCCAATAATGCGGCGCTTCTCTATTCTCTAGTGCGCTGCCGTCAATTACATAATAACCGCTGTTGAGGGATCCAGTTTTTTGATCTATGGGAACAATCACATAAACGTGACTAATCCGGTCGCCTGTTTCTACCATTTTGATCTGGCGCATTTTTGACCTTATACCTATAGAGGCACAAAGTGCAGCGCTCATGATTGCAAAACTTTTACAATCCATTCCTTCACGTCTATTTGCCCATGCACATGCTGGTGTGCGCAATCGTTGCGCCTTACCGTCAACATCATACTGGAAATAGTCACGCTGGAACTGGTAGAATGCCTCACAAGTGCGTTCCAGTGATTGTTGTTGCAGCTTTCTAGCTACCTTTTCAATCTGGTGTGCGTACTTGCTGGCGTATGTTGCCATTTCTTTTAAAATCCTTTTGGGATTTCCTGAACCTTGAGCAAATACCTGGCAATCTGTAACTGGAATCAATGCATCGTACAAAGATCCATCCTGTATGATTTCCCTTCTTAATAATGCATTAACCTCATTGCGTGTCATCATGTCAATGATCTGTGTTTTTAGTTATGGTGGTTAAGAAATAAAGCGCATTGCCAGTTTTGGAAATGCGCCTATTAACCTTAGTCCTACCAAAAACTTGAAGACAAATATGAGGGCAACAACAATAACGTTATCAGAGTTTTAGGCAGTTGTTGGACGTTTTGAACAGCTTTAAACAGTTTCACGCAGTTTTCTACAGTTTCTCACAGTTATTTCGCTTTCGCGAAAGCGAAAAACATCTAAATCCCGTATTTTTGAGACAACAATAACCTTATTATATGAACGCAAGTACCACCAATGCGGCTCATGCATCTGATCCTAAAAACGATCTGGATGAGTTTAACAATGCCGTCAAAAAGAAGACAATCAAAAGAAAATTCAGCAACCTGAGTGAAAAGGACGTTGCAACGACCATCTGGGAAGTTGTTGTTGAATATCGCAAAAATGACAAGGTGCCTATAACCGAAGAACAGGCCAAAAATCTACACGCTATAAAATATAGTGAGGCTCTCGAGGTGTACAGGCGATTAAGTTAGAACTATGGCAGTACCCAATAAAGATGTTGAGTTTCTTTGTGAACTCATGGCTATGAATGCGGATATGTTTAGGGAATTTAGGTATGAGCGGTCCACGTTGTTGTATTGCCTTATCAACCTGGATCTGGTACCGCAGGAACATGATAGCCGTGTGCGATACCTCAGTACCACCTATAATGGAGTAGTGCGAGTAACTATAAGTACCGCAGCGCCACAACCTACTTACGGTCGTATGTATAATAGTGGAAAGAAATGAAATATTATCAATAATTGTTGTTTTGCATTTTAAAAAAGGTATATTTTTAAACTCCCAAATCGGTTCATGGACAAAATAGAGTTTATCCTTAAAAAGGATGCTGACGGAAATAATGTAAATCTGAACAGAATGTCAATTGCTGACACTTTAGCTGTTAGAGAGATTTTAGACGCATTATTGTCCATAGCACAACATGAAGCTGGTTTGAACCTTCAAATTGGATTAAAAAAATCAAGCGCCGCTATAGCTCTTTACGATCGTCCAACTCTTGAAAATTCAACAATACAAAAGGAGCCAGGGCTAGAGGTAGTTTTTAAAAAAATTCAAACTGCTGCTGAGAGCAAAGAAGATCGTGATAATTTTTACATTGGAAAGCTTAACAAGGTTCTTCATAATGTTGAAAAATTCCAGGAATTTGAGGTTAATTATACGGTTGATGAAAAAACCGAAAGTATCAAACCGCTATTTTCCAAAAAGTTTAGGAAGACTAGGAAAAGAGTAAAACTACCCAATAATTACAATATTAAATTTATTTCTGGAGTTCTTCAGGAGAATGGCGGTTCCAAACCTAATTTTCATTTAGTACTTCCAGATGATCGATCGTTTACAATTCAGTGTACAAAGGAAGAAGCTCAAAAAATTAATACCCTATTGTATAGAAAGGTTCATATATCTGCATGGGCTAAACAATTGAAATATAATATAGAGTATCAATATTGTGATATTTACGTAGGTTCTTCAGAAGATTTATTTCAAGAGTTTGATTCTTTTTTTAAAAAATTAAAGCAATTGGAAGGTACTCAGCCATACCATGCTATCAGTGAGAAATTAATGGATTATTATGATAATAAAGAATATATAAAAGCAAAAAAATTTATTCGTTGTTTCATTAATGATTTTGCCCTACCTAGTTATTTAAGAATAATCTTGACAATTTCTAAAGGATTGCGTGAAGAAGAAGATTTGACTGGAGTTCTGGCACAAATTGAAAAAATTCTAGAGAATCAAGTTGGTAAAGTTTATTAAGGATGGATGAAGGATTAAAATTATTTACTGATGATGAATTAACAAGCGCCAATGAGTTTGATTTTTCAGTTGATTTCGTAGCTATTTACAGTACAATGACTAATGGTGTTGCGGATCATGCTGGATTATTTATTTGTTTTGATGAAAAGCAATATGCGTTTCACTTTGATTCACAAAACGTTGTTTTAGTCGAAATTACTGGTAAGGAAGAAACCCTTAATCAATTACATATTAAGGTTTTAGATATTATCTTTGAAGAGGAAGTTCCAGCATTTTTGACACATTGTGAGATACTTTTGAAAAAAGGGATTAGCCCATTATTTGGTTTTGCATTTAGTGACTCATATTACGATTCAGTCACAAAGGAATCATTTTTGAAAAATGCAAAGTTTGATATAACAACTTGTGTAGGCTTTTGCATCAAAGTTATTCGTGGTCACCTCTATAATAATCAAGAATATTTGAAGTTGGAAGATTGGGGTTTTGAATCCTTATTAACTCTTAAACCTCTTAGGCTGGAGAGGATGAAAAGGTATTTGAGATCATACGCATCTTTACACTCAATTTCTATTGAAGATCTCTATAATGATAGTGATTTAAAAAGAATACTGCCTTCAGAACTTTTGAGCTCAGGTTACTTTATAGAACTCCCTATCTCGAAAAATTCAACGGACTTAATAAAACCGTTGATAGAAAAATATATGATAGATAGAAATGTTGCATAATTATCCTTTTTACTTTTGCTCTTCTTGAGCTTCGAGATTTCGTATTCTCTTTATCTGAATTATTACCGGAAATTGCTTGGTATTTGACATTACTCTATTCCTAAATTCATCACGAGAATATAACTTCAATTCGTTTATAAAATCTTCTAAATCTTTTTCATCTCTAAAGGTAACTTCATGATGCTTTTCATTTTTCAAAGCAACAGATTCTTGAGAAACAATATTAAACCCAAAAACCAAGTGGTACTTCTTAGAAAGGAAATACCCGTTGTTATTCAGCTGATTAAAATATTCTTTTTGGTATTCTTTAATCTTGTTAAAAAATGATTGCATATTGATGAGAATTAATATTTGAACAAATTTATTGATTTGATACGTTATTGATGTCGATGTAGTCCAAGTCGAAATTTCTATTTCTTAACTTGATACTTAGTGATTTCCTTCAAAATTTTGAAGTACTCTTTGTAATGACTTGCTTTCTCAGTATTTACCGGGTTATCACCATCGAAATAAAAATGTGCCTGATATTTGTAATCTGCGTCATCATGTAATTTAAATGAGGTTTTTAGTTCAGATTCATCTAAAATCTTTCTGATCCGATCTATAGTCAGTTTAGGAACATCAATTGCTATTCTGTTAAAAATCTCTCTTTGTTCTTTACCGCTCAAATATCTTTCTCCATAACCTAACGGTTGATATTCACGATTAAAAAAGGCTATACGGCCGTCTTGTAGAACATAAAGTCCATAGGGTAAGTTGATCTTGAACAAATTATTTAAGGCCATAGGTAGTTTTGTTTGCTTATAAATATAGCTTTCTATTTGATGTATTACAGTATCAAGTATAGTTGAAATAATTAACTGATTGTATTTTATTTCTATTCAAGCTTTAACTAATTTAAATTAGTACAACTACTAATTACTTTTATAAGTATTGTTATATTTGTTCAAGAGTTTGAACTATCCTATGCACGACAGTTGTATTTGATATTTTAAACAAAAAAAAGCCCGTTGCTGAAACAACGAGCTTTTAATTAAAGGTTGAACATTTTTAAGACCTGCCACGATGGTCAGGAATTGGTGATCAACTACAACAAGCAGTCGAAGATAAAATGGATGCAGCCACGCAAAAACATTTTTATCTCTTTTTTAAAGACGATCCACCAGGGTCGTCTTTCTTCATTTTTAGCCATTTGCTAAACTTGAAACTGAACAACTCAAAAGGGCGTTGTTCTTACCCTAAAATTTGTCCATAATGCATAGGTGTTAATTACATCGCAATTTACGATAAATATGCCTTGGGTCATTTTGACGTTATTAACATCTTTCATCGAGTTAGCAACAGGTTGAATTGATTACATTAGGAATTTAAACTCTACATTTGTTTAAAAAGTAATGGCTGATAAAGCATACATAACATCCGAGATTTTAAAATGGGCTAGAGAGTCCGCTAATATCTCCGTTATAGATGCTGCAAAAAAAGTCCCTGTATCTCCTGAAAGGTACTTGTCTTGGGAAAATGGTGACGACTTTCCAACAATTAGACAAGCTCAGATCTTATCAAAAAGCTTTAGGAGACCATTTTCGCTTTTGTTTTTACCAGAAATACCAAAGGACTTTCAGCCTCTACAAGACTATCGAAGAAATGATGCGCAAGAGTTGGATACGGCGTCATTATTCATAATTCGTGATGTACAAGAAAAGCAGAATTGGATAAGTGAATTATTCGAAGAAATTGGTGAAGACAAACTTCCTTTTGTCGGGAAATATTCTATTAATGATAATCCAGAAATTGTTGCTAAGGATATATTGGACACCTTAAAAATTAATCCTGGTAATTATCAAAAAGCACCGATAAATGTCTGGATTGAAAAGGCTGAGACTGCAGGTATATTCATAACCCGCGCTAGTTACCTGCATTCGCGTTTAGTTCTAGATAGAGACTTAATTCAAGGTTTTGCGATTGCTGATAGTTTTGCCCCTTTTGTATTTGTGAACTCAAAAAATTGGAATGCTCCTCAATTGTTTACATTGGTTCACGAGTTAGCACATATATGGATAGCTAAATCCGGTATATCAAACGAGGTTGATTTCGATTTTTCAGATAAGCCAAAATCAAAATTTCATCCTGTAGAAATGTTTTGCAATCAAGTTGCAGCTAATTCGCTAATGCCTAGGGAGCTAATGATCCAGTTAGGTGCGGATTCATTTGATTCTAATGACTTGATTTTGAAACAAGCAAAACAATTTGGTATAAGTTCTTTTGCCTTGTTGGTTCGAGCTTTAAACTTAAATTTAATCTCTCAACCTCAATATAAGATTTTGAAACAAAGTGCTCAAGACCAATTTGAGAAGTTTTTGGAGAAGGAAAAGATTAAAAAAGAAAAGCAAAGAGCAAGAGAGGGAGGGCCAGATACTTATCTCCTACGCCTAAATAAAAACAGTAAATTGTTCACGAGAATTGTAATGGACTCTTTCAATAATGGCTCATTGTCGCCAACTATTGCTAGTAATCTTCTTAACACGCAGATTAATAAATTCCAAAAATTTGAAAAACTGCTTGCCTAATGTTTGAAGATGAAAAAGTAGTGTATTGTATTGATGCAAATATTCTGATTCAAGCTTGGCAAAAATATTACTCACCAGAAATTTGTCCATCTTATTGGGAGATTTTGAATGACTTAGGTAGAAAAGGTATAATCTTTATTCCCCAATTAGTCTATGAAGAAATTGGGAAAGGTGAAGACAATCTATTTGACTGGCTAAAAAATAGTGATATTCCAATCAAAAAAATTGACGAAGAGGTTACTAGCTGTTTAAAATCAATTTATGCCTCTGATTCTAGTCATAAATATCTCGTTTCCAGCAACGGTATTCACTCATTAGCTGACCCTTGGGTTATTGCTCACGCGATCAAGGAGAATGCAACGGTAGTCACAAAGGAAATTAAGGACCAATTTAAAAAACCAACTAAAATTAAAATCCCTCATGTTTGCGATAATATGAATGTTAAGTGGATAGATGATTTTGAATTCATAAGGAATTTGAACATTAAATTCATATGTAAACCTGAGTAAAGATATTTTGGTAATAGCGCATTAAAATAAAATCGTTTTCGGAACTAAATCAAGGCTGATTTTGTATAAAATAGTCCAAGTCTATTACGTATTTGTATAAGATTCAGGATGAAAAAGTCATCTTCATAATTTTAAGGGACTATCACAAATTACTATAATTGAGTCAAGCACTATATTTCAAATAGTTGTTCTGACTATGATGATAGTAAAAAATCCAAAAGGACTATAAAGCAAATTAAACTATATGAAAACCTAGCTTATGAATAAAATCAGGGTTTAAATCCACTTAATCCAGCATTCCTGATCGCACTTTGTTTTGAAGCAAAGCCTTGACTGGATGAGGCCACAATTTCACCATTGTTAGTTGACTTGGCATTCCAATAATATTTTTTGTTATTCCCGTTCTGCCAAACTTTGAAAAGATATTTACCAGCCATAATATATATTTTGAACTTAAAAGTAAGCAAAAAATCTCGTTCACTAATGAAACATTAATCTTCTGCTACAGAAATTTGCTAATAGGCTTATCAAGTTTTGTGAGTTCGTTGATCCTATCCATCACCTCAAATTTTTAACCATCCACGTCAATGTGACGTAGCCACTTTCTCTATAGATAACAGGGTCGTTGAATAGCTTTTGATCATTGCGGCGGTCATAGGTGCCACGTAATCCAATTCTAAATGAAGGGCTGAGCTTTATGGTACCGCCCATTTCAAAACCTCTAAAGGGATTTGCTCCATAACTACCGCGATAGATGCGACCTATACGACCGCCGGCATAGAAGCGCAACAACTCATCATAACCAGCAACAACATTAATACCTATGGCACCGTGCCAGTCAAAATAGGTGGTCACGGGTAAACCTGTAAAATATTCAATGCCGGCCTTTGTGTAGATCCATGGACCTGCATACTCAAACTCAAATGCCTGGTTAAAACCTTTTTCTTTGATCGATGCCACTGGATCCACGTGTGTAGATATTAAAAACTGCTCATTTTTTTGCGGTCGAATGCTGTTTTGTGCCTGCAGTGATCCTATGGATAGCAGCATTATAATTACTGCAGACTTTATAGATTCAGAAAAGCGGTACCGCAATTTTTTTAACTGGATCTCGTATTCTTCAATGATGGATAATTCTTCAACATCAGGAAATGTCTTGAATTGCTTTTCAATGTTTTTTTCAATCTCATAGGGTACGAGCGTTGATAACATGCTTTTGCCTACGGCTGTAACGGTGTCTTTAAATTTCATTTGTGGTAGTATTAAGGTTATTGTTGTTGAAAATATCCAGCGCCATTGTTGGCGCTGGATATTTCATTTTTAGAGTTTCTTCAAGTAGTTCAAACCGCGATCGTCGCCTAGGTTTTCACGGCTGTTAGCGGTTTTGGCTACCTTTTTGGCATCTTTGAGCTCACCAGGTATCTCTTTGATCCTAGTTAGTCCATCGCGTACCCAATTGCGGCCATGCTCTCGTATGGCATTGAATCTGGGTTCTTTTTTCTGGGTTGTTTCTTCTGTACTCATGATTGTTGAATTAAATATTACAGTCCATTATGGCCGACTGTTACGCCTTTTTATCTCTTTTATTCATTTCACGTTGTAGTATCTCGATGGCATCAATAAGCACTTCATTTTGTTGTTGAGCCATTGATAGTTCGTTATCCAGTTCAATGCGGTGCCATGGGTCCAATGGAGAGGCTTGTGATCGTTCCAGGTTCACGATTCGTTTCTTGACGGTGCGGCGGTAGGTGTTGAGTATCTTTTGACAACTGGATAGATTCATAATGTACCGGTAATTGTGAGTGAACTGCATTCTTGAACTTGTCAAGCTGTGCATCCAATCCATGTGACTTTTGATATTCAAGAATGGCATTGTAGATAAACCGGGCATCGTGTAACTCTAGGGTCAATCGATACTGATTAGGTGGGTACCGTTTATTGAGCCTCGCGTTAAGGTTATACCATAGGTGTATGCCTATGCTGTAGATGATCTCTATATAGCCCTCATAGGTGTTTTGACTTGCCAGTAGGTTGTTGACCTGCACGGTTTTCCATTTTACCACGTCACGCAGGTCGTAGAGTAATGTTCTAGGGATTTGGGTAACGGTGATCTTGTCTCTTTGCATATTAATTGTTGTGGGTTAGCTTTCGCGAAAGCGTACTTATCGCATTATCTGGTTTGATTTTCTCAATAAAGGAACCTGTTCTATTGTTATAGAAATAGAGCCAGTTAGTATAGGGCAACAGGTGTGCTTTTTTCTCATGCAGGAACTTGAGCAACTTTTGTTTGTTGAACTCAAAATCCTTGGCATTGTGTGCCAGCATGGAAAAGAGGTAGGGATTATGTCCATTATGCTTTAAGTGTTTCCCCTTCACATGTAGCATGATTCCCATTTTATATTCACTGTGTACGGTGCAACTTATCTCGCACCGGTCGCATTTCTTCTTTGCCATGATCCTATTTGTTTGTGGAATGACCTACCGGTGAATACTTAAATATGCCGCCCTCGCGACGTAGATCATGGGATATGGTATAGAAGTACTTGAGCGCCCGTTTGTAATCTGGTGCCGTTATTGTCACCTGCTTATGACTGCCAAAGAAGAAGATCTCACGCTGGTCTGCAGGTTGTCTTTTGGCATAATGTTTCCTGCGGCGTTCTTCATTCAATTGTGCCTGTACATCTGGATTCATTTTATGCATGATCTCAATATGCTTATCACGATTTGCAAAGGTGTCCAGGCCACGAATGAACATGTAGCTAAAGAATGAAAAACTGCACAACAACGTGACCAACAATAGCAAATGCCAGAAGGATAAAGGTTGATTGCGTAAGAGAATAAGGGCTAGGCCACTAGCTAACGTGACTAGTATGGTGGCATAGAAATGCCACGTTTGCTTTAAATAAGATGTCATTGTCGAAGGGTTAAGGTGTTGTTGTTGTTTTATAGCGCGATGGTGGTAGTGCGCTGGTTAATAGGTTGTAATTTACAATTTTAGGTTATTAATTTCTTCAATCATTTTAAAAAGTTCTAGTACTTCTAACGGCACTACAGCATTGCCATATCCTTTGATCGTTTCACGTCGCCATTTTGAAAAGGTAATACCGTCCAGTCCGTCGGGAATCCCATCATTTCTGCCACAAATAGGGGATTCAGTCGGGAAGTCTCGCCAATTGTTGGATCCATTTTTGTAATGCGTTCTACAATGCTGTCGTGCCTTTTGGCTTGTGATGGTGGTAAGGTTATATTTTTGAAATCGTTGACCGTTGGGGTTGGCCACATTTCGTGAACCTTTTCCCTCAAGTTGCTGCAACCTCCTTGATTTGCTGCCGTGCTGCGTTCTGCTGGCTTTCTTACATCTGTACGGTGATCCATGGTTGATGGCGTTGGTAACAATCCTTTTCCCATTTGATATTCTACGTTTGCCTCGAGGTAAGTCATGGCCTTGGAATGCCCTTGCCTTGCTGCTCGTGTTTTGTAACCTTCTTGGCCAGTTGTTGTTGGTGTAGGAAGTAAACTCAAATCGATTGGTTTGCTTTGGCCTTTGTCGCATTGCTTCAAGCCTTGTGTTTGAACTGTAGGTAGTAACTGTGCTGCGACGGTAAGCGGCTGGCCGCCTTGTGCGTAGTTTATAGTTCGCTCGTTTGCAGAATCCGTCGTTACTGTAGGCAATAAACCAGCATCGATCTCTTTTGTGCGGTGCGTTGACACCTGCAGCCGGTATAATAAACGGTGTGACCTCGTATCCCATTTCTTCAAAATCTTTACAAATTCTGTTGATGACGGTTTCTCGTTCCACTGATCTATAATGGTCTTTGCCGCCAGTACGGTGCTGGGTTTCCACTTGAGTTTTACCCGTTGGGAAAACCATACTGGTGATTCCAGCAACATTTTCTGCAATAACCCATGGCGGCATGATTTCTTTAATAGCGCGGCGCATTTGCGGCCAGAGGTGACGGTCATCTGTCGTTCCTTTTCTGTTTCCTGCAAGGCTGAATGGTTGGCACGGGAAACCACCTGTAAGAATGTCGACCTTGTGTCTCCAAAATCTAAAGTCTGTTGTTGTGATGTCATTGTAAAGTGTTGCGTTAGGCCAGTAATGATTTAATATTTGACGACAAAAAGGATCTATTTCACATTGAAATAATGTTTCCCAATCCATTTCATCTGCAGCAATATCAAAACCACCTAATCCAGTGAATAGTGATGCTGCCGTAAATGGTTGCTGGATCATCCTTCAAGTTTTAAATTAATGCGTTCCTGCTGTTCAAATTCTGGAATGCGGTTTTTATATTCTGCTAGGTTTTTACTCACGTGGTAATAGAAATCGTTGTACGTGATTTTGTTGCGTAGGTATTTGCGTGTTACCCGTATCATTTTGGTACGTCTGGACCTGCGATAAACGCGGCGACGTGCTTCACTTTCCCTTTGTTCTTTCAATTTTTGGGATTGTTCTTTCTCTTTTTCGGCATATCGATGCAGTTTGTTGGTGACTACATAACCGCCATCATCTGGCTTGGTGCGCAAGGGATCAAAGTATTTTGAAGGGAACAATGGGTTCCATTTTGGGTTGTTTTTCATGAAGTCAACAACAATGCGCAATCGTTCCATGTGCTTTGCAAAATGTTCTAACATTGTGTTTTTACCGACTAAATCACCGTTTGAACGGTAAAAATTCTTTGTAATCAACTTCAAGGCAGTAATCCACACTGGCATGAATACGGTTTTACCTATCCAGATACGAGCAGCGGCACGAGCAAATTCCTGGCTCAAGAAAATGGCTAACCGTTCCTCATTGATCAAGTCATTTTTAACCATCGATTCTACCTGGTCACGCTTAATGATCTGGTGGTAATCGTGCTGGCCAGCGCTCAGTTCCTTTGCTAGTTGTGGGATGGTTGTTGTTGCAGCAAGCAGCTGGTCCAATTCTCTTTCCCTAGGATTGCGATAAACCGCCTCTTTTTTTTCGGTGGTCGCTGGCGCTTCAATTTTTTTGACATCTTGCAGAGGAGTGTTTAAGTAAAAATCATTTGAAGGAATGAGCGGTAGCGAATCCTTTCCAGAGCTCGTTAGAGCTCCATTATTTTTAATATTATCTTTAAGAAAAGTACTTACACATCTATCTTGCAATTCTTTCTTACTTTCAGAATTAACTAACTGATTATCAGTGGTGCGTTTTTGAGAGCTCGAAGGATCCCAAAGGATCAAAATTTCCTTGTTAATGTAGGCACTGCGACCATCATTAGAGCCATGGAAAGCACCATATACAAGCACGCCAGCTTCTTCTAATCGTTGACGGTGGTTGTACATGGTTTTCTTGCAAACATCGCTGTTAAGCGCTCCATTGGCTCTTTTTGATACACTTAGGTTATGACAATTAAACTCTAATGGGATCAATGCCTTTGGCGGCCTGTTGGCAATCCTGCGCCACGTTTGAGTGTGTTTTTTGATCGCACCACTATACCAATACAACAACGTCATAAACGTGTCCTTATGGGTTTTACCTAATGCATAGGCTTTGGCCATAGGCAGTATGTTCCCATGTGCAATATTAAACTCACGCACGGCCTGATTATAGAGGTAAACATTTTTAGGCTTGATGCTCATCGCCTTTTTCATGTCAAAAGTGGCCTGATTCCATTTGTCATCGCTCCACCTTACCGGTTTGTTCCAGTTCTTCCTGATCCATGCGTTAAGGAAAGTTTGTTGCGTGGTCGTCAATCCTTTCTCATGTTGTTGTTGCACCTTTTCATTAACCAGGTCGCCCATGGCGTTATAAGTCATGACGTACCTCTTATACTGCTGTGCATAGAGTAGGTAATTATCAATGGTAGCTTGCCGGCATGCGCTGGTAATGTAGATCTCGCCATAGTTGGCCATGGGATCACCGTTGATGAATTGTTGTTGATCGTCTAGTGTAGCTGGTGTGGTGATCACATTAAGCGATACCGCTGGATTGAGTTGTATGTTATAGTCAATGATCATGCGAAATATTGTTGTTGTTCCTCTTTTGTATAGAAGTTGGACGTTTTAATTCGCTTTCGCGAAAGCAGAATCTCATAAAACCCTGGGCTATTCTCCACAAAGTCCAGGAACTTTGTAAAATGCTCAGGATCCTTATCACGCCGCAGCTTCTCTTTATAGATGAACTGGTTTTGAAATGTGAATACCCTTACTTTTTCTGCTCTTATGCTCAATAGGCATAGTACAATCATTACCGCTATAAAGGCGAGACTTATGAGGTTGAGTAAGGATAGGTTGAAATGTAAGTCCATGGTTATGCTTTTGAAGTTCCTTCAACGCCTCGCGCTTTGCGGTCGTTAGTGCGCTGTTGCAAAGCGGCTTTGGCTCTTTTAAGTCCTACTAATGCTTCTATGTTGTAACCGCTGTAATTTCTGTCATTGAGAGTGGTTATGCGGTCAATGAGTACATCCAAAACCTCTTCATCAGTGGTACCTGGAAAAACATATTTTTCAGTTCCATCATCATTGAAGGTCTTATGAACAAATCTTAAATGTTGACCATTTTCTGGAAATTCAGCGCTTGAATCGTGTTGTAAGAAATAGCTATGTGCTGGTGTCAATATTTTCATTTAGTAGTGGTTTTAGAAGGTTAATTCTATATCGGTCAAAGTCCAATAGCAATGTTTTTTGAGTATAGCATCCACTTGATTAGATATATCTGTACAATCCAGCTCTTTTAATGCTTCATACACATTGTCGTCATCCCGTCCACTTTCCTCAGCTTCATTGTCAGAGATAACATCAATTAAGAGTTCTTTGATTTGATCATTTGAAAAAGTGAATGTTTTAGGTATTTTGCTTGCTAAAACAAAAGTTTGATGATCAAAATCTGCTATGGTTAATTCTTCAACTTTATGAAGTGACTGCCATTCTTTAGAAGGGCTGCCACAATGAGTGTAACCTTCTTTTAACGCTTGCTTTATTGTTAGTTTTTCCATGGTTGATTGGTTTTAATTGACACCAAATTTGTTAGGAGTACGATTTGCTATTGCTGTCACATATTGGTGACCAGTAACAACAGAATCCCTTCGATTAATAATTTCTTTGATGGTATAATCACCGCCACGACCGTGGAAAGTCTCACCTATAAAGGTTTCATTGTTGTTGGGTTCAAAAAATGTTATTTGCTGTTCACCAACTTTGTGATTGTCAAAAATTGCTAGTTGCATGCTCATGTGGTAGTTGTTAGGTTATTGTTTGTCTAAATAGTTAGATAGAATCACGTTGCAGTACCACCCTATTATGATAGCTGCTAGGATTACGGCAAACGTGATCTTTTCTTCTTTTGATAATAGTGGCGTTTCATCATCGAGTTCAACATCTTTATTCGATTCGGTTTGTAGAACCTCTAATAATTCTTTGGGTGTGAAATGGTATTCATCAACTATTTCATCAGTTCCAAACTTGCCGCTATCGCTCCAAAATACCATGTTGACCTCTCCATCATTTTGCTCAATGTCAACCGTGTATTTAAAATTTTGAGGATCTTTATAAAGTAAACTCATGTGGTAGTTGTTAGGTTGTTACTAGTTGATAGAATGATTACGGCCATGACCATTATTATTATGATCATTACAATGGTTTTAAACCATAAGGAATTGTTGTTATTGCTCATTAGTTTTTTCTATTTGCTCTCTTAAATTTTTTAAGTCTTTATGTGTGAATCCCATCATAAATAGCCCTGTTTTAATTCCTGATATTCTCCCTTCAGACCTTTCAGATCTAAATTTTAGATTATCAACAATTTCGTCTTCATACATTTTTAAAAGACATAATCTCTGCTGCTTAATATTGAGCCTTTTGATTGGCTTTATTTCTATTTTACACATCACTTCTTTTCTTCACGGTTATAGTACACTAGGTAGTAGTACATCTGTTTATCTTCATCCCATCCTTTCTCGAGGTATTTATCTGCTGTCTCGTTATTGACGTGTCCTACTTTAATGGAAATATTAGTGTCCAGGTTGATCGTTCCCTTGATCAATTTGCGAGATTCATTTACGGCCGTGTTTGAAATAGGGAAGTGGGTTAGGTCCTCAATACTGTATTTAGGTCCTACCTCAGATTTGTAATGGTGGTATTCTGGCAATAGGTCTGGATTATCCAATACTTCAATCAGGAATGCGCTTTCGTCAAAATCATCATTCTTTGCAAAATGGTTGATCGTGCGATTCATAAACATGATTTGTTCCTTCTTATCCTCAGCTGGCAGGATCACGTCGTCTGCAAATGCAGTGCAAAACTTTAGATACTTGCGAGTGAAGAAATGGGAATCCTCAAACACATCAACGCCTAAGAAATCATCCAGCCAGTATTTTGCATCATACCGGTTGCTGTCCACAGTTAGTATCTTATGACCATCGCTTGGGGTATTGAAAATGATGGCACCCTTATCAAGTTTATTGAGGTTCACACCTTGCTGCAACAACATTCTAATATTGGGAGCACCTTCATCAAACTGCAGGAAATCTTGTTTTACCTCAGATTTAAAGATCCCAATCGCGTTACATTTTTCATTATCAACAACACAATTGGAAAATTCAACAACATAGAGTTCACCGCTGCGTATATGTGGGTGAACAGATTGATCGTATAACCTACTGGCAATTGCTTGACTGTTATTTACAAAGGATTCTGTACGCTCAAACATGGATTGAATTATTGAATTCATTTCATGAAAGGCAATATCTTCTTCATGGTAAAAGGCTTGATATTCTTCCTTTGTAGAGCGAAATGCTTTTAGGAAATATTCCTTGAGCAGTGAATGCATTTCGTCATCGAGCTCAATGGTTTCATTGCTGGTTTGTAGCTTTTCACCTTTGTTCTTGTTACCTATGCGGTGCAAGGCAATGGATTCAATACGTGTGTTGTATAGGTTGATCATTGCGCGGCTGGATTAGGTTGTTGGGCTTGTATCTCAGCAATGAGTTGGGCGCTGCGTTGTTCTATAAGTTCTAAGACAATTTTTGCTTTGTCAAATCTTTTCATTTTTAAATGCCAGTAAAAATCAAGACCAAATTGAGCTAGATCGTCGTCGATCGGACGACCGTTGTGCTTATAATTAGAATTTATGTATTCCCTAGGAATTAAATGACACTGATTACCGCAGGCACATGTAACCCACTCAGAAGCTAAATAACAGGCATCTTTAAATTCATCTTGTGTGATATCTTCCATGCTTAAAAACTCATTCCAATCAAAAGGCTTTTTCCCTTGTGTTTCTGCGTAGGTGGTCATTGTTGGTAGATTAGGTTAATGATGATTTGAGTAACTGGATGGCGGCCAGCTTTTGATCGTTGGATATTTTATTGAGGTTTGCAGTGTGAATATTTTCGCTGGTCATGGCAAGAAAAGGCAAGCCGTACCGGTTGCTGCTATCTGCAGCGTTCTCACTATAATTCTCAATGGCAGCTTGTGCCTGGTACCGGTCAAAGTGTCTAGGCATCTGTAGAGGTTTTTGATTGTTGTTGCTGGATCTGTGCGATTAGGTAAGCGCTGCGGTTTTCAATTTCTTGAAGTACAACAATGGCTTTGGTAGCATATCTGCGCTTGATTAAACCGTGGAATTTTCCACCTAGATCTGAAAGAAGGTTGTCTTTTGGTCTACCGTTATGACGGTAATACAATCCTTCATCCTCTCTTGGTATTATATTGCATTGATTTCCACAAGCACAAGTAACCCAATCATTTGAAAGCATTATGGCATCTTGCCATTCTTGATCTGATATATTTTCTTTATTTAAAAAGCTATACCAGTCGAAGGGCTTTTCACCTTGTGATTCTGCATACGATATCATGAGGCGGATGCTTGAGAAGGTTGAACGCTGGTGAAGTCAACTTCAAAATCTAGTATGTTTTGAGTTGTGTTTTTACAACCGCTGCCCTCTTGGCTATTGCTCTTAACAGCGGTTGCGACTTGCGTCGGAGTATTGTTGTTGGTTTCTGTGCCGGCAATGCCTGGCCAGAAATTCATAAATCGGTTGAAGTCTTTCATGATCGTTGTGGTATTTCAGCGATCGACAAGCCAGCAGATAAGCGAGACATTAATTCTTCCTGGTTCTTTGGATCAGTCCAGTAGTCTGCGGCCGTAAGATATTTCTTAGGTGGGTTGCTTGCAGTTGTGGTATGTGCTTCCAGCATTTCGCGAAAGCGTATCTGTTCTTCATACGATAATTGTATAAAGGCTGGCAATACCATGGGTGAAAGTGCTGCGGCCGTCATTGTGGTAGTTGTTGACGGTTAATATGTGGCAGGCATTTTGCTATATTTGCAAATGAATCCATAGAAATATGGTTTTACTTTATGCTCGTCGAAGGGCTAAGGTTATTGTTGAAGGTCTGGGCGGTGGTAGCTCAGACCTTTTTTTGTATGAATAAAAATTTTGGCATCGTGCTTGTAAGGTGTGGTAAAACCTTACGACTATGCAGCCTTTTTTTCTTTCTTCTCTTTTTTTAGATTTTCCTTGTGGATTTTACGACCTCTTACGACATAAATTTCTGCAGACTTCAATTCAATCTCGTATTCTGGTACGATAATCATTTTTAGAAATGATTTGCCTTGATAGCCTAGTTTTCTTGCAGCTTCATATCTATTGTAGATATCCAGATATTTAAGTTCTCCAGTTTTTTTGACGCCGTGTAATGTGGTAGTGGGCTTGCTCATATTAGGTTATTGTTTTAATTTGACCTTACAAACATACATACAAAAAGTGATATTAAGTACAAAAAACGATAAATAATATTAAAACTAATAATTGAAAATCCGTATTGCACATAATATCAGCTACTTAATTGATGAAAAAACATCAGGTCAAAATGATTTTGCCGAGATTTTCGGAATCAAACAGGGGTCAGTAAGTAGTTATGCTAGTGGAAGAGTGAAGCCAAAACTGGACTTAATCGTTCAGATAGCTGAATATTTTAAGATATCACTAGATGATCTAATTACCGGAGATCTTCAAAAAGATAGTTACTTAGCAAAAGAACCTTCTGCTATTTATAAGGTTTCCAACCAACTTAATGAAACCATTGATAACCTGACTGAAAAAATTAAGTTACAACAACAACTATTGCAAGCTAAAGATAACAACATCAAGGCACTGGAAGAAACGGTGCAAATACTTAAATCTACCAACCAGGCACTTACAGGAAAGGCCGCCAGTTAATGTTGCCTATGATGTATGTAGTTTACAAATCAACCAAGTAAAATCCTATCACAAATGAATAAACTTTACTTTTTCTTTTCATTGTTATTCATCTTAACCGCATGCAAAGAATCAGGCCAAACAACTGATTCAAAAGAAGTGATCAATAGTATGAGCGATGCTGAGTTGATGGAGCATGGTGCTAATATCCAAAAGGGCAGAAACTTCTATAATGGTTTGATAAGAAATGATATTGTTGCCGCTGAGCAGTATGTTTCACTAACTAACGAACAAATTGCAGATGCATCTAGTTTTACTTTTGGTCGCTCAAGGTCCACTAGAGTAGAAGAAGTGAAGCGAGCCACAGACGCACATGATAGAGCTGTTGAACAACTGCAGGAAGTACAACGCATCTATCAAGAATACAAGCCACAAGAGGCTAATTTTTATAATGAAGATCCTACCAGGCTGGTGGAATCTTTTGTGGCCTACTCTACAAAACCAAAGGATTTGCTATATATCAATCTTTTTGACATATATGGTGACCTAGATGAATCGACCGCTGGTAAGATCTGTTTTGTTTCAACACCAAATCACTATAATGCATCCACAAATCGAGATGTAGATCTTGAAATACTTAAAAAGAATATTGGGATGCCAACTGCTACAATTACCACCAAAAACAAAATGAACGAAGTAATCACATTTGACTTAATCAATCGTGCCGGCGCATGGTATATCAAAAAAATCAGGTGATTAAGGTTTACGTAAGGGATTACGATATCCATAAAATTATGTATAAACCAAAAATATAGATTACTGATTACTAGATTATTAATAAATTTTGAAGTACAGGCTTTAAATTCAAAATCCAATGCTGCAAGGCGTGCCGGTTCGATTCCGGCCTGAGGTACAAAAAGAAGCTCTGCTACAGCAGGGCTTTTTTAGTTTACATGTTCCACGACGGTCAACTATTCGGTATCATTATTCCTTTAAAATTGATGAGGTATAGTTAAATATTAAATTTGATTTCCTAGTCGCTTATCGAATTCATCTCTAGTCATTTAAAATACTGATCATCAAATGGGAGATATGAAATGTTATTAAAATGCAAAGATCTCTTCGAGAATCAATACTTCAATGACAGGCATTATACCTTTGCCAAAATTCTAAAATAAATACTTTTGGATTTAAGATTCTGGAATTTACGCAAGTACAACTCGTCAGCGCTAGCCTTTTTACACTTACAGCGGTTCAAGGTGATTATCTTTTTGTGTTTGATCGGGTCCCAATCATTTGCTCAAAAAAGATTTGACGGTCCTTACCAAATTCAAAACGTTAAAGGCATTGCGACTTTTAATTATGTTGTGCAGGAAGGCGATACGCTTAAAACAGGTGATTTTACATTCACTAATGAGCAACAGACAGACCTAAAACCTGTTAGGATAAAAGGACAATTTAAAGATAATAAACCTTCTGGGTCTTGGGAATATAGTTACGGTGAGTTTGTGCCACTTGATAGACAGGAACTTGTAGGATTGTCCTACGTGACAAAGTTAGATGGTTTCAAAAAAAGCATAAATGGGAATTATGAAAACGGATTACCAGAGGGTTCATGGATCATTGCTATTGATAGTGTGAAAAACTCAGAGATTGCTGGTAATCATTATCGCAGTGAGATCACATATGAGAATGGTGTTCCACAGCGCAGTTTTCGTATTGATGTTCCAGACCAATTCATGATAGGTCGACTTCTACGCGATGGTCGTGCCCACGATACTTGGACTTTATTTAGTAAAGACGGCATAAGTGAAGATGAGAATTGGACTTTTGCCAACGGTTTGCTTACAGAGCTCAACATTAAAACTAGTGATAGCAAGGACAAGCAATTCTATTTCGATTATAATGAGACCAACAAGATGGTGACCATCCCGTTAGATCGACATTATTTAGATATCATGGAATTACGTCTGCAACGACGTGATACTGTACATTTCTTTGATCATGGTTTAAGTACCCTTCTCAAACAAAACTCGACTTACTTACATGAGATTGAAGGTCAAATGCAAGATATAGGGGCAGCAGTGAAACTAGCTACTGGGACGGTTAAAGTCCCATTGTATGAATTAACAAATAAGGAGAGAAAAACTCTAGACCGTATTGCTGCGATCTATGACAAATCCCGTGATGCAGCAGTCTCTATAAGAACCAATTCACAACTCAATCTAGCTAGACTTACTGATCAGCAGACTGCTTTATTATATAATGCTATCGTAACTATTGATACAACGAATCTGAAGACTTTAGGAAAACTGTCGAGATTGCATGGTGAAGAGGTCACCCAGCATATTTTGCGAAAAGAATTGATCAATGGTTTATGGCCTTTGGGTTTGCCAGATACTACAATTAAAACGATAGATACTGCTAATGTACAGCAGGTCTATCGTCACAATATTTCATCAAGTTACAACAGATTTGATTTTGCCTTGGACGACGTTGAAGAGTTGGCGAGATTTTCCTACGAAGTAATTAAGGAAATCCAAGGACAGCTCAATGTAAAGACCACTGCAATAAAACGTAAACCACTTTATTTGAGCGAGGAAGATAAGCTCGTCGCAGAATCTACAGTATTCAAAGAAATGATTGATTCCCTGGCAACCATCCAGCGTGAGGATATAGCAAAAACATTACGGGCGATGCAAAAAAATACTGAAAAGCAGTTGACTCAATATGTAAAGATGCCAGAGAATGATGAAAAGCTCAACAGGGCAAAACAGCTCACAGCTTGTATAAATAATAAAAAGTTGCTGATTAATACACTTGTGAACATCCCAAACCGACAGGAGGCACTCAAGAAAAAATATACGGAGGACGTCTACGTCATATTTACAGCCACTTTCATGGAGGAACAAGTCAAGAAACGTATTACTAAGGCGTATGAGGATTATTTACTGCCTTACCTGCTCCAGCAGGTGCAAGATGGTCTGGAATGTGGTAGCTATCAGGAATGGATCGAGCAATACGAGACGTTAAACAGTAAACTCACAACACTGCGTGATGAAGATACTCAACGTCTTGAGCGACGCCTCAAACGCGAGGAAGATCCACAGGAAATTCTCAAGCTTTTAGGCGTCTAAAAAATTGACTAGCACTATTTGTATGCAAATATGTAGAATCTTACTACCGATGATGATGTTTTTGGTTTTCGCTTTCGCGAAAGCGCAGGAACCACAAATCATACCAGAAGAGTCAAAGTTCAAGGACGTCAAGACCAAATACTGGATTAACACCTATGGCAATATACGTATCTCAAAAAGGTTGTTCTGGATAGCACAAACTCATTTCAGATTAGAAGAAACTGAAAATACGCCTTACGTAGGTCAATTCGCTCAAATCTACAACCGTCATGCCATAGGATACATCTATGACAAGAAGACTAATTTTGCCCTTGGTGGTGTGTTGAGGCTCAATTTTAATACAGATCCAGAAAGTGAAGCGGCAAACCTTATTCCAGAATACCGTATCTGGCATCAATATCAGTTTGCTATGCCGGTATATAATGCCATGGCTTATCATAGACTGCGTATCGAGCATCGATGGTCAAAGGGTTTTAATGAAGAGGATAACTATATTTTTAGAAATCGCTTCCGCTATATGTTTAGAGTCAAGGTACCGCTCAACACACCTAAACTTCAAACAAAGACAGTTTATGTAGCGCCAGAGGCAGAAGTGATTCTTCAAAGTGGAACGCCGGTCGTGGCCAGTCCGTTAGAAGACGTCCGCCTCAATACCACTATAGGTTACATAATAAATCCACGTTTGACGGTAGCGGCTGGATTTATGTATAGTTTTGGACAAACACTGGATAATGGCGGTAATTATAACCAGAATTACACAGCACGACTACATGTATACTTCTCACCAGACTTCCGTAAAGTTAAGAACAGACTGCCAGACATTCATTTTAGAGATTGAGGTAAAAAAATTGCTATGAAAAGAATATTTCCATACATATTGGTTTTGCTAACAGCGACATTTGCCTTTTATCAATATAACAAGAGCGAGAATTTAAAAGAAGAGTTAGCCGCAGGAAAACAAGAAGAAAATACAGATCTGGACTTAAATCAAAAGAAGGTCATCTCAAGAACAGATTCTTTACTGGAAGCAGGAAACTATGAGCAAGCTCTCGAAAATCTTGACCAGTTTACTACAAATTATATGATGGATCGCGAGTTGCGTCGCAGTCTAGGCACCAGAATGCTTGCCATGCAAAATCAATTGAAATATCGATCAAATCCATCAGAACCTATCGATGCTACAGCCGCGGTAACGCCCTCGGAACAATACAGCCAACAGGAAATTGATTCCTTAAGTTTTGCACTAGCAAAAGCACAGATGCAACTCAAGAATATTCAAACACAGATGCAGCAAAAGCTCTATGGAGAATACTTAACTTTTAAAAGTGCAAAAGGAAACCGTCTTCACTATGTGGGCCAGGTGAAAAGAAAAAAAGCTAATGGGTATGGTATTGCCATTCTTGATAGTGGTAGTCGTTATGAAGGAGAGTGGCACAATGGTCTGCGACATGGAAATGGTACTTTTTACTGGATTGATGGCGAACATTATGAAGGGGAATACGTCAACGACGTGCGTAGCGGCTTAGGTACATATTACTGGACTAATGGTGAGAAGTTTGTAGGTTCATGGGACAATGATCTGCGCAATGGTAAGGGGAAATTCTACGATAAAGACGGTAACATCATTGCTAGTGGCACCTGGAAAGATGACAAGCTAATAGAAGAAAGGTAGGCCAGGCCTGAATTCGTGGACGTCGCAAACTGTGGCTCTAGATCTTTACTTCCAATCTTATAAGGGTAAATTGCCATTTAATATGTAGCCATGCTTCTTAAAATAGCTTGTTGGAAATGTTTAACATCGTAAGGTTTTACAATGATGTCGTTCATGCCACTGTTGTAAATCTGTTCTCGCATTTCTTCCAGCTCTACCGCGGTAAGTGCTAAAATGGGAACTTTACTGAATTTACGTATCTCTTTAGTGGACTCTATACCGTTCATGACCGGCATGTGAATATCCATGAGAACCAGATCATAAGAGTTGTCTCTTACTTTTTCTACAGCAATTTTTCCATTGCCCGCGATATCGCACTGCACCTCAAATTTCTCTAGGATTTTTTTGGTCACCATTTGATTGATCTGGTTGTCTTCCACAATTAGGATCTTTTTGTCTTTGAGTTCGCTAACATCATAAACCTTGAGAGGTATGTTCAGCTTTTTCGCAGATTCTTGCTCGATGACCTCGTAAGTCATTGAGAAACTAAAAGTCGAGCCTTTGCCAAGCGCACTCTCTACATGTATTTCTGAACCCGAAGCGCGTAATAGTCTTTTGACAATGGAAAGGCCTAAACCAGTTCCCTGGAAGGTGATGTTTTTGCTTTCGCCTTGAGCGAACTCTTCAAATATCTGTTTTACTTTGTCTGGCGCTATGCCTGGACCGGTGTCTTGTACTGAAAACTTAATGTCACAATCGTTATCTTTTGTAGCATTGGAGGCTATTCGAACTAGAATCCTTCCGTTTTCTGTGAACTTACAGGCGTTTCCAATGAGGTTCATAAGAATTTGTGAGAGTACCGTGCTGTTGCCCTTTACTAAATGTGGCGGCTGTTGTGCATACTCAACTTCCAGTTCATTATTGTTTTGAACGCGCAGATATTCAAAGGATGAGGTGATGTTGTCTATAAGATCCACAAGGTTGAAAACATCGCCATGGTTCTCGAGTCTATTTTGAGAGTCTATTTTATTGAGGTGCAATACGTCATTCACTAGTGCTAGAAGGTAGTCTGCAGAGAATTTAAGGGATTGTAACTCTTGAAGGTTGTCCTTGTCCTTGTTCTTTTCAAGGAGTATACTGCTCAAACCGATCACACCATATAATGGAGTTCTAAGCTCATGACTCACGGTAGAGAAGAAATTGCTTTTGACCTTGGCAAGACGTTCTGCCTCTAGTTTTGCTTTTTCTACTTGTATATTTTTAGTTCGGAGTGCGGTAATATAGGATTTTCTTCTTCTAGAAATATAGTAAAGGAATACAATCAACCCTAATCCTAGCAGAATGACCCCAATAAGGATGTAATTGATGATGGTGCGGTTTTGAACCTTTTCTTGTTCCAGGTCTTTTTCTAACTGTGCCTGTAATAAGTCTTCCTGAACTTCGGCAACCTCATATTTTGCAGCTATTTTTCTGCTTTCTGAATAACTACGGTCCTTTTGATTGATGTTGAAGATGCTATCATATTTGACCATCATGGCATAGGCCATTTTATAGTCTTGTTTTGACTCTAAGGCAGTAGCATAAATCTTGTAAATTTCTTCTAGGATAAAATTGGAATGCGATTCCTCGCCCAATTCTAACGCCACATTTAAGTTTTGAAGAGCTTGATCCACATCTCCACGAATTAAATAGCTTTGAGCCTTAAGATTGTATGACCTTGCTTTATATCCTGGATTGAGCTCAGAATAGCCAGAATAGTTCATGAGAGAATCCACTACCTCGTTGAATTCTTTCTTCTCACCACGTGATAGAAGTACCTTAGCATAGTCATAATAACTACCGTGAAGTCCAGAACTGTCCTTTAATGTGTGGTATATCGTAAATGCATTTTTAAAATAATGCAGTCCCTTTTCATAAGTAGCGCTATCCTGTACATAAACCGCGGCAAAATCTGTATAAGCATTAGCTATTTGACGACTATCTCTGGTTTTTCTGGCATAGTAGTAGGATTTCTCAAAGGCTTCCAAAGCTTTTACAGTGTCTTCAAGAATTAGATAATCATACCCTAAATAGCTGTAAGATTCGTGAGCAATTTCTAGATTATTGGATGCTTCAGCAAGCTTGATGGTCGCGAGGTTGTTCTTGAGTGAACCTTGAAAATCGCCTTCTGAATAGAGCTGGAAGCTTTCAAACATCATATCTCTTAAGAGCTCTTCTGTAGCAACTGTAGTACGCTTGATGCTATCTGATTCTACAGATCGCTGTGCCTTACCAACTGCAAAGAAAAGCAGGGTTAACAGCGACAATAACCTAAAATGCAAAACCCGCACAGTTGATACTTGAATGTTTAAGGCCTAAATATACATCAACATTAAGAGCAACTCTTTAGAGACGTAGAGCGTAATCTTTATTTTTTGTTATTGTAGAATTTTCGTACAATTTTAAAATGCTCAAAATCAAATTCCCGTTAAAAAATGTTTGGAAGACTGATATCATTGAGGTCTTATCTAAATTGCACGTTTTACCAATATCAGCTACTTCTTGCGTTTCAATTTTCTTTCCTCAATTTGTATATTATTAGTATCCAGTTATTGTATAGCGCAAGTGGATAGTCTAGAAACCATAAGAATCAAGGTTCAACCAGCCATTGATCTGGAAACGGTTGGAGAAATAGTACCATTTTCTGTAGAATCTAGATCTTTCCAGACATCGAGGCAACGACTACAACAACTATCCTTCAATGAATATCTAGAAGGTATTCCTGGCCTTTTTATCTTAAGTCCCAATAATTTCTCACAGGATTTACGGATTTCCTTAAGAGGATTTGGAGCGCGATCTGCCTTTGGGATAAGAGGAATTAAGATTGTGGTCGATGGAATACCAGAGACAACTCCAGATGGTCAAGGCCAACTAGACAATCTCACGCTAGGTATTATTGATGAACTCCAAGTATTGCGAGGTCCAGCATCCCTATTATATGGAAATGCATCTGGCGGTGTTATCAATATCAAAACTATAAGAGAGATTGACAGTTCTTTTGTTCAAGCAGGATCCACGATTGGAAATTATAATATGTTCAAGTGGGATCTTTTAAGTGGTGTCAAGCATAATAATGGAGCAACAATTATATCGCTTTCCAGAACCACAACAGATGGTTACCGAGAGCACGCTGCCTTTGAAACCAATCAACTTAATATTAGATCCAGCTTTAATCTCAAAGGCTCTAGTAGTCTTGATTTCCAATTGAATTACACTGATAGTCCCGTAGCTCTCGACGCTGGTGGTTTGACTATTGAAGAGGTCAACCTAGATAGAAGACAGGCACGTACACAAAACGTAGAGTTCGATAGCCGCGAACAAGTTCGACAACTCAAGACAGGAGTTTCGTTTAGCAAGAGTTGGAACCAAATAGGATTTCAATCCTACGGGTTCTATTCTTATCGAGATTTTGATAATAATCTTCCTTTTGAAAGTGGTGGTCAGGTAGAATTATACCGCAATTATTACGGCCAAGGCAGTTACTTGACCTATGAAACATTAGGAAAAAATAGCACTAATAAAATACAGTTGGGCTATGCGCTGGCATTTCAGGCAGATCAACGTCAGCGTTTTGACAACTTAAACGGCGTGCGAGGCAGTTCAGATTTTAATCAATTGGAATCGTTCAATTCTTACGGGTTTTACCTCATAGATAATCTCGAGTTTTCCAACTGGAATCTGCAAGGTGGTTTAAGATATGACATCAACACATTAAAGGCCGAAGACAGAACTGTCGCTGCTAATAACAGCAAGCAAAACTTGAATAGCTGGAGCGGTAGCCTAGGCGTCACTTATGAGCTTCCCAATTCCAATTACCTATATGGAAATGTATCGACCAGCTTTGAGACACCAGCGTTGACTGAGTTATCGTCAAACCCAAACGGCGCCACAGGATTCAATGAAAATCTAGATCCGCAACGCGCGATAAATTATGAGGTAGGGTTTAAAAATTCAGCCAGTAAGCTGCGATGGAATGCTGCATTGTTTTATATAAGAACAAGTGATGATCTCGTACCGTTTGAGATTGCCCAATTTCCCAATCGCACATTTTATAGGAATGCTGGTAGCACCAATAGATATGGTTTGGAACTTTCAGGTGAAATGTTGCTTTTACAATCGGTAACGTTAAATGGGTCTTACACGTTTTCACAGTTTGAGTATGATGAATACACGCTGGACCAAAATGATTTATCTGGCAACCTCTTACCAGGCATCCCAAAACATACGGCCGCTCTAGGGCTTACCTATCAAGCCACTAATCAATTAACCATCCAGTGGAACAACACTTACCGCGGCAGCCTATTTGCTGACGATGCAAACGCTACCCAGGTGGAAGATGCCATCATCTCCAACATCAACCTAGGATATCCCATAGAATTCAATGGCGTGAACCTCACCTTGCGAACAGGTGTCAACAATCTCTTTGACACACAGTACTTTGACAACATACGCATCAACGCCTTCGGCAATCGGTATTATGAGCCAGCGCCAGGCATCAATTTCTACACTGGATTAAATCTTCGTTTTTAGGTAGGAATAAATCGGTTAGGTGTTTCTATAGACCTTCTATCTTGTTATATTTCCCTTTTTAATCTAAGTTGATTTCTTTTGATGGATAATTTTAAATTCTATTTTTTAGAGGGTTTTTGGCATGTGCTTGACCTGCAGGCTTATGACCACATCCTTTTTATTATTTTGCTCGCGGTTCCCTATTTGTTTAACGGTTGGCGCAAGCTATTACTGCTGGTAACCGCTTTTACGATAGGTCATTCCATCTCTTTGCTGCTGGTCACCTTTGGCAAGGTTTCTTTTTCATCGGCTTACATAGAATTCTTGATACCTGTCACCATTGCAGTGACTGCATTATATAACATCTTCACCGCAGGACGTCGCCACCAGAACAATACGCCATGGCTTACTGTAATTATTGCCATCTTTTTTGGACTCATTCATGGGTTTGGTTTCTCTGGAGCCTTCCGCATGTTGGCTTCTGGAACTGATGATAACATTCTTTTGACACTGACAGAATTTGCTCTGGGAATCGAGGGTGCACAATTAGTTATTGTACTGATTGTCTTGATTCTAAATTTTATCTTTACAGGACTTTTCCGTTTCAGTAAACGGGAATGGGCACAAATCATTTCGGCCATCATTTTTGGGATCGTTATTCCCATGTTGATCGCAAGATGGATCTGGTAACATGCGTTGAGGTTGAAGGGAATTTCGCTTTCGCGAAAGCGAACTACTTATCAATCACCCTAACAAAAAACACTATTGAAACCTGAAAAGCAACATAGATACGACGTCGCCTACCTTAAAATGGCACAGGAATGGGCACAACTTTCCTATTGCAAGCGTCGCAAGGTAGGAGCGCTAATCGTGCGCGACCGCATGATCATAAGTGATGGTTATAACGGCACGCCTAGTGGTTTTGAGAACTTTTGTGAGGATGAAGAAGGCTATACCAAATGGTACGTGTTGCATGCCGAGGCTAATGCAATACTAAAAGTGGCCGCTTCTACACAATCCTGTACAGGCGCGACGCTCTATATTACCATGTCGCCATGCCAGCAGTGCAGCAAATTGATCCATCAAAGTGGCATCAAACGTGTAGTATACCTCAATGCCTATAAGGACGATAGCGGTCTGCAATTCCTCGAGAAAGCAGGCGTTATTACAAAACAGATTAGCCAACTCGATTGATGAAAAAACAATATCTATACTACCCATTATTTCTAGGGATCTTCTTTGGACTAGGGATTTTGATAGGCAACCTATTGTCTGTCAACGGTATGGATGATGCCTTCACAACATCTGGCAATCTTAAGAAGCGCAAACTTAACAGACTCATAGATATTATTGACCAGCGTTATGTGGATGAGGTCAATACAGATAGCATCGTGGATGTTACCGTCAATGGTATTCTTCAAAACCTCGATCCACATTCCATCTACATCTCAACAGATCAAGCACAAGCCGTCGCTGATGATATGCGAGGTAATTTTGTGGGTATAGGGATCAGGTATTTTGTCAATGAGGATACAATTTCGGTTTTGAGCACAATCAAAGATGGACCTAGCCAAAAAGCTGGTATCAAAAGCGGTGATCGCATTCTTACCGTGGACGGCAGACCGTTGTATGGAGAAAACAAGGTTTCTACAGATCAACTAAAAGGAGAATCTGGCTCAAGAATCACACTAGGTGTCCTTAAACCTGGTGATAGCACTGTTTTTAAGATACCGGTTACTCGCGGCCAGATTGCCATCAAGAGTGTTGACGCCGCTTATATGTTGACTAATGAATTGGGTTACATTAAGGTCAACCGCTTTGCAGAATCTACCACAGCAGAGTTTAATCGTGCCATAGATATTTTGAAAAGAAAAGGAGCACAGCAAGTCGCTGTCGATTTAAGAGATAATCCTGGAGGTGTTTTACAAGCGGCTCTAGACATGGCCGATGAGTTTTTGAAAGATGACCAGTTGATGCTATTTCAAAAGGACCGCAACAATAAGCGAAAAAACAGTTATGCCACCTCAGATGGTGATTTTGAGGACAAACCCGTATTTATTCTAATCAATGAAAATAGTGCCAGCGCCAGCGAGGTTGTTGCAGGTGCCTTGCAGGATAATGATAAGGGAACTATTATAGGTCGACGCAGTTTCGGCAAGGGATTGGTGCAGCAGGAAATGCAATTGGGTGATGGTAGTGCCGTACGATTAACCGTGGCTAGATATTACACGCCTACAGGTCGTAGTATTCAAAGGCCCTATGATTCTGGTAATGAAGATTACTTCAATGAATATCTTGAGCGTTATGAGAACGGTGAACTACAGGATAAATCCAATATTGAAGTCAACGACTCTTTAATGTATAAAACACCAGCAGGAAAAATCGTGTACGGTGGTGGCGGTATTATTCCAGACGTTTTTGTTGCAGGACCTAAAGGTTACGAGAATCAAACCTTAGATTATTTTGCTAGAACAGGTTTTGCAGATCGTGTTGCCAACGATTTCTTGCGTACTGAAGGTTCTTACTTGCGGTACATGCCAGAAAAGGAATTTGTAGATTCCTACCAGGTTCCAGAAACGCTTTTATTGGAATTTTACCAAAGGGCCAGAGGTGGAAATAATAAATCACTGCGATTGACGGGCAATCGTGAATTCATGATGCTGCTTTTAAAAGCCTCACTTGCAGAACAGCTTTATGGTACAGAGCTTAAAGTGAAATTGCTCAACACTATGGATCCCATGATAGATCGATTAAAAGAGTTGAGTCGAGACCGCAAAAATACCTAGTTGCCGCCTGGAGCTTTTGCCTTGATCTTATAGGAAATAAGCATGATGCCCATTAAAATCACCACGCAAAGTGCCGCAACGATACTAATGACCGCAATCTGACTTTCACCTACCAGCGGATTTGAAAAATCAATTTTAAAGACATTGAACGCAATACTGGCAATTCCCAGTATCATGATCGCATAGAATACGTATTTCATAACTAAAAGAGTTCTTTGATGTTGGTCGCAAAAAGTTTGACAGCTATCGCTAGCAAGATAACTCCAAAGATTTTTCTTACCACATCGATTCCCTGTTTTCCTATCGCCTTCTCTATGCGCCCGGAATTTTTCAATACGGCATATACAAATACGATATTGATAAGAATCGCAGCAATAATATTGATCGCATAATATTCAGAGCGTAAGGAAAGTACCGAGGTAAGCGTACCGGCACCGGCAATTAAAGGAAAAGCAATGGGAATAATCGCAGCGGTCTCTGGCTGGTCGTCTTTGTAGAGTTGAATGCCCAGAATCATTTCTAGTGCAATAAAGAAAATGATAAAGGCTCCTGCGACTGCAAAAGAGTTCACGTCAATACCTATAAGGTTGAGCATGCTCTCACCAACGAACATAAAAACGATCATCAATATCCCAGCGACGACACTGGCCTTTTCACTTTGAATATGTCCTACTTTACGACGCAAGTCCACGATGATGGGAATACTACCTACAATATCAATCACCGCAAACAAGATCATGCTTGCCGTAAATATTTCTTTAAAATCGATGACCGCAAAAAATTCTGAAACCATACTCATAACACACCTCTTAAATTTGGCCGGCAAAAGTACTGCCTTTAAAGAGTTTCTTAGGGTAGGTAGTTCGTTAAATTTGAGTTACTAAAACAAAAAGAAAAGCCCGCAATTTGCGGGCTTTTTAAAATATGGGAATATCTTTTTAAGACAAAGCTAGATGGATACGCTCCATTGCTTCTTTGATCTGTTCAGTACTTGCGGCATAAGAGATACGTATACAATTAGGCGCTCCAAAAGATTCACCTGATACGGTCGCTACAAGCGCTTTTTCTAATAGGAATAAAGAAAAATCCTCTGCCGTGTAAATTTTATGACCCTTGATTTCACGACCAAAGAAGGCCGAAATATCTGGGAACACATAAAAAGCACCTTCTGGTTCATCAGTAACAAAGCCATCGATCTGGTTCAATAATTCTAGGATCAGTTTGCGACGCTCTGCAAAGGCATCGACCATATATTGGATCTTAGAAACTGGTGCCTCAAGAGCAGTGATTACTGCACGTTGTGCGATACAGCAAGTACCACTAGTAATTTGTCCTTGAAACTTGTTGCAGGCACGCGCAATCCAGGTAGGTGCACCTATATAACCTACACGCCATCCAGTCATGGCAAAGGCCTTACTCACACCATTGATGGTTACCGTGCGGTCATACATTCCTTCACAAGCGGCGATACTCGCATGGCCAGATCCATAATTGATATGCTCATAGATCTCATCACTCACTACGATAATGTCTGGGTAATCCTTCAAGACAGCTGCAAAAGCATCCAGTTCTTCTTTTGAAAAAACAGAACCGCTAGGATTGTTTGGCGATGAGAATAGGATCATCTTGGTTTTAGGCGTGATCGCGGCACGCAACTGCTCTGCAGTAATTTTGAAATTTTGTTCCACACCAGCGTGAACCTCTACGGGAACACCTTCGGCGAGTTCAACGATGGCGCTGTAGCTTACCCAGTATGGTGCAGGTAGAATACACTCGTCACCTTTATTAAGCAAGACCATCGCAACATTGGCGATAGATTGTTTGGCACCTGTAGATACCACAATCTGGCTGCGGTCATACGTCAGATTGTTGTCGCGTTTGAATTTATGGATAATCGCATCCTTCAATTCCACATAACCATCTACTGGTGTGTAAGAATTATAGTTGTCATTAACAGCTTGAATAGCCGCATCCTTTACAAAATCTGGAGTATTAAAGTCTGGTTCTCCTAAGCTTAGACCAATAATATCTTTGCCTTGCTCACGCAATTCTCGCGCTTTTGCAGCCATGGCAAGCGTGGCACTGGTAGGTAGATTGTTGATACGGTCTGATAGATGCTCATTCATGATCACAAATATTTGCTACAAAAATATCATTCATCCGCAACTAGCAATACAGATCGCCATATAATATTCGTTTATTTTTGTAAAACCTTAAAAACCCAGCATTCGTGTCACAAATCATCAAAGAATACTTCCCACATATAACAGATCGTCAACAGGAGCAATTTGCACAACTGGAAGGATTGTATCGAGAATGGAACGCACAGATCAATGTGATCTCCAGAAAAGACATTGATGAACTATACACGCGCCATGTTTTACACTCGCTGGGAATTGTAAGTGTAGTTCGCTTTCGCGAAAGCTTACCCAACACACCTGGTGGTACAAGAGTCATGGATGTGGGAACCGGCGGCGGCTTTCCTGGAATACCGCTGGCGATCATGTTCCCAAAAACCAAATTCCATTTAGTCGATTCCATTGCCAAAAAACTGAAGGTTGTAGATGCGGTCGTAGAAGCATTGGGATTGGAAAACGTCACCACAGAACACGGTCGTGCCGAAAAAGTAAAAGGCAGATTTGATTTCATCGTCTCCAGAGCCGTGACTAACATGACCGATTTTGTAAGCTGGACACGCAATAAAGTGCGTAAGGACAGCTACCACGAGATAGAAAACGGCATTTTATACCTAAAAGGCGGCGACCTCACCGAAGAACTCAAACCCTTCAAACACGCCGATATCTACGAACTGGATCAGGTCTTTGAAGATCCCTTTTTTGAGACCAAGAAAGTGGTGCATTTGCCGTTGTAGAATTCATATCGCTTTCAAACCAATATCGAGCGATAGCGTTGCACTGAGTGCAGTCGAAGTGTCGAGATATGGTTTAGCAAGACTTTTTATCAACCAAAAATGTTCTTTCTCAAATGCCGCTCGAAGTGGCTTTCTTAATCTAACACAATAAAAAACGCCTTCTCAAATTAATGAGAAGGCGTTCTATGATCGAATAACTAAAAGTAGCTATGACTTACTGCAATTACTTTTTGTTCATTGAAACATTGGAAACAACAGACACTTCTATTCCTTGTGTGGTTACTTTTATTTCAGATTCATTGTTCTTTAATACTCCAGTGCTAATTTCAATTTCTGAAGATCCTGTCATAGAACCTGTCCCAGTACCAGAAACTTCACCTTTAACATCTAGATAAACTATACCATCTGCAATTTTAGTTACGGTGTAAGTAGATTTTACTTTCATTCCTTGCTGTTCATTATCAGAAGTCCAGCTAGACCCTACTTTGACCTCTTGTTTGGGGAAATCAATGGTAGTAGCGGTAGAAAACTGCTCCATACTTGGTATTGAAGGTACCACCTTAGTAGATAGTGTATTGCCGTATTCGTCCATTGTAGTTCTTATGACGGCACTCATCATCGGGCTAAGTTGCCCTTTAAGCATCTTGCCGGTAGCATCAAGCTCATCGTCATTTTTGCTAGAATCATAACTCATGGACATACCAGCCTGGTTGACATCCATAACGATAGAAGTGATTTTAGATTCCGCTTCAATAACTTCATCTGTAACTTCGGTCACTTCCATATCCATCATAATGGTCATGTCTGTACTACCTTGGATACCGGTTGATTGTTGTTGGATCATTTTTATCTCGTAAACATCACCTTCACTATAATTGACACGTAATAAAGCGGATTCCTGTGCAAAAACTTGTACAGATATTGCGAGGGCAAATAGGACTAATAAATTTTTCATATTAAGTTGAATTGTTTGATGGCAATAGCGCCATTTATGTTTTATCAAAGTTAGTGCAAACTACATAATGATTGGAAGGACATGGTTATGGTAATTCTAAGCTCTAGTTTACTGACATAAACCTTTTTTCAATGGATTATTCTCAAATTGAAAGAGACATTAACAAAAAACGCCTTCTCATTAATTTGAGAAGGCGTTTTTCAATTCTATAATGAGAAACTAGTTACTCACCCATAAACGGATAGCGATAATCCGTTGGGGTTACAAAGGTTTCCTTGATCATACGTGGAGAAACCCAACGTAGCAAGTTCAGTTTTGAACCAGCCTTGTCGTTGGTTCCTGATGCTCTCGCACCACCGAAGGGCTGTTGTCCAACCACGGCACCTGTACACTTATCATTCAAATAGAAGTTACCGGCACAATTTTCCAATGCTCTGGTAGCTTGATTCAATGCATAACGATCTTGTGCAAGAATAGCACCCGTCAAGGCATAAATACTCGTCTCATCTACTAGTTTCAAGGTTTCTTCCCACTTGCTGTCTTCATAGACATAAATCGTAATCACAGGACCAAAGAGTTCTGTCTCCATCGTTTCATAATTAGGATCTGTCGTCACGATCACGGTAGGTTCTACGAACCATCCTTCACTCTTATCATAACCACCGCCAAAAACGATTTCTGCTTTCTTGCTTTTCTTCGCTCGGTCGATGTAAGAAGCTAACTTGTCAAAAGAGCCTTCATGAATTACAGCCGTCATGAAATTGGTCATATCTGCTGGTGATCCCATCTTGATGCTCTCGATATCTTTCCCTATCAACTCTTTAACTTCTGGCCAGATGGTTTTTGATATGTAAGCTCTAGAGGCGGCACTACATTTTTGACCTTGGAATTCAAAAGCTCCACGCACGATAGCGGTAGCTACCTGTGCAGGAACGGCTGTTTTGTGAGCCACGATAAAGTCTTTCCCACCAGTTTCACCAACGATACGTGGATAAGTTTTATACGTATTGATATTTTGCCCTATTTGAGACCATATATCTTTAAATACCGATGTAGATCCTGTAAAGTGCACACCTGCAAAATCCGCATGAGTCAAAACTTCTTTAGTCATCATCACTGGTTCTGCATTCACCATGTTGATCACACCATCAGGAACTCCAGCTTCTTTGAAGATCTCCATTATGACGTTTGCACTCAACATCTGGTGGTCACTAGGTTTCCACACACAAACGTTACCCATAAGAGCGGCACTTGCAGGCAAGTTACCGGCAATCGCGGTAAAGTTGAATGGGCTTATACAGTAGATAAAACCTTCTAATGGGCGGTATTCCAGTCTATTCCAGGCGCCAGAAGTGGATTCTGGTTGCTCTGCATAGATCTCGGTCATGTATTCCACATTGAATCTTAAAAAGTCAACCAGCTCACACGCGCTATCGATTTCTGCTTGAAAAACGGTTTTGGATTGGTTTACCATGGTTGCCGCATTAATGCGAGCACGGTACGGTCCAGCAATAAGCTCTGCAGCTTTAAGGAAAATACCAGCACGTTGTTCCCATGGCAGTTGAGACCACTCTTTGCGAGCTTCCAAAGCGGTAGAAATAGCTTTTTGAACCTCTTTTTTACCAGCTCTATGGTAAGTTCCCACTACTTTCTTGTGATCGTGTGGTGGTCTTATCTCGCCGGTGTCTTTGGTTTTGATTTCCTCGCCGCCTATGTAAACGGGCACTTCGGTAGTTGTGTTATAAAAATCTTGGTATGCCTTAAGAACTTCCTCGCGCTCTGGAGTGCCTGGTGCATATGATAGAATCGGCTCGTTAATGGCCACTGGTACATTGAAAAATCCTTTTCCCATGATTGTATTTTTCTCGGTTTAAAATTTGGCTGTGAAAATACAAAATAGAGACGGCAATGCCTTTTTATAAACCTAAACTTACGTTTAAGTCTCAACCGATTGTGATTCGTATTCGGAAGAATTTCTACGACATCTTGTGTAAGCACTATGTCAAATAGTTGCAAGAAGATTGATTTTAGTACGCTTTCGCGAAAGCGTATCCTTCAAAATCATCTAAAAAAGTAAAAGCTGTCGATTTTTTACTAAAGCATTTTGCAGTTTACCGCAACTTAGATCTGATCTAAAGTTTAATTCAAGGCAAATGGCGCGCTTAGCTTGAACTTGGGAATATTTACGGCAAAGTGTCTCGCCGAGCTAAAATTGACCATAGTATATGTGCCGCTCATACTACCAAAGGGCGATGCCAGCAAACAGCCGCTGTTGTAAGTGTGTGATTCACCAGGTTTGAGAACAGGTTTTTTGCCTATCACCCCTTCACCGTCAATATGCTCTGTGCGGCTCAAACTATCCTTGATCTTCCAGTGGCGAGAGGTGAGCTGGACGCTGTCCTTGCTTTGGTTCTCAATGGTAATGTTGTAGCCAAAGGCGAAGTGCATCTTATAATTCTTATAAAATGTACCCTGGAAAGACGTGCGCACCGTGATCTTGATGCCTCTGGTAATTTGCTGTAACATTATACGCTTAAAAAAATACTCACTATTACAAACAAGGAGCTGCTTGCCAGTATAAGAATTAAAAATACAAAATTTATCATTAGAAATTTCAAGATCGTCTTAAATCGTCCCTGTTTATAAAAATTGCGCATCGCCTTATATAGATAGAAGGGTCCAATAAGCGTAAAGAAAATGCTTGCTAGAATGTTACTCTCAAAAAATGCAAACTCTGCCAGCATGAAATAGAAGGAAAGGAATATAAAGGTGAACAGGTGAAAGTTGAACACCATGTGCTCCATATAGGTAAAGTTGCGCCTTGCGTATAGCAACCAGAAGATGAGGCTCAAAGCTGGCGCAAAGAAGAATAGAAACAAGGGTATTTTAGGCAACAGAATATCTGATAAAGTGATAGGGTTGGAGAAAACGTCCTGCAATTTAGACGCCTTGCGATATCTAAAAACATTTGAATTATCCTTGCGATGGCCTAATTGTTCCAGAGCTTCTGTGGCGGTTGTGTTGCGATGGTCGTCATAGAAGTTGGCATAACTTTCAATTTGATTGATGTACCGCGGTATAAAAGACATCGAGTCCAGCTCTGCCTGACTAGTGTACGAGTCGCGGCCTAACTTTAATGAGGTCGTGTCTTTTTCAAACTCTTCAATGGCTTTATCTGTGACAAATTTTTGAATAGGCGATCCGTTTTTACTGATGGAATCCTGGATCTCTTTCATTTGTCTAAGCAGATCCTGTTTGTTTTGGACGGTACTGTCAATCTTGAGTTGGAACAAGCCAGCCTCTGCCGTGTTTTCATTATTGTCTTCAGAGATTTGAATGGGAGCCATGGTCTCTGGAGCCATTTTGATGCTGAATTGTAATAGCAAAAAGAATACTATACTCACGGTAAGAAAAAACCTAAATGGATTGGCATATCGTGTTCTGCGGCCTGCGCAATATTCTTGAGTAACCTTTCCTGGTCTTATGAGTATTCCACTTATTGTCCTCCAGATGCGATTATCATAGGAGATAAAGTTTGACAAAAACTCACTGAAAAAATCAAATAGCGATAAGCGTTTCTTTGAATTGATCTGGCCGCACTGGTGACAATACTTATCTGCCTTTTCAAGAGGTGTATCGCAATTGAGGCATTTCTCACTGCGATACTCTGGCAATAATCTTACTGGTAAGCTCATGATCGATGGTTGGTCGATCAAATATAATTAATTGGAAATATTGGCGCTATTGCCAGAACCGTAACCTATCAACTGGTCATAACGGCCGCCAGGCTCGCGGTAGTAGGCTAGAACGGTGTATTCATTTTCGGTTTGCCATTTGTTGCCGCTTATCAATCCTGGCAGTTCGATGCCATTTTCATCAATCACTGTATATCTGTAATTGTAAAAACCTTGCTTGAGCAACATGGTCACTTCGTACAAATTAGTCTGCGGATTAAAAGTCATCAAATTCTCATCCTGATACTGGTGACCGTTGTAATTACCGGTAACAAAAACACTGGAATTTTCTGGAAGAACCGCTAATGAGTCCAGCTTGAAGTGCACCTTAAGATATTCTGCTTGAATGTCATTATCCTCATTAGTGGTTGTAGTTACCAGAAAGTTGCCATTGATATCAGGAAAATATGTGTATTCCTGATAGAGTCGTGAGGCATCTATAAAAAGAAAGGATTCATACAATTCATTGCGACGTACATAATCGATATTGACATTAGGTGATCTAAAATCCCTGTTTTCAAAATTGAGGTATTCATTTCCAGCCCAAAATGACGTTGGCCCATCATAATCATACAATTGTTTGTTGCCTAGATTAAATTGTGGCTGGATGTTATAGATCGCAGTGTTGAGGTCGCTATTTTGAATGATGGCAACCTTAAGGTTTTCCTTTGGGTTAATGAAATTGATCTGTTCAGAATCTACAAAAAACTCCACGCGCTGCTTGACCGATACAAATTTGAGATCTCGAGCGCGTCTAATGGCAACACCTACCAGCGACTTGTCATCCAGCAACATGAATTTTCTGGAAAAGATCAATTCGCGGTCGTCATTGTAAAAATGGATCATGTAATTGCCACTTACGGTAAGCGCGGTAGTAAATTGATTGGGAATGGTCAACTCATAATGTGAGTAGGATTGAAGTGTGGTAAAAGAGTTGCGATAGTTAAGAATGCGCCTGTCATCCACACCTCTCAAAAATTCGTTTTTAAAAAGAGCGCTAGGCTTCCAGTCATAATCGTAGTGCTCGATCTGGTAAAAATAATCCGCTTCATCGCCTATGATATCGTCAAAACTAATGTTGATGGTTTCTCCCAGTTTGTAGACCGGCACCATATTTTCTGGTGGTTTATTAAAGGTAACCGTCTTGACGTAGTCAGGATCATTGACTAGGTCTGAAAGTTCTTGCGCTTCCGCGAAAGCGGAACAAAAAACCATTGTAATGAACATGAAAATAAACGACCTCATAGAATGAAAATTGGCTGGATAAATATAAATCAAAAACCTTTGGCAATCAGGTTGCCAAAGCAGTGCCAAAGCAACTTTAGGTAACTATTTAGAAGTAATCTAAATAAAATCCACAAGTTCAACTGAAACCTTTATTACTTAAATTTGCAGACTCAAAAAAGGACTAAATCCATTCATCCTATGTCAAAGGACATTAGAGTTAGAAAAGGGCTCGACCTCAAGCTCAAAGGCGTGGCAGACAAATCAATTGTCGATGCACCACGATCTAGCGTTTACGCGATCAAACCATTAGATTTTCACGCGGTAGTTCCCAAGCTTGTGCTTAAGGAAGGTGCAAAGGTCAAAGCTGGTGAAACCATTTTTTATTCCAAATACGACGAGCCTGTAAAGTTTGTGGCGCCGGTAAGCGGTACCATTACTGAGGTGGTTAGAGGTGCCAAAAGGCGCATTCTAGAGGTGCGTATCACTGCAGATGCTGTTGATGAGCATGTTGATTTTGGTAAAATGGATCCCAATACAGCAGAAGCTGCAGCGGTTAAAACCAGGATTTTGGAAGGTGGCTGCTGGCCATTTATCATTCAGCGTCCTTACGACATTGTTGCCAGTTCTGAAGATACGCCTAAGTCTATTTTTATTTCTGCCTACACTACAGCGCCACTTGCTGGTGATGTGGATTTTATTGTGTCTGGTAAAAAGGAAGCTTTTCAAGCAGGAGTTGATGCGCTTAGTAAACTAACAAGTGGTGATGTGCATATAGGTGTTGGCAAGGATTCAAAACTAGGATCGATTACAAATGCTGTCGTACATAAAGTGAAAGGACCGCACCCAGCAGGTAACGCAGGTGTTCAAATTCATAAGATTGATCCAATCAATTTTGGTGAGAAGGTTTGGGTTGTTGGAGCAGAAGATGTTGCTACCATTGGTAATCTTTTCTTGACTGGTCAATTCCATGGAGAACGCACAGTAGCACTAGCGGGATCTGAAGTAGCTGATTCGGATCGTAAATATTATAGAACGATCATAGGTGCCAACGTTTCTACATTGGTTTCTAATGTAAATACTAACGAAACTAGAATCATTTCTGGTGATGTGTTAACAGGAGATAAACTTGACAACAATCAATTCCTGAATTTCTATTATAACACCGTAACCCTTATTCCAGAAGGTAATGAATATGCCTTATTGGGATGGTTGCCATTCACTAGAAATAATATTCCAAGTATCTCTGGAACTTCCCTGTCTTGGATGAAAGGTGGTCGCAGCAAAGTCGACACAAACCTTAACGGTGAGGAGCGCGCCTTAGTGGTGACTGGTGAGATGGAAGAAGTGTTGCCTATGGATATTTATCCTATGCAATTGATCAAAGCCTGTATGGCAGGAGATATTGAAAAAATGGAAAACCTAGGGATCTATGAAGTAGCTCCAGAGGATTTTGCCCTTGTAGATTATATTAACACATCAAAGTTAGAGGCTCAAGAAGTAATACGTTTGGGTCTAGATTTAATGATAACTGAAGTAGGATAAACTATGAAATGGCTTAGAAATAAATTAGATCAGGCTAGAAAACCTTTCGAACCTGGCGAGAAGTATGAAAAGTTTGCTCCGGCAATCAATGCTTTTGATACGTTCTTATTTACTCCCAACCATACCACTCAAAAGGGAGCGCACATACGTGACGTGTCAGATTTGAAGCGTACGATGATTACTGTGGTCTTGGCGCTTATTCCAGCTTTGATCTTTGGAATGTGGAATAGTGGTGCGCAGTATTTGTATCAAGAACGCGGTCTTTCCAGTGTTCTAGATGTTCCATTTATGGATGCATTTGTAGAAGGAGCCATCTTAGTGTTGCCTTTGATTATTGTATCCTATGTAGTAGGATTGACGATAGAATTCATTTTTGCCATCTATAGAGGTCACGAGGTGAACGAAGGTTACCTAGTAACAGGTCTTTTGATTCCTATGATTTTCCCAGTAGATATCCCATTATGGATGCTTGCGTTATCTGTAGCTTTTGCCGTACTAATAGGTAAGGAAGCTTTTGGTGGTACGGGAATGAACATTCTGAATCCAGCGTTGACAGCAAGAGCCTTTGCGTTTTTCGCATATCCTCTTTATATGTCTGGTAACGCCATCTGGGTTCATGAAGGGTCTACAGATGCTGTTTCTGGAGAAACAATTCTTGGTGCTCTAGCAAGTGGAAGTTATGATGGGCAGATTAGTGGTGCTGCGAGTAATGCAGTAGCTTTTTCCAACCCAGCTGCAGAGGCAGGAACTTCGGTTCTAGCAGGTATTGATTTTTATGACATGTTCATGGGATTCATTCCAGGATCTGTCGCAGAAACTTCTGCATTGATGATTATCATAGGCGCCATCATTTTGATAGCTACTAAAGTTGGTAGTTGGAGAATCATATTAGGTGGTTTGATAGGTGGTGTTGTAATGGGTCTTATTTTCAACTTCTTTGGAGGATTGGGAGAAGACTTTGTGACGCAACTGGTCGATAGTGGTAGAATCACGATGGATCAAGTATTGAACGATGCAGGCGCTGTCGCCGCTCTAGAATTGGGTGGATGGGATGCAACACTGTTGGAAATGGGGACAAATCAATTGTTCAACTTTCCGTTCTACCAGCATCTTGTAGTAGGTAGTATCTTATTTGGTATTGTCTTTATGGCAACAGATCCAGTTAGTGCTGCGCAGACTACTAAAGGGAAATGGATTTACGGTATCTTGATAGGATTCTTCGGGTTGTTGATACGTATTTTCAACCCAGCATATCCAGAAGGAATCATGCTTGCCATTCTTCTACTAAACGTATTCGCACCAACTATTGATCACTACGTGATTCAAGGAAACGTGAATAAAAGAAAGAAACGATTGAAAAAAGCTAAAGTTCAACTTCAAGCAGCTTAAGAAATGGATAGAAATTCAAATGCATACACGTTCATATTTGCCATCATCCTGGTGGCAGTAGTGGCAAGTGCACTGGCTTTTGCAGCAACAAACCTGCAACCAGCACAAGCTGAAAACGTGAAACAAGAAAAAATGCAGAACATTCTCGCTACGGTAGGTATCGAGACGACGAGGGATTCTGCAGAGGCACTGTTTAACAAGTACATTGTAGAGCAAGTAGCGCTTAACGATCAAGGTAAAGAGCGTACTGATGTGGATGCTTTTACGGTAGACCTCAAAAAGGAACTTAAAAAACCGGTAGAAGAGCAAGCATACCCTTTATATGTCGCAGATGTTGAAGGCTCGCAATACTATATCGTACCATTGAGAGGGAAAGGTCTTTGGGATGCCATCTGGGGTTATGTAGCCCTTAAGGATGACGTGAATACCATCAAAGGTGCCGTATTTGATCACAAGGGTGAAACTCCAGGTTTAGGAGCAGAGATCACTCAAGGTTGGTTCAAGAAGCGTTTTGATGATGAGAAGATCATGGACGAATCTGGGAACTTCATTGGTGTATCAGTAGCCAAAGGTTATCAAGGTGGTGACAATAAGGATGACAATGCCGTGGACGCAATCGCTGGTGCTACGATCACCGGTGATGGTGTGACAGACATGATTTCTGAAAGATTGCAACGTTACCTTCCATACTTCAAAGAAAAAACCAACGTAAAAGTAGCAATGCAGTAAATCTGCTTTTGATGATTACGCTTTCGCGAAAGCGAACTAAATAAACACCTCATGGCTCAAAATAAAGAATCAAAAAAACAAGGACTTATCCTCTTCCTGTCTGATACAGAAGAGCGCGAAGGCCTACTGGGTAAGAAAAACCGTAAACTGTTATCTGATCCCTTAACTGACAATAACCCTATTACCGTACAGGTTTTGGGAATCTGTTCTGCCCTTGCGATTACGGTACAATTGAAACCGGCCATCGTTATGAGTATTGCCGTAATGGCGGTAATGGCGTTTAGTAACATGATTATTTCCGCATTGCGTAATTTAATACCATCTCGTATCAGGATTATCGTGCAACTGGTAGTTGTTGCTGCTCTAGTAATCCTTGTTGACCAAGTGTTAAGAGCTTATGCCTATGACGTGTCCAAAGAGTTATCGGTTTTCGTTGGACTGATTATTACCAACTGTATCGTGATGGGTCGTTTGGAAGCATTTGCCTTAGGAAATGGCGTTTATAAATCCTTTCTTGATGGAATAGGTAATGCTGCTGGATACGCATTTATCTTGATTCTTGTGGCTTTCTTTAGAGAACTATTAGGTGCTGGTAAATTGCTAGGATTCGAGGTGATACCAGAATCTTTTTATGAATTTGGTTATGAGAACAACGGTTTGATGTTGTTATCTCCTATGGCATTGATCACGGTAGGTATCATTATATGGGTACAACGCAGCCGCAACAGAACATTAATAGAACAGAATTAATCATACTAAGAATTAGAAAATGGAATTAATCAATCTCGCTGTAAGAAGTATTTTCATTGAGAACATGGTCTTCGCCTATTTCTTAGGGATGTGTTCTTATCTAGCCGTTTCAAAATCGGTTAAAACTGCTGTAGGACTTGGTGCTGCTGTAGTATTCGTACTAGGTATTACCGTACCTATTAACTGGTTGCTTGATACCTATCTATTAAAGCCAGGCGCTTTGACCTGGACAGGTATGGAAAATGCAGCTAACATTGACTTAAGTTTCTTGAGTTTTATCATGTTTATCGCGGTGATCGCGAGTATGGTACAACTGGTAGAAATGGTGGTAGAGCGTTTTGCTCCAGCATTATATGGAGCTCTTGGTATTTTCCTACCGTTGATCGCGGTAAACTGTGCGATTCTAGGTGGATCATTATTTATGCAACAAAAAGACTTTTCAGGTATTGATGAGGCTGCGGTTTATGGAATAGGGTCTGGTTTTGGATTCTTCCTTGCCATTCTAGCCATTGCCGCTATACGTGAAAAAATATCTTATTCAAACGTTCCTGCGCCACTGCGTGGTTTGGGAATCACTTTTATTATTACGGGACTTATGGCTCTAGGGTTCATGAGTTTTATGGGAATTGAAATTTAACATTTAGAAAGAACGATTCATGGATTCTAACTTGCTTACCATACTTGCCAGTGTAGCTATATTCTTGACACTAATATTGTTGTTAGTAGTCTTGTTGCTTTCGGCAAAATCAAAATTGCTCCCATCTGGTCCCGTGACGATCAATGTAAACGGAGAAAAAGACATTACCACAGGATCTGGAGGAACGCTTCTGGGAACCTTGGGTGATAACAAACTGTTCTTACCATCTGCCTGTGGTGGTGGTGGAACTTGCGTACAATGTAAATGTGTCGTGACTGAAGGTGGTGGTTCTATTCTACCAACTGAGGTGCCACACTTCACGCGTAAAGAAATTGCCGCTGGATGGAGATTGGGATGTCAGGTTAAGGTTAAACAAGACATGAAGATCGAGATTCCAGAGGAAGTTTTTGGTATCAAGAAATGGGAAGCTACAGTAGTTCGTAACTACAACGTGGCATCTTTTATTAAGGAGTTTGTAGTAGAACTTCCAGAAGATATGGATTATGAAGCTGGTGGTTATATCCAGATCGAGATCCCTAAGTGTGAAGTGAGATATGAAGATATCGACATCACGGCGCACCCAGAAGAGCACGATTCACCAGATAAGTTTAAAGCAGAATGGGATAAGTTCAACTTATGGCCATTAGTAATGAAAAACCCTGAAACAGTAGAAAGAGCTTACTCCATGGCCTCTTTCCCTGCAGAAGGTCGTGAGATCATGCTTAACGTACGTATTGCTACGCCACCATGGGATCGCGCTAAGAACGGCTGGATGGATGTAAATCCTGGAATCGCTAGTTCATACATTTTTAATCAAAAGGAAGGAGACAAGGTTATCGTTTCTGGACCTTATGGAGAATTCTTTATCAATCACTCAGATGCAGAAATGCTTTATGTAGGTGGTGGAGCTGGAATGGCACCAATGAGATCTCACTTATATGAACTTTTCAAAACTTTGAAAACCGATCGTAAGGTGACGTATTGGTACGGTGGACGTTCAAAGCGTGAGTTGTTCTATATCGAGCACTTCCGTTCATTAGAGCGTGAATTCCCAAACTTTAAGTTTTACCTAGCGCTTTCTGAGCCTATGGAAGAAGACAACTGGAAAGTGAAAGAAAGCATCGATGATGAGTCAGGTGATGGATTCGTTGGATTCATTCACCAGGTGGTAATAGATCAGTATTTAAGCAAGCACGAGGCTCCTGAAGATATAGAGGTTTACTTCTGTGGACCGCCATTGATGAATAACGCCGTAGGTAAGATGGCAGAGGACTTCGGTGTACCGCCAGAGAACATACGTTTTGATGACTTTGGAGGATAATCTTTAAATTATTTCGCTTTCCGCCTGCCTGACGCAGGCAGGAAAGCGTAACATTAAAAAATCCCGATCTAAACAGATCGGGATTTTTTATTACTTAAATGCATCACCTTATGAGTTGTCATACTGACGCTGGTCAGCATTTCCTATAGATCTTTCTGCTGTTTAATTAGTTCCCATGCTTATGTGAAGGGAATTTTGCTGCACAGAGCTTATCTAGAAGTAGGTATTATTGCTAGTAAATAAATTTTGAGTGTTAGGCGAGTTACAATTTTGCTCTAATTTAACCACTCATCAATTGTGATCAATGCTTTTATATGCCGTACAAAAGATGTATAAACTAAAATGTCACACTGAAATAGATCAGTGTGACAAATTGTATTTCAAATAGTTATCGCCAAAAAGGCAACCTTTCTGTAAATAACTTTTAAGATTTACACGGTAACAACCTCAATCTTCCTACCCTTATAAAAGGCAAAGAACATGATGTAGGCGTAACATGCCATAGGTAATAGAAATGCCAGCGCAAAGCCTAGAGAGTCGGCTAGTGCGCCAAAGCTGATGGGCACAATAGCTCCACCTACAATAGCCATACATAACAATCCAGAGGCTTGAGGTTTCAGGTCGCCCAATCCATTTAAGGTCAAGGTGAAAATCGTAGGAAACATGATGGAATTGAATAAACCAACCGCCAGAATGGACCACATGGCCAGCAAGCCGTCAGTGGATACACTTATAAGGATCATCAGAATAGCTAGAGCGGTGAATGTCATAAGCACCTTAAATGGAGCTATAAAACGCATTAAGGCAGATCCTATAAAACGACCTACCATGGCACCGGTCCAGTAGAAGAACAGGAACGCGCCTACCACGGCTTTGGCATCAATGTCGTTGATGTCTGCGTTCAGGAAAAACGAAGCGATATTCCCCATGAACTCGTTATTGCGTATGGTCTCTTCCAGATTCAGATCGATAAAATAGTTGACCAGGTAACTACCTATGGCAACCTCTGCACCTACATAGACAAAAATCCCAGCAGCTCCCATCCATACAGATCTTTTCTTGAGAAGTGCTGCATAACCACCTTTGGCAGTTTTTTGTAGTTTTGGTAACTTGATGAAAATGAAAGCCACAGCAAGCAATCCTATCAGTCCGGCAAAGAACAGAAACGGAGTTTGAACCGCACCGGCTTCAGTGATATAATAACTTTCCCGTTGAGCGTCAGTTAATGTGGTGATTTCTTGAGAGGTTAGGATTTTGTCGCTCAATAGAAATGCGGCACCAGCAATAGGAGCGATCGAGGCACCTAAAGAGTTGAATGCCTGCGCAAGATTAAGACGGCTACCTGCACCTTCTTCTGATCCCAGAACGGCTACATAAGGATTTGCGGCTACCTGCAATATGGTGATACCAGCAGCTAGCGTGAAATATCCCAACAAAAACACTCCAAAAATACGCTCTGATGATGCTGGATAAAATAACAAACAACCTATTGCCATGGTGGCAAGCCCTATGACGATTCCTTTTTTGTAACCTACTTTGGAAAGCAGGATCCCAGCAGGAATGGAAAACACAAAATAGGCCAAGAAAAAGGCAAATTGTACCAATCCAGCCTGGAAATAACTTAATTCAAAAACTTCCCTAAGCCGTGGTACCAGACTATCTACCAATACGGTGATAAAACCCCATAAAAAGAAGAGTACTGTGATAATGATAAACGGAACGGTGTAATTGGTTTTATTAGAATTCATTGGGGTAATAGGATTACTATAATTAGGTAATTAATGATTGTGGTGTTCTCGCTTTCGCGAAAGCGTAATTAAACATACTGATTTTTACCAAGTAATCAATCTTTTAGATAATATGAGGAAGGAATCTGACGATTTGTACCCTCACGATATTCCATCATAGAAAAGCCTTTATGGATGCAGAAGGAGCCTGTCTCGCCTTTTTTGTTCATGGCGATGTAGGCCACCTGGAAATCTTTATAGCCTGAATTTTTGCGTATGGTTCTCATTACAGCTTCTTCACAAGCTTTCTGCGGACTCATGCCGTTACGCATCAATTCTACTATCAAAAAGCTGCCCACAGACTTCATGATCTCTTCACCCATTCCAGTGGCGGCCGCACCACCTATTTCATTATCGATGAACAAACCAGCACCTATGATAGGAGAGTCGCCCACACGACCTTTCATTTTATAGGATAATCCAGAGGTGGAACAGGCACCAGAAATATCGCCGTTGCCATCCATACACACCATGCCTATGGTGTCGTGGTTCTCAATGTTAATGATGGGCTTGTACTGGCTGGTTTTTAACCATTCCCTATAGGCATTCTCTGAAGATTCCGTTAGCAGGTTTTCTTTTTTGAATCCTTGCTTTTCGGCAAATTCTTCGGCTCCTTTGCCTGCCAGCATGACGTGAGGAGTTTCAGTCATGACTTTTTTTGCTATTGCCGCTACGTTGGTATAATCTTCTACACAAACTACAGCGCCGCAATTACCGGTATGATCCATAACGGTGGCGTCAAGAGTCACATTTCCCTCACGGTCTGGAGCGCCACCTTTGCCAACGGTGGTGTTTTTGATATTTTCCTCTTCTACTGCCACGCCTACAATGGATGCATCTAGGGCATTCATTCCAGCATCCAGTGCTTTTCCAGCTGTCTCATTTGCAGATACAAATCCCCAAGTGCAAATGGCTATGGGATTTATTTTTTGTTTTGTCATTTTGGGTGTTTTACAAGCTAATAATTGGATGCCCATGCTCAACGCTAGGCTACCCTTGATACTGGTGGCTATAAAGTTTCTTCTTTTCAAATCTTATTCAATAGTGATTTCGTCAACAAATATCCAGGCCGTTCCTTTCATGGGAAAACCCAGATGCCACTCTGGTAACGCACCGTAGTTGGCGGCCACAACCTTTACATACCTTGCAGCCATTTTTTCAAAAGAACTATTTGCAGTATAGATCTCGCTAACTTCTTCCCTTCCTGTTTCAGGCAGTTCTATTGTTTTTGAAGTAATAACTTCTTGTTTGGAATCCAGCAGCATTATCTCCACATCTTGCGGGTAGAATATCCAACTTCTTTGTTCTTTCAGAAAATTGATACTCACCTCGTTGACGCTCTTTAGTGATCCAAGATCTACCATAATATCAAGATCTTGATTTTTAATACCCTGCCAGGCGCCAGAACGGTAATCTCTAGTTCCCTTTAAACCATCAATCAAAGCATTCTTGCCGCCTGCGCTATATTCATTAGCAAATTGATAATTAAGAGTCACAGATCGATCTGCATCATATTTGTAAAAGTCTGTTTGTATCGTGTCGCTATGAATGCCTTTATAAACCGAGTAGGTTTTTAGAAGTTGGGAGTTAGCAATAGTGATGGCAGAATCATATCTGATAAATCGCTCACCGTTGAGTGAATAATATATATCCTGATTTGAGCTGGTAGTTTCCAGTACTATCTCCGTTTGATTAGGAAAAGTGATGTCACCTTTTTTGATGAACGGTGGCGTTACAATTGAGTTATTTGTGATTCTGGTCGTTAGTGTTTGATAAAGCGAACTACCCCAAGAATCTGGAACGGTTGACATATCAAATTCCCAAAACCCACCAGCCATTAACTGTTCGTGAGTAATAAAAGCAGTATTATGTGATCTGCTATTAACCCAATCATTCGGGTCTTCGTCCATATACATGGCGTCAATATATTTTCCGCTACCGTTTTTCTTGATGGTCAACGATGTTCCATTTTCAAAATGAATCGTAGCCTTATCAAATAAGGGAGATCCTATGGCATACTGATTACTGGCTGGAGTTACCGGATAAAATCCTAGCGAGCTCAATACATACCAGGCACTCATTTGACCGCAATCTTCATTGCCGGAAATTCCGTCAGGTGTATTGGAGTATAAAGTGGTCAAGATTTCATGAACTTTTTCTTGAGTCTTTGAGGCTTTACCAACATAATTATATAAATAGGCCATATGATGGCTGGGCTCGTTGCCGTGCGCATATTGCCCGATGAGGCCGGTAATGTCTGCTTGGTTGCGACCAGAGGTTTCACGAGCAGCGGTAAATAGTTTATCTAGATGTGCTTCATAATTAGCCTCGCCACCCATTAGCTTTATGTGTCCATTGATATCTTGTGGCACATACATGGAATATTGCCAGGCATTGGCCTCAGTATAATTAAAATTGACTTCAAAAGGATCAAATGGTGAAAACCACGTATTTCTGTAGCGACCTTGAAAAAAGCCAGTTTCTGGATTGTATAGATTTTTATAGTTCTGCGCTCGTTTAATGAAAGCTTCATAGTCTGCTTTGGCACCTAACGCCTTTGCCATTTGGGCAATGGTCCAATCATCGTAGGCATATTCTAGGGTTTTGGAAACCGACTCACTTTCTTCTTCCACAGGTATGAAGCCTAATTCTTTATAAGATTTCAAACCTAAATGATCCTGCATTGCACTGTGCTTCATGGCTTCAAAGGCCGTGTCGATATCATAATTCCTGATTCCTTTGAGGTAGGCATCTGCAATAACAGGAACAGCATGGTAGCCTATCATACAACCTGTGTAATTACCGCTAAGATCCCAGATAGGCATGATGCCGCCTTCATCATATTTTGCCGTAAAGGTGTTGATATAATCGTTGGTTCTTTTTTGATCAATAATCGTGTATAACGGATGAGCGGCTCGATAGGTGTCCCACAAAGAGAAAACGGTATAGTAATCAAAATCTTTGGTTTGATGAATCTCTAGATCCATGCCTCGGTAACGACCATCTACATCTTGATAAAGATTTGGAGCCAGCATGGTATGATACAACGCTGTATAGAAGGTGCTGACTTTTTCCTCATCGCTATCTTCCACAATGATTTTAGAGAGTTCTTTTTCCCAAGCCGTCGTCGCTTCCTGGCGTACATCCTCAAAGGACTTTACTCCAATTTCCTCTTTTAGGTTATTCTTTGCTCCATCTACATCAACTGCAGAAATTCCTATTTTAATAATTACCGGTTCGTTATTTGGATTCTCAAACTCTAGCGCTCGCTTCGTGGGTGAATCACCTGCATCTTGATCCCAGTTTTTTATGGGATGCGAGGTTTGAATATAATAATACAGCATCTGCTTACTCGCCCAGGCGCTGGAGAATCTTTTTCCAGAAACCTCTGTTGCAGACTCAAGATTCAATTCATGCTCCAACAATTTATCACGATGTTCCAGGTCCAAAATCAGAAATTGATTCGTGCTATCTGGATATTGGTAGCGATGCATGCCGCTTCTGCGCGATACGGTCAGTTCCACTTCAATATTGGTGTCATCCAGATGGACGCTGTAGTATCCAGGACTCGCTTCTTCTTTTTCATGAGAAAAGGTAGAGCGGTATCCTTTCTGTCCATCGGCGCCATTGTTTAAAATGGGCTGGTTGGTGGGCATTAAAAGCACGTCGCCATAGTCGCTCACGCCAGTACCACTCAGATGCGTATGGGAAAAACCATAGATCTTATCATCGCTGTAATGGTAGCCGCTGCAGCCGTCCCAACCTTCCAGCCGTGTATCTGGACTTAATTGCATCATCCCATAAGGCATCGTGGCGCCAGGATAGGTGTGCCCATGACCGTCAGTTCCCACAAACGGATTCACATATTCCGTTACAGGTTTTGCGGCGATGGCCTCGCTAGGATCTTCAGTTTTGTCGCAGGAAATGAACCAAGCCAAAAACATGGCTATCAAACACAGCTTGCCGTATTTCATTATAAAAAATTAACGACTAAATATAGGAAATAGCTGGTGGATGAATTCGCTTTCGCGAAAGCGAACTTACCTACAGTCGTTATCTTTGTACAATGACACCGTTGACAACTCAAGAACTACATCAGCTTGCGATGAATATCGTGGGCAAGGAAATGGAGGAGCAAGGCTTTGAATTTCTGGCCGTAAATTCAAAGCCCAAAAAGGACCCGCAATTTGTGGCCCTCAAAAACAAAAAGTTACATTTTGTTGTGGTGCGCGCCATTACATACCCAGCAAATCCCGTAGAGTATGACGAGAAGTTGATGAAGACGGTTTATGATCATGCGGTAAAATATAAAGCCAGAACCTACTTTGCTGGTGTAGGTCTGGCTAATTCTAGGGATTATGACATGCCTGTCCATCATGAGGACGATTATGTGGTCAACTATGCTGGTCTGATAGAAATCAAGGATTAGATAAAATCGACGATTCCACCTTCTGCTCTTAAGGATGCACCGTTGGTGGCGCTTGATAATGGACTGGCCACATATGCCACCATATTTGCTATTTCTATAGGATCTGTAAAACGCTGTATCAAACTGGACGGTCGCTCTTCATTGAAAAAATGCTGTTCCATTTTTTCTCTATCGTGACTTCCATCATCGCTCATGTCGTCCAGCATGTCTTGAACACCGTCGGAATATGTAGGTCCAGGCAACACGCTATTTACCGTTACGGTAGAACCTTTAGTGAGTTTAGCAAGTCCTCTTGAGATGGAGAGTTGCGCTGTTTTAGTCATTCCATAATGAATCATTCCTTCGGGAATATTGAGAGCGCTCTCACTGCTTATAAATATAATCCGGCCATTTTCGTTTTTCTCCATCATCTTGGGAAATAGGGCACGACTCAAACGCACACCACTCATGACATTGATTTCAAAAAAAGACATCCAGTCTTCATCAGTAATGTCTGGAAATTCTTTACCGCCAAAAATGCCCAGGTTATTGACAAGAATGTCAATTTCGGGCAGTTTTTCAATGAAGGTATTGATAGAATTGACGTCGGCAAAATCGGCTGGCATGAAGCTTACCTTTTCATAGGTGCTAAAAGCACTTTTACTCTTATCCACGGAATCCTGACTACTACCGTGCAAGATTACCGTGGCACCTTCTTCCAATAGTTTTTGAGCGATGGCTTTTCCTATTCCTTTAGTGGATCCTGTGACGAGTGCTGTTTTCCCTTGTAGCTTTAAGTCCATTGTTTTTTATTTAAAGGTAACCTGATGGGCATGGCTGGAGAACTAACAAAAAGTTATAATAGCCGGTCAAATCTTAAATGTTTACTACCTATAGGATCGTGTGCAATTGGTAACTTTGGACATCAATCATTAAGGTTATGAAATATCTAGCAGTAATATCGTTTTTGTTTCTTTTGAGTTCGTGTAAAAAGACCGATCAGGACCTTTCTGCCACTACACAAGAGTTATACGGCAACGCCATAGGCACGACTTATTCTATCAAGTACTTTGCTAATGAGACCAAGGATCTAGAGCCTAAAGTAGATAGTCTGATTGATCTTTTTAATCAAAGTATGTCCACTTGGGTTCCAGATTCCAAAATCAACCAGATCAATGCAGGAAAGGATAGTGTAGCTGTAGGAAAGGAATTCAAGGAAGTCTTTGACTTTGCCCAAGAAATCTACCGCAAAACCGACGGCTATTTTGATCCAACTGTAGGGAATCTAGTGAATGCCTACGGCTTTGGCGCTGACGGCAAAAAGGAGAAAGTCCCGCAAGATTATCAAATCGATAGTTTGTTGCAATACGTGGGTTTTTACAAGCTGGATATGGTACCTGCCGGAAAAGAAGACCAGTACTTTGTGGAAAGCAGCCATAGTGGTATTTATCTGGAATTCAATGCGATTGCAAAAGGCACTCTGGTAGATTATATCGCCAGAATGCTAGAGAATCACGGTATCACAGATTACTTGGTAGAAGTTGGTGGCGAGGTCACCGCTGCGGGAATCAACCTTGAGAAGCAACAAGAGTGGAGTGTAGGCATTGATGATCCCACACAAGTAGCTGGCCAGAGAGAACTCGTCACTGCGGTCAAACTAAAAGATAAGGCCATGGCCGGCAGTGGCAATTACCGCAAGTTCAAGATTGATCAGGAATCTGGCAAGGAGTACGTGCATACGGTGAATCCTTTGACAGGCAAGGCAGTTCCCAGTGAGGTGCTAGGTGTCAATGTAATTGCAGAAAACTGTACGCTGGCAGATGGTTATGCCACCGCATTTATGGCGATGCCACTAGAAAAATCCAGAAGACTGCTACCAAATCTTCCTGAAATTGAAGTCCTGATCATGTATATGGGAACCGACGGCAAGCTCAAGTTTGAGACGACGCCAGGATTCAATCAGTACGTGAAACAACCTATTTTGTAACGACGGGAATGAGTTCGCCAGCCGCCAGCCGGTAATAATCGATCTTTTCTGGCGTTAAAGTTTTGGTGTAATCACAAGCTTCTACGTTGAAACCAATCTCGCGCAGGCGATCAAAATAATCCATCCCATAGATGCGTACGTGATCGTATTGACCAAAAATGCGCGCACGTTCTGCGCGATCTGTGATGGAATCGTCCTCAAAAGTTTTGGCGCGATCATTTTCCAGCGGTACCTGAAAAATGGCCTTGCCGCCAGATTTGAGAACGCGATACAATTCTTTCATGGCCGTCGCATCATAAGGAATATGTTCCAGGACATGATTACATAAAATCATGTCAAATGCGTTATCCTCAAATGGCAGGTTGCAGATATCTGCTTGAACATCTGCCAGTGGTGAATTAAGATCTGTAGTAGTGTATTGAATGAGTTCGCTTTCGCGAAAGCGATGATAAAAACATTGCTCTGGTGCAAAATGAAGCAGCTTAGTAGGTGCAGAAAACAAAGTCGTTTCTCGCTGCAAATACAGCCATAACAACCGGTGGCGCTCTAGTGATAGAGTAGAAGGTGACAGTACATTCTCGCGCACCTTGCCATACCCATAGGGTAAAAAACTGCGGAATTTCTTCCCGTCAATAGGATCTTCATAGCGATCACCACGATACCACCAGGCAAGTAAAGGCCGCACGGCATAACTCGCACTGATCAACCATGGCCGTGGTATCAAGTTGAGAAAGAATTTGAATAGTTTTTTCACTGGATGGAGAACCTTTTGAATCGAGTTAATAGATATCCTGAAGCAAAAATACATGTACTAGATTGATCTTGATCAAATGATGACAGTTTAAAGTGTCATTCTGGTTTTATTAGAGCAGCTTTATCAATTCCGTGTTTTTGTAGGTCATTTATTACCCATCGATCAGTATTTAACATTTTATTTTATTATATGATAATTACGACGTAGATTTCCATCAATTAAAATCAACTTTATGAGAAATCTTCTATTCTTCATTGCAGTGCTCTTCACAGCAAGTTTTTCTAACGCTCAGGATTATTTTGACCTATTCAAGTACTCCTATAATTATGCTGATTTAGGTAATATTGACCCAGAAACAGAGGTGGATACCGAGGTGAGCAATACCAACATTGAATTTTACTTTCCTTATCCTATATCTGCAAAGACGACCATCATTGGTGGTTTTACTTATGAGAATACAAGATTGGGTTTACAGTATAATGCAGATAGAAGTAATCTTATCATGACACGTCTCAATCTAGGTGTGAAACAGAACCATGGCAATAAATGGAGTGGAACCTATGTGTTTTTACCAAAATTTGCTTCAGACTTTGCGGGAAGCCTGGATTCACCAGATCTACAGTTGGGCGGACTCGCCTTGTTTGAAAAGCGCTATTCTAGTAGTTACAGCTTAAAATTTGGTAGTTATGTAAGTACAGAACAATTTGGTACTACTATTACTCCGCTTGTAGGGTTGTGGTACAAAAGCGAAAACGATAAGTTTTACATCAACGCGACGCTTCCTATTCGTACAGATGTCAATTACAATTTCACCGAAGATTTTAGTCTAGGTGCCAATTTGGTCACCTCTATAAAAGCCTATAATCTTCAAGAAACCGATTCGCAGTTTTATGTGCAGGAAGAAAGTATACGTTTCGGGCTTTATGCAGCTTACGCATTCTTTGATAACACGATGATCCTAAGAGGAAAAGTAGGTTATGATACTACGGACTATGGTTTATATAATCAAGGAGACACCGTTGGTGCCCAAATATTAACCTTCCAGGTTTCTGGTGACGATCGTACAAGATTGAATACAGAGTTTGATAGCTCGATCTTCTTTGGGCTTGACCTGATCTGGAGAACAGATTTGTAATTAGGTCTCCATTATAATTTCAATAAAAAAGCGGCATACATTCCATAGTATCTCGCTTTTTTATTGCTCGTTTTAGTGTGCTATTCTTTCCAGCGATAAGGATCTTCTTCATTTGAAGTAATTCCCAAAACCTCGTGCACATAATCAAACGTACTCAATAACCTAGGCTCGCCGTCAACGATAGCCACATCATGCTCAAAGTGTGCGCTGGGCTTACCGTCACGGGTTTTGATGGTCCAGCCATCTGGGAAATGCTTGATGCTTTTGGTTCCCATATTGATCATAGGTTCAATGGCGACGGTCATTCCTTCTACAAACTTTTTACCGCGACCACGTTTCCCGTAGTTAGGCATTTGGGGATCTTCATGCATCACACGTCCCAAACCATGTCCTACCAATTCACGCACCACACCATAACCAAAACCTTCACAATATTCCTGGATCGCATAACCTACATCGCCCACACGATTCCCTAAACGGAATTGCTCGATACCTATATATAAGGAGTTCTTGGTACGCTCGAGAAGCAACTTAGTCTCTTCCGGGACCTCACCAACCGTAAAAGTGTACGCATGGTCGCCATAAAAACCGTCCACAATTGCGCCGCAGTCAATGGATAGTACATCACCATCCTTGATCGCCACATCCTTGGGCAATCCATGAACCACCTCTTCGTTAGGGCTGATCAGCAGCGTGCTGGGACAATCGTACAACCCCTTAAATCCTGGAATGGCACCATTGTCTCTAATGTATTGTTCCGCTAGGTTGTCCAGTCGTTGCGAGGTCACGCCAGGTTTAATCTCTGCCGCGATCATACCTAGGGTTTTACTTACCATCAACGCCGCCTGGCGCATGATTTCTAGCTCTTCTTTGGTTTTGGTAACTATCATCTTGTCGTTTACAAGCTGCTAAAATAAGAAAGATGTAAGGATCCTGTAATATTTAAGATGGTGGCGTTCCCTACGGTCGGGCTTTACACTACAATCTTTTGTCGCGCTACCGCCGCAACAAAAGGATTTCCGTTTCAATCCCTAACGCAATTCCTTTTTAAACAAGCGAAATCTAGATCCAGTCCAGTTGCTCCTTAGTCAGTTCATGTTGCACGTTTCCTGTGTGTTTAATGGCAGCCGGTTCAATAAGCATCACATGAACTTCCTCTTCTGCTATTGGTAAATGATCCACACCTGCAGGAACCACAATCATTTCACCTGGATGAAGAATGACCTCGCTTTCCTGCCTGTCCGGCAGGCAGGCGCGAAAGCGAATTTTCAAAATTCCTTTTACCACATAAAAAAGTTCATCTTCCTGCTCATGATTGTGCCAAACAAACTCACCGTGCAATTTGGCAAGCTTGACTTGCTGCCCATTGAGTTCGCTAATGATTTTAGGCGTCCATGTTTCTTGGAATAGATCAAATTTTTCAGCTAGATTTATTTTGTCCATAATTAGGAGAATAAAAAAGGAGAGCGAATTGCTCTCCTTTAAAAGGTTTTAGTTTTGGTAGGAATGTTTATAATCCTGACCGCTGACGATTTTTAAAATGTCCTGTTCCAAAGTCTCTCGCGGGTATTCCACAAAGCGACCCAACTCTTCACCATCTCTATAGAAGATAAACGTTGGAACCCTGCTAATGTCATAACCGTTGACAAGATCTGCCGGTTCTCTTTTGGAACGGTCTACTGTGACCATGGTAAGATTGTTTTGATCATATCCAACGGCATCCAAAAGCTTGAAAAACTTAGGAGTTTCCCTTTTAGAATCTCCACACCAAGTTCCCATATAGGCACGTATGCTTACATCCTTCATCTCCGATTTCAATTCTGACACCACTGCGGCATCTGGTGTGTAGTCTTCATATCTAGGTGTAAACCAAGAGCTGAATGGCTCACTCTGGAAATCTTTCAAAGACGCAACGCCTTGCAGGTTGCCGTTGACCATCGTGGCCATTTGTGCTTCTGGTTTTGTCATTTCTACAGTGGCTACAGTTTTAGCCTCGCTAGTGCTGGTTGTGGTTGCTTCTTTTTGAGAACCACAAGCGGTAAGTAATATGGCAGCTATGGCTGCAGGTAGTATTTTTCTCATTTCTAATTTTATATTAAAGGTTTTTGTGTCATTTCTGCTGGCTGTTCAACGCCTATCAATTTTAAAATGGTAGGCGCAATATCGCCCAAAACACCATCTTTTATCGACTTAATATCTTGATCTACCAGAATAAGCGGTACAGGATTAGTCGTATGCGCTGTGTTTACACTACCATCAGGATTGATCATCACTTCACAATTCCCATGATCTGCAATCACAATCACCGTATAACCATTATCAACGGCAGCGTCAATTACTTGTTGTGCTGCATGGTCTACCGCTTCACAGGCGGCAACGGCAGCTTCCATACTTCCTGTATGTCCTACCATGTCAGGATTTGCAAAGTTCAAACAAATGAAATCGGCATATTGTTTTTTGATTTCAGGGATTATTTTTCCTGAAACGCAATCGATGGACATTTCTGGTTGTAGGTCATAGGTAGCCACCTTGGGTGATTTACACATGATGCGCTCCTCGCCGTCAAAGGGTTTCTCTTCACCACCATTAAAAAAGAAGGTTACATGAGGATACTTCTCGGTTTCTGCAATGCGTATTTGTTTCTTTCCTGCACCCGATAGGATCTCGCCTAAGGTGTTTTTCAAATTTGGTTTTTCAAAAATGACCTTGATGTCCTTGAAGTTTTCATCATAGGTCGTCATCGTCACATAGTACAAGTCCAGTTTGTGCGCATTTTGCTCATGAAAATCGCGTTGGGATAGCATGTCTGTCAACTCACGACCACGATCTGTACGGTAATTGAAGAAGATGACTACATCGCCGCTTTCTACCTTGGCGACCGGTTCGCCTCCATTTAAAGCGACAATGGGTTCAATAAACTCATCTGTCAATCCAGACGCATAACTCTCACGTACTGATGCGACCACATCATGGCTGGGCGCGCCCATACCATCGGTCATTAGGTGGTAGGCCTTGGCTACGCGTTCCCATCGCTGGTCACGATCCATGGCAAAATATCTACCTATGACGCTAGCGATTTGTGCCGGTGTCTGTGCAATGTGCTGTTCCAACTCTTCCAGAAATCCAGCTCCAGATTTTGGGTCCACATCGCGACCGTCTGTAAAGGCGTGTACAAAAAGATCTTCCAGCCCATAATCCAGCGCAGCATCGATTAATGCTTTCAAGTGGTTGATGTGTGCGTGAACGCCACCATCTGATACCAATCCTGCAAAATGTACTTTTTTGGAGTTCGCTTTCGCGAAAGCGAATGCATCCACCAGCACTTGTTCATCTTTAAGACTATTTTCTCGAACGGCTTTATTGATTTTGGCAAGGTCCTGATACACGATGCGACCAGCGCCCAGGTTCATGTGACCTACCTCGCTATTGCCCATCTGGCCGTCTGGCAGGCCAACATTCTCGCCATCTGTGCGTAGCGTGGCGTGTGGATATTTATCGTAAAGACTGTCTATATATGGCGTGTTTGCCTGTGCGATCGCGCTGACCTTGGGATCTTGAGTGATTCCCCAACCGTCCAGGATCATGAGCATGGTTTTCTTATTCACGGGTATGGTTTTAAGAAAATAAAGGTAAGCAATAGAGTTTTTACGAGTTGTAAAATGAGCTTAAGATTGAGAAATCGCCTGCGCCACCATCCAGCCACCGGTCCAGGCGTTTTGGAAGTTAAAGCCGCCGGTAATGGCGTCAATATTTAATATCTCGCCAGCAAAATAGAGGTTTTCCTGCTTGCGGCTCGCAAAAGTTCTAAAGTCCACTTCTTTTAAATCAATGCCGCCGGCAGTAACAAATTCTTCCTTAAAGGTACTTTTTCCATCGACTTTAAAAACACTTGCGGTTAGAGTAATAGCTAATTCTTTTAGGATCTGGTTGGAACATTCGGCCCAGGTCTTGTCTTCTAAATTCAAGCTGTGAACCAAGTAATTCCAGAGCCTTTTTGGAATCTCATACAACCGATCGTTGGAAATCTGCTTTTTACTATCGTCACGTTTGGCGAGCAGCATCTCGTAACATTCTTCTTGCGAAATATAATTGAGCCAGTTGATGGCCACGTCAAATTTGTAGTTGGAATTATGAAGCTGCACTGCGCCCCAAGCGCTCATTTTGAGAATGGCCGGTCCAGAAAATCCCCAATGCGTAATCAACAGCGGTCCTTGAGATTCTAGTTGTAACTGCGGCACTTCAACACGAGCTTCCAGTGCAATACCAGCAAGGTCTGTAATGGCTTTGTCAACTATATTAAAGGTAAAGAGTGACGGCACGGCATCTACAATGGTATGACCTAAGCACTTCATCATCTCCCAAATCTTTGGGCTGCTACCAGCCGTAACGACTAGATGATCGCAAGTGAATTCGTCGGTTTTGGTAATCACTTTCCAATGGTCATGTCGCTCTAGCGCCATTACATTTTGTGAGGTCAATACTTGAATATGGTGTTTTTTGGCCAGACTAAGAAAGCAATCGATGATAGTCTGAGAAGAATCTGTGATGGGAAACATGCGGCCATCGTCCTCTATTTTGAGTTCCACGCCACGATCTGCAAACCAGGCAATGGTGTCGCCGGTCATAAATTTGTGGAATGGTCCCAGCAGTTCTTTTTCACCTCGCGGATAATTGCCTGTCAATGGTTTTGGATCGAATTCGGCATGAGTGACGTTGCATCGTCCACCGCCAGAAATACGTACTTTTTGAAGCACGTCCTTACCACGTTCTAATATGGTGATGGAAAGATCCGGACGCTGCTCGGCGAGGTTAATGGCTGTAAAGAAGCCTGCCGCGCCACCGCCGATGATAATTGTGTTAGAGAAGCATTCAAGAATCACCTATTTGATTCAAATTTGATCTTTTTTAGACTTGAATGTAAGATTTCTATGTGTTCAGTTGCTATCTTAACAAACCAGCTAAGGTCATCGATATCTTGATCATTAGAAGCTATATCTTTGATATATTCATGTAAACTCAGAGCTTTCAATCGCATATTTTCAATTTCATCTATCAATATATTTTTACCATTGATTTCATTATAAATACAAGTTTTAATCAAATTTCATCCATAGCGGATTTCGCCCTAATGTTAATTCTTTCTTTCTGCTTTTGATAATTTTCTTCGAGGTTTTTTTGATGATTTTCTCTCTGATTTAGGATGTTCTCATGGTTTTGTATCGATTGGTATCTGATATCGTAATTGTGGTTGAAGTCTCGTCTCATATAAGCAACATATTTTGACCTTGTTCTCATGTAAAATTGTTCGCAACTTTCTTCAGAAAAGGCATCACTGAGAAATTCAGATTTATCTAAGTCACAACGGCAACTAATATCATCGATACTATTAGAATATACTTTGTCCTTGATCAAACCGGATTGCGCTTCCTTTGACTTAATTTCAATTAAAATAGCTCCTTTTTTTATAATTGTTGGTTCTTTTTTTAAGATTGATTTTACTACTTGATACTCCTTACGAACCTTAAAGTCAAATTCACTTTTCCAGTTTTCTCTAGAATCACCATAGCAAAACACTTTATGTTCTTTACCTTGATACACGGAGTTTGGATTAAAGTCGTCGTTATATGCTGTATAATTTACCAAATCTACTTCCTGATTGATGAATTCAACTTCTTTATATTTTTGACTAAAGTCTTCGATTAAGCAACGGGCATCCTCTAAAACAATGCTTTTCAACCCACCATTTCCAAATTCAAAAGACATGGGAACTTTACAAAAACCCGTCAAATAGAAATATTTTTCTGCATTGGGACTTGGAACAAAAGCAATTTTTTCTTCCTTAATTAATAATTCAAGAACATCATTTAGTTCGTCATAAGTCATATCTTCATAAAAATCTAAAAATATATATACTTTAGATTGAATAAAAACTTCATCATTGTTCTCATTTTTGGCTTTCTGGTTTTTTTTGCAACTCGTTAGCATAAAAAGAAACAAGAAACCTAGAACAAAAAATCTTTTTGAAAATATCATTAATTAAATTTTTTCGCTAGGGAAATGTTAAAAAAGTTAAAACACTCATCTTCTACGCACTCTATCATATCAATCGATTTACTTAAGTCAGGAATCCTAGGAAAATAAAGTCGAAATGACCGGTGTTGTCCAGCAAAATCGCTTTCGGTTATATTTGGAGCAATAGCAATACCTTCTGCTTTCAAAAGACTATATTTTGCTTTACCCTCAGAATTTTTAATATACACATCAGAATTAATTCTGGACCAACCTCCATTTTCATATTCTATTGGACTTTTATAAAGTATATGCATCATAATGAAATCTGATGAGACGAAAATATCCAATATATGGATACTATTGGATGATCTATTACCGTAAGTAGGATTGACATATAAGCCATTTAGGCTATCGATTTTGAATGGTTGTGTGCAGGGATCACAGTCATAATTTAATAATTTTCCTACGGTATGATAATAGCCATCCTTAGGGACATGGGTATAAGCTAAATCCAAATTGACAGTTTCTAGATTTCCTTCTATATCTTTTCCTTGAAGTACTACTTGATATAAATTCTTATAATTGACATTTTTGTAATAAATGTTTTCAATCGTCAAGTATTGTTGATCCTCATTCTCACAACAAGCGCACCACACAATTACATGTGATTGAGTTTCCAAATATTCCTTTGCAGCTTTTGCTTGATCAAGCCTTATATATGCTAGCTGATCTGCGTGCGTAACTTGAACAAATAGAAATGCTACAATAAACAAAGTTGATTTGAGTAATAATTTGATCATTTTGAAAAAGAATTTAGTTGCAGAATTAATCAAATTTACATTAATTAACTCCTATGCCAAATAACCTCTTCCGTTTTCTTATTGATCGCGGCGAGTAGGCTTTCGGCGCTGTCCTCGACCTTTATCAGATCATTGTCGATGAGCCAGATAATGGCTTTGTCCTGGGCGCGGCCTCTTTTCATGGCTTCACGGTAGCCCATACCTTCTGGAGGGAACGTTACTAGTGAGTATTTTGAGGAGTATTGCGCTTTCGCGAAAGCGGACTCCAGCTTCATCTCTATGGCACGTTTTGTCTGGAAATTAGGATGCGAAACGCTGTCTCGCATCTCTACAAAGTTGTCCAAAGCAAGGTCTGCAATGGCATCTGTATCTGGTTTGCGCTCTACCGAGAATCGCTTCATGGCTTCTTCCCAGTCGTCGCATTCTCCCAAAATCTGATCAAAAACGGTCACGTCCTCAAAGCCGGCGTTCATGCCTTGCCCGTAAAAGGGAACGATCGCATGACAGGCATCACCCATCATCAACACCTTGCCGTGAGCGGTCCATGGAGAGCAACGCACGGTGCCCAAAGGCGGAACAGGATTACGCTGGTATTGCTCCAACAAATCGGGTATTTCATCAAAGACATCAGGGAACTCTTCCTTGAAGAAAGCCGTCACCTCTTCATCTGTGGTGATTTGCTCAAAGCTTTGTGGCGATTCCTTGCGGCGCATAAAAAGGGTCATGGTAAAACTACCATCCAGATTAGGAAGAGCGATCAACATAAAACCACCACGTGGCCAGATGTGCAGGGCATGTTTATCAATGCGCCAGCCGCCATCATCTGCCGGTGGCATGCGCAGTTCTTTATAAGCGTGTGGCAACCAGTCTGTAGTATAGGAAAAGAAGAACTCGCGCTGTCGCGCCATGGCCTGACGTACTTTAGAGCCGGCACCATCGGTACCCAGCAGAATATCGGGATGCCATTGTTTTACGGTTTCGGTTTCCGAGTCCTTGTATTCTACACTTCCTGTTTTTACATCTACCGACAGTACCTCGTCATTAAAGTCGATCTGGACCTTATCATATTCGTCGGCCTTATCTAACAAGAGTTTGTTGAGATCTTCCCTGGAAATGGAGTTGATGTAATCATCGTCACGACCGCTATAATTTGAGGTGATAACGGCGCCGTTTTTAGGATGGATCATGCGTGCCTTCATGGGTATGCACAGTTCTTTTACCTTATCGCCCAGACCCACCATTTTAAGGGCATTGAGTCCACGGTCTGACAGGGCAAGGTTGATGGACCTACCAGCGTCCACAATTTTGGTACGCATGTCGGGTCGTTTCTCTAAAATATTCACGGTGTAGCCGCGTTGGGCAAGACGCAATCCCAACAGAGCACCACAAAGACCTGCGCCGGTAATTAGGATATTGGTATTCGTATCAGATATTTTCATTCAAAAGTTCTAGGTGGCGGCTTAAAGTGCTGCGGCAAGGATCTGGACAAAATTCCAGCAATCCATATAGGAATTATAAAGAGGTACTGGGGCGACCCGTATCACGTCTGGCTCTCGCCAGTCTGCGATCACGCCTTTATCGCTTATGGTTTCAAAAAGGGACTTGTCAGCATCCTTTACAGCAAGTGATAACTGGCAGCCACGATCCTTAGGGTCTTTAGGTGTTATAATTTTAATGCGGTCGCCCTCAATGTTGTGGATGAGGTATTCCAGGTAATTAGTAAGTTGTTTTGATTTTGCCAATAGATTGTCAAATCCAGCCTCCATAAATAATTCCATACTGGCGCGTATGGGCGCCATACTTAAAATAGGAGCGTTGGACTGTTGCCAGCCTTCAGCGCCGTAGATGGGATCGAACTTAGGCTTCATTAAAAAACGTTCTTCCTTGTTGTGTCCCCACCAGCCGGCAAATCGGTTGATCTGGTCATTGTCTGCATGCCGCTCGTGTACAAAGCAGCCGGCGATGCTTCCTGGACCAGAATTCATGTATTTGTAGGTGCACCATACGGCAAAATCTGCGCCGCTGTCGTGCAGTTTAAGGTCTACATTGCCAGCACCATGCGCACAGTCAAAACCTACCATCGCACCGTGGGAATGCCCTAATTCAGTGATTTTTTTGAGGTCAAAAAACTGACCCGTATAATAATTGATGGAGGCGATCATGACCAGCGCGATCTCATCACCATGATTTTTAAAGATCGTTTCCAGATCTTCCATCATTAAGGTGCTACTGCCAGGTCGTGGCTGCCATAGAATAATATCCTCGGCAGGATTGCCGCCGTGCCATTTGATCTGGGAATCTACCGCATAGGTATCGCTGGGAAAGGCATCTGCCTCCATCACGATTTTCCTGCGCTTGCCTGATGGTTTGTAAAAACTTACCATCATAAAATGCAGGTTGGGCGTCAAGGTATTCATGACAACGACCTCATGCGGTTTGGCGCCTACCACTTCAGCCATGGAATCTGTTAGGAATTCATGATAGCGCGTCCATGGAAAGGTTTTGTCAAAGTGGCCTTTTACGCCCAGCTGTGCCCAGTCATTCAGCTCATCGGCTACATATTCCACTGCTTTTTTAGGTTGTACTCCCAAAGAGTTGCCGCACAGATAAATACTTTCTGTACCGTCAACATGTTTTGGAATGGTAAAGCTTTCGCGAAAGCGAGCCAATTCATCTGCCTGGTCTAGTGATTGTGCAAATTCTTTTGTGGAGTTGTAGGTCATTTTTATTTTTTGGTGATGTTGATATCTGAAAAGTAGATGTTCAAAGTACCGTCTTCTGATCTATGGTTGGTCGCTATTTTGATGCCGCCATAATCCTGGTAATCTTCAAACGAAGTGATCATCGCAGGCTCTGTTTTTCCTTTAGGGTAGTACATCCATTTATTGATCATCATATTCTCATCGATAACCATGTCATAGCGATCGCCAGGTGTGTAGCCATCATCGCCGGTATATTGTACCTGCACCATCTTACCTGCAGTAGAATCTGGATAGGTTACTTCCTTACCAGTGTCCCAAGCCAGTTTGAATTGTGGCAATAACCAGTAGACGTCGTTGATAAAGGCACGATCTGCACTCTGGGCAAGACTGTCCATTTGTTGTGTTCTATTATAGGTAATTTGCTCTCCTTTTGAATCTAGAGTTACCTGATCAGAATTAGGATTCCATTTCCAAGCTCTGGTGGCAAGGGTCTCGCCGTTACGTTCTATGTTAAATGTAAACTCCATCGATTCTACATCTTTCCAGTTTTCAAGGCCGCTGGATTGCGCTACTTGCATGGCTAGTTCTGGAGTTTCTTCCACAGTAGTCTCCTCATTTTTTTCATTCTTACAAGAAATGATGGCTACAGAAAATAGAATGGGTAATAGGAATTTTTTCATGGTAAAGGTTGTTGGGTTATGAGATTCAAAAGTACGATTTATAGGCCGTTATGAAATCGTAAAGGTTTGTGAATATAGGTTTAGGGCCTAGGATTGAAAAGTACCTTTGCAGCGTGAGAAAGAGAACTGTACAGACCGACATAAGCAAAAGAAGAAAAAACATCATCATTTTATTGTTGGGGACGCTCATTGCTATAGGTCCATTTTCCATAGATACTTACCTGCCTGCGTTTAAACAAATTGCTGGAGACTTTAACGTCGATACTAGTGCTGTAGGACTGACGCTTACCACATATTTTATTGGAATAGGTCTAGGCCAACTTGCCTATGGTCCATTGATGGACAAATATGGACGACGCAAACCACTTATCGTCGGGCTTGCCCTCTATATTTTCATGAGCATCCTATGCGGAATCGCATGGAATCTATGGTCGCTGGCATTTTTCAGATTCTTCATGGCCTTAGGAGGTTGTGCCGGTATGGTGGCCAGTAAGGCTGTTGTAAGAGATTACTTTGAAAAGGATCAAGTAGCAGATGTTTTGAGTACGCTCATGCTCATCATGGGTGTTGCACCTATCATTGCGCCTACGGTAGGTGGTTTTATCATAACCGCATTTCACTGGGAAGTGGTGTTCTTCTGTCTGGCTGCATTTGCTGGCCTGATGCTTCTTAATGTAATCTATGTACTTCCAGAAAGCGCAGAACCGAATAGCTCGACAAGCCTGCGGCCCACTAAAGTTGCTAGAGAATATTGGTCTATATATAAGAATAAGGATTTCTTTCTCTTTTCAACCACTCGAGGATTTGCGATAGGAGCACTGCTGGCTTATGTCGCCAGTGCACCTTTTGTGTTTATAGAGTTTTTTGGGATGAGCGAAGATATGTTCGGTTATATTTTTGGTGGTAATGCAGCTGGTTTGATTTTGGGCAGTCAGCTCAACAGGCTTTTTCTCAAGCGGTTTACTACATTCCAGATAACATTTACCGTGGCAATCATCATGGCTTTTTTAACGGGTAGTATCACCATTTATAGTTTGTTGGTGCAGCCACAGTTTTGGGTGATTTACCCTGGATTGTTCACCATGCTCTTTTTTATCGGCTTCCAGAATCCTAATGTGACGGCGCTTAGTTTGCAACCTTTCAATCTACAGGCCGGTAGCGCTAGTGCGCTCGTGGGTGCGGTCAGTATGATTTTTGGGAGTATTGCAAGTACCTTGGTGGCTCAACTTTTGGTAGATGGGATCATGCCTTTATTGGCAATAGTCACCTTTTGTAGTATAGCTGGCTGCATTGCGGTAGTTTACTATAAGATTGAGTATGGTCATGGGTACGCTTTCGCGAAAGCGTACTACCATCATCCTCATCGCATAAAGCAACGTAAGGAAGCCGCCTAAAGATCTTAGCTTAGGTAGCTCGCAGAAGAGATAGCTAAAGATGTATTAAATATTTGTTGTACATACAAATAAATAGTAGTTTTAAATTATGAAAAACGTAATTCACAGAGCAGAAAGCAGAGGTCACGCAAATCACGGGTGGCTCAAGGCAAACCACAGTTTTAGTTTTGCAAGCTGGTACAATCCAGAGCGAATCAATTTTGGCGCCATAAGAGTGTTGAATGACGACACCATAGCTCCAGGTGCTGGTTTTCCTACCCATCCACACGATAATATGGAAATTATTACCATACCACTATCTGGAGTGTTGGAACACAAGGATAGTATGGGTAACGTTGCCCAAATCAAAACGGGTGAGGTTCAAGTCATGAGTGCTGGTACTGGAGTGACCCATTCAGAATACAACGGCAGTCAAACGGAAGAATTAAAATTATTTCAAATCTGGCTTTTTCCAAACAAGAAAAATGTCACGCCTCGATATGACGAACTAAAACTTAACGTTGAGGACCGTAAAAACAGATTTCAACAAATATTATCTCCTTCACCAGACGATGAAGGAGTGTGGATACATCAAGATGCCTGGATGCATATGATTAGTATGGATCCCGATACGGTTAATGACTATCGTTTGAAAAACCCAAGTAATGGAGTTTACATTATGGTCATTGAGGGTAATGTAGAAATTGATGGCGACCAGTTAAAGAATCGAGATGCCATGGGCGTGATAGAAAGTGATACTATTAATATTAAGGCAACATCAAAATCAGATTTGTTACTTATTGAAGTTCCTATGCAATTCTAACTGTACAGATCACAATAAGAGAGGCATCTTTAAGGCTGCTTTTTTTGTTGGGATAGGTTTGGGGTGGTTTGGTTTGGGGTGGTTTGGTTTGGGAGTTGGTTAGGATGTTTGGGAGGTGGGATTGGAGGGTTGGCTGGTCAGGTGTTAGTTTTGGATAAAGAATTTTTGATTTTTTTTGGAGGTGTATTTGGGTGTTTTTCAGCGGGTTGAAATTTATTTTAAATTTTTATTGATTTTTCTCTTCAAAAAGTTTGGTTGGAAAAGAAAATGCTCTGTATATTTGCACCCGCTTTGCAAGAGACGTTAAGTCGAAAGTTAAAGCAACGTTCATTAGGAGATGGGGAATACTGATAAGTTAGGCATCGTGAAGAGGCCGCTTTTCAAGTTCCATTTTGAAGACTTCTAATAAGTTCATTGAGATATTGATTGACAGCACAAAAAGAACAGGTCTGTTTCCTTTCGGGGAATCAGATCGGTAAGAATAAGAATAATATAGTGTAAACAGACAAGAACGCCAATTGCTAGTAGTATATAGGTTATGGGATTCTCGCAAGAGATCTTTTTAACAAGATTCTACGATGAAGAGTTTGATCCTGGCTCAGGATGAACGCTAGCGGCAGGCCTAACACATGCAAGTCGAGGGGCAGCACGTCTTCGGATGGTGGCGACCGGCGCACGGGTGCGTAACGCGTATACAATCTACCTATCACTGAGGAATAGCCCGAAGAAATTTGGATTAACGCCTCATGGTACCAGCTAATCGCATGATTTACTGGTTAAAGGTTACGGTGATAGATGAGTATGCGTCCTATTAGCTAGATGGAGAGGTAACGGCTCCCCATGGCTACGATAGGTAGGGGTCCTGAGAGGGAGATCCCCCACACTGGTACTGAGACACGGACCAGACTCCTACGGGAGGCAGCAGTGAGGAATATTGGACAATGGGCGAGAGCCTGATCCAGCCATGCCGCGTGCAGGAAGACGGCCCTATGGGTTGTAAACTGCTTTTGTACGGGAAGAAACCCCTCTACGTGTAGAGGGCTGACGGTACCGTAAGAATAAGCACCGGCTAACTCCGTGCCAGCAGCCGCGGTAATACGGAGGGTGCAAGCGTTATCCGGAATCATTGGGTTTAAAGGGTCCGTAGGCGGGTGTTTAAGTCAGTGGTGAAATGCAGGGGCTCAACTCCGGCACTGCCATTGATACTGAACATCTTGAATTATTGTGAAGTGGCTAGAATATGTAGTGTAGCGGTGAAATGCTTAGATATTACATAGAATACCGATTGCGAAGGCAGGTCACTAACAATACATTGACGCTGAGGGACGAAAGCGTGGGTAGCGAACAGGATTAGATACCCTGGTAGTCCACGCCGTAAACGATGGTTACTAGCTGTCCGGTACGATTGAGTACTGGGTGGCCAAGCGAAAGTGATAAGTAACCCACCTGGGGAGTACGTTCGCAAGAATGAAACTCAAAGGAATTGACGGGGCCCGCACAAGCGGTGGAGCATGTGGTTTAATTCGATGATACGCGAGGAACCTTACCAGGGCTTAAATGCAGACTGACAGGCTTGGAAACAGGCTTTTCTTCGGACAGTTTGCAAGGTGCTGCATGGTTGTCGTCAGCTCGTGCCGTGAGGTGTCAGGTTAAGTCCTATAACGAGCGCAACCCCTATTGCTAGTTGCCAGCGAGTCATGTCGGGGACTCTAGCGAGACTGCCGGTGCAAACCGTGAGGAAGGTGGGGATGACGTCAAATCATCACGGCCCTTACGTCCTGGGCCACACACGTGCTACAATGGTAGGGACAGAGAGCAGCCACCTCGTGAGAGGGAGCGAATCTATAAACCCTATCACAGTTCGGATCGTAGTCTGCAACTCGACTACGTGAAGCTGGAATCGCTAGTAATCGCATATCAGCCATGATGCGGTGAATACGTTCCCGGGCCTTGTACACACCGCCCGTCAAGCCATGGAAGCTGGGGGTACCTGAAGTCGGTGACCGCAAGGAGCTGCCTAGGGTAAAACCGGTAACTGGGGCTAAGTCGTAACAAGGTAGCCGTACCGGAAGGTGCGGCTGGAACACCTCCTTTCTGGAGTTCCTGAAATAATGGAACCTAAAAATGAGAGTTCCATAGCCTACTACATGCAAATGGCGTGTTTGTTTATATTATTTTTTACAACTGTCAATCTTATTAATAAAAAAGTCGAAAGACGAGTGATGTGCCTTTCGGGGTTCGTTACAGTCTCATAGCTCAGCTGGTTAGAGCGCTACACTGATAATGTAGAGGTCGGCAGTTCGAGTCTGCCTGAGACTACTTTTACGCTTTCGCGGAAGCCTAAACCGCACATAGTTCATTATATATTGAAGGAAATTTTAGAAGTTGGGTTTGTTGCGAGTGGGATCACTCTTAACTCATAACTAATAACTCATAACTAAAAATGGGGGATTAGCTCAGCTGGCTAGAGCGCCTGCCTTGCACGCAGGAGGTCATCGGTTCGACTCCGATATTCTCCACTATTGGTATCATTTACTTGATATTGAAAACGTTCATTGACATATTGAAAAGATTAAACGAGAAACAGATAGGCACATTGAAAAATGTGTTTGTTATTAGTAAAATAAGAATACAAGAGCAAGGCGTTGATTTTCTATCGTTAGAGAATCGACATTGAATACCATAAGCAAATTAAGGGCGTATGGGGGATGCCTAGGCTCTCAGAGGCGATGAAGGACGTGATAAGCTGCGATAAGCTGCGGGGATTGGCACATACGATGTGATCCGCAGATTTCCGAATGGGGCAACCCGTCATGTTGAAGACATGTCATCCGAAAGGAAGCAAACCTGGTGAACTGAAACATCTAAGTAGCCAGAGGAAGAGAAAACAATAGTGATTCCGCTAGTAGTGGCGAGCGAACGCGGAATAGCCCAAACCATTCAGTTTACGGACTGCATGGGGTTGTAGGACCACAATGTTTGATGCATTTTGAATTAAAATCCTTTGGAAAGAGGAGCCGTAGAAGGTGATAGCCCTGTATAGGTAAGAAATGTTATTGATAGTGGTATCCTGAGTAGTGCGGGGCACGTGAAACCCTGTATGAATCCGGCGGGACCATCCGCCAAGGCTAAATACTCCTGAGAGACCGATAGTGAACCAGTACCGTGAGGGAAAGGTGAAAAGAACCCTGAATAAGGGAGTGAAATAGAACCTGAAACCATACGCTTACAAGCGGTCGGAGCCACCTAGTGTGGTGACGGCGTGCCTTTTGCATAATGAGCCTACGAGTTACCGTTGTTAGCAAGGTTAAGCACTTCAGGTGTGCAGCCGTAGCGAAAGCGAGTCTGAATAGGGCGATATAGTTAGCAGTGGTAGACGCGAAACCGTGTGATCTACCCATGGGCAGGGTGAAGCTGTGGTAACACATAGTGGAGGCCCGAACCGGTTGACGTTGAAAAGTCTTCGGATGACCTGTGGGTAGGGGTGAAAGGCCAATCAAACTCGGAAATAGCTCGTACTCCCCGAAATGCATTTAGGTGCAGCGTTGATTTAGTTTTATAGAGGTAGAGCTACTGATTGGATGCGGGGGCTTCACCGCCTACCAATTCCTGACAAACTCCGAATGCTATAAAATGATGATCAGCAGTGAGGGCATGGGTGCTAAGGTCCATGTCCGAAAGGGAAAGAACCCAGACCATCAGCTAAGGTCCCCAAATATATGTTAAGTTGAAGAAACGAGGTTGTACTGCACTGACAGCTAGGATGTTGGCTTGGAAGCAGCCATTCATTTAAAGAGTGCGTAACAGCTCACTAGTCGAGCGGTACGGCATGGATAATAATCGGGCATAAACATATTACCGAAGCTATGGACTCTACGGAGTGGTAGGGGAGCATTCCATATGTGTAGAAGATGGGTCGTGAGACCTGTTGGAACGTATGGAAACGAAAATGTAGGCATAAGTAACGATAAAGGGGGCGAGAAACCCCTCACCAAAAGACCAAGGTTTCCTCAGCTATGCTAATCAGCTGAGGGTTAGTCGGGTCCTAACGCGTACCCGAAGGGGGAAGTGGATGGACAACAGGTTAATATTCCTGTACCTGCCCGTAATAAAAGTGACGGAGGTGTAAAACTGGTGCGTACTGACGGAATAGTACGTTGAACCGATTTTTGAGATCGGGATAGTACCGCAAAGCTTCGGCCAAGTGGATAATCCAGTGGAGCAACTTCCAAGAAAAGCAAGCGAGGCAGCCCGTACCGCAAACCGACACAGGTGGTTGGGATGAGAATTCTAAGGTGCTCGAGTGATTCATGGCTAAGGAACTAGGCAAAATTGACCTGTAACTTCGGGAGAAAGGTCCCCCATAGCAATATGGGGCGCAGTGAAAAGATCCAAGCGACTGTTTATCAAAAACACAGGGCTCTGCTAAATCGAAAGATGATGTATAGGGCCTGACACCTGCCCGGTGCCGGAAGGTTAAGAGGAGGGTTTAGCTTCGGCGAAGATCTGAATTGAAGCCCCGGTAAACGGCGGCCGTAACTATAACGGTCCTAAGGTAGCGAAATTCCTTGTCGGGTAAGTTCCGACCTGCACGAATGGTGTAACGATTTGGATACTGTCTCAGCCATGAGCTCGGTGAAATTGTAGTATCGGTGAAGATGCCGATTACCCGCTACGGGACGAAAAGACCCCGTGCACCTTTACTATAGCTTAGTATTGATCTTGGATAAGTAATGTGTAGGATAGGTGGGAGACTTTGAAGTGGCGTCGCCAGGCGTCGTGGAGTCATTGTTGAAATACCACCCTTTGCTTATTTGAGACCTAACCTTCCACTGGAAGGGACATTGCTTGGTGGGTAGTTTGACTGGGGTGGTCGCCTCCAAAAGAGTAACGGAGGCTTCTAAAGGTACCCTCAGCACGCTTGGTAACCGTGCGTAGAGTGCAATGGCATAAGGGTGCTTGACTGAGAGACATACAGGTCGATCAGGTTGGAAACAAGAGCATAGTGATCCGGTGGTTCCGCATGGAAGGGCCATCGCTCAAAGGATAAAAGGTACGCCGGGGATAACAGGCTGATCTCCCCCAAGAGCTCACATCGACGGGGGGTTTGGCACCTCGATGTCGGCTCGTCACATCCTGGGGCTGGAGAAGGTCCCAAGGGTTGGGCTGTTCGCCCATTAAAGTGGCACGCGAGCTGGGTTCAGAACGTCGTGAGACAGTTCGGTCTCTATCTGTAGTGGGCGCAAGAAATTTGAGTGAATCTGACTTTAGTACGAGAGGACCGAGTTGGACCGACCGCTGGTGTACCAGTTGTTCCGCCAGGAGCACTGCTGGGTAGCTACGTCGGGAAGGGATAAGCGCTGAAAGCATATAAGCGCGAAACCCATCACAAGATGAGATTTCTTTAAAGGGTCGTGGGAGACTACCACGTTGATAGGTCATAGGTGTAAAGGCAGTAATGTCATAGCCGAGTGATACTAATTACCCGTAAGCTTAGGTATTTAAAACGCTTTTTGTAATTCTGTTTTATTACGTTTACTCCAAACATCTTTTCAGTATGTCAACACATACGGTATGGCTTTGTCCATACCGATAACCCTAAGGTGGTTATAGCGATGGGGCTCACCTCTTACCTTTCCGAACAGAGAAGTTAAGCCCATTTGCGCAGATGGTACTGCTATTTGTGGGAGAGTATGTCGCCGCCTTCTTTACCTGAAATCCCCCAATCCATATGGATTGGGGGATTTTTTTGTTTAGGCTTTATTGGATAACATTTCCATCCCCTAAAAGAGGAATCCTACAGCTAGACAATAACCAATTGGATGGCTTCTCCTTATATGGCCTCTCGCGTAGCCTAAGCCTACTGTAAAGCTTCGATTTTACCCGTTATAGGGCACGAGTGGCATTTAAGCATTGTTTTGAATCTATCGGAATATCTCCATCGTTTTCCCAGTCTGTGATGGGAATCAACACTAGGTAAAACCAATGCAGTACTATTCCCACTCTGTGTGGCAGCGTATCAACCATAAGTTAGCTTTAAGTTTTATTTCTTAGAAAGAGAATGTCTGGAATGGATGGTTGCAGTGATGCATAAATAAAGTTACCGATATCGATGGTTCAAATAATAAGGATCAAAGGATAAAATATCCCAAGGTCGGTTGGTGGGATGGAAGATTGGTGGAATAAAAAAATCCCCCAACATCATGTTGAGGGATCTTTACTGGTGGGCGCGAAGGGATTCGAACCCCTGACCCCTTGGGTGTAAACCAAGTGCTCTGAACCAACTGAGCTACGCGCCCCAATTTCGGATTGCAAATATAAGAGGAGTAATGAAACTGGCAAGCTATTTATTAAATTATTTCGCTTACAACAAACGTACTTCCAGTGACTAATACTAAGTCGTCTTCGTCTGTGTGACTCAAAGCGCCTTCTAAAGCTAATTCTACACTATCGTAAGCATTGTTTTTAAGTTCATGTTTGGTGAACTCTTTTTCTAGTATCGTCACTGGGACGGCTCTGGAAATAGATGGTGAACACAAATAGTAATCCGCATCTCGTGGTAAAACTATTAAGCTTTCATCTAGTCTTTTACCTTCCACTGCGCCAAACACAATATGTAATTTTCTATAGGATTCCTTTTCTACCTTTTCAATGAGCATTTTCAATCCGCTAGGGTTATGGGCTACATCTGCTATCACTTTTGGATTCGTTGATATAATTTGATAACGACCCATAAAGTTCGTCAGTCCTCTATAGTTTTTAAGGCCTTCGGAAACTTGATTTGGGCCTAAATCAATTTCGTATTTGTCTATCAATACATCTAAGGCCTTTTTCACCAAGTCTCGGTTTTGCTCTTCAGTTGTTGTGTGATTAAATATGTCGCTTGAATATTTGCTTTCGCTATAAGCGAAATAAAGATCAGCACCTACCTCATTAGCTCTTTCTTGAAAGAATTGTCTCAAATGTGATCTTTTTTCATTGATCACTACGGCTACATTCTTCTTTATGATACCAGACTTTTCAAAAGCAATCTTTTCTAAAGTATCACCCAATAGATCTGTATGATCCAGATCAATAGAGGTAATGATTGAAAGGATAGGAGTAATGATGTTAGTAGAATCTAATCTGCCACCTAGACCAGTCTCAATAACTGCATAATCCACCTGATGCTTTCTAAATGCTTCAAATGCCATTCCTACCGTCATTTCAAAGAACGAAAGACTGTTTGATTCCAGATATGTCTTATGATCGCCAATAAATTGAATTACCTCTTGCTGAGATATCATCTCGCCGTTGATTTTAATACGTTCTCTAAAATCTTTTAAATGTGGCGATGTATAGAGTCCAACCTTATAACCTGCGGCTTGTAGAACAGCAGAAATCATGTGGCAGGTGGTCCCTTTGCCATTAGTGCCTGCTACGTGAATTGTTTTGTAGTATTGATGGGGATGATCCAAATACTCATCTAGAGCTATGGAGTTTGAAAGATCCTTTTTGTAAGCAGACTTCCCAACCTGCTGATACATGGGTAGCTGTTTGAACATCCATTCCGTGGTCTGTTCATAGGTCATCATTTTACTCACCTACCTTAAAGATAATTTCTATGAAACCTATTTGAATGTCTCGAGCCTCTGCAGCCGCGCTAAATTTATAGGTCATGGCAGATTTACGAGCAGCATCTAACAAGCAAGCCGCACGGTTTGTAGTTCCTTTGACACCTGGCGTTGCCTTAACAACACTACCACTACGATTTACTTCTATTTGTACAATAACAGTTCCTGTTTCGGTACAATCTGGCTCGATCCCGCGACCGCCTACTTTACCACGACCGCTTAAACCGTAACCCTTTCCACCTTGGCCGTTACCGGGATTGCCATAATACGTGTTAGCGTAAGGATCACCGTTGATGTCTCCCTTATTTCCAGGCCCATCGCCTGGACCTTCACCGCTATTGTTTTCACCACTTGCCGGTTTACTACCAGTCACATTATTCAAAGCGTCTAGTACAGAAGTATCTGGTTTTGGCTCTGGTTTTTTGACCGGTTTGTCGACAGGCTTCTTAGTTGGCTTGTTTTCTTGTGGTGTAGGTTGTGATTCGATTACTGGTTTGTCATCAACATCTTCTGATGTGATGATATTTTCTGCACTAGAAGCTTCTTGGGTAGATTCAGATGGTGATTTTTCTGGGGTTACCTTAGTAGGTCTTGCTGGCTCGATCGGGCCAGATCCTACTTCAGTATTTCCAAAATTGACAGCGATTCCACTTTCCTCTGGCGGGTCCAAAACAGTAAAAACAGTCACAAAAACAAAAAATAAAAGTAGCGCTGCCATTATCCCAGCAGATATGGCAAATGACTTCCGTTTCTCTTTTGTATCTAAAAAACTCATTTTATTCTGGTTTGACAGCCAGTATGATTTTGAATTTATTTCTATTAGCGATGTCCATTACTTTTACGGCGCTGTTAATGGCTGTTTCTCCATCTGCTCTCAAAATGATCGTTGGATCTTCTTGTCCTTCCATCACCTTGATCAATTCCGCTTCCATGTTTTCTGGCGCTACCTCAGTCGCATTTACATAGAAAGCACCTTCTCTAGAAATGCTGACCGATGCATTCTGTACATTGGAGCTTTTACCACTTGCTTTGGGTAATATCAAATCCAATGCCTCTGGTGTGATGGATGGTGATGTAAGTAAAAAGAATACCAACAGCAGAAAAACGATGTCAGTCATGGAAGACATCGAGAACTCAGGACTTACTTTATTTCTTCCTCTTAAGTTCATATTAAGCGGGTTCGTTAAGTAGATCTAGAAAGTCAACAGCGTTGGCCTCCATTTGATGAACCACTTTATCTGTCTTTACTACCAGGTGATTGTAACCTATATAAGCGATAATTCCCACGATCAAACCAGCTACTGTCGTTGTCATAGCGGTATAGATACCTTCGGCAAGTGTGCCCATTTCTGCCTGACCACCGCTAGTAGCCAAGGTATGAAATGCCAAAACCATACCTATTACCGTTCCTAAAAATCCTATCATTGGTGCGGCTCCAGCAATAGTAGCAAGAACACTAACATTTTTCTCAAGTTTGTACACTTCAAGCTTCCCGGCATTTTCTATCGCGCTATTGATATCTTCCAGTGGTGATCCTATACGGCTTATTCCTTTTTCGGTAAGGCGAGCGACTGGTGAACCTTCTTTGGCACACAGCATTTTTGCACTGTCGATGCGGCCATTAGTCACATGATCTTTGATTTGCAGCATGAAGTTGCTGTCAATTTTTGAGCTTGCCTTGATTTTAAAAAGGCGTTCAAAGTATATATACAGAGCTACAAATAGCAGAATAAGCAATATCACGATAATGATAGTTCCTGCCACGCCACCGCTGGCAACAAGGTCGTAGAGCGATAGCGTTTTCTCTTCAACGATAGGTTGTTGCGTTTCTAAATCGGTAGTCAAATCTTGGATCATACAAATGTTGGTTAAGTCAATTTTTTAGATAACGCACAAGATGTTATTATAGTGCGTGGTTTTGGAATAGTTCGCTTTCGCGAAAGCGAACCCATCATCAATCCTACAAATAATACACCACCATCGCAAGGCCCACAAGGGTCAATACAATGGTGTAGGGAAGAGCCATTTTGGCCATTCTACCGTAAGAAAGGTTGATCACTGGAGCTAGCGCCGATGTCAGTAGGAACAAAAATGCGGCCTGGCCATTAGGCGTGGCGACACTAGGCAAGTTAGTACCCGTATTGATGGCAATCGCAAGGTGCTCATAGCTTTCTCTGGTGATTTTACCAGCTTCATAGGCTGCCGTGACCTCATTAATGTAAACCGTGGCAACAAAAACGTTGTCAGAGATCATACTTAGCACACCATTTGCGAGATAGAATATAGCGGGTTGATTTCCTGGATCCTGATTTAGGGCCCATTCAATAATTGGTGCAAAAAGGTGCTGATCGTGAATCATTGCCACGATCACAAAGAACACCACAAGAAGACCTGTAAATGGTAGCGCTTCTTCAAAGGCTTTACCTAGACTGTGCTCATCTGTGATACCCATGAATGCTGTTTGAACGACGATCAAGGCAAGTCCTATGAATCCAACCGGTGCGATGTGAAGCGCGAGGGCAGTGATCAATAAAACAGCCGATACTCCTTGAACGACAAGAGCGTACTTTTCTTTTTTGGTACGTTCCTTATCACGTTTCTCCATCCATCCTTCAATAATTTGACGAACGACAGGAGGCATTTTTTGACCAAAACCGAAGGTCTTAGTGGTTTCCAACAAAACCGTCGTTAGCAACCCTGCGATCAACACAGGAATTGTAATAGGAGCCATTACCGTAAAGAACTCTACGAAATCCCAGTTCATTTTAGTACCTATTAATAAGTTTTGTGGCTCTCCTACGATTGTACAAACTCCACCTAGTGCCGTACCTACAACTCCATGCATAACGAGACTACGCAAAAACGAACGGAATTTCTCCAGAGTCTCACCGCTCAATTGTTCCCTATCTAGGGTGTTATCATTATCCAAATCCAGATCACTGGAGTGAATCTTGTGATATACATTATAAAAACCTAGTCCAACGCTTATCAAAACAGCAGTTACCGTAAGTGCATCAAGAAATGCAGATAGAACGGCACTCAATCCAACGAAGAAAAGCGAAAGCACGATTTTGCTCTTGATCTTAGTGAACACCTTTACAAAGATGTACATGAGTAAAGGTTTCATGAAATAGATACCAGCCACCATGAAAACCAATAGGAGAATCACTTCCAGATTTTGAGCGACTTCTGCATACACACCACCTAAAACATGGTTACCAGCTTCATCGAGTACCGCTTCATGAGTATCGTGGTCTATCTTATACATAGGATGTGTTAGACCTAAAAACAAGACCTGTAAGGCAAGTAATCCACCAGATTGTAGTGGATAACATTTGAGAGCCATGGCGAGGCAGAAAATAAATTCTGCTATGAAGATCCATCCCATGGTGGTACCACTAACCACAAAAAATAAAACGGTGTTTAACACTAAAAAAGAAAGCATGGTTGTCTTGAACCATACTGGGCTATTACCTAGAAAATATTTGAACATTTATATCAGTTGTTTAAGTGCAATTTCAAAAGCAGTACTGCTTATTTGCGTTTTTGAGCTATTGTTATTAAAAGTGTTTTGGATAGCATTTCTTATCGTCATGCTGGTATCGTTAAAAATCGCCTCATCAGTCATTTGGACTTTACGTTCCATGAAGTAGGCAAAAACTCTTGCCATACCGCAATTTGAAATAAAGTCTGGAATCAAACTGACTTTCTCATCAGTATATTCCATGATGGATCCAAAGAAAATTTCTTTATCAGCAAATGGCACATTGGCGCCGCATGAAATCACTTCCAGTCCAGAGTCGATCATTTGATCAATCTGCTCTTTGCTGATCAATCGTGATGCTGCGCAAGGTGCAAAAATTTCAGTTTGTAAGGAGTAGATGGCTTCATTTGCTTCTTTAAAGGGAATCAAGTTATCTGCCTTTAATTGGTTCCCATTTTTATTGAGAAAAAGCTGCTTGATCTCTTCAAAGCTATAACCGTCTTCATTGATCAAACCACCAGCGCTATCAATAATCCCGACGATTTTGGCTCCAGATTGTGCAAGGTAAAAGGCTGCAGCGCTTCCTACATTACCAAATCCTTGAACTACCGCACGCTTACCTTTGATGTCACCACCATAGATATCGTAATAGTGTCGGGCAGCCTCTGCCACTCCATAGCCGGTAATCATGTCTGCTACGGTGTACTTCCTGGAAACGTCAGGAGAGTAATCTGGGTTTTCTATCACCTTGATCACGCCTTGTCTAAGCTGACCTATACGGTTGATCTTATCTGCAATCGTTGGGGCAAAATGACCTGTGAACACACCTTCTTGTGGATGCCACACACCACTTTCTTCAGTTATGGGAATTACCTCATGGATTTCGTCCACATTAAGATCGCCACCAGTTCCATAGTAGCTTTTAAGTAGAGGCGAAACGGCTTTATACCATCTTTCTAGTACGCCTTTCTTGCGTGGATCTTGAGGGTCAAAGTTGATTCCAGATTTAGCACCACCTATGGCCGGTCCAGAAACTGTAAACTTAATCTCCATAGTCTTTGCTAGAGACAGGACTTCATTTTGATCCAGTCCTATTCTCATGCGGGTTCCGCCGCCGGCTGCGCCACCTCGTAGGCTATTGATTACTGTCCAGCCTTCGGCGTCTGTTTCTGGGTCATTCCAGTGAAAGACGATTTCAGGATCTGCGTTTTCATAGCGTTTTAGGAGTTCTTTCATTCAGCATTAGCTTATCCCACAAATATAAAAAAGCATATATCGTTTTGGGGAATTTTCGCAATTTGTTATGGAGTATATATTTTACCGCTGCAATGGTCGTGCAATGCACCGGTCACGCTGGCAAGGCAGTTGTTCTCATTGCGCAATCGCAGCACGCCCAGCAATGCAAATATTATCGCCTCTTTCATATCGATTATTTCTGGAGCTGGCAAGTGTAGTTTTTGCGCTCTGTTATGGTCAATTAACTGGATGAGATATTTATTATATGCGCCACCACCAGTGACCACCACACGGCTGTGATCTGGAAGGCTTTGAGAAATGATCTGAGCGATGTGCTTTGTGTAGGTTGCAATCACATCCCTAGGATCTTCGAGTTGATCTAGAATTGGAAAAATATAGGCATTGACCCATTCGATTCCCAAGGACTTAGGTGCAGGTAGGTCGTAATAGGGCAACGCTGCCAGTTGTTTGAGGATCGTGGGTTGTGGAGTTCCCGCTTTCGCGAAAGCGCCATTATCATCATACTCTTTCCCTAATTTTTGAGCATAGTGGTTCAAAACGACATTCACGGCACATAGATCGTACGCCTGACGGTTGCCATTTTGCTCGTAGCTAACGTTTGCAAAGCCACCCAAATTGAGGCAATATTCATAATCTGAAAAAAGCAATCGATCGCCAATAGGAACTAACGGTGCACCTTGACCGCCTAACTGAACATCTTGAACCCTGAAGTCACAAACTACTCTATGACCGGTTAGTATGGCAAGTTGGGGTAGATTACCTATTTGTAATGTGTGACCGTTCGCGGGATCGTGGGATATCGTATGGCCGTGAGAGCAAATGGCAAGAAGGTTATCGATCGCATGATCTTCTATAAACCCCTTTATTACAAGAGCGAGATGATTGGTATAATCAAGATTGAGCTGTTTTAAATCGATGGCATTCAATTCGATGCCTTTCTGGAGTCTTTGTTTCCACTTTGGGCTATAGTTTTTACAATCTTGATGGATGATCTTAAAGCTCCATTTGCCAGAATACTGCAGGTTAACATGAACTAAATCAATACCATCCAGCGAGGTGCCAGACATGACTCCTACAACGTTATAGTTCTGTGCTTTCATGCATTTTTTGGGTTGGATGTTACTGTCAAGAAACCGTAAATTTGCCGACAGATAAATAAAACAAATATACAGATGGATTTTAGCCTTACAGAAGAGCATTTAATGATTAGGGATGCCGCCAGAGATTTTGCAAAAATGGAATTGTTGCCTGGTGTGATCGAGCGTGACAACCTACAAAAGTTCCCGACTGAACAAGTCAAGAAAATGGGCGAGCTAGGATTTCTAGGAATGATGGCAGATCCTAAGTACGGTGGTGGTGGAATGGACACTATCTCGTACGTTCTTGTAATGGAAGAGCTTTCTAAAGTTGATGCAAGTGCCTCGGTAATTGTATCAGTAAACAATTCACTTGTATGTTGGGGTCTGGATACCTATGGGAATGAAGCCCAAAAGGAAAAATACCTTACTAAACTTACCTCTGGAGAATCTATAGGTGCCTTCTGTCTATCTGAGCCAGAAGCTGGTAGTGATGCTACTTCTCAAAAAACCACTGCAATCGATAAAGGTGACCATTATGTACTGAATGGTACTAAAAACTGGATCACTAACGGTAACAGCGCCGACTATTATCTAGTCATTGCACAAACTGACAAGGAGAAAAAGCACAAAGGAATCAATGCCTTTATCGTTGAAAAAGGATGGGATGGTTTTGAAGTAGGTGTGAAGGAAGACAAGTTGGGAATACGCGGTAGCGACACACATTCATTGATTTTCAATGATGTTAAGGTTCCAAAGGAGAATAGAATAGGAGAAGACGGTTTCGGATTCAAATTTGCCATGAAGACACTTTCTGGTGGACGCATAGGTATTGCAGCACAAGCTTTAGGTATCGCCAGTGGTGCTTATGAGTTGGCTCGTGATTACAGTAAAGTGCGTAAAGCCTTTGGTACAGAGATTTGTAATCACCAAGCAATTGCTTTCAAGTTGGCAGATATGCACACCAGCATCGCCGCTGCGAGACACCTAGTTATGAAAAGTGCCTGGGATAAAGACCAAGGCAATAGTTATGATATGAGTAGCGCCATGGCCAAGCTTTACGCTTCCCAAGTGGCTATGGATGTTACTGTGGAAGCAGTGCAGGTACATGGTGGAAATGGCTTTGTAAAGGAATATCATGTAGAGCGTTTGATGCGCGACGCAAAAATCACACAGATCTATGAAGGAACCAGTGAGATCCAGAAGATAGTGATTTCGAGAGGCCTTTTAGCCGATTAACAACATAGACCTTAGATACGATAACGACTGCCACAAGGTAGTCGTTTTTGTTTTAATACCTAATTTAGCATTGGATTTAAAGTTTCGACTATGAAAGTATTGGTGACCGGCGGCTTAGGTTTTATAGGTTCTCACGTTGTGGTAGAATTACAAGATCGTGGACATGAAGTGGTGATTGTTGATGACTTGTCAAACAGTTCCATAAAAGTGTTGGGTCAAATCAAATCCATCACGGGAATTCAAACCACATTTGAAAAGTTGGACCTTCGCGTTAAAGAAGATGTGAATGAGTTTTTTAAAAAGCATGACGATATTGAAAACGTGATTCACTTTGCAGCTTCTAAAGCCGTAGGAGAAAGTGTCGATGATCCATTGAAGTATTATGAAAATAACATCAATGCGCTGGTTTATGTGCTTCAGAATCTACAAAGTAGGAATGCCAAATTCATCTTCAGCTCCTCTTGTACGGTTTATGGACAGGCAGAAGAATTACCGGTTTCTGAAAACGCACCAGTGCAACCAGCCGAATCGCCCTATGGCAATACCAAACAAATAGGAGAAGAGATCATTCGGGATCTGTGTAAGGTGACGCCTGATTTTAATGCGATTGCTTTGAGATATTTTAATCCTATCGGTGCTCATGAATCGGCTAAGATTGGTGAGCTGCCATTGGGAACACCACAAAACCTAGTCCCTTTTATCACTCAAACTGCTATAGGATTGAGGGATCAATTGTCTGTCTTTGGCGATGATTACCCAACGACAGATGGAACGGCTATACGCGATTATATTCATGTGGTAGATCTTGCCAAAGCTCACGTTGTTGCGTTGGAACGACTCAATGATGGCAAGAATCAATCTAACATGGAAACTTTTAATATAGGAACAGGAACTGGTTCCAGTGTGATGGAAGTCGTCAAAACCTTTGAGCAAGTGACCGGTAAACCACTCAATTACAAAATAGTTGATAGGCGAGCAGGTGATATCACCGCTGCCTATGCACAAACAGATAGGGCCAATAATGTCCTAGGCTGGAAAGCGCAATCCACATTAAAAGAAGCGTTAGCATCTGCGTGGAAATGGGAACAATACGTTAGAAGTGGTAAGTTTTAGCTAGTCAATTCCAGCTCAATTAATACAACTTTGAAGCTTCTTCATAGCTAAAACGGATGTAATAACCGCAATTCACGGCGCAAATCAAGACTAGTCTATAGTGAGATTCAGATTCAGAGAATCGTCGCAACCTGCTCATTTACCCATTCGAGAAAACGCTCGTCGCTCTCATCAAAAGCCGCGACGGTATTGCTGTCAATATCAATTTGACCAATATTTTTCCCATTCTTGAATAAAGGAATCACAACCTCGCTTTTGACGTGAATGCTACAAGCGATGTAATTATCCTGTGCATTGACATCGTCTACCACAAAATTCTCGTTAGAAACTGCAACCTGACCGCAAATTCCTTTTCCAAAAGGAATTACAGTATGATCCGTTGGTTCGCCGGCCTGGCACCACAGGTGCAATGTAGGTTCTGTTTCATGCGCCATATAGAAACCTACCCAATTGTAAGTGGGCAAATTTTTCTGCAATAGATCACAGATTTGTTGCATCTTTTCTACAGGTTCATGGGAACTGTCGATGATTGAGGTGATTTGAGGTTTTAATTCGTTCTTTTCCATGGGGCATTTGTAAGGCTGGCAAAATTAAGATTGAAACAGCCTTAAATAACTAACTTTGTTATAAATATTGTTGATTGGAACGTCTCAAACCTTATTACCCGGTTTTTAAATTTGTAATCGTCTTTGGCGTGCTGTACATATTGCTATCGCTTGCCTATTATGGATACCTGCAGCTGGAATATACGGACTACAATTATCCAGATCCTATCACGGCTGCCGTGAGCAGGCAAACACAAACCATTTTGCAATGGATGGGTTACGATGCCCAGATCTATAATGCACCAGGCAATCCTTCGGTGATGCTGTTTATTGATGACAAGATCGTTTTTAGGGTGATTGAAGGCTGCAATGCGGTAAGTGTGATGTTATTGTTTGCTGCTTTTGTTATCGCTTTCGCGAAAGCGTATAAAAAAACAATCTTCTTCTTATTTATAGGGTTTGTCTTGATCTATCTGGTCAACCTTGCAAGATTGATCTCCTTGGCGCTGGTGTACACGAGGTTGCCAGAATACCAGACCATTGCCCACGATATAGCGTTCCCAGCAATTATTTATGGGACCGTGATTTTACTCTGGATCTATTGGATCAGGAAACCTAAAAAGGCATGAAGTCGATATTGCGCGTTCTAGCTCTGGTAGGCCTTATCCTTTTGTTGATAAGCGTACGGTATTTTCAGGAAGCGGTGTTTTATGATCCCTTAGATGATTATTTCCATGGAGCATTTCAATCCATGTCGTTTCCAGAGATGAATTTGAGCTGGCTATTGCTGTCCAATGCGTTGCGCTACCTGTTCAATGGATTGATCTCGCTGGCGATTTTATGGATCTTGTTTAGATCTTCCAGTTATATCAAAGCCAGCTTGTGGGTTTATTTATTTGCCTTTGTTTTACTCAACCTTTTATTTGTAGTCGAGTTGCAATTTGAAGCATCGTTATCAAAAATGTCGCTCTTTTACACGAGAAGATTCTTGATCCATCCATTGCTTTTGTTCGTCCTAATCGCTGGTGGCTATTTTCTAAAAACCACGAAAACTCATTCTACAACGGGCTTAAGTGAGCCTGACGATACTTTGTAGCTGGTGTATAGAAGTAACCCAAGATCAGTTTTCTATCATCGTTCAATTTGCAAGGTTTCCATTTTTTCTTGATTAGCGCGATGCGCACCTTGTTGTCAACCTCTTCATTAAATGTTGAAACGACCTCGATTCTATCGATTTTATCATCTTCAGTAAACTTCACACTGTAAAGGCCAACACGAGAATGTTTTGTTTTGAGAGGTATGTTACCTACGGTGTTACCTATCTGTATATCAGTAATGGCGTCAGAACATCTTGTGGTCACTTCGGCAAGTTCGTTTTGATAGCGTTTTAATTGACGCAGGATCTTTAAGTGGTTTTGTAAGTAAACTTGATAATTGACTTCACTATTGCCCAATTTTTTATTGCGATAGCAAGGCATGGTGTAGTGATATTCTCCTTTTTGATTGGCATAAAGCAACAACTGATCTCCTTCTTTGAGATAAAGTTTACATTGATCATTGTTTTTACCGTTTCCTTTCTTTTGGAAAATGTAGAATTCTGATAGTTCAGATCCTTTAATGATTTCTTGAGTCGAGATGGAAATGACATCAATATCAGCATCGGAAGGATATGATTTTTTGCCCAGGACATTTACGACACCTATGAAATCAGTATCCTTAAAGTCATTAAGCAAATCTTTTTGATAGCACACGCAAGATTGCGCGACAGCAATTTGTGAGAATAAAAATAGTAAAGCGAAAATCTTAAGGGTCAAGACGTTCTGTAATCGGTAAGCCATTAGGGTCAAAATATTGATAAACGCCACGTTCAGAGCCATTTTTAATAAACATGAAGCTGCTATTGTCTAATTCAGGATCTGTTGGTGGTTGCTGCGCAAGATACTGGAATAGGACTGGAAATACGGTTACGGAGGTCCTGATGTGTGGTCCATATCGATGAAAATCATTTTTGGCTTTAATCGCAAAAAGACTGCCATAAATACTCCTTTTCAAATCGGGATCTTCTACTACCGTGTGATAAGGTTCTAAAGAATTCTCAAAACCGACGTATCCACCATGATCTGCCGCAATAATGATGATACCATTTGGATCTTTTTCTTCAATGAAATTTACAAGGTTGATCAGTTTTTCTGTAACACCTAGCAGTTGCGATTTATAATCTGCGGTATATATTTCAGAATCTGCAGCGATACCGTTGTTGGGTATGTGGCCAGGTTCCAAAATCTCCAGAAAAAAAAACTGCGGTCTATCATCGACTGCGTTCATGCGGTTTTTAAAATCTTGCATGTAATCTGCATCCAGCCAATAATCTGGTAACGGTACAGAAAGATCACTCTCTGAAACGTTGACGTAGTCATAAGCAACCTCAGGAAAGTTGAGCATCAAATAGGAATGCTGTAAGATCAGGTTTGTGCGGTATCCATTACGTTTTAAAGTTGAGATGACTGGATTATTGCCTACGATCAAATCTCTAGCTCCATACAACTCACTCTCCATATTGCCATTCTCAAAAAGATGTTGCTGGCCGGTAAATAGTGCCGAGTTGGATGTGAGTGTTGATGGATAATTACTACGATATTCATGATTAAATTCAAATCCCAAAGCTTCCATACGGCTATAAAAGGCACTTAGATCCAGATCGTAGAAACTAGATTGAGCCGCCTGTTTATTTACAAAACCATCTGGTTGAATCAAGTAAATATTTGGATGCTTCTTGAATTTTATATTTTCAAAAACAGTAGTATCGACCCAATCCTCACGATAGACCACGCGCTCTACATAAAAATGAACAAACTGGTAGGCCGCCACAACGCACATCAAGGCAAATAAGAGTACTAGTTTTTTATAATGTTTGGCAATAAAAAACGAACTTATGATACTGGCTATGATCACCAGTGCTAAACCCTTGTAACGCCAGTATCCAAAAACGATAAACGATAGGATGAGCGCAAAATTGATCAAAAGGTAGCACCAGTATAAATGTGGACGCCATCGAGGCAGCCATTTTTTAAAAATGAAATCAAGCACTAAAATTTCAGCGACCGGCAAGGCGATAAATACCAACACGCACCACATAAGCTGATACCATGAATTCACCAGCGTGAAATTGTTCGTATACAAGTAGAGAATGCAATAAACCCCAGGAATGACGGTCACACTCCACCATATGTGACGGTCGTTTTTTAGATATTCCAGCAGGCGCTGTTTCATTTGCGGCGCATTAAAAATAAAGTCCTGTGTGTTCCCTCGATTATTTGTTGCTTATCAAAATGGTAGTGTTTGGAGTACGCTTTCGCGAAAGCGGACAATCCATAATCCTCAAACAAGTGACGAGCATCACGTTTGCTATCGAGAATAAACTGGACCCAGCTGTCCTCACGATCTGGAAACTCAATGATGAGATACTCGCTAATCTGAGCAAAATATGTGGCACTCATCTCAAATGGAACATTGCCGGTAAGCGTGATGTGGTGGATAAGCGCCAGTGCCAGGCTCAATTCTGGCTGCAACTTGATGATGCGATCTGTAAAACTCTCTCTTTCTTCGTTGCCAAAACCAATGGCTGGTGAAGGTTGCATCAAGTCAATGACAAGCGGCAATATTCTGTTGTGGCTAGATTCCAATTCGGTTTGATAGCAGTGATCGATGGCTGCCTGATCGATATCGCTAACGATGATTTGTTCTATAGATGCAGAAAGCTCTCGTGCAAACGTCCCATCATTGCCACCTAGATCGATGGCGGTTTTTACATTTAAATCGTTACTCCATTGCTGGATCAATTCTTTTTTTCTCTGAAAGGACGCCTGGTCGTAGTTGGTCTGGTTGTAATAAGCTGTCCATTCTGTTGACTCTGCCAGTGACATTCCTGCAATGTGCATTTCCAGCACTTTCAATATTTTGAGCTGTGATTCTTTTGAGATTTCAGGCGATTTGGCTGGCGATGAACTTGAGTGACCCGAGTCGTTTTTGGCCATCAAATGGATGTTGGGATAGATTACTGGGTGAAATCGGGTCTTCCAACTCAGCAGCTTTGCGGTTTCTTTCAAATCAACCCCATTAATCTGATGCGATACCGTCTTGAGGTATCGGGCACCTCGTGTTTCTGCCAATAACAAGACTCCGAAAAAGTGTTGTTCAAACTGCTGTAGTGCGCGCCATGGTTCCATTTCCTTGTATCTCTCAATACTCAAGGTGTCTATAAAAACCGGCTTACCTTTATGGAAGGTGATGTTGAAGGCACTGGCATCTTTGAGAGAAAAGCCATGTTCCAATAAAAACATCTGTAAACGCAAGGTGAGCTGTGCTGCGTGTTTGTATTGAGTGAAACACCACTCATAGGGATAATTGATAAAGGGAATCTGGTCTGGTACGAGAATTATCTTTTCCTCATCTCTTGATTCTTCTTGATGCTGGATCAACCATCCTTTTTCAAACAACTTTTCATAGATACCAGAGTTAACCGCGGCATCGTATTCTTCAAAAAATACTGGATTGATCTGGCGTTTGAGAACACCACTATCCATGAATACAAAGCCCGACGGATCCCTGTATGAAGCTGGTAGTTGCTTCATTGTTATTTGGTTTGATCCTTTTTGTAAGCTTTGTCAAAGGAATCTTCCTTTTCTTTTTTACGTAGTCCCAACCATCCTTTGATAAAATTGATGCAGGTTTTATAGAAAAGTACAAACCCAGCAAATGCTGCAATAGCTGCTTGCGCTATCATGGCACCTAGTCCTGGATCAAAATAGAGAAGGAAATTCATATAATCATTAATCTGACTGAATTAACAAATGGTTTTGGAACGTTTTGTATTTACACACGAACGCATTCAAAAATACTATATTATGCGTTGATGGTCTTGAGGTTTACGCTTTCGCGAAAGCGATATCCTGATTTTCTAAGCAGAAAGACGTAATAAACGTCTAAAGTGAAGACGATTATTCCTAAAACAAGCATCGCGTGATCCACGCCTCCAAGTCGGGTCACTCCAAAAACGCCTAGTAAAAGAGTAAGGCTAAAGGTTCCCAAAAGTTTGCTGTAGGCAATGATGAGATCGTGAGTGAATTTCTTTTTCTTTTTCAAGAAGTTCGTAATGAACAGAATGGACATAATGATGTTTATACCTAGACCTACGTAGTTGGCTCCAATTTTTGGCGTGTAAACCACAGCGCCTATGTGATTGATGATGAGTCCAGCTAGAAATAATCCTACTACAATCCATATGAAGTAGGGTTTTCTCTGGGAAGATTTGCGACCATAGGTATAGAAAGTGTACACAATCAACAGATCCAGTATAAACCAGATCGCATTGACATAATTAAGAAAATAAGAGCCTACGATCATGAATCCACGTATGGTGTTGTACAATTCCCAGCCTACGTTAAGAAATAAGGCGACAAACGGTATGCAATAGGTCTTTGATGAAAAACCTATTCGTATAGCCTGAAGATAAGCAATAACCCAAAATAAGCCGCCAGAAATTACTAGGGCAGATTTAATGTAATAAAGGGTATCTCGATCTAAAAATGATAAAAACTCCATGATTTGCATAGTTAAGAATTCTCCATCAATCAGGCATAAAAAAACTGCCTCTTGAAAAAGAGGCAGTTCTGAATATTAAAACAATCGTTACTTACACTGGATTAAGTATAAGATCGATACGCTCTGCTAGATCACGTAAGTGAATTCTAGAAAGGCGATCTCCAGTTGAGTTTGCAGCTCTACGGGAATCTCTCAAAAGAGTTTCCAGTTCTGCACGTACGATAGGTCTTATATCACTTTGAGCAACGTCAATGCTAGAACCGCCAAAACGACCACGAGCATCCTGCTCATTCTCCATGATATACTGCATGCGCTCTACATAGGCACGTTGCAAGTTTCTTCTGTAACGGTCAATCGCTCTACCACGAGGTAGCTCACTGAAAATCCCTTGACGTAGATCTGTCATCATTTCCAATAAACCATAAGCCTCACGACCATTTACTTCTTCGTTTTCCATCAAGCGAGCCATACGTCCAAAATCAAGAACATCGTTAAGAGCTCTTACTTGAACGCCACGCAGTCTTTCAATACCACCATCACTTTCAACTTTGTTGAAAATTTCCTGATCAATCAACCATTCTGGAGTTTCAAAAACTTGCTCTTGTAAAAATTCCATGGCACGCTCTTGTTTGTCGCGTGGTGCATGCTCATAAACAGCGCCTTCTTGGCCATAGGCTTTGTAAGTCTCCTTAACACCACCAATATTTGCAGCTACGTGTCCTAGATATCTATTGTACTGACCTAAAACTTGTCCATACATGGTCTCAAGGTCATCATAATTTTCACCTTCCTTACCTGTCCATTCGATCAAGTTAGGGACGATACGCTGCAAGTTTTTGATACCGTACAAACTCGCTTTCATGCTGTCATCACCTAGATCTTCTGTCTGGCTAGTGTAGTCAATGACTCCAAACTGCTGACGACCGAAACGGTACATTGGGTCACCTGCTTTCTCCATAATCCATTCATCGAGGATTTCTTTTTCCTCTTCTGCTGTTTTACCAGGAATAGGTTTGTAACCCCACATAATAGCATACTTGTCATAAGGTCCTATGTTAGGCATCAATGCTACATCACCATCTTCTGGTTGCGCTACATAATTAAATCGAGCATAGTCCATGATACTTGGTGCCGTGCTGTATTTTGCCGTGAATTCTGGATCTCTCAAATCTTCAACTGCATATGCTACAGAACTTCCCATGTTGTGCGGTAGGCCTAACGTGTGTCCTACCTCGTGAGAACTCACAAATCGTATCAAACGACCCATAACTTCTTCATCAAATTGTGTGGCTTGTGCCTTCTCGTTGATCGCAGCAGTTTGAACAAAGAACCAGTTGCGCAGCAACGTCATCACGTTGTGATACCAGTTGATGTCAGATTCCAAGATCTCACCACTTCTAGGGTCAGATACGTGTGGTCCATTTGCATTAGGAATAGGAGATGCTAGATATCTAACGGTAGAATAACGTACATCTTCTGGACTCCAGTCTGGATCTTCTTCTTTAGTTGGTGCATCTGCAGCAACGATAGCTTCTTTAAAACCAGCAGCTTCAAATGCTACCTGCCAGTCGTTGATACCTTGTTTGATATATTTTCTCCATTGTTGTGGAGTCGCTGGGTCGATGTAATAGACAATCTGTTTTTTAGGCTCTACAAGTTCACCTCTTTTAAAAGCTTCCATGTCTTCATCTTTTACCTCAAGCCTCCAACGATCTAAATAACGTACCGTTTTAGTTTCTTGGGCGTCAAGACCATAATCTTGTTGACCTCTAGCAAACCAACCCACACGCTGGTCGTAGTAACGACGCTTCATAGGCTCTTTAGGAAGTAGGATCATCGAGTTGCTCATCTCAAGGGTAATGGACTGTACATCATCATTAGATGGTGCATCACTAGCGAGATAGGTCTTAACGTGACGGCTCTCTATGTTTTCAGGAAATGATTTTAAGGTATCGATGTAGGAACGATCATCATCAAGTCTAGAGACTTTATAACGACCGCGTTGCGATTGTGGGAAACCTATCGATTTCACGTCTTCACTAAAGAATTTAGTCACATCAATTACCGCATTATTGTTAACGCTGTCTTTCTTTACTGCCGCGATAGGGAATGAGTAAAGTATAGGTTCAAAATTAGAATTCTCTACAGCGATACTTACTGGTAAAGAATCTGCTGCAACAATGGAATGAGAGACTACTCTCAAAAGAATGTTGTCATTCTTGCGTTGCCATCTAAGCGTTTGTGTATTTGCTTTTCCACCACCAAAACCAATACCTGCAGCAGTTTTAGCAATACGAGTGACCATCAGCATTTCACGGTCCAAAAGGCTGTCAGGAATCTCGTAGTAATATTTGTCGTCAACCATGTGGACGGTAAATAGTCCAGGATCACTTTTGGCATCCTTGGTAATCACCTTTGCATAAGGTTGCATGCCACCTTTTTTGTCAGATTTTTTGCTGGCAGCTGCTTCAGCTCCCGATTTTGATGATCCTTTCTTTGATCCACAACTTACCATTAAAGTTGTCGTCATCAAGAGAATCATCACTAATTTTAATGATTTCATTTACTCTATTTTAAGATTAAGCCCTAAAGATATTAAGCAAGTGCTAAAATTATCTTAATCAGGTGTTAAGTATGTGTGTTAAAAGTGATCCCTTTTCGCTTTCGCGAAAGCGAACTCCAACTTGATTTCCCAAAACAAAAAAACCACCTGCTCGAGGTGGTTCTTTATGATAATCTTTTTCAAGACATATCCCGTAGAGGGAAGTGTTGGGCAATAAACTTTAAATAGGAACTGATACTTCCATTTTTTGATTAGCGTACTGATTCGTCATCTTGAACCAATTAGTAATGGCGTCATACTTAAACAGCGAATCGTTTTTACTAGGATCCATGACCAAAAGGTGAATCCATTGGTTTTCTATAAGGCCTTTAAGCCGTTCATTGTTTGCCAATATCTTTTCAACGCGTTCTAAAGGTGACTGTATTATTACTGAAAGTCTCAACGGCTCGTGATAATTGTCTTGATCTGTCGCATTAACTGATTCTAACGGCAAGCCCATTTTAAGATCACCGCCATTACCTTCTACGACTCCGTAATGGCCTGTAACATTATGAAACACCTTTGTGCCACCACCCAGTTTTTTGTTGCTTACGGTTGAGAAATAGTAATGGTTGTTGATCCATTGGGTCACAGTCATAGGTCCTTGCATGATGGTTTCAAGGGCTGCTCCTGTCTCATCCTGTTCCCAGTTGTACGAGTGTAAGAAACACCTACCATCTAGATTATGTGACTTAGTTAAACTTCTATGGCCTATTATAAACCCTGCATTTTTTGCAAGTCCCCATTCCGGTCTGGTCTCGCTCCAGTCATTTGCTTTTGTCTCAGCAAGAGTGGTGGCGTTTGCGTTTACCTTAAGTCTGCTTTTTGTGGCGTTTTCCTGCACGATTTTAAGATCTGCCTTTATCTGGGAAACGTCATTCTTGTGAGTTTCTGGAACATGACTATCAAAAAGAATGATCTCATCAGTAGTAGTATTATGCTCTGCTGCTATAAAAATGGTTTTGTCTGTGATCTGAATATCAAACTCTAGGTCCATGACATTACGTACTGCAGGATCGTTACCTATCTGCGCGAGCAGTCTTGCATTATTTCTTCCTGGACTTGCCGCGCAAGCACCACAATCTAGACTGGAACCAAATGGATTGTTTGCCGTATGGCTTCCATGACCTGCTAGGATTATCACAGGCGCCAGATCAGCCCATCCCATAAGTTCAAATGCTCCTTTGAGAATTTTGGCCTTTTCTAATGTATCTACTGGATGTTGATGATCTTTATCGTTGGTTACCATTGCGGTATCACAAAAGTGTTCATGCGTTTCCTGTTGTTGTTTCTTTTTATATAAAGTCCGTGGCAAGGCTGTTCTACCTAATAAAGCTCCACCATACAAAGCGCCAGCACCTTCAACAAACCCAAAGGCCGAAGGCAACATGTTTTTCATACGAGTCAGGAAATACTTATGGAAACCAGTACGTTCTAAAGATTTTTTGCGTTTTTCAAATTTTTCACTCTGTTGTGGCCGAGCAGTTTCTCTTACGGTGTATGCCGATGGAACAATAGGCGGACAACTCTTACGGTTGATTCCTTGCTCTTCGTCCTGGTAGTCCATGGCGATACCGAAAAATCCAGCGTATCCAAAGGTCTCGTAATCACCAGCGGCTTCAATGTGTCTACGTATTTGTTCTGATCTGGTATCTATGCAAAAAACAAATTGAGCATCTGGTGTTTTAGCCTCAGGTTTAGAATCAGAATCAGATTCTTGGAGAGTCGCCACAAGTTTATTCTGATAACTATGTTCCCAGGCCTTCAAAAAGGCCAAATTAACGGCATGCCACTGGTCAGTGTAAACCTCACCTACATTTGTGTTGAGTAATGGCATCTGCATCGCCTGTGCTGTGAGGAGTCGCACCGCTAGATAATCTTGATTGGTGATGGGGTACGCTTGCTGCCATTCGGTTTGATAATGATTTCTATGGTTGATGTAGCCGGTCCATCCAGGTAAAGCAGCTAGATGCTGCGAGAAGATTTGTTCATAATCTTCAACATTATAAAACGCAAGGACTGATTCTAGCGCCTCTTCACTAGTTTGTGGTAGTTCTTTAGGATACTGGATCGATCCCTTTTCATAAGGTAATAGCTTTTTCCATGCTTGATAAAACCCTTTTTCCCTAAACGGCATACTCCATTCTGCAAGGCCTTCATCCATGAAAGCAGCGAGCCACTTGCTCATTTGCTGGTCCAGTTGAGCGATCTTCTTTGATTTTTTGCGAGTATGCGGTTTGCTCAATAGGTCAAGGCATTCTGTTGGTGATAGGGTGATGTGGTGTTCCCGTAACTGCGCTTCCAGTTCGGCAGTTTCGATGAGCCCTTGATCATAGGCTTTAGAGAGCATTTGGTAATCGGGATACAGGTTTGCCTGCAATGCTTTCTGTGCTTTTTGTATCGCTTTCGCGAAAGCGATATCTTCATAACCACTAAGCGGATTTGAAGTTACAAACGAATACAGCGGCCAGGTATGACCTATCACTTTTGAAGCTTGCTCAATTTGTTCTTTAAAGGTTGAAACTTTCATATGCTTTATGAATTATGGTTGAGGAGTGTTTGTGGAGCTGGTTGGGATGCGTTGAGTAGCTTCACATAGAGCCACGGCTGTCTTTTATACCATCCCAACTTCATGAAAAAGAATCCCACCAGGAATAGCCCGCCAAATAGTATTTCTATAAATGAGAGTGATAAAGGTGTGTTTACCATGGGCAGATCCTTCATCATAACGCTTACCCAATTGTACATCAAGGCGTATAGTGAGATACCAACTACAAATACTGCGATGGAAGCTATGGTCCCTTTGATATAGCCGTACGATTTTTGCTTTACAATATTATAGGTGGCCTGTCCTACGGTTATGGCTACAATCAATGTAAGGAAGATACCACTATCCAGGTTCCAGCCTTTTCCAGTAAGCAACATAAAAATATAAGCTCCTAAAACACTAGTGATTAATACAATAATTGCTTGAAATGGCTTTATACGAATCTTTTGTGAGATCGTTGGATAGGAGTTCTTAATTTCTTCACCAGAAGAAAGAAACAAATAAGCTTTATAAAATCCGTGAAGAATCAAATGGGCGATGGCAGCGTTGAAAAATCCTAGACCACATTGCATGATCATGAATCCCATCTGGGCAATAGTAGAGCAAGCAAGTTTGTGTTTTACTTGGACTTGTAACAATTTAGTAAACTGTGCTACGATGGCTGTGATCCCACCTATGACAAACAACATATCGTAGGTGTTTGAATAGAAAACCAGTGGAGCAAAAAGAACTAAAAGTATACCAGAGCCATTTACAAAACCAGCATGCATCATTGCAGATGCTGGCGTGGGCGCTGTCATGGCAGATAGCAACCACTTATGAAATGGAAACACAGCAGATTGCACCAGCGCTGCAAGGATGACGAGTCCTGCAGATATATAGAGCATCCGTTCTGGTAGCTCGGTGATTTTGAGTAGCATTCCGTTTAAGGTAAAGTCGTCAAGATAAAAGCTCATAGATAGAAGCCCTGCTGCCAGAAAACCGGAACCCATGGCAAATTGCTGGAACGTGAAGCGGCGAGCCTCTCGAGCTTCATTCCATTTTGTGTTGATTCCTATAAGTTGTGACATAAAATACCCCATCGATATCCAAGAAGCTATCACCAGGAAAATCGAGTTAGATGCCACCAACAGTAAAACCGACGCAGAGAAACAAAAAGCATTCAAACTGAACGCTCTTTGAAAAAACGTGCCTTTGAGATAGTTTTTTGAATAATTAGCTACGATCGCGCTGAAAAAAAGTACCGTTAGCCAGATCAATGCGGTAAAACCATTAAACTGGAATATACTCGTTTCATATGCTGGTAAGTCAGGATAGGTGAAAGCTACGTAACCCAGCAATGTGATAAATACTGACCAGTATGCGATAGGAGCGATTCTTGACAATGCAGGAATGGTTGCCGTCTTATGTTGAGATAGCCTTGAATTTATGGTGATTTCCATTATTGAAGTTTTGGATGAATATGTTTTTCTGGAAAAGATGACTTATTCCTCAATGGTGATCTTTAGCTTTCCTTCAATCTTTATAGAGCATCCAGTGACCTCTATTTGTTTCATGAACTCTTCAAAATTCTCCAGGTCAAGCTCTAGTTCATTTACTCGGTTATCGATGTCGCGGCAGTCTAATTTGTTATTAGCTTCCCATAATTGCCACTTTTGAACTTTATGGAAGTTGATTTTGTGCTGTAGCAAGGTGGTGACGACGTGTGATGCTTCGGTCTTGTTGAACTTTCCTTTTACCAGTTGTAAGGTTGTAGTTGGTGTCTTCACTTCTGTATTCATGATATAGGTTTTAAAGTTTAGGACAAAGATGTGGAGAGTTGGTTATATATTTTTATTTATATTTAATATGATAAACATTAATAAAAATTATGCATTACACTTTTCATCAGCTTCAAATCTTCTGTAAGATTGTGGAACTGCGTAGTATAACAAAGGCATCAGAGCACTTGAACCTAACGCAGCCCGCAGTATCTATTCAGCTCAAAAATTTTCAGAATCAGTTTCCTATAGCGTTGACAGAAGTAGTAGGTAGGCAGTTGTTTGTGACTGATTTTGGTAAAGAAATCGCGGTCGCCGCCCAAAGGATTTTAGAAGAATCCCAAACCATCAATTACAAGACAACGGCTTATCAAGGGAAATTATCAGGAAGGTTGAAGATTGCCAGTGCGTCTACAGGTAAGTATGTAATGCCCTATTTTATTTCTGATTTCTTTTCTAGCAATCCAGAAATTGAACTTTTTATTGATGTGACTAATAAAGCTAAAGTGGTCAACAGCCTAGAAAATAATGAAGTGGATTTTGCTCTCGTGTCTGTACTTCCAGATAAGTTAAAATTGGAATCTGTCTCGCTCATGTCTAATAGCCTCTATCTAGTAGGTAGTAAAGCATTCAATATAGAAAAGAGAAGATCCATCAAGGATCTTTTTGAAAAAACACCTCTTATTTACAGAGAGAACGGATCGGCTACCCGCAATGCTATGGAACAGTTCATCCTAAAAAAGGGATATAAAGTCAATAAAAAAATAGAATTGAAATCTAATGAAGCCGTTAAACAAGCAGTCCTTGCTAATATGGGTCTGTCTATTGTACCTCTCATAGGGATTAAAAACGAACTGAAAAATGAAGAGTTGCAGATTATTCCAGTAAAAGGATTGCCACTGCACACCAATTGGAACCTGGTATGGTTATCGGCAAAAAAGTTATCGCCTGTGGCGCTGGCTTATCTTGAATTTATAAAGGACAAGAAGGATTCAATAATTGAGCGTGACTTCCAATGGGTTAATGATTTCTAGTTTTATTGACTAATTGCTCTACTATTTGAAAACAAAAAAGCCATCTCAAACGAGATGGCTTTCTTAATAGGAATGCGTTACGATCTTACATCATACCTCCCATGCCGCCTGGCATACCACCTGGCATGCCGCCGCCAGCACTGTCTTCCTTGATCTCGATCAAGGCACATTCTGTAGTTAGGATCATACCAGAAACTGATGCTGCATTCTCTAATGCAACGCGAGTTACTTTTTTAGGATCGATGATACCTTCTTTAAGCATATCTACATACTTATCGTTTTTAGCATCATAGCCATAGTTTCCTTTAGATTCCAAGATCTTTGAAATGACCACACTTCCTTCACCACCAGCATTTTCTACGATGGTACGTAGTGGGCTTTCAATCGCTCTTGCAACAATGGAAATTCCAGTCTCTTGATCAAAATTCACCGCTTTTAGTTTTTCAAGTACTGATTTTGCTCTTACTAGTGCAACTCCACCACCAGCAACAATACCTTCTTCTACCGCTGCGCGAGTAGCGTGAAGAGCATCATCTACACGGTCTTTCTTTTCTTTCATCTCTACTTCACTAGCAGCACCTACATAAAGTACGGCAACACCACCAGCAAGTTTAGCTAGACGCTCTTGAAGCTTTTCCTTGTCATAATCAGATGTGGTGTTCTCGATTTGAGATTTGATCTGACCTACACGGTCCTTGATGTCCTTATTGGAACCTGCACCGTTTACGATAGTAGTGTTGTCTTTGTTGATATCTACTTTCTCAGCAGTACCTAACATATCGATGGTTGCATTCTCGAGGGTAAATCCTCTTTCTTCAGAGATTACGGTACCACCAGTTAGAATCGCAATGTCTTCCAACATAGCTTTTCTACGGTCACCAAATCCTGGAGCTTTTACAGCTGCAATCTTCAATGCCCCACGTAATTTATTCACTACTAGTGTAGCAAGTGCCTCACCATCTACATCTTCAGCAATTATAAGAAGTGGTTTTCCTGATTGTGCTACTGGTTCTAAAACCGGCATCAAATCTTTCATGGTAGAGATCTTCTTGTCAAATAACAAGATGTATGGATTCTCTAACTCGGTAGTCATTTTCTCACTGTTGGTCACAAAGTAAGGAGAAAGGTAACCGCGGTCAAATTGCATACCTTCTACAACGTCCACATAAGTTTCAGTTCCTTTTGCTTCCTCAACGGTGATGACACCTTCTTTACCCACTTTACCAAATGCCTTGGCGATCAAGTCACCTATCATCTCGTCATTGTTGGCAGAAATGCTTGCTACTTGCTTGATCATCTCGCTAGAGTCACCCACTTTTTTAGCCTGCTTTTCTAGATCTTTTACGATGGCCTCAACCGCTTGGTCGATTCCTCTTTTAAGATCCATTGGATTTGCACCGGCGGCTACGTTTTTCAAACCTTCTTTCACGATGGCTTGAGCAAGAACGGTTGCGGTAGTGGTACCGTCGCCGGCTAGATCATTAGTTTTGCTGGCTACTTCTTTTACCATTTGTGCGCCCATATTCTCCAGCTCGTTCTCTAGCTCGATTTCTTTGGCTACGCTCACACCATCCTTTGTCACCACTGGTGCGCCAAATGATTTACCAATAATCACATTACGACCTTTAGGTCCCAAAGTTACTTTTACTGCATTTGCAAGTGCATCGACGCCACGTTTGATGCCGTCTCTTGCCTCGATGTCAAATTTTATATCTTTTGCCATTTCTTATTGTTTTACGGAATGACTGTCTAGAGACAATCCTTCATTTTGTTGTTATAGATTATGATTGTTGTTGTTTCGCTTTCGCGAAAGCGAACTAAATGTCCTACACGATTGCAAGAATATCGTCCTCTTTCATGATGAGATAATCGGTGCCTTCCAGCTTCAATTCTGTACCGCTGTACTTTCCATACAAGACAGTATCACCGACCTTTACGGTCATCTCGTGATCTTTCTTTCCCTTACCTACGGCCACGACGGTTCCCTGTTGAGGTTTTTCTTTTGCCGTGTCTGGGATGTAGAGGCCAGATGCGGTTTTTTGTTCTGCTGCGGTAGGTTCAATAAGAACTCTATCTGATAATGGTTGAATATTTAGTGCCATTTTTTAAAAATGTTTAAAGTTATTTAGTGATTGAGTAGTGTTCCATAAATATGCCACAAGACTATTGCTGACAAAACATCATATAAAAGAAATATCCAGCGCGATGGCTGGATATTTTGTCAGTATGATATGTTGTTGGAACTTATTGATCCGTATCTGTCGCGTCGTCTGCAGGTGTGCTTGCAGGAGTTTCAGGAGTTGTTGTATTCAAATCTGGAGTCTCTACTTGAACAGGCTCTGCGATCTGTCTGTTGCCAGCCGCGTTTTCTCTGATCAAGAATGTACTTGCCGCAAGTATAAATACCAATAGTAAGGTTGAAAGAACCCAAGTACTCTTATCCAAGAAGTCACCTGTTTTCTTAACACCACCCAATTGCTGGGTACCGCCACCACCAAAGCTAGAGGACAAGCCGCCACCTTTAGGATTCTGTACCATGATTACTACGACCAATAGAAAGGCGACAAATATGATGAGGCCTAAGAAAATATAAAATGAAGTCATTTAAGTATTACTTTGTAAGTTCTTGATTTCCCGAATTCGGTCTGCAAAGAAACCACTTTTTTCTGGATGCTGCAATATCAAAATCTCGTAAGATTTTATAGCCTTCTCATAGTTTTTTTGGGCTAGATAGACCTTGGCCAGCGTTTCTGTCATAAGTTGTTTCTCACCATCAGTGCTGTAGGCTTGTGGTAATTCGGCTATTCCCGATTTGCGAGGTGTGATACGAGGTTTTGCTTTGAGAAACTCATCAATACGTCGCATTTTTTCCAGTTTCTCCTCGTCGATTTCAATAGGTGGTGATGTAGTAGTAGGCTCTAGATCGTTGGACCTATCAATAGGTTTTAAGCTGGTGAGTTGAAGCCATTGATTGAAGCTGTACTTTTCATCTTTCTTGAATTCAAGCACTTTTTTATCAACGGTAGTTTCCGGCTGTTTTTTCTCAAAAAGATCTACATCAGTAACCTTTTGGAAATCGGTATCTGCGTTGAGGTCGTTGGTTCTTATTTGAATTTCCTCTGCAACTACTTCAATATTTTCTAGCTGTTCCTGTTGGGCTTTTATTTGCTCGCTTATTCTATTTTGCAGGAAAACATCAGAGGTAATAAAATCAAAAAGTACCGCTCTATCTGCCGTGTGCGCCGCAGTAACTTGTAATTCTTTGTTGTAGCTAGGGCTTTGTGCGTTGTGTAAACCTTTGAGATAAACACTACGTGGTGCTTGAAAATAAGGATACTCTTTAATTACGGTTTCCAGAATAGGTAGATCGTCTGCATGTACCTCGCTAGGGTTTGATAGAACGTGATGTAATCTATCTGTATTTACCATTTGGCAAGCGTATCGTTGAAAATGTCTTGGGTAATTTGTGTGAAGATGACCTCAAGTGCGGTGTCTAGAGCAGCGTTTTGCAAAATCGTATTGGCATCATAGTCATAGTAGAAACTGTAGGGCTTTTCAAAACTTTCCTCGTCATTCTTGGTATTGATAAATCGAACATTGATGTCAATCGTCAATCTGTTTTGTGAAGCACGATTATTTGCTGTTGCAGTGATAGGAGAAATGTAGTATCGAGTGATCTCACCTTGATAGATATAGTCGCCATTAGAAGTTACCAAGGTCAAACTACTCTGATCTTGAATGAGATCTTGTAAGGCTAGAGTAAAGGTACGCTCGATACCAACCTCAGTTTGTACGGCTGTATATCCAAAATAATCCACTTGAAACGTCTTGATATTATCAGGAATTGAGACCGCGTTGAGCCGATAAAACCCACATGATTGAAGACTTATAGCTAGCAGTAAAGCAATACTTATTCTTATTATCTTAAAGGTCATATTGCTTTATTTTGCGATACAAAGTTCGTTCTGAAATACCTAAATCATCAGCAGCAGCCTTTCTTTTGCCTTCATGGCGCTCCAGCGATTTTTTAATTAATTCAATTTCTTTCTCTACTAAGGAGAGTGATTCTTCTTCTTCAACTTCCGTAGCAAAGTCATATCGATCTACCACAGGATCTGCCTCGTTTGTGGAAGGTTGTACGACATTCCTATCATAAGCATCTTCCTGACTTACTTCATAAGCCTGATCGATAACGTCTTCATAGTCGTCAGTATTGCTGTTGCTCTCACTGCTGCCATAGATACGATTGATCAATCCTTGTTGTTTTTCCTTAACGTCAACGCTGCTGCCGCTGTTCATCAACTCATTAGTCAATTTTTTGAGGTCATTCAAATCGTTCTTCATGTCGAACAGCACCTTGTAAAGTATCTCACGCTCATTGGCAAATTCGCTATCGCTTTTTTTCTTCTCGCCAATGACTGCCGGTAAATTGCTGCCAGCATCCGGAAGGTAATTTTTTAGGGTAGCGCCCGTGATGTTGCGGTCCTTTTCCAAGACACTTATTTGTTCTGCAATATTGCGCAGCTGTCTAATGTTACCGCTCCATCTATAGTTTTTGAGTAGCGATATCGCGTTATCATCCAGTCGCAGGGTTGGCATCTTATATTTCCCTGCAAAGTCAGATGCAAACTTGCGGAACAACAAATGAATGTCATCTTTTCTCTGGCGCAATGGTGGTAACTCAATCTCTACGGTACTCAATCGATAATAAAGATCTTCTCTAAACTTCCCTTTCTCAATAGCCGTAAACATGTTGACATTAGTTGCCGCAACGATGCGCACATCTGTTTTTTGAGTTTGGGAAGATCCTACTTTTAGGAATTCACCATTTTCAAGTACACGTAATAAACGTACCTGTGTAGGTAGCGGCAATTCACCAACTTCATCAAGGAATATGGTACCGCCATCGGCTACTTCAAAATAACCGCTTCGGGTTTGCGTAGCACCTGTAAAAGCACCTTTTTCATGACCAAATAGTTCTGAATCGATAGTTCCTTCTGGTATCGCACCACAGTTTACAGCAATATATTTGGCGTGCTTTCTAAAGGATTGCGAGTGGATGATGCGTGGTATACTTTCTTTTCCAACTCCACTTTCTCCAGTGACTAATACAGAAATATCAGTTGGTGCTACTTGTAATGCTTTTTCAATCGCACGATTAAAGGTTGGATCGTTCCCTATAAGTTCAAAACGCTGTTTGACAGATGTTACTGTTTCCATAAGTTAAGCTTGAATTCTAACAGGTCCTTCCATATCACTGTAGCCTATAGCTTGTCCTATAAGCGTTGCGCCAGTGCAATCATCTACACGTACCATAACCATGTCACCTACTTTATAATTCTCTTTTGGGAAAACTGCCACTACATTGTGCGAGGTTTTTCCAGCCCATTGATCGGCAGATTTTTTGGACTCTTTTTCAATAAGAACCTCGACTATCGTGTTGAGGTTTTGTGCGGTGCGCATGGCACTATGTTCCTGTTGCAGGTCTATGATTTCAACAAGTCTGCGATGTTTTACTTCATCTGGAACATCATCTTCCATCTTGCGTGCCGCCAGCGTGCCAGGTCTTTCAGAATAGGCAAACATGAATCCAAAATCATACTTCACATATCGCATCAAGCTCAAGGTGTCTTGATGATCTTCTTCAGTTTCTGTTGGGAAACCTGCGATCATATCTTGAGATATGGATACTCCTGGAATAATCGCTTTGACACGATCAATTAAATCCATGTATTCCTGCCTGGTGTGCAGACGATTCATCGCCTTAAGAATGCGATCACTACCAGATTGCACCGGTAAATGGATGTAGTCACAAATATTTCTGTGGGCAGCCATCGCGTGTAATACATCATCACTAATGTCTTGAGGATTGCTGGTAGAGAATCGTATTCTCATATGCGGTTGCGCATTAGCCACTTTATGTAGTAATTGAGCAAAATCTACCGCGGTAGCCTTGGCCATTTTACTGGCTTTTTTAAAGTCCTTTTTGAGGCCGCCACCATACCATAGATAAGAGTCTACGTTTTGACCCAGTAAAGTGATTTCCTTAAAACCTTTAGCTGCTAGATCATTGACCTCTTCTAAGATACTATAAGGATCACGGCTGCGCTCGCGACCGCGAGTAAAAGGTACCACACAAAAAGTACACATATTATCGCAACCACGTGTGATGGAGACAAAAGCCGTCACTCCATTAGAATGTAAACGCACTGGCGCCACATCACCATAAGTTTCATCACGAGACAAGAGGACATTTACGGCATCGCGGCCTTCGTCAATTTCAGCTATCAGGTTGGGTAGGTCTTTGTAGGCATCAGGTCCTACGACCATGTCAACAATTTTTTCTTCTTCGAGGAATTTCTCCTTCAATCGCTCGGCCATACAGCCCAAAACACCAACTTTCATCTGCGGATTGAACTTCTCCTTTACCGCATTGTATTTTTCCAGACGCTTGCGCACGGTCTGTTCTGCCTTGTCTCTAATCGAGCAAGTGTTGACTAGAACCAGGTCTGCTTCTTCCAGTTTTTGAGTGGTGTTGAATCCTTGCGTGGCAAGGATGGACGCAACAACTTCGCTATCGGCAAAATTCATCTGGCAGCCGTAGCTTTCAATGAATAATTTACGCTTATTTTGTTGCAACGGTGCAACTTCCAGCGCCGTTCCTTGTTTTTCTTCTTCTATAATTTTTTCCATCTGCATGCTTCTCTAATCGAGTTTGCAAAGATAGTTTTTTGAATGAATTGTGACAAGTTGACAGTATCAAACTTGAGGATGATGATGAGTTCGCTTTCGCGAAAGCGAAATTCCATCCATCTTTAAGGCTAGTCCAATTTCTCATGGGATTAGCACAAGATCATGCAGCTTCAAAGACTGTAATTTTTGTATCCTTAATATATAAACAGCAGCAAATGAAACCTTTATCATCAAAAACGGATTTGTAAACTGCTGTTTAACAACGATTTATATTTTAAATAAAAATATGATATACCTTTGCAGCCTAAATCACACAGCTGAATGGCAAAGAATCTGGTAATTGTAGAGTCGCCCGCAAAGGCAAAAACGATCGAGAAATTTCTAGGGAAAGACTATAAGGTAGCCTCTAGTTTTGGACATATCGCAGACTTGCCGGCAAAAGAACTGGGCGTTGCGGTGGACAAAGGCTTTGAGCCTAAATATATCGTGAGCAGTGACAAGAAGGATCTGGTCAAGAAGCTCAAGAAAATGGCAGCCGAATCTGATATGGTCTGGCTCGCGAGTGATGAGGACCGTGAAGGAGAAGCCATCGCATGGCACCTTGCAGAGCAGCTGGATTTGAAAAAAGACAAGACTAAGCGTATTGTTTTTAATGCAATTACAAAAAGTGCCGTTCAAAAGGCCATTGATAATCCACGCAGCATCGACTATGACCTGGTCAATGCGCAGCAGGCGAGACGAGTGCTGGACAGAATTGTTGGCTACGAGATCTCACCTATATTATGGAGAAAGGTAAAAGGTGGCGCCAGTGCTGGCCGTGTTCAATCTGTAGCAGTGCGACTGATTGTAGAGCGTGAGCAGGAAATATTAGATTTTCAAGGCGACAATTTTTATCGTGTGGATGCAGATTTTGCTACAGACGATAAGAAAACCCTTAAGGCCAAACTACCATCAAACCTATCCAGCCGCAAGGAAGCAGAAGATTTCCTGGATTTAAATAAAGGAGCCAAATTTCACGTATCAGATCTGGTTAAAAAACCAGCCAAAAAATCTCCTGCTCCACCATTTACAACTTCGACTTTACAACAAGAAGCTTCCAGAAAGCTGTCTTTTAACGTGAGCCGCACCATGCAGCTGGCGCAAAGGTTATATGAAGCCGGTCTCATTACTTATATGAGAACAGATAGTGTCAACTTGAGCAGTGAGGCAAAAAGTGGTGCTAAAGATGAGATCTTAAAAGCCTATGGCAAGGATTTTCATAAAGAGCGCAATTATAAAGGAAAGTCAAAAGGAGCCCAAGAAGCTCACGAGGCCATAAGACCTACTGACTTTGCTTTGCATTCTTCTGGAGCAGATCGTGATCAGACCAGATTGTATGAATTGATCTGGAAACGCGCTATCGCATCACAAATGAGCGACGCCCAGTTAGAGCGCACTAATGTTACTATCGCTGCAGACAAGCACGATAAAAACTTTACGGCCAGTGGTGAAATCGTCAAATTTGAAGGTTTCTTGAAGGTGTATCTGGAAAGTACAGATGATGAAGATCTGGAACAAGAAGGATTGTTGCCACCATTGAAAAAAGGACAACAACTTACTAATAAAAAGATTACTGCTACAGAGCGTTTTTCACGACCACCTTATCGTTATAGTGAAGCATCTTTAGTGAAGAAATTGGAAGAACTGGGTATAGGTCGTCCATCCACTTATGCACCTACCATCACTACGATTCAAAACCGTAAGTATGTAGAAAAAGGACAAAGTACGGGAGAAGAACGTGCTTACGTTCAGCTAGTTTTGAAAGATTCCAAAGTGGTAGAAAAAGAACTTTCTGAAACTACTGGTAGTAATAAGGGAAAACTAATACCAACAGATGTAGGTCGAGTGGTAAATGATTTCCTAGTAGAGCATTTTGAGAATATTCTCGATTATAACTTTACAGCCAAAGTAGAAGAGTCTTTTGACAACATCGCCGAAGGAAAGGAAGAATGGACTGATATGATGGACCATTTCTATAAAAATTTTCACCCAACGGTTACAGATGTTGCAGAAAATGCAGAACGTGAAGTAGGCGAGCGAGTGCTGGGAACAGATCCTAAAACAGGTAAACCTATATCGGTTCGTTTAGGAAGATTTGGTGCGATGGCTCAAATTGGTTCTGTAGAGGATGAGGAAAAACCTCAATTTGCCAGTTTGTTACCGTCACAATCTTTGAACACAATTACTTTGGAAGAAGTTATGGACTTGTTCAAGTTGCCTAGAACTCTAGGCGAATACAACGGTCATCCAGTTGAGGTGAACCAAGGTCGATTTGGCCCATACGTGAAATTCAACGAGAAGACCTTTGTGTCTTTGGAAGATGGCGATGATCCTATGTCACTGACTTTTGAGCGTGCTGCAGAACTTATTGCAGCAAAAGAAAAGGCAGATGCTCCTATATATATGTACGACGAGCAACCGGTTACTAAAGGTGTAGGTCGTTTTGGTCCGTACATCAAATGGGCAGGAATGTTCATCTCTGTCAACAAGAAATACGATTTTGATAACCTGACAAACGATGATATCGAGACCTTGATCAAGGATAAAATCCAGAAAGAGAAAGACAAGCTTATCGTTGACTGGGAAGAAGAAGGCATCAGGATTGAAAAAGCACGTTGGGGTCGACACAATATCATCAAGGGTAAAACGAAGGTCGAACTTGCTAAAACCATCGATCCTTTGAAGATCACTTTAGAGGAAGCTAAAGAGATGATCGCTAAAAAAGCTCCCAAGAAAAAGGCGCCAGCCAAGAAGAAGGCTGCCACTAAGAAAAAAGCACCAGCTAAGAAGAAGACCGCTTCCGCGAAAGCGAAAAAGAAATAAGCTTCATGAGTCTAGAATATCTCCAGCCTATTGATGATGCCACGGTGGCACACGCTAGGATTCAAGAAGAACGTACACTAGGTAAGACCATCCTGCTACATACAAAGCAGGATGGTCTTCCTGATTTGGGTAAGTTGGACATTGTCCTGATTTCTATTTTGGAAAACCGCAGAGATCAAAATGCGTTGCTACCCATGGGAAATCTGGATGGTGTACGTCGCAAACTGTACGAACTGTTCCCGGGAAACTGGCACAGCACCATCGCAGACCTAGGCGATATCCAGGCCGGCGAGAGTGTTGAGGATACCTATTATGTGGTAAGGGAATTAACCGCCTATTTTCTCAAAGAGGAAATATTACCCATCATTCTAGGTGGTAGTCAGGATTTGATGTATCCCATGTATAGGGCGTTTGATGATATTAAAGCTATGATCAATGTGGTCAATGTTGACCATCGTTTCGATCTTGGGAATATTGAGATGCCTATCGATAGTCATAGCTATATAGGTAAAATGGTGGCGACAGAACCTTATAATCTTTTCAATTACAGCAATCTGGGTTATCAAACCTATTTCAATTCTCAAGAAGAAATTGATCTACTGGACCGTCTATTTTTTGATGCCATAAGATTAGGAGAACTTCAAGGAGATATGACCATCGCAGAACCCGTAATAAGAGACTGTGATTTGCTGGGAATTGATCTTTTAAGCGTTCAAGCAAATGATCTTTTATATGATAAAGGGCACCCAAATGGATTTCAATCGGCTCAAATGTGCAGTTTGTCGAGATATTCTGGAATTAGCGATCGATTAAAAGCATTCGGAATTTTTGAGATTCCTAGTGGTGATTTTCCAGTTTTGGAAAGTGCTGTTTCACAGATCATCTGGTACTTCCTTGAGGGCTATAATTTTAGGCATGGTGAGTACCCGATTAACGTTTCATCGGGATTTTTGAAATATCAGGTTCCTATTGAAGATCAGATACTTAACTTTTACAAATCTGTTAAAACAGAGCGCTGGTGGATTGAATTGCCCTTTAATTCGGCCATCAATAATAAACTAAAACAATACACGTTATTACCGTGTGACAAGAAGGATTATCTTCAAGCTACCGATCAAATTTTGCCAGAACGGTGGTTAAAAGCACGTCAAAAAAACGAGATATAATCGATTGTTCAAGAGTTTTTTTAATCAATAATCAAAAGGAATTAGTTGGCGAATTCAAATCTTTTAGATAGGTTTACCAGCTTAAATCTTAAACCAAAGAGGTAACATACTTATGAAAAAATTACTAATGCTCGTGGCGGTTGTCGCATTTCTTGCCAGTTGTGGTAAAGGCGATCGCGGTCAACTGGTAGGTGTAAAGGGTAAGAAATGGCATCCAGAAAAACCGTATGGTATGACTCTGGTTCCTGGTGGATCTTTTATCATGGGTAAAGCAGATGATGATATCGCTGCAACACTCAATGCTCCAGCCAAAACAGTTACAGTGCCATCCTTCTATATGGATGAGACTGAGATTACTAACTCAGAATACAGACAGTTTACAGAATGGGTGCGTGACTCAACCCTAAGGATGAGACTTGCCATACTTGCAGACGATGAAGGTTTGACGCCAGGTGATGGTGGTACAGGCGATTTTGCGTTCAAGGATGCTAGTAATGAAGACCCATCAGTTTGGGAGCAATATGTAGAAGATAACTACATAGGTTTAGGCGAAACAGGTTATGAAGGCCGTCAATTAAACTGGGATGAAGATCTTATCTGGGATACAGAAGATATTCCTGACGAATATTATGCAGAGGCTTACGATTCCATGTACATTCCTTTTGAAGAAGCTTATAACGGTAAGCGATCCGTCGATGTGGAAAAACTCATTTTTAGATACTCTGTAAAGGATATTCAAAAAGCAGTGAAAAATCCTGGTTTGAGTAGAAAGGAGTTCATTAAGACTTACATTACCAAGATCTATCCGGACACTACTGTATGGATTCGTGATTTTAACTACAGTTATAACGAGCCAATGCACAATGATTATTTCTATCATGAAGCATATAGCGACTATCCTGTAGTAGGTGTGAACTGGATGCAGGCAAAAGCTTTCGCACAATGGAGAACTTTATATCACAATGGTTACCGTAGAAAGCAAAAAGGACGCGACGACGTTTTCCCTTACAGACTACCTACTGAGGCAGAATGGGAATATGCGGCTCGTGGCGGTCTAGAAGGTGCAACGTTTCCTTGGGGTGGACCTTATGCTAAAAACGACCGCGGTTGTTTCTTGGCAAACTTCAAACCTTTACGTGGAGATTACGCGGCAGATCAAGCTCTTTATACAGTAGAGGCAGATGCGTACGAGCCTAACGATTACAATTTATACAACATGTCTGGTAACGTTTCAGAATGGGTGAATTCATCCTACGAGCCAGGAGCGTATGAGTACATGAGTTCCATGAGTCCAATCGTAAATGATGAAAACAACCGCCGTAAAGGTGTGCGTGGTGGCTCTTGGAAAGATGTTTCCTACTTCCTGGAAGTCGGTACAAGAGATTATGAATACCAAGACTCTGCAAGAAGTTACATCGGCTTTAGAACCGTTCAATCTTATGTAGGTACTGATGTCACCTTGAACGCAGCAACAAATTAAACTTACCCAAACAATAACTATCAATAACTAAAGGTCCCTATCAATGGCACAATCTAAAACAACAAAGAAATTATTTAACATGGCTTACGGTCTTGGAGCCGCAGTCGTAATCGTTGGAGCACTTTTCAAAATCCTTCACTGGGAATTGCCTCTAGGGTTTTATACCTTAACAGGTGGTGACCTTTTGGCTATTGGACTTTTAACTGAGGCCGCCATTTTTGCGATATCCGCGTTTGAGCCTGTTGAGGATGATGTTGATTGGTCCATCGTTTATCCAGAGCTTGCTGGTGGTCCCGCTTCCGCGAAAGCGAAAAAGACAACCGTCATCGAGGAAGAAGAAGCGTCAGGAATGTTATCCAAGAAATTGGATGCCATGCTTAAGGATGCCAAAGTAGATGCCGCATTGATGGAAAGTCTAGGAACCAGCATTAGAAGTTTTGAAGGAGCGGCCAAAGGAATCGCACCAACTGCTGAAGCAATGTCTTCAACTAAGAAATATTCTGAAGAGATGGCTCTTGCCGCAGCTCAAATGGAATCATTGAACAGCCTTTACAAAGTACAGGTAGAAAGTACCGCACGCCAGGCCGAGGTGAATGAGCAAGTAGCTCAAAACGCTGGACGTCTTAAAGATCAAATGGAAGGATTAGCAAATAACCTGAGCAGCCTTAACGGCGTTTATGGTAACATGCTAGGAGCCATGAAGGGATAATTAGTAACAACAAACTAATCAAAAACCATTACTAATTAAATAATTATGGCAGGAGGACAAGGCCCAAGGCAGAAGATGATTAACCTAATGTATCTGGTTTTTATCGCGATGCTGGCATTGAACATGAGTAAGGAAGTCTTGACGGCTTTTGGTCTTATGGAAGAAAGCGTTGCTGATAATAACGAGACTCTAGAGGTGCGCAATGAAGCATCTTTTGAGGCGTTAGCAGCAAAAGCAAAAGAACAACCCAAACAATATCAAGAGGCAGCAGAATCTGCAGCTAAGGTGACGCAGATAAGTGAAGATTTTGACAATTATCTGTCAGAGCTTAAGGCAGAGATGATGGCTTCCATTGATCCAGAAAATCAAGGAGATTATCAATCACAGGATAAAACAGACTTTTTAGATACAAAGTTTTTCCAAGGTGATGGACTGTCTGAAGATGGAAAGGTTTTCATTCAACAAATGAACGATTACCGTACCGGTATGATAGCAGCACTCCCAGATGCTGGATATGACGCTTTGAAAGAAGAAATCAACAATAAGTTTGATACCAGCGATGTACTGTCCGAGCGCAGTAATCCAGACAGTGAGAAAATCAATTATTTGAATTATCACTTTGAAGGTTATCCATTAATTGCCTCGAAGGCAAAGATCACACAAATGCAAAACGACATCAAGAATGCTGAGGCAGATGTGTTAGGTCAATTGTTACAAGGTGAATTGATCGAGATTGCTTCCATGAATAACTATAGATCTATAGTGAGTTTGGAAAAAGGAGCATTCTTTAACGGTGAGACGGTTACTGGTGAGGTAGTATTGGGTCGTTACGATGATAATATGAAGCCAACAAAAGTGATCATCAATGGATCTGAGGTTCCAGCAAGTCAAATCCAAAATGGACGCGTGATGCTTAACTTCGGTGCAGGTGCTGTAGGTGATAAAGAAATCACTGGTGAGATGCAATTTGTCGAAAATGGTGAAACCGTAACCATTCCTATCAATCAGAAATACTCTGTTATTGGTAAACCTAACTCTGCTACGATCAGTGCAGATAAAATGAACGTTGTTTATCGTGGTGTAGATAACCCAATGACGATTTCTTTTGCAGGAGTAGATCCTAGCAAGGTATCTGCAAGCGCTCCAGGTTTGAGCAGTCGCGGTGGATCTAGTTACTTGATGAAACCAGCTGGTGGAGCTAGTGTCAACATCAATGTGAGCGCAAAGCTTCCTGATGGATCAACAGCGACAGACAGTAAGTCATTCCGTATCAAAGATCTTCCTAATCCTACGGGATTGATCAGTGGAGAATTTGATGGTGTACGTAAAAACAGAGCCAATCTTGCAATATCAACGGTGTCTGCAGCGTTCTTAGACTTTGATTTTGATTTAACGCCACAAGTGACAGAATTTATATTTAAAGTTCAAGGACAGCCAGGTATCAAAGTATCTGGAAATAAATTGAACGACGCCGCAAAGGCAGCCTTACAACGTGCACCTCAAGGATCCATCGTACAGATCGCACAGATCAAAACGACCGTTCCTGGCGTACGTACTAAAGCAACGACACCGGTATCTGTTGAATTGACAGATTAACAATAATTCTATGATGAATAAATTAGTAGCCCTTTTTACGATCTTCCTCGCAGTTGGAATGGTTCAGGCTCAGAATAATATTCTGAATGCAAAATCATTTGACGAGATAGGTGAGAAAACACTCGAGCAAGTAATCAATGATAACGATAAGCCTTTGCCTTACGGTTTCGTTGGAGACCGTGATATCCTTTGGGAACGTAATGTTTGGGAAAAGATAGATCTTGATGAAAAGGTAAACTTTCCATTGTATTATCCAGTAGATACCAACTTTGTAGGTAGTGAACGTCGATCATTATTTCATGTGATTACTAAAGCTGCAGCAGAAGGTAAAGTGAAACTTTATGCGGACTCCTATGGTAATACAGAACGCAAGTTTGAGGATTTAGGAAGCAGTTTAAAGCGTGTAGATACTTCAGATGTTGGTATCCAGCGTTACAATGAAACTGGAAGCGTTCCTGCAGAATTCATCACTACAACGACTATCAATGCTAACATGGTTTCCCAGTATCATATACGTGGTGTATGGTATTTTGACAGCCGCCAGGCAGAAATGAAATATAGAATGATTGCGTTAGCACCAGTAACTCCAGACGTTAACTTTCTGGACGACCCTCAAGGTATTGAGTTGTTTTGGGTATTCTATCCAGACATGAGAGATATTCTACATGAGGCCAAAGTATTTAACGAAAAGAATTCCGCGAGGCCATTGACGTTTGACCATTTGTTGAATTCAAGACATTTCAATGCAACGATTTATAAGATTGATAACGTTCAAGGTGATCGCGAGATAGAAAGCTACATCACCAACAATTCCATGATGCAGTTGCTAGAGTCAGATCGACTTAAAGAAACGATCAGGAACTTTGAGCTGGATATGTGGAACTACTAAAACACTATCTTTTAAAACATAGCCTTGCATTGCAAGGCTTTTTTTATGCGCTAATGTGAGTACTTTTGAGCCTATGAAAGATGTGATTATAGTTGGTGGTGGTATTTCTGGAACTACGCTGGCATGGCAGTGGTTCTTGCAAGGTAAATCGGTGCAGTGGTATGCAGACGGCATTAAGTCTTCTAGCCATGTCGCTGCTGGTGTTTTTAATCCAGTGGTTCTCAAAAGATCCAGTCCTATCTGGAAGGCTCAAGAACAGCTGGACTTCATGTTTCCTTTTTATAAAGAGGTCGAGAAATATCTGGAAGCTCCAGTCATAGAACTTCTACCCGTATGGCGTCGTTTCCACGACTCAAAAGAGCGCGCCACGTGGACGAGAAAGTCTGTTAGGGAAGATCTGGACAATTTGATGCTAACGGAGCCTACAGACGATCCAATTGACGGAATTAAAGCCGCTAATGGTTATGGTATTGTCAAGCATACTGGATGGCTAGACACATTAAGTTACATGAAGAGCTCTATGGACTTCTTCAATTTGAGAAACGAATTCTTTGAGGAAGGTTTTGATTATGAAAAGCTTTCCATGTCAGACGATCTCATCACCTATAAGGATATTACTGCCCAAGCAGTGGTTTTTGCCGAAGGAAACCAACTGCCGCACAATCCGTGGTTTCATCAAATGCCGCTACAGGGAAATAAGGGAGAAATTCTCATTATACGTTGTCCAGGTCTACAATTGCAACAGATTGTCAAATCCTCAGTTTTCTTGATGCCCTATCGTGATGACTTGTTTTGGGTTGGTGCTACATACGATCGTGAATATGAATCTATACAGCCATCCCAAAAGGCAAAGGATTTTTTGATTTCAAAACTGGAAACCTTTTTAGAACTGCCTTATGAAATCGTAGACCACAAAAGCGGTATACGACCTACCACGATCGATAGAAGACCATTTCTGGGACTGCACAAAGAGTTCAAAAATCTGTATGTTTTCAATGGTATGGGAAGTCGAGCATCATTGATCGCGCCTTGGGCTTCAAAGTGCCTCTTTGACTTTATCTATCAAGACATAAGCCTACCTGCTGAGATGGATATTTCCAGATTTGAAGACCAGTAAATAAAGAAATTTAATCGCTGATTTTAGAGCTATTTGCTGGCCTTTTCAGGGTCGTAATCCATAAATATATTGATCCATATATTACGCGAAAGCCTTATTACAATGGGTAGTCCCAGAATCATCACCGCCATAATCACAAAAAAGATGCTCAGCGGCGTCATGTTAAATACAAAGTAGGTAATCACAAAAGTCGCAATCGCAATCGCCACGCCTACACCATAACTTACATACATAGAGCCATAGAAAAAGCTAGGCTCAATCTTGTATTTAGTCCCGCAATGAGAGCAGCGCTCGTTCATCTCTTGGGTTTTACTCGGTTTATAAAGATTGCCGCTGGTATACATGGATTCTTCCTGGCATACAGGACATGTGCCGGTAAAAATACTGTAGATTTTAGTGCCTTTTAGCATGGGAAAACTTTAGCGTTCATTTTGATAGATGCATCTTTGCAAAGATACAATTTTACTATGCTTAACATCCATGATTTGCACGTCAGCTTTGGCGGTGAACCGCTTTTTGAAGAAATAACTTTCAGGCTCAACGCAGGCAATCGCGTGGGCTTGATAGGAAAAAATGGCGCTGGAAAATCCACGATGCTTAAGGTTATAGCCGGCGATATTCCTGCAGATCAAGGTTCGCTCGCGATTGAGAAAGATGTAAGTATAGGTTTCCTTAGACAGGACATAGACTTTGAAATGGGTAGAACGGTCCTGGAAGAGGCGTATACCGCTTTCGCGAAAGCGAGATCCATAGAAGCCGATATGGACAAAATCAACCAACAACTAGCTACAAGAACTGACTATGAATCTGATTCCTATATGGAATTGATACAGTCCATAGGCGACCTCACGCACGAGTACGAGATCATAGGCGGTTACCAGTACAAAGGTGAAACCGAAAAAATCCTGAAAGGTCTCGCTTTTAAACCAGAACAGTTTGACAAACTTACAGATGAGCTCTCTGGTGGATGGCGCATGAGGATTGAGTTGGCAAAATTACTTTTGGAAAAGCACGACATCCTGCTGCTGGATGAGCCTACCAACCACCTGGATATAGATTCCATTCTTTGGCTGGAGCAGTTTCTGCAAACCTATCCTGGTGCCGTGGTGATCGTGAGCCACGATAAGATGTTTCTTGACAACGTGACCAATCGCACTATTGAGATAAGCCTAGGTCGTATCTATGATTACCCAAAACCGTATTCAAAATTTCTGGAGTTGAGAGCAGAGCTTAGAGAGCAGCAAGCGGCAACGGCCAAGAATCAGCAAAAAGAAATTGAGCGTACAGAAAAACTGATCGAGAAATTTAGGGCCAAAGCCAGTAAAGCCACCATGGCGCAATCACTGGTCAAGAAGCTCAATAGAATGGATGTGGTCGAGGTGGATCAAGTGGATAATGCTGCCATGAACATCAATTTTTCCCAGTCCATACAGCCTGGAAAAATTGTTTTGGAACTGGAACAGATCCAAAAGTCCTATGCCGATAAAAACGTACTGCGCAACATCGACCTGATGGTAGAACGTGGATCAAGACTGGCCTTTGTAGGTCAAAACGGTATGGGAAAATCTACACTGGCCAAAATCATTGTAGGCGACATCAAAGATTACAAGGGTAAAGTCAACCTGGGACACAATGTTCAGCTGGGCTATTTTGCACAAAATCAAGCCGAATATCTGGATGGAGAGAAAACCATACTGGATACCATGATCGACGCTGCAGACGATAGCAATAGGGTCAAGGTGCGAGACATGTTGGGATCTTTCCTATTCCGTGGTGATGAGGTGGAGAAAAAGGTGAAAGTCCTGAGTGGTGGTGAGCGCAATAGGTTGGCATTATGTAAACTACTGCTGCAGCCCTTCAACGTGTTGATTATGGATGAGCCTACTAACCACCTGGATATACAATCTAAAAACGTCTTGAAACAGGCCCTTGTCAAGTTTGAAGGCACTTTGATTGTGGTGTCTCACGACCGTGAGTTTTTGCAGGGATTGACAGACTTGGTGTATGAATTTCGCGATCATAAATTGCATTCCTATTTGGGAGATATCAACTACTACCTGGAGCAACGCAAGGCTCGCGATATGCGTGAGATTGAGAAGAACACAAAGGTGGATACGAGTTCGCTTTCGCGAAAGCGAGATACCACAGACAGCAAACCATCCTATGAGCAGCAAAAAAAGATCAAATCACTCAACAACCGTTTGTCCAATGCTGAATCTGAAATCAACAAGCTAGAGCGTGATATCAAGAAAATGGATGCAGATCTCGCAGCCAACTATGAAGAGACCGCAGCAGATGCGACATTCTTTGACAAGTATAAGGCAAAGAAAAAATCGCTGGATGAATGGATGAAAAAGTGGGAAGAAGTATCTGAAGAAATAGATGCCTTGGACTAGGTTAAAAGAATAGTTGTATCAACAGCTTTAAGGTTTTATTAACGCCACGCTTGCAGTGGTAACCTAGTTTTGCGGTTATTAGTTATCAATTTTAGCTTTTCAAATTCATGCGTAGGATCATTCTTATAATTCTCGCTGTTGTGATAATTGCTGGTGCCGCCATAGGTGCAAAGCTTATTATCGACAGTAAAACGGCTCCCAAGCCACAGATCAAAAAGGAAGTTAAGATTGTCACGACAGATACCGTCCGCAATTCTACCATTCCCATCGTGATACCTGCAAATGGTAACCTACAGGCAAAACGTCGTATTGAGTTGTATGCAGAAGTTAGCGGTGTTTTTAGAAACTCTGGCAAACTTTTTAGAACAGGACAAAAGTATCGCGCTGGAGAGACCTTGATCCTTATTGATAATACAGAGTTCTTATCACAGGTAAGAAGTTCTAGAGCCACGCTGAATAATCAGATCACTGCCATCATGCCTGATCTGCGTCTAGACTATCCTGAATCCTACAGTCAATGGCAGGCTTATCTGGATAATTGGAATATGAACGGCACCACACCAGCATTGCCAGATCCGGTCAATGACAGAGAAAAGTATTTCATTACGGGAAGAAATATCTACACCACTTTTTACAATATTAAAAACCTAGAAAACCGGCTTGTAAAATACCGCATCACGGCACCATTTTCTGGTGTGCTTACTGATGCCATGGTTACGGAAGGAACCCTTGTGCGCAACGGTCAGCAATTAGGAGAATTTATTCAAACCGGTATTTATGAAATGCAGGTTTCCATCAGTGCAGAGTTTGCTGATTTGCTGGAGATAGGAGAAAAGGTGCTTTTAAATAACATTTCAGGTAGCAAGAGTTATCAAGGTGAAGTCACCAGAGTCAACGGGAAAGTGGATCAGGCTTCACAAACCATATCGGTAGTGATAGAAGTAAATGATGAAGACCTTAAAGACGGCATGTATCTCACGGCAAACCTAGATGCACAGAATATTGAAAATGCGGTAGAATTGGACCGCAGCCTTCTTCAAGGTGCCAATCAATTGTTTGTCGTGCGTGAAGGAAAACTGGAACTGGTAGAAGTAAATCCAGTATTCTTTTCTGATAAAACCGTGGTCCTAAAAGGACTTGAAAACGGAACCGTTATTATTTCCCAAGCAGTCTCTGGAGCCTATGAAGGCATGATCGTAAAGACAGAAGAGCAAGCAAAAAATGATAACGCGAGTAAAACTGATGCAACCGCATCTGAAGGGAACACAGACGCATGAGATCCGTCATTGCATATTTCATAAAACACCATGTGGCCGTTAATGTTGTAATTGCAGCATTTACGATTTTTGGTATTCTGGGAATGTTGTCCCTTAAATCTTCCTTTTTCCCGTTAGTAGATTCAAAAATCATAACTATCAACGTCACCTATCCTGGAGCATCGCCTCAAGAGATAGAAGAAGGTGTGGTACTCAAGATCGAGGATAATCTCAAAGGAATCGAGGGAATTGATAGGGTTACTTCAGCTTCTCGAGAAAATTCAGGAACGATAACGGTCGAGATCATTAAAGGTTACAATATTGACTTCATGCTATTGGAAGTCAAGAATGCGGTGGACCGCGTACCATCCTATCCTGTGGGAATGGAGCCACTAGTAGTCGCAAAAAGAGAAGAGTCCAGACCTACCATCACCTTTGCTTTAAGCGGTAAAAACGTGCCATTGCGCACCTTGAAGCAACTGGCAAGAGATGTGGAGAATGACTTAAGAGGTATTGATGGTATTTCTCAAATTGAAATCACCGGTTATCCTGCCGAAGAGATTGAGATCGCAGTTAATGAAAATACCTTGTTGGGTTATGACCTAACATTTCAAGAGGTGGCAAACGCCGTGGCAAGCTCCAACATTTTAACTACTGGTGGGAACATCAAAACAGATGTAGAAGAATACTTAATACGCGCTAACAATAGGTCGTACTACGGTGATGAGCTCAACTATATTCCCGTACGTACCAGCGCCGATGGAACCACGGTATTCCTTAAAGACGTCGCAGTAGTTCGAGACCGATTTGCTGAATCTCCAAATGCATCCTACTTTGATAATGAGCGTGCGGTCAACATGACCGTTACAAGTACCAATGCAGAAGATCTGATAGGCAGCGCTGATAAGGTCAAGGAATATATTGAAGAGTACAATCAGCGATTTAATAATGTTCAAATCAATGTGGTTAGCGATCGATCTATTACTCTAAATCAAAGAACAGCCTTGCTAACTGAGAACGCGATCATTGGAATGCTGCTGGTATTACTATTTCTGTCGGTTTTCTTGAATACTAGATTGGCGTTTTGGGTGGCTTTTGGTTTACCTATTGCGTTTTTAGGTATGTTCATGTTTGCCGGACAGTTTGATGTTACCATCAATGTATTATCCCTTTTTGGGATGATTATCGTTATCGGTATTTTGGTGGATGACGGTATTGTGATTGCTGAAAATATTTATCAGCATTATGAGGATGGAAAAGACCCTGTGACGGCAGCTATCGATGGAACGATGGAAGTTATTCCACCTATCATGAGTGCTATTATTACCACTATTCTGGCATTTTCTACCTTCTTGTTTTTGGATGGTAGGATAGGAGAGTTTTTCAGTGAGGTGTCTGTCATTGTGATTTTGACATTATTGGTCTCGCTGGTCGAGGCATTGATCATTTTGCCAGCTCACTTGGCACATTCCAAAGCCTTGCAGCCCAAGTCTGAAGAACCTAAAAAAGGTATTGCCAAAGCATTCCAAAAAATGCGACTGGTCAATGAATATGGCGATAAGGCCATGAACTGGATGCGCGATAAAGCTTATGCGCCAACATTGCGATTTGCATTAAAGAATCAGTTTTTAACCTTTGCTTTCTTTGTTGCTGCCTTACTGTTGACTATTGGTTCTGTTGGTGGTGGCGTGATAGGAGTGACTCTATTCCCTCAAATTTCAAGTGACCAGGTTTCGGTCACATTGGAAATGCCTAATGGAACTGCAGAATCCATTACAGACAGCATTATAAGTTCCATTCAGGAAAAGGCACAAATTGTCAATAAAGAATTAACTGAAGAATATTTGACCGATGAGGTGTATGGTGACAGTGTCATGCTTTTTGAGAATATCATCAAATCACAAACGTCATCATCTTCGGCTAACTTATCCATTAACTTATTGCCTGGAGAAACCAGACCAGAAGCATTGAAATCTCCCATCGTTGCCAATAGGCTACGGGAACTGGTAGGTGTCGTTCCAGGCGCCGAGACCTTGAACTTTGGTTCTGGAGGAAATTTTGGTGGTAGTCCAGTATCAGTCTCGTTGTTAAGTAACAATATTGAGGAGCTTAAAGCAGCTACCGAAGATTTCAAGGAAATCTTGAGTCAAAACCCGTTGCTCAAGGATATTGAGGATAACGATCCCGCAGGAATTAAGGAAATAAAGTTAGAATTAAATGACAATGCATATGCATTGGGACTTAATTCCAGAGCTGTGATGAGCCAGGTGCGTTCGGCATTTTTTGGTCAAGAGGCACAACGTTTCCAGCGCGGCCAGGATGAGATACGGGTTTGGGTACGTTATGAACGGGACAACCGTAACAGTATCAAGGATATGGATGAACTGCGCATTCAGACACCAGCTGGTGATCGAGTGCCGTTGCGGGACATCGCAGACTATACCATTGAGCGTGGTGATGTGGTCATCAACCACTTGGAAGGTCGTAGGGAAATACTGGTGAGCGCAGACCTCAAGGATCCTAATCAAAGCGCGACGGACGTGCTCACTGATATTCAGGATAATATCATTCCAGAGTTACAGAAAAAGTATCCAACGATCTCACCTAACTACCTGAGTGGACAGGCTCGAGAAGCGGAAAAGATTTCTAGTAGTGCCAGCTTTATTTTCCCGCTAGTTTTACTCATCATTTACTTTGTGATTGCTTTCACCTTCCGTAGTGGGACGCAACCTATTATGTTGATTTTATTGATCCCTTTCAGTTTTGTGGCGGTCGCTTGGGGACACTGGATTCATGGCTTCCCGGTGAATATCCTGAGCATGCTGGGAATCATAGCCTTGATCGGTATTATGGTAAATGATGGACTTGTTCTTATTGGTAAGTTCAATTCGTTGATTGAAGAAGGACTGGACTTTGACGATGCTCTTTTTGAGGCTGGTAAGAGTCGTTTCCGCGCTATATTTTTGACCTCGTTGACCACTGTTGCTGGACTCGCACCGCTATTGCTTGAAAAGAGTCGTCAGGCACAATTCCTCAAACCCATGGCAATTTCCATCTCTTACGGTATAGGGATCGCTACGGTTTTGACCTTGTTGCTGCTGCCGTTGTTCCTCAGTTTTGGGAACAATAGTAAAGTATGGATCCATTGGTTGCGTACTGGAGAAAAAGTAAGTAAGCGATCTGTTACGAGCATCGCCAAAGAAGAGGAAGCACTAGATGAATTTGACGATACGAAAGATGAATAAGAAGCTTCAAATAGTTGGGTTGATGGTGGTTTTGTTCGCTTTCGCGAAAGCGAATTCCCAACAAGCACCAGAACCTTTATTATCCAGGCAACAAGCCGTTGAGCTCATGTTGCAAAACAATTTTGATATCCAGATCTCTGAAAACCAACTTGAGGTTGCAGATAATAATAAGGATATACTCAATAGTGGTTATCTGCCTACTGTTTCCGGTACCGCTGGTGCGAACTATAGTAATACGGACAATCGAACGGAATTTGGTTCAACAAGGGATGACAACGGTGTGCTCGTTCCGCCTAGAGCTCCGGTAATTCTAAATGATCAAATTTCACGGCGTTATAATGCTAGTATAGGTGCAGATTATTTGCTGTTTGATGGTTTGGGTAGGTTTTATAACTACAAGATCTTACAGGAACAATATAATCTTACTGATCTGCAGGTAAGACAAGTTATTGAAAGCACCACCGTGCAGCTCATGACGGTGTATTATGAAGTTGCCCGACTTACTGAAAATCTTAGCATATTTCGAGAGACACTCAACAATACTCGCGAAAGAGAGACGCGTGCCAAATATCAATTTGAATACGGTCAGGTCAATAAACTTGAGGTGCTCAATGCACAAGTTGATATCACGACAGACAGCATCAATATCCTGAATGCCAAACAGAACCTGGAAAATGCCAAAAGGGATCTGAATCTCGTCATGAATCGAGAGATTGATGCCGCTGCATTTACGGTTGACACGCTGGTAACTCTTAAGCCAGAATTAGAGGTGATTAGTTATTTGGAAGAAGTGGACGATAACGTACGGCTCATGCTCGCGCGTAGCAATGTCCAGATAAGCGAATGGGATGTGAATACCGCCAAAGCATTGCTCCTACCTCGAATAGGTCTGAGCGGTAGCTACGGTTGGAATAGGTCAGAAGATCCAGAAAGTGCGTTTTTCCCATCCAGGACGAGTACCAGTGATGCCATCAATTTAGGCGCCACGCTTACTTGGGACATTTTTGATGGCGGTCGTTCCATCACAGGCATTAGAAATGCAAAAATCACTGCTGAAAATGAACGTCTGCGTTTACAGCAAACTGAAAAGCAAGTGATGCGCGACATCGCAAATGCTCGAGGGAATTATCAAAATGCCATTGCTATTTACAATTTGCAAACCCAGAACGTAGAGACCAATCAAAACAATTTTGACAGATCTCAAGAACGTTATCGTTTGGGGCAAATTACAAGCATAGAACTACGTCAAGCCCAAATTAATTTGGTCAACGCCCGAACCACTCGCAATCAAGCAAAGTATGTTGCTAAGCTTGCAGAAATACAGCTCCTGCAATTGGCTGGCGAACTTTTATCACAGCCTTTATGATAGAATACTTCTTTTCATGTCCACACTGCTGGCAGGAAATAAGTATGCTGCTGGATCCTGCCTACTCACAAACCTATGTCGAGGATTGTGAGGTGTGCTGCAACCCCATAGAAATCACAGTGCAATTTGAAGATGGAGAACTGCTCCATTTTGAAGCTAAAGAAATAGGCCAATAAAAAAGCCGCTCGAGGAGCGGCTTTTGATAGAGTCTTTTATTTCTTAATCATCTAGATGGTCTGCAATATCTTCAAGTCTTTTGATTTGGTTAATGGTGGCGTTTATCTCATCCTTTTGGGCTTCAAGAACACTTACAATAGTTTGTGGCAGCTCGTTTTTATGTTCTAGAATTTGAGAATACTCTGCTACGGCAGCATTTTCACCCCTTAAACATTCTTCAAGAATGGTTTCATCCTTATTACTGCTTAATGCGGCCTTGATATTCATCCAGCTACGGTGTACATCACCTTGAAAGGAACCGTCAAATTCTGGATGCTCGTTCATTCCTTTCATTTCGCCAGCGATGCTCGCGGCATATTGAGTGCGTCTGGCACCTTGTTGGGCAAACCAACGTTTGAGTTGTACATTTTCAGTAACCTCGGCGGCGTTGGCATAACCTCGTTGCGCATCATATGTTTTCTCTAGAATGCTTTGCAGGTATTTTTCAGTATTTACTTGGGTATCCATGGTTTTTATTTTGAAGTTATTCATTCTTCAATTGCTAATATCCTAAGCTATTGTCATTTGAGAATAGTTTAACTATGCCGATCCATCAAACACAAAATTAGCTTGCAGGAATAACGGAATGGTTGTATATTTGCCATCCCAATCGAAAGAAAGGGACGTTTTTCAGGTAAGCTTATTACTTACAGGCTTCTCGCCAAGTTGAAAAATAACATTTACATCGCGGGATAGAGCAGTAGGTAGCTCGTCGGGCTCATAACCCGAAGGTCACTGGTTCGAGTCCAGTTCCCGCTACTACAAACCCTTCAGGAAACTGAAGGGTTTTTTATTGTGCTATTTTTCTAGAATTTAGCACAGCATCAAACTTTATTAGACTTTCCTTGGATTCCTTCATCTTGTTAAATTGTAGGAAAAAACCTAATGAATCTATTGATTATTAGCTAGTTGCAAGTAAAACTGAGTACGCTTTCGCGAAAGCGTGATTCTTTAAAATCTGGTGTTTAACGGTTGAATATTTTGGATGTTTTGATCTTTTTCAGTCGAATGCAACACCTATCATTGATATTCTTTAACTTAAGTTATATTTTTTTAGGTATTCTATACTTTTATCGTTTAATTCCCAAGCAAAGCGAAAGTATTTGTGAGCGTCAGTAATTAGAGTAATTTTGTTGGTCTTAGAGGCGATATGCCTTGAAGCAATGTTACTAAAGTTAGGGGATTAGTATCAGCTGCACATATTTTGTTTTTGCAATTGGGTGAGTTCCCTTATTTAGTGCTATTGAATCATTTAATCAAATAGTCAATGAGCAACTCTACTTTTGTAAAAAAATCTTCACTACATTTTTTACTATTATTTATTATTGGATTGTCTTCGCTTACTGCGATAGGTCAATCACGTTCCTGTTTAAGGGAGAACTGTTTTGATGTCGTTTCCTTTTCATCTACACCTACAATTGATAATGGTGGGGCTCCACTTGCAGTCGGTACTCGTTATCGATTTGCCAATGCTGCGGGATCAATCAACCAAAATCCTGCAATAGATGTTTTAGTGGAGATACTTGAACTGAATAATACTTCACTTTTGGATATCGATGTATCTTCAGATGGATTGCCTAGAGCATTTCAGCCAAGAATTTCAGCGACAAGTTCTGGAGAAATTAGCGCTTTGTTTAGAATTAGGCTTGTTGAGTCTGGTACCAATAGGGCTGCGAATGATGTCTGCTTTTTTGCAACACCGTTCGATATTGATGGAAGTCCCGGAATTCAGGAGTTTGCTGAATTATCTCTAACCGATGCCTTTACAAGATCTGCAGTTACTCAAATAGATATTACACGTAATGCTAATATTATTCGCGGACGAAACGTAGATAATCAATCAGCTCCTATTGAGCCTATTGATGAAGACCCTCGTTATACTTTTAGTAATTATTATGAGAATAGGAACTCATTTACATACCGAATTGGAAAGGTAGGTTCAGGTACGCAATCAAATAGATTTTTTGCATTAGTATTAGAGCGAGCTCAATTTCAACAGCCAGTTACGGTTTTTGTGACCCAGCCTTTGATATGTGGTGCTGTTCGTAGGGATGACGGTACGCCTATTTCAGGAGTTACCGTGAGGTTGGAGCGACCCGACGGGACTTTAATTGCCACCACCACCACAGGTGCGAATGGAAGTTATCAGTTTCAAGTAACTCGTAATGCTTCTTTAGGTTTTGAAGATTTTGTAGTAAGAGAGGTAGATCCTGCTACTGATGTTCCAACTGGCTTTGCATTGGCTTCAGTATCTGACGTGGATGGTGCGAACGATAATAGAATTAATGTGAGGCTTTTTGAAGCTTCTATTGTTAACCGTGATTTCGTTGATGGTCCTGACTTTGACCGTGATGGTGTTGCAGATTCTGTGGATCTAGATGATGATAATGATGGGATAACTGATGTTGACGAAGGTGGTAACACTGCTAATAATGATAATGACGCCTTCCCAAATAGAATAGATAGAGATGCAGACAACGATGGATGTACTGACGTTATTGAAGGTGGCTTTCAAGATCCTGACGGTGATGGTCAAGTAGGTGGACAGCCAGTTACGGTTAACGCTAATGGTTTGGTGACAAGTGGCGGCGGTCAAACAGTGAATGCAGCTGGAACTAATTATAACGTACGACCAGCAGACGGAAATAACAATGGGACTTCAGATGCGAGAGAAGCTGGTACCCCAATTGCAATTACTTCGCAGCCTCAAAACGATACGGCTATTATAGCAGGTAATAATACCAACCAATTTAGTGTTGCGGTAACCGGAAGTAACCCTGTTTATAGATGGCAGGTAAGTACAGGAGGAGCGTTTACTAATATTTCTAATAATGCTAATTACAGTGGTGTAAATACGAATACGCTTACAGTAACAAATGCACCTGCTTCATTTAATGGAAATCTTTACAGAGTTGTAGTAACTAGCTCGTCATATAAATGTTCAAATGTTAATAGTAATTCAGCTTTACTTATCGTAGGGTCTTCTCTCGCGATTACAAAAGCAGATAGGCCTGGTACTTATAATTCAGTAGATCAAACGATCACTTACGATGTAGTTGTTACTAACACAGGTAACTCCACCTTATCCAATATTTCTCTTACAGATAACAATGGTACTCTTAGTCAGACTCAGATAGCGTCTCTTGCTGCTGGAGCATCTGTAAATTTAACTAGTACACACTCTATTACTCAGCCAGAACTTGACGCGGGAAGAGTTTTGAATCAAATTTCAGGAACTTCAACAAATCCAACTGGTGATACAATCACCGATTTGTCTGATGACCCTGGAAACAACACAAACGTTGATACCAATGGTAATGGTAATCCCGATGACATTACGATCACTCCTTTGACAACAAACGGTGCTATTGCGATCATCAAGACGGGAACTTTCACTGATAGTGGCAGCGGAACGGCAGCGAATAACAATGACGGTAGAGCGCAGGTAGGCGAGGTGATCACTTACAGCTTCACTGTAACGAATACGGGTAACCAGACCCTTACCAATGTTAGGGTTACGGATCCATTATTGGTGGCGCCAAACGGTTCGATTACGGGTGGTCCTATTGCGAGCCTTGCGCCAGGAGCAACCAACGCTACGACTTTTACGGGAAGCTATAGAGTTACCCAGGCAGACATTAACTCTGGTCGATTCAGCAATCAGGCTACGGCTACAGGGACGACGCCACAGAACACACAGGTCACGGATCTATCGGATGACAACAGTAACCTACAGAACGATCCAACGATAACTACGGTTCCTTCTGCTCCTTCCATTGCGATCATCAAGACGGGAACTTTCACCGACAGTGGCAGCGGAACGGCAGCGAATAACAATGACGGTAGAGCACAGGTAGGCGAGGTGATCACTTACAGCTTCACTGTAACGAATACGGGTAACCAGACCCTTACCAATGTTAGGGTTACGGATCCATTATTGGTGGCGCCAAACGGTTCGATTACGGGTGGTCCTATTGCGAGCCTTGCGCCAGGAGCAACCAACGCTACGACTTTTACGGGAAGCTATAGAGTTACCCAGGCAGACATTAACTCTGGTCGATTCAGCAATCAGGCTACGGCTACAGGGACGACGCCACAGAACACACAGGTCACGGATCTATCGGATGACAACAGCAATCTACAGAACGATCCAACGGTAACTACGGTTCCTTCTGCTCCTTCCATTGCGATCATCAAGGCGGGAACTTTCACTGATAGTGGCAGCGGAACGGCAGCGAATAACAATGACGGTAGAGCACAGGTAGGCGAGGTGATCACTTACAGCTTCACTGTAACGAATACGGGTAACCAGACCCTTACCAATGTTAGGGTTACGGATCCATTATTGGTGGCGCCAAACGGTTCGATTACGGGTGGTCCTATTGCGAGCCTTGCGCCAGGAGCAACCAACGCTACGACTTTTACGGGAAGCTATAGAGTTACCCAGGCAGACATTAACTCTGGTCGATTCAGCAATCAGGCTACGGCTACAGGGACGACCCCACAGAACACACAAGTCACGGACCTTTCAGATGACAACAGCAACCTACAGAACGATCCAACGATAACTACGGTTCCTTCTGCTCCTTCCATTGCGATCATCAAGACGGGAACTTTCACTGATAGTGGCAGCGGAACGGCAGCGAATAACAATGACGGTAGAGCGCAGGTAGGCGAGGTGATCACCTACAGCTTCACTGTAACTAATACGGGTAACCAGACCCTTACCAATGTAACGGTAACGGACCCACTACTTGATGGTGCCAACGGTACATTGACAGGCGGTCCTATTGCGAGCCTTGCACCAGGAGCGATAGACACGACGACCTTTAGTGGAAGCTACACGATCCAGCAGTCGGACATCGATGCGCAGAGTGTATCGAACCAGGCTACGGCTACGGGAACGACACCTGACGGAGATGATGTCAGCGACCTTTCGGATGACAACAGCAACCTGGAGGATGATCCAACGGATACGAATCTTCCTGAGGACAGCGAGATATCGATCATCAAGACCTCTGTGTTCAACGATGAGAACGGTGACGGCTTTGCTCAGTTGGGCGAGACGATCAGCTACAGCTTTGAGGTAACGAACAGTGGAGCTACGACCCTAACGAATGTGACGGTAACGGATCCACTATTGGTGGCGCCAAGCGGCAGCCTTACCGGCGGCCCGATCGCTACACTTGCACCTGGAGCGGTGGACACGGCGACCTTTAGTGGAAGCTACACGATCCAGCAGTCGGACATCGATGCGCAGAGTGTATCGAACCAGGCTACGGCTACGGGAACGACACCTGACGGAGATGATGTCAGCGACCTTTCGGATGACAACAGCAACCTGGAGGATGATCCAACGGATACGAATCTTCCTGAGGACAGCGAGATATCGATCATCAAGACCTCTGTGTTCAACGATGAGAACGGTGACGGCTTTGCTCAGTTGGGCGAGACGATCAGCTACAGCTTTGAGGTAACGAACAGTGGAGCTACGACCCTAACGAATGTGACGGTAACGGATCCACTATTGGTGGCGCCAAGCGGCAGCCTTACCGGCGGCCCCATCGCTACACTGGCACCAGGAGCAACGGACACGACGACCTTTAGCGGAAGCTACACGATCCAGCAGTCGGACATCGATGCTCAGAGCGTATCGAACCAGGCTACGGCTACGGGAACGACACCTGACGGAGATGATGTCAGCGACCTATCGGATGACAACAGCAACCTAGAGAATGATCCAACGGATACGAATCTTCCTGAGGACAGCGAGATATCTATCATCAAGACCTCTGTGTTCAACGATGAGAATGGTGATGGCTTTGCTCAATTGGCGAGACGATCAGCTACAGCTTTGAGGTAACGAACAGTGGAGCTACGACCCTTACGAATGTGACGTAACGGATCCACTATTGGTGGCGCCAAGCGGCAGCCTTACCGGCGGCCCGATCGCTACACTGGCACCTGGATCGGTGGACACGGCGACCTTTAGTGGAAGCTACACGATCCAGCAGTCGGACATCGATGCGCAGAGCGTATCGAACCAGGCTACGGCTACGGGAACGACACCTGACGGAGATGATGTGAGCGACCTATCGGATGACAACAGCAATCTGGAGAATGATCCAACGGATACGAATCTTCCTGAGGATAGCGAGATATCGATCATCAAGACCTCTGTGTTCAACGATGAGAACGGCGATGGCTTTGCTCAGTTGGGCGAGACGATCAGCTACAGCTTTGAGGTGACGAACAGTGGTGCTACGACCCTAACGAATGTAACGGTAACGGATCCACTACTTGATGGTGCCAACGGTACGTTGACTGGCGGTCCCATCGCTACACTGGCACCAGGAGCAACGGACACGACGACCTTTAGCGGAAGCTACACGATCCAGCAGTCCGACATCGATGCGCAGAGCGTATCGAACCAGGCTACGGCTACGGGAACGACACCTGACGGAGATGATGTGAGCGACCTTTCGGATGACAACAGCAACCTGGAGAATGATCCAACGGATACGAATCTTCCTGAGGACAGCGAGATATCGATCATCAAGACCTCTGTGTTCAACGATGAGAATGGCGATGGTTTTGCTCAGTTGGGCGAGACGATCAGCTACAGCTTCGAGGTAACGAACAGTGGAGCTACGACCCTAACGAATGTGACGGTAACGGATCCATTATTGGTGGCGCCAAGCGGCAGCCTTACCGGCGGACCGATCGCGAGCCTTGCACCAGGAGCGGTAGACACGGCGACCTTTAGCGGAAGCTACACGATCCAGCAGTCCGACATCGATGCTCAGAGCGTATCGAACCAGGCTACGGCTACGGGAACGACACCTGACGGAGATGATGTCAGCGACCTATCGGATGACAACAGCAACCTGGAGAATGATCCAACGGGTACGGACCTTCCCGAGGACAGCGAGATATCGATCATCAAGACGTCGGTGTTCAACGATGAGAACGGCGATGGCTTTGCTCAGTTGGGCGAGACGATCAGCTACAGCTTTGAGGTGACGAACAGTGGAGCTACGACCCTTACGAATGTGACGGTAACGGATCCACTACTTGATGGTGCCAACGGTACGTTGACTGGCGGTCCCATCGCTACACTGGCACCAGGAGCGGTAGACACGGCGACCTTTAGCGGAAGCTACACGATCCAGCAGTCGGACATAGATGCTCAGAGCGTATCGAACCAGGCTACGGCTACGGGAACGACACCTGATGGAGATGATGTCAGCGACCTTTCGGATGACAACAGCAACCTAGAGAATGATCCAACGGATACGAATCTTCCTGAGGACAGCGAGATATCGATCATCAAGACCTCTGTGTTCAACGATGAGAACGGCGATGGCTTTGCTCAGTTGGGCGAGACGATCAGCTACAGCTTTGAGGTGACGAACAGTGGAGCTACGACCCTAACGAATGTAACGGTAACGGATCCACTACTTGATGGTGCCAACGGTACGTTGACTGGCGGTCCCATCGCTACACTGGCACCAGGAGCAACGGACACGACCTTTAGCGGAAGCTACACGATCCAGCAGTCCGACATCGATGCGCAGAGCGTATCGAACCAGGCTACGGCTACCGGGAACGACACCTGACGGAGATGATGTGAGCGACCTATCGGATGACAACAGCAACCTGGAGGATGATCCAACGGATACGAATCTTCCTGAGGACAGCGAGATATCGATCATCAAGACCTCTGTGTTCAACGATGAGAATGGTGACGGCTTTGCTCAGTTGGGCGAGACGATCAGCTACAGCTTCGAGGTAACGAACAGTGGAGCTACGACCCTAACGAATGTAACGGTAACGGATCCACTATTGGTGGCGCCAAGCGGCAGCCTTACCGGCGGCCCGATCGCTACACTGGCACCAGGAGCGATAGACACGACGACCTTTAGCGGAAGCTACACGATCCAGCAGTCGGACATCGATGCTCAGAGCGTATCGAATCAGGCTACGGCTACGGGAACGACACCTGACGGAGATGATGTGAGCGACCTATCGGATGACAACAGCAACCTGGAGGATGATCCAACGGATACGAATCTTCCTGAGGACAGCGAGATATCGATCATCAAGACTCTGTGTTCAACGATGAGAACGGTGACGGCTTTGCTCAGTTGGGCGAGACGATCAGCTACAGCTTTGAGGTAACGAACAGTGGAGCTACGACCCTAACGAATGTGACGGTAACGGATCCACTATTGGTGGCGCCAAGCGGCAGCCTTACCGGCGGTCCTATCGCGAAGCCTTGCACCAGGAGCGGTAGACACGGCGACCTTTAGTGGAAGCTACACGATCCAGCAGTCGGACATCGATGCTCAGAGCGTATCGAACCAGGCTACGGCTACGGGAACGACACCTGACGGAGATGATGTCAGCGACCTATCGGATGACAACAGCAACCTGGAGAATGATCCAACGGATACGGACCTTCTTAAAAATGGTAGAATATCTTTGATTAAAATAGGGGTTTCAACGATGAGAACAATGATGGAGTGGCGCAGGTTGGCGAAACTATAAGTTATTCTTTTGTAGTAACAAATACCGGAAATGTTACGTTAACGAACGTTATTATTGCAGACCCGTTATTGGTTACACCAAATGGCAGTCTTACGGGTGGCCTATTGCGAGCCTTGTACCTGGCGAAAGTGATTCGAATACGTTTGTAGGAACTTATACTTTATCCTTAACTGACGTAAACGCATCACAGGTCAGCAATCAAGCGACCGTCGAAGCACAAGATCCCGATAATTCAAATGTCACGGATCTATCAGATGATAATAGTAATTTCGAAAACGATCCGACTATAACATCTTACGATGCGGTCGATGCGATTAACCTTATTAAAGAGAGGAACCTTTAATGATGAGAATGGAGATGGGTCCGCTCAGGTTGGTGAAACTGTCAGTTATTCATTTACTATAAGAAATGCAGGTAATAGGACAATTACTAACATTGTTTTATCTGACCCATTATTACAAGGAATAAACGGTACATTGACTGGCGGTCCTATTACGAGCCTTGTACCTGGAGCGATAGACACGACGACCTTCAGCGGAAGCTACACGATCCAGCAGTCAGATATTGATAATTTGCAAGTCACGAATCAAGCAATTGTTACTGGACAAGATCCTGATAATAATAATGTCACGGATACTTCTGATGATAATAGCCCAATTGAGAATGATCCAACGGATACGGACCTTCCCGAGGACAGCGAGATATCGATCATCAAGACGTCTGTGTTCAACGATGAGAACGGCGATGGCTTTGCTCAGTTGGGCGAGACGATCAGCTACAGCTTTGAGGTGACGAACAGTGGTGCTACGACCCTAACGAATGTAACGGTAACGGATCCACTACTTGATGGTGCCAACGGTACGTTGACTGGCGGTCCCATCGCTACACTGGCACCAGGAGCACGGACACGACGACCTTTAGCGGAAGCTACACGATCCAGCAGTCCGACATCGATGCGCAGAGCGTATCGAACCAGGCTACGGCTACGGGAACGACACCTGACGGAGATGATGTGAGCGACCTTTCGGATGACAACAGCAACCTGGAGAATGATCCAACGGATACGAATCTTCCTGAGACAGCGAGATATCGATCATCAAGACCTCTGTGTTCAACGATGAGAATGGCGATGGTTTTGCTCAGTTGGGCGAGACGATCAGCTACAGCTTCGAGGTAACGAACAGTGGAGCTACGACCCTAACGAATGTGACGGTAACGGATCCATTATTGGTGGCGCCAAGCGGCAGCCTTACCGGCGGACCGATCGCGAGCCTTGCACCAGGAGCGGTAGACACGACGACCTTTAGTGGAAGCTACACGATCCAGCAGTCGGCATCGATGGCTCAGAGCGTATCGAATCAGGCTACGGCTACGGGAACGACACCTGACGGAGATGATGTGAGCGACCTATCGGATGACAACAGCAACCTGGAGGATGATCCAACGGATACGAATCTTCCTGAGGACAGCGAGATATCGATCATCAAGACCTCTGTTGTTCAACGATGAGAACGGTGACGGCTTTGCTCAGTTGGGCGAGACGATCAGCTACAGCTTTGAGGTAACGAACAGTGGAGCTACGACCTAACGAATGTGACGGTAACGGATCCACTATTGGTGGCGCCAAGCGGCAGCCTTACCGGCGGTCCTATCGCGAGCCTTGCACCAGGAGCGGTAGACACGGCGACCTTTAGTGGAAGCTACACGATCCAGCAGTCGGACATCGATGCTCAGAGCGTATCGAACCAGGCTACGCTACGGGAACGACACCTGATGGAGATGATGTCAGCACCTTTCGGATGACAACAGCAACCTAGAGAATGATCCAACGGATACGAATCTTCCTGAGGACAGCGAGATATCGATCATCAAGACCTCTGTGTTCAACGATGAGAACGGCGATGGCTTTGCTCAGTTGGGCGAGACGATCAGCTACAGCTTTGAGGTGACGAACAGTGGTGCTACGACCCTAACGAATGTAACGGTAACGGATCCACTACTTGATGGTGCCAACGGTACGTTGACTGGCGGTCCATCGCTACACTGGCACCAGGAGCAACGGACACGACGACCTTTAGCGGAAGCTACACGATCCAGCAGTCCGACATCGATGCGCAGAGCGTATCGAACCAGGCTACGGCTACGGGAACGACACCTGATGGAGATGATGTCAGCGACCTTTCGGATGACAACAGCAACCTGGAGAATGATCCAACGGATACGGACCTTCCGGATGACAGTGACATATTGCTGCTTAAGGAGAGCACGTTCAACGATGAGAACGGTGACGGCTTCGCACAGTTGGGCGAGACGATCAGCTACAGCTTCACTGTAACGAACACCGGAGCGACTACGTTGACGGATATCACGATCACGGATCCACTACTGGTGGCGCCTAACGGCAGCCTTACTGGCGGCCCTATCGCGAGCCTTGCACCTGGAGCGGTGGACACGACGACCTTTAGCGGAAGCTACACGATCCAGCAGTCCGACATTGATGCGGAACGGTAACCAACCAGGCACTTGCCACGGGAACGAATCCTGATGGGGACGATGTGACGGATACCTCTGATGACCCTAACAACCCGACGGATGAGGATCCGGACGGCGACGGCGACCAGATGACCCAACGGATACGGACCTTCCAGATGACAGTGACATATCGCTGCTTAAGGAGAGCACGTTCAACGATGAGAACGGTGACGGCTTCGCACAGTTGGGCGAGACGATCAGCTACAGCTTCACTGTAACGAACCCGGAGCGACTACGTTGACGGATATCACGATCACGGATCCACTACTAGTGGCGCCTAACGGCAGCCTTACTGGCGGCCCTATCGCGAGCCTTGCACCTGGAGCGGTGGACACGACGACCTTTAGCGGAAGCTACACGATCCAGCAGTCCGACATTGATGCGGGAACGGTAACCAACCAGGCACTTGCCAGGGAACGAATCCTGATGGTGACGATGTGACGATACTCTGATGACCTAACAACCCGACGGATGAGGATCCAGACGGCGACGGCGATCCAGATGATCCAACGGATACGGACTTCCAGATGACAGTGACATATCGCTGCTTAAGGAGAGCACGTTCAACGATGAGAACGGTGACGGCTTCGCACAGTTGGGCGAGACGATCAGCTACAGCTTCACTGTAACGAACACCGGAGCGACTACGTTGACGGATATCACGATCACGGATCCACTACTAGTGGCGCCTAACGGCAGCTTACTGGCGGCCCTATCGCGAGCCTTGCACCTGGAGCGGTGGACACGACGACCTTTAGCGGAAGCTACACGATCCAGCAGTCCGACATTGATGCGGAACGGTAACCAAACCAGGCACTTGCCACGGGAACGAATCCGGATGGTGACGATGTGACGGATACCTCTGATGACCCTAACAACCCGACGGATGAGGATCCAGACGGCGACGGCGATCCAGATGATCCAACGGATACGGACCTTCCAGATGGACAGTGACATATCGCTGCTTAAGGAGAGCACGTTCAACGATGAGAACGGTGACGGCTTTCGCACAGTTGGGCGAGACGATCAGCTACAGCTTCACTGTAACGAACACCGGAGCGACTACGTTGACGGATATCACGATCACGGATCCACTACTAGTGGCGCCTAACGGCGCCTTACCGGCGGACCGATCGCTAGCCTTGCACCAGAGCGGTGGACACGACGACCTTTAGCGGAAGCTACACGATCCAGCAGTCCGACATTGATGCCGGAACGGTATCGAACCAGGCACTTGCCACGGGAACGAATCCTGATGGTGACGATGTGACGGATACCTCTGATGACCCTAACAACCGACGGATGAGGATCCGGACGGTGACGGCGATCCAGATGATCCAACGGATACGGCCTTCAGATGACAGTGACATATCGCTGCTTAAGAGAGGCACGTTCAACGATGAGAACGGTGACGGCTTCGCACAGTTGGGGAGACGATCAGCTACACTTCACTGTAACGAACACCGGAGCGACTACGTTGACGGATATCACGATCACGGATCCACTACTAGTGG